>CBDBFJ010000007.1:0-1973 GCA_965204785.1 Alphaproteobacteria bacterium | reverse complement strand
ACGTTCGTTCACCAGTAAGTCGACACGAAATGTCTCATCGAAGTGGAGGCCATCATAATCGAACGATGTGGCGCATGCTGGTGAGCTACACGAAATCCACGCCGCTCAAGATCGTGGGTAAGAATCGTTTCGCATACCGATTCCAGCAGGCCCGGACCCAAGGTGCCGTGGAGCTTCATTCGCGGAATCCACAATCCCGCCTGTGATGTCATCGATCTCTTGTTCTTTCATTTTGTTATCCCGCGCAGGTCTCACAGGTTGGAGATGGCACCATAGCGTCGAGGGAATGCCGAGACATCTTCTGGCGTCGTGTGGTTGGGCACGTGATTGTCGTTGCGTTTCAGCGTCATGGGGTGCTGGTGTGAGGTGTTCTACAATGTAAGGCTTCATGCTCACTCAGGCCGATCCCAACCGTTCCTGCTTCCCGGCGCGGCGGCGTTCGGCATGATGTTCACCACCGGCGCGTTCGGGCGCGCGGTGCTGTTGGGCGTGATTCCCCTGGAGGCCTATCCGGTCCTGGGAAGCGCACGCAACGTCTCCATCATGTTCATGGTGGTGGCCGAGACGAACCTGCTGCTTTCGTTCGGTATTCCCGCACTGATCGCGCGCTTCCGGCGGTACAGGGTTTATGTCGGCTGCGTCATCCCGTGCGCCATGACGCCGGCTTTCCTGGCAACCGGCGCCATGGCTGGCCTGCCGTTGGGCGCCCTGTGCCGGGAATTGGGCGACACCGCGCTTTATCATCGTGCAAAACCTCTACATGATGGATCACATCGCCAAGCGCGATTTCGTCAAGGCCGAGCCCACGCGCCTGTTCTTCCAGACGCTGACCTGTTGGGGCATCGGACCCTATGTCGGCGTTCTGCTCTTCGTGCACGTCGACCCCTGGGCGGCCCATGGCCTGGCCGCCGGCGCATCGCTTGTCGAACTGCTCTATTTCCGCGCCATGCGCATCAATGACATGGCGCTGCTTGCGCCGCGTGCGCCAAGCCGAAGAACCCGCTGCGTTTCATCCAGCCGCGTCTGCGCCTGGCCTATGCCATCGCCGTAGCGCGATCGACATGGTGAAGACCGGATCCGGTAAGGAAGCCGGCGGCCTGATCGCGGGCGCTTGCAACGTGCTGCTGCTGGTCACGCCGGGTATCGGCCGGCTCGCGCGACGCACGGGCGTGCGCGGCGTCGTGGATCGGTGCCTTTGTGTTCGCCGCCCTGGCGACCTCTACCGGGGCGCTGGCCTATCCCAGCCCGTGGGCCGGCTTCGGGCTCTTTCTGCTGGCCGCGGCATCACGGCCTGCGATTCCTGCGCGAACGTCACCTTACATGCGCGCAGTCAAAAAACGCGAGCGCCCGGAAATGACCATGGTCTATTCGACCTATTCGGACGCCTCGAGCATCCTGCCCGCAGCGGTCTATTCCGACCTCTTGAGGATCTTCCCGCTGGTTTTGGTCTTCATTTCGACAGGGGCGGCCATGTTCGGCTTCGCCTGGATCGCCAGGGAGGTACCGCGGGGTATGTGAGGTTTTGTTCGTTCCCTCAGACGCCAGGCGCGTGCCTCGCTTTGTCTTTTAGCGTTAGGCGCCGGCGTTCGCGGAGTTTAGCCCCGACCGTATCCCCAGCGGGGCCTGGCCCGCCCGGTGAGGAAGGATGTGCGCGCCACTACCGGGCCGCGTCCCGACGCGTGCTGTTCGATCGGGGCTGTGACAGCCGTGACGCCATCGTCGCCCCGGCCAGAGCGCAAGCCGGGCCGCTCACGGTCTACATGCCCACGCCCGGTGAGGCCGGCGAGAACGATCTCTCTCCGGCATCGCGCGCCAGCCTGCGTTACAGGCGCAGGAAAGAACCCGAAGCGATCGAAAGCCGGCGCGCCCGAAGACGCACATGCGCCGAACTCATCCACGCCCACTGCAGGAACCGGGCCCTCGAGCGCATCGACGTGCGCGGAGGCTCAAGGCACACGCCATCGTCCCTGTGG
>CBDBFJ010000006.1:0-10805 GCA_965204785.1 Alphaproteobacteria bacterium | reverse complement strand
AGAGCCGTGTTTCCAGAAGTCGTCGCGGCGCTGATGATGAGTCCACTCAATCAGGGGACATCCGGTATCATTCATTCTTTCCAGCCAATGAGCGCGCCATGTTTCATTTTTGACATGCGGGTCGGGCCAGCGTGAAAGAGTGGCGAAGATACCGCTGCCCCAACTGATGTTGTCGTTCAGCAGGCAGCCGCCAATGTAGTGCACGTCGTCATGGTAACGATCGTCGGTGGCACAGCAGGGAATGATCGCCTTGAGCGCGGGAGGACGGCGTGCAGCGACCTGAAGTGCGGCAAAGCCCCCCCAGGAAATGCCGATCATGCCGACCGACCCCGAGCACCAGGACTGTCCGGCGATCCAGGCGATGGCCTCGCAGATGTCGTCCTGTTCGCTCTCGAGATATTCGTCCAGCAGGACACCATCGGAATCACCCGACCCGGCTATGTCCAGACGGATGGCGGCATAACCGTGACCGGCCCACCAGGGATGGGTCGGCGCATCGCCCAGAATGGTGCCATCGCGACGGCGGTAGGGGATCGACTCGACAATGGCCGGTACGGGATCGCTGTCGGCGTCATCGGGAAGCCACATGCGGGCTGCAAGGCGCCTGCCGTCCGAGAGGGGGATCCAGAGCGGTTCGACTTCACGGACGGTGCGGGGAAACGCAGTACGTACGGCGGGTTGCATGGCCGCTGTTATAGAGGCATTTCGACAGTTCCGGAAAGCCTGTCTCCTGTTCTGACATGCAAAACGGATCGGTGCAGGATGCAGGCAGGCTTCAGTCAGGACAGCCGGCACGTTCTGACTCTCCATCGCAATTGCGCGATCCCGGCCGGATACCTTCGGCGACAACCGCGTGATGCCCCACGACTGCGACGCGGTTCACGACAGGAGCCTCCGCTGTCAATCGGTTATCGGCAGACGATGCCGTCCGGACAGCGACATAACGCGGTCCCGGCGAAACGTGGGGGGCGAGGAAGAGAGATCGACAGGCGATGGCGTCCCCGGCAGGATTCGAACCTGCGACCCCAGGATTAGGAATCCTGTGCTCTATCCTGCTGAGCTACGGGGACCCGCGATGCCTTCGATGGAACCGGAGATAGCAGAATCGGAATCGTCGTTCCACCTCCGGCATGCGTCCCGGGCACCGTCGGCGCTGTCCCGCATCACTTGATTTGACCGGGATTTCGCCGCTTGGCAGGCTCTTGTCATGATCAAGGGTGTTCTGCTCGATCTTGCCGGTGTCGTATACGATGGTGGGCGTGCTGTGCCCGGCTCGCTCGCTGCCGTGGACCGGCTTCGATCGGAGGGGCTCCCGATCCGGTTTCTGACCAACACCACGCGCACGCCCAAAGCCGCCTTGCTGGAGTCGTTGGCCAAACTCGGACTTGAACCGGAGCCCGGTGCGCTTCTCACACCGGCGTCCGCCGCGCGCACGTGGCTGGAACGGCACGACTGCTCGCCTCACCTGCTGATCGACCCTGCGCTTCGGGAAGACTTTGACGGCCTGATAGGGGGAACGGAGCGTGCGGTGGTGGTGGGCGATGCGGGCCGTGGCTTCTCGTACGCAACACTCAACGCGGCCTTTCGCGAACTGGACGGTGGCGCCGCGTTTCTCGCCCTGGCGACAAACCGTGTGTTCCGTGACGAGGACGGTGCGCTCAGCCTGGATGCCGGTGCCTTCGTGGCCGCGCTTGAATACGCTGCGCGCCGTTCGCCCGTCGTCCTGGGCAAACCCTCTCCTGAATTCTTCGGGGCCGCGCTCGAAAGCATGGGTATCGAGGCGGGCGAAGCGGTCATGGTCGGCGACGACGCGGAGATGGATGTTGCAGGCGCGTTGTCGGCAGGGCTGGCCCATGGTCTCCTGGTGCGGACCGGCAAATACCGGACGGGAGCCGAAAACGGCGTTGAACCACATCCCACGGCCGTGGTGGACGATCTCGCCGCGGCTGCCGGCTGGATTCTGGAGCATCGCGCCAGTTGACGTTCCCGGCCAGGAAGCGGCCAGAAGGTCACTTCGGTATTTCAGCGCTGGATACTCCGCCATGAACCGCCAGTTCATCGATATTTCCATGCCCCTGGAGAACGACGTCATGTCGGACCCGTGGCCGTTCAATCCTCTGCCTCGACCATGAACCGCAAGCCTGGGCTCCGATGCGGAGCGTGTCATCAGGAGTGCGCCGTCACGATTGACGAAATGCCGCTCGACTGGTGCCTCCGCCCGGGTGCGAAGCTCGACTTCCGGCTTCCGGCCGACGGTCATCCGGTGGAGGTGCAGCGCCTTGACGGCCCGGAATGGAAAGACTGACAGGCGTATGCCCCGCGCGTTGACGGCGCCCGCGGACCTCTTTAGAAGCGGCGGCGGAGAGGTGGCCGAGCGGTCGAAGGCGCTCCCCTGCTAAGGGAGTATGGGTCAAAAGCCCATCGAGGGTTCGAATCCCTTCCTCTCCGCCACCTGCCCTCGTGAAAGCGTTCTCTCGTGGCCGATATTCTCCGGACCCGTTGTCTGCGCCGTTTTGGTGAAGTTACGTCAACACATTGAAACTAAAGAGCTTCCGCAACCGCTATCTCAATGGCGTAAAGCAAAGCTCAATGACGTGAAGCAAAGCGAAGCGTCCTTTCTGCAAAACCGGTGAGTGCTGTATCATTGATGTGCGCTGTCTGCCAAGCAGGGTCGGTATCATGGTGAAACTGGTTTGCGTAGGCCAGCAAACGGCGCAGCTCACCGATATCGTCCCCGGAGAGGATTTGGCCGTTCGTTTCAATCTTCTTTTCACATTTGTCAATGAATGGACCGAGCGACTGTCCTGGCGGGAAGTGCTCGGGACAGGCAACCCTCATGAACGCTTCCAGGATAGGGCGTAGAGCTCCTGCAACCTCGCGCGCCTTTGCTGGATCGGCCGCGTTTAGATATTTCCTGACAAGTTCGTGGCGTTTGTCATGTTCAGACACGCTGTCATTTCGCACATCCCAAACGGCAAGTTCTGAGCCAACGGCTGCCCTGTTTAAGAGGAGCGCCGTCGAAGCGTTTCTGTCCACTCGCTCCCACAGACGACAAAGAAACGGTTTCGAATGAGATAGCACGATCACCTGTCGAACGCGCCGAGATAACGCAAAAATTTCCTCATGCGTTTGAAGAGTGCGATGCTCATCGAGGCTGGTCATCGGATCATCGATCACGACGATCCTGTTGCCCAAATTGGGGTGTTGCTCCAGTGAGGCGAAAAAGAACGCAAGTGCCAATGTGTTTCGGTCCCCTGCGCTCAAGGTGTTCCTGAAAGACGGCCCTGCATCAGCACTAACGTTCACGTTTTGCCGGTTTACTTTGAGGCAATACGAAGCGGATGACCCGAAACGCATATTGGCGGGCCGCACTTTCGTAAGCTGGAAAGACGCCTTAAACCGCTCAAGATAGTCATTTATGGTTGCTTCATAGGCTGGAAAGATTCGCTCGCGATACTGATCAAGCTCTGCGCGGGTTTGCGTGCGCAGCGCCTCGGTCTCAGTCTTTGCCGCCTTCTCCAGCAGATGTGCATCGCAATGAGGCGCAACAGCGGTATCGAAGCGCGCCTTTTGTGCTTTGAGCTTTGCTAGGCCGTCCGTCAAAGCTGCAAGATTATCGGCTTGTGCCTGTTCCTTTACAATGTCGAGTTTATCATTCGCTGCTACCAAACGCTCTGAAAGGGCAGCCACTTCCTCGATCTTCGCTTGAAAATCGACGATCGTCTGCCGCGTCTCGGACATGAGTGCCATAGGCTCAAGTGGCGCGGAGGCTTTTGCGCGCAACTGTTCGAGCACGGCCTCACGGGCAGCGTTCCATTGCCGTGCAATGGCTGCAGTATCGATGTCGATCTGGGGCAGTTCGGCGAAGTCTTTCCAAAACTCATGCGTTTGAACCGCTGTTCGGATATCGCGCTCAAAAGCGGATGGGATATCCTTACCATGAGTATCGCGAACAGATACTCCTGTATCCCGGATCGTTGTCCTCAGATCCTTGTAGGCCTGTGAAAAATAGGCACGGTAGTGTACAACCAGGTGCGAGCCGCTTAAGTCTTGAGCACAGAAAGGACAGACTTCAGATTCTTCGTCAGCGGAAACTGATCCGATGCGAGGTACGCCTTCGGATATCCACGTTTCACCGCCATGGCCAAGCTTCGCGAGGTGTGCCCTTACGCGGTCACCGGCTTCAGCTTCAAGGTCGGATAAACCGCGACCGAGAACGGCATCAATGGTGTCGATATCAAAATCAGGAAGCGCAAAATCTTGAAACCCTGGACGTTGCCGTATCGCGTCAGCAGAATGCGCGGCGGCAAGGCGACGTCCGGCATCCTGTATTTTGACGTCGATATCGTCATCCGCCTCGAGTTTGCAGAACGCATCCACCTCGTACGGCCCGAGGGCGTTTGCAGGTATGGCGGCGGCAAGGTCATGGAGCGCCGTGTTGTGCTCTTCGACCCGACGGATATGCCCTTGAAGGGCGTTGTTGAGAGTTACTCCCTGTTCACCGAGGATCAGTTCATGTAACGCCTGCCGATGCTCGGACTGGACTTCGATACCTGAGCAAACATTTGCAGAAACAAAGGCATCGTCAAAAATTGCGATGTCGGTGAGAGGCTGCGTCCAAGCACGATTTTGAAATATCGATTGCCCGTCTGTGTGAACGATAACGACATGTGGCGGGTGCTGAGAGCCAAGCCGTTGTCGTTCCTCTACCAGGACGGGTTCGCCGGTTGCAAGGGATCGTAGAATGGCCGTGATAGTCGTCTTTCCGCGCCCATTCTCGCCATAGACTAGCGAAAAGGGTTTAAAAGTAATATTTTCAGATGGGCTGACATTGTCAAATGGCCCAATGTTTCTCAGAAGTTTTATGCGTTCAATCATTTTCTTTTCTCAACGAAAAATTCTCTTGAAGAATGAAAACTAAGCCTGTGCCCCTCGCTTCTAGAGTTGTGCTTTTTGCGGGTCATGAACATAACCCGCAATCGTCCCGTCCCTGATCCGCTCGACGGCTTTCTTGATCGCGAACAATGGTATTTGGAACCATTCGCACGGTACGACCGGCCGCCCAAACCTGTCCACGACCTTCACACTGGCCATCGGGAATGTTGGCTGAAGCTGCGCCCCGGCGATGCGCTTTTCACAGGCGCGTTCTTGCATGGCGCGCATGCCAAGCTCGTTGGAGCTCGTGGAGGCGCCGGTCTGGGCATAAGCGACAGAGACGGATGGAATGGGTTTGGGGTCACTCAAATCGTTACCTCCTGAAAAGGTCAATATATTCATTAAAGATAAAAAGCCGGTTCCGGCGTTGACCGGTAATCTCGGCCAGGACGCCATGAGTAACCATATCTGTGATCAGGGCGTTGGCCGTGTTTGTGGTAGTCCCGATAATCCCAGCTGCCTGGTTCACGTCCACAACTGGCCGGGTATAAAGGTGCCGCATCAAAGCCTGGGCGTTGTCTTGACGACGAGAGCTGAAGCGGGGGAGGACGTCCCGATCGATCCGCTCTTTGATCGTGAGAATGCTGCGGAACACACCCGCCGACGCCCGCGCGGTTTCCTCGACACCGTGCAGGAAGAAGATCAGCCATTCGCGCAGGTGGTTGCCCTGCCGCACGGCCATCAGGTGATCCACATACGCCGTCTTGTTCCGCTCGAAATAGTCGGACAGGTACAGCGCGGGCTTCACCAAAAGCCCCTCTGACGCAAGATAGAGCGAGATCATCAGACGCCCCAAGCGCCCGTTGCCATCCAAAAACGGGTGGATCGTTTCGAACTGATAGTGTCCGATCGCGATGCGCACCAGCGGATGCACATAGAGGTCACCGGCATGCAGGAACGCCTCCAGATCGCCCATCAGGTCCTGCACATGGTCATGGTGCGGCGGGATGAATGCAGCGTTCTTCAGGCTCACGCCAAGCCAGTTCTGGCTTTCGCGGAACTGGCCGGGTTGTTTGTGTTCGCCCCGCACGCCGGTCATCAGGACTGCATGCGTCTGCTGCAGCAACCGGTTGCATAGCGGCAATTCCTCAAGCGCTTCAATCGCATAGGAGATGGCCATGATGTAATTCTGCACCTCGGCCCAGTCGTCGCGTTCTTCCGGGTTCAGATCATCGGCCTCCTTGAACGCATCCTCGATATTGGTCTGCGTGCCCTCGATCCGGCTGGATTGCATGGCCTCCTTGACCACATACATGCGGATGAAGAACTCGATATCCGGGATCAGCTGCGCGAAGGCGTTCAACTCCCCAAGCGCGCGGTCTGCGCGGCCGAGCAGTTCTGACAGCTCCGGGTCGGCGATGACCCATTCGTGACAGATCGTTTCCGGCAGGAAGGCCCTGTACTGATCCCTGTTTTCGGGCGCGCCCGATCTGAAGTCCGCAATATCCATATCTCAAAAACTGCCGCGTTTCTTAGATATGAACAGGTTTATCTCAAGTTCCTGGGGAGAGGCAATCATTATCTCAGAAAATAGTATCATTTCTGAGATAACGCGCACCTCTATCTCAAATTCGGGTCAGGCAGGCACTTTGGTCGTCATCTTGGCGTAGCGGTCAAACAGATGTTCGAGCCGTTCCGTGTCGTTCTTGAACCGGCGACCGATGTAGATACGTTCGAGCGTCTCGTCGTTGCGCTCATGGGCGGCGCGCAGGTCGGCGGGCATCTTTTCGGGGGTTGTTGGGGGCGGGCCGTTCACCGTCGACGTTGCCGGGGGTGCCCGGAAGCGTTTTCTCGTGGCCGATATTCTCCGGACGCGTTGATGAACAGGATGTCATCGGCATCCAGTCGCTTTCGGAATTTCTCATTGTTCATGACTTCAGGGGCAATATTTCGAGGGCACGTTTGAGATCATCGGCGTCACGGGTCGAGACTGGCACGGTCTCGTTCGCAAGGTCGTTTTTCCAGGCGGATCGATCGATCATTACTTCCTCCACGGTGTCCAAATAGAAAAGCCGATAGACAGTGATCGGTTTTGTCTGCCCTCTTCGGTGCGCTCTTGCACTCGCTTGGGCTTCAAGCGCAGGATTCCATACCGGTGTGAAATGGATCACAACGGTTGCCGCGGTGATGTTCAAACCCGCACCCGCCGCTTTCGGGTTAAGGACCAAGCATGCCGACCCTTCATGGGCCGCGAATACATCAATGATGGTTTGCCTATCCTCCTGAGGGGTTGAACCGTTAATAGCCCCCCAATGGGTATCAGGCATTTGGGAACACGCTTGCTTGAGGAGGTCACCGATCCGATTGAAAAGAGCAAAAACAATGACCTTTCGTCCATTGGCAAACGCCTCTCGAAGAAGGTCGACTGCTCGCTCCATCTTGGGTGTAACAAGCGGCATGTTTGGGGCTGCGGCAATGGCCGCATCTTCTTCGTTCTCTCCCGAGCTACGCAACCATGGATGAGCACAAACGAGCTGCAACTGGAGAGTAGCAACAAGAGCGCCCGCGACAGGATATTTCTCCATAGTGGCGTCACGTACATGGCGATAGTGGTCGACAAGCTGATCGTCGAGTTCGAGCGGGACATCCACGTCAATCCTTTCAGGCAGATCGCTAGCCACATCCGCCACCCGACGTTTCAGGATGATTGGATCGGTGAGACGCTTCAGCTGTTGACCTGATTCGAGACTATCAGGGAAACTGTCCTCGAACTCCGAGAGACTGCCCAACAGCCCGGGAATGGTGAAATCCGTCAAGGACCAAATGTCGACCAAGCTATTCTCGACGGGTGTCCCGGTCATTGGAATGGCCCGCTTTCGGGGTATGGTCGCGATTGCCTGTCGGCGGTTCGAGTGCGGGTTCTTGATTGCCTGTGCCTCATCGCAAATTACCCAAGACCATTCGAGCCCCGAAAAAACGGCGATATCGTTCACCATGGTATCGTAAGTTGTGATCAGCACTTTCGACGCTTGCAGCCCGGAAACCACCCCTGTCCTGTGCGCTCCTCTATGAACGGCTACATCCAAAGTCGGTGCGAACCGAGCGATCTCGCGGACCCAGTTGGCAATGAGGCTGGTCGGGCAGACAATCAGTGCCGGTGCTTGGGACCCGGGCGGATCGATCATGAGCAGCGCGATGATCTGGAGTGTCTTGCCCAAACCCATCTCATCGGCAAGGATCAGTCCGCCAGTTCGGGAGACCGTTTCCCACATCCATTGGACGCCCCTCGCCTGATAGGGAAATAGCTCCGCCTCCAAGCCCGCGATATCGATTGTATCGCCTTTCAATTCTGCAGCTTCCTTGCCCGGTTTCATGATCGCTTCCGACGGCGTGGCGGCGATGCCATCACCATCGGATCTCAGGAGACGGATTGCAGTGCTGAATGGAATATCGGTTGGGTCGGCATCGCCGATCTTTTGCGCGAGCACCTTCGCAGCATCACGCGGGAGTGGCCGAAATATCGTACCGTCGACCACCCAGCAATGACGATTGGTGGGAGCCAAGAACTCACACCGCTCGCCTCGCACCATCCTGATGCCGCCCAGACGCGCGACGATACGGTTCTCCTCACGCTCGAGGCTGGCGATTGGTTCGAGAAGTCTCTCTGAGATGGAATGGCCGTCGGGCGGACCCTCTTTCAGCTCGGCGAACGACACTGGGAGTTTCGTGTAGTCAACCACCGTGTTCCTCCAACATGCGCCTGATGTCTTCGACTTCCCAAGGTGCCGGTCGCCGGGTGTGGGCCGCCCGATGACAAGATGGACATAGAGGCAGGAGATCGGTTGCCGGGTCGTAGGCTCTGGGGACTGCGATATTGGCTAATGGCTCCAGATGATGCACTTCGATGATACCGCCAGCATTGTCGCCGTAGCGCTGACGTGGTTCGAGTCCACAAGCGGCGCAAATCTCGCCGTGCAAGCGGATGCAGAGGAGCCGGTTGCGAGGGTTGCGCTCACGACGATTGACGAGCGAAGGCTTTATCCCTCCTTCGAATGCCGGCTCTTCGTAGATCGGGTCGTCTTCGACCACATCGTACCCGATGAGTTCGGCCATCGCCGCCATTATGGGCACGATCACTTCGCGGCAGGTATGGGAAACCGCTTCATCCGTGTCGGGTCGTACTTCGTGCCGTATGATAGCATCCATACAGAAGGAGCCATCGGTGACAGTCCAATCATCGAGCGCCTGTTCCCTTATGGAAAGGGCCTCGGCTTGGTCAATGGATGCGACAAGCGCCATGGCCAACTGTCGGTCCTCGGCCGATGCCTGATGAATCTGGCGGATAACGTCGCCGGAGAAATTTCCGAATGCCAGATTGACGCGATGCGCTTTGAGGCCGTGGAGTCTAATTTCCGCAACGGGACCGTGCTGCTGGTCAAGGTCATCGAACCATATTTTCATGCTGGACCGCAGCCCGCCTTTGTCTATGGCGACTGCGATGACGGCACCGGTGCCTTCCTCAAGTTCGCGAACGATGAGTTCCTGCTTCGCTGCCAGCATCAGTCTTCATCATTTTCTACCAGTTCGCCTGGTTCAGGGTCCGGCAGGTTCCGCAGAAGTTTACGGAGGTTGTTTGATATTTCGGTGCGGATGTCCTCGAAAATGGGCTCAAGTTCATCAGTTATATTGTTCTGCTCGGCCGCTGCGAATGCCCAAAGCAACAGGTCCATTCCTTCCACCGCATATCCGTTGGCGGCGGCACGCTGATAAATTTTCTGGTAGAAGTCGTGGTGCTTATTCAAAAGAACGGAGGGCACGTGCCCGTCGTTTCCGGAACTCCGGAAAGCTGGCTGCCAGAGCTCACCGCTATTGATCGACTCAACAGCTTCGACATGCACGTGATCGGGGCTGACATTGTTCTGGATCGGTGACTTGATCCGGATCTTCTGACCCATGTTGTTGGATATCTCGGCAGTCTTGCCTTCTTGATCGACCGACGTCACCTGTGCCTTCTCAGCATTTGTCGTCGCCGCGATGTTCTTGTTGGAACTACCGTGATCCACCTTGTTGTTTACATTGGCCTGCACCCGGCTCTGCCGACGATAGCGTTGCCCTGCTTCACGGTATATCGGCTGGAGAAGCTTACGCAGCTCGTCCTCAAGATTTGGGGTGAAAAAAATGCGGGACTTCTTCACATCGATTCTGAAAGCGTCGTCCAGCTCATGTCCGAAATCGAACTCGATCCGCAGGAGGGAAGTGTGCGGTTCAGGTGCACTGAAAACATCCATCCAGCCGCCATCCTGGATAAGCCGCCCCTCGCGGAAGACGTAGAAGCCTTGTGCCCGGTTTGAGATGCGGGCGTATTCACTTTCCTCATCCTTTTTCATGTTGCGCCGGTGGGGGAGGATCCAAGCGTGGATCGTGGCCCGTTCTACTGATCCATCCGGCATCTCTGCCAAGAGCGTCTGCCCTTTCTCTGGAAGAACCTGATCGGACCTTTTCGGGTAGAAAGGATTCCACGGTACGACCAGACTGCTGTTAATGTATATTTCGATATCCCGCTCGCGCTTGTCGGCCTTGTCGGTAAAGCGGTGGTAGACCAGAGAGAGGTGCTTGCTGATTTTGTCGGACAGCCGCTTGATTGCAGCTTGTTCCTTGGTCCCGCCAGCTTCGTATTCCTTGGACAGAATCCGGTCACACTTTTCCCAAATTACGAGTGTTCCCGTTTCTCCGCAGAGCTCTTCGAACATTTCTTCTTCATCGGTCGATACCTGCTCGCGCAGCATTTCCCATTTGCGGCGCTCCTTCACATGGTCGAGATCCCACGCCAGTTTTGCCCAGGGCTGCTCCGCATCCGCCCGCGAAACGATGGTGAATTTCAGGCAGACTGAACTCGAAGCAGTCTTGAGCCCGAGCCCGAATTTCCCCAA
>CBDBFJ010000005.1:0-19181 GCA_965204785.1 Alphaproteobacteria bacterium | reverse complement strand
CATCGTCCGGCCCGTCAGTCCCCGGCCTCATCCTCGGGGGGACGCTCCTCACCCTGCCAGGCCAGAGGCTCCCCGGTCACGGCGTCCAGAGCGCCTCCTAGCTGGGGCGGGTCTTCCCCTTCCCGTATGATCGCCTCGTTCAGCCTGGACTGCTTGAGCCCTCTGACACCCCACAGGTTCGCGCCCGACAGGTCCGCGCGCCACAGGTCCGCGCTCCGCAGGTTCGTGCCACACATGCGCGTGCCCGACAGATGCGCGCCCTCCAGGTTCAGGACAAATTCGCAGGGGTCCTTCTCCACGCGGCGGCGTCCGATGGCTTGGGCCGCCGCTTCGGTATCCGCCCCGCCTTCATCCGGCCTTCTGTCCTCCGCCGGATGCCGGATGAAGTCGCATAGCAGCTTCACGATCAGGATGTGATACTCTTCCGGGTGTTCCCGTGCGAGTTGCTCCAGGGCGTAGATCCCGCCAAGGCGCGTCGCCAGCGTGGCGTTGCCCAGCATGTCCGCGCCCTTCTGGAAACGCTCGTTGCGCAGGCCGTGCTCCGCCGTCTCCGCCTGCCTGTTGGCCGTCTTCGCCTGCTCGTTGGCCGTCTCCGCCTGCCTGTTGGCCGTCTCCGCTTGCCTGTCGGCTGTCCGATTGCGCCACCATGCGAAGAACAGGCCAACGATTGCGCCCAGGATCAGTGCGAGGGTGCGCAATGTTTCGCCGTTCGAGTCGGACAATATTTCGCCGTTCGAGTCGGAAGACTCCGATGCGCTCCGCCACCAGTCCCACCAGATCACCGCTGCCCCGACCGCTACCATTGCCGCTAGCGCCGCCACGACCGCCGGCAGAGCCCACGGCACACGCCGGAGCCGCCGCCGCGCTGCGTCCGTCATGGACACCACCCCTCCCGCGTCCTGCCGTCACAGGCCCGGCCGGTCGCCCAGCGGCGCATCGTCCGGCCCGTCACGCCCGGCTCGCGGGTGAGGTCGCTATGCCAGGGCGGCCCATACAACGCCTCGCGGGCAACCGTGAGATCGCCGGCGAGGCGGGTGCGCTCGCGCACGGGCGTCATCGTCATCTCGATTGGGCCTCCAGCCCCGGGTTCCGGTCGCAGGCACATCGCCCGGACACGTCCTGAACGTACGACATTTCAGGGAAGCCTCTAAGGGCCGGGATTCTTTCAAGCCACCGCGCGACTGCCCGTCAGTCCCCGGCCTCGTCTTCGGGGGGACGCTTCTCACCCTGCCAGACCAGAGGCTCCCCGGTTTCGGCGTCCAGAACGCCCTCCAGCCGGGGTGGGGCTTTACCTTCCCGTATGAACGCCCCGCCCAGCCCGGACTGCGTGAGCCCTTCGACACCCTCCAGGTTCGCGCCCGACAGGTTCGCGCCCTCCAGGTTCGCGTTCCGTAGGTGCGCATCCCACAGGTTCGTGCCCGACAGGTTCGCGTCCGACAGGCCCGCGCGCGACAGGTCCGCGCGCGACAGGTCCGCGCGCGACAGGTCCGCGTCCGACAGCTTCGCGCGCGACAGCTTCGCATCCCACAGGATCGCGCCTGACAGATCCGCGCCTGACAGATCCGCGCCTGACAGATCCGCACCCCACAGGTACGCGCCCTCCAGGTTCGCGCCCGACAGGTTCGCGCCCTCCAGGTTCGCGTTCCACAGGTTCGCGTGCAGCAGGTCCGCGTCCGACAGCTTCGCGCCCTCCAAGTTCGCGCCCGACAGGTGCGCGTGCAGCAGGTTCGCGCGCCACAGGTGCGCGTGCAGCAGGTTCGCGCCCTGCAGCTTCGCGCCTTCCAGGTTCGCGCCCGACAGGACCGCGCGCGACAGGTCCGCGTCCTCCAAGTGCGCGCCCTCCAGGTTCGCGTTCGCCAGGTTCGCGCCCAACAGCTTCGTGCCCAACAGCTTCGTGTCCGACAGGTTCGCGCGCCGCAGGTTCGCGTGCAGCAGGTCCGCGTGCAGCAGGTCCGCGTCCGACAGCTTCGCGCCCTCTAGGTCCGCGGCCTCCAGGTTTGCGCGCCACAGGTTCGTTCCCGACAGGTTAGCGTCCGACAGCTTCGCGCTCTCCAGGTTCGCGTGCACCAGGTTCGCGCCCTCCAGGTTCGCGCGCCGCAGGTTCGCGCGCGGCAGGTTCGCGTGCACCAGGTTCGCGTCCTCCAGGTGTGCGCCCTCCAGGTTCGCGCCCTCCAGGTGCGCGCGCCACAGGTGTGCGCCCTTCAGGTGTGCGCCCCGCAGGTTCAGGAAAAATCCGCTGCGGTCATTCTCCACGCGGCGGTCTCCGATGACCTGGGCCGCCGCTTCGATATCCGACGCGCAGCGGCGATCGGATCCGTGTGCCGAATCGTCCGGCCCTCCGCCATTCGCCCCGCCGGACTCCGGCCCTCCGCCATTCGCCCCGCCGGACTCCGGCCCTCCGCCATCCGCCCCGCCGGACTCCGGCCCTCCGCCATCCGCCGGAGGCCGGATGAAGGCGCAGAGCAGCCTCACGATCTGGACGTGATACTCTTCCGGGTGCTCGCGCGCGAGCTGCTCCAGGGCGTAGACCCCGCCAAGGCGCGTCGCCAGCGTGTCGTTGCCCAGCATGTCCGCGCCCTTCTGGTAACGCTCGTTGCGCAGGCCACGCGCCGCCGTCTCCGCCTGCTTGCCGGCTGTCCGATTGCGCCACCACAGGAAAAACAGGCCGGCGATTGCAAACGGGATCAGTGCGAGATTGCGCAATGTTACACTGACCGATTCGAATGTTGCGCCGTTCGATTCGAATGACTCTGCGCCTCTCCGCAACCAGTGCCACCCGCACCGCAACCAGTCCCACCAGCACACCACTGCCCCGATCGCTGCCGCCACCACGACCACCACCACGACCGTCAGCCAAAACCATACCGGCACACGCCGGAGCCACCGCCACACCGCTGCCACGCCCGTCATGAACAACACCCCTTCCTTGTCCCGCCGTCACAGGCTCGGCCAGCCGCCCAGCGCTGCATCGTCCGGCCCGTCACACCCGGCCAGCCGCCCGGCTCGCGGGCGAGGTCGCTCTGCCGGCGAGGCGGGTGCGTTCGTGCGCGGGCGGCATCGTCATCCGGATTGGGCCTCCAGCTCCGGGTTCGATTCCCTGCCGTCGATCATTTGACGGCCTTGTCGATGAAGCCCAGCGTCGTTGCGTTCTCGATCAGGGTTCTGACTTTGGCGCGATCCAGGCCCGAGGGAACCTCGGCGTCAATCTCCAGTTTCAGGGACACTTCATTGCCTGGAAGCGTGGTCAGCTGCTCGACGACCGCTTCCACGATCCGGTGGACCTCGCGCGCAGGCCGGTCGGCCGAAATCATGACGGTGCCGACGAAGCGCGTGGGCTTGCTTTCGGCGTCCGGATCCGGGCCTCCGTCCGTGTCTCCATCCGGTCCCGGCGCGGGGCCGCCGGGTTTCGCGGGGTCGGCTCCGTCCGTCCCGGCGGGGTCTCCATCCGGTTCGGGTCGATGGGCTTGCGCGACGTCGGGGTTGACGATGACCGAATCGCCGTCGATCACGACCTGAACGTGGCCTGCGCCCGATATCGCCAGACCAGCGTAGCCATTCCCGGTTTCATCCCATCGGTCAGCGTATGCAAAGGGACCCGGAAACATCCCGCTGACCGCTGACTGAACGGCTTTCGCAAGCACGCTGCGGTCCTTGACGCGGGGCAGGTAGGTGTAGCGGTTCATGTACTCCCACAGGTCTTTCAGGGACAGGTGGTCTTTCCCGTTCCAGATGTCTTTCTGCAGTTCGCGGTCCAGTCGGGCGGGCCCGAGTTCGGGCAACAGCCCTTCGTCACGGACAAGTTTCCTGCCTGCACGCGCCAGCAACCCGTCCTGGGCGGGAACTCTGGCCCATGTCCACTCGCGGTCTGCCTGAGCGCTTTCCTGCACCGGATACAGCAGGTAGCACCAGGCCTCTTTCAGGCGGGTGTTCAGCGTCTCCTTGCCTTCCGTCAGCTTTGCCCTGGCGAGCGCGCTGTCGCTTTGCGTCAGGTCGAGGCGGTCGGTGTCGCGAACGATCTCGGCCCACGCGAGTGCGTGGCGCATCGCAGCCTTCAGGTTGTCGAGCTGGCGCTCATCCGCCGCGAGGAACACGAGCATGTTGCGGTAAACGCGCGGCGTGTTGCCACGCTGCATCAGGATGTCCCTGGCTTCGGCGAGCGCCCCGGAGCCGTCTCTGCCGTTGTGCGGGTGGGCTACGCCCAGAACGACGGCACGCACGCCGCCCGGCTCGTCGGGCACGTCGGACGAGCCGCCAGGCGCCGCCTGCACGGTATCGAAGTGCCCGCGGTCGCCGAGGCCGCCGATATAGCGAACCAGCGCCTTGTCGATTTCCATCAGGACAAGAGCTTCCTCAAGCTGCTCCGCGCGGTCGGCGGCCATCCGGTTCATGTTCGCCGACATCGAATACCAGTAGCGCCCGAGACCGCTGTGCATGAACCTGGCCTGGTTGGTCAGGCGTCTGAGGGCGTCACCAAATATCGCCGGGCGCTCACCGGGCTGCACGACGCCAAGGTTGATCTGTTTGTCGTCGAGGCCCCTGTTCTCCTGGCCATGCGTGGGCGCCGTTCCCATGAAGACGGCGCGCGCAACTCTGCGCGTCGCGGAATAGCGGTTCAGGTTCGGGGCGGACTGGTCGATCCTGTAGGGGATCGAGGTCGCCCCCTCCACGTCGCCTGCGATAATCGACTGCCAGCTTGCGTCGAGGTAATGGAGCAGTTCCGGTTCCACGCGCGCCCGGCTGATCGCCACGCTGCCCGGCATGATCATGACCGAGGGATCGTCGCCCATCCAGAGTTCATGAATCACCTGCGCCATCAGCCGCAGCACGCCGCGCGTGCGCTGGAACTTCTCCAGCGAGCCCCAGCCGGTGTAGAGCTGGTCGAACAGTTCGGGATGGATCGGATAGGCTCTTTCCAGTTTGCGCCGGTAGTCCTGATCCGCGCAGCCCTGCGGGAAATAGCTGGTGTTCTCGCGGTAGAGCCTTGCGAACCGTTTCACCGTGTTGTCACGGTGATGGAACCTGTCGCCGGGAATCTCCCGGAACAGCCGCCGGCGGACGATCTCGTAGCTTTCTTCCTGCGATGCCGGACGCCACGAGGACTCGATGCGGCTGAAAGTCTGTTTCAGTCGCGCCAGAGCCTCCTGACCCCCTTCGCCGCCGACCTCGATCTGTGAGGCGGGCAGGGATGCAACCAGCAGCGTGCCCGGGCTCGCCTTGACCGCCTCGGTCAGCGCCTGAACGAAGGTCAGGTTGGCGTCGAAGGAGCCGGAGGGCAGACCCTCGACCCTGTAGATCTGGCGCAGATAGGCGACCCATTCGTCGATCAGGATCAGACATGGCGCGCATTTCCTGAAGATCGCCTCGAGCAGGTCCGAGCCGGGCGCAATCCCGCCTGCATCCTGTCCGGCGATCATGTCGAAAGCCCCGGCCCCGCCCAGTTGCCACGCCAGTTCGCCCCAGGTCGTGCGGATTTCCCGACCACCTTCCAGGCCGATGACGTCCTGCGGGCCACGCGACGTACCCACCAGTACGGCACGGTTGATCTTCCCGGGGACGGCAAGTCCGTTCGCGGACAGAAGCTGGTCGAGTCCCGGCAGATCCTCCACCGGCGTCCCGCCCGCCATGTGGTGGAGCGCCAGCATCGAGTGCGTCTTGCCGCCGCCGAAGTTTGTCTGCAGCTCGACGACCGGATCGCCGCCCGCGCCGGACAGCCGCCTGGCGGCGCCGATCAGCAGGTTGCTCAAACCCTCCGTCAGGTACGTGCGGGAGAAGAACTCCGCCGGATCACGGTATTCCGGCGGCGCGCTGCCGTTGTGCACCTTGGCGAGGTCGGCGGCGAACTCGGCCTGCTGGAACTCGCCCGTCGCCACATCCTCGTGCGGCTCGACCACTTCGCGCCACGGCATCAGGCCCGCCACGGTATCGACCGGGATGTCGGAGCGTTGCGTCTTGCGCCGCTCCTCGTTGCGGACCAGTTCGGCGTATTTCGTGCGCAGGATGGTATCGCGCGCCGCGCCGATCTTCTCGGCCACATCCTTGGCGCTCACCGCTTCGAGCAGCCGCCGCATCGTGTCCAGCGCCCGCTCGGCGTCGTCATAGGTGAAGGTCTCGTTGTGCGAGAGTTTGTTGCGCACGTCGAGCAGCTCGGACATGTAGGAGCGCTCCGGAAGCCCCAGTACCATGGCGAAGGCCTCTTTCCAGAAGATCATCATCGCCTTCAGGAGCCCCTGCTGATCCCAGGCGATGGCGCCGCCATCGGCCTTGAGGCCGGAAACACGTTCCACGACCTCGACCTGCCAGTGTCCCTTGACCTGCGATTCCAGCCGCTTCTCGACGAAGGGGATCAATCCCTCCGGCAGCAGCTCCATGCCTTCGAAGACGTGCTGGCGTGTGCTCTTTGCCATGATCGTTCCCTCAGAAATCCATACCTGTCTGGCCGGGACCGCGAATATCGACAATCGCCGCGGCGTCGCGAATCAGGTCCGGCCAGTCGGCGATCAGGGCGTTATAGGCGATCGCCTCCTTTGCGTCCCGCCGCTTGTTGGCGGCGATGTCGTAGAGGCAGTAGGCGAGGTCCTTCACCGCCCCGGCCCTGTCGTCGATCTTTCGGAGCAGCAGCGCGGTGTCGTACGAGACGCCGTCCTTCTCATGTTGGCGCACGAGGTGCTGGAGGCATTTCCAGACCGTCGGATGGGTGTCTTCGGCGGGCTCCCACCCGGGGTCGAGCTCGCCGCGTTCAAGGATGCGTACTTTTCCCGCCTGGCTTTCGACGATCCCGGCATGTTTGACGCTGTCGACAGAGATGCCGCGGGCGCGGGCCAGGTTGTCGGCCACGCCATAATCGCCCTTGCCCATGCCGTTCTGCTCGAACCAGGTGACGGCGAAGCGCGTGTCGGAGTCGAAATCGCCCTGAATGTCGCCGAGGTATTCATCGAGCTCGGCATTGATGCGTTGCAGCGCAGTCTTCACACTCATGGGGCTGTCGTCGGCCTCGAGCACGGCAGTGTAGCGCGAGAAGACGCCCATGCCGGGGCCGATAGCCGACTGCGGCATGTCGGCGGGGGCGATGTTGGCGGCCTGGAGTTCGGCGATGGCCGGCGGCAGTTCGCGTTTCAGCGCGCGGATCAATTCGGCGCTGGTGACGGTCTCCGCCGTCTCATCCTTCTTGCGGCAGACGAGGACGACCGAGTTGGCGAGGGCGTTGGCGCCGGAGGCAATCATGCGGTTGGCCATTTCGGTGCGCATCGGCCATGTGCCGACCACGGCGTAGCCGGCCTCGATCACGGCCTGCAGAAACGTCGCCCAGCCGGTCGAACTGATCCCTTCCCGCGCGATTTCGCTTTGCTTGAAGGCGTAATAGATCGTCGCCGGGAAGTGTTCGGACGATTGCGCCGCCATGTTGGCGATGGCGCAGCTCATTCCTTCAAGAAAGAAGTTCCCGGCGTCCTCTTTTCCCTCGTGCCGATAGGGCGTTGCGACCAGTTCCTCCGTTTTGGGCGTTGCCAAGATGCCAAATATGTCTGGAAATATGTCCCGGAGAACTGGCTTCATCCAGCCAAAGAAAAAGTCGGAAAGATCCGCATATGCGATGTTGTCGTAATAGGGCGGGTCGGTGGAGATGACGGCGTTCGAGGGATAGACAAGTGTTTGCGCATCATGCTGCACCTGCGTTCCTTCCGCCCCTGGCAGGAAGGCGCCGACGGCTTTGCGGACCCAGTCGCGCATTGCCGTCCAGTTGCCCGTCGAACCCGAAAACGGATTTGCTTCGGCGGATTCCCACGTCATCGGTATGGCCTGGCGGCCAAAGGTATTCCGCATTTTCTCGCCAGAGCTATGCCATGTGCAGACTGAAGACCAGTAGTCAGTGCATTTATCGACGATGAACGCCAGATACACACTTACAGCCTCGGCATAAGCCTTTGAGCCTATGCCACCGTCGCGCAGCGGTGTCGGGTCATGGGAAAAACCCGTCGCCGATGCATCCGCCTCGATCTTCGCACGCGCTTCATGCACCAGATCGCTGAATGTGTTCAAGGCAACAAGCTGTCGGCCGGTGAAGAGGTCGCCGAAGCGAGGCATTCCATAAAGCGGCGTTTGGAAGTTGCGATGCTTCAAAGGAATGGGTGTCGTTGGTCGCCACTCCGCATTCTCACTGGAAGCGAGTTTTTCCATTTCTGGCTTTGGTGAAATGTAATTTCGTCCGGTCAGAGTATCGACAACAACGGCCATAAGTCGCTGGCCCATCTTGCCTGCTTTGCCTGCCTGGCGGATGTGATCGTAAGGCAAGGCGGCATCCGACATGATGCAACGGAACGCCTGACGCTTCCCTGCCGACGTGCCCATTGCTGCGTTGGCGATTTCGGCCTTCGTACCGCCGTGCCGAATGCGGTAGGCGATGGTCTTGGCCGCCTTATCCACAATCGGCTCGACCCACGCCTCCTTTCCGGCTTTGGAACTCAGCAGAAAGCTCGACGCAATCGGCACCTGCACATCGGCAAAGGCCGGGTCGGGGCTCGGCACGGTGCGCGTCCATATCCAGGCGATCACGGTTCCTTTGCCGCCACCGTTCTCCTTCGGCAGGTCTGCCTGCGGGTAGAGATGCCCGATGCGCTCGAATGCCTTCTCGCGCATCCACGCACCGTAGTGTTTGATGTCCTCCGCCAGCCCTTCGGCGTTGCGGTAAAACTGGTGCTCCCTGATGCCGGGGTGGACCGGTTTCCTGTCCCTGAACTTCGGCGGGATCTCGATCATCGCCTTGCCGATCATGACCGCCACCGGGTTCAGGTCGGAGCCATGGGCGGGCAGGCCCAGCCGCTGCGCCTCCAGCGGGATCGACCCGCCGCCCGAGAACGGGTCATGGACCGGCGGCAGCGGCTCGCCGCAGCTTTTGCGGATTTCCGCCCGTGCGCGTTCCAGCACCTCCTCGTTGGTCGAGTTCTCCCATTTCACCAGATCCTCGATGATCGCGAACAGCCGCTTGCGCTCGGCCTCCTGTGCCTCGGGCGTCGGAAACTCGTCCGGCAGGCTGGAGGGATCGTCCACCAGCTGCGCAAACAGCACCGCCCGACACGCCGCCAGCGGCCGCCGCGCCCACCACAGATGCAGGGTGGAGGGATGCCCGTGCCGGATCGACTTCTCCCGCACCGCCGCCGCATTGATCGCCTCCAGCGGAATCGCAACCTCGATGAGTTTCTTTTTGTATGGCTGGGTCATGGCTTATTCAGCTGGCTCGTGTTCGAAGGTGAGAGGGAAGCCAGCCGACGACGACCTGGCTCGTCGTGTCATCCCAGCAAAAGTAGAGGCGGAAGCAATTGCGTGGTTCGCGGCTGCTGCCCTTTTTCAGGTGCCGGTCCAATTCGACGCGCCTGTACCCCATCCTGATGAAATATGTGTCGCCATGTTCTCCGGCGCGGTCCCCGGTGAAAGACTTCTGTTCCTTTATGCCCAGTTCCTGGCAGCGCCGCTTGAACGCCTGCATGCATTCCGATCCACCTTCTCGGCGCATCGGAACGTAGTAATCGCGCAGCAGCAAGAGGGCCTGGTAGATGACCGACACATCTTCGTATTCTGAATCCTTTGCGCCCCGGAGCGCGCGGTTGTGAAGTTCGACCCTTCCCGCCAAATGTTTTTTGGCCCATTCCTCCAGTTCAGCAAGGTCGTCCGGAATGGCTGGGTCCGCAGCGTCGCCGCGGTCGGTTTCGAGCGATTGGAACCGTTGCCGGAGGTGATGGAGCGTGCCCTGTAGTCGTTGAACCTCGGCGTTGGCACCTTCGCGTTCTGCTTCGGCTATCTCAAGAAGCTCACCGCTTTCCTGTTTTTGTGACTCAAGATCCTTCTTGAGCTGCTTGATTTCCTCTTCGACGAGGGCCAGGAGTTCATCACTTGAGGACCCAGATTGCTGGGCATTCCGACGCCGGATTTCGGCAGCAGTCCGCTTCGCTTCGGCGAAACTTGGCACCCGCCTCAGTGCATCGGGTCCCTCAACCGTGCGCCGCAGGACCTCCGATGAAATGAAACGCCGATACGCGTCGTGGCCTCCATCCCAATTTTGAATTCGTTCGGCGAGGCCGAGCGGGTGTGCGAAAGGAGTTTCGGTATCCGGATCAAATCCAGGCCGATAAGTGCGAACGGCTTGATTAAAAACCGAAAACTCACGGCCAATTCGGTTGCTAAGGTGGAACGTCGCCTGTCCGGAAATCACTGCGACATGAGCTGCCCCGGCGAGTTCGCGCGCGATGCGGTCGCTGTAGATCGATGCGTCGGACAAGTCATTTGAGTGTTCCGGGAGCGAGAGAACGACAACACCTGCCGTCCTGGTCTCCAAACGCAGAAGATCGACCAGCAGGTCAACCTCGTCTTCCGTCTCGACGACCCAGGGCGCCGATGTCACCCTGCGACCATCCAGCCGCGCGTCGCATGCGGCTATCACGTCACGGGCGAAGCTCGGTATCGAACGGTCGTACGGGGGATTTTCACCGCGGGTAATGCACTGCAGTCGAAGGCCGAAAAGGACGGGCCTGTCGTTGTCCTGTTCTGCCAGGGCCGTTTCAATGACCCATGAGCGGCCCGCCACTTCCGGATCGTCATCATCGAACCGAAGCGTCCAATAGCGCGGGCTGTCGATGGCGATGCCCTCAACACGTCGCACTCCGACGTCATCGGTTGAAAAGGACTTTCCTTCCCATGCGTCTCGCGGAAACGCTCCTCCTGCCGCCCGGCGTTCGGCGTACTTGAGGATCTCACCGCGAGCGGCTTCAAAGGCATCGGCTTTGCCGGAGTCACTGAGGGACAGGTGGATTTGGGAAACTGGTTCAACTGCCGCCCGACGGTTTCGCGCCAAAGGGCGCATCGGGGCCACGGCCTCGCTCATTGCGGTGACTTTCCCGGTCATTTGGGCTCGGTCATTGGGGTCTCTCCGCCCGCTCGAGCAGGCTTTTGATGTTCATCTGAATCGCGACGGTACCAAACTCCGGCTCCTGCGAGAACGGCCTGCGCACGTATCGCGGTTCCTGGACATAGCCGTTTCCAACCTGAACGATCGCAAGGATGAACCTGTCGGGCTCGTGCAGGGAGGTGATGACCTCCTGGCGCGTGACCATGACCGTGTCGGCGTCATCGATCCGTCCCTTCACTTCGATGAAGCGAAGGTGGTCTGCCCCGGGATCGTAGGAGGCGATGTCGTAGCCGACCTTTTTGGCGGACACATCGGCAGGCTCGTTCCCGAGCGCCTTTTCGGCCGCGATGACGGCGTCCATGGCGGCGAGTTCGATTTCGCGGCGAGCCAGGGGATCCTCCGAGACCCCGTTCGCCCTGACGCCGGCCATTTCCGGTGCGGGGCCGGGCGTTCCGAGCAATCCGTGGGGAATGACCACCATTCCGCCGCGCACGCGTGGAGGCCGGGCCGAGATGAACCTCTCCCGTTCCAGCACTTCCATGCGACGCTTCAGACGCTCCGCCAGGTCTTCCGCGCGCCGTTGGGCGTTCCGCCAGTTCAGACGGGTTTTCTTTCCGGCCCGCTCTTCTTCCTGGAGTTCGAACGCCTGCGCATCCCAGTGGTTGATTTCCTTCCCGAGGCGCGCACGCACTTCCCGCTCGACCCTGTCGATCTCGGGCAGGCGGCGCGCCTTGACCTCGGCCACGTGGCGCCGGGCCAGCTCCACCGTTGCAAAACGGACGGCAGTCCTCTCCAGGTCATTGCGCAACCAGTCCGCGTCCAGCAGGTTCTGCGCCAGTGCGATCTCTTCGGGTCCGGCGGGACGCAGGTTCAGGTGCGGCGCGATGCCGGCATCGCTCGCTTCACCCCTGCCGTTTATGGCGGTGAACTGGAATTGCTCCGAGACGACATGGGGCCTGCCGGTCGCCGTGGGGCGCCCGTCCTGAACGCCATGCTCGAGCAGAAAGAGCGCGGTGATGTCCTCGCCCGGGTCGGTGTCGTCCACCAGGACGGCCCCGCGCCGCATCAGGTGATCGTATCGCTCGCGGATCAGGCTGATGACGGCTTCGAGGAGGGGATGCCCGGGGCAAACGAAGGCGGCGACGGGCTGGCGATGAATCCCGCCTTTCCCGAAGCAGATGCGCTCGTATTTCTTCTGGATCGGCGTGCCCCCGCCGATCTGCCGGTCGCGCTCCCTGATGCGCACGGGAACGTGGGTGATTTCCCAGCGCCCCTCCTCGCGGCGTTTGATGTGGCCGCCGAGTCGTTTGAAGGCCTCCACGAAGAAGCTCTGCACGTGATACGGCTGCAGCCTTTGCGCCTGCGCCCGTTCCATATCCATGCGCAGATCGTGAACCCTTGCCCGGGGCATTGAGTCATTTGTCAGCGCCCGGCGGTCGAGAAGCCGCAGCAGGTGGTTCCGGTCGACGGCCCCGTCCACGACATTGAAGAGCCTGGCCCTGACGTCTTCCCGCTCCCCGTACCGGATCGCCTCGAAAAGCAGATCCCTGAGGGCCGTGCCCTCGAAGAGTTCGCCGAGGACATCGTAGACGCGACCGCCCAGAGCCTCTCGCGCCGCCTCCAGCTTCTCGAGCAGGCGGGCATAGACCTCGCCCTCGCGGGTGTCGGCCGCGACCAGATTCCAGAGATGGCAGACCTCCGTCTGGCCGATCCGGTGAATGCGACCGAAGCGCTGCTCGATCCTGTTCGGGTTCCACGGCAGATCGTAGTTGACCATGAGATGACCACGCTGAAGGTTCACGCCCTCGCCCGCGGCGTCGTTGGCGACGAGCACCAGCATGTCGCGGTCCTGCATGAACCGCTCGACCACTTTGCGGCGCTCCTTGCGCGTTACACCTCCGTGGATGACCTCGACGGCTTCCGGTCTGCCAAGCCTCGCGCGCAACTTTCCGGCCAGATAGCGCAGGGTGTCCTTGGGCTCGGTGAAGACGATCAGCTTGCGACGGTTTCCATCGGCGTCGATCATCAGGTCGTCATCGAGAATCCTGTCGAGCTGGGTCCATTTCGTATCCTTTCCGGACCGCAGGACGCCCAGGGCCATCGCCTCGAGGCCTTTCAGGGTCCGGACCTCGATTTCAAGCTGCTCCACCGTCTCGGCAGTCGTCGCGCCCTTCGAGATCAGGTCCTCGAGATCGTCGATCTCGTCCTGTTCGAGCTCCTCGATGTTCCCGAGGATTTCCTCGGTGACGTTCTCGGAACGGACGGGAGAGCCCGTTCCCCTGCGCGCAAGCCGGGCCTGGGCGAGTTCCGCTTCCAGACGCTCGCGCCGCCTTTTCAGCGATTCGTGGATCGCGGCCGGCGACGAGGCCAGGCGACGCTGCAGGATCTGAAGGGCGAAGCCGACATTGTTGCGCTTCTTCCCGTCCTGGTCGGCGAACCTCTGGACACGGTTCATCTCGGTCCGGACGTACTCGGTCACCGCGCTGTATAGGCCGGCCTCCTGGGAGGAGAGTCCGTACTTGACCGTATAGGCCCGGCGCTCCGGAAAGAGCGGTCGGCCGTCGAATTTCAGCAGCTCTTCCTTGGTCAGGCGACGCATCATGTCGGCGCTGTCCGCGTGGTGCACACCGTCACGGAAACGCCCCTCGAAGCGGTCTCCATCGAGCAGGGCCATGAACAGCTGAAAGTCCTCTTCCTTCCCGTTGTGCGGCGTGGCGGACATCAGAAGCAGGTGACGGCAGACCTGTCCGAGCAGCTGGCCGAGCCTATAGCGCCTGGTGTATTTCACCTCGCCGCCGAAGAAGCTCGCGGACATACGATGCGCCTCGTCGCAGATGACCAGATCCCACTCGCTCGAGGAACGAAGCCTGTGCTGCAAATCTTCGTTTCTGGCCAGGACGTCGAGGCGCGCGATGAGGCGGTTGCGGTCGTTGAACACATTTCCCGAGCGGGAAGTCTCGATCATGTCCCGGGAGAGAATGTCGAATTCCAGCGAGAACTTTTCGCCCAGTTCGTCCTGCCACTGCTCCACGAGGCTGCCGGGCGCCACGACGAGACATCGCTCGAGATCGCTCCGTGCAATCAGCTCCTTGATCAGCAGCCCCGCCATGATGGTTTTGCCGGCGCCCGGATCGTCGGCGAGAAGGAACCGAAGCGGCTGGCGAGGGAGCATCTCGCCATAGACGGCCGAAATCTGGTGCGGGAGGGGATCGACAAGGCTCGTATGGATGGCCAGATAGGGGTCGAAACAGTGCGCCAGCGCGATACGGTTCGCTTCCGTCACCAGGCGCAGCAGGGACCCGTCTGCATCGAAGGACCAGGCGCGACCCCGCCGCTCGACCCTCAGCCGGTGTTCGTCGTCCCGATAGAGCGTGGTTTCCGAAACCGAACCACCTGGAATCCGATAGACGAGGTTCAGTGCCTGATCGCCGATCCAGTCGAAGGACACGACCTCGACCGGCTGGTTCGGGACGACGCCGGTGACGCTGGCTCCGTTCCCGATGTCCTCGAGTTTCGTCATCCCGGGACCCCGCGGATTTCAAGCAGCACGATCTGCTGGTTCTGCGGCGCGCGGGCCGACGGGTCGGTATCGAGCCCGAGACGCTTGAGTGTGTAGTAAAGCAGAGCGCGCCGAACCTCGATCTCCGCCTTGCCACCGCGCATGCCATAGTCCAGGGCGATCACCTTTTTCTGGCTCTCGGAGAGTTCGGGGTGGGGTCCAATCTCGAGCGTAACGTGCTCGTGCCAGTCCTTGTCCGCATCGGCCGTGATCCCGCTGGTCCTGACGCCGCGCGTCTCGAGTATCCGGGAAAGAAGAAAATCCTTGAAGACCCCGCCGGTCTCGCAAAAAGCCCGCGTGTGCCACCGAAATCCATCAAACCCGATGGCGTGGGGCGCGATCCACCGCCAACCCGGCGCGGGGCGCGAGAGGGACTGGTACTTCACCTCCATGGCCTCTGAATGGCGAATGGCGCCGACAACGGATCGCAGTGTGACAGGGTTCACACCGCGGGCGGGCGTTGGCGCGGCGTCATGGGCCGGCAGTCCGGCGATCCAGGTGTCATCGCTGTCCATGATGCCATCGGCCAGGGAACGCAGCTGCGCGAGATAGCGGCTGGCGTCGGGTTTCAGGAACTGCGGGACATATTCCCGACCACGGACATAGGTCCGCGCGCTCCTGTCATAGACCATGTTTTCCGGGGCGAAGCCGATGTAGCGGTTCAGATCGGCGGACGCCTGGTTCACCGATATCCCGAACTGCTCCATCAGGTCGCTGCGGTTCACATGCCCCTCCCAGAACAGGCGGAACTCGATGAACTCGAGCCGTCGCTCGACTCCCCAGCGAAGCCCTGCCCTGTTGCTTTCCACCGCGTTCCCCCGGCCCTGCCGATCCGCACGTCAACTATGCACACCCATTTGTCATGCGCCTGTTTTCTGTGCGCCCATTTTCTGTGTACATAATCACGCTATCCCGGCGCTGGCGCACGTTCAATCGGAATCCTGCGCAATTTTCAGGGTTGGTCGTGCAATGTGAGAGTGAAGGGAGGAAAATGCGGGAAGAAACAGACGTGCCGGGCCGCCTGCACCCCGACACGCCTGAATCTGGCGCGTCCTCCCTTGCGTAAAGTCGCCGCCTCGTGCGTAAAGCGCCGACAATTTATCGACGTGTTATCGACGTGTTATCGGCGTGTTATCGATGTGTTATCAACGTCGTCAAGTGGGGTCGGACGAAATGCATTCCGTGGAGGCCCGGTCGCGTCCAGCAGAGGAGACCTGAACATGAAGCACATCGTTCCCGCCATGGTTCTGACGGCCGGGCTCGTGACCGCTGCGTCGGCGGATACCTGGGATATGCCCACGCCATACGGCGATGCAACGTTCCACACGCAGAACATCATGCAATTCGCCGAGGCCGTTGCCGGGGCGACGGGCGGCGATCTCGAAATCACGGTCCATTCGGCCGGGTCGCTTTTTCCGCATGCCGAGATCAAGAACACGGTGCGATCGGGCCAGGTGCCGATCGGCGAGTTCTTCCTGTCGCGCCTGTCGAACGAGGACGCGGCGTTCGGTCTGGACAGCCAGCCGTTCCTGGCCGCCAGCTACGAAGACGCCGCTCGCCTGTGGGAGGTGCAGGAGCCGGTCATCGTGGAACTTCTGGCCGCGCAGGGTCTGATGCCGCTGTTCTCCGTTCCATGGCCTGCACAGGGGCTTTACACCAATGGCGAGATCGCTGCGGTTGACGACCTCGCAGGTTTGCGTTTCCGGGCCTACAACGCGGCCCTCGAAGAGTTCGCCACCCTCGCCGGCGCCGCACCGGTTCAGGTCGAAGCCCCGAACATTCCCCAGGCCTTTGCGACCGGGCAGGTCGAGGCGATGATCACGTCGCCCTCGACCGGAGCAAATTCCGCCGCATGGGACTTTGTCACCCACTACACCCCGATCAATGCCTGGGTGCCGAAGAACATCGTGATCGTGAACGAACGCGCCTTCCGCCGGCTTCCCGGGGACGTGCAGGCCGCGATCCTCGAAGCCGCCGCGGCCGCCGAAGTCCGGGGCTGGGAGATGTCCATGGCGGAAGGCGAGGCACAGACCGCGGTTCTGGCGGAAAACGGAATGGTGGTCTACGAACCGAGTGCGGAACTGCAGGCCGGCCTGCAGGCGATCGGCGAACGGATGCTCGCCAACTGGCGCGATGGCGCCTCGGATACGGCGTTGTCGATCTTGACCGCCTATCAACGGTAACGCGCAACGGTAACGCGTGGAGACGCGGGCGACCTCCGGGTACGGCCGCCAGGCCACCGGTCCCCGTTCGAAAGGAACACTCATGCGATGTCTCCTTGACCGGACGTATCTCGGGGCTGGCTGGATCGCCGCGGGCATCATTCTGGCCATTGCCATCCTGGTCAGTGCGCAGGTGCTGCTGAACTTCGCGACACGGGCCTTTGCCCTGCCGCTGCCATCGACAATTCCTTCCTACGCCGATTTCTCGGGCTTCATGCTGGCGGCGGCGACCTTTCTTGCGATGCCTTACACGTTTCGCTCGGGCGGGCATATCAAGGTTTTTCTGGTCATCTCGCGCTTGTCCGCGCGTGGACAACTCCGGGCTGAAGTGTTTGCCCTGACCGTCGGCGCGGCGCTGGTCGGATATGCCTGCTATTTCATTTTCGCGCTCGTCTACGAAAGCTGGCATTTCAACGATATCTCGCCGGGCATCGTTCCGGTCCCCCTCTGGATTCCACAATCATTCATGGCGGTGGGCATGTCGCTTCTGCTCCTGGCCATAGTGGACAGCCTCGTGCAGACCGTCTCGCGCGGCGCGCCCGTCATCGAACATTCCGAGGAGGTCTGAATGTCCGATCCCATGATGGGCCTTCTTCTGCTCGGGGTTCTCTTTGCCTTCCTCGCCGCCGGGTTGTGGGTCGCGCTGGCCCTCGCGGGCGTCGCCGCAGTCGCGCTCGTCTTCTTTTCCGACGCGCCCGTTGGCCTCGTCATGGCGACCACCTTCTGGGGACACAGCCATTCCTGGTCGCTGGCGGCCTTGCCGTTGTTTATCCTTATGGGCGAGATCCTCCTGCGCTCATGCCTGAGCCGGGACATGTTCAACGGGTTGGCCCCCTGGCTCGGTGGATTGCCGGGGCGTCTGCTGCATGTGAACGTTCTGGGATGCGCGATCTTTGCCGCGGTTTCAGGCTCTTCGGCCGCGACGGCGGCAACGATCGGCAAGATGTCGGTCCCCGAGCTCAGGTCGCGCGGCTACCCCGAAGGTCTTGTCCTGGGCACGCTGGCCGGTTCCGCGACTCTGGGTCTGCTGATCCCTCCGTCGATCATCCTGATCGTCTACGGTGTGGCGGCCGAGCAATCCATCGCGCGCCTTTTCATCGCCGGGCTGGTGCCCGGCGCGATGCTGGTCGGGCTTTTCGGGGCCTATGTCGCCGTGCGCGCCTGGATGAATCCCGACCTGATTCCGACGCCGGACATGCATTTGTCGCTGAAGGAAAAACTGTGGGAGGCGCGGGGCCTCATACCGGTTGCGGTGCTGATCGTCGGGGTAATCGGGTCGATCTACACGGGCTTTGCCTCGCCGACCGACGCGGCGGCCCTTGGTGTGGTCCTGTCGATCCTTCTGGCGGTGCTGTCGGGAAGTTTCACTCGCCGTGATTTCCTCGACGCGCTGCTTTCGGCTGCACGCACCTCCTGCATGATTGCCTTCATTCTGTTGGGGGCCGCTTTCCTGGCGGTTGCCATGGGCTTCACCGGGCTGCCTCGCAACCTTGCTTCCTGGATCGGCGACATGGGTTTGTCTCCCTATGTCCTTCTCGTCGTGTTCACGCTCTTCTTCATCGTGCTGGGGCTGTTTCTCGACGGGATCTCGGTCGTGATCCTGACCACGTCCATAATCATGCCCATGGTCATGGCGGTCGGTATCGATCCGATCTGGTTCGGCATCTATCTTGTGCTGGTCGTGGAGATGAGCCAGATCACGCCGCCGGTCGGGTTCAATCTGTTCGTCATCCAGGGGCTGACGGGAATAGATACCCTTCGCATCGCGAAGGCGGCATTGCCGTTCTTTTTCTTGCTGCTTTTTGCCGTCGTTCTGATCACGACCTTCCCACAGATCGTGACATTCCTGCCTTCGGCCATGAGTGGTTGAAAGTGATGAACCGGTCCGGCTGGTCCGATCGTATTGACCGGACAGCGCCTGCAGGTTTGCTCCGGGCGTCAGGCGGTCTGGCCAGTCATTGACGGTCAGAGACTTCGATCGCCAGGTCGGCGGGTTGGCAAGTCTGCATATGCAGTCCGGATCCAGCGGCTGGCATCTGCAACGGAGGGAAAATGGCGGAGGGAGAGAGATTCGAACTCTCGGTACGCCTACGCGCACAACGGTTTTCGAGACCGCCCCGTTCAACCACTCCGGCATCCCTCCGCAGGTTGCGTGTTCCGATTGGTTACGGGCGGCGGACCATACTCGGCGAGTGCACGCCGGGCAAGGGGCGATGCGGGCAATTCGGGCCGGTTGCCCGTCGTTCGCCGGCCGTCACTCACGCCGTCACCAGCCCTCCGGGTCGATGGCGAGGATGAGTTCGTCGCCGCATTCGCGCACTTTTGCGCGGTGGATGTCGAGCACGCGGCGCACCGACGGGCGCTCCAGCAGGGCGCGCTGGTGGCGCGCGATGTTGGGATAGGCCTGGATGGTGTCTGGATAGTTCTCAGGCCAGGTCGCCTGCATGCCGAGCAGGAAGTCGAGCACGGTGAGTGTGTCGCCAAGGAACCACGGGCCATCCCCCAG
>CBDBFJ010000004.1:0-13445 GCA_965204785.1 Alphaproteobacteria bacterium | reverse complement strand
CGGGCCCTGGACAGATGAAGAAAACGACCTGATCGTCGAGGATTATTTCGCGATGCTGGCGGAGGATCTGGCGGACCGTTCCTATAACAAGGCTCAGCACCGGCGCAATTTAATGCCCCGCTTGCAGAGCCGCACGAAAGGCTCGGTCGAATTCAAGCATCAGAACATCAGTGCAGTGCTGAAGGGGCTCGGGGAGGATTGGATCCCGGGCTACAAGCCCGCGTTCAATTTCCAGATGACGCTGGTCGATGCGGTGGCACGCTGGTTGGCAGGGCACCCGGCCTGGTTGGGGCGGATGCCCGGCACACGACCGGCTACCGGTCTGCGCGATGCCGCACCGATCTGGGTTGGACCGCCACCGACCCTATCAAACCAACCGCCGCCGCAGGAATTGGAGCGGATGCTGCACGTCGCCAAGAAGTTTGACGTGGCGGGCCGGGATGAACGAAACCGGGCCCTCGGCCGAGCCGGAGAAGAGCGTGTCGTGGCGCATGAAAGATCTGCGTTGAAAGTGGCCGGACGGGATGATCTGGCGCGCAAGGTGCGTTGGGTTTCAGAAGAGGGTGGCGACGGCGCGGGGTACGACATAGCCAGCTTCACGCCGCAAGGACTGGAACGATTGATCGAGGTGAAAACGACGAACGGCTGGGAGCGCACGCCATTCTACATCTCCCGCAACGAACTGGCCGTGGCCGAACGGCGTCGCTCGGATTGGTATCTGTTTCGTCTCTGGAACTTCTCGCGTGAACCGAAAGCGTTTGAACTGCGACCGCCGCTCGATGCGCATGTTTCGTTGACCGCGACTGCATTTCAGGCGAGCTTCGACTAGCGTTCAGCCGAACGCGCGCGCCGGCTGTTCCCGCCAAGTCCCACTCGCCAAGAAGCACAGATTGCAGAGGCTGACGGAAGACGCCTCTCGCCCGCAGTCACAGACTGTCCGACGTCGGCGCCGATGGGACGGGTCGAGGGTTTTGCATGACGGAGGATTTCCGGCTCATCGTAGAGACCCCTGGGAGCAAATTCAGAAGCTCGACAACTGGACGAAATCCTCCACAGGTCCGAGGTTGAATCTCGGTGTGAGTTTGGTGAAAGATGGTGCGCGAAACGGGTCTTCAGGAATATGCCCCGACCGAAAGGCAAAAAGGACGCTGTCCGCTTCACGGTGAGCTTGGATCCACAGTTCCACGCAAAGTTGCTGCGTATCGCTGAGAGCAACGATCTCTCGCTCTCGTGGGCCGTGCGTCGCGCCGTGGCAGAGTTCGTTGAACGCCAAGACAAAACCAAACAAGCTGAGTTGCCTTTCTCGCAGTCGGTATCAAAGGAATGATATGAGCCGATCAGCGCCGATATATCTGGATTATCAAGCGACAACGCCACTTGATCCAGAGGCGCGCGCGGCAATGTTGCCCTTTTTGGAGCATCGCTTCGGCAACCCACATTCTGAACATGCGATTGGCTGGGACGCTGCCGAAGCCGTTGAGGATGCGCGCCACGCAGTCGCGGCCCTCATTGGTGCAGGGTCCGGAGAGATCATACTGACCGGCGGTGCCACAGAGGCCAACAATCTCAGCCTGCTTGGCGCAGCGCAGCGCACTGACCGGTGCCATATTCTCGTGTCTGCCATTGAGCACAAAAGCGTGCTTGAACCGGCAGCCGCTCTCGCTGAACAGGGCTTTGCGGTTGAGACCATTCCTGTACGCGCGGACGGTATCGTTGATTTAGATAGCCTTGCACAGACGATCGGTCCGCACACTGCTTTGGTCTCCGTGATGGCTGCCAACAACGAGATTGGCGCATTGCAGCCGCTGCGGGATGTTGGCGCGCTGTGTGCTGAGGTCGGCGCTTTGTTCCACACTGATGCTGCGCAGCTTGTCGGCAAGCTGCCGATTGATGTGGCCGAATTGGGCATCGACCTGCTCAGCCTGTCGGCCCACAAGTTCTATGGTCCCAAAGGCATCGGCGCGCTCTACATCGCCGGCGCTGCGCGCCATCAGATCTCGCCGATCATCCATGGAGGCGGTCAGCAAGATGGGATGCGCGCCGGGACGCTTGCGCCACTTCTCTGCGCCGGACTCGCCGCTGCCGCGCACAAGGCGCTTGCGCGGCAAGTCCTCGATGAGGCGCATGCATGCGCCCTGAAATCCCGGCTTCTGAGCCGGTTGAGAGCCGATCTGCCAGGGCTTCAGGTCAACGGCAGTGAGAACAGCAGCCTCAGCGGCTGCCTCAATATCCGCATTCCAGGCATTGATGCGCATGGGCTGCTTATGATGCTGCAGGCCGAGCTTGCGGCCTCCGTGGGCTCTGCCTGCAATGCCGGCCTGATTGAGCCTTCCTATGTACTTGGTGCGATCGGCCTGTCGCCTGACGAAGCGGGGGCTTCCCTGCGCCTTGGCTTTGGGCGCTTCACAACCAATGACGATATTGATCAAGCGGCGGCTCTGATCAGCGAGAAGGCCTATCACCTGTCTCACACCCAAGCGGCGGAGTGAGGCTGGCCATGCATACCTCTCACGTTTCGTTCTCTCTGCCCCACAGACTGTGCGCCCCGTCCAAGAAGAGCGTTTCATGATCAGAGGTCCCCTCTTCGATCCGGAATTCCGGGCGCAGTTCTCCGGTCACGAGACTTTCCCGTTGCGCCATCTCTGGCTCAAGAAAGCCTATGATAAGGTCGCCGCCGCACCCGAAGGCGCCGCGCAGAAATCGCTTTTCACGGAACCGGAAGCCATTGTCACCTTTGGCGTGGGAAAGAACATGGTCAGCGCCATTCGTCATTGGGCGCTGACCTGCGATGTATTGGAAGAAAAGGATGGATTCTTTCGCACTACGCCGATTGGAGATTATCTGTTCGCCGATGGGCATGGCGTCGATCCGTTCCTGGAAGCGTCGGCAACGCTTTGGCTTCTGCATTGGATGATGGCGGGCATGCCGGAGCGTAGCACCACATGGTTCTACGCCTTCAACCATCTGACCGTGCAGACCTTCGATCACGAGGCCATTGCTGCGCCTCTGCGCGACTATCGCGATCAGCAGAACGCCGTCCTGAAGAACCGCATCCGCGCTTCCGATGCGACCATAAAGCGGGACGTGGAGTGCTTTATGCGCAGCTATGTCCCCATGCGTCAGGCGAAATTCAGTGATGATCTGTTTGAGCCAGCCTTGGTGCCACTTGGACTGATCCGGGCCATCGGCAGCAAGTCCTACCAGTTTCGCAGAGGTACGAAGCCGACCCTGCCAGATGGCATCTTCCTCTTTGCCCTGTCTAAGTTCTGGGAGCGGCATGCGCCTGATCAGAAGACCCTTTCCGTTGAAGCACTGACCTTCGAGCCAGGGTCACCTGGGCGCGTCTTCAAGCTCGATGAAGATGCATTGGTGGAGCGATTGGCGCGGATCGAGGAGAGTTCCCGACAAGCCTATATCTGGTCGGATACGGCCGGCATTCGCAACGTTGCCCGCCGGTCTGATAAGCCTGATCCGTTGGCTTTCCTGGACTCTGCCTATGTGACCGCAGCGCAGAGGAGTGCCGCATGAGCATGCTTCAGGACATTGTCACCGTCTCGCGTCGCTTTCAGCGCTCTGTCCGGCTCGATATCGACTGCACCGTTGATGGCGCCCTGCAGGGCTATGTCTGTCACGGCTCCAGCCGGCAGGCCATTGAGACCATGGCCCGGCTATTCCAGGAGACAGGCCAACGCGCCTTCACCTGGACCGGTCCCTATGGCGGGGGCAAATCGAGCCTAGCGCTCTTGGTTTGTCAAACCCTCGGCGGTACGGCTCTGCAGAACCAAAAAGGGCTGCGGCTGCTTGTCCCCGGCTTTCACGACGCCTTCCCGCAGGAGGATGAGCCGTGGCTAGTCGTGCCCCTCGTTGGCCGGCGCGTTGATCCAGTCAGCGATCTCCGTGAGGCTTTGGCGGGCGCCGTGGCGCACGAAGAAAAGCCTGCACGAACCAAGCGCCGCCAGATCGACCCTGCTGGGCGCGATGTCATTGAGCGTCTTGTCAAGGAGGCCTCTGCTCGGCCAGAGGCCGGCGTTCTGCTCGTGATCGACGAGCTTGGAAAATACCTAGAGGCCGCCGCTGACGGCGGCGCAGATATCCACTTCTTCCAAGAGCTGGCTGAAGCCGCCGCACGCTGTGAGGGCCGACTACTGATCCTCGGCATCCTCCACCAGTCCTTTGATCAATATGCTCGGCGCTTCGGTGCCGAGATGCAGGAAGATTGGGCCAAGATTCAGGGACGCTTTGTCGATATCCCGATCGTGACTGCGATCGATGAAGTGCTCGATCTGATTGGCCGGGCATTGACCAGTGCAGACCATGCACCAATCCCCACTGGCATCATTGAGACCGTTGCCGGCGCCATTCGGCGGCGCCGACCTGGCAGTCCGGATGATCTGGCCGAGCGGCTCGCAGCCTGTTGGCCGCTGCACCCGGTGACGGCGTCCTTGATCGGTCCCCTTTCGCGCCGTCGCTTTGGCCAGAATGAACGCAGCGTCTTTGGGTTTTTGAACTCTGCCGAACCGGGCGGTTTCCAGGAGTTCCTGAAGACACTTGAGATTGGACCATCCCTCTATGACCCGGCGCAGCTTTGGGATTATCTGCGGGCCAATCTGGAGCCCGCAATCCTTGCCTCACCGGACTCGCACCGTTGGTCGCAAGCTGTGGATGCCTTGCAGCGTTGCGAACGTCAGGGCGAGGAGCTGCATCTCAAGCTCGCCAAGAGCGTTGCCGTCATCGAGCTGTTCCATGGCGGCAGCGGCGTGCTGCCAGAGCGCAGCATTCTGCTCAGCTGCGTACCCGAAGCAGAGCCAGAAGAGATCGATCGCGCGCTGCAGCAGCTGCAGGATTGGTCGGTGGCCGTCTTCAGAGGGCATCTCGATGCCTTTGCTCTCTTCGCCGGCAGCGATTTCGACATTGAGGCAGCATTCAGTGAAGCCAAAAGCCAACTCGGCGAGTTGAACCTGGCGCGCCTGTCCTCCTTTGCCGATCTACAGCCAGTCCTGGCCAAGAAGCACTACTTCGATACAGGCACGCTGCGCTGGTTCACCACCGCGCTCGCCTCACCGCAGGGTCTGTCAAATCTGGTAGAGCGCTACAAGCCATTGGACGGGGCAGCTGGTCAGTTTCTGCTGGTGGTGCCGGATGATGATGAGCCGGCCTCGAAGCTTGCAGCGCAATGCTGCGAGGCCTCGACAAAGGCAGGCGCTTATCCCGTGGCGCTCGGTGTGCCACCCAATGCGCAGCAAATTCGTCAAGCGGGCTCTGCGCTTTCGGCCGTAGAGGCTATCCGCCAAGGCCATACTGCCTTGGAAGGTGATGCCGTTGCGCGCCGTGAGCTGGAGGCCCGTTTGGCAGTCGTGAGCGCCGAGCTGGAAGACGCTCTGCGCCACGGCTTTGTCCATGCGACCTGGTATGTTCGCGGCGCGGCGCATGAGGCAGGCAGCAGCCAGGCCATTGTGCAGATTGCCTCTGAACTGGCTGACGCAACCTTTCCTGAGACGCCGCACATTCGCAGTGAACTGGTCAATCGTGAGCAACCCTCCAGCAATAGCCAAGCGGCTGTGCGCGCACTGCTGCATGCGATGGTGAACCGCCCCAATTTGGATGATCTGGGCATGAAAGGTTTCCCAGCCGAAATGGGCCTTTACCGCACGGTCCTGAAAGCTACCGGTCTGCATCGCAAACCCAACAAGGGCGTGTTCGACTTCTGGCCGCCCAGAACCAAGCCGGGCATCAGTCTGCGACCGATGTGGAAGAAAGCTGAGCAGCTCGCCCGCGACAGGGGCGATGAGTTCCCGCTCTTGGACCTCTATGGGCTCTGGAAACAGCCGCCCTTCGGCGTGCGATCAGGATTGCTGCCGCTGCTGGCTGCCTCTTTCATCTTGGCGCATCGCTCGACCATGGCCGTCTACGTCGAGGGCATTTTCCAGCCTGAGATCAATGACTATGTCATTGATCGCCTGCTCCAGGACCCGGCTGATCTGTCCCTGCGCCATGTCGATCCCAAGACGGACGGCAAGGCCCTCCTCAAGGCGCTCAGCGCCGAGATCGAAACGGTCATAGCGCGCGCGCCGGAGCCCAAGCCCTTGGATGTTGCCCAGGCCTTGGTCGAGTTTGTGATGCGCCTACCTGAATGGACCCGCCGGACTTCCTCCCTGTCCAGGGATGCGCAGGAGTTGTGCCGTATCCTGCGCGCCGCCAGTGATCCTCACCGAACCATCTTCGTCGATCTTATGCAACTCAGCGGCAGTGCTTCAGGCCTGTCAGCAGCCGAATATATCGGCGGCCTGCTACGGGAACTGCATGAGGCCTATGAAACCATGCTCATGCGGTTGCAGGCCAAGATGCTTGACGCCGTTGGCCATCAGGGCAAGCCCCTGGAGGCTTTGCAGCGCCGCGCCGAAAACATCAAAGGCATCTCCGGCGATTTGCGCCTTGACGCATTCGCTTCGCGGCTCCAAGGCTTCTCAGGAAGCCTTGCTGATATGGAATCCCTGGCTGGCCTGTTGGCAAACAAACCCCCGCGCGGTTGGAGTGATCTGGAGCCAAACCGTGCGGCTTTGGAGGCCGGTCAACTCGCTTTGGGGTTCCGGCAGGCGGAGATGCTCGCGCAGGTGCAGGCGCGCGCACCCAGCCGTCACGCCCTTGGCGTCGTCGTGGGCACGGGTGAGCGCGGCGCAACCGCGCTCCAAGCCGTAGAACTGTCCGAGGCGGAGCAGGATGCTGCCAAGGCCCTTGCGGCAAACCTTCAGGAGGTTTTCGCGAAGGCCGGTGTCAGCGATACCATCGCGCTTGCTGCTCTCGCAGAGGCCGGAATACAGCGCATCGCTAAGCATGATGACGAGATCAGGAGTCAAACAGGATGAGCACGCGCCACGTTCTTGGCCTGTCCGGAGGGCGCGACAGCGCAGCCCTGGCTGTGTTTATGCGCCAGACATATCCGAACCTGCCGATCGAGTATTTCTTCACGGACACCGGCAAGGAACTGCCGGAGGTCTATGAGTTTCTGGGGCGTTTGGAAGGCTTTCTCGGGCGACCGATCGCCTACCTCAATCCCGACCGCGACTTCGACTTCTGGCTGAAAGAGTACGGCAACTTCCTGCCCTCCCCGCGCACACGCTGGTGCACGCGCCAGCTCAAGCTGCGCCCGTTTGAGAAATGGGTGAAGAGCGATCTCGAGAACGGCACGGAGATCATCAGTTATGTAGCGATCCGCGCCGACGAGCCGGCAAGATCCGGAATGCAGGCGACCCATGCCAATCTGAAGATCACCTTCCCCCTTCGGGAGCATGGCCTCGATAAGGCGGGCGTGATCGAGCTGCTGGAATCCTCCGGCCTTGGTCTGCCGACCTATTACGATTGGCGCTCGCGGAGCGGCTGCACCTTCTGCTTCTACCAACAGAAGATCGAATGGGTGCGCCTCAAGCGAACCCACCCCGAAGCGTTTGAAGAGGCAAAATCCTACGAGAAGACAGCCCTAGAGCATGGCTCACCCTTCACTTGGAGTGACCGAGAATCCTTGAGTGAGTTGGAGCAACCCGAACGCATCGAGCAGATCGAGGATGATTATCGGCAGCGCTTGGAGCGCGCGAAAGCGCGCCGGCCCAAGAACCCGCTGCGCGCTAACCTGACTGACATTGAGATCGATGATGCCTACGGCACCTCAGAGGTGGCGGCTTCATGCGTGATATGCCACAAATAGAGGTCAGCACCATGCTAGAGAACGCGAGCCGTGCTCCACTGTACTGTCGCCGGGAATCACAGTACCGATTGGCCAAGGTTCACAGACAAAGCAAGTGCCCTAAAACGACGGCGTCGGGCGACCAAAAGTCGAGGTGTGGATCAATTTCGGAGGCGGCAATCTTTTCGCCGCTTTGCAGCCCGAGGCTTCCGAACTGGAAGGTTGGATATGGCGAGTGACCAGAACCTGCAAAACGACCCGTATGACCACGTTGTCCGTGAGATCATTGAACTTGAGCGCAAATACTTCTTTGAGGAACGCAACGTGAAGACAAAACGGCGGCAAAAGTTACGCGAGATTATCGAGCGCCATACGAAACCGGGAGACGGAGACGGTCAGCATGATACTTGAAGAGATCCGACTGACTGATTTTCGGTGTTTTTACGGTGATACCTCCATCCGCTTTTCCGAAGACCCAAACCGCAACGTAACTATCATCTATGCCGAGAATGGCGTAGGGAAAACGACGCTCCTCAACGCTCTGCTTTGGTGTTTTTACGGCGAAACTACTTCTCGGTTTGAAAAGCGTGACGAAATTCTCAACTACGATGCGAAGAAGGCAGGCCGCGAGTCGGCATCTGTCGAAGTGCTCTTCGGGCATAATGAAAGCCGCTACATCGCCAAACGCTTTGCCAATATAGGGACATCGTCGAGGCGTGAATTTGTGGTCGCCCGTATCGATGGCGGCAGCCAGAACCCGCTCGAACCGCCGGAAACATTCATCAACACAGTTATCCCGCGCGACATGGCCTCTCACTTCTTGTTCGACGGTGAACACGCCGAAGTTTTCCTTGGGGAGAACAACAGGAGATCGGTTGGAAGCGCCGTGCGGGACATTTTTGGCTGCTCGCTGATCGAGACGGCAATTGACGACTTGAGGGTCGTTTCACATCAGTTCCGAAGGCAAATACCATCAACGGCGGACACATGTAAGATCGAGGAGCTAAATCGCCGCCACGACACGCTCACCGAGCAACTAAATGCGGCATATGCCAGCATCATTGAAATGGAGAAGAAGCGCGAACAGACTGACGAACAGATTGGGGATATCGACACAAAGCTCCGCAACACGTCAGCCGCCAAGGAACTCCAGAAAAGCCGCGACCACCATAAAGGTCAACTCCAGCGGGCGAAAAAGCGGCAGAAAGAATGCACGGACGGGGTCTATCAATGGCTTGGGGAGCACGGGCGCTTTATCGTCTCCAAGCGCATCACCGAAGTGACGTTTTCGTTTCTTGATGAAAAGGAACACAGCGGCCGCATCCCTTCACCATACAATGAGGAGTTCGTTAGGGACATTCTCGGTGCCGAGGAGTGCATCTGTGGAGCGAGGCTCGAACCGGGAAGCGCAGGAGCAAAGAAGGTAGCAAGTCTTCTTGAAAAGGCGGCAAACCAGGTCATGCGCGACCGTGTGTCAAAGGTTCGTGGCAGACTGACGATGCTCAAGGAAAAGCGCAAAGAGGCCCCGTCCGCCCTGGCGGACGCCAAGAAGGAACTCGCCGAGGCCAATGACGAGCTTGGTAGGGCAGAAGCTCACCTCGCCGAGATCAGCCAGAAGCTGCAGGGGATCGACTTCGAAGACATCGCAGAGCGTGAGTCGAAGCGAGAGGAACTGAAAGTTGGACTCCGAAAGATCGACCAAGATGTCGGCGCTCTCAAAACGAATATAGAAAAATCCGAACGCGAAAGAAGCCAGATCGACCGTGACATCAACGAGTTGGCGAAGCAGTCCAAGCAATCCGCCATCTATGCCCGGCGCCGGGAAATGTGCGAGAAAATCAAGGGCCTTCTGGAAACGAAGCTTGTTGCTGAGGAAGACGAAGCCAGACGGGTTCTCCACGCCAGGATCGAGCGTATTCTTGAAGCCACGACGCGCAAGGCGCTTGACCTGCGCATGACGGACGAGTACGTCATCAGTCTCGTGAACTCAGACGGAATAGCCCTTCCGAAATCCAGCGGTGAGAACCAGCTTCTCGGACTTGCATTCACGGCTGCACTAGTCGAATTCGCCAAGATCCGGCAGAACGCTCAGGACTATCGCCTATTGCGAGGTACGATTGCGCCTCTTGTCTTGGACTCACCCTTCGGTCAGCTCGATGAGGCATATCGTTTAACTACAGCCGAGTTTATCCCGAAGATGGCACGTCAAGTCGTTCTGCTTGTCTCCAAATCGCAAGGCTCCGACGACGTGCTCGAAGCGCTCAAAGACCATCTCGGGGCGCAGTATCTTCTGGTCCGTCACAACACTGAGCCAGTTGGAGATCGCAAGCCGGAGAGCCGCTACTTCAAGGGCAAGGAATTCAGGACTGCCGTCTTCGATGCCGAATTCGACGGTACAGACATTGTGGAGATTACAGGCCCATGAGTTCGCGCGCGCCCAATATCAACCGAAGCCGCATTCATGAGGACATGGTGCAGCGCCTTGCTATGCAAAAGCTACCGAATACAAACCGGACACTGTTTCCGACAATCCGCGAACTGCTCTGTTTTGCAGCCCTGCTCGGCTACTCCGAGAAACGCCGGATTCCGCTCGACAAGGATGAGGGGGCCGAGGACATATCCTACCAGCAATTCGAGCGTGGGGAAGCTGAAGACCTGATCTACCTCATTGCCCTCGCGGAGACGAAAGACCCTGAAATCCTCAAGGACGGCGAGGAAAGCCGTTGTGCGGAAATCTTTGAGGAATACGCGAATGGCGGCCTTAACATCATCGACGAGGCGTTGCGGCGCGGTGGTGGTGAGTACCCGGACCGTGACATCCTCGAGATGCTGAAAGAACGCGCCTATCTCGACGCAGACGAAGCCGAGCCTGACGTCTCGGGGATCACCTTCTAGATGTTGCGGGAGTTGAGTTACAAGGGGGTCTACAAGTCCGACCTCGATAACATACTGGAAGACTTCTATTTTCCTGCGCTCTCAGCTGCAAACTCCTACGACCGCGCCGTCGGATTCTTTTCGGCCTCCACCATCGGCTATGCCGCGCAAGCGCTCTCGATGTTCGTTAAGCATGGCGGCAAGATCAGGCTGATCCTTGGCGCCTTTTCCGACGAGCAGGATCTTGAAGCGGTCAAGCAGGGCTACAGGGAGAAAGAGATTTCCGAGAAGATCGGAAACGAGTTGCTCGAGATGATCACCAATGTGAGCGACGAGCTGTTCCAGAACCGCTTCGATACACTTTCCTGGTTAGTAGCCCACGGCCGGCTCGATGTGAAAATCGCCTTGCGCGAGCGAGGCATGTATCACGATAAGATCGGCATTATCACTGACGAGGCAGGCGACCGCGTGGTCTTCGCCGGATCGGCCAACGAAAGCACGCACGCCCTGCTCCCGACGCACAACTACGAGTCAATCAACGTCTTCCGGACATGGGCGCCTGAACAAGCCGAGTTCTACGACCCCCACATCGAAAGCTTCGAAAGGCTCTGGCGTAACGAGAGCCGTTCGACGGCCGTCATCGACATTCCAACGGCTGTGAAGGAAAAGCTGATCGCCACGGCGCGCGCACTGGATTACACTCCCGGCCCGGAGGTCGAAGCGGCGGTAGCGGCGCGGATACTCGCGAAGCACGGCTTGGCACACAGTACGACATCGGGCAAGCCGCGCGAACCGGCGACGATCGACGGCCGGCCTTTCAAGATGCGCGATCATCAGATCGCCGCACTGAACGCTTGGAAGGCCAAGGGCGATTTCCATGGAACGTTCGACCTAGCCACGGGCGCAGGCAAAACGATCACGGCCATTCATGCAATTGTAAAGCTATCCGAGACGATAGACGGCCTAGCCTGCGTGATCGCCGCACCCTACCAGAATCTGGCCGACCAATGGGTCGGTATCCTTGCGATCTTCGACATCTACCCCGTGAAATGCTACGTCTCCCGTTCTCAATGGGAAGACAAGCTCCGGAACATGGTCCATGAGTTGACCATGGGCAGCCGAAAATTCGGGGCAATCGTCGTCGTCAACCGGACGCTGAAGAGTCCCGAGTTTCAGGACTGTCTGTCAAAGATCAAAGGCAACCGCCTGCTCTGGATCGGGGATGAGTGCCATCACCATACCTCGAAGGCGTATGAAGGCTTCCTGCCCGCGCATGCCCGTTACCGCATCGGACTGTCCGCGACTCCGCAAAACTATTTCGATGAAGAGCGCAACGAACGTTTGAACGAGTTCTACGGCGACATCGTGTCCCGCTACACGCTCGAGCAGGCCATCACGGACAAGATCCTAACACCCTACGTTTATTACCCGCACATTGTCGAATTCACGGAAGCCGAAGCGGAAGAATTCGTCGACCTGTCCGAGAAGATTGGCCACATCATGGCCCGTCAGAACGGAAGGGCGAGCGAGATGACGCCGCAGCTCACCGGTCTTCTGATGCGGCGGGCACGTCTGGTGGGTTCGGCGGCAGACAAGCTCCCTACCTTGCAGGCCGTGCTGGAAGGCGAGAAGCCGACGCAACACACTCTTTTCTATTGCGGCGACGGCATTGTTGAAACGGATGAAGAACATGCGGACCAAGAGGACGGCGTCAATGCGGGCGAACGCCAGGTCGAGGCCGTAAGCACGACGCTCCATGGCATGTCCTGGGATATCTCGCGCTTCACTTCGCGTGAATCCCGCAAGGAACGTGACAACATTCTGGAGAACTTCCGTCTCGGCATCATCGATGCGATGGTTGCGATCCGTTGTCTTGACGAGGGTATCGATGTGCCGGCCTGCAGCACGGCCTACATTCTCGCAAGCTCCCGTGACCCGCGCCAATTCGTTCAACGCCGCGGCCGTATCTTGCGTCGCTCCCCGGGCAAGGAACGGGCGCTCATCCACGATTTCATTGTCGTTCTGCCCGACGGCTATGAGACAGGTTCTGACTACGCGAAGCGCCTGATCAAGTCCGAGCTTGGTCGGGTCGCCGAGTTCTCATCGCTGTCCGAAAACCGTTCGGAAGCCTATTACGCGCTCGCTCCCGTATTACGGACATATGATCTCGAGCACATGATATGAAGAACGAGGAGGTAGAGATGAAAAAGTTGAAGATCTCTTTAGGTGCATTCTTCAAGCCCGCTGGAAACGAAAGCGTTTGAACTGCGACCGCCGCTCGATGCGCATGTTTCGTTGACCGCGACTGCATTTCAGGCGAGCTTCGACTAGCGTTCAGCCGAACGCGCGCACCGGGTTTGCTGGATAGCGAGGATGACTTGATGAGTATCCGAAGGGCATCCAGGGCATTTGGACAGACTTCGACGACCCGTTGAATATGGAAAATCCGGTCAGTTGACCCCAAACCCGGTGAGCCTGAGACTCCAAACCAACTGCGCCGCTACATACAGGCAGATTTTTCCATCAAGACACTGATTGTAAATGAGAAAAATCATGGTGCCCGGGGGCGGATTCGAACCACCGACACGCGGATTTTCAGTCCGCTGCTCTACCAACTGAGCTACCCGGGCACGGGACCGTTACAGCGCGGCTTGTTTAGGGAAATTGCCGGGTCTTGTCCAGCATCCCCAGGCTTCATTCCTAGAACTCTTCATCCCCGTCGGTTCGGCGCTTGCCGCGGCTGAAATCGGCATGGACGACGTTGCCGCCGGGCACGGCATCCTCACCTAGTTCCTCGGCCAGGATTGCCAGATCTTCCTGGCTCATTGCCGCGCCTGCAGGCGCCATCGGTTCGCCGGCGATGACATAGGGTTCATCACCTCCGATCCAGTGC
>CBDBFJ010000003.1:0-8532 GCA_965204785.1 Alphaproteobacteria bacterium | reverse complement strand
CGGTGCGCGTGTTGTAGGCCGGCGAGAGAAATTGCGAGAGCAGATAGCCGTGCGTGGCGTAGACATAGGCGATGTCGAAGCCGGCGCATTTGGCGCGCAGGGCCGCATTGCGGTGCCAGCGGCGCACTTCCCTGATGTCGGCCTTGTCCATGGCGCGGGTCTGGAAGGGGTTGCCCGCAAGGTTCGGCATGCTGGAAACGCCCAGCGCCACTTCGCGCGTGCCCAGATTGGCGATGCTGGCCCCGCCCAGGCAAAGCTCCACGCCGGCCAGGGCGCCGTGGGCGTGCACCTTTTCGGTCATCAGCGCGTGGGACCGCACGTCGCCTTCGTCCCACAGCGACGCGCAGGGATGGGGCGGGTCGTCGACGGCGGGATGCACGGAGCAGTATTCGGTGTTGACCACGCCCCAGCCGCCTTCGGCCTTCATCTCGCGCAGGCCGGCCAGGATGCGCGGATGATGCCAGCCACTGCCGGTGCAGTGGGGCACCTGGTAAAACCGGTTCTTGGCCGTGACCGGGCCGATCTTGACGGGTTCGAACAGGATATCGTAGCGGGGGTCGCGGGTCATGGGGTTCCCAGATGGATCGGTGTTTTTGCACGAGCCCGCAATCTGAACCGAATCCGGCCGCAATGCCACCCGGTGGCGTCGGCATGGAATCGACGGTCAGACGCCGGGATGGCGCTCGCCCCGCCGATTGCCGGATGCCGGCGCGCTCGGGGCAGACCATCCAACGGTGATCGCGCAACGGTGATCGCGGTTCGCGAACCATCGGACCGGCTGGCCCGGGCCGCCCGGACTGCGCCGGGCAGGCGAACCGCTCATCTCGAACCAGGGGTGAGCGTCACGTGATCGCCGCGTCCTGCCCGGACTGCGTGAGGGCACTTCGACACGCGACAGGTTTGCGCTTCGCAGGTCCGCGTCCTCCAAGGCCGCAGGTAAGCGCGCAGCGCCCGTCAGTCCCCGGCCTCGTCTTCACCCTGCCAGACCAGAGCGACCTTCTGCCGGGGCGGGTCTTTCCCTGTCCATATGAACGCCTCGTCCAGCCCGGACTGTGTGGGCTCTTTGACACCCTCCAGGTCCGCGCCCTCCAGGTCCGCGCCCTCCAGGTCCGCGTCCTCCATAGTCCCCGGCAGGTCGAACACGTCTTCGACATGGACAACGGCATAAGCGACGGGCTTCCCCCTGACTGTCCTGATGTTGACGTTCACGACGAAGCCCTTGCGGAACACACTGTCCGCATCGCGGATTTCCGACTTGATGCGCTGTTCGGCCAGTTTGGACTGGTAGATCAGGGCAAGGCTCTTGTCGGTGATTTCCTCAATGAGAACCAGTTCTCCGGATTTCCTGTCCAGCGCCGCGTCGCCGACATCGGCGCGGGTGAAGACCATCATCACCCGCTCCCGGTCCACGCCCTCTGTCTTGTCCAGTTCGACCTTCTGCTCTTCGGCGGTCTTGATGATCTGCTTGGCGTTGTGCGTATCGAGCTCGAACTTCTCCTCGTTCTTCAAAGTACCGTCCGGTGGTACTCCCGGTGCTCATAGGTTGCCGTGGCGTCAGTATCCCTGGCGATGGCTCCCACCGATTGGATAATGGCGCCAAGGTCCTTCTTCCTGGCGTCGTCCAGCCGCTGCCCGCTGCCCAATGTTTTGAAGCGGCCTCGAAGCAGGATTATGAAGTCGCGCGTGACCAGCACGGAATCCATGGCGGCGATGGCTTCCGGCGCGATGATGGCGGCCAGTTCGGCGACGATGGAGCCTTCCTTCATGTGGCGGATGCCCATGCGCGCATGGCCGTGAATGTCGGGATGCTGTTCTTTCAGGAAGTCGTCGAATTGCGAACCGAGGCCCGCGAACATCGCTGCGAAATCCACGAGGTCGATAACATCGTCGCTCCGGTTCAGCGTTATGGTGATGTGATCCGACATGGCCCCGAGAATCGCATGGGTTGACTCCCGGTACAAGTTTCCACGCCGGCAGCAGCATGATGGCCGCCCTGCCTCTACCGTATGTTGAGGGGATAATTGCCTTGCGGATTGTAGTTATGTGTCCTTTGATCGTCTCACTCGCAGACCACGCTGTCGCCACCGCGCGACTGCCCGTCAGTCCCCGGCCTCGTCTTCGGGGGGACGCTCCTCACCCTGCCAGACCAGAGGCTGCCCGGTCTCGGCGTCCAGAGCGCCCTCCAGCCGGGGCGGGTCGTCCCCTGTCCATATGATCGCCGCGTCCAGCCCGGACTGCTTGAGCCCTTCGACATGCGACAGGTCCGCGCCCGACAGGATCGCGTCCGACAGGTTCACGCTCCACAGGTTTGCGCCCTTCATGCCCGCGCCCCGCAGGGTCGCGCCCTCCAGGTCCGCGTGCTCCAGCTCCGCGCCCAACAGGTCCGCGCCCTCCAGGTCTGCGCTCCCCAGGTTCGCGCCCAACAGGTCCGCGCGCTCCATGCGCGCGCCCTCCAGGATCGCGCCCGACAGTTTCGCGCCTGGCAGGATCGCGTCCGACAGGTTCGCGCCCTCCAGGTCCGCGCGCTCCAGGTTTGCGTCCGACAGGATCGCGCCCGATAGGTTCGCGCCCCGCAGGTTCAGGAAAAATCCGCGGCGGTCATTCTCCACGCGGCGGCGTCCGATGGCCCGGGCCGCTGCTTCGATATCCGGCGCGCAGCGGCGATCGGGTTCGTACGCCGAACCGTCCGGCCCTCCGCCATCCGCCCCGACGAACTCCGGCCTTCTGGCCTCCACCGGATGCCGGATGAAGGCGCAGAGCAGATCCACGATCTGGATGTGATACTCTTCCGGGTGCTCCCGTACGAGCTGCTCCAGGGCGTAGACCCCGCCAAGGCGCGTCGCCAGCGTGGCGTTGCCCAGCATGTCCGCGCCCTTCTGGTAACGCTCGTTGCGCAGGCCGCGCGCCGCCGTCTCCGCCTGCTTGTAGGCTGTCAGATTGCGCCACAATGCTAAAGGCAGGCCGACGATTGCGACCAGGATCAGTGCGATATTGCGCAATGTTTCGCCGTTCGATTCGAAAGGCTCCTGCTCGCACCGCAACCAGTCCCACCAGCACACCGCTGCCCCGACCGCTGCCACTGCCACGAACGCCGGCAGAACCCATGCCGGCACACGCCTGAGCCACCGCCGTACCGCGCCCGTCATGAACACCAACCCTCCCGCGTCCCGCCGTCACAGGCCCGGCCAGCCGCCCAGCGCCGCATCGTCCGGCCCGTCAGTCCCCGGCCTCGTCTTTGGGGGGATGCTCTTCACCCTCCCAGACCGCGTAGACCTGTCGGGCCGCGCGATTTTGACCGTCCTCGGGGGGACGCTCCTCATCCCCCCAGACCAGGGGCTTCCCGGTCTCGGCGTCCAGAGCGCCCTCCAGCCGGGGCGGGGCTTTCCCTTCCCGTATGAACGCCCCGCCCCGCCCGGACTGCGTGAGCCCTTTGACATGCGACAGGGTCGCGCCCCGCAGGTTCGCTTTCGACAGGATCGCGCCCTCCAGGTTCGCTTTCGACAGGATCGCGCTCTCCAGGTTTGTGTTAAACAGGGTCGCGCCCGACAGGTTGGCGCCGAACAGCATCGCGCCCTCCAGGTTCGTGTCCCACAGGCTCGCGCCCGACAGGCTCGCATCCCCCCGCAAGTCCGCGCCCGACAGATTCGCGCCCCACAGGTCCGTACCCGACAGGTTCGCATCCCGCAGGTCCGCGCCCGACAGGTTCGCGCCCCGCAGGTTCAAAAATCCGCTGGGGTCATTCTCCACGCTGCGGCGTCCGATGGCCTTGGCCGCCGCTTCGATATGCGGCGCGCAGCGACGATCGGGTTCGTACACCGAACCGTCCGGCCCTCCGCCATCCGCCCCGCCGGACTCCGACCTTCCTTCCTCCACCGGATGCCGGATGAAGGCGCAGAGCAGATCCACGATCGGGACGTGATACTCTTCCGGGTGATCCCGTGCGAGCTGCTCCAGGGCGTAGACCCCGCCAAAGCGCGTCACCAGCGTGGCGTTGCCCAGCATGTCCGCGCCCTTCTGGTAACGCTCGTTGCGCAGGCCGCGCTCCGCCGTCTTCGCCTGCTCGTTGGCCGTCTCCGCTTGCCGGCCGGCTATCCGATTGCGCCACCATGCGAAAAACAGGCCGGCGATTGCGACCAGGATCAGTGCGAGGGTGCGCAATGTTTCGCCGCCCGAGTCGGAAGACTCCGGTACGCTCCGCAACCAGTCCCACCAGCACACCACTGCCACGACCGCTGCCATTGCCACTAGCGCCGCCACGACCGCCGGCAGAGCCCACGGCACACGCCAGAGCCACCGCCGCACCGCGCCCGTCATGGACACCACCCCTTCCTTGTCCCGCCGTCACAGGCCCGGCCAGCCGCCCAGCGCCGCATCGTCCGGCCCGTCAGTCCCCGGCCTCGTCTTCGGGGGGAATCTCCTCACCCTGCCAGACCAGAGGCTCCCCGGTCACGGCGTCCAGAGAGCCCTCCAGCCGGGGCGGGTCTTCCCCTTCCCATATGAACGCCTCGTCCAGCTGGGACTGCTTGAGCCCTTTGACACCCGACAGGTCCGCGCGCGACAGGTCCGCGTCCGACAGGTCCGCGCCCTCCAGGTTCGTGCCCGACAGCTTAGCGCCCGACAGGTTTGCGCGCGACGGGTCCGCGCGCCGCAGGATCGCGTCCGACAGGATCGCTCCCTCCAGGTTCGCACCCGACAGGATCGCGCCCTCCAGGTCCGCGCTCTCCAGGTTCGCATCCTCCAGGATCGCGCCCTCCAGGATCGCTCCCTCCAGGATCGCGCCCTCCAGGTTCACGCCCTCCAGGATCGCGCGCGACAGGATCGCGCGCGACAGGATCGCGAACTCCAGGATCGCGAACTCCAGGTTCGCGCGCGACAGGTTCGCGCGCGACAGGTTCGCGCGCGACAGGTTCGCGAACTCCAGGATCGCGAACTCCAGGTTCGCGCGCGACAGGTTCGCGTTCCGCAGGCTCGCGCTTTCCAGGTTCGCGCCCGACAGGTCCGCGCTCTCCAGGATCGCGCCCGACAGGTATGCGTCCGACAGGTTTGCGCGTGACAGGTCTGAGCCCGACAGGTATGCGTCCGACAGGTTTGCGCGCGACAGGTTCGCGTCCCACAGGATCGCACCTGACAGGTTCGCGCCTGACAGGTCCGCGCCCGACAGGATCGCACCTGACAGGATCGCACCTGACAGGTTCGCGCCCGACAGGTCCGCGCCCGACAGGTCCGCGCCTGACAGGATCGCACCTGACAGGTCCGCGCCCGACAGGTCCGCGCCTGACAGGTCCGCGCCTGACAGGTTCGCGCCCGACAGGTTCGCGTTCCGCAGGCTCGCGCGCGACAGGTTCGCGCCCTCCAGGATCGCGCCCGACAGGTTCGCGCCCGACAGGTTCGCGCCCCGCAGGTTCAGGAAAAATCCGCGGCGGTCATTCTCCACGCGGCGGCGTCCGATGGCCTGGGCCGCCGCTTCGATATGCGGCGCGCAGCGGAGTTCTGCCCCGTACGCCGAATCGTCCGACCCTCCGCCATCCGCCCCGCCGGACTCCGGCCTTCCTTCCTCCACCGGATGCCGGATGAAGGCGCAGAGCCGCTCCACGATCCGGGTGTGATACTCTTCCGGGTGATCCAGGGCGAGTTGCTCCAGGGCATAGACTCCGCCAAGGCGCGTCGCCAGCGTGGCGTTGCCCAGCATGTCCGCGCCCTTCTGGTAACGCTCGTTGCGCAGGCCGTGCGCCGCCGGTTCCGCCTGCATGTCGGCTGTCCGATTACGCCACCATACGAAAAGCAGGCCGACGATTGCGCCCAGGATCAGTGCGAGATTGCGCAATGTTACACTGACCGATTCGAAAGGCTCCTGCTCGCGCCGCAACCAGTCCCACCAGTCCCACCAGTCCACCGCTGCCCAGACCGCTGCCATTGCCGCTAGCGCCGCCACAGCCCATGTCGGCACACGCCGGAGACGGCGGCGCACCGCGTCCGTCACGCCCAGCTCGCGGGCGAGGTCGCTCTGCCAGCGAGGCGGGTGCGCTCGCGGGACGTCATCGTCATCTCGATTGGGCCTCCAGCACCGGGTTCCGGTCGGGCACATCGCCCGAACACATCCTGAATGTACGACACTTCAGGGAAGTCTTTAAGGGCCGGGATTCTTTCAAGCCACTGCGCGACCACCCGTCAGTCCCCGGCCTCGTCTTCGGGGGGACGCTCCTCACCCTGCCAGACCAGAGGCTGCCCGGTCACCACGGCGTCCAGAGCACCCTCCAGCCGGGGCGGGTCTTCCCCTTCCCGTATGAATGCCGCGTCCAGCCCGGACTGCGTGAGCCCTTCGACACGCCACAGGTCCGCGCGCGACAGGTTCGCGCCCCGCAGGTCCGCACCCGACAGGTCCGCGCGCGACAGGTCCGCACCCGACAGGTTCGCGCCCCACAGGTCCGCACCCGACAGTTTCGCGTGCCACAGTTTCGCGTCCGAAAGGTCCGCGCCCTTCAGGTCCGTGCCTGACAGGTCCACGTGCGACAGTTTCGCGTCCGACAGGTTCGCGCGCCACAGCTTTGCGCCTGACAGGTTCGCGTACGAACCTGTCGCGCCTGACAGGTTCGCGTGCCACAGTTTCGCGCCCAACAGGTCCGCGTGCGACAGTTTCGCGCCCAACAGTTTCGCGCGCGACAGTTTCGCGTGCGACAGTTTCGCGCCCCGCAGGTCCGCGCCCCGCAGGTCCGCGCCCGACAGTTTCGCGCTCTCCAGTTTCACGCCCTCCAGGTTCGCGCCCCGCAGGTCCGCGTCCGACAGGTCCGCGTGCGACAGTTTCGCGCCCTCCAGGTTCAGGACAAATCCGCTGGGGTCATTCTCCACGCGGCGGTCTCCGATGGCCTTGGCTGCCGCCTTGATATCCGGCGCACAGCGTCGATCTGCCCCGTATGCCGAATCGTCCGGCCCTCCGTTCTCCTTCGGATCGTCCGGCCCTCCGTTCTCCTTCGGATCGTCCGGCCCTCCGTTCTCCTTCGGATCCTGGGTGAAAACGCAGAGCAGTTCCACGATCCGGGGGTGATACTCTTTCGGGTGATCCTGTGCGAGCTGCTCCAGGGCGTAGACCCCGCCAAGGCGCGTCGCCAGCGTGGCGTTGCCCAGCATGTCAGCGCCCTTCTGGTAACGCTCGTTGCGCAGGCCGCGCGCCGCCGTTTCCGCCTGCTCGTTGGCCGTTTCCGCTTGTCTGTCGGCTGTCCGATTGCGCCACCGTACGAAAAACAGGCCGATGATTGCGCCGAAGAACAGTGTGAGATTGCGCAATGTTGTGCTGTTCGATTCGAATGTTTCGCCTTTCGATTCGGAAGACTCCGACCCGCTCCGCAACCAGTCCCACACGCCCTGCAACCAGTCCCACCCGAACGCCACTGCCCCGACCGCTGCCGCCGCCCCGACCGCTGCCGCCGCCACTGCCGCTAGCGCCGCCACGATCACCGGCAGAACCCATGCCAACACACGTCGGAGCCACCATACCGGCACACGCTGGAGCCACCGCCACACCGCCGCGACCGTCAGCCGAACCCATGCCAGCACACGTCGGAGCCACGGCCGCTCCTCGCCCGTCATGGACACCACCCTTCCCGCGTCCCGTGGTCACAGGCCCGGCTGGCCGCCCAGCGTCGCATCGTCCGGCCCGTCACGCGCGGCTCGCGGGTGAGGCCGTCCGAACTGCGAAAGGAAAGACGCGGGTTCGATTCCCTGCCGTCGATCACTTGACGGCCTTGTCGATGAAGCCCAGCGTCGTTGCGTTCTCGATCAGGGTTCTGACCTTGGCGCGATCCAGGCCCGAGGGAACCTCGGCGTCAATCTCCAGTTTCAGGGACACTTCATTGCCTGGAAGCGTGGTCAGCTGCTCGACGACCGCTTCCACGATCCGGTGGACCTCGCGCGCAGGCCGGTCGGCCGAAATCATGACGGTGCCGACGAAGCGCGTGGGCTTCCTTTCGGCGTCCGGATCCGGGTCTCCGTCCGTGTCTCCATCCGGTCCCGGCGCGGGGCCGCCGGGTTTCGCGGGGTCGGCTCCGTCCGTCCCGGCGGGGTCGCCATCCGGTTCGGGCCGATGGGCTTGCGCGACGTCGGGCCTGACGATGACCGAATCGCCGTCGATCACGACCTGAACGTGGCCTGCGCCCGATATCGCCAGACCAGCGTAGCCATTCCCGGTTTCATCCCATCGCTCAGCGTATGCAAAGGGACCCGGAAACATCCCGCTGACCGCTGACTGAACGGCTTTCGCAAGCACGCTGCGGTCCTTGACGCGGGGCAGGTAGGTGTAGCGGTTCATGTACTCCCACAGGTCTTTCAGGGACAGGTGGTCTTTCCCGTTCCAGATGTCTTTCTGCAGTTCGCGGTCCAGTCGGGCGGGCCCGAGTTCGGGCAACAGTCCTTCGTCACGGACAAGCTGCTTGCCCATACGCGCCAGCAACCCGTCCTGGGCGCGTACTCTGGCCCATGTCCACTCGCGGTCTGCCTGGGCGCTTTCCTGCACCGGATACAGCAGGTAGCACCAGGCCT
>CBDBFJ010000002.1:0-1866 GCA_965204785.1 Alphaproteobacteria bacterium | reverse complement strand
GGGTTGCGTTCGTCGTCGTTCGCCGCGGCGAGGCCTCCCGGCACGCGAATGAGCGGCTTGCCCGGATATCCGAAATAATTGCCGCCCTCGTGATCCAGTACGGCCATCGACCCATCGCTCAGTCATTCCAGTGCCACGGCGCCTTCGGGTGCTGGAAACTGGTTATCGATGGTGCCCGCCCCTCCGCTCAGGGAAAACACGACGATGCCCGCCTCGGTCAGCATCAGCATCATATCTTCGCCTGGAGCAAAGCTCGCATCATAGATCGAACCTAAGCTCTTCATGGCTGGCAGTCCATGGAGTGTGCCGTCGTCTTCGAGCATCAGCAGGTTGTGGGACGGACCTTCATCTTGATGCTCTGCTCTCAAGATCCTTGCCATAGATCAGCACCCGTGCCGCCCCAGACGGTCAGGCTCTCCGCCAGAGAGAGGTCTTCACGCACCTGGATCTCGGGCAACAGATAAGCGCTGGTCAGATGCTGCCCGGCGAACTCCACCACGGGCAACTGCGACACACGGTCCCGTGGAACGCTAGGTCCGAAAGCAACTGCCGGGTCAGCTCCTGGAGTTACGCCATGTAGCCGTCATGGTAGGCCTGCCGGAGTTCCGCTTCATCGCGTTCGCGGGGAACCGTATGGCTCCCGACTTGCGCAAGTGCCTGGAGATCGTTGAAACCGGGGAAGGCGGTTTCCAGTCCGTCCGGAACGATGCCATCGGGACCGCAGGCATCGCCAAAGTCGTTGACACTGACGCTCTCGTCGGGCGTTTCGCCAAAGGCAACGGCGTCGTCGATACACACCATATAATTCTGTTGTGCGTTGATACCTTGGGTCGTGACGGTGGTCCCGGCAATGCGCGTGCCGCAGGCGCTGTAGCCGTAGAACCAGGTGCTGTAAACACGCACATCGCCGCTCCGGCCATGGTCGGCAAAGCATGGCTTGATGAGCTGTGCGTTAGGCTGCTGCTCGTCGATCACCGTTCCTGTCGCGGCATCGTGCAGGCGCATGCTGCCCGTCGGCGCAATCAGAAGGACGCTGTCGCCCACGTGCCGGAACCACGATGAGGGAAAACCGGAAAGTTCGACGGACCTGCCCTCCGTGGTCAGTAGATAGAGTAAGCCGTTCAGAAAGAGGGGCTCTCCCGGCCCGGCGTCAATGGTCGTCTCCTGCGGAGATGCCAGTCTGGCCAGAAGACTTCGGAGCATGCGTTTTCCCCGCTGCTCTCTTCGTAGGCCTTTGACGCATGCGCCCAAGCCACCGAGGCAGGTTCCAGATCGCCGGAACGCAGATAACTGGCGGCGGCTCGTTCAAGCACATCCAGGTGACGTACCTCGGCGACATCGCGCTGGCGTTCGGTCTCCTGGCTCTACATCCAGGCAAAGACGGCAAGGCCAAGGGTCAGGACGGCCACGACCGTGGCGCCCAGCATCCTTGCGGCTCTCCGTGATAAAGGTCGCCTGCAGGGCGGTAATAGTCGGCGCTTCGGGCGGGCGGCTGTCACGCCAGCGCTCGGCGACCAGCTTGTCGATCGATTCTTCGAACGGATCCTGATCCCTGCAGAAGATGAAATTCAGGCGCGCCAGAAGCGGCGGAATGTTTTCCGGGTAGACATCCTCGATGATGATGGGCGCGATGCGTTTGTTGAGCGAGGTCGCGAATTCCACCTCCCAGTTGCACTCGTCCGACGGCGCCGACTGCGGGCTCATCAGGAATGCCACGGTGTCGGTCTCGGCGATATGCTCTTTCAGCCGCTCACGCCATTCCTCGATCGGAAGGATGTCGTCGGTGTCGCGGAACACGCCAAAACCCTGCTCACGCAGGCTGTTGGCAACGGGTTCGACACGTTTGCGGTCGCTGCACGAATTAGG
>CBDBFJ010000001.1:0-41321 GCA_965204785.1 Alphaproteobacteria bacterium | reverse complement strand
CGAACCCACCGCGATGTCGTTGGCCGTATTGTCGATCGTGTAGGTCAGCGTCGAGGTCCCGCCCGTCTCGACCGTGGCCGGGGAGAAGGCCTTGGAAAAGCCCAACGTCCTACGATTGGGCTCAGGCTCGGGCTCGGGCTCAGGCTCGATCGGAGTGCCCGGCGGAACGACCGTCAGGGTCGCTGAGGCGCCCGGCGTGGCATTCGGCAGGTCCGAGGTCAGTTCGCCCGACGTGCCGGTTAGCGTGCCTGTCCGCGAAGGCTGCACGTTGAAGGAAATCGTGCAGATTCCGCCGGCCGCAACGGTTCCCCCTGACACCGTCACCCTGACTCTACCGAATTGATTCCTCGTTTGCACGCCTGTCGCCCCGCCGCAACCCATCACCGACGGCCCGGGGGTCACGTTCAGGGACGAGAGGAAGTCGACAAAGGCGAGCGAACCCACCGCGATGTTGTTGGCCGTATTGTCGATCTTGTAGGTCAGCGTCGAGGTCCCGCCCGTCTCGACCGTGGCCGGGGAGAAGGCCTTGGAAAAGCTCAACGTTTGGGCCGCGACCGGCGCGGCATTGAATATAGCGAAGCCCGCCAGGAGACAGACTATGGCGAGTGATCTGGCAAAGAACCGCATGGCGCACCTATGAGATTAACGATTGGCCCGATAGCAGGGCGGTTTTGCCTGTGCCGGGGTTTCCTGAAATTAGGGGAGGGAACTCATTGTCGTCATTGTTTGATTTATTCCGCTCGCGAGGATCACCGCCATTTCCGCGCGAATGCGCCGCCGCACAATACAAGGCCGAAGGGCGAGTCAGGTCAGGATCGCGGGCCGATTGATTGCTCGACGGGTTCTTTTTCGCGTTGACCATGAAACCTGTCTCCATAAACCGTCCTCGACGGGGAACCCCGATCTTTTTCGAAACATGTCATTATTCAGGATTCAGGTCTCGAAAGCAAGAGTATCCCGAACTTATCCCGAACTCTGTGCATCCGGCCCGGCCGATGCAGGTTTCGGAAACGCGCGCATGGAGTCGTCTCACGAACATGTTACCAAGCTAAATGGCGCGCGGCAAACCGTTCTCCGACATTGCGCCCCGCCTTTTCGAAGTCATGGATGGCGAGAAAGATCGGCCTGGCGGCGGCATCTTCCGTCGGGAATGATCCACGCGTTTCGATGGATTTCCGGATCGCCCCGTTCAGGCTTTCAATCGCATTCCTGCGTAAAGAAGCGCCTTGGCGAATCCGTCGCCGAGCTACGAACGTCACCAGCCCGAACACACGTTGCTCTATCAACTGGTCGAGCAACACTATCCGATATTTAAAGCCTCACTGAAAGATCAGGGGCAAAGCCTGCCTCTCTACATCCAGCAAGAATTCGATGACTTCCTCCAGTGTGGTCGCCTGGAATTGATTTCTTGCGGCTGCGCTGTGAAGGTTGTTACCATGAGCGTCTCGTCGCCTATCAGTTGCAAACGACGCGGATTTTGCCCCAGTTGCGGCGCCCGCCGGATGGCGGAAAGCGTCACCTTATCGGTCGATGCAGTCTTCCCTGAGGCGCCCATTCGCCAGTGGGTATTGCGCTTCCCCTTTCAACTACGCTTTCTGCTGGCTCGCCACCCGACATCGATGGGCGAGGTACTGAGCATTGTTTACCGCACACTCTCAACCCACCTGATCAAACAAGCCGGTTACACCAGGGCGACAGCACACACCGGCTCAGTGACCCTGATCCAACGCTTTGGCTCGACACTGAATCTCAATCTCCACTTTCACCTGCTTTTTCTCGATGGCGTCTATGCTATGGAAGCGCCCTGCGGGTGAGTTTGTCCGCGCCCCTGGTCTGCGTTGCGTCCTTTGGAAAGGGAACAACCATTCCCTGCAGGACGCGCCTTGCCAGGAACGCGGACAAACTCACTGAATCCATCAATCCATGCTGATCAGTCGATAGTAGAGTAGATATTTCTACCCTTAATTCATTGTTTAGCTCGATAACGCATACATGCGCTTCAAATTCCACGCCATACACACCAAATTCCATTCTCCTTCAGCGGCCTCCCGTCCACGCAAATGAAATTGCCGGAATCCCGGCGCTTCCTTGATCCGGCGCACCCGAAAACGCCGTTTTTGACAGCCTGCACAAAACCCCAACGGCGCCGCACGGTTGCTTGCAGACCGCCAAGGTCGGGCTGCGGGTAGCAGTCCTGCTGCACTCACGACTTTGGGATAGTCCTGGATTTGGGCGATAACTTGCTTGACACCTACCGCTATAGAGAATCATAACCCGACCCGGAGAGATTTATATAAGGATATTGTCTGACTTACACCGGGAAAAGAATGGATTCCTGCTTTCGCAGGAACGGCATTCAGAGATGTGCAAGCCCTGTCCGTATCAGAAGCGGAATTACGCTCGCAGATTGATACGGTGTCGGTCCTCTTCGCTGGTCGGTGCGTAATCGTAGTGCAGACCGATATCGGCCCCCTTGAACTCGTATTTCAGTCCACTGCCGAAGGTCGATAGCTGCGAGCCCTGCCAATCCGTCTCGACATAGGGTGTCAGCATTCCATGGCCGAATTCAGTCCCGTAGCGGGCATTCAGCTTGATCGTCGCTTCTGCATCCGTGCCTGCCGCTGACACCCCGAATGACGGCAGTGCGCCGCCGCCATAGGGGTTATATTCGGACGAACCCGCCGATTGACCGAACTCCACCATCAAGCCACGCTGGTCGTTGCCACGGTCATAGCCGAAAGAGAGCGAATAGCTGCTCAGGTTCAGCGCCTCATCGTCTGCTTCGCTGAACTGTGAGCGGGCCGAGGCTTCGACATAGAAATCCTTCGACCGAAGGTCAATGCCAATGCCATATTCGGCCGCCGCCCCGGTGTCCATATCGCCGCCGTCCCAACGCACGCCGACCAGACCGTAGGGCCGGATATCGACGCCGCCCCGTCGCAGCGGCAATCCAAGCTCGAACTCACCGCGTATGCCGTAGACCGTCACCCCCAAGCCGTCGTAACCGACACCCGCATCGGGCGATCCGTCCAGGTCTATCTCAACGAACATGCCCTCGCCCCGGCCGATCAGGTCGAATGCGCCGATATTGCCGAAGCCATGCTCCGCACCCACCGCGCCGGTCAGCATACGCAGGTTCGACGAAGTCGCGCCATGGGTATCCTCATAATGCAGCGCGCCCGCGCCGCCGCCAATCGCGCCCCATAGATGCAACCTGTCCCTGGTGAGCGAAATATAGGGATTGAGGCTCCATATCTCGCCGCCGATAGTGCCGCTGGTTGCAGCAACACTGTCATCGAACGTGACATCGATATCATGCCAGCCGACTGCGCCGCCCAATACCCAGCCGCTGTCGTAGGCGGCATCCATGCCGGCGCGGATGGAGGCGATCTCGCCATCCTGGGTCCGGCCGTCGAACGGCGTGTTGTTGAAATCGGCCTTGTCGCCCTTGGCCCATGTGCGCACCATCGGCGCCGTTGTCGGGTCGACCGGGGCTGATGTCATCTCGATTTCCGTACCGCTGGTCAACAGATCGGCCATGGTCGCATCATCGCCTTGGGTTGATGACTGCGGCAGATTGGCGACTTTGACCCGTGACCCGACCCCGTCCGCCCCGCGGGAGCGTTCCCGGATGGTCTCCGTCAGTTCCCAGCCGAGCGTGCGGGCAATCCCGCCAAGCGCATGTGCGATGCCCTGCTCGCGCCGTTCCTGCGCCGCGCTTTCATCGTCGATAATCGTCAATGTCACGCTGCCCGGTCCGGTAACCGAAACGTCCCCGGTCGTGGTCGTGGCCGAAATCCTGACCTGCCGGTTCGGGTTGCCGACCCCGTTGTCGACCGCGCTAATAGTGACGCTGCCGGTGCTGGCCCTGGCGCCGGAAACGATAGTCAGCACGTTCCCGGACAGCATGAAATCCCTGGCCCGGGTATCACCGACCGGGTCCACAGCGACAGTCAGCGTGGTGTCGACGCTCAAAGCCCGGTTGAGGCGCGCGGTCACCGTGGCGACGCCGCCGTCCTCATCGATACTCGTTTGGTCGAGCACAAGAGTGACCGTCGGCGCGGCAAGGCCACCCACCTGGAAGGGCGAAAACGTGTTCGTCTCACCACAGACCACGTCGCTCAGGTCACTCGGCGCCATCACGCCAGGGAGCGCCTCCCACTGGCCTTGCTCGTAGTGATACACCGCCAACGACTCCGTCAGATCCGCCGGCCTCGGCAGGCACACCGTCGCCAGCGCGTTTTGCGCGCTTGCCGTCAGACTTACATTGATATCCACCGATGTTGTCGCCAACCCCGATCTCTATCCAGGTCCGGGATTACGAGCCTCACATTCTCCGGTACATCATTCGCTATTTCCACCTGAATACCGTTGTCGTCGCCACTGATCTCCATGCCGCCGTTGCCTGTTGTCGTAATGGTTGCCCCACCAACCGCCGGGAAGGTGAGGACTACCGCGCCTTCGTTGCCGGCGGTGTCAGTCAGGGTAATGGTGGCCGTCGCCGGGTTGGTCTCCGCCGTGGTCGGGGCGCCATTGATGGCGCCGGTGTTGGCGTTGATCACCAGGCCGGCCGGTAAGTCGGTTGCCGCATAGCCGTTGGCGCCCGGTATGTCCGCAGACGGACCGGCCACAGGGATGTCGGTAATGGCCGTACCCACCGTCAGGGTCGCGGGCGCCGTCCAGGTAGCCGTCGGCGCCGTCAGGTCGACCGTCAGTGTGCGGCGCGCCTCGCCGTTGTTCATACCGATCAAGGTTGCGGTGACGACTATCTCTACTTCGGCGCCGGTGATGTCGGCGTCATTGGCCGCTATGGCCAGTGACCAGATGGCGCCGCTCACCGTGGCATCGCGCGCGCTGCCGCCGCCGATGGTCACGCTGACCGCGGCAGTCGCGGCGACTGTGCCACCGATGGCAAAGCCGTCCCTCTGCTCGGCAATGTTCACTATATTGTCACCGGCAATGGGATCATTCAGGGTGACCGATACCGCGCCGACCGCATTCACCGTGATGGTGAAGCTGGCGGTGGCTTCATTGTAGTTCGCCGTCTGTGCGGCCGTGACCGTGATCATGCAGGCGCCGGCGGTCAACAGGCTCAGCGCGCCAGTACCGGAATCAACCGTACAGATGGCCAGGTCGCTGCTGCCGTAACTCAACGCGCCAACCGCTCCGGTGGGCGCCGTTAACGTCAGCGTATCGCCTGCCGTCGCGGTCGCTACGCTGTAGGCAAAGCCCGCCAGGGTCTGAGCGCCTCGGCCCACCGCCGGGAAGGGGATTTCTATTTCGGCTTCATTGCCGGCAGTATCGGTCAGGGTAATGGTGGCTGTCGTCGGGTTGGCGTCAGCCGTGGTCGGGGCGCCACTGATGATGCCGGTGTTGGCGTTGATTGTCAGGCCGGCCGACAAGCCGCTGGCCGCATAGCCGTCGGCTGCTATATGCGCAGACGGACCGGCCGGCGTGATGGCGGTAATTTCCACGCCCACCGTCAGGGTCGTGGGCGCCGCATAGTTGGCCGCCGGTGGCGTCAGGTCGACCGTCAGCGTGGCTTCGGCGGCGGTCGCCGTGGCAAGGCTCGACGTCAGGGCGACTTCCCGGCCGGTCAGCGTTCCCGCCTCGATGGCCCGCACCGTCACCCGGAGCTCGCAGGTGGCGCCCGCGGCAAGCACGCCGGCGGCGAAGCTGAGCGTGGCGTCTGCAACCGGGCTGAACGCGCCGCCGCAACTGTTGTCGGCGCCGGGGGTGTCGGCGACGGAAACCCCCGAGGGCAGAGAATCGTCAAACGCCATCTCCGTCATTCCTATGGCGTTGGCGCCGTTGTCGACCGTGAAGATGATCTCCGTCTCCCCACCCTGCCTGATGGTGTCCGGCGAAAAGACCCTGGCGAAGCCCGGCGCCGCCGCATCGACCGTCAGCGTCGCTTCGGCGGCGGTCGCCGTGGCAAGGCTCGACGTCAGGGCGACTTCCCGGCCGGTCAGCGTTCCCGCCTCGATGGCGCGCACCGTCACCCGGAGTTCGCAGGTAGCGCCCGCGGCAAGCACGCCGGCGGCGAAGCTGAGCGTCGTGGCGCCTGCAACCGGGCTGAACGTACCGCCGCAACTGTTGCCGGCGCCGGGGGTGTCGGCGACAGAAATCCCCGAGGGCAGAGAATCGTCAAACGCCATCCCCGTCATCCCGATGGCGTTGGCGCCATTGTCGACCGTGAAGACGATCTCCGTTTCCCCGCCCTGTTTGATGGTATCCGGCAAAAAGACCCTGGCGAAGCCCGGCGCATCCGCCGCATCGACCGTCAGCGTGACCTCGGCGGCGGTCGCCGTGGCGAGGCTCGACGTCAGGGCGACTTCCCGACCGGTCAGCGTTCCCGCCTCGATGGCGCGCACCGTCACCCGGAGTTCGCAGGTAGCGCCCGCGGCAAGCACGCCGGCGGCGAAGCCGAGCGTTGTGGCGCCTGCAACCGGGCTGAACGTACCGCCGCAACTGTTGCCGGGCCGGGCGTCTCCGCAACCGATACTCCCGCGGGCAGTGCGTCGTCAAACGCCATCTCCGTCATCCCGATGGCGTTGGCGCCATTGTCGATGGTGAAGACAACCTCCGTTTCCCCGCCCTGCCGGATGGTGTCCGGCGCAAAGACTCTGGCAAAGCCCGGCGCATCCGCCGGATCAACCGTCAGCGTGGCTTCGGCGGTCGCGCTGACGCCCAGCGACGAGGTCACGCTCTGCGTGACGTTCGGGTAGCTTCCGGCAAGCGCGGAGGTCACATCGACGGCGATCGTGCAGTCGTCGCGCGCTGTAACTCTGCCGCTAAACAATTCGACTTCTCCAGCGCCCGCCGTTGCAAACAGCCCGGCGCCGCAGGTCGTCGACACATTGGGGGAATCGGCCACCACCACATCGGCGGGCAGCGTGTCGGACAGCGAAACCCCGCTCGTCCTGACCGCCGCGCCGTTGCGCAGCTCATAGCTCAGCCTCGACACGTGGCCGACCCCGATCGACGGCGGCTCGAACGCCATCGAGACCGACAGCGGGACCTGGTTGACCGTCAGGGTCGCCGTGGCGCCCGGCGTGGCAACGGGCAGATCGGAGGTCAGGGAGCCCGACGTGAAGGGCCGCGCGCCGGCCGCAAAGGTCCGCACGTCAACGGAAATCGTGCAGGCTTGCCGGGCGGCGACAGTTCCCCCACTCAGCGACACCCCGCCGCTCCCCACCGAGGCCGACACCCTGCCGCCGCAGCCGTTGTTCACGTTGCCGTCCCCGGACAGGCCGAACGGGAAGGCGTCGTTGAAGGCGATCGACCCCACCGCGATGGCGTTGGCGCCATTGTCGATCGTGAAGGTCAGCCTGGAAATCTCGCCCGGATCGACCGTGGCCAGGGAGAAGGCCTTATTGCGCAGCTACCGGCTCAACAGGTAACCCGGTGGTAGCGTGGTTTTGCGTGCGCCGGGGTTTCCTGGACTATGCGGTGGGGAGTAACTCATTGTTATTGTTTGATTTATTTCACCTTCACAGAATCCCGCGCGATTGCGCCGTACTTGTGCCGCCCCGGGACCGCGGGTCAATGGAGTATCAAGGGTCGGTCGTCATCAATGGGGCGAGGAGGCGTCCGTCTATGTGACACAGGATGCATGTTTCAGGTGGGGATGTTTTAACGGATTATTCGGCAGGCTGTTTTTCGCGGTGGCCTTGCCCGTGCACCCTGTTGCCGTAAACCGGTTGGGAGTCCTGGTTCTTTCATGGCCTGGCATTTCATGACCTTTCATTAACTTCGTGTTAGCTTCGTGTTAGCTTCGTGTATCCGGCTTGGTCCATGTGAATTTCGGAAACGCTCAAACATTGAATCAATCCCCAATATTTTATGCAAACTCAGCTGCTATCCCATGCTGCCCCATGCTGCCCCATGCTGTCTCACAATTTTAAAACAATCTCATCTGATTTTTATGGATGATATCAGGCGGTTCAATTTTGTCGCCTCGAATCAATAGAACTCGAATCAATAGAACTCGAATCAATGGAACTCGAATCAATGGAACTCGAATCAATGGAATGAATCCCCTTCGGTCAAATAAATTCATTTGCAATAGCTTCAATATCTGCTGAATGCTTCTGTCCTTACAACTGGTGAATTTCGAATAGCTTAAGTGAAGGTAAATACATAAAGCAACCCATATCTGTGTCATCACATATCTGTGTCATCATCTGTGTCATCACTGCTCTGTGTCATCACTGCGTTCTACTGCATTCTTTGTGCGCCTTACCTTGATAAATCCTTTTGTCCGGGGCAATATCGCCCTTCTGGCGGTACCTGCGTTCCACTTGATGGCTGATGAGTGGGAAAACTCCAAAGTGGGAAACTCCAAACCGGTCCGCCGCAACTGAGCATGTCGCACCGCTAAGAACCGCATCAACAACCCGTTGTCGCAAATCATTGGAATAGGCTCCTGTCATGGATGCTGGCCTCCTTCTCCAGCACCCGTCTTGAATCATACTTCAATCAAAACCGGAACCGCCCTCGAAATGACCGCATGAAAAACCCCGGACCGGAAACCCCTCTCCCGTCACACAACAACCTGGCAATATCCGTTCAGAACTTCACGGCAAGGTTTATAAAAAGCCCTTCGTCATCGAATGTCAGATCCGTCAGATCGTCTGAGAAGCGACCGCTGTTGTACCCCACCCCGAGCTTTACGTTCTTGCCGATCTGGCGATACCCCGCCCCGAGCAGACCATACTCCGAAAGACCGGCGTCGCTGGCGCGCAAATGGCGCGCCTCCAACAGCAGGTCCCATTTATGCGTCAGGTGGTAGCGCGCGTTGACGACGCCAAGATAGGCGTCATTGTCCGCCAGCGCGATCGTTTCATCCGGGCTCGACCGGCCCCAACGACGCCCGATCCTGGCCCCGACGGTCCATCGGGGGTTCAGGTCATATGCCGCATCGAGTGACATCACATGGCTGACCTGCCGGGGACCGCGTTCGCTCGAACCGTCGATCTGCTGCCCAACGGTGTCCTTGAGATAGCGATATCTGAACAACATGTTCAATCGATCATCAAGAGCCGGGCGGTAGGCGTATCCCGCTTGCGCGTCATAATATTCACCGGAACTCAGGGAGGCGCCATCTGTATCGGTGTCCGCATAGTCCAGCGAAAACACCAGGCGCTGATCGTCGTTGATGATATACCGCCCGCTTCCTACGAAAAACAACGCATCCGAATCCCGGTCGGTCTCCTGCGTCTCGCCCCGGTCACGGCGCAGTTCCACCCGTCCGCTCAGACTGAGTCCTGTTTCATTTTCATGGCGTGCGCCAAACGACAGCGCCTTGCGGTCCAGGGCGCCGTCAGACGCATCCACGGCGCCGTATTCGAAGTTGCCTGTCAGGGTCAACTGCTCGGTTGTGCGGTATTCCACTCCGTAGGTGCTGGTCAAAGCCCTGTGTTCGCCAAATAGATCATGGGTGTTTTCCACAAAAACATCGACATCCTTGCCTATGCGCTGGCGTCTACCGGCAACAAATTGCCCACGGTCCTTGCCAACCAGGGTTGCGCCCGAGAATTCCCGGCCGGGCTCAAGGGCGTAGCCCAGATAGGCAGAGTTTTCATCAGCTGATGTGTAGTTCAGAAGCGCCGCTGCGCCGACTCCGAGCGAACCGTCTGAAACTTCCCCTTCAAAAGCCCAGTTTTCTGCAAAACGATAGTGTAGACCCGCCCCCGCGCGGTTGTTCTGTGCAATCATGCCGGAGCGCGAGAGCGTCTGCTGGCCAAACAGGTACCATGCGAAGGCTTCGCTGTCGCTGATCGTGCCGCGGACGGCGACATCGTTACGACTGCCGTTGCGGTTCGCAGCGCTCGTTGTTATGGCGCCTGGCGTGTTCAGGTCCACATGTTCCAAACCGAAATCCAGCGTTAGACGGTCTGACGCAGCATAGCTCAACTCAACCCCGGCCTCGCGGTCGGTCTTGCCATCCGCATCTGCAAAATTATCATAATAAAAACGGTAGCTCAGCCAATCGGAAGGCTGGTCGTCGAACGACAGACCCCACAAATCCTCATCCACCGTGGTTTCATAATCGAGCGTCGAAAAGCCTGCACCGCGGGTCTCCGAGTAGGCCGCGATTGTGCCCCGGGTTGCATGGCCCAGATCACCAAGGTCAAGCTGCATCCGGGCCGCCAATGCGTCTCCGGCGCCGTCCTGCAGACCTGCGGTTTCGCGGTTTTCCACGATCAGCCCGCCGTCGATCGACAGGCTTGAACCAAACCCCGGCCCTTCGGTCCGGGCGTATTCGAGCGCGACAAAACTCCGGTCGCCCAGCTCCCACAACAGGTCAACCGACTGTGCGGTCTGATCGGCAATGTCCGTCTCATCGGCAATGTCCGTCTGTTCGACCATGCCGCTGAAGCCGAGCCGGATGTTGTCGTTCACCCAGGCTTCGGCGCGGCCACCATAGGTGTAGCCGTCGATTTCCCCCGCAGCCGGCGTGTAGGCATAGTTCGCCACCAGAATCACATCAAAATCACCTGATGGGTCACTGACCACCGCGCCTGTCGCAGATCTGCCGCTCAAAGGCGCGCTCAGGATGATCGTGCCCTGAATATAGTTGATGCTGTAATCCCTGCCAGGGGTCAGTTGCCGCGTCTCAACAACACGACCGGTGTTGCGGTCACGGAGCTGAACCGACAGATTCTCGCTATCCACCGTGATGTCCTGGCGTTGCAGAAAGTAGACCGAGCCGCCGTTGCCCAGAAACGTATCACGTCCCGGCAGACGTTCGGGGCTGGCCGCATAGCCCTCGACATCCACCAGTGGCTGGCCCCGCGAGGTGGTTTGCGGGCTGCGATAAACGCCTTGCAGACCGTACAGCGTGCGTTCATCGCGCAGGTAATATCCACCGTCGACAGTGGATTGATAGTTGCCCCACATGATGTGGCTGCCGTTGCGTTCGGCCCGCAGAAAGACCTTGCCGTCGGTCGGTGCGCCCTCCTCGAAAGTGCTGTCGTCGCCATACACCGGATAGGCATTCTCGCGCTGCAGACGCTGCAGAACGTCGACCGGGTCCTTTTCATCCAGATCGCGCAACAGATCGGACAGATCATCCTCACCGGTATCGACAGAGCCGGTCAGAGTCCATCCGTTGCGGGTTTTGCCTTTGGCGTAGCCTGACAGGCGGCCATAGCTGAAGGTGCGGTCGAACGCCGCGCCTGCGGGGTCCCTGCTGCCTTTCAGATGGACGCCGAAGGTCAGATCGGCAATGCCGGTATAGAACCATTGCGGCAGCGGAATGGTGATTTTGCGCTCGATATAGGTGTCCTCGCCTGCGCCGGTGACGTGCGCGGCGACCACCTGATCACCGGCCGGCAGGATGCGCTGAATGACAAAGCTGCCGTCCGGGTCGGGGCGGACTGTTTCGCCAAGCGTATTGACCACCGCCCCCTGACGCACGTCTGTGCCGCTGACGGTGACCGCGCCGCCGGAGACCGGAATCCGCCGACGACCGACGCGGTCTTCACCCAATTCGGGCGGCGGCGCGTCAACACCGGGGGGGCCATAATCACCGTCCGCCGGGCGCAACGGCAGCGGTACGGTCTCATCAAAGCGGCCCTGAGCGTCATACACCCGATAGGTCATGATCAGGCTGTTGCCCTCCGGCATAACGAAAGACGCCTCGCCGTTCGCCGCAATCGGCGTTCTGGCCACCACGCGGGACCCTCCGCGTGCGCCGGTATCGGTCACACGAATTTCGCCGCGCGTCACGTAGGCCGGATAGTTCATCTGGCTGCGCACATCGACCCTGTCGCCGGGAACCGGCGCACGGGCATTGGTGATCAGCGCGGTCAGCCGCGGCTTGACCTCAAGGCCATCGAACTGCACCTGAAGCCGGGCACGGGCCAGTGCGATATCCGCATCAGCCTGCGTCGTCGACAAACGCCGATCGCCCGCCACCTGCTGGCCGTCAATCGTGATACTGAAGCTATCCTGCGGCAGAGAGCTTTGCGCCGACACCATAACCGACACCATCGCCGACACCATAAATGCCAACGTTGATAAACCTGTCAGCTTCAGGCAGCGGGAGACATATTTTCCAAGGATCATCGCCGTTCCTTACCGTGTCTTCGCAATTGTTTTTTCAATCGCCGGCCTGCCAGCACCCTGCCTGCGCCAGCGCGCACGGATCATATCCTCGATCGCCTGAAGACGGGCACGGGCCAGTGCCGGGGTCTCGTTCGCCGACAGTGCGTAGCTCAGGCGTAGCAAAGGAGCGTTGTCCCTGAGCTGTTTGATCAGGCGATCGACCGCACTGGTCAGTTCAGCTACGGGCGTCGTCGTGGCCCCCGTGAAGGACTGCGCGGTCACGTCGATGTCCACCACCCGGACCTGCCGGACCCCGAAGTTTATCCTGGCGAACTTGCCGGCGGTCAGGCGAACCACACGTGGATTCTCTGTCGTGACGCGGAAGCCGGGGGGCAGGGTGTGGGGGTCGAGTTTGAGCATGAAGTTGCTGCCGATCTTGCGCGGCAGGGACGCACAGGGCAGCGAATAACGACCGAACTCGTCCGTGGTGATCAGAATGCCATCCGGTGTCACCAGGCGCACACCCGGCAGACCTGCCTCTGTACGATCCTCGCGTTCGGCCAGAGCCGAAAGTGTCCGGCCCTTGATGGCCGGGTTAGCCGGACTGCCCGGCCCGTCCTGATATCCGTTGCCATTGCGGTCATGGAACACCCGACCGATAACGTCGGAACAGTCAAAAATATGTTCCGGATCAATCCGCACACCGACTTCCGCGATGTTGGACACCATCCTGCCGAACCGATCCTCAAGCAATGTCCGGTTGGTCAGCGTACCGAACCGCCCGCTCCGGATCACCCGTGCGGCGATGTGGACCTCAATGGTTTGACCCGACGCCAGATCGCTGCGCCACTCAAGCCGCCGTCCGTCTACCAGCGGCTCAACCGGGGTTCCGGCGACCCGTGCGCTGCCGGGAGTATAGATCATGCCCGAGGGCAGCAGATCAACAATACGCCCATTGGCGATCATCAGCGCCGACTGGCTGGTGAAGGACATTACGAAATTCACCGTCTCACCAAAGACAGCGGTGCCCCGGTCTGTGGTTTTGGTCGCGCTCACCATGAAGGCGGTCAGTGGGGCCACCTCGACCGTCAGCGTGGCTTCGGCGGGCGCGCTTGTGCCCAGCGACGAGGTCACGCTCCCGGTCTCGTTCGGGTAGGTTCCGACCAGCGCCGAGGTCACATCGACGGCCAGCGTGCAGGTGGCGCCGGCGGCCAGCGCGCCACCGGTGAAGGTGATCGTGTCGCCACCCGCACCGGCCGTCAGCGCGCCGCCGCAGGTGGTCGATGCATCGGGGTCAGCGGCCAGCACCACATTGGCCGGCAGCGTGTCTTCCAGCGCCACCGATGTCGCCCCGACCGCCGCGCTGTTGTTCAGGGTATAGCCCAGTGTCGACACCTCGCCCTGGGCGATCGTGTCAGGATCGAACGCCATCGAGGCGGTCAGCGGGGCCTCGTTGACCGTCAGCATCGCGCTGGCGCCCGGCGTGGTGATCGGCAGGTCCGAGATCAGATCGCCCGATATGGTCTCCAGCGCGCCGGCCCGCAGCGCCTGTACATCGACGGAGAGCGTGCAAGCCTGCCCGGCCTCGACGCTGCCGCCGGTGAAGGCAAGCGCGTTATCCGACGCGGCGGGGGCGAAGGCGCCGCCGCAGGTGTTCTGCACGGCGGGGGTGGCGGCCACAATCAGGCCGTCCGGGAAATTATCGGTGAAGGCCAGCGATCCCACGTCGATAGCGTTGATCGCATTGTCGATGGTGAAGGTTAGCGTGGAAATCCCGCCCGGATCGACCGTATCAGGCGAAAAGGCCTTGGCGAAGTCCGGGGCATCCGCCGCATCGACCGTCAGGGTGGCCGCGGCGGGGGCGCTGGCGCCCAGCGACGAGGTCACGCTCCCGGTCTCGTTCAGGTAGGTTCCGACCAGCGCCGAGGTCACATCGACGGCCAGCGTGCAGGTGGCGCCGGCGGCCAGCGCACCACCGGTGAAGGTGATCGTGTCGCCACCCGCACCGGCCGTCAACGCGCCGCCGCAGGTGGTCGATGCATCGGGGTCAGCGGCCAGCACCACATCGGCCGGCAGCGTGTCTTCCAGCGCCACCGATGTCGCCTCGACCGCCGCGCTGTTGTTCAGGGTATAGCCCAGTGTCGACACCTCGCCCTGGGCGATCGTGTCAGGATCGAACGCCATCGAGGCGGTCAGCGGGGCCTCGTTGACCGTCAGCATCGCGCTGACGCCCGGCGTGGTGACCGGCAGGTCCGAGCTCAGATCGCCCGATATGGTCTCCAGCGCGCCGGCCCGCAGCGCCTGTACATCGACGGAGAGCGTGCAAGCCTGCCCGGCATCGACGCTGCCGCCGGTGAAGGCAAGCGCGTTATCCGACGCGGCGGGGGCGAAGGCGCCGCCGCAGGTGTTCTGCACGGCGGGGGTGGCGGCCACAATCAGGCCGTCCGGGAAATTATCGGTGAAGGCCAGCGATCCCACGTCGATGGCGTTGACCGTATTGTCGATGGTGAAGGTCAGCGTGGAAATCCCGCCCGGATCGACCGTATCAGGCGAAAAGGCCTTGGCGAAGTCCGGGGCATCCGCCGCATCGACCGTCAGGGTGGCCGCGGCGGGGGCGCTGGCGCCCAGCGACGAGGTCACGCTCCCGGTCTCGTTCCGGTAGGTTCCGGCCAGCGCCGAGGTCACATCGACCGATATCGCGCAGGTGGCGCCCGCGGCCAGCGCCCCGCCGGTGAAGGTGATCGTGTCACCGCCCGCCGCCGCATTCAGCGCGCCGCCGGTGCAGGTCGTCTCCGCGTTCGGGGTGGCGGCCACCGTCACATTGGCCGGCAGCGTGTCTTCCAGCGAAACCGATGTCGCCTCGACCAAAGCCCCGTTGTTCAGGGTATAGCTCAACGTCAACACCTCGCCCTGGGCGATCGTGTCAGGATCGAACGCCATTGAGGCGGTCAGCGGGGCCTCGTTGACCGTCAGGGTCGCGCTGGCGCCCGGCGTGGTGACCGGCAGGTCCGAGGTCAGATCGCCCGATATGGTCTCCAGCGCGCCGGCCCGCAGCGCCTGTACATCGACGGAGAGCGTGCAAGCCTGCCCGGCCGCGACGCTGCCGCCGACGAAGGTCAGCGCCGTGTCTGCCGCGGCGGGGTTGAACGTGCCGCCGCAGGTGTTGTTTGTGTTGGGTGTGGCGGCAACGATCAGGCCGTTGGGGAAGGTATCGGTGAACGCCAGCGCACCGACCGCGACCCCGTTGACCGTATTGTCGATGGTGAAGGTCAGCGTGGAAATCCCGCCCGGATCGACCGTATCAGGCGAAAAGGCCTTGGCGAAGTCCGGGGCATCCACCACATCGACCGTCAGGGTGGCCGCGGCGGGGGCGCTGGCGCCCAGCGACGAGGTCACGCTCCCGGTCTCGTTCAGGTAGGTTCCGGCCAGCGCCGAGGTCACATCGACCGATATCGCGCAGGTGGCGCCCGCGGCCAGCGCCCCGCCGGTGAAGGTGATCGTGTCACCGCCCGCCGCCGCATTCAGCGCGCCGCCGGTGCAAGTCGTCTGCGCGTTTGCGGTGGCGGCCAGCACCACATCGGCCGGCAGCGTGTCTTCCAGCGCCACCGATGTCGCCTCGACCAAAGCCCCGTTGTTCAGGGTATAGCTCAACGTCGACACCCCGCCCTGGGCGATCGTGTCAGGATCGAACGCCATGGAGGCGGTCAGCGGGGCCTCGTTGACCGTCAGCATCGCGCTGGCGCCCGGCGTGGTGATCGGCAGGTCCGAGATCAGATCGCCCGATATGGTCTCCAGCGCGCCGGCCCGCAGCGCCTGTACATCGACGGAGAGCGTGCAAGCCTGCCCGGCCTCGACGCTGCCGCCGACGAAGGTCAGCGCCGTGTCTGCCGCGGCGGGGTTGAACGTGCCGCCGCAGGTGTTGTTTGTGTTGGGTGTGGCGGCAACGATCAGGCCGTTGGGGAAGGTATCGGTGAACGCCAGCGCACCGACCGCGACCCCGTTGACCGTATTGTCGATGGTGAAGGTCAGCGTGGAAATCCCGCCCGGATCGACCGTATCAGGCGAAAAGGCCTTGGCGAAGTCCGGGGCATCCACCACATCGACCGTCAGGGTGGCCGCGGCGGGGGCGCTGGCGCCCAGCGACGAGGTCACGCTCCCGGTCTCGTTCAGGTAGGTTCCGGCCAGCACGGAGGTCACATCGACCGATATCGCGCAGGTCTCGCCCGCGGCCAGCGCCCCGCCGGTGAAGGTGATCGTGTCACCGCCCGCCGCCGCATTCAGCGCGCCGCCGGTGCAAGTCGTCTGCGCGTTTGCGGTGGCGGCCAGCACCACATCGGCCGGCAGCGTGTCTTCCAGCGCCACCGATGTCGCCTCGACCAAAGCCCCGTTGTTCAGGGTATAGCTCAACGTCGACACCCCGCCCTGGGCGATTGTCGCCGGATCGAACGCCATGGAGGCGGTCAGCGGGGCCTCGTTGACCGTCAGCATCGCGCTGGCGCCCGGCGTGGTGACCGGCAGATCCGAGCTCAGATCGCCCGAGACGGTATCCAGCGTACCGGCCCGCAGCGCCTGTACATCGACAGAGAGCGTGCAAGCCTGCCCGGCCGCGACGCTGCCGCCGACGAAGGTCAGCGCCGTGTCTGCCGCGGCGGGGTTGAACGTGCCGCCGCAGGTGTTGTTTGTGTTGGGTGTGGCGGCAACGATCAGGCCAACCGGGAAATTATCGGTGAAGGCCAGCGATCCCACATCGATCAGGTTGGCCCCGTTGTCGATGGTGAAGGTCAGTGTCGAGACACCTCCCCGATCGACCGTATCAGGGGAAAACGCCTTGGTAAAGCCCGGCGCATCCGCTGCGGTGACATCGAGCGTGGCTTCGGCGGCGGTCGCCGTGGCGACGCTCGACGTCAGGGCCACATCCGGGCCGGTCAGTGTGCCCGCCGTGATAGCCCGCACCGTCACCCGGATCTCGCAGGTGGCGCCCGCAGCCAGCGCGCCGCCCGTGAGAGCCAGCACCGTGTCACCGGCGCTTGGGCTGAACGCGCCGCCGCAACTGTTGCCGGCGCCGGGCGTCGCCGCAACCGACACTCCCGCAGGCAGCGCGTCGTCAAACGCCATCCCCGTCATGCCGATGGCGTTGGCGCGATTGTCTACAGTGAAGACGATCTGCGTTTCTCCACCCTGCCGGATGGTGTCCGGCGCAAAGACCCTGGCGAAGCCCGGGGCATCAGTCGCATCGACCGTCAACATCGCCGCGGCGGGCGCGCTGGCGCCCAGCGACGAGGTCACGCTCCCGGTCTCGTTCAGGTAGGTTCCGGCCAGCGCCGAGGTCACATCGACCGATATCATGCAGGTCTCGCCGCGGCCAGCACACCGCCCGTGAAGGTGATCGTGTTGCCGCCCGCCGGGGCCGTCAACGCGCCGCTGCAACTCGTCGATGCATCGGGGTCGGAGGCCGGCGCCATACCGGCCGGCAGCGTGTCGGACAGCGAAACCGATGTCGCCTCGATCAGCGCCCCATTGCTCAGGGTATAGCTCAACGTCGAGACGCCGCCAGCCCTGATCGCCGTCGGCTCGAACGACATCGAGACCGATAGTGGCGCTGCTTCATCAACCGTCAGGGTGGCCGAGCGGGCGTGCTGACGCCCAGCGACGAGGTCACGCTCCCGGTCTCGTTCGGGTAGGTTCCGGCCAGCGCCGAGGTCACATCGACCGATATCGCGCAGGTGGCGCCCGCGGCCAGCGCCCCGCCGGTGAAGGTGATCGTGTCACCGCCCGCCGCCGCATTCAGCGCGCCGCCGGTGCAGGTCGTCTCCGCGTTCGGGGTGGCGGCCACCGTCACATTGGCCGGCAGCGTGTCTTCCAGCGAAACCGATGTCGCCCCAACCGCCGCGCTGTTGTTCAGGGTATAGCTCAGCGTCGACACCCCGTCCCGGGCGATTGTCGCCGGGGCGAACGCCATGGAGGCGGTCAGCGGGGCCTCGTTGACCGTCAGCATGGCGCTGGCGCCCGGCGTGGTGACCGGCAGGTCCGAGCTCAGATCGCCCGATACGTTCTCCAGCGCGCCGGCCCGCAGCGCCTGTACACGCACGGAAATCGTGCAGCTTTGCCCGGCCGCGACGGTTCCCCCGCTCAGCGACACCGTGTCGCCGCCCGCGGGGGCCGACACCGCGCCATCGCCGCAGGTGGTCGATTCGTCGGGGGTGGCGGCCACAATCATGCCGTTCGGGAAATTATCGGTGAAGGCGAGTGATCCCACATCGATCAGGTTGGCCCCGTTGTCGATGGTGAAGGTCAGCGTCGAAACCTCGCCCGGATCGACCGTGGCGGGCGAAACGCCTTGGCAAAGCCCGGCGCATCCGCCGCGGTGACATTGAGCATGGCTTCGGCGGCGGTCGCCGTGGCGACGCTCGACGTCAGGGCCACATCCGGGCCGGTCAGTGTGCCCGCCGTGATAGCCCGCACCGTCACCCGGAGTTCGCAGGTGGCGCCCGCGGCCAGCGCGCCGCCCGTGAGAGCCAGCACCGTGTCACCGGCGCTTGGGCTGAACGTACCGCCGCAACTGTTGCCGGCGCCGGGCGTCGCCGCAACCGACACTCCCGCGGGCAGCGCGTCGTCAAACGCCATCCCCGTCATGCCGATGGCGTTGGCGCCATTGTCTACAGTGAAGACGATCTGCGTTTCTCCACCCTGCCGGATGGTGTCCGGCGCAAAGACCCTGGCGAAGCCCGGGGCATCAGTCGCATCGACCGTCAACATCGCCGCGGCGGGCGCGCTGGCGCCCAGCGACGAGGTCACGCTCCCGGTCTCGTTCAGGTAGGTTCCGGCCAGCGCCGAGGTCACATCGACCGATATCATGCAGGTCTCGCCCGCGGCCAGCACCCCGCCCGTGAAGCTGATCGTGTTCCCGCCCGCCGGGGCCGTCAACGCGCCGCTGCAACTCGTCGATGCATCGGGGTCGGAGGCCGGCGCCATACCGGCCGGCAGCGTGTCGGACAGCGAAACCGATGTCGCCTCGATCAGCGCCCCATTGCTCAGGGTATAGCTCAACGTCGAGACGCCGCCAGCCCTGATCGCCGTCGGCTCGAACGCCATCGAGACCGATAGTGGCGCTGCTTCATCGACCGTCAGCGTAGCTTCGGCGGGCGCGCTGGCGCCCAGCGACGAGGTCACGCTCCCGGTCTCGTTCGGGTAGGTTCCGGCCAGCGCCGAGGTCACATCGACCGATATCGCGCAGGTGGCGCCCGCGGCCAGCGCCCCGCCGGTGAAGGTGATCGTGTCACCGCCCGCCGCCGCATTCAGCGCGCCGCCGGTGCAGGTCGTCTCCGCGTTCGGGGTGGCGGCCACCGTCACATTGGCCGGCAGCGTGTCTTCCAGCGAAACCGATGTCGCCCCGACCGCCGCGCTGTTGTTCAGGGTATAGCTCAGCGTCGACACCCCGCCCTGGGCGATCGTGTCAGGATCGAACGCCATGGAGGCGGTCAGCGGGGCCTCGTTGACCGTCAGCATGGCGCTGGCGCCCGGCGTGGTGACCGGCAGGTCCGAGGTCAGATCGCCCGATACGTTCTCCAGCGCGCCGGCCCGCAGCGCCTGTACACGCACGGAAATCGTGCAGCTTTGCCCAGCCGCGACGGTTCCCCCGCTCAGCGACACCGTGTCGCCGCCCGCGGGGGCCGACACCGCGCCATCGCCGCAGGTGGTCGATTCGTCGGGGGTGTCGGCCACAATCATGCCGTTCGGGAAATTATCGGTGAACGCCAGCGATCCCACATCGATCAGGTTGGCCCCGTTGTCGATGGTGAAGGTCAGCGTCGAAACCTCGCCCGGATCGACCGTATCAGGGGAAAACGCCTTGGCAAAGCCCGGCGCATCCGCCGCGGTGACATTGAGCGTGGCTTCGGCGGCGGTCGCCGTGGCGACGCTCGACGTCAGGGCCACATCCGGGCCGGTCAGTGTGCCCGCCGTGATAGCCCGCACCGTCACCCGGAGCTCGCAGGTGGCGCCCGCAGCCAGCGCGCCGCCCGTGAGAGCCAGCACCGTGTCACCGGCGCTTGGGCTGAACGTACCGCCGCAACTGTTGCCGGCGCCGGGCGTCGCCGCAACCGACACTCCCGCGGGCAGCGCGTCGTCAAACGCCATCCCCGTCATGCCGATGGCGTTGGCGCGATTGTCTACAGTGAAGACGATCTGCGTTTCTCCACCCTGCCGGATGGTGTCCGGCGCAAAGACCCTGGCGAAGCCCGGGGCATCAGTCGCATCGACCGTCAACATCGCCGCGGCGGGCGCGCTGGCCCCAGCGACGAGGTCACGCTCCCGGTCTCGTTCAGGTAGGTTCCGGCCAGCGCCGAGGTCACATCGACCGATATCATGCAGGTCTCGCCGACGGCCAGCGCACCACCCGTGAAGGTGATCGTGTTGCCGCCCGCCGGGGCCGTCAGCGCGCCGCCGGTGCAGGTCGTCTGCGCGTTTGCGATGGCGGCCACCGTCACATTGGCGGGCAGCGTGTCTTCCAGCGCCACCGATGTCGCCTCGATCAGCGCCCCATTGCTCAGGGTATAGCTCAACGTCGAGACGCCGCCAGCCCTGATCGCCGTCGGCTCGAACGCCATCGAGACCGATAGTGGCGCTGCTTCATCAACCGTCAGCGTAGCTTCGGCGGGCGCGCTGGCGCCCAGCGACGAGGTCACGCTCCCGGTCTCGTTCGGGTAGGTTCCGGCCAGCGCCGAGGTCACATCGACCGATATCGCGCAGGTGGCGCCCGCGGCCAGCGTCCCGCCGGTGAAGGTGATCGTGTCACCGCCCGCCGCCGCATTCAGCGCGCCGCCGGTGCAAGTCGTCTGCGCGTTCGGGGTGGCGGCCACCGTCACATTGGCCGGCAGCGTGTCTTCCAGCGAAACCGATGTCGCCCCGACCGCCGCGCTGTTGTTCAGGGTATAGCTCAGCGTCGACACCCCGCCCCGGGCGATTGTCGCCGGGGCGAACGCCATGGAGGCGGTCAGCGGGGCCTCGTTGACCGTCAGCATGGCGCTGGCGCCCGGCGTGGTGACCGGCAGATCCGAGGTCAGATCGCCCGATACGTTCTCCAGCGCGCCGGCCCGCAGCGCCTGTACACGCACGGAAATCGTGCAGCTTTGCCCAGCCGCGACGGTTCCCCCGCTCAGCGACACCGTGTCGCCGCCCGCGGGGGCCGACACCGCGCCATCGCCGCAGGTGGTCGATTCGTCGGGGGTGTCGGCCACAATCATGCCGTCCGGGAAATTATCGGTGAAGGCGAGTGATCCCACATCGATCAGGTTGGCCCCGTTGTCGATGGTGAAGGTCAGCGTCGAAACCTCGCCCGGATCGACCGTATCAGGGGAAAACGCCTTGGCAAAGCCCGGCGCATCCGCCGCGGTGACATTGAGCGTGGCTTCGGCGGCGGTCGCCGTGGCGACGCTCGACGTCAGGGCCACATCCGGGCCGGTCAGTGTGCCCGCCGTGATAGCGCGCACCGTCACCCGGATCTCGCAGGTGGCGCCCGCAGCCAGCGCGCCGCCCGCAAAGCTCAGCACCGTGGCGTCGGCGCTTGGGCTGAACGTACCGCCGCAACTGTTGCCGGCGCCGGGCGTCGCCGCAACCGACACTCCCGCGGGCAGCGCGTCGTCAAACGCCATCCCCGTCATGCCGATGGCGTTGGCGCCATTGTCTACAGTGAAGACGATCTGCGTTTCTCCACCCTGCCGGATGGTGTCCGGCGCAAAGACCCTGGCAAAGCCCGGGGCATCAGTCGCATCGACCGTCAACATCGCCGCGGCGGGCGCGCTGGCGCCCAGCGACGAGGTCACGCTCCCGGTCTCGTTCCGGTAGGCTCCGGCCAGCGCCGAGGTCACATCGACGGCGAGCGTGCAGGTGGCCCCCGCAGCCAGCACCCCGCCCGTGAAGCTGATCGTGTTCCCGCCCGCCGGGGCCGTCAGCGCGCCGCCGGTGCAGGTCGTCTGCGCGTTTGCGATAGCGGCCACCGTCACATTGGCCGGCAGCGTGTCTTCCAGCGCCACCGATGTCGCCTCGATCAGCGCCCCATTGCTCAGGGTATAGCTCAACGTCGAGACGCCGCCAGCCCTGATCGCCGTCGGCTCGAACGCCATCGAGACCGATAGTGGCGCTGCTTCATCGACCGTCAGCGTAGCTTCGGCGGGCGCGCTGGCGCCCAGCGACGAGGTCACGCTCCCGGTCTCGTTCCGGTAGGTTCCGGCCAGCGCCGAGGTCACATCGACCGATATCGCGCAGGTGGCGCCCGCGGCCAGCGCCCCGTCGGTGAAGGTGATCGTGTCACCGCCCGCCGCCGCATTCAGCGCGCCGCCGGTGCAGGTCGTCTCCGCGTTCGGGGTGGCGGCCACCGTCACATTGGCCGGCAGCGTGTCTTCCAGCGAAACCGATGTCGCCCCGACCGCCGCGCTGTTGTTCAGGGTATAGCTCAGCGTCGACACCCCGCCCCGGGCGATTGTCGCCGGGGCGAACGCCATGGAGGCGGTCAGCGGGGCCTCGTTGACCGTCAGCATGGCGCTGGCGCCCGGCGTGGTGACCGGCAGGTCCGAGATCAGATCGCCCGATACGTTCTCCAGCGCGCCGGCCCGCAGCGCCTGTACACGCACGGAAATCGTGCAGCTTTGCCCGGCCGCGACGGTTCCCCCGCTCAGCGACACCGTGTCGCCGCCCGCGGGGGCCGACACCGCGCCATCGCCGCAGGTGGTCGATTCGTCGGGGGTGTCGGCCACAATCATGCCGTTCGGGAAATTATCGGTGAATGCCAGCGATCCCACATCGATCAGGTTGGCCCCGTTGTCGATGGTGAAGGTCAGCGTCGAAACCTCGCCCGGATCGACCGTATCAGGGGAAAACGCCTTGGCAAAGCCCGGCGCATCCGCCGCGGTGACATCGAGCATGGCTTCGGCGGCGGTCGCCGTGGCGACGCTCGACGTCAGGGCCACATCCGGGCCGGTCAGTGTGCCCGCCGCGATGGCCCGCACCGTCACCCGGAGCTCGCAGGTGGCGCCCGCGGCCAGCGCGCCGCCCGCAAAGCTCAGCACCGTGGCGCCGGCAACCGGGCTGAACGCGCCGCCGCAACTGTTGCCGACGCCGGGCGTCGCCGCAACCGACACTCCCGCGGGCAGCGCGTCGTCAAACGCCATCCCCGTCATGCCGATGGCGTTGGCGCCATTGTCTACAGTGAAGACGATCTGCGTTTCTCCACCCTGCCGGATGGTGTCCGGCGCAAAGACCCTGGCGAAGCCCGGGGCATCAGTCGCATCGACCGTCAACATCGCCGCGGCGGGCGCGCTGGCGCCCAGCGACGAGGTCACGCTCCCGGTCTCGTTCAGGTAGGTTCCGGCCAGCGCCGAGGTCACATCGACCGATATCATGCAGGTCTCGCCGACGGCCAGCGCACCGCCGGTGAAGGTGATCGTGTTGCCGCCCGCCGGGGCCGTCAGCGCGCCGCCGGTGCAGGTCGTCTGCGCGTTTGCGATGGCGGCCACCGTCACATTGGCGGGCAGCGTGTCTTCCAGCGCCACCGATGTCGCCTCGACCAGCGCCCCATTGCTCAGGGTATAGCTCAACGTCGAGACGCCGCCGGCCCTGATCGCCGTCGGCTCGAACGACATCGAGACCGATAGTGGCGCTGCTTCATCAACCGTCAGGGTGGCCGAGGCGGGCGTGCTGACGCCCAGCGACGAGATCACGCTCTCGGTCTCGTTGGGATAGCTTCCGGCGACCGCGGAGGTCACGTCGACGGTGATCGTGCAAGCGGAGGAGGGGGAGAGTAAGCCAACCTCGCCGTCATCCGAATAAGAGACTTCGCTGCCGCCCGCCACCGCCGTCAGCACGCCCCCGGTGCAGGTCGTCTGCGCATTGGGGGGATCCGCCACCACCACATCCGCGGGCAGCGTGTCGGACAGCAAAATCAACGACGCCCCGACCACCGCCTCGTTGCGCAACTCATAGGTCAGCCTTGACACACCGCCAGCCCTGATCGCCGGCGGCTGGAACGACATCGAGACCGACAGTGGCGCATCGTTCACCGTCAGGGTGGCCGAGGCGCCCGGCGTGGCAACGGGCAGGTCCGAGGTCAGGTCGCCCGACGCGCCGGTCAACGCGATGGCCCGCAGCGCCCGCACGTCAACGGAAATTGTGCAGCTTTGCCCGGCCGCGACGCTGCCGCCGGTGAAGGCAAGCGCGGCCGCCGACGCTGCGGGGGCGAAGGCGCCGCCGCAGGTGGTCGACGCAGCGGGGTCATCAGCCACGATCAGGTCAAGCGGGAAGACATCGGTGAAGGCCAGCGATCCCACATCGATCAGGTTGGCCCCGTTGTCGATGGTGAACGTCAGTGTCGAAACCTCGCCCGGATCGACCGTATCAGGGGAAAACGCCTTGGCAAAGCCCGGCGCATCCGCCGCGGTGACATTGAGCGTGGCTTCGGCGGCAGTCGCCGTGGCGACGCTCGACGTCAGGGCCACATCCGGGCCGGTCAGTGTGCCCGCCGCGATAGCCCGCACCGTCACCCGGATCTCGCAGGTGGCGCCCGCGGCCAGCGCGCCGCCCGCAAAGCTCAGCACCGTGGCGCCGGCAACCGGGCTGAACGCGCCGCCGCAACTGTTGCCGACGCCGGGCGTCGCCGCAACCGACACTCCCGCAGGCAGCGCGTCGTCAAACGTCATCCCCGTCATCCCGATGGCGTTGGCGCCATTGTCGATGGTGAAGACAACCTCTGTTTCTTCACCCTGCCGGATGGTGTTCGGATTAAAGAACCGGGCGAAGCCCGGCGCCTCCGCCACCTCGACCGTCAGCGTGGCTTCGGCGGCGGTGCTGACGCCCAGCGACGAGGTCACGCTTTGCGTGGCGTTGGGGTAGCTTCCGACGGTCGCGGAGGTCAGGTTGACGGTGATGGCGCAACTGCTGGCCGCGCCGTCCGCGCCGCGCGCCGCAAGCGCGCCGCCTGAATACGAGATTTGGTTGCCGCCCGCCAGGGCCGTCAGCGCGCCGCCGGTGCAGGTCGTCTCCGTGTTCGGCGGGTCGGCCACCGTCACATTGGCCGGCAGCGTGTCTTCCAGCGAAACCGATGTCGCCCCGACCGCCGCGCTGTTGTTCAGGGTATAGCTCAGTGTCGATACCCCGCCCTGGGCGATTGTCGCCGGGGCGAACGCCATGGAGGCGATCAGCGGGGCCTCGTTGACCGTCAGCGTGACGCTGGCGCCCGGCGTGGTGACCGGCAGGTCCGAGCTCAGATCGCCCGATACGTTCTCCAGCGCGCCGGCCCGCAGCGCCTGTACACGCACGGAAATCGTGCAGCTTTGCCCGGCCGCGACGGTTCCCCCGCTCAGCGACACCGTGTCGCCGCCCGCGGGGGCCGACACCGCGCCATCGCCGCAGGTGGTCGATTCGTCGGGGGTGTCGGCCACAATCATGCCGTTCGGGAAATTATCGGTGAACGCGAGCGCTCCCACATCGATCAGGTTGGCCCCGTTGTCGATGGTGAAGGTCAGCGTCGAAACCTCGCCCGGATCGACCGTATCAGGGGAAAACGCCTTGGCAAAGCCCGGCGCATCCGCCGCGGTGACATTGAGCATGGCTTCGGCGGCGGTCGCCGTGGCGACGCTCGACGTCAGGGCCACATCCGGGCCGGTCAGTGTGCCCGCCGTGATAGCGCGCACCGTCACCCGGATCTCGCAGGTGGCGCCCGCAGCCAGCGCGCCGCCCGCAAAGCTCAGCACCGTGGCGCCGGCGCTTGGGCTGAACGTACCGCCGCAACTGTTGCCGGCGCCGGGCGTGTCCGCAACCGAAACCCCCGCGGGCAGCGCGTCGTCAAACGCCATCCCCGTAATCTCGGTAGCGTTGACGCCATTGTCTACAGTGAAGACGATCTGAGTTTCTCCACCCTGCCGAACGGTGTCCGGCGCAAAGACCCTGGCAAAGCGCGGCGCCCCGGCCGCATCGACCGTCAGCTCGGCCGAGGCTGTCGCGCTGGCGCCCAGCGATGAGGTCACGCTCTGCGTATCATTCGGGTAGCTTCCGACGGTCGCGGAGGTCACCTCGATGGCGATCGTGCAACTGCTGGCCGCGCCATCCGCTCCGCGCGCCGCAAGTGCGCCGCCTGAATACGAGATTTGGTTGCCGCCCGCCAGGGCCGTCAGCGCGCCGCCGGTGCAGGTCGTCTCCGCGTTCGGCGGGTCGGCCATCGTCACATTGGCCGGCAGTGTGTCTTCCAGCGCCACCGATGTCGCCCCGATCGCCGCACCGTTGCTCAGGGTATAGGTCAGCCTTGAGACCTCACCCTGCGTAATTACCGGCGGCTCGAACGCCACCCTGACCGACAGCGGGGCCTCATCGATCATCAGGGTCGCCGTGGCGCCCGGCGTGGTGACGGGCAGGTCCGAGGCGAGCACGCCCGACAGGTTGACCAGCGCGCCGGCCCGCAGCGCCTGTACGTCGACGACGAGCGTGCACTCCTCACCGGCCGGGACGCTGCCGCCGGAGAAGGTGAGCGAGGTCTCCGACGCGGCGGCAGCGAACACGCCGCCGCAGGCGGTCGTCGCATTGGGAGCGTCGGCCACCACCATGCCGTCCGGGAAGGCGTCGGTGAAGGCCAGCGACCCCACCTCGATCAGGTTGGCCGTATTGTCGATGGTGAAGGTCAGTCTGGAAATCCCGCCCTGATCGACCCTGGCCGGGGAGAAGGCCTTGGCGAAGCCCGGCGCCGCCGCCGGATCGACCGTCAGCGTGGCTTCGACGGCGGTGCTGACGCCCAGCGACGAGGTCGCGCTCTGCATGGGGTTCGGGTAACTCCCGACGATCACGGAGGTCACGTCGACGGCGATCGTGCAGCTGGCGCCTGCGGCCAGCACACCGTCCGTGAAGGTGACCGTGTCGCCATCCGCCGCCGCCGTCAGTGTGCCGCCACAGATGAGCGTCGTGGGCGGGTCGGCGGCCACCGTCACATTCGCCGGCAGCGTGTCTTCCAGCGACACCGATGTCGCCTCGACCGCCGCGCCGTTGCGCAGGGTATAGGTCAGGGTGGAGACCTCGCCCTGCGCAATTACCGGCGGCTCGAACGCCATCGAGACCGTCAGCGGGGCCGCATCGACCGTCAGGGTCGCCCTGGCGCCCGACGCGGCGACCGGCAGATCAGAGGCGAGCGCACCCGACAGGTTCTCCAGCGTCCCGGCCCGCAGCGCCTGTAGGTCCACGGCGATCGTGCAGGCCTCGCCGGCCGCAACGCTGCCGCCGGAGAAGGCAAGCGAGGCCGCCGACGCGGCGGGGGCGAAGGCGCCGCCGCAGCCGGTCGACCCATTGGGGGGATCGGCCGCGACCAGGCCGTCCGGGAAGGCGTCGGTGAAGGCGAGACCGGTCACTTCGATGGCGTTGGCCGAATTGTCGATCGTGAAGGTCAGCCTGGACAGACCGCCCGGCGCGACCCTGGCCGGCAAAAACGCCTTGGCGAAGCCCGGCGCCTCCGCCGGAGTGACATCGAGCCTGGCTTCGGCGGCGGTCGCCGGGGCGACGTTCGACCTCAAGGTGACGGCCGGACCGGTCAGCGCGCCCGCCTCGATGGCGCGCAGCGTCACCCGGATCTCGCAGCTGGCGCCCGCGGCCAGCGCGCCATCGGCGAAGGCGAGCGTCGCGGCGCCCGCAACCGGGTCGAACCTGCCCCCGCAGCTGTTCTCCGCACTGGGGTCGTCGGCTACGACCAGGCCGTCCGGGAAGGCGTCGATGAAGGCCAGTTCGCGCAAATCGATCAGGTTGGCGGTATTGTCGAGCGTGAAGACGATCTGCGTTTCACCGCCCTGCCGGACGCTGTCCGGCGCAAAGACCCTGGCAAAGCCCGGCGCCCCGGCCGCATCGACCCTCAGCGTGGCTTCGGCGGGCGTGCCGGCGCCCAGCGACGAGGTCACGCGTTCCGTGTCGTTCGGATAGCTTCCGACGATCACGGAGGTCACGTCGACGGCGATCGTGCAGCTGGCGCCTGCGGCCAGCACACCGTCCGTGAAGGTGACCGTGTCGCCATCCGCCGCCGTCAGTGTGCCGCCACAGATGAGCGTCGTGGGCGGGTCGGCGGCCACCGTCACATTCGCCGGCAGCGTGTCTTCCAGCGACACCGATGTCGCCTCGACCGCCGCGCCGTTGCGCAGGGTATAGGTCAGGGTGGAGACCTCGCCCTGCGCAATTACCGGCGGCTCGAACGCCATCGAGACCGACAGCGGGGCCGCATCGACCGTCAGGGTCGCCCTGGCGCCCGACGCGGCGACCGGCAGATCGGAGACAAGCGCGCCCGATCGGTTCTCCAGCGTCCCGGCCCGCAGCGCCTGTACGTCCAGGACGAGCGTGCAGGCCTCGCCGGCCGCAACGCTGCCGCCGGAGAAGGCAAGCGAGGCCGCCGACGCGGCGGGGGCGAAGGCGCCGCCGCAGCCGGTCGACCCATTGGGGGTGGCGGCCACGGTCATGCCGTCCGGGAAGGCGTCGGTGAAGGCCAGCGACCCCACCTCGATCAGGTTGGCCGCATTGTCGATCGTGAAGGTCAACCTGGAAATCCCGCCCGGCGCGACCCTGGCCGGGGAGAAGGCCTTGGTGAAGCCCGGCGCCTCCGCCGGAGTGACATCGAGCCTGGCTTCGGCGGCGGTCGCCGGGGCGACGTTCGACCTCAAGGTGACGGCCGGACCGGTCAGCGCGCCCGCCGCGATAGCGCGCACCGTCACCCGGATCTCGCAGCTGGCGCCCGCGGCCAGCGCGCCATCGGCGAAGGCAAGCGTGTCGTCGCCCGCCGCCGGGCTGAACGCGCCCCCGCAGGCGGTCGTCGCATTGGGAGCGTCGGCCACGACCAGGCCGTCCGGGAAGGCGTCGGTGAAGGCCAGTTCGCGCAAATCGATCAGGTTGGCGGTATTGTCGAGCGTGAAGACGATCTGCGTTTCACCGCCCTGCCGGACGCTGTCCGGCGCAAAGACCCTGGCAAAGCCCGGCGCCCCGGCCGCATCGACCCTCAGCGTGGCTTCGGCGGGCGTGCCGGCGCCCAGCGACGAGGTCACGCTTTCCGTGTCGTTCGGATAGCTCCCGACGGTCGCGGAGGTCACGTCGACGGCGATCGTGCAGCTGGCGCCTGCGGCCAGCGCACCGTCCGAATAGGCGATCTCCCGGCTGCCCGCCGTCGCCGTCAGCCTGCCGCCGGCGCAGGTCGTCTGCGCATTAGGGGGAGCGGCCACCACGACACCGGGGGGCAGCCTGTCGGACAGCGCAACCGACGTCGCCCCGATCGCCGCGCCGTTGTCCAGGGTATAGGTCAGGGTGGAGACCCCGCCCTGCGCAATTGCCGGCGGCGAGAACGCCATCGAGGCCGTCAGCGGGGCCGCATCGACCGTCAGGGTCGCCCTGGCGCCCGACGCGGCGACCGGCAGATCGGAGGTCAGGGCGCCCGATCGGTTCTCCAGCGTCCCGGCCCGCAGCGCCTGTACGTCCACGGCGAGCGTACAGGCCTCGCCGGCCGCAACGCTGCCGCCGGTGAAGGCAAGCGAGCGCGCCGACGCGGCGGGGGCGAAGGTTCCGCCGCAGCCGGTCGACCCATTGGGGGGATCGGCCGCGACCAGGCCGTCCGGGAAGGCGTCGTCGAAGGCCAGCGACCCCACCTCGATCAGGTTGGCCGCATTGTCGATCGTGAAGGTCAGCCTGGAAATCCCGCCTGGATCGACCCTGGCCGGCAAAAACGCCTTGGCGAAGCCCGGCGCCTCCGCCGGATCGACATCGAGCCTGGCTTCGGCGGCGGTCGCCGGGGCGAGGTTCGACCTCAGGGTGACGGCCGGACCGGTCAGCGCGCCCGCCGCGATGGCGCGCACCGTCACCCGGATCTCACAGGTGGCGCCCGCGGCCAGCGCGCCATCGGCGAAGGCGAGCGTCGTGGCGCCCGCCGCCGGGTTGTAGGCGCCCCCGCAGGCGGTCGTCGCATTGGGGGCGTCGGCCACGACCAGGCCGTCCGGGAAGGCGTCGGTGAAGGCCAGCTCGCGCAAATCGATCAGGTTGGCGGTATTGTCGACCGTGAAGACGATCTGCGTTTCCCCGCCCTGCCGGACGCTGTCCGGCGCAAAGACCCTGGCAAAGCGCGGCGCCCCGGCCGCATCGACCGTCAGCCTGGCCGAGACTGCCGCGCTGGCGCCCAGCGACGAGGTCACGCTCTCCGTGTCGTTCGGGTAGCTCCCGGCGGTCGTGGAGGTCACGTCGACGGCGATCGTGCAGCTGGCGCCTGCGGCCAGCGCACCGTCCGAATAGGCGATCGCCTCGTCGCCCGCCGCCGCCGTCAGCGTGCCGCCGGTGCAGGTCGTCTGCGCATTAGAAGGGACGGCCACCACTACATCGGCGGGCAGCCTGTCGGACAGCGCAACCGACGTCGCCCCGATCGCCGCGCCGTTGCGCAGGGTATGGGTCAGCCTTGAGACACCGCCCTGCGTAATTACTGGCGGCTCGAACGCCATCGAGACCGTCAGCGGGGCCTCATCGACCGTCAGGATCGCCGTGGCGCCCGACGTGGCGACCGGCAGATCGGAGGTCAGGGCGCCCGATCGGTTCTCCAGCGTCCCGGCCCGCCGCGCCTGTACGTCCACGGCGATCGTGCAGGCCTCGCCGGCCGCAACGCTGCCGCCGGAGAAGGCAAGCGAGGTCGCCGACGCGGCGGGGGCGAAGGCGCCGCCGCAGCCGGTCGACCCGTTGGGGGTGGCGGCCACGGTCATGCCATCCGGGAAGGCGTCGTCGAAGGCCAGCGACCCCACCTCGATTAGGTTGGCCGCATTGTCGATCGTGAAGGTCAGCCTGGAAATCCCGCCCGGCGCGACACTGGCCGGCAAAAACGCCTTGGCAAAGCCCGGCGCCTCCGCCGGAGTGACATCGAGCCTGGCTTCGGCGGCGGTCGCCGGGGCGAGGTTCGACCTCAGGGTGACGGCCGGACCGGTCAGCGCGCCCGCACCGATGGCGCGCACCGTCACCCGGATCTCGCAGCTGGCGCCCGCGGCCAGCGCGCCATCGGCGAAGGCGAGCGTCGTGGCGCCCGCAACCGGGCTGAACGCGCCGCCGCAACTGTTCTCCGCACTGGGGGCGTCGGCCACGACCAGACCGTCCGGGAAGGCGTCGGTGAAGGCCAGTGCGCTCAAATCGATCAGGTTGGCGCCATTGTCGACCGTGAAGACGATCTGCGTTTCACCGCCCAGCCGGACGCTGTCCGGCGCAAAGACCCTGGCAAAGCCCGGCGCCTCCGCCGGAGTGACCGTCAGCCTGGCCGAGACTGCCGCGCTGGCGCCCAGCGACGAGGTCACGCTCTGCGTGTCGTTCGGATAGCTTCCGGCGGTCGTGGAGGTCACGTCGACGGCGATCGTGCAGCTGGCGCCTGCGGCCAGCGCGCCGCCCGTGAAGGCGATCGTGTCACCCCCCGCCGCCGCCGTCAGCGCGCCGCCGGCGCAGGTCGTCTGCGCATCGGGAGGGTCGGCCAGCACCACATCGGCGGGCAGCCTGTCGGACAGCGCAACTCCGGTCGCCCCGATCGCCGCGCCGTTGTCCAGGGTATGGGTCAGCCTTGAGACACCGCCCTCATTGATCGTCTCCGGTGTAAACGACATGGATGCGGTCAGCGGGTCCTCATCGACCGTCAGCGTGGCTTCGGCGGCGGCGCCGGCGACCGGCAGATCGGAGGCGAGCGCGCCCGATCGGTTCTCCAGCGTCCCGGCCCGCAGCGCCTGTACGTCGACGGAGAGCGTGCAGGTCTCGCCGGCCGCAACGCTGCCGCCGGAGAAGGCAAGCGAGGTCGCCGACGCGGCGGGGGCGAAGGTTCCGCCACAGGCGGTCGACCCATTGGGGGTGGCGGCCACGACCAGGCCGTCCGGGAAGGTGTCGTCGAAGGCCAGCGACCCCACCTCGATTAGGTTGGCCGCATTGTCGATCGTGAAGGTCAGCCTGGAAATCCCGCCCGGCGCGACACTGGCCGGGGAAAAGGCCTTGGCAAAGCCCGGCGCCTCCACCGGAGTGACATCGAGCCTGGCTTCGGCGGCGGTCGCCGGGGCAAGGTTCGACCTCAGGGTGACGGCCGGACCGGTCAGCGTACCCGCCGCGATGGCGCGCACCGTCACCCGGATCTCGCAGCTGGCGCCCGCGGCCAGCGCGCCATCGGCGAAGGCGAGCGTCGTGGCGCCCGCAACCGGGTTGTAGGCGCCCCCGCAGGCGGTCGTCGCATTGGGGGCGTCGGCCACGACCAAGCCGTCCGGGAAGGCGTCGGTGAAGGCCAGTTCGCCCAAATCGATCAGGTTGGCGGTATTGTCGACCGTGAAGACGATCTGCGTTTCACCGCCCTGCCGGACGCTGTCCGGCGCAAAGACCCTGGCAAAGCCCGGCGCCCCGGCCGCATCGACCCTCAGCGTGGCCGAGACTGCCGCGCTGGCGCCCAGCGACGAGGTCACGCTTTCCGTGTCGTTCAGGTGGCTTCCGGCGGTCGCGGAGGTCACGTCGACGGCAATCGTGCAGCTGGCGCCTGCGGCCAGCGCACCGTCCGAATAGGCGATCGCCTCGCTGCCCGCCGCCGCCGTCAGCCCGCCGCCGGTGCAGGTCGTCTGCGCATTAGAAGGGACGGCCACCACTACATCGGCGGGCAGCCTGTCGGACAGCGCAACCGACGTCGCCCCGATCGCCGCGCCGTTGTCCAGATCATAGGTCAGCCTTGAGACCCCGCCGGCCCTGATTGTCGGCGGCTCGAACGCCATCGAGACCGACAGTGGGGCCTCATCGACCGTCAGCGTGGCTTCGGCGGCGGCGCCGGCGACCGGCAGATCGGAGGTCAGGGCGCCCGATCGGTTCTCCAGCATCCCGGCCCGCCGCGCCTGCACGTTCACGGCGATCGTGCAGTTGGCAAGGGGCGTAACGTTGCCGCCGGAGAAGGCGAGCGTCGTGGCGCCCGCAACCGGGTCGAACGCGCCATCGCAGGCGGTCCTCGCATTGGGAGCGTCGGCCACGACCAGGCCGTCCGGCAAGGCGTCGGTGAAGGCCAGCGACCCCACCGCGATCAGGTTGGCCACATTGTCGATCGTGAAGGTCAGTGTGGAAATCCCGCCCGGATCAACCCTGGCCGGCAAAAACGCCTTGGCAAAGCCCGGCGCCTCCGCCGGAGTGACACCGGGCGTGTGTTCGGAGGGATCGACCGTCAGCCTGGCCGAGACTGCCGTGCTGGCGCCCAGCGACGAGGTCACGCTCTGCGTTTCGTTCGGGTAGGATCCGGGAACCGCGGAGGTCACGTCGACGGCGATCGTGCAGCTGGCGCCTGCGGCCAGCGCACCCTCCGAATAGGCGATCTCCCGGGCGCCCGCCACCGCCGTCAGCGTGCCGCCGGCGCAGGTCGTCTGCGCATCGGGAGGGTCGGCCACCGCGACATCGACGGGCAGCGTGTCGGACAGCGACACCGACGTCGCCCCGATCGCCGCGCCGTTGTCCAGGGTATGGGTCAGCCTTGAGACACCGCCCTCATTGATCGTCTCCGGTGTAAACGACATGGTTGCGGTCAGCGGGTCCTCATCGACCGTCAGCGTGGCTTCGGCGGCGGCGCCGGCGACCGGCAGATCGGAGGTCAGGGCGCCCGATCGGTTCTCCAGCGTCCCGGGCCGCAGCGCCTGTACGTCCAGGGCGATCGTGCAGGTCTCACCGGCCGCAACGCTGCCGCCGGTGAAGGCAAGCGAGCTCGCCGACGCGGCGGGGGCGAAGGTCCCGCCGCAGCCGGTCGACCCATTGGGGGTGTCGGCCGCCACCAGACCGTCCGGGAAGGCGTCGGTGAAGGCCAGCGACCCCACCTCGATCAGGTTCGCCGCATTGTCGATCGTGAAGGTCAGCCTGGAAATCCCGCCCGGATCGACCCTGGCCGGGGAGAAGGCCTTGACAAAGCCCGGCGCCTCCGCCGGAGTGACATCGAGCCTGGCTTCGGCGGCGGTCGCCGGGGCGAGGTTCGACCTCAGGGTGACGGCCGGAACGGTCAGCCTGCCCGCCGCGATGGCGCGCACCGTCACCCGGATCTCGCAGCTGGCGCCCGCGGCCAGCGCGCCATCGGCGAAGGCGAGCGTCGTGGCGCCCGCAACCGGGCTGAACGCGCCGCCGCAGGCGGTCGTCGCATTGGGGGCGTCGGCCACGACCAGGCCGTCCGGGAAGGCGTCGGTGAAGGCCAGTTCGCGCAAATCGATGACGTTGGCGGTATTGTCGAGCGTGAAGACGATCTGCGTTTCACCGCCCTGCCGGACGCTGTCCGGCGCAAAGACCCTGGCAAAGCCCGGCGCCCCGGCCGCATCGACCGTCAGCGTGGCCGAGACTGCCGCGCTGGCGCCCAGCGACGAGGTCACGCTCTCCGTTTCGTTCGGGTAGGATCCGGGAACCGCGGAGGTCACGTCGACGGCGATCGTGCAGCTGGCGCCTGCGGCCAGCGCACCCTCCGAATAGGCGATCGCTCGGGCGCCCGCCGCCGCCGTCAGCCTGCCGCCGCTGCAGGTCGTCTGCGCATCGGGGGGGTCGGCCAGCGCGACAGCGGCGGGCAGCCTGTCGGACAGCGCAACTCCGGTCGCCTCGACTGCCGCACCGTTGTCCAGGGTATAGGTCAGCCTTGAGACACCGCCCTGCGCAATTGCCGTCGGCTCGAACGCCATCGAGACCGACAGCGGGGCCGCATCGACCGTCAGGGTCGCGCCAGCGCCCGGCGTGGTGACGGGCAGGTCGGAGGCGAGCGCGCCCGATCGGTTCTCCAGCGTCCCGGCCCGCAGCGCCTGTACGTCCAGGGCGATCGTGCAGGTGGCGCCGGCCGCAACGCTGCCGCCGGAGAAGGCAAGCGAGGTCGCCGACGCGGCGGGGGCGAAGGTCCCGCCGCAGCCGGTCGACCCATTGGGGGGATCGGCCACGACCAGACCGTCCGGGAAGGCGTCGGTGAAGGCCAGCGACCCCACCTCGATCAGGTTGGCCGCATTGTCGATCGTGAAGGTCAGCCTGGAAATCCCGCCCGGATCGACCCTGGCCGGGGAGAAGGCCTTGGCAAAGCCCGGCGCCCCGGCCGGAGTGACATCGAGCCTGGCTTCGGCAGCGGTCGCCGGGGCGACGTTCGACCTCAGGGTGACGGCCGGAACGGTCAGCGCGCCCGCCGCAATGGCGCGCAGCGTCACCCGGATCTCGCAGCTGGCGCCCGCGGCCAGCGCGCCATCGGCGAAGGCGAGCGTCGTGGCGCCCGCAACCAGGTCGAAACTGCCGCCGCAGGCGGTCGTCGCATTGGGGGTGTCGGCCACGACCAGGCCGTCCGGGAAGGCGTCGGTGAAGGCCAGTTCGACCAAATCGATGACGTTGGCGGTATTGTCGAGCGTGAAGACGATCTGCGTTTCCCCGCCCTGCCGGACGCTGTCCGGATCAAAGACCCTGGCAAAGCCCGGCGCCTCTGCCGGAGTGACCGTCAGCCTGGCCGAGGCTGCCGCGCTGGCGCCCAGCGACGAGGTCACGCTCTCCGTGTCGTTCGGGTAGGGTCCGGCAAGCGCGGAGGTCACGTCGACGGCGATCGTGCAGCTGGCGCCTGCGGCCAGCGCACCGTCCGAATAGGCGATCTCCCGGCTGCCCGCCGCCGCCGTCAGCGTGCCGCCGCAGGTCGTCTGCGCATCGGGGGGGTCGGCCACCACGACAGCAGCGGGCAGCCTGTCGGACAGCGCAACTCCGGTCGCCTCGACCGCCGCGCCGTTGTCCAGGGTATAGGTCAGCCTTGAGACACCGCCCTGCGCAATTGCCGGCGGCGAGAACGCCATCGAGACCGTCAGCGGGGCCGCATCGACCGTCAGCCTGGCTTCGGCGGCGGCGCTGGCGACCGGCAGATCGGAGGTGAGCGCGCTTGATCGGTTCTCCAGCGTCCCGGCCCGCAGCGCCTGTACGTCCACGGCGATCGTGCAGGCCTCGCCGGCCGCAACGCTGCCGCCGGAGAAGGCCAACGAGGTCGCCGACGCGGCGGGGGCGAAGGCGCCGCCGCAGCCGGTCGACCCATTGGGGGGATCGGCCGCGACCAGACCGTCCGGGAAGGCGTCGTCGAAGGCCAGCGACCCCACCGCGATCAGGTTCGCCGCATTGTCGATCGTGAAGGTCAGTCTGGAAATCCCGCCCTGCTCGACCCTGGCCGGCAAAAACGCCTTGGCAAAGCCCGGCGCCTCCGCCGGATCGACATCAAGCCTGGCTTCGGCGGCGGTCGCCGGGGCGAGGTTCGACCTCAGGGTGACGGCCGGACCGGTCAGCGCGCCCGCCGCGATGGCGCGCACCGTCACCCGGATCTCGCAGCTGGCGCCCGCGGCCAGCGCGCCATCGGCGAAGGCGAGCGTCGTGGCGCCCGCCGCCGGGTTGTAGCTGCCCCCGCAGGCGGTCGTCGCATTTGGGGCGTCGGCCACGACCAAGCCGTCCGGGAAGGCGTCGGTGAAGGCCAGTTCGACCAAATCGATGGCGTTGGCGGTATTGTCGAGCGTGAAGACGATCTGCGTTTCACCGCCCTGCGCGACCCTGTCCGGCGCAAAAACCCTGGCAAAGCGTGGCGCCCCGGCCGCATCGACCGTCAGCCTGGCCGAGACTGCCGCGCTGGCGCCCAGCGACGAGGTCACGCTCTCGGTATCGTTCTGGTAGCTTCCGGCGATCGCGGAGGTCACGTCGACGGTAATCGTGCAGCTGGCGCCTGCGGCCAGCGCACCCTCCGAATAGGCGATCGCTTCGTCGCCCGCCGCCGCCGTCAGCGTGCCGCCGCTGCAGGTCGTCTGCGCATCGGGGGGATCGGCCAGCGCGACAGCGGCGGGCAGCCTGTCGGACAGCGACACCGACGTCGCCTCGACCGCCGCGCCGTTGTCCAGGGTATAGGTCAGGGTGGAGATACCGCCGGCCCTGATTACCGGCGGCTCGAACGCCATCGAGACCGTCAGCGGGGCCTCATCGACCCTCAGGGTCGCGCCGGCGCCCGACATGGTGACCGGCAGGTCCGAAGCGAGCGCGCCCGACAGGTTCTCCAGCGTCCCGGCCCGCCGCGCCTGTAGGTCCACGGCGATCGTGCAGGCCTCGCCGGCCGCAACGCTGCCGCCGGAGAAAACCAACGAGGTCGCCGACGCGGCGGGGGCGAAGGTCCCGCCGCAGCTGGTTTCCACATTGGGGGGATCGGCCGCGACCAGGCCGTCCGGGAAGGCGTCGGTGAAGGCCAGCGACCCCACCACGATCAGGTTCGCCGCATTGTCGATCGTGAAGGTCAGTCTGGAAATCCCGCCCGGCGCGACCCTGGCCGGCAAAAACGCCTTGGCGAAGCCCGGCGCCTCCGCCGGAGTGACCGTCAGCCTGGCTTCGGCGGCGGTCGCCGGGGCGAGGTTCGACCTCAGGGTGACGGCCGGAATGGTCAGCCTGCCCGCCGCGATGGCGCGCACCGTCACCCGGATCTCGCAGCTGGCGCCCGCGGCCAGCGCGCCATCGGCGAAGGCGAGCGTCGTGGCGCTCGCAACCGGATCGAACGCGCCGCCGCAGCTGTTCTCCGCACTGGGGGCGTCGGCCACGACCAGGCCGTCCGGGAAGGCGTCGGTGAAGGCCAGTTCGCCCGCCTCGATCAGGTTGGCGCCATTGTCGAGCGTGAAGACGATCTGCGTTTCCCCGCCCTGCCGGACGCTATCCTCCGCAAAGACCCTGGCAAAGTCCGGCGCCCCGGCCGCATCGACCGTCAGCGTGGCCGAGACTGCTGCGCTGGCGCCCAGCGACGAGGTCACGGTCTGCAGGTTGTTCGGGTAGCTCCCGACGGTCGCGGAGGTCACGTCGACGGCGATCGTGCAGCTGGCGCCTGCGGCCAGCGCGCCGCCCGTGAAGGCGATCGTGTCACCCCCCGCCGCCGCCGTCAGCGTGCCGCCGGTGCAGGTCGTCTGCGCATCGGGGGGGTCGGCCACCACGACAGCGGCGGGCAGCCTGTCGGACATCGCAACCGATGTCGCCTCGACCGCCGCGCCGTTGTCCAGGGTATAGGTCAGTCTTGAGACACCGCCCTGATTGATCGTCTCTGGTGTAAACGACATGGATGCGGTCAGCGGGTCCTCATCGACCGTTAGGGTCGCGCCGGCGCCCGGCGTGGTGACGGGCAGATCGGAGGCGAGTGCGCCCGATCGGTTCTCCAGCCCACCGGCCCGCAGCGCCTGTACGTCCAGGGCGATCGTGCAGGCCTCGCCGGCCGCAACGCTGCCGCCGGAGAAGGCAAGCGAGGCCGCCGACGCGGCGGGGGCGAAGGTCCCGCCGCAGCCGGTCGACCCATTGGGGGGATCGGCCGCGACCAGACCGTCCGGGAAGGCGTCGGTGAAGGCCAGCGACCCCACCTCGATCAGGTTGGCCGCATTGTCGATCGTGAAGGTCAGCCTGGAAATCCCGCCCGGATCGACTCTGGCCGGCAAAAACGCCTTGGCAAAGCCCGGCGCCTCGGGCGGAGTGACATCGAGCCTGGCTTCGGCGGCGGTCGCCGGGGCGAGGTTCGACCTCAGGGTAACGGCCGGAGCGGTCAGCGCGCCCGCCGCGATGGCGCGCAGCGTCACCCGGATCTCACAGCTGGCGCCCGCGGCCAGCGCGCCATCGGCGAAGGCAAGCGTCGTGGCGCCCGCAACCGGGCTGAACGCGCCGCCGCAACTGTTCTCCGCATTGGGGGCGTCGGCCACGACCAGACCGTCCGGGAAGGCGTCGGTGAAGGCCAGTTCGCCCACCTCGATCAGGTTGGCAGTATTGTCGACCGTGAAGACGATCTGCGTTTCACCGCCCAGCCGGACGCTGTCCGGCGCAAAGACCCTGGCAAAGCCCGGCGCCTCCGCCGGATCGACCGTCAGCGTGGCTTCGGCGGCGGTGCTGGCGCCCAGCGACGAGGTCACGCTCTGCGTGTCGTTCGGGTAGCTTCCGGCGGCTGCGGAGGTCACATCGACGGAGAGCGTGCAGCTGGCGCCCGCGCCAAGCGCGCCGCCCGTGAAGGCGATCGTGTCACCCCCCGCCGCCGCCGCCAGCGTGCCGCCGCAGCTCGTCTGCGCATCGGGGGGGGCGGCCAGCACCACAGCGGCGGGCAGCCTGTCGGACAGCGACACCGATGTCGCCTCGACCGCAGCGCCGTTGTCCAGGGTATGGGTCAGCCTTGAGACACCGCCCTGCGCAATTGCCCGCGGCTCGAACGCCATCGAGACCGTCAGCGGGTCCTCATCGACCGTCAGGGTCGCGCCGGCGCCCGGCGTGGTGACGGGCAGATCGGAGGCGAGCGCGCCCGATAGGTTCTCCAGCGTCCCGGGCCGCAGCGCCTGTACGTCGACGGCGATCATGCAGGCCTCGCCGGCCGCAACGCTGCCGCCGGAGAAGGCAAGCGAGGCCGCCGACGCGGCAGGGGCGAAGGCGCCGCCACAGCCGGTCGACCCATTGGGGGGATCGGCCACGACCAGGCCGTCCGGGAAGGCGTCGGTGAAGGCCAGCGACCCCACCGCGATCAGGTTCGCCGCATTGTCGATCGTGAAGGTCAGTCTGGAAATCACGCCCGGATCGACCCTGGCCGGGGAGAAGGCCTTAGCGAAGCCCGGCGCCTCCGCCGGATCGACCGTCAGCGTGGCTTCGGCGGCGGTGCTGGCGCCCAGCGACGAGGTCACGCTCTGCGTGTCGTTCGGATAGCTTCCGGCGGCCAAGGAGGTCACATCGACGGAGAGCGTGCAGCTGGCGCTCGCGCCAAGCGCGCCGCCAGTGAAGGCGATCGTGTCACCCCCCGCCGCCGCCGTCAGCGTGCCGCCGCAGCTCGTCTGCGCATCGGGGGGGTCGGCCAGCGCGACAGCGGCGGGCAGCCTGTCGGACAGCGCAACTCCGGTCGCCTCGACCGCCGCGCCATTGTCCAGGGTATAGGTCAGCCTTGAAATCCCGCCCTGAGAAATTGTCGGCGGCTCGAACACCATCGAGACCGACAGCGGGGCCGCATCGACCGTCAGAGTCGCCCTGGCGCCTGGCGTGGTGACCGGCAGATCGGAGGCGAGCGCGCCCGACGTGTTTTCCAGGCCACCGGCCCGCAGCGCCTGTACGTCAACGGAAATCGTGCAGACCTCGCCGGCCGCAACGCTGCCGCCGGTGAAGGCAAGCGAGGCCGCCGACGCGGCGGGGGCGAAGGTTCCACCGCAGCCGGTCGACCCATTGGGGGTGTCGGCCACGACCAGACCGTCCGGGAAGGCGTCGGTAAAGGCGAGCCCGCCCACCGCGGCGGAACTGGCCGCATTGTCGATCGCGAAGGTCAGTCTGGAAATCCCACCCGGCTCGACCCTGGCCGGGGAGAAGGCCTTGGCAAAGCCCGGCGCCCCGGCCGGAGTGACATCGAGCCTGGCTTCGGCGGCGGTCGCCGGGGCGACGTTCGACCTCAGGGTGACGGCCGGAGCGGTCAGCGCGCCCGCCCCGATGGCGCGCACCGTCACCCGGATCTCGCAGCTGGCGCCCGCGGCCAGCGCGCCATCGGCGAAGGCGAGCGTCGTGGCGCCCGCAACCGGACTGAACGCGCCGCCGCAGGCGGTCGTCGCATTGGGGGTGTCGGCCACGACCAGACCGTCCGGGAAGGCGTCGGTGAAGGCCAGTTCGACCAAATCGATCAGGTTGGCGCCATTGTCGACCGTGAAGACGATCTGCGTTTCCCCGCCCTGCCGGACGCTGTCCGGCGCAAAGACCCTGGCGAAGCCCGGCGCCCCGGCCGCATCGACCGTCAGCCTGGCTTCGGCGGCGGTCGCCGGGGGTGAAGGCCAGTTCGACCAAATCGATCAGGTTGGCGCCATTGTCGACCGTAAAGACGATCTGCGTTTCACCGCCCTGCCGGACGCTGTCCGGCGCAAAGACCCTGGCAAAGCCCGGCGCCGCCGCCGGATCGACCGTCAGCGTGGCCGAGACTGCTGCGCTGGCGCCCAGCGACGAGGTCACGGTCTGCAGGTTGTTCGGGTAGCTCCCGACGGTCGCGGAGGTCACGTCGACGGCGATCGTGCAGCTGGCGCCTGCGGCCAGCCCACCGTCTGAATAGGCGATCTCCGGGCTGCCCGCCGCCGCCGTCAGCGTGCCGCCGGTGCAGGTCGTCTGCGCATCGGGGGGGTCGGCCAGCGCGACAGCGGCGGGCAGCCTGTCGGACAGCGACACCGACGTCGCCCCGATCGCCGCGCCGTTGTCCAGGGTATAGGTCAGCCTTGAGACACCGCCCTGCGCAATTGCCCGCGGCGAGAACGCCATCGAGACCAACAGCGGGG
>OZ242015.1:1912500-3752649 GCA_965204785.1 Alphaproteobacteria bacterium | reverse complement strand
CCGATGGGATCTTCGCTAATTGAAGAAGATGTCGCCGAAGAGCGCGCGCGAGATCATATCCATCAGGTCGATCGCACTCTGGGTGCGGTCGAACACGTGGCCGTCTTCTGCCGGCGCGCCGCTGCCGGGCTGCAGGGCGATATAGTTGCCGCCCAGCAGGCTTTCGGGTGCGATGGAGACGAAGGTATCGTCGGTCAGCGTGACGCCGGGCCTGATGCTCATCCGCACCTTGGCGACATACCAGTCCGAATCGAGTTCCATTTCGGTCACCGTTCCGACCTTGATGCCGGCGATCTTGACGTCGTCGCCCGTTTTCAGGGCGCCGACATTGCTGAATTCGGCATAGACCGAATAGCCCGAGACGTTCGTGACATCGGCCTTGGTATAGGCGAAGACGAAAAACAGGCCTGCCACGACCAGCACCACCGCGCCCACCAGAGTCTCGAGAGATTTCGCCCCCATCGTCTTGCTCCCCTCAGCCTTCCGGTCGCCAGGCTTCATAGTCGCCGGTCGCCGGCGCGCGCTGCCCACCGCGCAGGACATGGCCCTGCGGCAGATAGGCCGCCTTGGTGCCGGTCAGGTTGGGCAGATGCTCCTTTTCCCACGGCATGATGGGCAGCGGCGCGCGACTCGGCAGCTCGTCGGTCGTGCGGTGCAGCCAGGCATGCCAATCGGAGGGCACCTTCGAAGCCTCGACCGAACCTTTGTAGACGACCCAGCGCTTGCGCAGCCGGTCGTCGTCCTCGCCTTTGAGGACATAATACCGGTTGCCGAATTCGTCCTCGCCGACGCATTCGCCGTGAAGCCAAGTATAGAGTTTGGTACCGAAACTGGTCATTGATAAGGCCCGTCGTGAAGGTTCCGACCGAAGGCGCACATCTTGCCGCGTTGGGTGTCGCCGCGTCCAATGAAGAGTCGCCGCCGGGCCAATTAAAAGAATTTTTCCACCGTTGCTTTTAGTCCACACCACCGCTTGTCTGGAATCGATCAAAATCTGACCCGATGGCCACAGCCTACTGATATTTTTGGCAAAAGGCACGGTCCCAAAATCTGCTTGACACTTTCCGCCCTCGACCGTCACAGTCACTACCTGTAGCGGGCCGGGGTCTTTTGGCCACGATATATAGATTCGACGGGTCCCCGTCGTAATCTGCCGCCCATCCCGCGACGTGCAGCACAACAACAACGGTCCCAAACGGGCCGGTTAAGTAGATGGGATATCGGGGCAATGCGGATCGCTCGTTTTTACACAAAGGAAGGCAAGGACGCATACGAGAGCCTGGAGTTCCGTAAGGCAACCAGCGAAATTCGCAATCCCGACGGTTCGGTCGTGTTCCAGCAGAAGGACATCGACGTTCCCACCTCCTGGTCGCAGGTCGCCTGCGACATAATCGCACAGAAGTATTTCCGCAAAGCCGGCGTGCCCGACAAGCTCGTTCCCGTCGAGGAAGAAGACGTGCCCGAATGGCTGTGGCGCAGCAAGGCCAACGAAGGTGCGGAACTGATCGGCGAGAACGACTGCCGCCAGGTCTTCGACCGGCTCGCGGGCACCTGGACCTATTGGGGCTGGAAAGGCGGCTATTTCGATCAGGAGGCCGACGCGCGCGCCTTCTTCGACGAGATGCGCTACATGCTGGCGAGCCAGGGCGGCGCACCCAACTCCCCGCAGTGGTTCAACACGGGCCTGCACTGGGCCTATGGCGTGGAGGGTCCGGCACAGGGCCACTATTACGTCGACCACGCCAGCGACGAACTCACCCGTTCGACCAACGCCTATGAACATCCCCAGCCGCACGCCTGCTTCATCCAGAGCGTCGAGGACGATCTCGTCAACGAGAACGGCATCATGGATCTCTGGGTGCGCGAGGCGCGCCTCTTCAAGTTCGGTTCGGGCACGGGCTCCAACTTCTCGCGGCTGCGCGGCGAGGGCGAGACCCTTTCGGGCGGCGGCAAGTCCTCGGGTCTGATGAGCTTCCTGAAAGTCGGCGACCGCGCCGCGGGTTCGATCAAGTCGGGCGGCACCACCCGCCGCGCGGCCAAGATGGTCGTGGTCGATATCGACCATCCCGATGTCGAGGACTTCATCTCCTGGAAGATGGCCGAGGAGCAGAAGGTCGCCGCACTCGTGGCCGGCTCCAAGCTCTGCGAAAAGCGCCTCAACGAAGTCATGGCCGCCTGCGACGAGGGCGACCGTCACGAGGAAGAGCGTTTCGATCCGAAGAAGAACTCCTCGCTGAAGAAGGCCATCCTTCGCGCACGCGAAGTCATGGTGCCTGAAGCCTATGTCCAGCGCGTCATGCAGCTTGCCAAGCAGGGCTACAGCGGCATCGCCTTCGCGAGCTTCGATCTCGACTGGGATTCGGAAGCCTACCGCACCGTCTCGGGCCAGAACGCCAACAATACCGTGCGCGTCACCAACGAGTTCCTCTTGGCGGTGGAAAAGGACGGTGACTGGACGCTCGTCCGCCGCAAGGACGGCAAGGACCACAAGACGCTCAAAGCCCGCGCGCTGTGGGACCAGATCGCCTATGCCGCATGGGCCTCGGCCGATCCAGGCGTCCAGTACGACACCACGATCAACGAGTGGCACACCTGCCCCAACTCGGGCCGCATCAACGCGTCGAACCCGTGTTCGGAATACATGTTCCTCGACGACACGGCCTGCAACCTGGCCTCGCTCAACCTGCAGAAGTTTCGCCGCCCCGACGGTGCCTTTGATGTCGATGCCTTCGAACATGCCGTGCGTCTGTGGACCGTGGTCCTGGAAATCTCGGTCATGATGGCCCAGTTCCCCTCCCGCCAGATCGCCCAGCGATCTTACGACTTCCGCACACTGGGCTTGGGCTTCGCTAATCTGGGCGGTTACCTGATGGCCTCGGGCTACAGCTATGACTCGGACGAGGGCCGCGCCTTCTGCGCCGCGATGAGCGCGCTGATGACCAGCGTTTCCTATGCCACGTCGGCCGAGATGGCCGGCGAACTCGGCGCCTTCCCGCGCTACGGCGAGAACGCCGAGGAGATGCTGCGGGTCATGCGCAACCATCGCCAGGCGGCCGTGGGTGGTCAGGACAACTACGAAGGGCTGACCATCACCCCCGTGGCGATCAACCACGAGTACCTGCCCGAAAAGGCGCTGGGCGAGGCTGCCGTGCGCGCCTGGGACCGGGCCGTCGCCCTGGGCGTGGAGCATGGCTACCGCAACGCGCAGGCCACGGTGGTTGCGCCAACCGGAACCATCGGTCTTGTCATGGACTGCGATACCACCGGCATTGAGCCCGACTTCGCGCTGGTGAAGTTCAAGAAGCTCGCCGGCGGTGGTTACTTCAAGATCATCAACCACACGGTGCCGCTGGCGCTGAAGAACCTGGGTTATGACGAAATCCAGGTCGAGCAGATGATCTCCTATGCAGTAGGTCGCGGCACGCTGATCGAGGCCCCTGGCGTCAACCACGACGCGCTGCGCGCCAAGGGCTTCATCGACGCGATTCTCGAGACCATTGAGAACGCGCTGGGCAGCGCCTTCGACATCAAGTTCGTCTTCAACAAGTTCACCCTAGGCGAGGCGTTCTGCACCGATGTCCTGGGCTTCACCAGGGAGCAGCTCAACAAGGAAGGCTTCGACATCCTGACCGCGCTGGGCTTCAGCCGCGAGGATATCGATCTCGCCAACACGTTCTGCTGCGGCGCGATGAGCCTGGAAGGCGCGCCGCACCTCAAAGACGAGCACCTCTCGGTGTTCGACTGCGCCAACCCATGCGGGCGCATCGGCAAGCGGTTCCTCTCGACCGAAAGTCATATCCGCATGATGGCCGCGGCCCAGCCGTTCATCTCCGGCGCCATTTCCAAAACGATCAACATGCCCAATTCGGCGAGCGTCACGGAATGCCAGGAAGCCTATGAACTCTCCTGGAAGCTGTGCCTAAAGGCCAACGCGCTCTACCGCGACGGCTCCAAGCTTTCCCAGCCGCTTTCTGCCCTCAATCTGGGCGATATCGCCGAGAACATGGATGAGGCAGAAAACCAGTCCGAAGCGGTCCGGAAGATCGCCGAGAAGGCCATCACCAGGATCGTCCATCAGGGCAACCGCGGCGACCGCAAGCGTCTGGACAACCGCCGGCGCGGCTACACCCAGAAGGCCATCGTGGGCGGTCACAAGGTCTACCTGAAGACCGGCGAATACGCCGATGGCAGCCTGGGCGAAATCTTCATCGACATGCACAAGGAAGGTGCCGCCTTTCGCAGCCTGATGAACAACTTCGCCATCGCGGTCTCGATCGGCCTGCAGTACGGCGTGCCGCTGGAGGAATTCGTCGAGGCCTTCACCTTCACGAGGTTCGAGCCCTCGGGCATGGTCGAAGGCAACGAGACCATCAAGATGTCGACCTCCATCCTGGACTACCTCTTCCGCGAACTGGCGATCAGCTATCTCGCGCGCGACGATCTGGCCCACGTGGAGCCCGCCGACCTCACGCCCGATACCGTGGGACGCGGCGAAGCCAACGAGGAACTTCCCGACGACGACAACGGCATGACCGAAGTCGCCCGGCTGATCCAGCACATCGCCAGTAACGGCTACACTCGCGGCAAGCTGCGCGTACTCGACGGCGGTCTGACCAGCCTCGACTCACCGGCCGCCGCGACCACGGGCGAGGACATGTTCGAAACCGAAGCCGCCTTCGGCAACGTCTCGGTCTCGGCAGCCTCGGGCGCTGCCGTGGCGGCGATCACGATGGACGAAACAGAGGTGGATCCGCGTGCGGAAAAGGTTCGCGCCGCGCGGATGCAAGGCTACGAGGGAGATCCGTGCGGAGACTGCGGAAACCTCACCCTGGTCCGTAACGGAACGTGCCTCAAGTGCGTTACTTGTGGCACGACGAGCGGGTGTTCCTGACACCCGTCTCGCCCGTTCAGACTTGGGCGGCAAAGGCCCAAATCCTTGAGCCCGCCGCCCAGCTCATGGTGTGTCCTCCCTAAACTGGGGTGCGTTTCGGCGCACCCCTTTTTTCTCCTCAAAACCTGTCATCCCGGACAAGAACCGAAGGGACGCCGATCCGGAACCTCGCGAGGCAGTCTCTGATCTCTCCAGTGCCATATGAGCCGTTTCCATGACATCGGTGACTCGATGGGATTACTCGGGTTAGCTTGTTACGTTCTTAGGAGAAGGGACCGCATCTATTTGAGCTATAGCGCTCCATCGCCTCTTGCATGGAGTTCGAGGTCAGTCACACCAATTTCTTGGGCTTCTGTGAGACAGTAGTGGCGCTCCTCAACGATTGAAACGTCATCACCGTCGAAGCTCAGTTCAAACATAGCGATGACGTCGTCTGCTATGAATTGAGCGGAGAGCGGTCGCGGAATGCAATGCCGTGAAAGCGCTCGTCATGCGCCATGGGGTTGGCTTCCTTCCAGCCCGGCGCGGGGAAGGTGTGGAATTGCCCCTCGTGGATCCAGGCCTCTTGGGTCAACGTGGTCAGCAGGATGTCGACGTTCTCGGCATAGAGCGCGCGGTTGAGGTCACGGTCGCAACGGTCGCTGTAGCGCGCGCAGTCGACCCCCAGCAGCAGCGGGTTGGAGCCCGAACGGTACCAGCCGTCCCACGCGAAGTGATGCTCGGCCAGCCACAGCCCGGTGAAGCCCAGTTCGTCCACCGGCTCGACGGTCTCGTGCATCTCGTCGAACAGCGCCTCCCAAGGATAGGGGTCCCCGACATGGTAGAACAGCCTGCTGTCGAACCTCATGGTGTGCTCTCCAGTTTGGCTTTCGCCAAACGCTACCGACCCGCGCGGTGTCTGTCGATCCATGCGCGGTGTGTTGCAAGCGCAAAGGCGTTGTGCTGCACTGCACAATCACCGCTCACCCATGGTCAGGCTCATGCGCACGGTCAGAACGGTTGCCAACTTGCGACAAGCGCTCCAGGCGTGGCGTGGCGATGGCGAGGCCATTGCGCTTATCCCCACCATGGGTGCCCTCCACGATGGCCACCTCTCGCTGGTCAGAATCGCCCAGGGACAGACCCAGCGCGTCGTGGCAAGCCTCTTCGTCAATCCGCGCCAGTTCGGCGCCGGCGAAGACCTGAAACGTTATCCCCGTCGGGGAGACCGCGATGCCAACCTGCTTCAGACGGCCGGCGTCGACCTGCTTTACGCCCCCGACGTCGCCGCGATGTATCCGCCGGGGTTCGCCACGACCGTCTCTATGGAGGGTCCGGCCCGCGGGCTGGAAGCCGACACGCGTCCGGGGTTCTTTGCCGGGGTCGCCACCGTGGTCTCGAAACTGCTCCTCCAGACCGGGGCCGACTATGCCATCTTCGGAGAGAAGGATTACCAGCAACTCATCGTCGTCAAACGCCTCGTCGCCGATCTCGATATCCAGACGCGCATTATCGGCGCGGCCACGCGGCGCGAGGAGGACGGACTCGCCATGTCCTCGCGCAACGCCTATCTCAGCCCGGCCGAGCGCGAACGGGCGCCTGAACTCTTCGCCGTGCTGCGGGATACGGCCCTGGCGCTCAGCGAAGGGGCAGCACCCTCGCCCGCGTTGGACAAGACGCGCGATGCGCTCAAGACTGCGTTCGATGCCCTGCATTATCTCGCATGGCGCGACGCCGTGACGCTCGAACCGATCGACACGCCCGATCGACCCGGCCGACTGCTCGCCGCGGTGCAGCTTGGCGCAACACGGCTCATCGACAACGTGCCGGTCGCGGCCAGGAACGGGAACTGAGATGGCGCGGGGAACGAAGAAATCCCGTCTGCCGGCCCGGGAGCTTCTGGGGCCCAAGGGCGGCGAACCCATCGTGGGGCTCACGGCCTACACGGCCCCCACGGCGCGATGCCTGGACGGTCATGTCGACTTCATGCTGGTCGGTGATTCGCTCGCCATGGTCGTCTACGGCATGGACAACACGCGCAACCTCGACCTCGACACCATGATCCGCCACGGCCGCGCGGTGGCCCAGGTGGCCGAACAGGCCATCGTCGTTGTCGACATGCCGTTCGGATCCTACGAACACAACCGCGACAAGGCGCTTTCCAACGCCCGGCGCGTCATGGAGGAAACCGGTTGCGATGCCGTGAAGATGGAGGGCGGCGCCGATCTCGCGGGCACCGTCGCCGCCGCGGTCGACCGGGGCATTCCGGTCATGGGCCATATCGGCCTGATGCCCCAGCGCGTCAGAAGCGCCAAGCAGTTCCGCAGCAAGGGCCATTCGGCCAGTGCCGGCCGTCGCATCATCAACGACGCGCTCGCCATCGCCGAAGCCGGAGCCTTCGCCATCGTCGTTGAGGGCGTCGTGGAGACCGTGGCGCGCGAGCTTACCGCCGAGGTGCCCGTCTCGATCATCGGCATCGGCGCCTCGGTCGCCTGTGACGGCCAGATTTTGGTCACCGAGGACATGACTGGCATCTTCGACGGCTTCAAGCCTAAGTTCGTCAAACGCTACGCCGAACTGGGCAAGGACATGGAAGCCACTGTCGTCGCCTACGCAAAGGAAGTCCGCACCCGCCAGTTCCCTGGCACCGAACACACCTACAAGGCCCGCGCGAAGAAGCCGTCGAAGAAGAAATGAAAAGTTATCCCTCCCCCTTTGAGGGAGAGGGAATCCGTTGTGGGCCCAGCCTACTCCACGGCCTCGTCCATCGAGTCGCCGGCGAAATCGAAGGGCAGATCCGTGCTACAGGGCGAGCCGTCGGCCAGTTCCATGCGCGGCTGACCATCCAGAACATAGACCATCGCACCGGCCGTATAGCCGATCACGTTGGTCTGGTCAGGCTCCACACGGCGCGAAACCGGATTATCGGGACTGTCGCGCGAGGCCAGCGCCACTTTGATCATCTCGGGTGTCACCGGGCCTTCGGCCTCGCCGAGGCGCTCGGCCAGGCAGGCATAGCGCGCCTGTGTGCTGTCGGTCGCCATCACGCCCGTACCGCCCGACACGCCGGGTCCGGTGCTCACGTCGTCAGGGATGGTTGACATGCCAGACACGCTCCATCGCACCTTCGAGCACGTAATGCACGACCTTGTTGGCCAAACACTCCAGCGAGGCGACATGCCATATGCCGCCGATCGTGTAGTTCTGGCCCGAGGCATGATCGACCCACTGCGTGAACGCGACCGCGTCCACCATGGTCGCCTGGGTCAGGATGCCGCGCGTGACGAACTTCACCAGCAGGTCGTCGTGCCGCCGGGCAAGCTGCAGCACCACGCCGCCACGCCAGCATCGTTCATGCCGGTCAGCATCAGCATGCCCGCGACCGAGAACATCAGACGGTCTCTTCGTCACGGTGGCGCAGCAAGACCTGATAGCCTTCCGACCAGCCCGCGATACCCTATAGTCTGGGCGACATAGATTCGGACGGTCTTCCTGCGAGGCGATGCCGACCGCGCTGCAGTGGCCACCGTCATCGCCGCCCGCCTTACCCACCAGGCGTTCACGACCATACCACCATTCCCCGTCCATGCAGTTGAAGGCCGGCATGACCTCTTCGTCGACACCGGCACCTTCGGCCATGCCACGCACTTCTTCCATGGCATCGGGCGTCCAGCACTCGATTGCCGGCAGGAAATTAGGTCTCGTCCATGAAGTCTGCGATGGAGTCCTTGGGATCGACATCTTGGGCTGCACCGATATCGGCGAACCAGCAGGCCATGATGCCTGCGATGCGCTCACGCTGGCTCTCGCCTATAGATCCGGCCGCGCTCCCTTGGCGACCCGGCGAGATCGACAACAGGCATGTCCTGGGTGCGCATGAAGGCCCCCTCGCGTTACCCCTATGTTGTACGCATACGCAAGCACGCGGCCAACGGTTTCACAGCGTCGCCTGGAGGCGCTTTCAGCCTTCGCCGATTTCGCCTTTGAGACGTTTTTCGGCCTCGGCCGAAAGGCCGATGTTGAGTTCGCGCAGCTGCTGGGGCGAAACCGTGTTGGGCGCGCCCATCATCAGGTCCTCGGCCTGCTGGTTCATCGGAAACAGCGTGACCTCGCGGATGTTGGGTTCGTCGGCCAGCAGCATGACGATACGGTCGACGCCCGGCGCGATGCCGCCGTGCGGCGGACAGCCGTACTGGAATGCGTGATAGAGCGCGCCGAAGCGGTTCTCGACGTCCTGGGCCGCATAACCGGCGGTCTCGAAGGCCTTCACCATGGTCGCGGGCTCGTGGTTCCGGATGGCACCGCTGGCAAGCTCGATACCACTGCACACGATGTCGTACTGGTGCGCCAGGACCTCAAGCGGTTCCTGGGTTTCCAGCGCTTCCAGCCCGCCCTGGGGCATGGAGAACGGGTTGTGGCTGAAGTCGATCTTCTTGAGCTTCTCGTCGTATTCGTACATCGGATAATCGACGATCCAGCAAAACTTGAAGCTGTTTTCCTCGATCAGACCCAGTTCCTGGCCCATGCGCGTGCGCACCAGTCCGGCCAGCCGTTCGGCTTCGTCCTTGTTCGCGCAAGCAAAGAACACCGCATCGCCGTCGCCGACGCCGGCCAACTCACGGATCTTGTTCTGCTCGTTCTCGGAAAGCAGCTTGGCGATCGGGCCCTTGCCGGCGCCGTTCTCGAAGATGACATAAGCCAGACCCTTGGCGCCGTTGTACTTGGCAAAACCGATCATCTTGTCGAAGAAACTGCGCGGCTGCGCGCCCGCACCCGGCGCGGGAATGGCGCGCACCACGGCACCCTTGGCAATCTGCTCGCGGAAGACGTTGAACTCGGAATCGCGGAACGCCTCGGTCGCATCGGCGTTGACGATGGGGTTGCGCAGGTCGGGCTTGTCGGAGCCGTATTTCAGCATCGCCTCGGCATAGGCGATGCGCGGAAACGGCATCGGCGTCACCGGCCGGTCCGCGAATTCCTCGAACACTCCGTGCATGACGGGCTCGATGGCGGCGAAAACGTCATCCTGCGTTACGAAGCTCATTTCCACGTCGAGCTGGTAAAACTCGCCCGCGGCACGGTCGGCGCGCGCATCCTCGTCACGGAAACACGGCGCGATCTGGAAGTACCGGTCGAAGCCCGAGGCCATGATGAGTTGTTTGAAGAGCTGGGGCGCCTGCGGCAGGGCATAGAACTCGCCTGGATGCAGTCGGCTTGGCACCAGGAAGTCGCGCGCGCCCTCCGGGCTCGACGCGGTCAGGATCGGGGTCTGGAACTCCGTGAAACCGCCTTCGACCATGCGCCGGCGGATCGACTGAATGATCCGGGAGCGCAGCACGATGTTCTTCTGCATCTGCTCGCGCCGCAGGTCCAGGAACCGATAGCGCAGGCGCACGTCTTCGGGATAGTCGACGTCGCCGAAAACCGGCATGGGCAGCGTTTCGGCCGCCGACAGCACCGAGAATTCGGCGATCTGCACCTCCACATCACCTGTGGGCACGTTTGCGTTCACCGTCTCGGGCGAACGCGCCACCACTGGCCCCTCGATCGTGACGACGCTTTCGGGGCGCACCGCTTCCACACCGGGAAAGGTCGCACCGTCGGTCTCGATCACGCATTGCGTCATGCCGTAATGATCGCGCAGATCGACGAACAGCAGATTGCCATGATCGCGCTTGCGATTGACCCAACCCGACAGGCGGACGGTCTCTCCAACATGGTCATGGCGGAGATCGCCGCAGGTATGGGTGCGGTAGCGATGCATGGTTCGATGCCCGGAAACGTGGTGTTACATCCGGCATCTCGCCGGGGTGCGTAAACCACACGCTGGTCCCTGCTTTGTCAAGGACAGTGATGCCCCGGAGGAGACGCAGAACCATGGACAATGCGCCAAAACCCTGTAGGAACACAGCCATGACCGTTCTGACCGATTCCACCGAGGTTGCCGCCGTGTGTAAGCGCCTCAGGAAACAGACCTACGTCACCGTCGACACCGAATTCATGCGCGAGCGGACCTATTACGCCCAGCTCTGCCTGATCCAGATCGCCGGTGAGAATGAGACCGTGGTCATCGATCCCCTAGACAAGGGCATGAACCTCGACCCCGTGCTGGATCTCCTCTCCGATGAGAGCGTGCTGAAGGTCTTTCACGCCGCCCGCCAGGATCTCGAGATATTCTTCCACATGAGCGGCAAGGTGCCCCATCCGGTGTTCGACACGCAGGTCGCCGCCATGGTCTGCGGCTTCGGCGACCAGATCGGCTACGAGGCCATCGTGCGCAAGGTGGTGGGAAAGCAGGTCGACAAGGATGCGCGCTTCACCGATTGGCAGCGCCGTCCGCTGACCGACAAACAGGTCACCTATGCGCTGGCCGACGTGACCCACCTGCGCAAGGTCTATGAGAATCTCGCCGATACTCTGGAAAGGAATGGCCGCGCGAGTTGGCTCCGGGCCGAGATGGAGACGCTCACCAGCGAAAGCACCTACCGCGTCGATCCCGATGAGATCTGGAAACGCATCAAGATCAAGGGCCGCAAGCCGCGCCAGATGGCCATTCTGAAGGAACTGGCCGCATGGCGGGAGGAAACCGCCCAGCGCAAGGACATCCCGCGCATGCGCGTCGTCAAGGACGACACGCTCATCCAGATCGCGACCCAGCAGCCAAAATCGGCCGAGGAACTGGGCAAGATCCGTTTGGTGCCCCAGGGCATGGCGCGCGGTGAAGATGGCCGCAACATGATGGCCGCTCTCGCGCGGGCCATGGCCATCCCCGACAAGGACCTGCCCAAGCGCGAGGACCGCGGCCGTCCGCCGGTCGAGGCTCCCGCCGCGCTGGTCGACCTCATGAAAACCCTCCTGCGCGCCAAGTGCGAAATGGAAGGCGTGGCCCCGCGTCTGGTCGCCAATATGGCCGACATCGAACGCTTCGCCGCCAAAGACGCCCCCGAAAGCCCGCTCATGCAGGGCTGGCGCTATGAAGTCTTCGGCCGCGACGCCCAGCGTCTGATACAGGGCAAGCTGGCGCTCGCCCCTGACGGCGAAGGCCTCAAGCTGATCGAAATCTAGACTTGCTCCCACGATTGTTTTCACATGGCTCTTGATGAGTTGAACCACCGCCGGGCCTTGGTGCGGCGGGCGTCGAGGGTGCGATTTATGCACAATTGGATGACACGTCTAACGCTGGGTGTCCTGGCCGTCATCGTCCTTGGTACGAGAGTCACGCTTGCGGCCGATTACCCGACCGAGGTCGCCAACCCGATCACGGTGGTCGATCCTGCGGTGTGCCAAAAACTCCACGATGCCACCCGCGAGCCGGCCAGCCTGCCGCTCGACCAATACGAAGATATCTACAGCCGCTACTTCGCCGATTTCTGCCACCGGGACATGCAAACAGGTTGAGGGCGGGACGTCACGGTACGCGACACCGGCCCATTCACCTCGATGTTCATCGATAGCGCCTTGCACGCCCAGTAAAACGGCACCCATTCCCCGGTCATGATCTGGTATTCGCTCCAGATGCATGCCTGGATGAAGGAGAACCGCAAGCCCGAGGATGAAGGCTTCGGACCCGACCGTAGCACGATCTCCGACGGCGCTTGACAGGACACCGGCTTCGGTGCGCGTCCAGCTCTATTTCCAGGCGACGCCACCGTTCTGCCTGCAGGGCCGGTTCTGCACCGCCCAGGGCGAGGACCGCGACCGGCTCTACTTCGACCGGTCACTTCAACCTCGACGGCATCACCGCCGAAGGCTGGAAGCTGCTCGTCACCGACAGCGGCACGGTCGCCGCGCCCTGAGCGCAATCGCCGGGCGGGATGCGCCCGCATCCCTTGGCTCACGCCACAGTCGCGGCCCTCCAACGGGTCGATGAGTCATGCTCATGGGCCGTTGGTATTAGAGCGTCCCCCGGTAACTGCCGCCGTCCAGGACAAGGTTCTGGCCGGTGATGAAACTGGCGTGGGTGCTGCACAGGAAGGCGCAGGCTGCGCCGAATTCGGATGGCTCGCCAAAGCGCTTGGCCGGGTTGCCCTGGGCCTCGCGCTTCATGGCATCTTCCATGGTCTCGTCACCCTGCTGGCGGCCGACCATGGTCTGTTTCAGGCGGTCCGTTTTGAACGGTCCCGGCAGCAGGCCGTTGATGGTGACGTTGTGCGCCACGGTTTCGCGCGCCAGGCCGGCGCAGAAGCCGGTCAGGCCGGCGCGGGCACCGTTGGAGAGGCCGAGGATCGGAATAGGTGACTTCACCGCCGCGGAGGTGATGTTGACGATGCGTCCGAACTCGCGCTCGATCATGCCGTCGACGGTCGCCTTGATGAGCATGATCGCGGTCAACATGTTGGCGTCGAGCGCCTTGATCCAGTCGTCACGATTCCATTCGCGGAAATCGCCCACCGGCGGGCCGCCCGCGTTGTTGACCAGAATGTCGGGTTCGGGACATGCTGCGAGCAGAGCGGCCCGACCTTCTTGCGTTGCGACATCGGCCTCGACCCCGGAAACCGAAATGTCGAGATACGCTTCACGGATGGCTGCCGCCGTTGCGGCTACGGTTTCGGGCGTGCGTCCGTTGATGACGACATCGCAGCCCTCGCCTGCAAGCGCTTCGGCACAGGCCCGCCCGAGCCCCTTGCTGGAGGCACAGACGATCGCCTTGCGTCCGGTCAGTCCGGTATCCATGTTCAGGTCTCCTCCTTAATCAATCGCATGTTGCGTGGCATCGAGCACGCGCCGGGCCAAGGGTACGGTAATGGCCCGGCGTTCGGCCAGCGCCAGCGTATCCAGCGCAGCCACGATCTCGCCGATGGCGGCAAAGGAACGCTCCATCCGCGCCACGAGGTATCCGATGACGTCCTCGGGCACGAGAAGCTGGCGATCCTCGAATTGCTTGGCCAGCACCGCCGCGATCAGCGCATCGTCGGGAGGGCCCAACGGCACGGTCGTGAGGGCAGAAAGGCGCGAGTCCAGATCGGGGAGTTTCACGTTCCACCGTGCGGGCGCGGCGCGGCCGGTCAGCAGCAGGTAACCGCCGTCCTCGCGCGCCAGATTGATCAGGTGAAAAAGGCTCTGCTCATCAATGCCCCGATCGCCGTTCTCGACAACCACGGCCGTTCCCTCGCCCGGCCAGGTCTCCAGAAACGCGGAATCCAAATCTTCCGCCGCCAGCCATAGGGCTTCGCTGCGCCGCTGCCAGACATGCACCAGATGGGTCTTCCCCGATCCTTCGGGCCCATAGACGGCCAGAGTGTTACCAAGCCAGTCGGGCCAGCGGTCGATCCATGCGACGGCGTCACGATTGCTCGGCGCGATCAGGAATTTTTCCTCGCCCAGCGCTGGGCGGTGCTCGAAACCAAGAACAAGCTGGCTGCCGACCAACGCGGTCACAAGGGAATGATGAGCCAGGTGTCTCCCTGCGCCATCAGGTTGAGACCAACCTGACGCAGTCCCGTGCGCAGCTGTTCCAGGGTACCGGCATAGCGCAGAAGGACGCGCACGCGATCGACGCCGACTACCAGCGGCAGGCTCTGGCTCAGAACGACGGGCATCGCCAGCAGATTGCGAATGGAAACCCATTCGTTGAGGCTGCGGATCGACACTTCGGCGACCATGACCGCCTCGGGGCCCGCTGTTGCAGCACTCCAGAAGCTGTCCAGGCTTGCGCGGGCCTGCTCGACAGCGCCATCGTAATTGCCTGCCGCGACCGGGTCGGCGGCATAATCACCCGAACCGGTCACGGGTGCGGTCGAGATCACGGTGGTTCCATCGGTCGCCACCGTCTCCACGCTCGCGGGCGTCTCGGACAAATCGGCAGCAACGGCCCCCATGACGGGAATGTTGGTCCCTGACGGACTCTCGTACCAAGTCAAAGTCTGATTGATGCGATCGGATGTCGAACGCGCAACCGCGACCACAACGCCGTCGGCACCATAGCGGCCGAGCAGTTCCTTCATGGTGGCCCAGTTGCCTTCCATGGCGCCGGCCTCATCGATCGCCAAAAGGTCATCGAGATCGGCGACAGGCGCGACCACCGAAACGATATTTCCTGAACCGCGATTGCGCTGCCAGGCGGCGAGCCAAGGATTACCCTCCTCAAGCCACAGCACGGGTCCCTCGTCGGTTTCAAGCACCGGCAGGACCAGCAGGGTCGGCGTGGGGGTGCTGGCATGTGCAACACCAAAGGATTCCAGCCAGCCTATCACCGCGTCGGAGCTGAAGCGCACCGTCACGAGTGCGCGGTAGCGCCCGGTCGTGATTTTCTCGTCGGCGAACTCAAGGCTTTGCACCATCGACTGCAAGGCCTGGCTGTCGGGTTGGCCTACCTGCGAAGCGTTGGCACCCGACATGGAGACAATCAGGCGGCCCCATGCGATGACCTCCGCCGAACGCAGCGCGGTTTCGCGCGCTTCCTGTGCATCGCCGGCCGATTCATCGACCGCGACATCGCGGACGGTGAAGGTTTGACCGGTGGCAAACGCCTCTGACGGAAAAGCGGCCAGGACCAAGACAACAGTGAACAAACCGGCCAAGACGACCTTGCACACTGCCTGATGGTCTCTCATTGCAAACCCGCTTTCATCACGTATGTTCACCATTGAACCCGCTTGCATGACTTAGTGTTGCATCAACCCTAACAGAGCCTTCGGCGCGGAGCGAGACCGGATGACGAGCCTGACCTACAAAGAGGCCGGTGTCGACATCGACGCGGGCGACAGCCTCGTCCAGGCGATCAAACCGATGGCGAAATCGACCGCCCGCAGCGGCGCCGACGCTGCATTGGGCGGTTTCGGCACCCTGTTTGACCTGAAAGCGGCGGGATTCGCCGACCCAATCCTGGTTTCGGGGACCGACGGGGTCGGCACGAAGCTGAAGCTTGCGATCGACGCGGACGTTCACGACACCGTCGGCATCGATTGCGTGGCCATGTGTGTCAACGATGTCGTCGTGCAGGGCGCCGAGCCGCTCTTCTTCCTGGACTACATGGCCGTCGGGCGCATGGAGCTTGATCTGGGCAAGGCGCTGGTCGGCGGCATTGCCGAGGGCTGCCGGCAGGCCGGGTGCGCCCTGATCGGCGGCGAGTCCGCCGAATTGCCCGGGCTCTACGCGGACGGCGACTACGACCTCGCCGGTTTCTGCGTCGGCGCGGTCGAACGTGACGCCATGTTGCCCACGTCGGACATGCAGGCGGGCGACGTTCTGCTCGGCCTTGCCTCCAGCGGACTTCATTCCAACGGCTTCTCCCTGGTGCGCAAGGCGCTCTCGCTGCGCGGCGTCAAACTCGACGACGACGCACCCTTCGCTCCGGGCACCACGGTTGGACGCACCCTGCTGGAGCCGACGCGCATCTATGTGAAGAGCTGTCTTGCCGCGATCGGCGCGGGCGGCGTGAAGGGGCTTTCCCACATCACCGGCGGCGGTCTTTCGGAGAACATACCCCGCGTGCTGCCGCGGGGCCTCGCTGCGCGCCTGGATGCGGGAAGCTGGCAGGTCCCCGGCGTCTTCGGCTGGCTGGCGCGCGGGCATCGGGGCAGCACGGTCACGGCCGCGGAAATGGCGCGCACGTTCAACTGCGGCATCGGAATGGTGCTGGTCGTGGCCGAGGATGCGGTCGATCATGTCGCCAGCGTACTCCGCGATCGCGGCGAGACCGTGTCACGCATCGGCGATCTGATCTCGGCCGACGAGAAGCCGCATGTCAGGATCGATGGTCTTGAAGGTGATTGGCTTAAAGCATGAGGGTCGCCGTCTTCATCTCCGGTCGTGGCACCAACCTGCAGGCTCTGATCGACGCGTGTGAAGAAGACGACACGCCCGCCGAGATCGCACTCGTCGTCTCGAACCGGCCCAATGCGCAGGGCCTTCAGCGGGCGTCCGCGGCAGGCATTCCCACGGTAGTGATCGACCACACGACCTTCGAGAGCCGCGAGGAATTCGACAGAGCGCTCGACACCGCGGTGCGTAGGGCGAGTTGCCAGCTGATCTGCCTTGCCGGTTTCATGCGCGTGCTGACCGACGAATTCGCGCGCGACTGGCGCGACCGGATTCTGAACATCCATCCGGCCCTTATTCCCGCCTTTCCTGGCCTCAACTGCCATGCACGCGCCATCGAAGCAGGCGTGAAGATCACCGGATGCACGGTGCATTACGCGCGCCCGGAGCTCGACAACGGCCCGATCATCGCCCAGGCCGCGATACCCGTGATGCCCGACGATACCGAGGAAACGCTGGCAGCGCGCATCCTGGAAGCAGAGCATAGGATCTATCCCATGGCGCTGAAACTGATCGCCCAGGGGCGCGTGCGTGTGGTGAACGAGAAAGTCCGCATCCAGGACGCCGAACTGGCGCAGGACCAGTTGATCAACCCGGAATCAGCCTGAGGCAGCCGGCAGCTTTGCCAGCAGATCGGCCTCTTCGCCCTGAGCGCGGAAACCATCACGTCATGGCCCGTCGGTAGTTCCTCCACGTGCCAGCCCGCATCAAGCGCCCGGGCGTGCATCGCGATCATGCCGGCATAGGCAGGATCGGTGCAGACGATATAGTCGATGGGGAGTCCGTTACCCACCGCGTGATCCAGCCTGAGCGGTGTCGTGTAGGTCCCGACGGGCGGCCCCGTCCAGGCGATCGGCGACGCCGGTGATGACGGCCCCAACATAGCTGTGCCCCACCAGGTGGTTGGCGATATCATTGATGTGGGTTGCGGGATCGACGGTCTCGTCGAGCACATGCGCTCGTTCGCCCGGCCCGATCAGGGTCAGTGCTGTCACATGGTGGCCGCGGCCGCGCAGTTGGGTGATCACATCGCGCCAGCACCAGCCACCGTGACCCGCGCCGTGCACCAGAACGAAGGTGCGCTGGGTCGTCATGGCGTTCAGTAGTCCCGCACGGGATCGACGATGTTGACCAGCGGCTCTCCGGCAAGGCGGCGCCGTTGGTGACGACCAGCCGCCCGGGAGCTCAACGGTCCAGGTGATCGACCCCTATGCCACCGACGGCAAGCCAGGCAGATCGGCGTTGCCGAAGATCGCGTCGTTGGGATAGGGCGCACTCTCGAAGCCGATGTGAAACTGCGTTTCGGGCGCAAAGGCTTCGATGGCCTTGCTCAATTTCGCGTAGCTGTCACAGCAGGCAACCTCGAGTTCGGGCACCGGCTCCAGAAGCCGGTCCCGCAGAGGTTCGGGGTCGCTGTGGTGGATCAGGACACGCAGGACGCTCCGCCGTCAGCCGACGATTTCGGCGCCCGAGAAGAAATAGGCGATCTCGATGGCTGCGTTCTCGGGCGAGTCCGAACCGTGCACCGAATTGGCTTCGATCGATTCGGCGAACGCCTTGCGGATCGTACCTTCGTCCGCCTGATCGGGGTTCGTCGCGCCCATCACCTCGCGGTTCCTGGCAATGGCGTTGTCGCCTTCGAGAACCTGCACGACGACCGGGCCGGAGGTCATGAACGCGACGAGCGTGCCGAAGAACGGACGCTCCCTGTGCACGCCGTAAAAGGTCTCGGCCTGGCTCTGGCTCATGTGAATGCGCTTCTGGGCGACGATGCGCAGGCCGGCATCTTCCAGCATGGCGTTGATCTTGCCGGTCAGGTTGCGGCGCGTGGCGTCGGGTTTGATGATCGAAAAAGTGCGTTCGAGTGCCATGAAAACGGTCCGTCTGTTTGAGGTGTGAAGGTATGATTCGCGCGCCTTATAGGGTCCGGTAATGCAGGCGTCCACTCGTGTTCCGGTCCTCGCCTGCTCCCCGGCGGGCCGGGGCAGCCCGGACTCGGACCTCTGCATCCGAATGCCGGAAGAGCGCACGGCATTGTACCCGCAGAGAGTTCCTCTTCGCGCAGGATGGTTTAGTCTGCGAGCTGCAACCAGACACGGCGGTACCGACATGTCCTCTTCCGATCCCTTCCAGGCCGATGGCGGCTGTTCCTGCGGCGAAATACGATATCGCCTGAAAGACAGGCCGCTTTTCGTCAACTGCTGCCACTGCACCTGGTGCCAGCGTCAGTCGGGCAGCGCCTTTGCCGTCAACGCGATGATCGAAACCGACCGGATCGAACGGCTGAAGGGCGAACCTGAAGGTGTGGACGTGCCGACGCCCAGCGGGGCCACACAGACCATCATGCGGTGTCCGACATGCCGCGTGGCGGTGTGGAGCCACTATGCCGGGGCCGGCCACAGGCTCGCGTTCGTGCGGGTCGGCAGTCTGGACGATTCCAGCCTGATCGAGCCTGACGTGCACATCTACACCACGACCAAACAGCCCTGGGTCACGCTGCCCGATGACAAACCAGCGTTCCCCGAATACTACAGCGCCAGGAAGACCTGGCCGCCCGAAAGCCTGCAACGCATGGCCGCGCTGATGGGGTGATCCCGCTCCCCTTCTGCTAGTATAATCGTATCCGTCACGAAAATGCAAGCCTCGTCCGGGCTTGGCCACGCCGCTTCTTCTGCTAGTATGGGATCGGTATTGGGCCGAATGCACCTTGGGTCCGGGCTTGGCCACGCCGCTTCTTCTGCTAGTATCGACAGCGAGGGGGCTGCGCTCGTCAACATGTCCGGGCTTGGCCACGCCGCTTCTTCTGCTAGTATTGAAAGACTTGTGATATGCATCGACTCTTTGTCCGGGCTTGGCCACGCCGCTTCTTCTGCTAGTATGCAGGTCCGCCCCAGTCAGGTCGGCGCCGCGTCCGGGCTTGGCCACGCCGCTTCTTCTGCTAGTATGGCATTCTCGATGACCCGATAATCGACGCCGTCCGGGCTTGGCCACGCCGCTTCTTCTGCTAGTATAGGTCGCTGCAGCGCAGCCGCCAGCGCGCAGTCCGGGCTTGGCCACGCCGCTTCTTCTGCTAGTATTCTCGTCGGCCGGGCGTATCCTACGCCGCCCAGGTTGTCCGGGCTTGGCCACGCCGCTTCTTCTGCTAGTATCCTGCACATCACCTCCACGGAGCGTGATCCGTCCGGGCTTGGCCACGCCGCTTCTTCTGCTAGTATGACCGCTTGCCTTGGTGACGCTTTTTTGCGAGTCCGGGCTTGGCCACGCCGCTTCTTCTGCTAGTATGCCGGAATCGGGTGAGCGTGCGGTTCGACGGTCCGGGCTTGGCCACGCCGCTTCTTCTGCTAGTATGGCGGGCTTCTTGTGAACGCCCTGGTCCCGGTCCGGGCTTGGCCACGCCGCTTCTTCTGCTAGTATCGTTCATCAGAACGTATCGGGATTGGATTCGTCCGGGCTTGGCCACGCCGCTTCTTCTGCTAGTATCGGGCGTGTCACCGGGACCTGCCATCTCGCGTCCGGGCTTGGCCACGCCGCTTCTTCTGCTAGTATGCGCCCGCGACGTGGGGCGAGGTCAGCACCGTCCGGGCTTGGCCACGCCGCTTCTTCTGCTAGTATGAGGTGCGCCTGGCTGAACTCCGGACGAGCGTCCGGGCTTGGCCACGCCGCTTCTTCTGCTAGTATACCAGGCGTCAGAACGACGGGCGCGGCCTTGTCCGGGCTTGGCCACGCCGCTTCTTCTGCTAGTATCCGTCCAGCGACGTGGACGTGGCCTTCCTTGTCCGGGCTTGGCCACGCCGCTTCTTCTGCTAGTATAGATCGCCAAGAAAGGTGTTGATGTCGGTAGTCCGGGCTTGGCCACGCCGCTTCTTCTGCTAGTATGCTCGAGCTTGACGTTCGCGGTTTCGTTTCGTCCGGGCTTGGCCACGCCGCTTCTTCTGCTAGTATCCAATAGCCTGGTACGTATCGATGATGCAAGTCCGGGCTTGGCCACGCCGCTTCTTCTGCTAGTATGTTGACGATGTCGGAGGGCAGACCCGTCAAGTCCGGGCTTGGCCACGCCGCTTCTTCTGCTAGTATGCTTCGCCAGTTCGGTCTGATCTACCATGCGTCCGGGCTTGGCCACGCCGCTTCTTCTGCTAGTATACGAGACGGGCACGTTCGAGTCCCACTGCAGTCCGGGCTTGGCCACGCCGCTTCTTCTGCTAGTATGCGGCGATCGAGCGCATCGACGCCTGGCTTGTCCGGGCTTGGCCACGCCGCTTCTTCTGCTAGTATCTCAGTTCGATCCCATTGCCCGCAGGCGTGGTCCGGGCTTGGCCACGCCGCTTCTTCTGCTAGTATCTCGATCTTGGACTGCACTACGTTCAGCTCGTCCGGGCTTGGCCACGCCGCTTCTTCTGCTAGTATCCAGGGCTGACCTTCGCGGCTGTGATCTGGTCCGGGCTTGGCCACGCCGCTTCTTCTGCTAGTATAATGACCCGAGATTCATCGCCCGGCAGGCGGTCCGGGCTTGGCCACGCCGCTTCTTCTGCTAGTATTCGAAACGGCGTTGTATTTCATGCCGTTTTGTCCGGGCTTGGCCACGCCGCTTCTTCTGCTAGTATAGGGCAGGCGTTCGATATTGACTGCTATGTGTCCGGGCTTGGCCACGCCGCTTCTTCTGCTAGTATCCGGATCACTTTCCGACAACCGTAGCGCAATGTCCGGGCTTGGCCACGCCGCTTCTTCTGCTAGTATCTGGACACTCTGGCTTTCAGACTGGCTGCGCGTCCGGGCTTGGCCACGCCGCTTCTTCTGCTAGTATGGCATCGCGGTGAACGGCCGCATCCTGCCGGTCCGGGCTTGGCCACGCCGCTTCTTCTGCTAGTATATAAGCCATCATGGCCTCGACGCCATCGTGGTCCGGGCTTGGCCACGCCGCTTCTTCTGCTAGTATGAAGGATGCGCTGAATAATCGGCCCGGCTTGTCCGGGCTTGGCCACGCCGCTTCTTCTGCTAGTATCATGATGGGGCGTGAGCACCACTGGACGCCGCGTCCGGGCTTGGCCACGCCGCTTCTTCTGCTAGTATCGCCGTGACCAGCGCCATGAACGCCTATAGGTCCGGGCTTGGCCACGCCGCTTCTTCTGCTAGTATACTTGCACTCAGCTATGCATCTTCCCTGCTGTCCGGGCTTGGCCACGCCGCTTCTTCTGCTAGTATACCCTCCAGCCCATCGCGCAGGCCATGGCCGTCCGGGCTTGGCCACGCCGCTTCTTCTGCTAGTATTTGCGCGACCAGGTAAGGTCGCTATGGCTAGTCCGGGCTTGGCCACGCCGCTTCTTCTGCTAGTATACCAAACAACAACTCGACCAACTCGACCAGGTCCGGGCTTGGCCACGCCGCTTCTTCTGCTAGTATCATCATCAATCGCCATCACGTCCATTCGTCGTCCGGGCTTGGCCACGCCGCTTCTTCTGCTAGTATCTCGCGTCACGAAGGCCCCGCCCTGCCACTCGTCCGGGCTTGGCCACGCCGCTTCTTCTGCTAGTATATCCCTGCATCCGTCCCGGTCAAAGCCGTGGTCCGGGCTTGGCCACGCCGCTTCTTCTGCTAGTATCCACGCGCGCCGGACCTCGACGATCCGTCCGTCCGGGCTTGGCCACGCCGCTTCTTCTGCTAGTATCCGCCGCCGGACGCCGTGCCCGCCGTGCCCGTCCGGGCTTGGCCACGCCGCTTCTTCTGCTAGTATGTCGTTGAATGCGTACCGTCCGCCGTTCGCGTCCGGGCTTGGCCACGCCGCTTCTTCTGCTAGTATGCGCACCGACGAGGCCCGGGCGCCGCCGGCGTCCGGGCTTGGCCACGCCGCTTCTTCTGCTAGTATCCAGGTCCTGATTGATCGTCTGCCCAAGGGGTCCGGGCTTGGCCACGCCGCTTCTTCTGCTAGTATGAGCGGCTCGACGCCCTGGCGACGGGGACGGTCCGGGCTTGGCCACGCCGCTTCTTCTGCTAGTATCCTTGCCTTCAACCACCGCATGTAGCCGACGTCCGGGCTTGGCCACGCCGCTTCTTCTGCTAGTATCAAACGCCTGCGGGAAGTTGAGGGAGGCTGGTCCGGGCTTGGCCACGCCGCTTCTTCTGCTAGTATAAAAAATTGATTGACGTCGCAACCGCGGCCGTCCGGGCTTGGCCACGCCGCTTCTTCTGCTAGTATGTCATTGAATGCGTACCGTCCGCCGAATGCGTCCGGGCTTGGCCACGCCGCTTCTTCTGCTAGTATCAGGCCATCCTCGCGATGAACAGCCACAAGGTCCGGGCTTGGCCACGCCGCTTCTTCTGCTAGTATCCCCTAGAACTTCGGCACACAGTAGGGGCTGTCCGGGCTTGGCCACGCCGCTTCTTCTGCTAGTATCCGGATCAGCATCGCCTGCGAATCCTTTCCGGTCCGGGCTTGGCCACGCCGCTTCTTCTGCTAGTATCACGTAGACTTCGACCACGAGGCGCGGCCGGTCCGGGCTTGGCCACGCCGCTTCTTCTGCTAGTATGAAAAGGTCGAATGTTCGCCCGGGCTTCCGGTCCGGGCTTGGCCACGCCGCTTCTTCTGCTAGTATGGATGCCCGTCAGGATAAAAGACGAGGCACGTCCGGGCTTGGCCACGCCGCTTCTTCTGCTAGTATGCCCGCCAGCGCGGCAACGATGGCGCGCTGGTCCGGGCTTGGCCACGCCGCTTCTTCTGCTAGTATGTCGGAGATATCCCCGACGTAGCCGAATTGGTCCGGGCTTGGCCACGCCGCTTCTTCTGCTAGTATCGGGACCTACAACACCGGCTGGTCGAACCTGTCCGGGCTTGGCCACGCCGCTTCTTCTGCTAGTATTGGCCAGATCACCGAGCGCCTCAACGATCGTGTCCGGGCTTGGCCACGCCGCTTCTTCTGCTAGTATGCCATCGCGGCGGGCGACCTGCGCGATGCCGGTCCGGGCTTGGCCACGCCGCTTCTTCTGCTAGTATCCTGCACATCACCTCCACGGAGCGTGATCCTGGTCCGGGCTTGGCCACGCCGCTTCTTCTGCTAGTATATCCCCGCATCTGTGCCGGTTAAAGCCGTGGTCCGGGCTTGGCCACGCCGCTTCTTCTGCTAGTATCCTCAGCGTGCAGGAAGGTAACGCGATCATGTCCGGGCTTGGCCACGCCGCTTCTTCTGCTAGTATGTACAGACCTCCGATGCGTGTGCCTTTCGCGTCCGGGCTTGGCCACGCCGCTTCTTCTGCTAGTATTTTTACCCTTGGCGGATCAACCGTATGCATGTCCGGGCTTGGCCACGCCGCTTCTTCTGCTAGTATAAATCGCAATCGCAAAGGCTACGGCTTGCCGTCCGGGCTTGGCCACGCCGCTTCTTCTGCTAGTATTCGCCGATGCCGAGATTACGAGACTGTTGGGACGGTCCGGGCTTGGCCACGCCGCTTCTTCTGCTAGTATGAAGCGGCCATAGCATCGAAGGACTCAGGCGTCCGGGCTTGGCCACGCCGCTTCTTCTGCTAGTATCGAAGCGAGGGGCGAGGAGAAGATAACTGTCCGGGCTTGGCCACGCCGCTTCTTCTGCTAGTATCTACCCTGCGCAACTCTCTGTTGTGCGGGGCTTTTTTTGCCTTTCGGCTGGGAAAATCGCTGGCAGTCACCTCAAAACAGCACAAGCTGGCGAGGTTTTTTTTCCGGTTGCGGCGCGCGTGCACGCCCACGAAAGACCTGACTCTGGGCGTACTGCCTGTCAGTAAAGAACAGAATCTGGACATGTCCGGCCTCCGGGACGCATTCACCCACCTGTCGCGCGAATGATTCAGTCTTTTCGCGGCTCCAAGCGTGGCGAAGATAGACAGAAAACTGCACCATTTCGAAGCCAAGGTCCAACAGGTCGTTGCGAAAGCGCGTTGCCCGCTTGCGTTCAGCCCTGGTGCCGACAGGAAGGTCGAAAAGAACCCAGACCCACATGATTTGGTACCCCGACAGTTGCTGGTAGCGTTCAGGCATCTTCCGGCTCCCCGATCTCGTCGGGCAGCAGGCGGGACGGGAAAACGAGCCCGAGCTTGCGGTCCAGAAAAGAGCGGGCCAAGCTTTGCGAAAGACGCACCAGCACATGGGACAGCGGCGTCGCCCCGTTCCTTGTCGGGAAGTCGGCGGACAGGCAGGCTACGAGGTCTGCTCGAGCGTCGGTCACCTCGATGGTGCCCGAGGCGAGAAGACGATGAACAGCAAGGTCCACCGTCGGGCGAAAGGGTTCCATCAGGTCGTCTGCAAGCGCGAGGCCATCGCCGTCGGACCGGTGGTGCAGCGACAGCGACGGATGCAGGCCGGACGCGACGATCGCCCGCGCGGTTGCAGCCCGCAGCACGGCATAGCCGTAATTCAGCATGGCATTCGCGCCGGATGCGTCGCGGTCGCGCCGGAACTTCCTGCCCATGAGCAGGGGCCAATAGGCCTGGGCCGCCTGGGCTTCGCGATTGTCGGGATCGCCGGAGCGTACTGAAACCACGAGACGCCGCAGCCGCTCGGAAGGGGTGCCGATCCGGTCAAGCGCTTCGGCCTGAGCGGTGATCTTGTGGCGGACGATATTGGCCCAGGCTTGCTTGCGCATGGGCAGTGTCGCCTCTGCCTGCGCCCGGAACCGTTCGGCCTGTGCGTGGTGGCCGACGAGCGGCAAGACAACCGCGACCGGTGTGAAAGATGGGCCAAGCACCATGACGGGCACCTGCCGGGCCGCCAGTTCGGCCAGTGCGGTGTTCGACCACGTTACGCCGGGGCTTGCGGTCAGCACAGCCTCGATGTCCTCAAGGCCGATGCGTCCCGCCTCCGCGCCACATTCGTCCACCGCGAGAAAACCGCGGCGCTTGTGCACGGCAAGCCCCGTGCGCGTCAGTTCCAGTATCTGTCCAACCACGATGGCCTCCTTGAAATGCAAGACCCGACAGGTTGGCCCGTAATTCAGACCGTGCCGTGCGGCACGATCCTCACCCGCCCCAGCTCGTCGATGCGCACCCGCCGGGCGCGGCGTTGTTTGAGCTTTCCGATGTTGGCGAAATCCCAGCGGAACGGATCGTCGGGATCCTCATGGCGTTTCTGAAAGTTGCCGGCTTCGTTCACTCCAACGAGGTGCACACAATTGGCGCTGGGTTGGATTCTTACCACTCGCTTGATCCGGTTGCTTCCAGCGATCGGAATTCCGTCATCATCCAGATCGAACAGTTGGATCGTGTCCCCCTTGAAGAGCCGCATGAGGAACCGCGCCTCCGAATGTGCTTTCTTCCAGCTCTCCCGGTCCGCGGACTGAGCCGACCAAATGTCGGTGGGATGATGGAACCAGTGACCGTGGGTGTCTTCCAATACATCGAGATAGGCAATCTCGCCGGGCACCATCCACTTGTAGGCACGACCGTTCACATCAACCACGGGTCTCGCCGTTGCCTCCGGTTTGATGATCCGAAGGCGCCGGTGGCCGGTTCGCCCGCTCCATGCTTTGAGGGCATCGGCAAGCGCCTTCTTGTCCGATTTCTGGTCCCTGGTCGTCGCAGCCAGCAGGTCGTTCCGGATTTTCCCGTCCCGCACCTGGCCGGTCTCCTTGGCGGTCAGATCGGCAACGGGTTTTCTCACGACGACATTGCCGATCGTCCTCGTAGCCTGATTTTCGGGAACGTCACGGATCAGCCCGTATGCGGTATCCTCATGCAGGCGTCCGCTGATCGCATGGTCCGGCCGATGACTGACATTGAGCGTCGCCACCCGGTTACGGACCTGTTCGCGGAAGCCTTCGAACGGCTCAGGCGGGTCCGGAAGAACGCGGTCGAGTTCCTTGGCGCCGATCCGCCGTGCATAGGTCTGCAGTCTCTGGATCGTCCGCCGGTCGATCATCCCAACCGTGGCGGCGTCAAGCGCGTGGTGCCGATGATCGTCGCGGGTCTTGGCGTTGTGATCGGGCAGAAAGAGCCCCCAGCGGCGGCGCAACATGGCAGTCATGCGGCCCGGCGGCATCCATATGTTCGACGTGCCGTCCTTGGGAAACAGGGTCTCGGCATAGGCGCGGACCACCCGCGCGAGGTAACCGGTGGCGCGCAGCTGGCGATCCTCGAAACCTTTCTGATCCTGCCATTTTTCCAGCGCGCCGGGCAAGAACCGCCAGAGCTTGCGGTTCATGCCCGGCGCGCCCTTTACCCGTTCAATGATGGTCTCGAGCTCATCACCCGACCAGGCATCACCGGGCGCACGCTTGCCCTTGATTCGATTGTCCTCGCGGAAGCAGACGGTCTTGTTGGCCGGGCCGTCGTCAAACGTGTCCTCGAACGGCAAAATATGATCGACCTCCACCGCGTCAGAATGCAACTGGTGCAGAGCGATGGGATAGCCGGAATAGGGACAGAGTCGATCGGCCGGGGTCTTGCCAAGTTCCTCCCACAGTCGCATGCGCAGGAAACGGTCGCCGACGCGCGCACCGGGTGCGATCAGTTCGGCTCCCTCCAGTTCAGCGCGCCAGTCATCGTTGCGTCTGGTATTCTTGCGGATCTCGCTTTCGATCTCGTTCAGTTCGCGTGTTGATTTGGCCATGTCGCGTGTCGTCTCGATCACCACCTGCGCCGGTCTGCCATAGCGGTCGATCAGCGTGTTCATCACGCGGCGGAACTGGCCGAGTGCGATATGCACGGTCGGGTTGGAGATCCGGCCGAAGCGGATGTCGGGCGGATCGTCGGGATCGCCTGTTCCCGTACCGATCATGCGCTGGAGTGCCGGCAGTTCATTGTAGCGGGGCAGCCTGGGCAGGCCCGGGTCGCCCTCCGGGCGCAGGTCGGAATGATGGATCACCACGCCGTCGCCGAACAGCCCCTGCTCGCTGGCCGTCTTGACCGCATCGGAATAGACCACGACCTCTTTGCGCAGGACCTGCAAGATCGCGCGAACGGCGCGTTCGCCGAGCATAAGGTGGCCATCGGGAAGGTTGATTTTCTCGACCCGTTCCGCGATATCCGCCTCAAGTCCGCATTCGTTGACGAGCCGGTCAACCGCAGCCTCCGGTGTCACTTCCTCGTCCAATATCACGAGCGGTCGTAGACGCTGCTCATCCGACCAGTCAGGCCAGATGGCGGCCAACGGCCCCGGTTTCGTTTTCGTCCCGGTCAATCGCGCCGCGACGGCGTTATGGGCCAGCTCCTTCAGCCCGCCCTCTTCGAGATTGATCTTGACCCCGGAGGACAATCCCAGAATCCCCCGCAACCCTTTCTTTGATGAGGACCAGGTGAGTTTCTCGCCCGACATCAGGTGCCGAGCGATCAAGTCACGCGCGGTCAGGTCCAGCCTGCGTTCGCCGCCATCGTCGATGATGCGAAGCATGTTGAGCTGCTGCAGGATCAGGAATTCCTGCGCCAGAGGATGCCATTTCGGCAGCCGGTATTCGTCGGGAAAGAAGGTGCAGCGGCCCGGCTTTACCGGTTTCAACGGTCGCTGGAAAAAGACGCTGTCACGGATGTCATCGCGTACCTGTTGAGTCAGGCCGGGATGATGCGATGCCTGCACACGCCAGATATGGTCGAACTCATCCTCCAGCATCGCGCGGGTCGGATAGAAGTCATAGGCCGATTTGGCGCCCTCGCCGACAGGCCGCACCCGAACCGGCTCGCCCCGCTCGTGGCGTCCGGACAGCCAGGCGCCGTACGTCGGAGCGCCTTGTTCGACGAGCATTCTTCGCAGCTCGGCGGACGCCTTTGCGATCTTTCCCTTGTCATCCTCGTTCGTGCGGTCTGCCTTTCGATTGCTCTTGAAACCCCGGTGCTTGGACATGTGCCAGATCGCGCGGCCAAGGTCATGCAATTCGGCTTTGCCGCGGGCGGCGCGGTCTCGCGCCGCATAGGGGTCGGCCTTAAAGAATTTCTTTCTGGCGCATGTCTGGCTGGCGCAAGGCATCAAGCCGGCGGCAACCAATCGGGCCTCAAGTTCTCCCCGGCGCTTTTTCCGCCGGTCAATCTGCCGTCGCTGTTGACGGGGTTGCCGTCGACCCAGTGCGTTCGATTCCTTGGATTGAGGATCCCGGCCGGTCGGGAAGACACGCACCCCCAGATCGGCCAGTGCAACGGGAATTGAACCGTCTGCGTCCAGTTCAAAAACCGCCCAACCGAGAGAACCGGATCCAAGATCGAACGCAAAACGATACATTCCGACTCCAATCATGCTTGCAAATCAACAATATGCCAGATAGACTCGTGTTTCTAGTAGAAGAAGCGGCGTGGTCTTTCCCGCGATAAGGTACAGACCACACCATTGGGGCAGGCTGCGGCCTGCCCCTTTTTCTTGTATACGTCGTCGGGATTTTGGGCCGGTTGGGTGCGTGATTTGACGGAGGCTCTGTCTCACCCCGGTTGCTGTCGAGCGGCTTGCCGCTGACGTTTCAAGCGGCGGTTCCCGACGGTGGGTTCCTTGATCCGTTTTTTCCTTTCGACGATGGCCGTTGCGCACCCGGAGCAGGCATCGGCCGGCGGCGTGACGTTGCCGGTGCCTTCGTGGTGGCGCTCGTTGTTGCAGTGCTCAACGAAGGCTGCGATCCGGTTTTCGGGATCCCCGGGCAGGCAGTGGTTTTCCGGCAGCACACGGTTCTTCGGCGTCCGATGCCGGCGTTCGGTCCTGCCCCGGGTTTGCGGATGGTGCGGAGTGCCACGGACATGATCCATGCCCCTGACGCTCAGCCATCCGGCCGGACCGGCAGAGATGCAGGACGTCCCGTTATCGCCGGGCAGCCGCGGTCTGTGGGTGACGTTCGCACGGTCACAGCCTGACGCCTTCAGGGCAGGGTTCAGCGTGTCCGTAACGTCCCCGGCCCTCATGGTCGTACACGGCTTCCAGGCGACGACGGTGCGGGAGAAGCCGTTCAGGACCGTCGACAGACAGAACCGACCCCAAGCGATCGCCCTGAAGCAGGTAAAGTCGGTATGCCGGAGCCGGTTCGGGGCTCGGGCAACATCGACAACTACCATTCACCCAGCGAGAGGCGCGGCCGCCATTGCGTCAAGGACGGCCAGGTTTTCCTTTCGGCCGGGGAAGGGGATTTCGGGCGCCACCATCGCCACGGAGGAGCCCGACTTTTTCGGCGTTGTCATGCCCTCGCAAATGACATCGGAGCCGACCGTCTGGAACTACAACTGCAGCGGGAACGCGTCGCATCTCAAGGCGGTCGTCGAAACGCCTGCCATTCTGCCGGTGACGTTCGGACTCACCCGGCAATAGCTGCAGGGGCTTCTTGAAAAAGAAGGTCGGCCGGCGCTTTCGTCAGACGCCGGCCGATCTCCGGATTGTCGCGACGTGTCGCAGCCGCGATCAGAAGCCGGCTTTGACCTCGTCGAACTTGACGATCATCTTCTCGCGCGTATCGGCGGGAATCTCATCGTAGAAGTTGCCCTGCGCCATCAGCGCAACGGGATCGACGATACCCAGGGCCTCCAGCGTCTCGTCGGCCACCAGGTCATAGGTCTTTTCGTTGGTGTGACCGTAACCGTAGGCCTCGATCAGATACTGGCCTGCGCGGGGCTCCATGGCCGCGTTGAGATAGTCATAGATCAGGCTGTCTTCGGAGACGTTGCCGGTCATGACGGTGTAACCACAGATCCAGGTCATGATCCCTTCCTTGGGGTTCATGTAGGTGACCGGGATACCCTGGTTCTTCAACTCAATGATCGAGCTGTTCCACGACCACGCGGCGACGACCTCGCCCGCGGCCATGGCCTGCTCGAATTCAGTCGGGGATGCCCAGTAGTAGCGCGTGTTCTTGTGCAACTCGCGCACGATCTTCGTGGCTTCCTCGATCTCCGCATCGGTCATGTTGAAGATGTCCTCGGCGCCCGACAGCAGACCGCCAACGGCAAAGCTGGCATCGACAGAGTCGAACATGGCGATCTTTCCTTCCAGTTCGGGCCGCAGCAGCACCGCATAGGATTCCTCTTCCGGGGTGAGTTCCAGAAGGTCGGTGCGGTAGAGGATCGAACTGTTTCCCCAGTCCCACGGCAGGAAGTAATATTCCCCGTTCAACTGCACGCCCCGGATTTCCTTCGTGCTGGGGAAGATGTCATCCCACGCATCAATGCGCGTGACATCCAGGGGACGCAGCGCACCGGCATCGTTCCAGCGTGCGACCGAGCCGCTGCAGGGATGTGAGATATCCGCGGGGAAACCTGCGCGCAGCTTCTGCAGCGCCTCTTCCTCCTCGGCGAACAGGCTGAATGTGGGTTCCGTTCCGTATTTCTCGGCATAGGACGGATAGAACTCGGGCAACTCGTAACCCGCCCACTCGAACACGACCAGGCCGGCCGGGTCGGTGTTGGCGGCAAAGGCCGAACCGGCCATGGTCGACGCGCCCGCCATGCCGAGACCGGCAGCGCTCAACGCCCGGTGAAAGTCCCGCCGTGAAATGTCGCCGCTGATGAGATCATCGATCAGGCGTGTGGCTTTTGATTTCTTGTACATTGATCTCCCTTCGTCCCGATTTCCTCGGTAATCTGTGGTTTTTGAATGCGTACAGTATGTAGACGATCACGAAATGTTGCAACCTGGGCCACTTTACACAACACTGATGAACGCGAGCATGTGGGCTCAAAGCGCTCTGGTTTCACCGACCAGGATATCCACGACATCGAAATGGTCAGCGCGCTGCCAGTAACCGCCATGGATATGGAGCACGATGTCCGCGTCGCCTTCCGCCGCGGAAAAGATGTCCAGCCGGTTGCACTCTCGGGGGTCGTATTCCAGGTCAAGCCAGCCGTTCGCCCTTTCCCGGAACCGGCCTGAGCACTCCAGCCAGTCCGGGACCGTTTCGGCCTCGTAGTTCGGGGTGCAGCCCGTGCAGGAAGTGCTGACGTTGAAGTTCTTCCGTGCTCCACCCCTGATAGACGCGCATGCGCTGGCCCTTCTCCATGCAGTTCCACAACTCCATGGTGCGCCTCTCCTTGCCGCCAAGGCCCTTGGGCACTCGACGTGGGGCAGCCGTCATGGATAAGATATGGGACAGGAATTACCGGACCATTGTGGGAGGAACCATGAGCGAGACAACGATGACGGGCGGCTGCATGTGCGGCGCAGTACGGTACGAGGTCAAGGGTGAGTCCTTCGGCGTCAACCACTGCCACTGCCACTCCTGCCGCAAGCACAACGGCGCGGCGGTGGTGACCCTGGCGGGCTACAAGGCCGACCAGGTGAGCTTCAGCGGGGATGAGCGCAAGATCTATGAATCCTCGCCGGGTGTGGGTCGCGCCTTCTGCGGCAAATGCGGTACACCGCTGACCTGGGAGGGCGACGGCGGCGAACTGGAGTTCATCTTTGAATTTCACATCAGCACATTCGACGAGCCCGACCGCCTCGTGCCCACAGGCCACGCCTTCGATGCCGAGCGCATCGCCTGGTTCGACGTCGCCGACAATCTGCCGCGTTACGAGGGCTTCCCCGAGGCCAGCCCGGTTCTGCGCCACGGCCCGGCCAAGGATGGTCTTCCCAAAGGCTGAGCGGCAAGAGCACGACACGGCTTGTCGCGTTTCCCGTCGATACCATGTCGCCGGATCAGCGTTGCATGCACGATGCCATTCCCCCAACGCTCTCAGAATGCACCGATAGGATCCCCTGCGAAGTCTCTGTGGAATGCACACATCTGCAGTTGGGTTTGTGGCTCAGATCGGCGAATAGATAGCGCAGAGGCACAGGTAGGCTGTGCACGCGTTCGTTCCCGGTCCCGATCCCTGCCCAAGGGTGTCACCCCGGACAAGCGGCGGAGCCACATCGATCCGGGGCCTGGAGTGTTCCGCGTCTGCCGGTTTGCCGGGCAGAAGGGGCGCAGTCTTCTGCCGAAGCCCGTCAGAAATCACGAAGCGATTTTCGTCCATTCAAATCTCCATTTTGGAAGCTTGAACCGCAGCTTGAACCGGAAATCGGCCCAAAAGCGCATCCCGAATGTCAACAGACCCTGGTCGGACAAGACGAACATGCCTTCTACGATCGACTCAATATTCCTATAACGTTCTTGCCGTGTCTGAGGTTCTGGGGTAGGGCTTTATATGTGTTCTCGGTGTTCTCGCCGTCGGCTCGACCTTGTGCACCGTCGACCAAACTGCCTCCACGGTTGCGGTACGTTCGCTCCACCAGATGATGGGCTTTGCGGATACGTGCAACCACATCTTCTAGGGTGCATGGGGTAGTTTTCGAGTTTTGCCGGCCTCCCCTCCCGACGGAACGTGGCTTGTTCATGCGACATGCCGGGCGAGACTGCGCTGGCCATAGAAGGGGTGCGACATGGTCGAATCGGCGGACTATCTGATTGTCGGGGCTGGATCTTCGGGCTGCGTGCTGGCGAACCGGCTGAGCGAAGACCCTGACGCCACCGTGAAGGTCCTGGAGGCAGGCCCCGCCGACCGCAGCCTCTATCTCTTGAAGATGCCGGCGGCGGCCTGGATCATCATCACCGGGCGCAAGTACAACTGGTATTATCACAGCGAGCCCGAACCCTATCTCGACAACAGGCGCGTGTTCTATCCCCGTGGCAAGGTGCTGGGCGGGTCGTCGTCGATCAACGGCATGGTCTATCTGCGCGGCAATCCCATGGATTACGACGGCTGGGCGACCAACCAACTCAACAACTGGTCCTTCGCGCACTGCCTTCCCTACTTCAAGAAGATGGAGAAGACCCAGAACGGCACGGACGAGTTTCGTGGGCGCGAGGGGCCGATGGAAATCACGCTGGGCGGCGATTCCAGCCCGCTCTACCGCGCCTATGTCGAGGCCGGCCGGCAGGCCGGTTACCCCTTCACCGACGACGTCAACGGCTACCAGCAGGAAGGTGTGTTCTTCATGGAGCGCACGGTGCTGGGCGGCGTGCGCAACAGCACGTCGCGCGCCTACCTGCGCCCCGCCCTCAAGCGCCCCAACCTCGGCGTCGCGGTGAACGCCCATATCAACCGTGTCCTGTTCGAAGGAACGAAGGCTGTTGGCGTCGAGTTCATTCAGAACGGTCAGACCCGCAAGATCATGGCCGATCGTGAGGTCATCCTGTCGGGCGGTGTCTTCAATTCTCCGCAGATCCTGCTTCGCTCGGGCGTCGGCGATGCCGAACATCTGAAAGAACTCGGTGTTCCGGTCGTGCATGACCTGCCCGGTGTGGGACAAAACCTGCAGGATCATCTCGATTGGCCGATCCAGTACGAATGCACCCAGCCCGTTTCTCTCTATGACTCCGCGACCAAGCTGGGACAGTTCAAGGTCGGCCTGCAATGGTTTCTGGGCAAGACGGGGATCGCGGCATCCAATCTGTTTGAGGCCGGAGGCTACTTCCGCAGCCGTCCGGGCATCGAGTTTCCCAACATCCAGCATCACTTCGTCGCCGTCGCCATGAACTACGACGGTTCCATGCCGATGAAGGGGCACAGCTTCCAGGCACACATCAGCCAGATGCGCCCGACCAGCCGGGGTTTCGTGAAGCTGCATTCGACCGATCCGTTCGAGCCGCCGGTCATCCAGTTCAACCACATGCAGACCGAAAACGACCGCCAGGAGTTCCGCGATGCGCTCAAACTCACGCGCGAGATCATCGCCCAGGATGCGCTCTCGCCCTATCGCGGCGGCGAGCTTTCACCGGGCAAGGACGTCACGTCGGACAAGGACGTCGATGCCTTTGCACGCGCGACCGCCGAGACCGAACATCACCCCGCTTGCACCTGCAAGATGGGCTACGACGACATGGCCGTGGTCGACCGCGAGACCCGGGTGCACGGCTGCGAGAACCTGCGCGTGGTCGATGCCTCGATCATGCCCCAGGTCGTGACGGCCAATCTCAACGCGACATGCATCATGCTGGGTGAAAAGGCCGCCGACACGATCGCCGGCAAAGAACCGCTGGAACCCAACTACACGCCCTTTTACCGCGCGAAAAACTGGGAGTCGGCGCAGCGTTAAAGCGGCTTAGCGCACCCTTCGGAACGTGTCGCATTCCATGGAACCGCCGTGGACGAGGTTTTCGCCGCGATAGGGCGGATCGGTTTCCTGGGACTTGTCGTTGTAGGTGATGTCATCGCCGATCCAGTGGGTCGCCAGCGCGCGGCGCCGGGTCGATTTCAGCGTGTTGCCCGGTGCGCTGTGATGGGTGCGGCTGTGAAAGACCAGAATGTCGCTTGGTTCCAGCGGCGCGTAGACGATCTCGTGATCCCCCTTGATCGTGTCCCAGTCGGGCGGCGACGGGACGGGCGGCAGGTCGGCATAAGTGTCGTTGGGATCGAAGTGCACCGCGCGGAAGGCTTGTTCCCGGCGTTTGTGGGAGCCGCGCACGAAGCGCAGCGCAGTGTCGATCGGGATATGGTCGACCGCGACCCAGAGGTTGCAGATCTGTTCGCCGCTGATCGGCCAGTAGGCTTCGTCGTAGTGCCAGGGCGTCTTGCGGCTGGTGCCCGGCTCCTTCACCAGCATGAAGTCGAAATAGAAGATCAGCGACGTCGACCGCATGACGTTCCTGGCGATGTCGGCGACGTTCGATTCAAAGGCGAATCGGCGGAACTGGTCGATGCGCTGCCACATGAACGTGTCATAGAAGAAGAAACCGGGTTCGCCCGGATTGGCGATGTTGAACGCCAGATCACTTTCCGCACCCCGCTCGATTGCGATTTCCATGCCCTCGGCGATGGCATCGATCCAATCCCGGGAAATGGCGTTTCTCAGGCAAACCACACCGTCGCGCTCATAGGCCGCGATGGCACCTTCGCTCACAACACTGTCGCCGGTATCGAAAGACGGCAGTTCCACGGGTTGTTTCACGATGGTCTGTCCGGCGGCCGAAGCCATCACGCAAGCTCCTCGTTGCTTTCGTGCAAGGCTACTCTAGGCGCCACCTGCTTTGAACCGTCGCGTTCAGCTGGGATTACGTTCCGATTTGATGCGATCATAGGCCACATTGATGCCCGCCATCTTCTTGTTGGCGATCTCGATAAACTCCTCGGGCAAACCCTGCGCGATCAGACGGTCGGGATGATTCTCGCGCAGCAGCGTGCGGTAAGCGGTCTTGATTTCCTCGTCGTTCGCCTTGTGGCTGACACCCAGAACCTCGTAAGGGTTGGTATCGCTTGCTTTCGCGCCGTGGATGAAGACGCCCTCAATACGCCGGAGGTTATCGTCGTCAAAGCCGAAGATCTTGGCGACTTCCGAGATATAGGCGCGCTCCTTGGGGTGATAGACGCCATCGGAATGGGCGATCATCAGCAGGGCCGCGAGCAATTCTTCAAGAACCGCCTTGTCGTTGCGGAACAGCAGGGCGATCTGGCGGGCATAGGGCTGAAAACCCGACGCGTCCTTGCGCGCCTCGTTGAAGATCGCGCCGATCTGGGCTGTGGCATCGTCGGGAATATGGAAGATACGTTTCAGCGTGGCGACTTCGTCGCGCGTGACATGCCCGTCGGCCTTGGCGAGTTTGGCGGCCAGCGCGATCACCGCGACGGTAAAGGCATATTGAAGCCTTTCGCGCGGTCCGCGGATATGCCCGCCCGTGACCGCCTCGGCGGCGCGCCGGCCCTTGTCGACGAAATGTCCGGCCGCCGCACCGACCAGAGCGCCCAAGGGCCCGCCCAGGGCAAAGCCCAGCGTGCCGCCTATGATCTTTCCCCAGATACTCACCGAACCGAGCCCAATTCCTTCAACGCCAACAATCCTGCGGCGGAGTTCGCTATGGCATCGCCACGCAGCCGCCTATCGCCTAGCTTCAAGACCAGACCTTATCAGCACATAGGGACCTTTCTCCATGGCGAACAGACGCATCATCTCGGTGGACCCGGAAATCGGCACGCTGCCGCGGGCCGATCTTTTGGTCGAAGATGATCGGATTGGCGCTGAAGATGCCGAGGCGATTGATGCGATGTGAAGGGCATGATCGCCATGCCGGGCCTGTTCTGCCGCCATCGCCACCTGTGGATGACCCTTGTGGGGGACGGAAAGTCTTTGTGAATCGTGACTATGCGTGATGAGGCGTGATGATGCGTTATGGATCAAGGGTTTCCGGGCGCGCAAGACAGCCACATCGCCGCTTATGCCTGTGCACTCGAAGCGATCGATGCCGATGCAAGCCTGGATGCGCTCGAGAAAAGCGGCCTCCGCACGGTGTTTTCCCATGGGCTGGAAGGGTTGCCCAATCTCTCAAGCGGCCGGCAGCCGTCCCTGGAAGACCTCTCGCCGAACGCAGGACTGGCACCGTACCGAAGCGAAGGCCCTGCGCGGGGGCCGCCTTTCCAGCGACGATCCTCCCGTCACCATGGGCATCACGACACGGAACATCGAGAAGCTCCCGTTTCCTCGCAGCGAACACGATCCTGGGTTGGCGCGGGAACCGGGCGTGCGCACGCCTGGGACTGTTCCAGTTCTTCCAGCCCATTGCAGGGGTCATCCTGGCGGCGGTCCTGTTGGCCGAAGGTGTCGACTGGAACTTTATTGCCGCATCGGCGGTGATTTTGCTGGGCATGTGGCTGGCAGTGAAGGCAAAATGGCCCTGCAACCGGAGATTAGGAAACCGATGAGACACTTATTGCTCGCGCTGCTGGTCGGACTCACCGTGGCGCTGCCCGCCCGTGCAGACGGTATTGGCGATCCCACAGGCGATGTCATTCTGATCGTGCACGGTGAAATCGACGTCACGAACGGGCCGGGCCCGGCGGCGATGTTCGACCGCGGCCTGCTCGAGAGCCTGGGCATGCAGACGGTTACGACCTCGACACCGTTCACCGACGGCGTGATCACTTTTCAGGGACCGTATCTGCGCGACCTGCTGGATGCGGTGATCATCACGGGTGACACGCTGAACGTCGCAGCCCTCGATGACTTCACATCAAGCTTTCCGGTCAGCGACGCCTACGATCACGATTTCATTCTGGCGATCAGCGACGATCAGGGCTTCATCTCGCCCGGCCAGTTCGGTCCCATCTGGATTGTCGGGCCGATGGATGACGATCCCGCAATCGGCGAGGAAGCCATGCACGATCGATGGGTCTGGCAGCTCGCGCGGATTGAGGTCGACTAGCCCGGAGTGACGGTGCCGGACCTTGCCTTTCCGGAAACCGGGTCGGTATCGGGCAGCGGGACAGCGCGGACAGTTTCCCGAATGGCTTCGCCATCGGGTTCTCCCTGGCGCTTGATGTCGGCGCTCTGGCCGGGCGGACAGGCGCCGACGACCGAGAGGCCGGGTTCGTCATCCAGCCGGCAATGGCCGACGCGGGCCGGGATGGCGCAATGTCGCCCGCCTCGCGCACTTCGGCGCGGTAGTGATGAAACGAGAAGATCACCTGATCGCGCCAGCCGTCGCCCCATCCATTGGCGTGGAAGACACCCTGAAACTCGGCTCCGGGGGGTCGTCGGTGTGGGCCTTGAGAGCGCCCTTGTAGAGGATCAGCGGCAGGCCCGCGTCGTTGGGAATGTCGCCGTCGTCCCTGATGGTCTGTGGTGCAGGCTCTCGATCATGGTTTCCTCCGTGGTCAGGATGCCCGTGCGTGAATGGAGCCTTGGCGCAGCCAGCTCCCGAGCGGGTTGGCCTCGCGCCACTGTGCCGCGTAACCGCCCAGCGTATCGAACTTAACGTCCTCATGCTGGCTGAAGAAGCCGATCAGACGCTCGAGCATCATCAGGCGGTGCCCTCTCCCGATGACCTGGGGATGCATGGTGAGGTTGTATAGGCCACCCGGCACCTCGCGATGGGCAAAACTGAACTCGTCACGCCAGATTTCCTCGACCTGCGAGGCGGACTTCAGGCCGCTGCCGGTGGAATCGAGTTCGAAATAGGAGAAGTCATCCAGCATCCAGGTAACGGGCAGCTCGACGATGCCGATGGTCTTGCCGAAGACATAGGGCGCGTCGCCGGGCGCCTGATCGCCCGAACGCATGTAATACGGCGTGTAATCATCGCCCATGAGACTGGAATCGTAGAGGAAGCCGAATTCCTGAAGGATGTCTGTGGTGCGTTCGCTGAAATCCCAGGCCGGCGACCGGTAGCCCGTGGGCCTGACGCCACAGGCTTTGTGCAATGCCTCGAAACCGCGTTCCATGTTGGTGCGTTCGCCCGCTTCGTCGAAGTCGGCGGGATTCTCATGCACCCAGCCGTGGTGGGCGATCTCGTGACCGCCGTCGTGAATGCGTTTGACGAGTTCCGGGTAGGCACAGGCGGTATGGCCGGGAATACAGAAGGTGCCCGGAATATCGTGGCGCCTGAGCAGGTCGAGGATGCGCGGGATCGCAACGGCGCCGAACTCGCCGCGTGAAATTTCGCTGGGGTTGGTCGATTTGTAGGAACCGATCCAGACCGACATGGCGTCGAAGTCGAAGGTCAGTGCGCAGGTAAGTCGTGGCTCGGTCATAGTGCGTGTTCTCCTTGTTGGCCGGTTTCGCGACGATCAGTTTGCAAGGCCTGCAACGTGTTTGGCGATACCTGAGACCAGAATTTCGACTCCGATGGCAATGACGATCAGGCCGAACGGGCGTTTGACAAGGGTAGGCAGCCACCTGCGCCTGCGCATACCGTCGCTGAAACTGCCCGCTTTGGTGGCCCAAACGGGGACGCCCGTACAGCCGTCCTTGCTCTGCTGCGCGACACGTTCCGCCAGTGGCGCACAAACGATCAGGCGCTCGCGGTGGCAAGAGAGGCTTATCCGGGTGGTGGCGCGCCCAGCGAAGATGCCCCCACAGTTCGCGCCGAACTCAGACGTTCAGGGGAATACGTCCCGACGTCTGCCGAGGCTCGCCGGTTCCAGATCGATGAACCGAGGCCAACCGATCCGGCCCCGCCAAAGTCAATCCCGTTAGACATGCGATAGAGCGATCTGCCCACCTCCGGGCCTTAAGGATTGCAGACTCCCCAGGCAAATACCCATGCATATTCCAAGAATATTTGCGCAAATACGTTGACATATATCTCATGGAACCACATATTTTCCACAAGAATTAGCGCTTACAAGATGCGTGTGCAACCTAGTTATGGGAGGATACGATGGACAAAAACGCAAATATGTCGAAGAACGAAGATGCAAAACACCAAAAATTCCGCGAACTCGCGGAGGGGCGCACCAACAAAGCGCTGGAGGCCATTGGTCGAATCGGCAACCTGTCCAACAGGTTTCTTTATGAGTGGGACGAGGCCGAGGTTCGCAAGGTGATAAAGGCACTCAAGGACGCTGTGTCCGAAGTCGAAACGCGTTTCGCATCTCCCAAGGGCAAAACCGGCGCAAAATTCAGGCTGTGATGGAGGCGTTTACATGGACGAACGCGAATTTCTCACGGCCCTCCTGACGGCGACGAAGACACAACATGTCGAGGCCGCCTTGGCCGACTTTCACTCTTCGAATCCAGACTCGGCGTTTCAGCCGGTCGGGGGCGGATCCAACAACAGAGGACCCATCGAAGGCGCCTCTGACACTGGCCGTTCAATGATCGAGCGGGTGACGAATATGCTCGACGCACTGCTCGAACTGGAGCACGAAAGACATGATGGAGTCCCAGACTGTCGATCGCCGCGAGAGGCTGGGAGCGCTTGGCTCGGAGTACCCGAAAAGGGCGGACTTTCAGCACTGAGCAACAAGCAGCGCCAGGACCCCTGGCTGCGCGGGCCGTGGTTCGCCTTGAGTCGGGTGAGGGTTCGCAGTCCAGACTTGTCACCGTCATTGACCGCGGCATCGGTATCGAACCTGACTGCCTGGAGAAGACAATCCTCAGCCTCCACGGGGACAATAAGATTTCCTCGCGATTCTCTCGGGCTGCAATATATGGAAGGTCGCTCCCGTACATGCGCAAATCTTGTAAATTCCGGTCAAACTGGTGCGGGCGGTGGGACTCGAACCCACACGGGGAAACCCCTTCAGATTTTAAGTCTGATATGTCTACCATTCCATCACGCCCGCAACCGGCGCCTCGGCAAAACTCCTTTCGGGGCCTGTTTGGGACCCAAGACAACGCCCTTGGCCACAACGCCTCGTTACGGTTGCGTTTTACCGCACAGACGCCGGGATTTCAGGTCCCGTGCGTCCACCAATTCCGCCAAGCGGGCACGCGCTCTTGCTACGCCGGAGCGGCGCGGACCGCAACCGTCTCGGCGCGGACGTCGTTTGGTGGCATGCTGCGCGTGGACCAAGCGGAGCAATGACACAATGACCTTCACCATGCTGGGCCGGTGCGCGCGCACCGGCGAGATCGGGTTGAGCTCGGCCACCACATCGTTGGCTGTGGGCGCCAGGCTGGGCCAGCGGTTCCGTGCCGACGGCAGGCAGTGGATCGTCGCCAGCCAGGCCGTGGCGCGACCGGGCCTGGGCTGGGAGGCCGGCGACCTGCTCACCGAAGGTCTCGAGGTGGATGCGCTGGAAAGTGAACTCGCCAAGCTGGACACCGATCTTTCCTGGCGTCAGCTCGGCGTGCTCGACAACGAAGGCAATAGCCGGGTCTATACCGGCGCGGACAACAACGACTGGAAAGGCCATGCCGCAACGAAAGACGGCGTCGCGCTGGGCAACATGCTGGCCGGCGAAGCCACGGTAGCGGGCATGGTCGCCGAATTCGACGCCGCCAGACAGGCAAGCCTTGCCGAGCGCCTGCTCCGCGCCATCGAAGGCGGACGCGACGCCGGCGGACAGGCCGACGAAAACGGCGTGCACCAGCCCGAGCTTTCGGCCTTCGTGCGGGTCTTCAGGGAAGACGGCGATGCCTATGTCTACGGCAGCGGCGGGCGCACGCCGGTGCTGGACCTCAGGGTCGATCACGATCCCGATGCGGTTACCGTCCTGCGCAGCATCTTCGAAGCCGCCCGTCCCCTGCGCGAAGCCTATGAGAAGCGTGCCTGCGATCCTGCGGCCTATGTCCGCGAGGGCGGAGACTGGGAGACCCAAGCCTGACCCTGACCGGCCGGCGCTCTTGACGCGCCCGTCACTGCCTGCGAGGGGTTGGTCATGACGAAAAAGACGCTCCTGGTCATCGGGCATGTGCCCTCGCCCAACACGCAGAAGCTGCGCGACGCCGTGCTGGAAGGTGCCCGGTCGCTGGACGCCGATGGGATCGAGGTACGCGCGCTCTCCCCCTTCGATACCGATGTGGACGACGTTCTGGCCGCCAATGCGGTGGTGCTGGGGACGACCGAGAACCTGGGCTACATGTCGGGCGCGCTGAAGGACTTCTTCGACCGCTGTTATTACGGCGTGATCGAGGAAAAGCAGGGCATGCCTCATGCGCTCTACATCCGTGCCGGGCTTGACGGCACGGGGACGCGGCGCGCCGTGGAATCCATCGTCGGCGGCTTGCGCTGGCGCGCGGTCAACGACACCATGATCCTGCACGGCGAATGGGACGACGGCTTTGTCGAGCAATGCCGCGAACTGGGCATGCTGATGGCCGCAGGCCTGGAATCCGGTGTCTTCTGAATCGATGAAGGAACGTCCATGACCACCGACTTCTCCAGTCACCTCATCCGCAATCCGCATCTGGAGGTCGATGCCGACAATCTGGGCTACTGGAACCGGCCCGAGAACCGGCGCTGGGGTTTCCGCAATCTCCATTGGCTGCACCGCCACGGGCTTTCCCTGCGCGCCCACCATATGCTGCCCCTGCTCACGCGCATCGACCGCACCATCGGCGACATGCCCGAAGTGCGCAGGCTGACGGAAACCACGATGTTCTGCGGCATGGTCGTGGCGCAGGGCCGCGAGGTGCGCTTCGAGAAATACGCGCCCGACTTCGGGCCCGACACGCCCCATTCCATGCAGTCGATCACCAAGACCCATCTCAACCTGATCTACGGACGGCTGGTGGCCAACGGCAGGATCGACCTGGAGCGCAGGGTCGAGGATTACCTCCCCCGGATCGGCAGCGGCTACCGCGGCGCGACGGTCCAGCAGGTGCTGGACATGAACGTCATGAACAACTTCGACGAGGACTATGCCGCGCCCTATGACCCCTGGCCCGCGGACGGCGCGCGCCTGGGGTACGGTCAGGAGGAGGTCGCCATGAACTGGCGCCTGCCCCCGCCCGGTCACCCCGGCATCGGCGTGCGCCAGCTTGCCGTGGACCTGATCGACGACGGCACGAGCAATCCCGACAACGTCACGCACTATAAATCCGCCAATACGGATCTGGCGGGCTGGATCGCCGAGAACGAAAGCGGGCGTGACCTCAAGGCGCATCTGGTCGAGATCGTGAACGCGGCTGGCCTGGAGAACACCTTCCACATTTCGCTCGACCGCGACTTCGTCCCCGTGCTTTCGGGCGGCGGCCTGATGACCACACGCGACATGGCCCGCTACGGCCTGCTGTTCGCGCGCGGCGGCGTGGGCGTGGACGGTACACCGGTCGGCGATACCGGATTCATCGAGACCACGCGCCATGACCGCGGCACGTTCCTGGAAGGCCCGCGCAAGGGGCAGCGCTACAGCAATCAGATGTACACGAACGGCACATGGATCGGCCACGGCGGTTATGGCGGCCAGTTCCTGATGGCCGATCCCGACAGGCAAGCCACCGTCGCCTTCTTCAGCGTGCTTGAAACCAGCCACGCCCAGGATGAAACCTACCTGCCCGAAGTGATCGCCATGGCCGAGGGGATCCTGGCGCGGTTGTGAACGCGAAACAGGGGTCCCCGAGCGAAAATTCCAGGTTCAACCCCATGTACGGCAGGAATTGTGTTGCAACACCTCCGGAACCAAACGATACGGCCATGAATTTCCGCGATCGATTTCAACCGCACAAGATTTCAACCGCACAGGGGAAATTCATTTCGTCAATTCCGGCCACGCTGACAAGACCTTGTGTCCGGCTCGATCCGCTCCGGCACAGTATCGACGGGACGGCCCGCCAGGGTTGACCGCGCCCAGGACAATGGCGCGCCGGGGTTGCGCAGCAGAGGACCCCGATGCCGCGCTCGGTTCGACCGCACCGTCCGGGCGGTCGGCAAGATCGGACCAGGGCCCAAAGGTTCCAAAAAACCTCAAGCCTCGTCAGAGGTCTCTTCGACCGGATCGCCGCTGGCCTGGACTGCGGCGGCGAACACGGCCCGATAGGCGGCATCGAGACGGACCGTATCGGTGGCGCGCAGGACCAGGCTGGTGCCGAACTTGCCGTCCTTGCTCCATGGATAGCTTCCGATATCGACATCGGGATAGGCGTTCTGAATGCCCGCCAGCGGGTCGGCGATCGTGCCCTCGCCACAATGGCAGCGGATGGAACGCGCATGCATCACCGAACCGCGGCGCAGGCGGTTCCTGGCGCCGTTGAACATGGCGCGCGCGATCGAAGGCACGCCGGCCAGAACGAACACGTTCTCGATCTGGAACCCCGGCGCCAGGCTGATTTCGTTGTCGATCAGATCCGCCCCGTCGGGTACGCGGGCCATGCGCATGCGCGCGCCGTTCGCCTCGAGCCCCCGGCTCTCGAAATTCTGCTTCAGCAGTTCGAAGACTTCCGGGTGATAGTCGATGCCCATCCCGAAGGCCGCCGCGACGCTGTCGGCGGTGATGTCGTCATGGGTGGGGCCGATACCCCCGGTCGTGAACAGGTAATCGTAGCGTTTGCGCAGCGTGTTCACGGCATCGACGATCTCCTCCTCGATATCGGCAACGACACGGACCTCCATCAGCCGGATGCCAAGCTCGTTCAGACTCTTGCCCAGAAACGCGACATTGGCGTCCTGGGTGCGGCCCGAGAGAATTTCGTTGCCGATCACAAGCACGGCTGCGGTTACGAGGTCTGCCATCGATGCTCCACGATCACGCGCGAGTGTTGCCCGATGCGGGGGCTGCACGCAACCGACCTGCACCACGGTGTGACTTGGAACCGGGCGAAGCGCCCCGCTATAGTGCGCGCGGGCGAGAAACCACGGGGTAGTTCATGACAGCGACGGCAGAAAACCAGGCCGCCGAACCGGCCGGGCCGCGCGACCCCAACAGCTATCTCCTGCTGTTGCGCTTTGCGCTGCTCAACGTCATTGCCGTGGCGCTGCTGGCGCTGGGGCTGGCCAATGGCCTGGTCCAGCATGCCTTCGAGGCCGACGCGACCCATTTCGTGCTGGTGATCGTACTGGTCTTCGTGGTCGGCCTGGGTCTCGCCTTGTGGCGGGTGATCTGGACCAGCCGGGAAATCAACCGCACGCGAAGCTTCGACCCCACGGCGCCGTCGCGCGCCGCCCGGTATCTGGAACAAACGCGCGGCAAGGACGCACAGAGCCGCCAGACGCTGGCCTCGGCCCTGCGCCTGGAGGTCTCGCAGAACATCACGCTGGTGCGCCACATGGGTTCCAGCCTGGTGTTCCTGGGCCTGATCGGCACGGTGATCGGCTTCATCATCGCGCTTTCGGGCGTCGATCCCGACATGGCCGGCGAGGCCGAGAACATCGGGCCGATGGTCTCGACGCTGATCTCGGGCATGTCGACCGCTCTGGTCACCACGCTGGTCGGCGGTGTGCTCAACATCTGGCTGATGGCAAACTACCAGCTTCTGGCGACCGGCACGGCGCGCCTGATCAACGCCATCGTCGAACTCGGGGAAGACAGTGCAGGCGCTTGATCCGCTTGACGACGATGCCGCCTCGACCGTCTTCCGCGATGTCATCCTGCTGGCGCTGCTGGGCTTCGTGGCGCTGGTCATCCTGCTTCTGCCCCATGTGAACCCGCCCGAAACCAAAACCTCGGACCTGATGACTCCGGGCAACGTGATCGTGGAGATCAAGTGGCCCGAGGAGATCGACGCCGATGTCGATCTGTGGGTGCAGGCGCCCGGCGATGGTGCGGTGGGCTGGTCCCAGCGGGGCGGCATGATCTTCGACCTGCTGCGCGACGATCTGGGCTTCGTCAACGATCTCACCTCGACCAATCACGAGATGGCCTACAGCCGCGGCGTTCCGGAAGGCGAATACATCGTCAACGTGCACATGTTCCGCAACGACGCGCATGTCTGGCCCGTACCGGTCTATGTCGTGGTGAGCGTCAAGACCGACATCGAAAGGCCTCCCAAGAAGATCCTGTTCGGCAAGGTCGAGCTGGTGCGCATGGATCAGGAGGTCACGGTGTTCCGCTTCGATCTCAACAAGGCCGGCGGACTGCTGCCCCATACCGTGAACGACCTCTTCAAATCCCTGTTCGACACGCAAAGGCTGTAGCGCGATGAGCACCGCAACCACCGGCGCCTTTCTGCTGACCTTCGCCCTGTGCGCCGTCATCGCGTGGTCAGCGGTCTTTTCGCGCGGCCGGCTGTGGCGCAAGGTTGCCGCCCTGCTTGCCCTGGTCGCGCTGGTGCCGACGCTCTATCTGGCGGTCACCGGGCTTCTGGGCCTGCCCAAGCCCGTCGGCACGGCCTGGCTCGACAACTTCACCGAATACCGGCGCGTCATCGCCTACGACATCCACGAGGACAAGGCGATCTATCTGTGGCTCGACATGGCCGACGGCTCCGAACCCCGCGTCTTCGCCATACCCTATGACAAGGAGACCGTGACCCGCCTGCAGGGAGCCGAGGATCGCGCCAACTCCCTGGCGAGCCAGCTTCTGGCGCGCGTTGCGAACGAGCAGGAAAACCGGACCGGCTACTGGGAGTTCACCAACCAGACGGAGTTCGTGCGCGAATTGCCGCAGAAACCCGTCGCCGGGGAGAACGACGCCATGGCGTTCGATTCCTCGCTTGGCTACGGTGAGCACTGAACCATGCGCTTTCCCCGCCCCCTGGTGCGCGCCACGCTGGTACAGCGTTACAAGCGCTTTCTTTCCGATCACCGCCTGGAATCGGGGGAAATCGTCACCGCCCACTGCGCCAACCCCGGAGGAATGATCGGGATCAGGTCTCCCGGCATGGAGACCTGGCTGGCGCCTGCGGGCAATCCGAACCGGAAGCTGCAGTGGGACTGGGAACTGGTGCATGCCGATGGCGGTCTGGTCGGCGCACACACCGGCAGACCCAATGCTCTGATCGAGGAAGCCATCGGGAACGGCGGGATTCCGGAGCTGTCGGGCTATACGAAGCTCAGGCGTGAAGTGAGATACGGCACCAATTCCCGAGTCGATATGCTGCTGACCGGCGAAGACCGGCCAGACTGTTATGTCGAGGTCAAGAACTGCCACATGCGCCGGGAAGGAACGGTGGCCGAATTTCCCGATGCCGTCACCGTGCGCGGCGCCAAACACATGGCCGAACTGGCCCTGATGGCGGAAGCCGGCCATCGGTCCGTGCTGGTCTACTGCATCCAGCGCATGGATTGCGACGGCTTCCGCACGGCCGTCGATATCGACCCCGGCTACGACGCCGCACTGCGCGACGCCCTTGCGCGCGGCGTTGAGGTGCTGCCCTATTCGTGTAGATTGACGACCGAAGAGATCGTGACGGATCGCCGTTTGCCGCTGCTGCTCGACTGACGCGGCGCCAAGGACCTGAAAGAGAGCATGCAACAGGAACAGGCCCAGCGCAGCCCGACGCCGCGCATCACCCTTCATGGCGCGGAAGCCTTCCCCAGGATGCGCGCGGCGGGGAAGCTGGCCGCCGAAACGCTGGATATGATCACCGCCCATGTCGTTCCCGGCGTCACCACCGAGGAATTGGACCGAATCTGCCACGCATTCATTCTGGACAACGATGCCACCCCGGCTCCGCTCAACTATCGCGGTTTCCCGAAATCGATCTGCACATCGGTCAACCACGTCATCTGTCACGGCATTCCAAGCCCCGACAAGGTGCTGCGCGAGGGCGACGTGCTGAACGTCGATGTCACGGTCATCCTGGACGGCTGGTACGGCGACACCAGCCGCATGTTCCATGTCGGAGAGGTCAAGCGGAAGGCGTCCCGCCTGGCCGAAATCACCTTCGAATGCATGTGGCGGGGCATCGAGGAGGTCAAACCCGGCGCGCGGCTGGGCGATATCGGACACGCCATCCAGACTCATGCGGAAAGGCAGCGCTGTTCGGTGGTGCGCGACTTCTGCGGCCACGGCATCGGTCAGGTCTTTCACGACCATCCCAACGTGCTGCACTACGGCAAGCCCGGAACGGGCGTGGAACTGGCGCCGGGCATGTTCTTCACCATCGAGCCGATGATCAATCTGGGCCGGCCCGACGTGCTGATCCTGGAGGACGGCTGGACCGCGGTGACGCGCGACAAGTCCCTTTCCGCACAATGGGAGCACACCATCGGCGTCACCGACGACGGTCATGAGGTCTTCACCCTGTCCCCGGCCGGGCACAGGCTGCCGCCCTACGAGGTCTGAGACACCGCCCATGACGGGCAGCGCCAAACCGGATTATGTCGATCATCGCAAACGGCTCCGCCACCGGTTTCTCGAGGGCGGCCCCGACGCCCTGCCCGACTACGAGCTTCTGGAACTCCTGCTCACCATGGCGATACCGCGCGGCGATGTGAAACCGGCGGCCAAGGCTCTGATGAAGCGCTTCGGAACCTTCGACGGCGTGATCAACGCCAGTGTCGAGGATCTGCGCACGGTAAAGGGTCTGGGCGAGGTTTCACCGGTCGCCATCAAGGTCGTACGTGCTGCCGCCGACCGTCTGCTGCGCAGCGAAGTCACCGGCAAACCGGTCTTTTCCAGTTTCGAGACCGTCATCGACTACTGCCGGCTTGCCATGGGCTTCGAGGCCCGGGAGGCCTTCCGCGTCCTGTTTCTCGACCGCAAGAACCGCCTTCTGACCGACGAGGTCATGCAGAAGGGAACCGTCGACCACGCACCGGTCTATCCCCGTGAGGTAGCCCGGCGCGCCATCGAACTGAACGCGACGGCGGTGATCCTCGTGCATAACCACCCCTCCGGCGACCCCACACCCAGCCGGGCCGACATCGCCATGACGAAGGAGATTGTCGCTGCCGCCAAGGCCGTCGGGGTGACCGTGCATGACCACATCGTCATCGCGCGCGAAGATCATGCCAGTCTCCGGGCGCTTGGTCAGATGTGAGGTGACGAGGGACAGGCGTGCGCCCGCGGCGGTATCCGGTCCTGATTGTGTGTTGCGTGAGATGTGTTGAAATACCCGCGCCATGGGGGTTGGACGCGGACGTGCGGTGCGCACGAAGTCGTTCCCCATATGTGCATGGTCCGATCCGCCTCCGCCCTGCCCCCTCGATGAGGATCCAAGCGTTGGTTTCAAGCGGATTTCTAGCCCAAACCGGGCTTGAGGGGAAGAGGTGAGAACACGGGCCTGTGCTCGTTGCCGACCCGTTTGGTGACAAATGGCCATTTCGTTTTACGGCGAAATGACTTCAAGATTCAATCGCCAGGACCAGTTCCGCAAAATCATCCAACTCATTCTTCGTCGATCTCCAACGGGAGACATTTCGATCCAGCAAATCGTAAAAGCGCTTGCTGTGGTTGTGTTCTTCCAGATGGCAAAGTTCGTGGAAGATGACGTATTCGATACAATGGCGAGGCACCCGGATGAGCGCCGGATTGAGACAGACTACCCCCTCTGGTGAGCAGCTTCCCCACTGCGTTCGCATGCGCATCAATTTGAGTGGCGGCGGTGTTTCGATCCAAGGAATTCCGGCAGCAATCTCCTCATGTTTCGCTGCAAGATATTCGGAAGCGCGAGCTGAGTACCAAACGCCGAGTCGGCGCTTCACGGCTGCTGGATCCGCCACCGGTAAGGTGACCTCGAGCCGCCCCCGAAGGAGCTTGACCTCGGAAGGCCTTGCGCTGGTTTCATGGACTACGAGCTTATAGCGCCGTCCAAGATAGAAATGCGTTTCACCGCTCACGAATTCCCGGGGGGTTGCTTCCTTCCGCGAGGCAAGGGCGGCATTCCTGTGTCGAAATATCCAACGCGCCCGACGCTGAGCGGCAAGCCTTACCTGCCCGTCGGTCTCACCCTCCGGCGCCTCGATTTCCACTTCGCCACCAGGATAAATGTGAATACGGACACGCCCCACAAGAGTCGGGTTTCGCCGGACACGGCAAAGCACTTCGTCATTACCGTATTGAACGATCATGGGTTCTGCGAGACACTCCGCGCAAGCTCGATGCGTGTGATCCCAACGATCCGTTCCGTAATGACTTTAGCCTTGTCCAAACCTGTCAAACCAAACAGGCGAGGTAATGAAGCCTTGCGAATTGCAGCTTCAATGTTGGCCGGATTGAGGGAGTTTTCAGCGATTGCACTCTCGACGCCTTTCTCCATGTCCAGTGCGGCTTTGACGTATTCGTCGCGGTCCTCTCCGTTCGTCAAGTCTTTCCCGATTTCCAGCCGGATTATCCCAAAATAGGCGCTCGCGTGGCGGTGTCCCTCAAGATCGGCTGGAACGTCATCGATCTGTCTGGCTGCAAGTTTTTCATCGAGATCCTTGAACAACACGTACTGTTTGTAAGGATGGTCGAAGAGTGCGTCGGCCTCGGCGATTGCTCGCTTGAGAAGGTCGGAAAAGAATAGCTGCGCATAGGGATCGCCCGCCAGTTCCTGCTCGATGGTTTTGCGCACACGGGACCGGATGATGTCGGTTTCGTTGCGCGTTTTTTCCACCGACCAGGACTCGACCGGCTCCTGATCCCCCAGCTCGTTGACGATCAAAACGCCATCGACGTTCGCGACATCTTCGCCAACGACATAGCGATCAACCAGCCGCCTGATATGATTTTCGTAGGCACTGTAGTCGATCGTCTCCTGAGCATCCTGTTTCACAATCTTTCGCAAGCCGGTAAAGAACTTGAGGTCGCTTTTGTACCTGGCGATCTGCGCCTCCGTGATCGATGCATCCTCGAAGAAGGAGCGCGATCCCAGAGCAGTCTTGAGGCACATGCCGTAGGCGGTGAGCGCCTCGTAGAAATCCTCCCTTACCTTCTGGTTGTGGTCGATCAGGGCGCCATCGTCCGCTTCAAGGGTCTGCGGAACGAGCAGTTGCCGGTATTGCTCGATATCGGCCTTGTTTCTGACTGACTTGAAGAGTTCCCAAAGTTCGGTGTGGAGTTTGGGAAGGCGCTTGTACTCGGTGCTGACATCGGCATAAAGCGCATCGATGTCATCGATGTCGAAGCCGCCCTGCGTTCGTTCCGCGAGATTTCGATACCCGGTCAGCGCGGTATCCAGAGCTTTGAGGATGCCGCGATAGTCGATCAACAGGCCGTATCTCTTATGCTCGTGCAACCGGTTCACGCGGGCGATGGCCTGGATCAGGTTGTGCTGTTCCAGCTTCTTGTCGATGTAGAAAACGGCGTTGCGCGGCTCATCGAATCCGGTGAGCAATTTGTCGACGACAATCAGGATGTCGGGTCGCCCCTCGGTTGAAAAGTCCTCGATGACCTGGCGCTCGTAATCCTCCACATCGCCTTTGACGTTCTCCTTCCACCATTGCTGCACTTCGGGAAGCTCTGCCTCATCGACCTCCGAATGTCCCTCGCGCGTATCGGGCGGCGAAATCACGATGGCGCTTGAGACAAGCCCCGTCGCATCGAGCGCCTTCTTGTAGCGGATGGCCGAGCGTTTTGAATCGGTTGCAAGCTGGCCCTTCAGGCCAAGTTCGAGATCCTTGAAATTCTCCTTGAAGTGGGTGGCGATATCGAGCGCGACGAGGGCAATCCGGTCGTCTGAACCATAGACCGCGCCCTTGGTCCCGAACTTCCTCTTGAGGTCGCTTTTCTGTTCGTCGGAGAGGCCGGTCGTGACCTTTTCGAACCAGTTGTCGATCGCCCGCTCGTCGACGTCGAGGATCGGCTTTCGCTCCTCATACAGTAACGGCGTGACCGTCCCGTCCGAAACCGCGTCCTTCATCGTATAGGCATGGACAATGCGGCCGAACCTGTTTGCGGTCTTGTCGTCCTTCAGCAAAGGCGTGCCGGTGAACGCAACGTAGGAGGCATTGGGCAGCGCCTTGCGCATCCGCTCGTGGTTCTCGCCTCCCTGACTGCGATGGCCCTCATCCACCAGCACGATCATGTCCGCGCTGTCATTCCGGCACTCCCGATAGCGCGCCGCGCTGCCGAATTTGTCGATGATGGTAAAGACGATGCGCCCTGCGCCCTTGCCGACAAGTCTGGCCAAGTCGCGTCCAGATTGCGCCTTGGCCTTCGAGGCGTCTCTTGAGCCGACATCGGAGCCGAATGCGCCGCCAGTCAGGAAATTCCCGACCAGCTGCTTTTCCAGATTGCGCCTGTCCGTGACGACCACAAGACGGCAGTCTTTCAACTTCTCGTACAGGAGAAGCGCCTTGCACAGCATCACCATGGTGAAGCTTTTGCCAGAGCCTGTCGTATGCCAGATCACACCGCCTTCCCGCGCTCCATCCGGCCTGATCCGGCTGATTTGCTCCAGAAGCGCCCGGATACCGAAGAACTGCTGATGGCGGGCAACGACCTTGTCCACCTTGTGATCGAACAGGACGTAGGAGCGCACGAATTCAAGCAACCGCTCCGGCGAGCAAAGGCCAATCAGCAGACGATCCTGCTCGGTGACGGCCTGTTCATCGCTCCACAAATGCTGGAAGTGGTCGCGCACTTCACGCACCTGGTTCCTGATGATTTCCGCGCGCGGATCGGTTGCCAGAGCAGCGTTCTTCAACCGGCTGAAGTGGTCTTCCGAAAATTCCTCCTCACGCCATTGCGACCAGAATTTGCGGGGAGTCCTGGTGGTGCCATAGCGGCCATCGGTCATACCGATGGACAGCATCAGATGCGCATAGGCAAACAAATGCGGGATTTCCTCCTGCCCCTGGTTGCGGAGCGTCTGGCTGATGCCTTCATCCACCATCGATTTGTTGGGATTGCCGCTGTCGGGCCGCTTGGCCTCGATTACCAGCAAGGGAATGCCGTTGACGAAGCCGACGATATCGGGTCGCCGCGTGTGGGTGCCCGGCACGGCAAGCACCTCCATCTCCTCGCTGGCGACGAAACTGTTGGCCAGCGGATGCGCCCAGTCGATAATCGGCACGGTGACGCCGTGCTTCTTGCCATCGACGAATTCGGTGACGGTGACACCCAGCGTGATGGCGTTGTACAGCTTCTCGTTAGCGGTGATCAGCCCTTCGTTGAGCGCGGGCGAAGTCAGCTCACGGACGATCTGGTCAATCGCATTGGTCGAGAGCGGGTAAGTCCGCCCCTTGTATTCGAAAGTTCGCCGCCGCAACTGTTCGACCAGCACATCGCGCAGCACCACGCCCTGGTTGCCGCCGCGCGACGCAAGGCAATCCTCAGGCGAAAGGTAGTCCCAGCCCAGCGAGACCAAAGTCGCCAGCGCCGGGATGTGGGAGCTGTAAAGCTCTGCGGTGTTGGGGGTGATGGTCATAACTTCCATTCCGGGTGGCGGATGGCTTTGAAGACTTTGGCTGCCTCTTCGTTCGGGCAATGTCCGATCTTTTCGCGCTTCTTTTCCAGCTTGTCGACGAGGCCTTTGAAGTAGGCTTTCTCGTCCTTCCAGCCTTCAATTTCCGACATCAATTCAAGGTGGCGCCGGTAGACGTAGGACACGGCGTCGGCGACCTGCACCAGCGATGCGTGTTCAGACTTAATGGCGAAGCCAGTGTTGATGATCTGATCAAAGCGGTCGGTGTCGGTCCGAGCCACAAATTGCTGGGTGCCCTTCTTGGTTTTGATACCCTGATAGAGCGGGTCAAACCACGAATCCGCATTATACAAGGCGGAGGAAAGCTTCGGCATTTCCTTTTTGTTGTCGTCACAGACTAGAACTGTAAGCCCTTTGTTGTTCTTCTCCTTTTGGTTCTTTTTCTGGATTAAGGCCGAAACAAACATGGCACTAGCCAGCCAGTAGCTCCTGTCGATGGGATAATCTTTGCCACCACATTTGACGACCTTAGCGAACTCACTGAACGACAAGGCGAACGCGAAAACGCGCGAGCAGTCAAACGCAAGGTCGATCAGTTCCGAGATGAAGTTCTTGCGATCATCCGGGTCGACTTGGCTCCATTTGTCATTGCCTTGGATGACTGCCTTGGTTTTCAGTTCCTTGGGGGCCTTAGGATGCTTGGCGAGGAAGTTCGCGATCTTCTCGTCGAATTCAGTCGTGTATTTCCGAAGCTTGAAGCCATCAATCATGATGGCTGCCATGACGAACACGTCACTTTGCGACTGATCGCCGGATTCATCAAGATACGCGAACTTCATGCCGCCACCTCGCTTTCCGGGAGTTTGACCCGCCGCTTGCCGGTGAGCAGTTGCTGCATCAGCGCGGCCTTTTCACGGCGGAGGGCGGCGAGTTGGGTTTTGTAGGAGAACATCAAGTCGTCTGCGCTCTTGAAAGCGGAGGCGATTGCCTTCTGTTCGTCGAACTTCGGGACGCAGATGCGGATTTCCGCAAAAAACGGGAACTTCAGGCTCCAGGTGTCGGACACGAGGCCTTGAGAGTGACGCTCGAAAACGTGGATCGCCTTCGACTGTTTGAAGAAATAGGCATAAAATGCTGCGTCGTGACCCTTGCGAGGGGTAACGACTGTATAGGCAGGACTGACCTTGCCGGTCAGATTGCTTAGAGCAGACGCCCCCTGCCACATGCGCATTGTATTGTATGCAATGTCACCTGATCGGATTGTCTTGTAGTTCGACTGGTCGTTGCTCGAAATGTTGCGCCGTCCAACCTCTTCCTGAGGGACGACCCCGCTGGTTTGTGTAACCGACAAAAGGGCCAACCCACCTTCGCCTCGTTCGACCCGCTCGGTGAACGCATTGCCGAGACGGATTTCCCGCCACTCCCCCGAAAAGCCGGGGAGGCGTTTTTTGGGTGGGGTTGTGCCTTGCGGGAGCAGCTGCTGCATCAGCGCCTGCTTCTGCGCGCGGGCGTTGGCGGTCAGCGCCTCGACCGTCTCGATGGCGCGGTCCCAGGTTTCCAATGTTCTTGCGATGTGGCGTTGCTCTCGTAGAGGAGGAAACTGGATCAAGACTTTGGCCAGATCCTTTTGGCCGATATTCGATCGAACTGCCCCCTGACCTCGCTTGATCAGTTCTCGCCGAATTTCATTGATCTGGAAGGCGTAGGAGCAATAAGCGTGTGAAAGCCGGTTTCCCAACGGCCTCGCGCGGATTACGAAACCACCGAATACTGCTGGCTGGTCATCCATGAAAACGGTGGCCATCGCAATTTCATCGTCGGTTTCGGACGTCCGATTGAATAGGACATCTCCTCGCGCCAGACCGTATTCCTGAAGCTGTCGATCAGTGACTTGCATGGACCCGGTGATGTCGCCTTGCATAAGGCGGGGGCCTCGGAAGACATCCATTACGTTGGCGAACTTGGTTCCCGTTCCATAAAGCCCCTTGTCGCCATTCAGCCCGTTCTTAAACTCGAAAAGATCGCCCAGAGAGACTTCTTCCCAACCCTCCGGAATCATTTCGCACCGCCCTTGCCCTTGGCGGGCTTCTCCGCAGCGAGATTCTTCACCTTGGCGGTGGCCTCGACAAAATGCCGCTCGATCGCGCCCGGCGCGTTGATCGCTCGTGTATGCCAGCGGTCATATTCGGCGCTCACTTTTTGAACTATTGAGTATTCCTCAATCGTTGCCTCATCCTGCTCGTAATCGTTCAATATCCCCCTGATATGCCTGTTGATATTGGAAACCGTGGTTTGAAAGCGTTCGGCAAGCTGCAATTGGCTCAGCCGGACGCTCCCGTCCCGCTCCTGCAGGCGGACAACGAGAGCGCCGTCCCCGGTGGTGTAAAGGATGCGTTCGCCCGCCATCAGTAGCCAAGCTCCTGAAGATAGCCGTCCATCCTGACCTCGAGCCTGGCGAGCTCTTCCTTGAGCCTGAGCCGCTCGGCGCGGACGGCGACCAGATCGATCTCCTCCTCTTCCTCAAAGGTATCGACATAGCGCGGGATGTTGAGGTTGTAGTCATTCCCGGCCAGCTCCTCAGGGGTGGCGAGACAGGCGTATTTGTCGAGGGTCCGGCGCTTGCGGCAGGTCTCGACGATCCTGGCGAGGTGGCCCTCTTCAAGCCGGTTCTGGTTCTTGCCCGACATGAATTCACGGCTGGCATCGATGAACAGCACCTTGTCGTCCGACTTGTTCTTGCGAAAAATCAGAATCGAGGCCGGAATGCCGGTGCCGTAAAACAGCTTTTCCGGCAGGCCGATCACCGCTTCGAGCAGGTTCTCCTCAATCAGTTTCCGCCTGATCTTCCCCTCGCTCGATCCGCGAAACAGCACGCCATGCGGCGCGACCACCGCCATGCGTCCGGTCTTCGGCTTCATTGTCTCGATCATGTGGAGGATGAAGGCGTAATCGCCTTTGGTCCCGGGTGGCACGCCGCGCCGGAAGCGTCCGAACCTGTCGTTTCGCGCGGTATCGACGCCCCATTGCTTGAGGCTGAAGGGCGGATTGGCGACGACCACGTCGAAGTGCTTCAGGGTGTCTTCGCCATCGAGCAGTTTGGGGTTGCGGATGGTGTCGCCCCATTCGATGCGGTGGTTGTCCTCGCCGTGGAGGAACATGTTCATCTTGGCGAGCGCCCAGGTGCTGCCGATCGATTCCTGGCCGTAGAGCGCGTATTTCTTCGAGCCATTGAATCTGGCCTGCACGCGGCGAGCGCACTTCATCAGGAGCGAGCCGGAACCGCAGGCGGGGTCGCAGGCTTCCTCGCCCTCGGCCATGTCCATGATCTCGGCCATCAGTTCCGATACTTCGGGAGGCGTGTAGAACTCGCCCGCCTTGCGACCGGCGTCTGCGGCGAAATTCTTGATGAGGAATTCGTAGGCGTTGCCGATCACGTCGAGATTGCCGATGCGTGAGGGTCGCATGTTCAGTTCGGGCCGCGCGAAATCCTCCAGCAGGTGGCGCAGGATGTCGTTCTTCTGCTTTTCCTCGCCCAGTTTGTTCGAATTGAAGCTGATATCCTGGAAGACGTCGCGCAGCTTGCCGACATTGGCCTCTTCGATGGCGTGCAGGGCCTTGTCGATCCGCTCGCCATTCCCCGGTTCGTGCCGCGCCGTGTAAAGCGCGTCGAAGTTCGCGCTTTCGGGCAGGACGAAGCGCTCGTTCTTCATCATCTCCGCGATCAGCCCGGACTCGTCACCATACTGCTTCCTGTACCCGTCGTGGTGGTCCTGCCACACGTCCGAAAGGTATTTCACGAACAGCAGGGTAAGGACGTAATCCTTGTAGACGTCTGCCGAGACTGTCCCGCGAAAAGTGTCGCAGGCGGCCCAGACGGCCCTGTTCACTTCATCCTGTTTGATCTGGTCGTTCATTGCGCCCTCCGGTGCGGATTTGCCGAGACGGGCGCCAGAAGCTCTTTGGCGATGGCGCTCATCTCGCTGGTTCTGTTTTCGACAAGGCGCTTGAGGACCGAGCGCTCGGTCCGCGCCGCTTCGTCGAGTGCGACAATGCGGTGCTGCCGCGCAATGGATGGGACGGCTACGCAAAGCTCTTCGACCACCGCGCGCTTGAGATTCAGGACATAGGTGCCTGTCGCACCCGCCGCGAAGCGGTTCTGTGCAGGTTTCTGGTTAATCTGCCAGGCGAGAAACTCCGGAAGCACCGAACCCCACGTCAGGCGAATGACGAAAAAATGGGGGGAGCAGACCACGTGCCCCCGGTTCGCATCGATGCAATAGGCGAAGTTGCGACCGCCCCGCGTGGACAGGATGATGTCACCGGGCCTCAGGAATGCCTTTTCCGACGCTCGTGGCAATTCAGCGCGGGCAAGACCTTGCCAATCGATTCCGGTTTCCGGATCTGCGTTGCGCATCTGAATGACGGCAACATCGCCCCTGGGAAGTCGATCGATCTTGCCCCGAAACGGATAGCCGGCCGAGATGGAGGCCATCTCAACGAGAACTGCAAAATACAGTGCATCTTCACGCTTCATGCGGCATGAATAATCCAGTATGGCGGCAATGTCAAGTCAATACTATGCATCAATCCGTTTGATGCAGTTTATTCATGCCGCCGCATCCAACCCACTTCGCCGAACCATCGACAAAAGTCAACGCGACGACACCCGAAGGCATCGGCGTGAGCCGCGAGGACTTCGTGGGCAAACCGATCCGGAAAACCCAGTGGTTCGCCGGAACACGGATGCCGGGACTCCCCGGAGACCGGGAGACCTTCCGATCGGGCCTCGAATCGGACATCACGGCGAAGCCATGGCCGCCGGATCCAAACCATGAGCGATGTCGCCGGCGAACGGGCCTTTGGGATCGACATCCGCAACATGCCCGGCCGCAGCCTTCCGAGCGTCTGGATGGGGGAACCCGCCGTCACCTGCGGCCCGCTCCTGCGGCACTGGAAGGCTCCCGTACCGGGCGATTGAGCCGTGCCATGCGTCGACGGCATGGGAGAGCATGCCGTCATGAACCTTGCCAGGTCGGCGCAGCCGCCCTAAAGCGGCATGCAATGTCTTCCCAGCCCGAGTTTTCCTCCAGTCAGAAGCTTGCCGGCAACCTGGTTCTTGCCCTGGGTACGTCGGTGTGGGCGACGCATTTCCTGGTAACCGACGTTCTGCTGGAAACCTGGGATCCCTACTTCGTCACCGCGGGCCGGCTGCTTTCGGCTACCTTTTTCCTGATGACGTTTTATGTCATCCAGTCGCGCGGTCGTCCCTTTCGCCTCGTGCCGTCCTTCAGGGCGGCCATGCTGCTGGGCATCGTCGGGGTCGCGGGCTCCACGGTCTGCCTGACCCTAGGCGTCAAATACGCCGGCGCCGTGCCCGCGGCCATCGTTGCCGCCTCCTCGCCGATTCTGGCCGCCTTCGTGGCGCGCATCGGTTTTGGCCTGTCGCTCACCTTCGCCGTCATTCTGGGCGCGGTCGTCGCGGTGATCGGCGGTGTCTTCGCCGCAATGGGTTCCGCACAGGGCAGCCTTGCCGATCTGCGCGGCGGCGAACTCCTCATCCTTCTCGCACTCACCATCTTCACCTGGTACTCCATCGCGGCACAGCGCTGGATGCGCGGCGTCTCGCAACTGGGAATCACCGCGATCACCATCATGATCGGCGGATTCACCATGCTGGTCGCCATCCCCCTCCTCCTGGTGACGGGTGTCGCTCAGCCCCGCTTCGAGCAGGATGCGGCGTCCGTCGGCTACATCCTCTATCTGGGCGCCGGTCCGGCTTCCTTTGCGCTCTTCACCTGGCATTGGGGCGTCAGCCGGATCGGCGTCACCATCGCCTCGATCTACAGCAACCTGGTTCCCGTCACGGTGGTCGCCGTCCGCATGATCCAGGGCGAACCGCCCACGACCGAACACCTGATCGGCGGCGTCCTGATCATTTCCGGCGTCCTGATCGCCCAGCTCCTGCCGTCATGGAACAGACGCCGCGAAACGAGGGCGCCGTCATGACAGACGCCGAAATCGCCGCACCACGCCCCGTCAAGGTCGTAGGCCTGGTCAGCATGGGCCACTGCCTGAACCACCTTTTCATGATGGTGGTGCCGCCTCTCGCGGTCACCTGGGTGGCCGTGTTCGGCCTGGACTATGTCGAGGTCGGCGTCGTGCTGGCGGTCATGTCCATCACCTCGGCGGCAGCGGTGCTTCCCGTCGGCTTTCTGGTCGACCGCATCGCCGCGCGTTACGTGCTGGTCACGGGCCTCGCCCTGCTTTCGCTGGCGACCATCGGCTTCGGGCTGTCCCGGACCTACTGGCAACTTCTGGCATGCGCGGTATGCGCCGGGCTGGGGAATACGGTCTTCCACCCCTGCGGCTACACGATCCTTTCGGCGACCGTGCCCAGGGCATGGCTGGGCCGGGCCTTCAGCGTACACACGTTTTCGGGCTATCTGGGCTTTGCGCTGACGCCAGCCATCATCGGTCTCTCCATCCTCCACGGCGACTGGCGCGACACCCTGATCGTCCTCGGCCTGATCGGTCTTGGCGTTGCCGCGTCGATGCTCCTTAACCGCAACGACCTGCGCGACGATCGGGCGCAGGGCGAAGCCGAACGCGACAAGACGGACGCTTCCCGGGTCGGCTTCCGCCTGCTCATGACCTTGCCCGTGCTGATGTGTTTCCTGTTCTTCCTCTTCACGACCATCTCGTTCTGGGGTTTCGACAGCTTCCTCCCCGCCTCGCTCTTCGAGCATCACGGCATCCCCGAAGCGCAAGGCACCTTTGCCTTGAGCGTGTTCTTCGGCTTCACCGCGCTGGGTATCCTGATCGGCGGCGTCATCGCCGACCGCACGACCCGGCACGGTCAGGTCGCCGTTCTGGGCTTTTCCATCGCCGCGCTCTGCATTCTGCTGGTTGGCGAGGTCAGCGGCGGTATCTGGCTGATCTACGGTTTGATCGCCGTGGCCGGCGTGGGTGCGGGCATCGTCACGCCATCGCGCGACCTGATCGTGCGCCAGGTCACGCCGGCGGGCCAGACAGGCAAGGTCTTTGCGTTCATGACCGTGGGCATGGACGCGGGCTCCACCGTGGCGCCGCCGGTTTTCGGCTACATCATGGATCAGGGCATGGTGGTCTGGCTATACCGCCTCTCGGCCCTCATGCTGCTGCTTTCCATCTTCACCGTCACCGCGACCCGGCACATCCACGGCCGCATGGAGGCAAGCCATGAAACCTGAAGCCATCGAACGCGCCGCCGCGGCCATGATCGCCGCACGCGACGCCATCGGCCCCTGCCCACGGCTGGATGAAGCCATGCGGCCGATATCCCAGGAGGAGGGCTACGCCATTCAGGACGCCATCGTCATTCGGCGACTGGCGGCCGGTGAGACGCTGGGCGGATGGAAGGTCGGCTGCACAACGGCGACCATGCAGGAGATGCTGGGCATCGACAGTCCCGCCGGGGGCGCGGTGTTGGGCGGCAATGTTCTGACCAGCCCCACGACCCTGGCGGCATCGGCTACGTACAATCCGGTGGTCGAATGCGAGATCGGCGTGCGACTGGCAAACGAGGTCACCCCCAGGAAGGGCGGTCACAATGCCAACAGCATCGCGGAGTCGGTCGCGACCTGCTTTGCCGCCATCGAACTTGCCGAGATGCGCTATCCCGAGCGCGACGCCATGACCGTACCGGAATTCATCGCCGACGATTTTTTCCAGCGCGCCGTCATCACGGGCCCCGAGGTTGCCGACTGGCGGAACATCGACCTGCCGGCCGCGCGCGGTACCACGACCATTGCGGGCGACTTCAAGGGCGAGGGTTTCGGCCGCGATGTCATGGGCCATCCCTTCGCCGCCCTGGCCTGGCTCGCCAACGCGCTCGAGACCCGCGGCCGGCAACTTCGCATGGGAGAGGTCGTTCTGACCGGATCCCTGGTCACCGCCATGCCGATCACGCCGGGTGAAACGGCGGTCTGTGAAGTCGTCGGACTGGGCAGGGCGGCGCTCACCATCTCCTGACCTCGAAACCGGCGTCTACCCGCCAGCCAGCCTTGCACGCAGGATCACGAAGAGGATGCGCAGTCCCGCGCGTACGGAGCCCGTCAGCGATCCTGAAATCTTGGAACGCCCCGCGATCCTTCGGCGGCTTGCCACGGGAACTTCGCGGACGCGCAGCCCGCGGCGCAGCGCCTTGACCTGCATCTCGATCGTCCAGCCCATGGCCGTCTCGCGCATGTCGAGCCGGGCAAGTCCTTCCCGCGTGATCGCCCGGTACGGGCCGAGATCGGTAAAACGCCTCCGCCACAGGAGCCGCATCAGACTGCAGGCCAATGCGTTGCCGAAACGCTGCGCCGGATTCAGCGCGTGGGCCTCCGCCTCGCCCAGCACGCGCGAGCCGATCACGAGGTCGGCATGCCCTCCGGTCAGCGGCGCCACCAGGGCCGCCATGTCCGCGGGATCGTTCGAGCCGTCTCCATCGGTGAAGACGACAATCGGAGTGGCCGTCACCGTATCGAGGCCGGCCAGGCACGCCGCGCCGTATCCGCGCCGGTGCTCGGTCACCACCATGGCGCCTGCCTCACGGGCCCGCTGCCCCGTGCCATCGCGCGAGCCGTTGTCGACCACCACGACCCTGTCGACCCAGACCGGAAGGGAGCAGACGACACGGGCGATGCTTTCGGCCTCGTCGAGAGCCGGTATCACCACCACGATCTCCATGCCGTCTTTCATGCCGCCGGGTTCCCGCCACGCTTCCACGCCATCCATGACAGGCCCAGCCACACAGGTCCGAACTCCGCCCAGACGATCCAGTCGTGAAACGGCATGGCGTTCCCGAGGTCTTCGAAGACAAACCGCAGTTCGTAGAGCGGCAGCAGCGCAGTCAACCAGAGAAGGGGTCTCATCGGACAGGCCACGAGCAGCACCGCGAGCCATGAGAAATACCAGGGGAACCCGGCCGGCCCCAGAAGGAACATCGCCGCCGTGACGGCAAGCATCCGGCATGGCAACAGGGTCGCATCGTCGGGCGCACGCCATGCCAGCAGAACCGCGAGCAGCGTGACAACCCCTGCGACACCCCATCGCAGGCCGGAGGACGCGAAGCCGACACGGTCGACCAGCAGTCCGAACACGGCACCGTTCATGCGCCAGTCCGTCGCGAAGGCCGCCAGGCCGGAACTGGGGGTCAGCAGGGTTTCGAGCATCGGCAGCATCAGGAACAGGAAGCCTGCGCCGGCGGCGGCGACGGCCCCGACCAGGACAACGGGACGTCTGCGCAGCCGCAAAAGAGGTATCGGCAACAGCACCAGAGGCCACAGCTTGACGGCCGCGCCCAGCGTCAGGGCCGCAATGGCCCTTGACCACTGGCGACGGACCATGAAGAGCATTGCGGCAGCCAGGAAGGGCAGCAGCAGCGCATCCATGTGCGCCGCGCCGGCAAGCTCGCGCACGATCAGGGGGTTCCACCAGTAGAGCAGCGTCCACAGCGGCGAGCGGCCCATGTCCCGCAACAGGGCGAGCAACAACACCAGGGCAGAGACCTCGGCCAGCAGAATCACGCTCCGCCAGGCATCCATGCCGAAGGACTCAAGGAGTGCCGCCAGTGCGAACCCGGCCTGGGCAAGCGGCGGATAAGGCGTGCGCAGCCAGGGATGGTTGATACGTTCGACGGCACCGCTGTGTGCCACCGCCAGATCGTGCGTGGCGATGGATGGATTCTCCAGCGCCTGTTCAGGCGTGTAGCGATAGGGATTGTAACCCTCCACGACCGATGCGCCGTCCCAGAGGTAACGATAGGCATCGTCCTCAAAGGCGGGTTCCGTGCCAAAAAGCACGAGGCGCATGGCAAGCCCCAGAACCAACAGGATGCCGAACCATCGAGCCGACACCGAAACGGTCCGTTCGATCAGCCATGGCAACGCGAGATAGAGACATCCTGCCAGCATGAGCACCCCGACCAATGCATAGACGGTGCGCTGATCGAGCTGCGCGCCCCATACGAAGGAGGACGCAATGTGGCGCTGCGCCAACGCTGCCGCCAGCAGTCCCAGCGAAAAGGCAATCCAGAGCCAGCAAAGGCGGCGCGGCAAGTGCGGTCAGTAACTGTCGGCGAAATCGGATGGGTCCAGCGTATCGCTTCCGATCCCCCGGGACGGTCGTTCGTCTTTCAGCGCTTCCGCTTCCTCGAGGGCACGAAGCGCCCTTTCCTGCGCCTCGGGAGTGTAGGCTTCGCTCCCCTTGTGACGCGCGTCAGGGCGCGGCAGGCCCGAGGCGTCGTTGAGCGCCCAGTCGTAGCGGTAATCCTCGATCTCCGTGATTCCTTCGATCAATCCGGTCAGGGGATCGAAGGCGTAGCCGCGAATGTAGGCGACGATCTCTTCCTCGTCCTCGCCGAAATCCCCGTCGTACCAGTCGAAAAGGCCCGAGACGACAAGGCGCCCCTGCAGGTCCAGGTCAGCGCCCCGGGGATCGTTGACGTACACGTGCGTGGCGCGTGACATGCGCTCGTCGATCTCGTGGCCTTCATAGGCGCTGTGGCCCAGGTTGGGGCAGCCGATGGACGCACAGTTGACGACAAAATGAATCCGCGGATCCCGCCAGATCGGCCGCAAGATGCCGTGCTCGATATCGTCGAGGGTGAGGTCCTGGCCGTCGACCGTGACCAGTTCCATGCCCCAGGGTCCGAACGAGAGCAGACCGTCGGTGATGTCGCGGATGCTGGCGACGGGGTAGTGCTCCAGGATCAACCCGACGGTGAGCGCGTTGTAGAGGTTGATCCAGGCGGCAAGCTGCTCGTCGCGGTTGAGGCCGGCGAAGTCCAATGCCGCCAGGCGAGCGATGTAATCCCCGAGTGCGCCACGGTCCTGATCGCTCACGTCATCGTAACGTACCAGCGCCACGCCGCTGTCGTCGATCAGCAGGTAGCGGCGCAGGAACCGGGTCCAGTCCTCATGGTCGATCACAACCGTGCTTTCGGGATCATGACGCAACCAGCGTTCGTCGATGGCATCGGGCCAGTCCCCGTGAGCCCGGCCGATGAGCAAAAGCACGAGGCCGGCAAGCACAAGGCTGCCGAGCTTACGTCGGATGAAGGTCGTATCGATCATGCCGGGAATATGCAGAGCACGAGGACCGGCGTCCACGCGCGAACGATCACTTCCACGCTAGGCCAACCCTCGGGCATGAGATGGACGCCGCAGGTGCGGCGGTCGATGCCGGCAAATCACATCCATGCGCGCTCGCGGTCCGCGTGCTAATCTCTGTCCCTGATCCACCCGACGGGACCGGCATCCCATGATTCCACGTTACACCCGCGCCCGGATGGCTTCGATCTGGGAGCCCGACAACAAATTCCGCATCATGCTGGAAATCGAGACCCTGGCCGCCGAGGCCATGGAGGAACTGGGCACGATCCCGAAAGGCGTGTCTGCGGCCCTGCGCGAACGGGGCGGCTTCGATACCGAACGCATCGACGAGATCGAGCGCGAGACCAAACACGACGTGATCGCGTTCCTGACCAACGTCGCCGAACATGTCGGCGAGGAGGCCCGCTTCATGCACCAGGGCATGACCTCCTCGGACGTGCTCGACACCTGCCTTGCCGTGCAGCTGACCCAGGCCGCCGACATCCTGATCGAGGACATCGACGCCCTGCTGGCGGCTCTCGAACGGCGCACGCGCAGGCATGCGTCGACCCTGTGCGTGGGCCGCAGCCACGGCATCCATGCCGAACCCACCACGTTCGGTCTGAAGCTGGCGGGTTTCCACGCGCAGTTCCAGCGCGCCCGCAAGCGCATGGCCGCCGCACGGGAGGAAATCGCGACCTGCGCCATCTCCGGACCCGTGGGCACCTTCGCCACCGTCGACCCCCGTGTCGAAGCGCACGTCGCCGAGAAACTCGGTTTGGCCGTGGAGCCGGTTTCCACCCAGGTCATCCCGCGCGACCGCCACGCCGCGTTCTTCGCGGCCATGGCGGTGGTCGCCTCCTCGGTCGAGCATCTGGCGGTGGAAATTCGCCATCTCCAGCGCACCGAACTGCGCGAGGCCGAAGAGGAGTTCACCAGGGGGCAGAAGGGCAGTTCGGCCATGCCCCACAAGCGCAATCCCGTCCTCACCGAAAACCTGACTGGTCTGGCGCGCCTCGTCCGCTCAGCCGTGGTGCCTGCCCTCGAGAATGTCGCCCTGTGGCATGAGAGGGACATTTCCCACTCCTCGGTCGAACGCAACATTGGTCCCGACGCCACGGCAGGCCTGGATTTCGCGCTCACACGCCTGACGCGTGTCGTCGACGGTTTGGTGATTTATCCCGAAGCCATGCAAGCCAATCTCGATCGCCTCGGCGGCCTCGTCTTCTCGCAGCGCGTCCTGCTCGTACTGACCCAGGCAGGCGTCAGCCGGGAAGACGCCTATCGCCTGGTTCAAAAGAACGCCATGGCGACCTGGAACGAAGGCGGCAGCTTCATGGATCGGCTGAAAGCCGACGGGGAAGTCACCGCAAAGCTGTCAGATGCCGAAATCGACGCAATCTTCGACTACGGCTTCTACATAAAACACGCTGAAACCATCATTGAACGGGTATTGAAAGGCCCGTAAACCCCGGTCCATGTCATCCCGGCCTTGCGCCGGGATCCCGTTCCGTACGCAGCTTTTGAAACGCATCATGACGGGATCCCGGATCGCGGTCGCTCCGCTCCCTTGTCCGGGATGACGGCGCCGGCGCTGGTCGTGATGCGACCGGGCGGTATGGGCGCCAGGTCGTCGATGGCCCCGGCACGGGTGCGCACCCCTACCGCCGGAGCCATATCAAACAAAATCAATGACTTAGACAGCAACAGACTGCCTTTGGCAAGAATTTGAGGGCCAATCATTGAGCTTTAGTAACCTAATACCACTAGACTAAATTTTCGGACGAATATTTTCGCATTTTCATAGTATCCTTTTACCATAGTAAAGCCCGTTCCATTGTGTCGCCCATGCGCGACCTGATCGCGCAGCTTCTTTAAGCTATCAACCGCATCCCTTTCCGAAGCAACAGTCTTCGACTCTAACTGCGACCACCAATCTTTGTGGAACTGATTCGAAACTAACTTAATCCTTTCACAATTAAGGGAATTGTTCCGAGCAACAGTTTTTTCGACAAACCTCTTTATCACTGAATTGCCGTTCACACGGCCATACTCCGAAAGGATGCATATGACAGAATTTTCAACATGCCCAGCTCCTACCAATACTAAATGGCTAGAAAACACGTGCTGTAAGCCTAAATCTGCCTCATCAACCGCTGACAGAAGATCAGCGGCAAGCTTGTCCAGCCGCTGCTCCTCACTCGTTATTTGCGGCAACGGCATACAAAACTTCCTTTGCTTTTGCCAAACGACCGAAGACGCTTGAATCATTTGAAGTCGATTCACTGGTCAGTTGAATAAATTCTCTGTCTTTAGAGAGTTGGTCGCTTGCCAGCTTTATCGCCTCGGCACTTGCGTCTGGATTCTCCGAAATCGCGACCATCAAGGCATCATAGAATGCTACGTTCATCGAACGGGAAAGCCGAAAGGCTTGCTTGCCAAGCGCATCGTAGCTTCTCCGGATGGTATCCTCGAAACACGCCTGATATCCGCGACTTTTTTGATCGGATACTTTTCTATGCACCGCCATGAAGTCATTCAAAAACCCCTTCATAGGCCGTGTGTAGTTTTCACTATCGTACTTCAGCGCCAAGAAACGAAGTATCAATTCTTGGTCTTTTGCCCGCTTGTGCTTTGGACCAAAGACCTCACGCCATTCTTTGCATTCGTTTGCCATATCCAACATTTCTTGAAATTGGCCATGATATATAGCAGCCCGCATCTCTTGCGGTTGAAGAGGAGTCCCGTTTGAATTCAAGCGTTCAAAAATATGAAAAACTGAGCTGTGGCTATCGTCAGGTGCTATCTGCTGAATGATCATCGCGTGAATTATTGCGTCTTCTAAGCGGAGCCGGTCATCTTCCTCTAAGTCTTCAAGCGTCTTGCCCTCAAAACGTGGTTTTACGTCTTTTAACTTAAAAACACGGTCGTTGTGAGGTAAGCGCCCTTTCTTAAACGCGTGAAGTGTCGTTAGACGTTGAAGTCCATCCACAATCAGTAACTTTTGAGTTTCTTCTTCACGGAACAGAAAGACCGACGGGATGGGAAGGCCCAAAAGGATGGATTCAATAAATTTCGACGCTTGGGGCCAAGTCCATACGAAATTCCGTTGAAACTCGGGACGGTAGATGGTGCCCCGATCAAAGCGTTTCACCAGTCCATCAACATCGAAGTCGGCACCCGATGTCGTGATTTGGTAGACCACATCATCGTCATTCAGCTCTTCACTCTCCTCGTCACCGTTCAGGACAGTGTCGGTGTAATCTTGCTCGTCTTCGACGGGATTTTCGGTTTCGTTCATTGAGACTGCTCCTTTCGAATACCTCTGGGGCACTCGCCAACGGAAAGATGAACCCATTTAGCAGCTAACTCAAGTTGCGCGGCTGTTTCGATCATACAAAGAACTCGTATTGCGCCCTTGATTGTAGCGCTTCGATGTGAACATCGTAGCTCCGAAGGCTGAATCGCAGAGGGACGGCCTTTGTTTTTGTTGGATTTTTTCGGCCTCACTGCGCACCCGTTCGGCGAAGACATTGACGCCGTTGAGATCCCGTTCGACCAGAAACGCCACGAATTCCTCGCCGCCCAAGCGGCGCGGCAAGTCGGTCCGGCGCGAACAGTCGGCCAGAATTTGTGCGAACCTGCGCAGAACCCGGTCGCCGGCGTGGTGACCCCGGGTATCGTTGACGTTCTTGAACCCAGTCGAGGTCGAACGCGACGAGCGAAAGCCCCGCGCGTTCGATTGCGCCATCGGCGATGCATCCGTGAGGCCAGCGATCCGTGAGGCCAGCGATCCGTGAGGCCAGCGATCCGTGAGGCCAGCGAAAGGCGCCGCTGGGTCACAAGGTCATGACGCCAAATTCCAGGCAGCGTGATCGGAACCACCCATGGCATTGCGGCAGCGCCGGCCAGGCCCATGATTCGCCGTAAGATTCACCGCAACACGCGCGCTCGCGAGATTCACACCGGCTCCCGGTTGCTCAAGCGATGCCTTCACGCAGTCATCCCGGCGTTGCGGCACCTATGGAGACGACCGTTGCGCCTTCCATTGGCGACATGATTGCCGGCAGCCAGGCAACCGCAAGCCTGACGGCCTATGCCCCCTTCCCGAGCAGGTCTCCGGGACAGTCGCTGAACACCGCATCGGCGCCCATATCGTAGAGTCCGGCAGCCTCTTGCGCGTCGTTGACGACGTAGACCGCCAGTTTGCGGCCATGGCGCCTGGCCCTGGTCACCAAAGCCGGGTTCATCAGTGTGCGGTCGACATGGATGCTGGCGCAGCGCAGAAACTTCGCATGCATCGTCCACAGGCGCGGGGTTTCCCGCCACATCAGCAGGCCCAGCGGGATGTCGGCGGCCAATGTGCGCATGTGATAGAGCACGCGCAGGCTGAAGCTCGAAACAAGCGGTCTGGGTTGACCGGCCGGCCAGCGCTCGCGCACGGTTTGCACGACGGCGCGTGCGGCGGCCCTGCGCCCGGCGACCTCTCCCTTGATCTCGATGTTGGGATGGAGACCCAGGACGCAGCACGCATCGAGCGCCTGCGCCAGGGTCGGGATGCGCTCACCGGCCCAGAGGGGATCGAACCAGCTTCCGGCATCGATCTCGAGAAGTCGTCCGGAGTGCGTGTCGTCGATCAGCGCGTCGATGCCCGTGGTGCGCCTGAGACTGCGGTCGTGCTGCACGACCGGCACGTCGTCGCGCGTCAAATGCACGTCGAACTCGACCCAGGTGCAACCGGCTTCCGCGGCACAGGCAAGCCCGCCCAGCGTGTTTTCCGGCGCCCGGGCGGCGGCGCCGCGGTGGCCGATGACCCTGGGAAGATCGATCATCCGATCAGTGCGTCATGGCTGCGCCTGGCCAGGCTCCGGGCGATGATCGGACGCTGGATTTCGCCGGCGCCTTCCCAGATGCGGCCAACGCGCACTTCGCGGAAGAATCGTTCGGCGACGTTCTCGCGCATGCAGCCGCGCCCGCCGGAAATCGGCACGGCACGGTCGGCGACGCGGTTGGCCATTTCCGAGCAGTAGAGCCTTGCCATGGAGCACATGGCGTGCCGCACCTTGGCATCCTCGTCATTGTCGGTGGCCTGGGCCAGGCGGTGGACCATCGGTCGTCCCGCCCAGAGTTCGATCAGGCTGTCGGCCAGCATGAAGCGGACCGCCTGATTCTCGATGATCCGCTTGCCGAACCGCACGCGCTCCCCGGCAAAGGCGAGCGCCCCGTCGATCAGGCGGCTGGCGGCACCGCAGCAGCGCGCAGCAATGCCCAGGCGCTCCTGGCGGAACCACCCATGGATCCAGGTGATGCCGCTGCCGTCAGGATCGATCGGCGCGTCGGCGGACATGCGGTCGGTGAACTTCATGACGGGATGGTGCGCCGGATCAGGTGTGGGTGCAGGCGGGCGGGCGCACGGTCCCGATGCCGTCCGCATCCATGTCGACATAAAAGAGCGCATGGCTGCCATCCTCCAGCCTGGCCTGGAAGACCGGCCGGTCCGGGAGGTTCGCACCGGTGGCGTGGAGTTTGACGCCAACGTATCGCCATCGTGGTTATCTTTCACCTTGGTATGTCAATGCTTTTCTGGTTGGTTACATGCACGAATGGCATTGCCGGAGTAAAATGACGCCTTCAAGAGGCCTGCACCACAGGTATCTGCGTCTATCCAGACTTCCGGCGCATCGAAAGCGCCGACGACGCGGGCGGCCACACGGTCAGGCTGACCTTCACCATGCTGCACGACCGCCGGTCCGGTCCGCCGATCGGGGTACGTACCGCGGGCAGCTACGGCAGGCTGCCGGACGGGTTCCGCCTGGCGCTGCCCGCTTCGACGCCATGACGAGCGCACTTGCCGATCTGGTCGACATGATCGAAGCTGGGCCGGTACATATCGTTGACGGACGCGCCGTGGCATCGGGTGTGCGGGTACGACAGCGCCCCGCCACCCGGTACCGCGTCCGACCACCAGGAGATTTTCCCCATGGCCTGTATGGATCTCGACCGTTTTCGGGACCTTTTGTCCGAGGGCAAACTGTCGCGCCGCGACATCGGAAAGGTGCTGGCTTCGGCTGGCGTCGTGACGCTCGCCCTGCCAGGCCCTGCCGCGGCGAACGCTACGATCGAGGTCTTTACCTGGGCGGGATACGACAACCCGGCGCTGCGCCCCGGCTCTGACGAGGCTGCCGGTTCGGCCCCGGGCATGCTGGTCTATTCCGATAACGACGAAGCGTTCGACACGGTGCGCGCGGGCTATACGCCCACCCTGACACAGCCGACCAACCACACCATCGACCGCTGGCGCGACGCCGGCCTGCTGAAACCGATCGATACCAGCCGCCTGGAAAACTACGGCGCAGTCATCCCTGCGCTTGCCGCGGTTCCCGGACTGCGGGAAGACGGCGCGGTGTTCGCCGTGCCCTTTGCCTGGGGCAACAGCTCCGTGATCTACCGCCGGGACCTTGCCCCGGACTATGCCGGCCGCGATACCTGGAACGTTCTCTGGGACGCCGACCTTGCGGGACGCCTGTCACAGCGCGATTCGCTCGATGCCGCCGTGCTCACCGCAGCCATGACGCTCGGCATCGATGATCCCCATGGGGCAGGTGCGGCCGACCTGGAACGCATACGTGAACGTCTGATCGAACAACGTGAACTGCTCGCGTTCTACTGGAGCGGACGCGCCGATGTCGAACAGGCCCTGGTGTCGGGTGAGGTCATCGCGGCCTATGGCTGGAACGCCTCCTATGCCGCACTCTCCCGCAAGGGCATCGACGTTGCATACATGAACCCCGCCGAAGGCATTCTGACCTGGGTCGACTGCACCTGCCTGATCGCGGGCGGACCGGGCGACGAGCAGGAAGCCCATGATTTCATCGATGCCGGGCTTTCCGTCGAAGCCGGTGCGGCGCTGATCGAATCGTTCGGATACGGCGCGGCGAACGCGGGCGCCTTCGAGGTGGCCGATGCCGGACGCGTTGCCGAACTGGGTATGGAAAATCCGCAATCGCTGTTGGAAAACGCACGATTCTTCAGCGCCTGGAGCCGGGAAACCCGCAGGAACGCGAGCCTGATGTTCGATGAGATCAGGGCCGGATTCTAGGTTTGGAGGTGTGAACCGCGCCGCTGCGCACGCACTCCGGTCCGCCTGGCTTCAATCACGGAACAGGGCAGGCGGACATACCTGCCAGCGCGCGAAACCGCAGACATCCCGCGAACCGCGTCCGCCCCGTTCCGGCTCTCCTCGTCCCGTTGCCCTCTCAGACATGTCACCGTCGACTCGATCCGACGATCCATTCACCGGCGCGGCACGAAGCGCGGGCATCGATCGTATGCTCGATCAATGATGCGCCTGTCATCGTACTCCGCGCGTGCGGTGAATTCCGTGCGCTGGTTTTCCGGTCATGCCGAAGGACGACCCGCGCCGCGGGGACAGGGGTTTGTTTTGACGCGTCGTCAAAAGAAGGCAAGCTGGACCTGCCATGCACAGATCGTCTCTCCGACCGTTGCGGCCCGGCCTGGTGCTCGCCTTTGTCGTGGCGATCACCACGGCCGTCATGCCATCGCGCACCGATGCGCAGAACAATGCCCTGTTGTGGCGGGTCGATGCGCCCGATCAGGGCGGGACAAGCTATCTGCTGGGCACCATGCACGTTTCCGACACCCGCATCACCCAGGCCGTTCCACCGGAGGTCTATGCTGCGCTCGATGCCTCCCATACGGCGGTGTTCGAACTGGTACTGGGCCAGGGTGGCAACGGCGCCCTGGTGCAGCGGATGCTGATCGACGACGGCCGGCATCTCGACGACATTCTGGGCAAGAGCCTGTTCGACCGCCTGAAGGTCGTCGCCCAGGCCTATGGCATGATCCCGTCGTCCCTCAGATATCTGGAACCCTGGGCGGTCTTCCTGATGATGTCCGTGCCGCCCGAGGAAACCTTCCGCCAGGCCCGCGGCGAGGTCTCGCTGGACGGACTGCTGCAGGAATATGCCGCATCGCGGGGAAAACGGCTTGTCGCCCTGGAGACGATCGACGAACAGCTCGCGGTGTTCGAAGAGATGTCCGAAGCCGATCAGATCGCGATCATGGAAGAGATGGTCGAACGCAAACCCGATCTGGACGCGCTTTATGAAGAAGTACTGCTGGCCTATGTCGACCGCGATCTGGTCCACCTCTACGAGGTTGTATCCACGGCCGGCGAAGGCGACGCCATGCTGGCCGACCGGTTCAACCAGCGCCTGATTTTGGAGCGCAACGACCGCATGGCGGAACGTCTGCTCCCGATGGTGGGCGAAGGCGGCCATTTCGTCGCAGTCGGCGCCATGCACCTGCCCGGAGAAAACGGCCTTCTGGCCCAGCTCGAAGCGGCCGGATTCGCCATGTCACCCGTGATTTGAAGTGAGGATACCATGTCCAGCGGGGAACGCAGGACCGTCAACGTCCACGAGGCGGAATTCGAGACCTATGGCACGGAGGGGCCGGTCCAGAACGACATGAGCGTGCTGAAGGTGAGCTACGATCCGGCGACCCAGCAAGGCCCTTGCTCTCCTCGGCCGCCAGTTGGTTTAGAAACTGCTGTGCGATTTCCACGGCGTCCTCGTCACGCCCGCACAGCGGCGGCATGTGGATGGGGACGACGTGCAGCCGGTAGTACCTGCCGGGCAGCGGCAATCTGATACCCCGGGGCTAGGAGGTCTGACGTTCGATCCGGCGGCGGGCGGCGATGGTGTCTCGGTAGCCCTTGATCACACACGTCACGACACTCTCCCAAGCGTAGTCCCTGCGCGCCAGCGCCAGCCCATTCGCGGACAGGCTCCCGGCCAGGCCCGGCTCTTCGAGGACGCGTTCGATAGCCGCTTCCACCGCATCGACGCTGCAGGGCACGACGAGCGCCGCGTCGGCCGCGAGAGCGGCTTCCTGGACTCCGACCCGGTCCGAGATGACCGCGGGCGTACCGCAGGCCATGGCCTCGACGACGGCGACGGCGAAGTTCTCGGTTCGCGAGGCGAGCACGAAGACCGCGCTGTCGCTCAGCAGTTCGACAGACTCCTCTGGGCTGAGGAGGCCGGGCAGGATCACCCTGTCGGCGACGCCGTGCTTGGCGGTCCAGGCTGCGATGCGGGATGCGAAACCCTCGTTGTCCGGACCGGCGATCACAAAACGCAGATCGTCATGACGCCGGGCGAGGCGCCCGAAGGCAGCGATCGCGAGGTCGAGGCCCTTCTTCTCCGTGAGTCTTCCCAAGTGCGTCATCAAGCGCATGCCGGCGAGGCCGGACGCCGCCTTGAAGCGCCCCGGCTCACCCGGCCGGAACAGCTCGGTGTCGATGCCGTTCGGCACCACGACACCGGGTTGGGTGCGATCCACCAGACATGCCCGGAGGCGTTCGTCCCGGGTGGTGTAGTGAACGATATCGGCTCTCCGCAATACGCGGCGCACGGCTATCCGCTCGAACAGGCGTTTCATCGGCAGGCTGATCGAGGAGCGTTCGTAGTGCCAGGGGTCAAGGCTGCCATGCAATTTCAGCCAGTACGGGGTTCCCGCCAACATAGCCCAGTGGGCGGCCGCAACCTGGGGCATGCGGTAAATGCCATGGATGTGCACGATATCGGCATGGCCGACCTCACCGCGCAGCGCTGCTGCCATGGCGATGGAGATGTCAAACGGCGGCGGGACCGTGCGGAACAGCCGGACCCGGACACCGTGACGCTCGAACTCCCCGGGACGACCGGCCGGCAAGCGTCCGGAGGGATAGTCGAGATCCGGGGCCATGAGTGCGACTTCGTGGCCCAGGTACGCCTGACGCATGGCCAGCCCTTCCAGCACCCGGGACGGTCCCCCGTAGGCGCGCGCGATGTTCTCGATGACGTGGAGGATGCGGAGGGGTCGCTGCACCGGATCGGACGTCATGCCGCGACCATGACACGGTGTTCCCGGTTAGACAGCCGGCGGCGCGCCGCAACGGCTCCGAGGAGCATGCCCAGGGAAACCCACTCGCTCTGTGACAGCTGGCCTTCTGAGGCTGTACCCCAGCGAACCACCGGCGACACCCCAAGGCAGGCCAGAAAGAGCCAGTCGATCCGTTCGTCGTCTGCCACGGTCCGCCGCAGTGTGCCGAAGGCAAGCCGGAGCACAGTCACGATCGTCGTGAGTATGATCGAGAACGCGACAAGAAACCCGAACAATCCCGCGGCCAGCCACATGTCGACCAGGGCGTTGTGCGAGTTCGAGCGCAGCGAGGGACCCGACAGCATGCCCAACCAGATCGAATCCTCGATGATCTTCATGGCGTAAGACGCATTACCGACCCGCGCGGAATAGGACCTGGTTTCCCCGACAAACTTCGACCATATGAGGTCACCAACCGGCGTCAAGGCCGCCACGACGACCGCCATGATGACAAAGAACATCATGACGAAAGCACGGACCTGTGAGCCCGGGGTGAGAAAACGTATCCCCTGGTAGAGCAGGAAACAGGTCGACAGTGTCAGAGCAGCCGACCGGCTGAGCGAGGTCAGGATCAGCAACACACCGATGGTCAATGCGGTATAAGGCACGACACGCCCGGCCAACACACCATCGGAGGACCCATGGGAACGCGCGAACGCGAGAGAAAACAGGAGCACCGAGAGAAGAGCCGAGAAGATCTCGTGGCGCAGGTTGGCCTTCAACGAAGTTCTGTCCTCGCCCACGTATTGGAAGCCGGTCTGGTACAGATCGCGCATGATAATGCGGGGGTCGGCGTTGACAATGCCCTGCCAGAGCAGCTTTGCCGGGTTGCCACCGGCTATCACGTGCGAGAAGATGAAGGCTATCAGGAACAAGGCCAGTACGACGTAGGCAACGTGACCGAAGTAGGCCGTCCTGCGTTCAACAATACAGCGATATACGATCGCGGCAACGCCTATGGCAACGATGATGTAATACGCTTGCCGGGTTAAGTCACGTAGTGAGAAGTAAGGGTTGAGCCGCAGAAACGAGAAACTCATTGCCAAAACAAAAAAAACGGCAAGGAGCCAGAACACCCTGTTCACGATCAGAACTTCCAGGGTCGCGCGTCTATAACCGTCATGACAGACGACCGTCACCAGCATCAGGGCGCTCATCAAGTGGAATGGCGCGAGCGAAAATGTGTCGAATGTGAAAACTCTAATCCAGAACAGCGGGAGCACGCAAAGCAACACGGTGAAAACGATGGGAATTGCATGGTCGCTGAACGTATATGTGTGTCTTCGGTCGAGCATGCGCTTGCTTGGATCCCTTAGCTCCTTTGGTGCCCGCAGACGTCACCTGGATCATGCAGTTTGCACACAAACCTGCCCGGCACGTCAAGCGGCCGTTATTGGGTCTGTGTCTGGGCAATCACCCGTTTGAGGTTTTTGCCGGGGAGGGCGGCGAGCGCCGCTCCCAACTCGCGACTCTGCAGCAGGGTCACGAGGACCACAAGAAGTATGGCAACATACCAGCCACACCGCTGCCCTGATGCCGGGTGCCGGTTGTGGTCGGATTGTTTTTTTACGCCCGGTGAATCAGCTGCTGTAGTAGTTCTTATAGTATTTGTAGTAATAGCCATATGTTGCATAACTATAATACTTTGACTGTTTTTTGATGTCGACCTGTGAGAGAACCAGCCCTGCGACCTCAGCGCCAGCGTTCTCAAGGTCATCAAGCGCACTGCTCACCAAGGCCAGCGGTGTCCGTGCCCAACGCACCACCATAACCGTGACGTCAGCCAGGCTGCTGAGGACCAACCCATCTGAAATGGGTGCCAGAGCCGGCGTATCGATGACTATGAGATCGTAGCGTTCACGCATCCGCTCCACGAATGAAGCCATGCCCTGGGATTGCAGCAATTCAAGTGGTGTATTCACCGAGCCGCCCGCAGTGACGACGTCCACGCCTCCGTCGAGGGACTGGATGACCTCGTCATCGCTGGCACCGTGAGCAATCAGCTCGGAGATGCCGGGAGACCGTTCGATATCCAGATGCTCATGAACCCGTGGACGGCGAAGGTCACCATCAATCACCAGGACACGATGTCCACCCTGGCTTGCGATGACCGCGAGCGATGTCACGATCGTGCTCTTGCCCTCGGCCGGCAGAGCCGAACACATCGCGATGATTTTGGGCGGAGAGTCGATCCGGGCCAGTGAGATTGAAGTTCTCAGTTTTCGCAGAGACTCTGCATAACGATTTTGCAGGTGCTTCTTGAGGTAATCCGGCAGGTTGGTTTTTTGCCTCAGACCCTGCCGGATTTCCGGTACTTCCGCGAGCCCCGTCTTGTGGAGGCGACTCTCCAGTTCACTGAGAGTGCGCACGCCGGTATCGAGGCTCTCAAGCAGGAGGATCACGATGATGGCAATGCCGCTGGAAGCAACGAACAAAACCACGAGGAACAAACGTATCTTGGGAAACGATGCTTCCCTTGGAGCGTCAGCGTATGAGATCACCCGCGCGTCGGGTGTCTGCAGTTCATCCTGCTCCTGCACCTCTTTCGATCGGGCCAGCATGTTCTCGTAGAGTGTGCGTACCGACTCGGCCTGACGGTACAATTCGTTAAGTTGAACGCTGGCCTGGTTTTGCCGATTGTTGATCTGTTCCAGTTCTGTAACCGCGTTCTGCAGCGTCGTTTCACGCGCGCGCGCTACGTCAACCTCGTAGGACATGTTTTGAATGATCTTGCCAACTTCAGCGGCGATGCTGTTTTGAAGGTCTGCCAGTTCAGCGCGGGCATTGATAATCTCGGGGTGAAGGTCACCGTAGCGCGTCTCAAGCTCTGCAAGTTCTCGAAGGGCCTCAACCTCACGTGTACGAAGATCCTGGATTAGATCGTTGGTGAGAACCTCTGCAACCGATCCAGGTCCAGAACTGTCAAGGACTGAACGCATCTGGCTGTAACGGGCTTCGAGTGCTGCGCGCTCCGAGCGCGCCGTGGTAAGTTGCGTATTTACTTCTGCAAGTTGACTCTCGATGAGACTGTTTGAGCCAACCACATTGAGTTCGTTCTCGGTCCTGTAATCCGTAATGGCCGTTTCCGCCTGCGCGACCTCTGCCCGCAGAGCCTGGAGCCGCTCGCCGAGCCAATCGCTCGCCTGCTGAGTGGCCTGGAACTTGGCATCGAGTTGGTTCAGCACATAGAGGTCAGCCAGTTTGTTGACCAGGCTCGCAGCCTTGGCGGACGACTCTGAAGTGAGCTGCACCGAAAGGACGAACGAAACCGGCAGGGCTTCAACAACGAGGCGGGACAAGAGCCTATCGATCGTGTTTGCACGTTGACGCTCGGGAGAGGGCATATCCTCGGGCGGCAACAAACCGAGGCTTTCCAGGACGCTCCTGGTACTCAACCCGGCCTCTTCTGCAACGGACGCCCAAAATGACCGAACGATACCTGGTGCACGCAAGGCCACGTTGTATTCTGGATCCTCGATCAAGTTCATTTCGTCGACCAGACGGGCAGCCATTCCTCGCGATGCGATGATTGCCGCCTGGCTTGCCATCTCGGCGTTGTCGCCTCCTATACCTCCCAGCACCGCTTCAATGTCGACCACAGAACGTTGTTGCACCTCAATCAGAATCAGGCTTTCAGCCGTAAACTGCGGGGTGAGTTGCTTGATCAGCACATAGCTCGGGATCATCAACACAGCGATGAGAAACAAGCCAAAGCGCCAGCGCCGGCGAATCATTACGACTGATCGGCGCAGTCCCTCCAGGGACTCCAAGGACTGGTTTTCTTGAGTGACGCCCTGCGGGATAGACGCTCGTTCGTTCATCTCAATCCTGTCAGATACCAAGGGCGTTCAGTTCGTGCCGCAACATCACGGAGACAAATTTCAGAAGAAACGCTCATCAACGCGAATTATATCTCCTGGGAAAATCAGGTGTTCGGGGCTCACCTCAATCTCCGTGGACACGCCTTCCCGCTTCAAAAAGAATGTGTCCTCATCGGCTCGATATGTAAAGCCGCCAGCCAGTGCGACTGCATTCAAAACCGCCATCCCCGATACGAAAGGGTAACTTCCCGGAGCCTGAACCTCACCGATGATGTAGAAAGGACGATAGGTGAGAACGTCGACGCCTATCTTCGGGTCGCGCAAATAGCCAGCCTTGTATAGCCGTATAAGCGTCGAACCAAGATCGGCGACACTCAGGCCGACGGCTGGCACATCGCCAATGAGTGGCATGGTGACATTGCCGTCGGCCCCAATCGTAAACTCACCTGACAGATCTTCTTCACCAAAGACGGTGACTTTGATCTCGTCACCCTTTCCAAGTACATAACTCTCTTCGACAAAGTCGACCTGCGCATATGCAGGCCAATAAAACCGACCCAGACAGACCACCACCAAAATGCAGACAGGCAAGAAGCGAGATGTCACAGTAAATTACGTCCCGAGATGTTCTGGCCCGAGATGTTCTGGCCCATCAACGTTTTAGTACTGGATGTTTTAGAACTGGGCTCCCAACGTGAGACCAACCCGGAACTGGTCGTAGCTGAAGCTGGCGACACTGGAATCACGGTCGGTATACCCCGCATTCGCACCCGCATAGAAGTTGCGGGTGATCAGGTACCTGGCGCGCAATCCCAACCGGATGATGTCGTCGTCGCGGGAGATACCCTCATAGTCATTGTTGGCGAAAACAACCGTGCCACCGATCAGGAAATTGCGCCGCAACTCGTGATCGACGTCGACCGCAACTGCGGTAGAGACAAACGATGAGGCGCTTGCGACTACGGTTTCGTTCACATCACGGGCAAGCAATCCCTTGATGGTCGTGAGGGGCGTCACGCTCCAAACCAGGTTCCCGCCAACATCGAAGTCACTCACATCGGCAAGAGCCTGATCTTCATAGTCCTGATCGAAATACCCCACAAACACTTCACCATCGACGGTTCCGGTTACCCGGAACTCCATACCCACATCAACACGATAACCGTCCGAATTACGGTTCAAGTTGCGGTCGTCGGGAACGTTGTCGTAGTCGCGCTCGTTGAAGGAACCCTGAATGAAGGCCGTGTAGTCGGGCTGGATGTCGTAGCCCAGCCGCAGACGGCCGCCCCAGACTCCCCGGTCACGGTCGTCGTTGTTGATGACATTGCCGGTCGTCCCCCTCGTATCGTCGTAGTCAAGATCATGCCAATCGCCCTCGACCGTGACGCCAAACCGGTTGGGCTTGTAGGTCACGCCGAGATTGGCCATGACGCGATCGTATTCGGTGGGTTCCGTGCTGAGTCTGACGTCGTTGGGCGACCCGCGCTCTTCATGAAGACGGCGATAGCTCAAGCCACCGAAGACATTGGACGAGCGCTGGACGTCCAGACGGCCATCGGCGGCAATGCCGTAGTCGATGAAATCCTCGTCGGAATTATCGGCGTAAACACCCCAGACCGCATCGGCCACGACATTGAGCGCATGATTGCTCCAGTCGGAGTTGACCGCAACCGAGGGCGCGATGCGCGTGACGAAATCGTCGGTCTCCCCGGTCTCCTGCGCATAGATGTTGCCGTTGTAAGTTTCCGAAAACTCAAGCTTGGGAAACACGAGGAACGAGCCTACCGGCATGCCGACCGGATCGTACTCCGGCAGCGGGCGCTTGGTGACATCCAGTTCCTGGGCTGAAGCCAGGTTGGCGCCAAACAGCAACGCAATCGCGGAAACACCGACGGCCAGGGAAATCTTGTTCATCACAGCCTGCACTCCATGCTCTATTCAGGAACCGCACCGCATCGCACGCGACCCCTTGAGTTTAACGTTTCACGCTCTCCCGCCACTGCCAATCACACATCTCCATGGCAACGCAGTCAACGTATCATCACAAAACATTACGCTCAATCCAATTACCGTTCAAGCCATTGCGTTACAAGGACATGGGTCCGGCCGCCGGAACCTTGCCGTCACGCAGGGCCAGGCCCCACCACACGCGGCCACCCGATAACACCGTATCGTTCCTTCACTCCGGCGAATTGGGACGAAAGACTACAGGAACGCCCCGGGCGCAACACGTCTACATCTCAAGCGCAGGCAACGGAACGAACGCATGACGACTGTTCTCACCATACCCCGGCATGCCACCGGCGCAACGGCGCGGATCCGCACAAGATTCGCGCCGCTGCAGTCTCACCTGGCGATCAGATATCGCGAGAGTTGGCATTGACAACGCACAAACATCTCTGGAAATCAGGATAGCAGCCGTTGACAACCAAAAAGCCTGTACCGTTCGATGCTCGCGCCGCGCGTTACTTACGCGCGTTACTTAATTGACAAGATGCAGTGTTTCAGATCGAATTCCTATCAGAGAATTCCATAACTCGGAGATCTTCTTAAGCTTATGGACAATCGAGAAGTCAGCACCATTCCCGACGTCCGCGCTGCGCGGTGTCCTTGAGTTTTATGGTTGGATTCGGTGTACACAACCAACTTGGAGACGCACAATGACTCGATCTTTGTTTTGCATCCTTTCCGCGGCAGGAATTGCCTTGTCGGGTTGTGGCAGCAGTGGCAGCAGCAGCTTCGCCGAGCGCGCTCAGGGCGTGACGAATTCAGGGCCACCGGAGTTGACTTCGTCCGAAATCCAGCAGCGCGCCGCAGGTGTTCTCGGGAACGCCGATGCCTTGAATGTTTCTCGGCTATATTTAGAAACGATCCAACCAACGATAGCCTTCATCCTCGAACCAGACCCTATATATTGTAGTGGGACGAGTTGTGACTATACGGTTACTAGCGTCTCGCTGGCAGATATACGTACAGACGTCTCGCTGGCAGATATACGTACAGAACCGCTACAACCCATTCTGAGCAAAAATGGTGTTACGACTTTTCTACAAGAGAGACCAGGTCGAGGTCGACTTGTACGGGGAGTGGGTCGATTTTTACGACGTCCGTATTTACAGGGAGACGTCCGTGCCTATGGCGCGTGGCTGGAACACGGCGCTTTTGCTGTGGTTGAAATAACAGGCATTATGGAAGAAGGGAGAGACGGTCGGTTGTCAGGCATATATGGCCTTGTCGGGAGTGACGTGACCGGATCAGCGCCAAATGTTGACGCAAGATATGAAGGGCTGATGGTAGGAACCCCGGTTGGGGGCGAGCATCGCGGCTACATCCTGCAAGGGGATGCCGAACTGGTGTACACTATGGCCGATAATGAGATCGACGCGCATTTCACCAATATCAGCGACCTTGGTCGTGGAGTAGCGTATGAGACAGAGGAAATACATTTCCGGGACGTTGATGTGGATGCCGCCTCTGGGCGCTTCTTTCAAAGCGCCGCGGATATGGATGGCGACCCTATTACCGGTACAACTATTTCCGGTGATTTTGCTGGACCGGCCCATGAGGAGGTTATGGGAACCTTTGAAAGCGACGGCATAGTCGGCGCCTTTGGAGCCATCAGGGAGGAGCCGGTCACTCCTTAAAATTGACGGTCGTCTGTGAGGTCGTCCGGCGATTATGTCCCGAGGTTTGATTTGCGGGCTGTTCCTGGGCGCAATCCTGACAATGTCGACGTCAATGGCAGCCTCTGCCCAGAGCGGGGCCGGGGCTGCCGATTCCACGGTCGGGACAACTGCGCAACAGTTACAATTACGCAACGGTTTGAAAGCGGCCTCTAATTTAAGATTGACAACGCACAATTTCCGGAATTGAGTTCTCGTTAAGCTTATGGACAATCGAGAAGTCAGCACCATTCCCGACGTCCGTGCTGCGCGGTGTCCTTAGAGTTTTATGGTTGGATTCGGTATACATAACCAACTTGGAGACGCACTAATGACTCGATCTTTGTTTTGCATCCTTTCCGCGGCAGGAATTGCCTTGTCGGGTTGTGGCAGCAGTAACAGCAGCAGTAACAGCAGCAGCTTCGCCGAGCGCGCTCAGCGCGTGACGAATTCAGGGCCACCGGAGTTGACTTCGTCCGAAATCCAGCAGCGCGCCGCAGGTGTTCTCGGGAACGCCGATGCCTTGAATGTTTCTCCGCTATATTTAGAAACGATCCAACCAACCCCGAGAGCCTTCACCTTCGACCCAGCTTGTGATGGGACGAGTTGTGACTATACGAATGCTGACGATGATGATGCTATAGTTGCTACCGTCTCGCTGGCAGATGTACGTACGTTCGGAGAAGTGGCAGAACCGCTACAACCCATTCTGAGCAAAAATGGTGTTACGACTTTTCTACAAGAGGGGCCGGGTCGACTTTTACCGGAGGGAGACGTCCGTGCCTATGGCGCGTGGCTGGAACACGGCGCTTTTGCTGTGGTTGAAATAACAGGCCTTATGGAAGCAGGGGGAGACGTTCGGGCGTCAGGCATATATGGCCTTGTCGGGAGTGACGTGACCGGATCAGCGCCAAATGTTGACGCAACATATCAAGGGCTGATGGTAGGAACCCCGGTTGGGGGCGAGCATCGCGGCTACACCCTGCAAGGGGATGCCGAACTGGTGTACACTATGGCCGATAATGATATCGACGCGCATTTCACCAATATCAGCGACCTTGGTCGTGGAGTAGCGTATGAGACAGAGGAAATACATTTCCGGGACGTTGCGGTGGATGACTCTGGGCGCTTCTTTCAAAGCGTCGTGGATATGGATGGCGACCCTATTCCCGGTACAACTATTTCCGGTGATTTTGCTGGACCGGCCCATGAGGAGGTTATGGGAACCTTTGAAAGCGACGGCATAGTCGGCGCCTTTGGAGCCATCAGGGAAGAGCAGGTCACTCCTTAAAATTGACGTTCGTCTGTGAGATCGTCCGGCGATTATGTCCCGAGGTTTGATTTGCGGGCTGTTCCTGGGCGCAATCCTGACAATGTCGACGTCAGTGGCAGCCTCTGCCCAGAGCGGGGCCGGGGCTGCCGCTTCCACGGTCGGGACAACTGCGCAACAGTTTGAAAGCGGCCTCGCCCTTTTAGACGCAGGGCGCCCTCGCGAGGCGGCAAGGATATTTTCAGATATCCTGTCGCGGAATCCAGACCTTGTGCGAGTGCGCCTTGAACTGGCGCGGGCGTATTTCAATTCGGGACAATGGAACCGCGCGCGCGCGGATTTTCTTTCGGTCCTCTCGGGCGACATCCCCGAACCCGTGCGCGCGAACATTCTGACGTTCCTCCGGGCGATAGACGCCCGACGGGGTTTTGAGTGGGATGCCGACGTTTCCATCGTCCGACTGGGAAATACCCGTAACTACGAGAGCGATACGCTGCTTTTGGATTTGGGCGGCGGGACGCTTCCTTTCACGCTGGATCGTGACTCCGAGACATCGCAGGGTCTGAGGTTTTCATTCAGCACATCTCTGCGACGGAACCTCCCGGAACTATCCGGGCCAAGGCGGCGGACGCTGGGCTTTGCCCGGATCATCGCAGTTGGCGAGGAAGGACCGGGATCGCGGTTCGACGATCATACGTTTACGGGGGAGGCAGGCGCGCGGTTCATCTGGCCCCGCTCCACACTGACCGTTGCGACGCTGGTGTCGCGCAACTTCCTGAAAGGATCGGTCGAGGAAGATCGCGTTGGGCTCCGCGCCACTTTCGGGTGGCGTTATGGCACGGGAACCACAGTGGCTGTCTCCTCGTCGTGGCAAGATATCTATCATCGGCACAATGACCGCCGGGATGGACAGGCAGTAACACTCAGTCTGACGGCTGCACGCCCCATCTCGTCCAGGAGCTCTCTTGGCATACAACTGGCGTTTGAAGACAAAGACGTGGCCTTCGAACTGGATGACTTTCAACGGTTCCGTCTGACCGCGTTTGGCAGTTTTGACGTTGGTCGCGGGATCACCCTGAGGCCAAGTGTTTTTGCAGAACGGAAACTTTTTGAACGCACGGGGTCAGTCTATGTGGAGAATCTCGATGAGACAGGGACCGGAGTGGCGCTTACCGTCGAAAGTAGCCGGATTATCCTGGCGAACGGCTTCACCCCTTACGCAACGTTCACGCACCGGCGGGTGAAATCCGGCACCAGAGCATTTTCCTGGAACGACACGAGCCTGAGTGTGGGTGTGGAACGGCGATTCTGATTAAAGCGTCGCCATTGATGATTGATAAGCCACACCGCCGGTCGAAAGCACGACCCGCTTGAGATCGAGTTCTTCTGCACTGACCCACGACGCAAGGACAAGAAACACCGCAGCAACTGCCGCCACCGACCCATTCGTGAACGATCTCCTTTGGCTCCAGGCTCTGGGAAAACAAACCTGTGAGTTGCGGCAGAATTGCGGCACCCAATCTGTCGCCGAACGGTGCAATCGCCTTCCAAAATGGAGGTTTGAATGGACGAAGATCGCTTCGTGATTTCCGACGGACTTCGGCAGAAGACTGCGCCCGCGACGACCGACTGTTCCTGGGGCGTCTCCGCACAGGGTCCCCGTGGCGGAACCTTCCCAGGGAGTCAGGCGACTGGAACGGCGGTTTCAAGCGGTTTCGCCGATGGGCGGAGAAAGGCGTGTTCGAGAGCCTTTCCCAATGCTGCAAGCGGGGACCACATGGCCACTGCCTTACCTGCAACGAAGTTTGCATCCTAACTCACTCCCACTCAATCGTCCCCGGCGGCTTCGAGGTGATGTCGTAGGTCACGCGATTGATGCCGCGGACCTCGTTGACGATGCGGCTGGAGACGCGGCCCAGAAATTCATGGTCGAAGGGATAGTAGTCGGCGGTCATGCCGTCGGTGCTGGTGACGGCGCGCAGGGCGCAGACGTAATCATACGTACGCTCGTCGCCCATGACGCCGACGGCGCGCACGGGCAGCAGCACGGCGAAGGCCTGCCAGATGGCGTCGTAGAGGCCGGCGTTGCGCATTTCCTCGACATAGATGGCGTCGGCCTTGCGCAGGATCGCCAGGCGTTCGGGAGTGATCTCGCCGGGGATGCGGATGGCAAGGCCGGGGCCGGGGAACGGGTGCCGCCCGACCATGGTCTCGGGCAGGCCAAGCTCACGGCCCAGTTCGCGCACCTCGTCCTTGAAGAGTTCGCGCAGGGGCTCGACCAGCTTCATGTTCATGCGCTCGGGCAGGCCGCCGACATTGTGGTGCGACTTGATGGTGACCGAGGGGCCGCCGTGGAAGCTGACGCTCTCGATGACATCGGGGTAAAGCGTGCCCTGGCCCAGAAAGTCCGCGCCGCCGATGTTTCTGGCTTCCGCCTCGAAGACGTCGATGAAGGTGCCGCCGATGATCTTGCGCTTCTGTTCGGGGTCGGTGACGCCGGCGAGCCTGGAAAGGAAGAGCCCGGAGGCGTCGTGCACGATGAGCTGCAGGTTGTAGTGGCCGCGGAAGAGCGTCTCGACCTCCCTGGCCTCGTCCTGGCGCAGCAGGCCGTGATCGACGAAGACGCAGGTCAGCTGCTCGCCGATGGCCTCGTGCAGCAGCACCGCGGCGACGGAACTGTCGACGCCGCCCGAAAGCCCCAGGATCACGCGCCCGTCGCCGACCTGGTCGCGGACCGCCTGGATGGCCTGCTCGCGGAAGGCGGCCATGGACCAGTCGCCCTCGAGGCCCGCGACCTTGTGCACGAAGTTGGCGAGCAGTTTGCCGCCGTCGGGCGTGTGCACGACTTCGGGATGGAACTGCACGGCATAGATGCGTTTCTCTTCGTTGGCGATGGCGGCAAAGGGCGAGCCGTCCGAGGTGCCCACCACACGGAAACCCGGCGGCATGGCGGTGATGCGGTCGCCGTGGGACATCCAGACCTGATGGCGCTCGCCGGCCTGCCAGACGCCTTCGAAGAGGGCGCAGTCTTCGCGGATATCCAGGAAGGCGCGGCCGAATTCGCGCGAGTCCGAGGTCTCCACCGATCCGCCGAGCTGGTGGCAGATGGTCTGTTCGCCATAACAGACGCCCATGATGGGGACGCCTATCTCGAACACGGCCTGTGGCGCGGCGGGCGCTTCCACCCAGGTGGTGGAGGCGGGGCTGCCCGAGAGGATGATCGCCTGGGGGTCGAAGTCGCGGATGCGCGCATCGTCCACGGTACAGGGCAGGATTTCGCAATAGACGCCTGCCTCGCGCACGCGCCGCGCGATGAGCTGCGTGACCTGCGAGCCGAAGTCGAGAATGAGCACCCGATCGGAATGGGGGGTCTGCGTCATGAACGGTCCTGGCCGGTTTTGGTGTGACGAGTCATGGCTCGGGCGGGCCTTTCAGTTCGACCGTGTTGCCGTCGGGATCCTGGATGTAGATCGATGGGCCGAACCCGTCGGCGCCATAGCGGCGGCCCGATTCCGGCACGTCGATGCCGTGAGATTCCAGATGGACGCGGATGGCGGCCTCGTCCCAGTTCTCCACGCGCAGGCAGACATGGTCCATGTTGTGGCCTTCGCTGCCCGGTGCGGCGGCTTCCATGACGCCGGGCCTGCCGTCCACGGTCACGAGATCGACCAGGCTGGTCCCCGCGCGAAGCTGATAGAGGCCCAGATCGGTCAGTTCGCGCTCCAGCGGGCAGTTCAGCACGTCGCGCCAGAACGCAAGGGTGCGTTCGATATCCTTCACACGCAGCACGACATGGTCGATGGTCTTGAGCCGGATCATGACGCCTCTCCTTACGGGGTCCAGCCATAGGCGAGTTCGTCCAGCAGCACGCCGGCGAAGGGCTCGCGGCGGCGTGCAACGAGCCGCGCGCCCATGGCTTCATAAAAGAACCGCGTAGGGTTGGCCTCCACGACCCAGAGCAGGATGCGATCGAGGCCGTTCCCGCGCAGGTGCGCGAGCAGCCAGTCGAGCATGGCGCGGCCCAGACCCTGGCCGTGCCAGTCGCTGAGGAGATAGAGCGTGTGGATCTCGCCGGTCCAGTCCCCGCCCCGAGGCTGTTCCTGCGCGCGCATGGGCCCGCAACTGCCGAAGCCGACGACGCCCGCCTTGTCGTCCTCGGCCACCACGACGCTGTCGCCATGGGGCGTCAGGAGCCGTTTCCAGAGAAGCGCACGCTGGGCGATATCGAGACCCAGCAGGTAGGCATCGGGCAACATGCCGGCATAGGTCGTGCGCCAGCTCTCGACATGCACGCGCGCGATAGCGGCAGCATCGGCCTGTGTGGCGGTTTTCAAGGTCGGCACGTCGCTATCGCTCCTGCGCGCCGACCTACACCGGTCCGCTCCCCCACCCGGCCACCCATGGCAGGGTACGGTCGTAACCGCCTGGAGCGGGCTGGCGCCGCATCACGGACGCCAGTCCCCGTGAAGCCACGGTGACGTGCGGTATGGAACGGCGACCGCGTCGGCAAACCCATCAATCCGCCTGGTAGTTGGGCGCGTCGCGCATCATGGAAACGTCGTGCACGTGGCTTTCGCGCAGACCCGCGTTGGTCAGCCGCACGAAGGTGCAGTTGGCCCGCATGGCGGCGAGATCGGCGTTGCCGGTGTAGCCCATCGACGAGCGCAGGCCACCGACCAGCTGATGCACGATGTGGTGCACCGGGCCCTTGTAGGCGACGCGGCCCTCGATGCCCTCGGGCACCATCTTCACGACGTCGGAGATATCCTGCTGGAAATAACGGTCGGCCGAGCCGCGCGCCATCGCTCCCAGCGAACCCATGCCGCGGTACTGCTTGTAGGAACGCCCGTTGACCAGGAACACCTCGCCGGGCGCCTCGTCCGTGCCGGCGAGCAGCGAGCCGATCATGGCGCAGCTCGCGCCGCCCGCCATGGCCTTGGCGAAATCGCCGGAGAACTTGATGCCGCCGTCGGCGACGATGGGCGTGTCTGACTTCGCGGCTTCCTCGGCGCAATCCATGATGGCGGAAAGCTGCGGGACGCCCACGCCCGCCACGATGCGGGTAGTGCAGATGGAGCCCGGACCGATGCCGACCTTGATCGCGTCGGCCCCGGTGTCGATCAGGATGCGCGCACCTTCGGGCGTGGCGACATTGCCGGCGATGACCTGCGTGTAGTTCGACTGTTTCTTGATGCGCGCCACGGCCTCGATCACGCCCTGGCTGTGGCCGTGCGCAGTGTCGACCACCACGACATCGACCCCGGCATCGATGACGGCTTCAGCGCGGGCGAAGCCGTCCTCGCCGACGCCGGTCGCGGCGCCCACGCGCAGCCTGCCCTGCTCGTCCTTGCAGGCGTCGGGGTGGGACTGGGCCTTTTCGATGTCCTTGACCGTGATGAGGCCGGTGCAGCGGTGCGCGTCGTCGACCACCAGGACCTTTTCGATGCGGTGCTGGTGCAAAAGGCGCTTGGCCTCGTCGAGCGTGACGTTCTCGCGCACCGTGATGAGGTTCTCCGAGGTCATCAGTTCGCGCACGGGCTGCTTCATGTCGCTGGCGAAGCGCACGTCGCGGTTGGTCAGGATGCCGACCAGCTTGCGGTTGGCCGGATCGACCACCGGAATGCCCGAAATGGCGTTGGCCGCCATCAGCTCCAGGGCGGCCGAAAGCGGCTCGTCCGGGCCGATGGTGAGCGGGTTGACGACCATGCCCGATTCGAACTTCTTGACGCGGCGGACCTCGCGCGCCTGCTCCTCGATCGTCATGTTCTTGTGGACAATGCCCATGCCGCCGTTCTGGGCCATGGCAATCGCCATGGGCGCCCCCGTCACGGTGTCCATGGCGGCCGAAAGCAGGGGTATGCGCAGCTCGATCGTGCGGGTCAGCTGTGTCGCGGTGGAGACGGCATTGGGCAGGACCTGCGAATAGGCCGGCACCAGGGAAACGTCATCGAAGGTCAGAGCTTCCCGGATGGTCATGCGTCACCTCGCCTGTCTGAAGTGACGCGACCCTCTATCACGATGACTGGTGACGGCCAAGCAAGAAGCGCGCGTCGATGTGCATAGTCTTTGTGTCTGTTCCCTCGAGCGCCCGGCGTCTGAAGGGACAGACAGAAACTTCCGGGGAAACCCAAAAAGAACCGGGGCGGCCAGGAGGCCGCCCCGGAAACTTCAAACGGGGTTTCCTCAGAAACCGGCTTTGACCTCCTCGTACATCTGCTGGAGTTCCGGCTCGTTCCGGATGGTGGCCTGGAAGATGCCGGACTTGACGTAGCCTTCGACATCGTCGGGCGGCAGGCCGCGCATGGTGAGTTCCTCGGCAGAGAACGCCTCGTAGGTCTTCTGGTTGGAATGGCCCATGCCGTAGCTTTCGACCCAGAAATGACCGGTGTTGGGCGCCAGGAACGCATCGATCAGGTCATAGGCGCGGTCGATCCTGGCTGGATCGGCAAAGGACATCAGCGAAATGCCGCAGGTCCAGGTCATCGGGCCTTCCTTCGGGTTCATGAAGGCGACCGGAACGTCCTGCTGATGCAGATTGAGCGGCGTGGAGTTCCACGAAGCCGCGGCAATCAGCTCGCCCGAGGCCAGGGCCTGCTCCCAGCTCGTCACGTCGTTGGTGTAGTAACGCAGCAGGGGGCGCTGGGTGGTCATGAGGTCCTTGGTCCTGGCGACCTCTTCGGGCGTCATGTTGAAGGGGTCATTCGCACCCGAGTAGATCGCGGCGACCATGACGCCGTCGATCAGGCTGTCGATCATCGACAGGCGTCCGGTATATTTGGGATCCCACAGGATGCCCCAGGTGTGGTTTTCCGGATCGACGTATTCGGGTGCGAGATCGGTGCGGAAGGTGACCGAGGTCAGCCCCCACCATGCGCAGACCATCATCTGATCGTCGCCGACGCGCATGTCGGGCACTTCCTGAAGCGCGGGAATGACGCTGCCCCAGTTTTCCAGGCGGCTTGTGTCGATGGGCTGCAGGAAGCCCAGATCGTTCCACTTCTGCACCTTGTAGGAGCAGGGCATGGTGACGTCGGGCTGGAAGCCGGCGATCATCTTGGCTTCGGCCTCTTCCTCATCGCCCCACAGCGTGAAGTTCGGCGAGTGGCCGTACTTCTCGATGTAGTTCATGTGCATCTCGGGCACTTCGTAACCGGCCCAGGTGAAACACACGGGATCCTCATCGGTCTGCGCCTGCGCCTTGCGGCCGGCCATAGGGGCCACGGTCGAGACAAGACCGACCGAAGCCAGTCCGGCCTTGAACTCGCGCCGCGTCAGGCGGCCCATTTTGTAGTTGTCGAGAAATCTCTCGACATCGCGTTTGGACTCCATGTGCAACTCTCCCGATGGTTGATCACGGCCGAGAACGCCAGCGCCTTCTCGCCTTGGTGAAAACTATAGTCCATGGCGGAAACATTACAACGTTCAGACCGTCTCGCCCCGGAATCCGGTCGCCACGACATAGATCTCGCGGCTGTCCTGGCGGCTGGCGTCCGGTTTGATGTGCAAGGTCCTGGCGAAGTCGCGTTTGAGCGCGGCCAGCAGGTCTCCATCCGCCCCGCCGCGCAGGACCTTGGCGACAAACGCACCACCGGGGCAAAGCAGCTTCGTCGCGATGAAATAGGCGGCCTCGGCAAGCGCCATGGTGCGCAGATGGTCCGTGCTGCGATGGCCGGTGGCGGAATTGGCCATGTCGGACATGACGAGGTCGGCGGGACCGGCGAGCGCGCGGCGGACCGCAGCCTGCATCTCCGGGTCCGTGGCATCGCCTTTGAGAATTTCGACGCCGGTGATGGGGTCCATCTCCAGAAGGTCGATGGCCACGACCGGCGCGCCCTTCACCCTGGCCGCGGTAACCTGGGACCAGCCGCCAGGTGCGGCGCCAAGGTCCACGACGCGCGCGCCCTTCTTGAGCAGCTTCACGCGTTCGTCGAGCTGAAGCAGCTTGTAGGCCGCGCGCGAGCGGTAACCCTCTTCACGGGCGCCGGCGACATAGGGATCGTTGAGCTGGCGCTCCAGCCAGCGGGTCGAGGATGCCTTGCGCCGCCGCGCCGTCTTGACCCTCTGTTTGGGTTTCCGGCCGGGGGGTTTGCTGCCGCCCGAGGCGCCGTCGCTCATGGCGCCAGGTCCGCCGCGGCTGGCGTGGAGGCTCCGACGGGCCGATGATCCCTGCAGCGCCGGTCCTGGGCCATCATGCCCAGCAGCACGCCTTCGCGCAGGCCGCGGTCCGCGACCGTCAGGCGGCCGACCGGCCAGGTCTCGTGCACCGCGTCCAGAATGGCCGCACCCGCGACCACGAGATCGGCCCGGTCGCGCCCGATACAGGGCACGTCCGCGCGTTCCCGCACGGTCATGCCGCAAAGGGCGCGCGTGACGGTCATGACGTCATCGAACTCCATGACCATGCCGTCGACCCGCCGCCGGTCGTATTGCGGCAGTTTCAGATGGATACCGGCCAGCGTCGTGACGGTGCCCGAGGTTCCGATCATCTGGACTTCGCCGCCATCGATATGCCTGGCCATGCCGTGTTCCCGTTCGAAAGGTTCGAGCATTTCGACAACGGAATTCACCATGGCGCGGTAGGACTGCGCACTGACGTCCTCACCGCCGAACCGCTCGGCCAGCGAGACCACGCCGCAGGGCAGCGAAACCCACGCATCGAGCGTGCTGTCTCCGTCGCTCGAAACGTCCAGCCAGGAAAGTTCGGTGCTGCCTCCGCCGATATCGAGCACCACGCCGCGGCGCGCCCACGGCTCGATCAGGGGTTCGCAGCCGACAAAGGCGAGCCTGATTTCCTCATCGGGCGCGATGATCTCGAAAGTGAGGCCGGTCTCGGCCTCGACCCGCTCCAGGAAACCCGAACCGTTGGCCGCACGCCGGCAGGCCTCGGTGGCGATACACCGCGCGCGATCCACGCCACGGCGCTGCATCTTGCCCGCGCAGACGTACAATGCGCCGATCGTCCGCTCGATGGCGTCTTCGGAGAGTTTGCCGCTGGCATGGAGCCCCTCGCCCAGCCTGACGATACGCGAGAAGGCGTCGATGACACGGAATCCGTCCCGGCTGGCGCGCGCGACCAGCAACCTGCAGTTGTTGGTTCCAAGATCGATAGCGGCATAAGTGCGCTGTTCGCGGGAGCCTGCGGATTGCCCCTCCCTGCGTCTGCGCCCATTGCCGTACAATCCCACAACCACAACCGCTCCCTTCGCGCTCCAGGGCCTGCCCCCAATCTCTATCCTGAACCGGGGCGGAAGTGAAACACGCTGGGGCCGACGCCGCCATGCCGGTGAGCAGCCGCCATCACACGTCCCTGGCATTGACGGTGAGTTCTGCGCGCGACGTCGGGCAAACCCCGGTACCAGTTCGCTTATGGATATGCGGCGATGACTTCCAGAAACGGCGTCGCGAAGCGCTCGAGCCTGGATGCCCCGACACCGTGGATTTTTCCGAAGGCCTCCCGGGTTGAGGGTTTGTGACGGGCGAGTTCGGTCAGCGTGGCGTCATGGAAGATGACATAGGGAGGCACCCCGCGTTCGCGCGCCAGGGCAAGGCGCAGGTCCTTGAGCGCCTGGAGGAGCGCCGGATCGCCGGACTCCGTGACCCTGGCGGTTTCGGCAGCGCGCCGCGTGCGACTTCGCGAGGCGGCCCCGAGGCTCTCCATGCGGAGCATGACGATCTCCCGTCCCTGGCCCAGCGCGCGGCCCCGCGGCGTGACCCGGAGCCCGCCGTAGCCCCCGACATCGACCTCCAGCACGTGCGAGGCGACCAGTTGGCGGATGATGGAGCGCCAGACGGCCGCCTTGTACCGTGATCCCGCGCCATAGGGTCCGAGCCGGTCGTGGCCGAACTGCATGACCTTTTCGGTCGTCTTTCCGGTGAGCACATCGACAATGTGCGCCACCCCGAAGCGCTCGCCGGTCGCCAGAACGGCGGCAACGGCCGCCTTTGCCGCCTCGGTCCCGTCGACTACGTTGGGCGGTTCCAGGCAGTTGTCGCAGTTGCCGCAGGGCCCGCTCGTTTCCCCGAAATAGGCCAGCAGGGAACGGCGGCGGCATTCCACCGCCTCACAGATGGAAAGCAGTGCATCCAGGCGCCGGTGATCGACGCGCTTGCGCGCCTCGTCGGCATCGCTTTCCTCGATGAAATGGCGCCGCATACGGATGTCGTCCAGCCCGAAGAACATGGCGGCCTCGGCCGGTTCGCCGTCGCGGCCCGCACGGCCCAGTTCCTGATAATAGGCTTCCACGCTGCCCGGCAGGTCGACATGGGCGACGTAGCGCACATCGGGCTTGTCGATGCCCATGCCGAAGGCGATGGTCGCGACCATCACGACGTCGGGCTCGGTGATGAAGCGGTCGAGCAGGTCGCGGCGCGCGTCGGATTCCAGACCCGCGTGATAGGCCAGGGCCTTGCAGCCTTCTCCGGCGAGGGCCCGGGCCACCTCCTCGGTCTTGCGCCGCGACAGGCAATAGACGATGCCGCACTGACCGGCACGGTCCGCGACATAGTCGACGATCTGCCGGCGCCCCCCGGCCTTCGGCGCGACCGAGAGCCGGATATTGGGGCGATCGAAGCCGGCCACGAAGGCCTTTGCATCGCCGCCGAACAGCCGCTCGACGATGTCGTCGCGGGTGATCTTGTCGGCCGTCGCGGTAAAGGCCGCCAGGGTCACGCCGGGAAACACGTCCTTCAGCCTGCCCAACTGCTCGTATTCCGGGCGGAAACTGTGGCCCCACTGAGAGATGCAGTGCGCCTCATCCACGGCAAACATGGTGATCGCCAGCTTGGCAAGCGCGGCCAGCATGCGCTCGGTCATCAGCCGTTCGGGCGACATGTAGAGAAGCTCGAGTTCACCCGCGGCGGCCGCGCGCCAAGTCGCGACGTTGGCCGCACGGCTGAGCGAGGAATTGATCGCGCCCGCCCGCACACCGGCAAGACGCAGCGTGGCGACCTGGTTCTGCATGAGCGCGACGAGCGGCGAGACCACCACGGTCAGGCCGCCGCGCACCAGGGCGGGAACCTGGAAACAGAGCGACTTGCCCGCTCCCGTGGGCATGACGACCAGCGCGTTGCGCCCCGCGATCAGGCAGTCGATGACCGATTCCGTTCCGGGGCGGAACGCCTCGAACCCGAACGTGTCGTGCAGCACCGCATGCTTGTCACGGCCCCGAAGGGGACTGCCGGAGGTCTCTGCGCAGGATTCCAGAAGATCTGTCACGATACGCGGACCATAGGCGCGACGCGCGCGCGCGAGAACCCGACTCTGTTGACAGAATCACGGGCACTCGGCATAACGCGCGACTTCGCCTGGACCATGTCCGACCCATGTCCGCATGGCCCCTGCTGGGGGATGGTTTAACGGTAGAACCTTCGGCTCTGACCCGAATAGTCCTGGTTCGAATCCAGGTCCCCCAGCCACATCCCGTTTTTCGAGGGATTGCCGCCGTTGTCCGCATGGCTGGCGTGCAGCGCCCCGCGCACCCACCCCGTATCGACCAGCCGGATTGTCATCTGGCGTTCCTCGTTCTAAGCGTCCTCATTTACCTTCCGTCCCTTTGAACCGAGCATGCCATGAGTCTCCAGCGAGAATGCGCAAACCGTCTGGCTTAAAATTCTCCGCTTTGAGCATTTGCCGCATTTTATCGTCAGCGAGGAATTCACGCGCGTCCGCCCATTGACCTTTGAGAAGCAATTTGCACACATCGGGATGAATCTCGACTTTTAGGTCGATTTTCTCAGCTTGGTCTGAAAACACTGCGCTCTCGGACTGAGAAACCAAAGCAAGCGCAGGCGCATAGTAGTTCGCCCAATCCGCATCCACGACTTGGATCTCGATAGGTTTCAGCTTCTGGGGCTCTTCCGGCTCGGGATCGCGCCAGTAGAACTCCAGTTCGTCCTGGCGAAAAAAGGCAATCGAACCGATGTGAAGCGAACAGGGCGAGTCATCGACCGATACGAGGCGCTGCGCCTGCGCCTTGGCTTTCCGCTTGTCCGCTGAACTAGGCACGCTTGAACGGCCCTTCGTCTCGAACGCATGCCAGGCGCCGCTCACGTCCCGCCCAATGAGGTCTGGGCGAGATCTTCCTAAGTTCTGGGCGTTGTATTGGTCGCGGAAGACGTCGAGATGCAGAAGCCAAGGTGTATTCAGCAATTGGCTGGCGAACAGCTTGCAGGTCGCCATCCCGAGGAAATAGCTGATCGCGCCCTTCTCGGTTGGGTCCAGCGCCCGAAACGCATCGGTCCGATGGAGCCTGCCACTGCAAGGAAACTGCTCCAGCGCCATCCTGACGAGCGAGAACCGGAACAGCGCCTCGTAGAGCGAGGCATCGCCATGCTGGAAGACGTGGGCCGTGTTGGGGCGACCGATCATGATGGCCGCCCAGAGCAAGTCGTTCCAAGAGAAACTCAGAGTTCCAGAACCCACCCCGTAGGACGAAGGGAACTCCGTACTCGTGTAGGGGATGGCTAAACATGCGGCCGTCACGCCTGTCTGAGTGCGGATCGGGCTCACTCCGCCGCCTCCGTGACGGGGTCGGGGGTGGGGGTGAGGGTCTCGACGAGGAGGGCTTCGAGGAGGCGGGCGCGGGTGGCCTCGGCGGCGGCGAGCGCGGCCTCCAGCCGGTCGCAGAGGGCCATGAGGGCGTCGACCCTGGCCACGATGCGGTGCTGCTCGGCGAGGGGTGGGAGGGGGATCAGGAAGTCGCCATAGTTGCTTCCATCGATCCGGCAGGTCCCGTGGCTAGACCGTTGGACACGTGCGAGCATCTCGGGGGTCAGTCCCTTCAATGCGCGCAGGGTGTATTCGGCCATCTCAGGCTTCGTCAGGATGATCGCCTTCATGTCCTGATTGATGGTCAACGGGACTCTGGAGATCGCGACCGGAAAGCTGTGGGCGAGGATCATGCCGCGCACGACGAAAAGAACGCTCCCCGGTTCGATTAGATTGACCGCTGAACCCACGACGGCTGCATTCGTGATGCTCAGTTGCGCAGCGTCGATGTAATCGACCTTCATATCCTTGGGCGAAACCCAAGGGATATTGCCGTTCCAGAAGTCGTCGCACGCCTTGGATGGCGTCCCGCCCCCCTTGAGCGTTCCGAGGAAGCGGAGGCGCGACCATTGCCAGCCCGTCGGGATCGCAAACGGCGGCTTGGCACCGGACGGCATTCCCTTGTCCATTCGTGGCAAGGGTTCGTCGTTCGGGTCCTGCGCCACCAGTTTGCCGCGCACGGCGAGGTTGAGGATGGTCTGGCGGAGGGGCTTGATCTGGTCGGCGCGCGCGGTGAGGGCGGGGAGCGTGGCGAGGGCGAAGCGGGCGTGGCTGGGGAAATCCGGGTTCTCGTCGGTCGCATTGCCGGACGCAAAACCGGTCTCCACTTTTCCTGGCTCCGCTCCGTCGGTCCCGGGCGCGGTCAGGCGGGCGAGGCTGGCGGCGGTCAGCCGGTCGCGGGTGGCCTCGGCAGCCGTGCGGGCCGCCTCCAGCCGGTCCAGCAGCGCCATCAACTCGTCCACCCTGGCCACGATGTGGCGCTGTTCGGCGAGGGGTGGGATCAGAACGACGTGGTTCAGAAACGGACCGCGATTGATGTGCGTCATCACGAGCCCGTGCGCATGTTCGCTGTCTGCCATTTCCCGAATTGCATGGCGGAGAAGCAGCAACAGGAAGCCGTGATCGGCAAGGCCCTCGTGCGGAATGACGCGGAAGATGTGCTGGTTCAGGACACCTTCGCCACGGTCCCATTTGAACGCCTCCAGCGTCGCAGACCACGACACAAGAAGATCGCCCTTGCGAACTATCACCTCGTCGGGGAAATCCCCCTCGGCGTAATTGAACTCCTTCGTCGGGTTGGTGAGATTTTGGATACGAATGATCGGAATGCCCGATTGCTTCCAGTCCGCTGGCTTGAAGGCTAGGCCATTGATGTAGAGGCCGGTGTCGTTCACTCGCGCCGCGGCCCAACGCGGGGGAACATCCTTGTCAATTTCGTCAACCGAGACCGGGTCGGTCTGCTTCCATCGCATCCGCTTCGCGGTCTCAGCCCTTGCCCTCAAATCCTTCCGCGCCTGAGCCAGAAGCTTGGCTGGCGATACGCCCGCCGGGTCCTGCGGCACGAGCTTCCCCCGCACGGCGAGGTCCAGCACGAAGCGGCGCAGGCGGGGAACCGCGTCGGGCGCCCCGGCGACCTGTTCGTAGAGGGCAAGAAGCCGTTCCGCATTCATCGGGCGGTTTTTCCTGCCGCATCCTCTTGTCCGTGGGCCGGTTCTCCCCTGGCGGGACGATGCAGGAGCGCCTCCGACAGGAGCGCCTTCAACCGGTCGCGGAGCGCCGCGACCCCGGCCTCGGCGGCGGTCAGATCCTCCAGCAGCGTCTCGGGGTCGCCGTGGTCCTCGGCCACCGTGTGGGGGTTCCCGATGTCGAGGTCGTAGCCGCGGGCCTTCACGTCCCCGGCGCTGACCTTCCAGGCGCGCTCGGTCTCCTGTCGCCCCTCGCGCTGCGGGCCGCCCCACCATTCGGCGCAGTCGGCCAGATGCTCCAGCCGGATGGGCCGGGTCATGGAATAGGCCTTCTGCCCCTCGGGCACCCGGTGCTCCCAGAACCAGATGTCCCGCGTCGGCGCGCCCTTCTCGAAGAACAGCAGGTTCGTGCCGATCGAGGCGTAGGGGCGGAAGACCGAGTTCGGCAGGCGCAGAACCGTGTGGAGGTTGCATTCCTCCATCAGGTGCTCCTTGAGCCGGGTCTTGACGCCCTCGCCGAAGAGCGAGCCGTCGGGCAGGACCACCGCCGCGCGGCCGCCGGTTTTCAGCAGGCGGACGATCAGGGCAAGGAACAGATCGGCGGTCTCGCGGGTGCGGAAGTGCTGGGGAAAGTTGGACTCGATCCCGTCCTCCTCACGCCCGCCGAAGGGCGGGTTGGTGAGCACGATGTCCACCCGGTCGGACCTGGTGTAGCTGGTATAGGAGCGGGCCAGCGTGTTGTCGTGGCGCACGAAGGACGGATCCTCGATGCCGTGCAGCAGCATGTTGGTGACGCAGAGCATGTGGGGAAGCTGTTTCTTCTCGACCGCGCGCAGGCTGCCCTGCATGGTCTCGCGCTGCCCGGGCGTGCGGACGTAGTTCTCCTCCATGTGCCGGATGGCGCAGGTCAGGAAGCCGCCGGTGCCGCAGGCGGGGTCGAACAGCGTCTCGCCCGGCCGCGGGTCGATCATCCGGACCATGAAGGAGGTGACGGCGCGCGGCGTGTAGTACTCGCCCGCGTTGCCCGCCGATTGGAGGTCGTTGAGCAGCTGCTCGTAGAACTCGCCGAAGTGGCGGCGTTCGTCGAGATCGTTGAAATCGACCTGGCCGATCCTGTTGACCACCTGGCGCAGCAGCTGGCCCGATTTCATGTAGTTGTAGGCGTCCTCGAACACGTCGCGCACGACGCGGCGGCGGTCGCCCGGCCTGCCGGCGATCTGGAGGCCCTTGAGCGCCGGGAACAGCTCGTCGTTGACGAAATCGAGCAGCGCCTGCCCGGTGACGCCCTCGGGGTCCGCCGCCCAGTTCCGCCACTGGAAGCGCTCGGGGATGGGCGAGCGGTAGCCGTCCCGCGTGAGTTCGAGTTCCCGGTCCTGATCGTCGACGATCTTGAGGAAGAACAGCCAGGTGAGCTGGCTGATGCGCTGCGCATCGCCATCGACGCCGACGTCCTTGCGCATGATGTCCTGAATGGATTTGACAAGGGTGCGGACGATCATGGTTCAGGCGGCCTCCCGGTAGAGCGCGTCCTGCAACTCGTGGACGGCCTTCTCGAAGCCCGCCTTGTCGCCGAACGCCCCGATGAGTTGGACGACGCTGCCCATTTCGGTGAAGGGCGTCACCTTCAGCACGTTGGCGTCGTCGAGATTGAGCACACCCTCGTCGCGGTACTTTTCCAGGAGCGCATCGAGGACGGCGCGGGCCTGCGGCCCGTATTGGGTGAACACGTCACGCTTCCTGACGTTCTCGGCCCGCTCGCGGCGCGTGAGGGGTCTGGCGTCGAAGGCGACATGGCAGATCAGGTCGAACGGATCGAGGTTCTTGCCAAGCGCGTCGGCGATCGCATCGAGCGCCAGGCCCCCGGTCTCCAGCTCCTCGACGATGGCCTGCTTGCGCTCGGCGGATTTCCAGCGTTTCAGGAACTCGTCGAGGCTGGCGAAGCGTTTCCTGAGCGCGCGCTTGGTGAAATCGCGCAGGGATTCCGTGACGAGCTTGCCGTTCTCGTCGAGATATTCCACGCGCTCGGCAATGATGCGTACGCCAACGCCATCGACGTAGATCTTGCGCACGGAATCGCCCGGCGGCAGCGGCAGGCCGGGCCGGGCGACGACGGTCCCGTCCTCTCCCGACGTCGGCGGGATCGAATCCTCGCCCTCGGGCGTCGCTGGATCCTCGTCGGGCGGCGTCATCGGGTCATCCGCGCCGGGCGCGTAGATCTGCACCGGGCAGCCATCGAAATCCGGGTCCGCAAAATGCACGGTCGCGCCACGAAAGTCGATCAGCGTGAAATAGAGCTTCCCGGTATCCTCGTGCACGCGGGTGCCGCGCCCGACGATCTGCTTGAACTCCGTCATCGAGCCGATTTCCCGGTCGAGCACGATCAGGCGGCAGGTCTGCGCATCGACGCCGGTGGAGAGCAGACGCGAGGTCGTGACCAGCACGGGCCATTTCGATTCCGGGTCGATGAAGTTGCCCAGCTGATCCTGGCCCTCCTTGTCGCTGCCGGTGATCCGCATGACGTAACGCGCGTTCTCGGCCACGAGATCGGCGTTCTCGTTGATCAGCGCCTGGCGCATGCGGGCGGCGTGTTCCTGATCGACGCAGAACACGATGGTCTTCTGGTAGCGCTCGCCGCTTTCCTCGAGGAACGCCGTGATCCTCTTCGCCGTCAGAAGAGTGCGATCGTCGAGCACCAGCGTGCGGTCGAAATCCCTGGCGTTGTAGATGCGGTCCTCGACCTCGTTGCCGTCGCGGTCCAGCTGACCCTTCTCGGGGCGATAGCCTTCCACGTCCCGGTCGATGTGAACCTTGATGACCTTGTAGGGCGCCAGAAATCCGTCGCTGATCCCCTGCTTGAGCGAATAGGTGAAAACCGGCTCGCCGAAATACTCCGTGTTGGAGACGTATTCCGTCTCCTTCGGCGTGGCGGTCAGGCCGATCTGCGTCGCGCCGGAAAAGTGGCTGAGGATTTCACGCCACGCGGAATCCTCGGCGGCGCTGCCGCGATGACATTCGTCGATCACGATCAGGTCGAAGAAGTCCTCCGAGAACTCCCTGAAAAGCTTCTGGTGCTCTTCCGGCCCGGTGATCGCCTGATAGAGGCCAAGGTAGATCTCGAAGGCGGTGTCGATGCGCCGCTTCCTGTCGAGCGCCAGCGTCGGATCGACCGAGGCGCCGTCCTGCCGTTCGATGGTCCTGGCATTTGTGGACAGCTTCGCCATCGCCGCGCCAAAGGGGCGGAAATCGTTCACCATGGTCTGGTCGATCAGCACATTGCGGTCGGCGAGGAACAGGACGCGTTTGTTGCCTTCGGGGTTCCAACGCCGCGATTTCCACAGCCGCCAGATGATCTGGAAAGCGGTGTATGTCTTGCCCGTGCCGGTCGCCATGACGAGCAGAACCCGGTCCTGGCCCCTGGCGATGGCCTCGATCGCGGCATTGACGGCGTTCACCTGATAGTAGCGCGGCTCCTTGCCGCTGCCGTCGTCGTGATAGTCCTGAAGAACGATCTCCTCGGATTCGCCGTCGAGTCCCTTCCATGCGCGAAAACGCGCCCACAGGTCGGCGGGCGACGGGAAGTCGTCGAGGCCAAGGTTCGCCTCGCGCGGCGTGCTGGCGCCGGTGCGGTCATGGAACACGAAGCCGTCGCCGTTCGAGGCGAAGACGTAGGGGATCTCCAGCGTTTCGGCATAGTCGAGCGCCTGCTGCATGCCGCCGCCGACGCTGTGGGAATTGTCTTTCGCCTCGATCAGCGCGATGGGGATGTTCGGCCTGTAGTAGAGAATGAAGTCGGCCTTCTTCGCCTTGCCGCGCCTCACCAGCTTGCCGTGCACGATGATGCGGCCCTCGGTGAAATAGACCTCCTCGCGAACCTGCACCATCTCGTCCCAGCCCGCGCGCCTGATCGCGGGCAGGATGAACTTGGTGCAGATGTCGCGTTCGGTGAGGCTTCGCTTGTCCATGCCGGTCAGCCGCCCCCCGGATGTCGCCACGGATCGATGACCTCGACGCCGCAGCCCTCGAAGTCGCTGACGTTTCGCGTGGCCATGGCGGCGCGCTGCGCCCGGGCGGTGGCGGCGGTCTGGCAGTCGGGAAAACCGATCGGCCGCCCGGCGGCGCGGCGATCAACGAAGATCGTGGCGAAGGCGACGGCGGCGACGCTGTCGAAGGGCAGCACCCGCCCCGCGAAGTCCTCGGAGACCATGGCGTCGATCTCCGCAATCAGGCGGTCCCGGCGCCTGCCTTGCGGCAGGGTCGCTGCGCCACGGCGCAACTCGGCCTCGCCGACTGCGCTCAGATGGAGCGCAGTGGCGTCCTGGCGGCCGAACCAGTCCGGAACGGCCGGGGCGGGGTCCGGGCGCATAAGTTCCGAGATGACGTTGGTGTCGATCAGGATCATGGCCCTGCTCACCTCAATCGAAGCGCGGCGGTTCGGGCATAGGCTCGCGTGGCGGCAGGTCGAGTTCCACCCCGCCTATCGCGGCGAACCGGCGATGGATGGCCTCGCCGAGGTTGTCGGGCGCCGCCGGTTTCCCGACGGTCTGGCGCAGAATTTCCCGCGCTTCCTCTTCCATCGAGCGGCCGTGCTCGGCCGCGCGGATGCGCAGGCGGCGCTTCAGAGCGTCGTCGAGATTGCGAATCGTGATGCTGGCCATGGCGCTCTCCACCGAGTTCTCTTGAGATTAGGCAGTGATTGCATTGCCATCAAGCCGCTTTGCAGGCGGATTCCGGATTCCGGTGGGTTCCCAAACCAGGAAGCCGGTCGCTGGCGAAATGGCGCGCTTCGCCCGCCAGCATACGAAAATCACCCGGAAGAACCACGAACTTCCACTGGCAGGGTTCGAGTCTAGCCGTTTCCGCCACGGACGCTGGAGCAATGCTGCGCAGGCGCTCCCTGCATTCGGAATCCACCTGGAGGAACCACGCGACGGGTTTCCGCAGCACGGGTTCCGGTGCATGGGCAATCTGCCTTGCGCGGGGTTGTTCCTCCGTTTTGCCCTGACCCCCTCCCCCGGTCGCTCGATGTCGCCGACCACAGCCTGCCCGCCCGGCGACGGTGGCGCATAGCTGACGGTCCCGTTCCCGAACATCCGAGTTCTTCACCCACAGAGCCTGCATCGCCTGGTTGGCCAGCGTGTTGTTCCAGTGGCCGGACCGCGGTCCGCGGATCGTCTCGAGCGCGCCCTTTCGGTCCTCCGGATCGTTGGCGACAACGGTCCTTGCCTCCCTGGCGTTCCTGGCCTTACGCTTCGTCATGTCTCCTTGCCCTGTCTTGAATCCCAATCGCCGCGAGGGCGGCGGCTGCGGCTTTACCTGCGCGCATGCCAGGCGTCCCGGCATCGGCGATGCAGCCGGGCAGGGTCCGTTGTCGCCGTGCCGAAGGGCGCCAATGGTTCGTGCTTGCGCTCGCCCTCGGCGTCGTTCCGGGACAATCCGCCAGGCTCCGAATTTTCCAGCCCGGATTGTGAGGCGTGAATGGCGTCCGCAGCGGCCGCAGCGGCCGATCCGTTCGATTTCAAGGGAATGATGTGGACGGTGTGGACGGTTGCACCCCGGCATCATTCTGCGTCGTCGAGGTCGAGGCCGACATGATCCGAATGACACGCGTACGCGCCCGGCCTTCACGCTCGAAGGACATCTCGATGCCGATCTTGCGCAGGAAAGTGGCTGCGCGGCGCAGCCGTCCCGAAAGTGCGCGGGGACTATCGGGACCAGATCCTGGATTTGGCGATGCGCTCACCCGCCGCTTCTCCAAGGGCGCCCAGAGGATCCGAGGCAGTTCCCGTCCACTCCGCCCACTCCATCATCACGGCGCGCAGCGCGACGGCGACGGCGACGGCGTGGTGTGCGAGTGACTGGACGGCCGCCTGCTGCCGCGCTGCTGATCGCGTCGGGCCACGGCCGGGCCTGTGATAGCGGTACGCGAAAGGAGTGGTGTCCATGACAGGCGCGGTGCGGCGGTGGCTCCGGCGTGTGCCGGCACGGGTTCTGCCGGCGGTCGTGGCGACGGCAGCGGTAACGGCAACGGTCGTGGCAGTGGTGTATTGGTGGGATTGGTTGCGAAGCGCACCGGAGTCTTCCGACTCGGGCGGCGAAACATTGCGCACCCTCGCACTGATCCTGGTCGCAATCTTCGGCCTGCTTTTCGCATGGTGGCGCAATCGGATAGCCGGCAGGCAAGCGGAGACGGCCGACAGGCAGGCGGAGACGGCGGCGCGCGGCCTGCGCAACGAGCGTTACCAGAAGGGCACGGACATGCTGGGCAACGCCACGCTGACGACGCGCCTTGACGGGATCTACGCCCTGGAGCAGCTCGCACGGGAGCACCCGGACGAGTATCACACCCGGATCGTGGAGCGGCTCTGCGCCTTCATCCGGCATCCGGCGGAGGACGGAAGGCCGGAGTCCGGCGGGGCGGATGGCGGAGAGCCGGACGGTTCGGCGTACGGGGCAGAACTCCGCTGCGCGCCGGATATCGAAGCGGCAGCCCAGGCCATCGGACGCCGCCGCGTGGAGAATGACCCCAGCGGATTTTTCCTGAACCTGCGGGGCGTGGACCTGCGGGGCGCGGACCTGCGGGGCGCGAACCTGGAGGGCGCGAACCTGGAGAGCGCGCTCCTGTTGGACGCGAACCTGGAGGGCGCGCTCCTGTCGGGGACGCACCTGGAGGGTGCGCTCCTGTCGGGGACGCACCTGGAGGGCGCGCACCTGTCGGGGACGCACCTGGAGGACGCGCACCTGTCGGGGACGCACCTGGAGGACGCGAACCTGTCAGGCGCGAACCTGTGGTACGCGCACCTGGAGGGCGCGCACCTGGAGGGCGCAAACCTGTCGGGGGCGCACCTAGCGCGCGCGGGCCTGCAGGGCGCGAACCTGTCGCGCGCGGGCCTGCGGGACGCGAACCTGGAGGGCGCGGACCTGCGGGACGCGGACCTGGAGGGCGCGGACCTGGAGAGCGCGAACCTGGAGAACTCATACCTGTGGCGCGCAAGCCTGCGGGACGCAGACCTGTCGCGTGCGAACCTGGCGCGCGCGCTCCTGTGGGGAACGGACCTGCGGAGCGCGGACCTGTCGGGCGCGAACCTGGCGGGCGCGAGCCTGGCGCGCGCGAACCTGTCGGACGCGAACCTGTCGAACGCGAACCTGTCGGGCGCGATCCCGGAGGACGCAATTCTGGCGCGCACGAACCTGTCGAACGCGAACCTATCGCGCGCGAACTTGTCAGGCGCGAACCTGTCGCGCGCGGACCTGCGGGACACAAGCCTGCGGGGCGCAAACCTGGAAGGTGTTATAGGGCTCACGCAGTCCGGGCTGGACGCGGCGATCATACGGGAAGGGGAAGCCCCGCCCCGGCTGGAGGGTGCTCTGGATGCCGCGACCGGGGAGCCTCTGGTCTGGCAGGGTAAGGAGCTTCCCCCCGAAGACGAGGCCGGGGACTGATGGGTGGTCGCGCAGTGGCTTGAAAGAATCCCGGCCCTTGAACGCTGCTCTTATTGTCCCACGTTCAGGACGTGTCCGGGCGATGTGCCCCACCGGAACCCGGGGCTGGAAGTCCAATCGGGATTGGGTGTGGTAAGGTGTATTGCAACAGAAGGGTCGAGATGCACCGGGAAGACAGTCAAATCCGGCTGCCGCAAGAAGAGACCAGAAGGGCTGAGGTGATGGCGGACTTGATCAAGGATAATCCCGCGTTGACGGGGCAACGTGTCCAGGCTGAAAAGCGTATGGAAACGCTGTTCCGTCGCATTGACGACGGCGACGAGTCACTGGTGCAGGATGAGCCTCTCGTGGACGGGACGACGGCGCGGCGCCTGGCGCGAAATCCACGTTCGGAGCCGATACAGGACCGCCTGGATGGCGAGTATCTGATCTTGTCGATCGACTCGGGCGGCGACCGGGACGGCTCCCGGGTGCAGGCCGGACTTTCGGAGTAGGCACGAGACCGCGGCTGTGGAACCACAATGGCCAGGGACGGACCTGCATTTAGGCTTAGTGCGGCGGTGGCTCCGACGGCTCCAGCGTGTGCCGGCATGGGTTCTGCCGGCGGTCGTGGCGGCAGCAGCGGTCGTGTTAGTGGCGTGCGGGTGGGACTGGTTGCGGGGCGGGCCGGAGCCTTTCGAATCGGGCAGCGCAACCTTGCGCAATCTCGCACTGATCCTGGTCGCAATCGTCGGTCTGCTTTTCGCATGGTGGCGCAATCGGACAGCCGACTGGCAAGCGGAGATGGCCACCATGCAGACGGAGACGGCCGACAAGCAAGCGAAGACGGCCAACGAGCAAGCGGAGACGGCCAACAGACAGGCGGAGACGGCGGCGTGCGGCCTGCGCAACGAGCGTTACCAGAAGGGCGCGGACATGCTGGGCAACGCCACGCTGGCGACGCGCCTTGGCGGGATCTACGCCCTGGAGCAGCTCGCACGGGATCACCCGGAAGAGTATCACGTCCCGATCGTGGAGCTGCTCTGCGCCTTCATCCGGCATCCGGTGGAGGGCGGAAGGCCGGAGTCCGTCGGGGCGGATAGCGGAGGGCCGGACGATTCGGCACACGGACCCGATCGCAGCTGCGCGCCGCATATCGAAGCGGCGGCCCAGGCCATCGGACGCCGCCGCGTGGAGAAGGACCGCCGCGGATTTTTCCTGAACCTGGGATTTGTCCTGAACCTGCGGGGCGCGAATCTGGGGCGCGCGGACCTGTCGGACGCGAACCTGTCGCGCGCAAACCTGTCGGGCGCGAACCTGTCGCGCGCGGACCTGTCGCACGCAGACCTGTCGCACGCGAACCTGTCGGACGCGAACCTATCGCGCGCGTACCTGTGGGACGCGGACCTGTCGCGCGCAAACCTGTCGGGCGCGAACCTGTTGGACGCGTACCTGTTGGGCGCGAACCTGGAGGGCGCGAACCTGTCGCGCGCGGACCTGCGGGGCGCAAACCTGTCGAGCGTGAACCTGTCGGGCGCGGACCTGTCGGGCGCGGACCTGTCGCACGCAGACCTGTCGCACGCGAACCTGTCGGACGCGAACCTGTCGGACGCGAACCTGTCGGACACGAAACTGTCGGACACGAAACTGTGGGACGCGGATCTGGAGCGCGCAAACCTGGAGCGCGCAAATCTGGAGCGCGCAAATCTGGAGCGCGCGAACCTGTCGGGCGCGAACCTGTCGGGCGCAAACCTGCGGGTCGCGAACCTGGAGGGTGCGGACCTGCGGGTCGCGAAACTGTCGGGCGCGAAACTGGAGCGCACGAACCTGTCAGGCGTGAACCTGTCGGGAGCGGACCTGTCGCGCGCGATCCTGGAGCGAGCGAACCTGTCGGGAGCGGACCTGTCGGGAGCGGACCTGTCGGGAGCGGACCTGCGGCGCGCGCACCTGGAGAGCGCGTTCCTGCGGGGCATGAACCTGAAGGGCACGATCCTGGAGGGTATCAAAGGGCTCACGCAATCCGGGCTGGACGCGGCGATCATACGGGAAAGGGAAGCCCCGCCCCGGCTGGAGGGCGCTCTGGACGCCGTGACCGGGCAGCCTCTGGTCTGGCGGGGTGAGGAGCGTCCCCCCGAAGACGAGGCCGGGGACTGACGGGTGGTCGCGCGGCGGCTTGAAAGAATCCTGGCCCTTAGAGGCTTCCCTGAAGTGTCGTATATTCAGGACGTGTCCGGGCGATGTGCCCGGCCGGAACCCGGGGCTGGAGATCCAATCTGGATGACGATGACGTCCGTGCGCGAGCGCACCCGCCGCGCCGGCAGAGCGGCCTCGCCCGCGAGCCGGGCGTGACGGACGCGGCGCGGCGGTGGCTCCGGCGTGTGCCGACATGGGTTCTGCCGGCGGTCGTGGCGGCGGCAGTGGCAGTGGCGTTCGGGTGGAACTGGTTGCGGGGGCCGGAGTCTTCCGACTCGGGCGGCACAACATTGCGCAATCTCGCACTGGTCTCAGTCGCAATCGTTGGCCTGCTTTTTGCGTGGTGGCGCAATCGGACAGCCAACAGGCAGGCGGAGACGGCCAACAGGCAAGCGGAGACGGCGGCGCGCGACCTGCGCAACGAGCGTTACCAGAAGGGCGCAGACATGCTGGGCAACGCCACGCTGGCGACGCGCCTTGACGGGGTCTACGCCCTGGAACAGCTCGCACGGGAACACCCGGAAGAGTATCACATCAAGATCGTGAAGCTGCTCTGCGTTTTCATCCGGCATTCAGCGGAGAATGGAAGGCCGGAGTCCGTCGGGGCGGATGGCGGAGGGCCGGACGATTCGGCGTACGGGCCCGGTCGCCGCTGCGCGCCGGATACCGAAGCAGCGGCCCAGGCCATCGGACGCCGCCGCGTGGAGAATGACCGCAGCGGATTTTTCCTGAACCTGCGGGGCGCGAACCTGGAGGACGCGAACCTGGAGGACGCGAACCTGGAGGGCGCGGACCTGGAGGGCGCGGACCTGTCGCTTGCGCACCTGGAGGGCGCAAACCTGGGGCGCGCACACCTGGAGAGCGCGAAACTGTTGGTCGCGAAACTGGCGCGCGCGAAACTGGGGCGCGCGAATCTGGAGGGCGCGAACCTGGAGGGCGCGAACCTGGAGCGCGCGAACCTGGAAGGCGCGAACCTGGAGGGCGCGAACCTGGAGCGCGCGGACCTGGAGCGCGCGTTCCTGGAGGGCGCACACCTGCGGGGCGCGAACCTGGAGGGCGCAGACCTGTTCCGCGCGTACCTGTTGGGCGCGAACCTGAAGGGCGCGAACCTGTCGGACGTACACCTGGAGGACGCGACCCTGGTGGACGCGGACCTGTCGGGCGCGAAACTGTCGGGCGCGAAACTGGGGCGCGCGAACCTACGGAGTGCGAAACTGTCGGGCGCGAACCTGTCGGGTGCGAAACTGGGGCACGCGTTCCTGGATCGCGCGAACCTGCGGAGTGCGAACCTGTCGGGTGCGAACCTGTCGCGTGCGGACCTGTCGCGTGCGGACCTGCGGGATGCGCACCTGTCGCGTGCGGACCTGCGGCGCGCGCACCTGTTGGGCACACACCTGTTGGGCGCGATCCTGGAGGGTGCGGACCTGTCGGGCGCGAACCTGTCGAACGCGGACCTGTTGGGCGCGAATCTGCGGGTCGCGGACCTGTCGAACGCGGACCTGTCGCATGTCAAAGGGCTCACGCAGTCCGGGCTGGACGCGGCGATCATACGGGAAGGGGAAGACCCGCCCCGGCTGAGGGGCGCTCTGGACACCGTGACCGGGGAGCCTCTGGTCTGGCAGGGTGAGGAGCGCCCCCCCGAAGACGGGGCCGGGGACTGACGGGCAGTCGCGCGGTGGCCTGAAAAGAATCCCGGCCCTTAACTTCCCTGAAGTGTCGTACATTCAGGACGTGGGCGGGCGATGTGCCCGACCGGAACCCGGGGCTGGAGGCCCAATCTGGATGACGATGACGCTTGAGCGCGGGCGCGCCCGCCTCACCGGTTATCTCACGATGGCCGGCGAGGCGTTGTTCGGGCCGCGCTGGAAAAGGGACCTCGCCCACGAGCTGAGTGTGGGCGACCGGACGATGCGGCGCTGGGCGACCGGAGAACGGACGCCGCCGCCGGACGTGATGCGCAAACTTCTCGATACCATCGCGCGCCGGCGCGCCGACCTCGCGCATCTTGGCGACAGGCTGCGGTGGGCGCCCGGGGACACCGGCGCCGGCCAGTTCGGCGCCGATGATCTCAGAAAGGCCGGGCGGACTTTGTTCGGACCACGCTGGCAGAGCGACCTTTCGCGTGAACTGGACGTGACGGAGCGGACGGTGCGGCGCTGGGTGGCCGGGCAGGCGCCGCCGCCGGGTGTTGGCCCGGAACTCTGCGCCCTCGTCAAGCGGCGGCGCGCGGCGCTGGCGCGGGCCGGCGACAGACTGCGGGAAGATCTCGATGGCGCATGAACCTCCGGAACCCAGCGCCGTGCGCGAAATGCGCGAAGAGCTGAGGCTGGCGGCCCGGGTTCGGATTTTCAAAAATCCGCCGACCGTATCTGCGAACTGCTCAAGGCGAACGAAGGCGGAAGTCGCTGAACTCAGCGCGCCGGTTTGACGCCCTTGAGGTGCCCGGGCCGGAGTTCGCCGCTTTCGGCGGCCTTCCAGCCGGCGCGCCAGACCTCGGTATAGTGATCGGCCGCATCGCCGGTGCGCCGGATGAGTTCTTCGCGCCCCGGCCCCACCATTAGCTCATAGTCGGCCTTCAGGGCTTCGACCACAAATGCGTTCCGGTCGGTCGTCGAGACATCCACGAAGCCGGCTTTCTCGAGTGCATCGAGATAGAACAGCGGCGAATGCATGCCGAAGGTCAGCCCGACGACGTCGATCCAGTGTTGCGCGGCCGGACCCGGCTTCTCCTCATCGCGGCGCATCCAGTCGCTGGCAATGAACAGCCCGCCGGGCCGCAGCACACGGAACACTTCCTTGAACAACGCATGTTTGTCCTCGATGTGGATCATGGCGTCCTTGCTGAACACCACGTCGAAACTCTGATCGTCCAGAGGAAACGGGCCGGGATCGACGCAACGGAACGAGAGACGGTCGGAAAGAGCTTCCCGCTCGGCCCGCGCGACGGCCCGGTCGATCAACGGCTGCTCGACGTCTATGCCCAGCACATGTTTCGCATCGTAATCCCCGGCCAGCACCACGTCGCAACCGCCGACCCCACAGCCGACATCGAGAACCTCCTTGCCGGCAAGGTCCACGCCTTTCAGGAACAGCGCCAGTTCTTCCTTGCCACCCGGCGACATGAACCCGTCGCCCCAGACCAGTTCCAGAGCGCCAACGAAGTCGTCGGTATACTCGTTTTCGTGCCCGCTCATCATGGGCCTCCCGATGAAGTAGCCAATCCAGACCGCATTCCAACATGCTGCCGCCGAGGAGTCCAAAGAGCGCCATGACACCGTGCCTGCGGCACACCAGAGCATATCCCGTTCGGATCGAATCGCTCTGCGCTTCAATCCGAACGGGTGAAGACGCTCCTACTCATTGGAATAGAGCGGTTTCACACGATCAAACCTCGCGGCTTCGAGCATCATCATGGTTGCGCGAAACGGTCAAGGTTGGGATTTGGCCGATCTGCACGCGTAGCCACCTAAACGGGAAACCACCCATGAAGACGATGTTCCTGGCGGATGCCATGCCGATAGTCTCCCATGGCGTGGATGAAGTTGTCCTGATACTGGCCATTGAGCGAAGGCATGCCCGTTGCCGAACTGACGCTGCCCGACGGAGTATGACAGCGGATGCAGCTGGCTTCCGCCAGAGCCTCCCCGCGCGCCACCGAGAGCGGAGCGAGAACCGGTGAGGACCAGTTCGGCAACTGGGCCACCGTGATCGTCGAGAGATAGTGCGTGAGGTCGTCGAGCTCGAGCGAGGTCCACTGGATCGCGCGCCCGGGATCGGGCTGGGGATAGGCATGGTGATACTCCATGCCCTGAAAGTTCGGACGGAGTTCCGCAAGGTTGGGCGAACAGCCGGCGAGCAGCGCGAAAACCGCGGCAGGGAAAGCGTTCTTCATGCCAGGATATCCCAGCGGATCATCATGTCGGCCTGTTGACCGTTGATGGTCCACATGCCACCGACATAGTCGAAATCCCATGTGCGATCGGCGCGAACCCGGGAAAGGTCCATGTCGGGCAGTTCGCGCATGCGGTCAGGAATGCGGCTGTCGTCGGGTCCCGTAGGTTCGGCCACGTTGAAACGCATCACCGGCGTGCCGGGATCGAGAAAACGCCCGCTGGGACCGCCGCATCAACACCCCCTGATCCACCTCGCTTCACCCGTTAGGTGTGGCACGGTTTGCTGCTCATTTTCCATGTCCTAGATCACAGTTCTGAGCGTCCCATGTTTGACGCCGGCGTGACGGAAGGCGGATCATGCCGAGACGCAACGCGCAATGAGGATTTTCGCCATGCAGACCTATCTTCGCGACCAGATCGACTGGGACCAGCCGTTTTCGCCCGAAGAATACGCCACGCGGCGTCACAGGGTGCGCTTGGCGTTGCGGAAAGCCGGCCTGGACGCGATCTACATCACGAACCCTGCCGATATCACGTGGCTCACCAACTACGACATGATCTGGTACCACCTCACCAATCTGACCGGCATCCTGGTCAGGGCGGATCGGGACGAGGAGGTTTTCTTCGACGGTCCCAGCCACACCACCCTCGTCTCGACGACCCCGGAAATCCGCGAGTGCGTCTTCACGCCCTATGCCCGCCCGCAAGCCGAGGTGATCGTCGAAGAGATTGGAAAGCGGGGTTTGGGCAAGAGCAAGATCGGCATTCAGCCTTGGGGATATTCACCCCACGCCAGCGTTTACGATGACTTGCGTGCACGCCTGAAAGCCGGTGGCGCGACGGTGGAGGACCATTCCTTCCTGGTCGAGGAACTGCGTTTCGTGAAATCGCCGGCCGAAATCGCGTTGGTGCGCAGGACAGCCGCGATCGCCGACGACGCCATGGAAGCCGCCCGCGACGCCATCGCCGAGGGCGTGATGGAGACCGAACTGGAGGGCGCCATCATGGCAAGCATGATGAAGGCTGGCGGCGGCTATCCCGGCATCCGCACCATGGTCGGGTCGGGTCCGCGCGCAGGCACCCACCACAGTCCGCCCCAGCACCGCAGGATCAAACAGGGCGATCTGGTCTTTGTCGACTTCTGCGGTTGCCTCCACCGCTACCACGTCAATGTCAACCGCACCTTCAGCCTGGGCGAGCCCGACGAGCGCTGGACCACGCTGATGGACAATTCCGCTGGCTGCGTCGGTGCCGTCCTCAAGGGCGTGAAGGTGGGCGACAATCTCTCAAAGGTGCAGGAAGTCGCCGACGCCTATACCGACAAGGTGGGTCTGCGCGAATATGTCTGGTTCGTCGGCGGCTATTCGCTGGGCATCGCCGTGCCGCCCGACTGGTGCGGAAGCCACTGGGTCGCACCGCGCGAGAACCTGGGTGACCGCGTCATCACGCCTGGCCAGGTCTTCAACCTGGAGAACCAGTTCGACGTCTGGGAGGACTGGCCCGGCGGTTCCGGCGCAGCCTGGATCGACAGCTTCCTGGTAACCGAAGACGGGTTGGAAGTGCTCTCACACCTGCCGCGCAACCTGGTCACGGTGTAAATGCCTGACTTCGTCCCCGTTCTGGGCCATCGCTGCAGAAGGATCCCCAGCCTCCGCTCCTTCGGATGCGCACATATGCGGTTGGGCTTGTGTTTCAGATCGGCGAAGAGATGGTGCGGAAACGCAAGGTCGCCAGTGCAGGCGTTCGTTCCCGGTCCCGATCCCTCCCCAAAACGTGTCACCCCGGACAAAAGCGGCGGAGCCGCGCCGGTCCGGGGCCTCGAGCGTTCCGCGCCTGCCTGCCGAGGTCCCGGCTCTCCCCCGTAACAAGTCCGGGGTCCGGCCGGGATGACACGCTTGGGTCGGGCTCATCGCCATGACGGAGCCAGATGTGTACATCCCATAGAGTCTCCGCCGGGAATCCCATAAGCGTGAACCGGGCGCCGGTTCACGTCACCATACCGTCATCGGTAGTAGTTGTAGCCGTCCACCAGCGGTATGATGCGGCGGATGTTGAGGTTCCTCCAGCAGCGTGCGGGCTTCCTCGACACGCGTACGCAGATCTTCCTCCTTTATGTCCTCTGCCGGCGTCTCATCGGCCAGCAATGCCATGGCGTCTTCTTCGGCTTCCTCGAAAACCTCGGGCGGCGCCTCGGCCTGCGCGTACACGGACGTTAAAGGCGTCCACATCAGTGCCGCGGCCGACACCATCGAAGCTGCAAGAATGTTGATTTTCCACGTTGCACTGTGCATCGCCGTCTCCTTGAAAGAGTGCTTTCCTTGCCAAGGAACCGCACAAGCGGCGATTTGGTTGCGTGCAACACGAACAGATTTGCAAATTTTGCAACCATCAAGCCCGCGCCATGATCTAACGTGCGCGCGAAACGACGAATCCATGCAGGGAGAAGAACACCATGACCATCGAAGTTTTCTGGGGCAGCGGCTCGCCCTTTGCGTGGAGCGTGATGCTCGCCCTGGAGGTCAAGGGCGTACCTTATGAAGGGCATCTGCTCTCGTTTTCCGATGGCGACCTCAAAACGCCCGAATTCCTCGCCATGAATCCCCGCGGCAAGGTCCCGGTCATCAGGGACGGCGATTTCACGCTGGCCGAATCCAACGCGATTCTGGCCTGGCTGGACGCCAGGCACCCATCGCCGGGAATGTTTGGCGACTCGCCTGAGGAAATCGGCGAGATCTGGTGCGCCGTGCTGGAACACGCCGCCTATTTCCAGCACCACACCCACGGTATTTCCGGCGCGGTGTTCTACAATAAGATGGACGAGAAACGCGAGGAGGTGCGCGCCTCGGCCAGGGCCATCGGCGAGGAACTCGACCGCTACGAAGCCGCACTTGCCGACGGCTCATGGCTCGTCGGCGCGAACATGTCCGCTGCAGACCTCGTCGCCTATCCCCATTTCGAACTCTTCTTCCGCCTGATGGTTCGCGACGACGTCAAGGGCGAGAACCTGGGCTTCGACAAGGGCTGGGATGCCTACCCGGCCCTGGGCACCTGGCGCGCGAAAATCCAGTCCATCCCCGGCTACGACAACACCTACCCCACGCACTGGAAGTGACCGCAACGCCCTGGCTCGACCCCACACGACCCCCAACGAAGGTTTGGGTCCATAAGCGCGGTGTTTGTGGTGCGCGTGGACCAAGTTTCGCGCTTCACAGACCCTAATGGTGCGTATGGACCCCAGCCTTCGCTGGCCTCGAAGAGCGGACGCACGGCGCCGGCCTCGACCGTGACCGAGCCGTCGGGATCGAACGCCTTGAGGGCGGCCATGTTGGCGCGGATTTCGTCCATCGCTTCGGCAAAGGGCGCAACGCAGAGCACCCGGGCGCTGCATTGGATGGGCACGACGTTGACGAAGGTGACTAGAGGCATGCGAAAAACGCGCGGGTTTTTGATGCGAAAGATGTGTGACGGCGATGTTGATTATTTCAACACATTGTTGATTTTGGGGTTGGTTCGGGCCGGGGATCGAGCCTCCCGGGAGGGTCGTTCACGGGCGCTTCAGGGCCGCTGCAGGGGTCATGCAGGCGGCCTGCATCGTGCGCGCCGGCGCGCGATCACATGGCGACTAAACGACTAAACGCCACGCGTTTAGTTGGGCACACAGCCTGCATCACGGGCGCCCCGGGAATCCGTTCCACTCCTCACCATCGAGCAGCCTGCCGCCGGATTTTGGCCGCGCACCACCCCACTGCTTGAAGAAGAACGCGACGCCGTCGCGCTCACAAATGTCTCGGAGTCGCCGCACCCAGTCCGGCTGCATGGGCCTGGCGCCCGGGCCACTCTCGCCGCCGACGATGGCCCAGGAGTGGTTTTGAGAGACGGACAACACAAAATCTCGATTGCATGGGGTTGAATCCAGGTTTTCGTGCAACCTCCCCTCCCATCGGTCCGGACCGTGCGCAGCTGACGCCATGGGCGTGTGAGGGATGCTTGGCTGTATGCATGGAGCCGTTAGAGTGGCACGCCACTGTTGCGGAACGACTGCCATGATGCTGACCCCAACCGAACTCGAGCGCCTGACGCTCCACACCGCGGCGGAACTCGCGCGCAAGCGGCGCGCGCGGGGCCTCAAACTCAATCTGCCCGAGGCCCAGGCGCTGCTTTGCGACGAGGTGCTGGAGGCCGCGCGTGACGGCAAATCCCTTGCGGAGATCATGCGTTTCGGCTCGACCATCCTAACCTCCGATGACGTCATGCCCGACGTGCCCGCACTTCTGGGTCTGTTGTCTGTCGAGGCGATGTTCGAGGACGGCGCCAAGACCGTCACCATCTGGCAGCCGATCCGGCCGGGCAAGGAAGCCGTACCCGAACGACCCAGACCCGGCGAGATTCTGGTTGCCGACGGCGACGTCGAACTCAACGCGGCCGGCGACAAAACGACCCTACGCGTGCTCAACACCGGCGACCGCGCCATTCATGTGGCAAGCCATTTCCACTTCTTCGAAGCCAACCGCGAACTCGACTTCGACCGCGAGGCGGCGTTCGGCAAGCGCCTCGACCTGCCCGCCGGCGCGACCGCGCGTTTCGATCCGGGCGAACACACCAAGGTGACGCTGACCGGGATCGCCGGCACCGGCGAGATCACGGGACTCAATCGGCTTACCGAAGGTTCGATCCACGATCCCGCGGTCAAGGCCGCCGCACTGGAACGGGCGCGTGCCCGCGGCTTCAAGGGAGCCTGAACCATGAGCACCATGAGCCGCGCGCGTTATGCCGAGATGTTCGGCCCCACCACCGGAGACCGCATCCGGCTGGGCGATACCAGCCTGCTGGCGCGAATCGAACATGATCACGGCACCTATGGCGAGGAAGGCATCACCGGCGTGGGCAAGTCCCTGCGCGACGGCAACGGCATCAATGGCGGTCTCAGCCTGGCCGACGGCGCGCTGGAGGTCGTCATTTCCAACGTCGTCATCATGTGCCCGGTCCAGGGCATCATGAAGGGCGATATCGGCATCCGCGACGGGCGCATCTGCGCCATCGGCAAAGCCGGCAATCCCGCTGTCATGGCGGGCGTGACACCGGGCATGGTGGTGGGGCCCGGCACCAAGCACTTCAGCGGCCAAGGCATGATCGCCACGCCCGGCGGCATCGACGTGCATTCCCACTACGGCCAGCCCGGCGAGCTGCGCCATGCGCTGTCATCGGGTCTGACGACCCTGATCGGCGGCGGTTATCCCGGCTGCTGGTCCATCGACAGCGGCGGCGACTGGGCCAACGCAAAAATGCTGAAAGCCCTGGAAGCCTTCCCGCTCAACTTCGGCTTGTTCAGTCGTGGCGGAGCGAGCACACCCGAGACCATCGTGGAGCAGCTTTCCTCGGGCGTGATCGGCGTCAAAATCCATGAGGACCTGGGCGCGATGCCCGCGGTCATCGACACCTGCCTCGCGGTCTCCGATCAACACGACTTCCAGGTGCAGCTTCACACCGATTCCATGAACGAGGCAGGCTTCTATGAACTGACCATGGAGGCCATCGCCGGGCGCACGGTCCACATGTACCACACCGAGGGAGCCGGCGGCGGTCATGCGCCCGACATCATCCGCTGCAACGGCGAAGCCCATTGCATGCCGTCGTCCACGACACCGACGAACCCGTTCACGCTGAACGCGTTCGAGGAACACATGGACATGATGATGCTGTGCCACACCCTGCGCGGCGACATCCCCGAAGACGTCGCCTTCGCCGAGAGCAGGCTGCGCGCCCAGTCGATGGCCGCCGAGGACGTGCTGCATGATCTCGGCGCCATTTCCATGGCCGGGTCCGATGCCGAGGGTATGGGTCGGGTGATGGACGTAGTCGCGGGCATGTGGCGCCTGGCCTCCAAGATGAAGGACGAGCGCGGCGCCTTGGCTGGCGAGCCCTTCGACAACGCCGACAACGCGCGCATCCTGCGTTACCTCGCCAAATACACAATCAACCCCGCGATCACGTTCGGCATCGCCGGGCATGTCGGAAGCCTGGAGGTCGGCAAGATGGCCGATATCGTGCTGTGGCGCCCGGCGTTCTTCGGCGTGAAGGCGAGCCAGGTGATCAAGGGCGGCGCGCAGGTCTGGAGCCCGATGGGCGATTCCTCGGGCTCAATCTCGCTCACCGAGCCCAACATCTACCGCGAAAGCTGGCCCGCCTGCGGCAGCGCGCCCGACACGCTTTCGGCCTTCTTTGTCCATCCCAGCGCCATCGACAAGGACGTCGCCGGACGCTGGAACGTCTCCAAACCCATGGTTGCCATCGGCGGCACGCGAGATCTTTCCAAGGCCGACATGGTGCGGAACGACACCCTGCCGGAGATCAGGGTTGACCCGCAGACCTTCGAGGTGTTCGTCGACGGCGAACTGGCGACCACCGAACCGATCGGGCAGGTTGCCCTTGGCCGCACCTACTTCCTGCGTTGAGGAGACGATGATGGATTTCAAGAACGAGGTTGCGTTGATCGCCGGCTCGGGCCGGGGCATGGGCCAAGAAGCTCGCCCCCTGGAACATCCACGTCAACGCCTTCGCGCCGGGCTGCGTGCTGACCGACATGACCATCGTGAAGGGCCAGAACTACATTGACGACCGCGCCAGACTGATTCCCATGGGACGCTGGGCCCAGCCCGAGGAGATGCGCCACGCGGTGGTTTACCTCGCCTCCGATAAGGCGAGTTTCATCACCGGACAGTGCATCAGCCCCAACGGCGGCGACATGATCGTGGGCATCTGATGAGGCCCGCCGCCGCGTACGGCCGGATTTGCGCACACCCCGATGCCCACACTACATGGGTTTTCCTTCGGGCAGGGCTGGCGCCGCGGCCGGATTTGCTGCATACGCCCGCACTCGCTCCAACGAGATAGCCGGCCATGTTCACCGCCATCGCATCTGTCTGGGCCCTGCTTGTCAGCATCGCGCTTCTGATGGCCGGCAGCGGCCTGCAAGGCTCCTTGCTGGGCATTCGCGCCGCCGAGGATGGCTTTTCGTCACTCATGACCGGCGTCGTCATGTCGAGCTATTTCGCTGGCTTCCTGCTGGGCTTTGCCGTCGTCCCACGGCTGGTGAAACGGGTCGGCCACATCCGCGTTCTCGGCGTGCTGGCGTCGGTCGCCTCGGCCGTGGCGCTGATTCACTCGGTCTTCGTCGACCCCCTGGTCTGGACCGGCCTGCGCGCCGTCACGGGCTTTTGTTACATCGGTCTTTTCATCGTCGCCGAAAGCTGGATGAACGACCGTTCGACCAACGAGACGCGCGGCCAGCTACTCTCGGTCTACATGATCATCATGACCGCCTCCATGGCGGTTGGGCCACTGCTGCTCAACATCGGCAATCCATCGGGCTTCGACCTCTTCATCACCGCCTCGGTTCTGATCTCGCTCGCCATGGTACCGGTCTCGCTCACGACCTATTCCGCGCCCAAGTTCGAGGAGCAGGAGCGCTTGAGCATCCGCGAACTGGTGAAGATCTCGCCGTTGGGCGTCGCGGGCTGTCTTGCCAACGGCATCGCGTCGGGCGCGCTGATCTGGCTTGCTTCGGTTTATGCCGGCTCGATCAGCATGCCGCTTGAAAACATCGCATATTTTGCCTCAGCCTCGATTGTCGGCGGCGCGGTTCTGCAATGGCCCATCGGCCGGCTGAGCGACTGGTTCGACCGCCGGCGCGTCCTGACCGGCGTCGCGCTCGTCGGCGCCGTCGCGGCCGCGGGCGCGGCCATGGTCGGAGCCGAAAACACCACGCTGCAGATGGTCGCGGTTGCAGTCGTGGGCGGGCTCACCATCCCGATCTATTCGCTCTCGGTCGCCCACACCAACGACCATCTCAAGAGCAACCAGATGGTCGCGGCCTCCAGCGGTCTGCTTCTGGCCAACGGTGTCGGCGGCATGGCAGGACCGGCGGCGGCCGGCGGTGTGATGCAAATCCTGGGGCCGGCGGGCTATTTCTGGTTTCCGTCGGCCATCATGGCGACCCTGGCCGCCTTCGCGTTCTACCGCATGGCCCGTTGTCCGGCAGTGACGAGCGAAAAACAACGCAAGTTCGTGCAGGTCCCGCGCACATCGAGTCTTTCCACACGGCTTGCCCTGCGCAACCAGATGGACCGCGATCTCGCCCGCATGTCGCACCGCTGAACTGAGCCTGCGTGCCTCCATCGCTCCGGCAGCTAGAACTCCCGGGCCAGCGGGTCGCCGATCGCGAGCGGCGCAAAACCCTCGGGTGTGACGGCAAACAAGGAGACCGGAATCGCGGCGTTCGCGCCCGTTGCCAGGTTCACCGGCCCCAACAGCGTTTCGATATGCACCGTGCGCAAGACGTCGGCAAGGACCAGACCATGGGTCGATCTCGCCCGTTCGATGGCCGCCCCTGCGACCAGCACCGTCACGGCAGCCTCACGGGCAGCGGGATCGTCGAGCGCGGCAAACCACGCCGGCAAATCCGTCCCGTCCAATTGGGCGGCGGACCATGTATCGACGCAGACCACAACCTTTTCAGGCCAAGCCAGCTTCAGTCCTTCGCCGTCGGCACAAGAAAGAGCAACCAGAATGGAAGGATTGTACTTCACCAGCCCCGCATCGCCCGGTGCGACGAGCAGGAGGTCGGAATCTTCTTCTTCGTCCACGATGCGGGGAAATCCCGACGCGACAAGGGAATGCAGCAGCGCGGTACGTTCCAGCGGATCGGCCACCGCTACCGAGACAGCCACCGCGTCGAGCGGCGTTCCCGCCAGCCTGTAGCCCAGCATTATGGCCGTCATGGCGCTCACCGCGCGGTTTTCGAGGAACGGCACGATGGAATAGGCAAAGCCGGAAACTTCGGAACCGTAGTTGAGGCCATGCAGGTCGATCATGGGTCGCTGCAGGGCGGCGGCAGTATGGGCGACAACGCCTGTGCGCTGGGGATTGCTGCCGCCCAGGAAAAGCGAGACCGAGCGGCGCCAAACCAGAACTTCGGCCAGTGCGGCCGCGCGGTTGAGGCTGCCCCGGTCGTCCATGATTTCCAGCACCAGTGGGCGACGCACACCGGCGATGAGCACGCCGCCCTCGCTATTGATCGCATCGGCGGCCGCCTGAAGCCCCTGTGCGACCGCCACGCCGCGCGCCGACCCGTCACCCGTCAGCGTGACAACGGAGCCCATAACAACCGTTTCGTCACCGGCTTCCGCAAGGGCGGCGAACAGCGTAACCAAAAGGATCGGGCACAGCCAAGCTTTCCAGACCATGCGGAACTGTCGGGTTCCGGGCCACGATCTGTCAAACGCACAAGGTACTTGCGCTGCATGTGCCCGGAGGTGCTAGGTCCCACCAACCCAGCCGCTTCCACCAACAATCCCAAAGGCCCCGACATGTTCGAACTGGTCGAACCCATGGCGCACAAGCCGGTTGCCGAGATGATCATCGGGATCACGCGTACGGACGATTTCGGACCCGTGCTCGTCGTGGGCGCGGGCAGTGTGCTGGTCGAACTCTACGAGGACGATGTGCGTGACGCCATCGACCGGCTGAAGATCGCGAAGCTTCTGAACGGCTTCCGCGGCGGGCCGAAGGGCGACCGGGACGCATTGATCGCCGCCGTGATGGCCGTGGCATCCTATGCCGAGGCCCACCGCGACACGCTCGCGGAACTCGACGTCAATCCGCTCTTTGTCCTGCCCGAAGGCGAGGGCATGGTGGCGGTCGACGCATTGATTCGAAAAGTCTGAAGGAGAACACCATGAGCAAGGTCGTCCACACCGAGCGCCGGGGTAAGGTCCTGGAGATCACGCTCGACAACCCGCCCGCCAACGCGATCGGGCGCGAGGCCACCGCCGGACTGTCCGAGGCGTTCGTCACCCTGCGCGACGACCCCGATCTTCTGGTCGGCATCATCACGGGCGCGGGCGATAAGTTCTTTTCGCCGGGCTGGGATCTCAAGGAGGGTGCCGCCGAGTTCGATGCCGTCGACAGCGGCGAGGCCTCCGGCGAGAGCACGGACTACAAAAACGACGGCGGCTTCGCCGGCATCACCGAGATGTGGAACCTCTACAAGCCGGTCATCGCGGCGATCAACGGTTATGCCGTTGGGGGCGGCTGGGAAATCGCCCTGGCCAGCGACATCCAGTACGCCGTGCCGCACGCCCAGTTCTTCATTCCCGATGTACACATGGGCTTCATCGCGGATGGTGGCGCGATCCAGATCCTGCCCCGCCGCCTGCCCCATTCCATCGCCATGGACATCCTGCTCACCGGGCGCCGCATGGGCGCTGAGGAAGCGCTGAAATGGGGTCTGATCAACGAGATCGTCGAACCCGGTAAGCTCATGGACCGTGCACGCGAAACCGCCGACCACCTGGCCGAAGGCGGCCCTCTCGCCCTGCAGGCCAGCAAGGAAGCCGTGCGCCACACCATGCACATGTCGATTCCCGACTGCTTCGCCGCCCTGCGCGGCGGCGACCTGCCGGTCTACACCAGGATGCTCAACAGCGAGGACGCCAAGGAGGGCCCCCGCTCCTTCGCCGAAAAGCGCAAACCGGTGTTCAAGGGGCGCTGACAAGCATAATCCAGCACGGCAATGATGGTCTCCTGGGGCTTCAAAGGGGACGGTCATTAACCGCGAATCACGGCTTTCAGGTTTCGCGGCATCGGTGTTTCTGGTGCTGGGTCTATAGGGTGCGATGGTGCAGACGGTGGAGGACGGGCGCATTGATTTCGGCGACGTGGTCTCCAACCCCGCGATGACCTGCCCGGACGACTTGGCCTGGTCGCTCTTCGCGCGCGCCATCAGCGACGGATTCTGGGAGAACTGGTCGACCGATCGCCAGATCTGGCCCAACGACCCCTGGCCGCGCTGCGGACCCGACGGCCCGACGGAAAACTACTGCTCGGAACTGACGCCCTCCAACGACGGTTCGCCCGAACACTGCCCGGTCTTTCCCGGCGAGACGGAGGGAATGCCCAGCCATCAGGTGCAGCAGGCAAGCAAGGCCCACAGCATGACCCTGGCGAATGCGACGGATGCTGAGAATGCGACGTGGGACGATGGGCCCGTGGCGCTGCGCGCCACGGTGATCGGCGACATCCAGGACGAGCTGATCTACCGCAACGAACCCATGGCCCAGTGTCTTTTCGACAACGAGCTTTACTACACCGGCGGTTTGGTCGCGGTATTCGATCATCATGCACGGTCCGTGGAGGCCTACGCGCCCTACCAGGCCGAACTGATCGATCCCGCGTTGAGCCACACAACGCCGGCGCCGATCACCAGTGTCGTCTTCCCGGTCCGCTCCCTGATGATCGAGATCAACTGAATCGCCGTGAGCGAAGCCGAGAAATGCGGCATCGATCCCAACGATAGCGAAAATCCGTTCATCACCATGAACCTGGTGCCTCAGACCGGCGATGAGAAGGACGAGCCAGTGCCCTATATCGCGGTGTCGTTCCACATCTCCTCGAAGGACACGCCCAACTGGTTCTGGTCCACGTTCGAACATGTCTCCAACCAGGACCGCTGCAACTGGATCGGGTGCAACGACAGCTTCGGCTTCGAGACGACTCAGACCATCACCATCGACAGTTCGGTCGCGGCGGCCTTCATCCGGTGGTGCGGAACTACATTCCACCCCATCAGCTCACCACCATTCTCGACTCCTTCAACATCGGCACGGGCAGCACGGTGAATACCTCCGGCCGCCCGATCCAGCAGAATGCGGCCTGGCGTTCCTACTGGCTGAAAGGCACGCAGACCGACTGGGTCACGAGCGAAGGTCGCCCCACGCAATTGGGCAACTCGGTGACGGGAGCAGGGTTCGTGAATTCGGCATCCTGCATCTCCTGTCACGCGCAGGCCGCGGTCAACGACGACGGCCTTCTGACCCACGCCATCGTCGAAACCGCGCTCAGCGACCTCGGCTTTCCGAAAAGCTCCAACGGCATCCCCAACCCCATGCTCTACAGCATCGACTAGCTCTGGGGTCTGGGAGGCAACTTCGAGAGCCTGCAGATCCACAGTATCCAGACCGATTTCGTCCGGGGTTTCCGCTCTTCCTGCCCCATCAAGCCGCTCGAGTTCGGCCCTGCCTAGTGCAACAACGTGACGGGACCGGGTTATTCCTCGCCCGTGACGACAGTGGGCTAGCGGCTAACCCGCTCCGCGCACGAAGGTTTCGCGGCCCCCCGAGACATTGAGGATGGTGCCGGCGACGTAGCTTGCTTCATCGCTTGCCATCCACAACGCCGCGGTGGCGATCTCCTCGGTCTCGCCGATGCGGCCCAACGGCACACCACGTTTGCCAACGTTGACGATCTCGTCCTGGGTGAAGCTATTGTCCCAGATTTCCGTGCGGATGAGCCCCGGGCGGATGCCGCACACACGGATGCCGTCGGGCGCAACCTCCTTGGCGATGCCGATGGTGAAGGCATCGAGGCCACCCTTGGTGCCGGCATAGACGGTGTCGGTGGGCAGGCCACCATAGAGTGCGGAGATCGAGGAGATGTTGACGATCACGCCACCTTTTCCGCCGCAGCTTGTCGCCATGCGGCGGATGGCCTGCTGCGTCGTCAGCATCGGGCCCAGCAGGTTGGTGTCAATCTGACGCCGGATGGTCTCGACCTCGTGATCGGCGACGGCGACCTCAATCGAGATCGCGGCATTGTTCACCAACACATCGACCGCGCCGAGTTGGCTGTCGGTCTCAGCAAAGAGATGCTCGATATCTTCGGGCTTGGAGACATCCGCCTTGACGGTAATGGCGCGCTGCCCGCTCTTGCGAATGTCCTCGGCGACCGCTTCGGCACGGTCGGCGGCAGCCGTGTAGTTGACGCAGACGTCGTAACCGCGCTCGCCGGCCAGACGCACAATGGCCGCGCCGATTCCCCGGCTGCCGCCGGTGACGATCATGATGGGACTGTCAGACATGGTGTTCTCCTCCTGATTCCTGTTTCAGGCGTTGACGCAACTCTGCCAGAGCGGCGCCATCCTGTCGCGTCTGCTCGAGCATCCGCTCGCGGAAGCGCAGGACCTTGGGCTCGTCGGTGCACGACGGCAGGCAGATCGCGAAACAACCGCGCTTTGACCGTAACTCTGTATCGAAGAGCGGCACAGGCGGCCGCTCAGGACATCGTGCGTGGCCATGGCTCGTCAGCGGCTGTCCGTTGACGAGCAGCGTCGGGCTGATCACGGGATAGACGCGCTCGCTCACCAGCTTGGTGACTTGGAGGTACGGCTAGTCGCCCTCGCCATGACGGATGCCGACATCGACGTCCGAGGCGGAGAGGTCGACATGTTGCGAATCGGCCGCGACACGCAGGTCGATATCGGGAAGGTCGCGCGCGAAATCGCCCAAGCGATGAACCAGCCATTTCGATGCAAAGTTGGACGACGCAGACACGGTGAGAACGCTGGCAAGCTGGGGCGGCGCAACTCCGTCGTGGCCATGGCAAGGCGGTCGAAGCTGTCGCGCACGACCGGCAGATAGCGCAGCGCCGCATCGGTGAGTTCGAGACCCTGCGGACGGCGATGGAAAAGCTGCAGGCCCAGCCGGTCTTCCAGGTTATTCACGTGCCGGCTGACCGCGCCCTGGGTGACATGAAGCTCTTGGGACGCCGCGGTAAAGCTCAAGCGCCGCGCAGCCGCTTCAAAGGCCCGCAGCGCGTTGAGAGGCGGCAGGTCCCAATCTGGCACGGGTCGCGCTGAAATGGCGTTACAACGCCATCACGCGGCGGCAACTGGCCGACCTCGACGAAGAGCAACTGCGCGACATCGGCATAACGTGGAGCGATGCGGACCGTGAGGATCCCGTCCCTTCTGGCGCTGGCCGCCGGCGCCCGATACAACGATGGTCCCAGAGCCTTGGAGGATCATTGATGAGCAGAAAGCTGAACCAGCCGCTTGGCGGCAACGAGAGGCCGCGTTTTGGCGGACCCGCAACCATGCCGCACCTGCCCACACAGGAAAACGCATCGGGCCTGGATGTCTGCATCGTCGGCGTGCCTCTCGATATCGGCACCTCCAACCGGGCGGGCACCCAGCACGGGCCGCGCCAGATCCGTGCGGAGTCCTGCCTGATCCGGCCCTACAACATGGCGACGCGGGCGCACCCTTCGACAGCCTGCAGGTAGCCGACATCGGGGACGTAGTGATCAACCCGTTCCATCTGCCCAAGTGCATGGTCATCATCACGGACTTCTATGCCTCTAGTAATATCCTAGCCCACGACGCCATCCCCATGACGCTGGGCGGCGACCACACCATCACCTTTCCCATCCTGCGCGCCATCAAAGAAAAGCACGGAGCTGTCGGCTTGGTCCACATCGACGCCCATGCCGATATCAACGATCATCAGTTCGGCGAGCCGACCGCGCACGGCACCCCTTTCCGGCGTTGCGTCGAGGAAGGGTTGATCAACGGTAACCGCACGGTGCAGATCGGCCTGCGCGGATCGAGCTATGCGGCGGAAGATTTCGACTGGCCGCGCGAACAGGGCTTCCGCGTCGGCCGGGCCGAGGAATGCTGGTACAAGTCGTTCACACCGCTGATGGAAGAGGCGCGCGAGAAGGTCGCGGGCGGTCCCGTCTATCTTTCCATGGATATCGACGGCCTCGACCCGGCTTTCGCACCGGGCACCGGCACGCCCGAGGTCGGGGGCTGACCACCAGCCAGGCCATGGAAGTGGTGATCCGCGGCTGCCGCGGCCTTGATCTCGCCGGCTGCGACCTTGTCGAGGTCTCGCCGCCTTACGATCCCAGCGGTAACACCGCGCTGGTCGGCGCCAACATGCTCTTCGAAATGCTCTGCATTCTGCCCGGCGTCGAATACCGCGGTTAGACCGGATCGCGGCGCAGGGACTGGGCCATGCAGTGGACGCCCCCGCCGCCGCGGGTGAAGACGTCGACTTCGGGGTCGTAGACCGTGAAGCCTTGGGTCTTCAGCTTGGAGACCAAGTCCCTGGCGTGGGATGGCGCGAGAACTTTGTCCTCGCCCAGGGACATGACGTTGCACGCCAGCGCCATCGTATCCTGATAGTTCACCGGCACGATCTCGACGTTCTTGGCCGTCAGCCAGTCGACGATCTCAGGGTCGGTCGTCTCCAGGCACACTGCGCAGAGCTTCTCGGCCAGCATGCAGACCATCAGGTCGACATGGACGTAGTGCTCGGCGATGGGCGCGATCTTGACCTCCCAGCCTTCCTTCTCGAACCAGCCGCGCACCTGCTCGGCGGACTGTTCCTGGGTACGCTCGCCGCACCAGCCGATCAGCACGCAGCCGGGCTCGATGATGTCGAAATCGCCGCCTTCGAAGGAGCCGGAGGTTATCATGTCGTAAATTGGAATGTCCTTGTCCATGTAGAAGCGGATGACGGGACCGTATTCGCCGCGCCGCCACCACTGGGCCATCTGGGTGACAACGGCGCCATAGGGCGTCATGAACGAGGAATCGCGGGCATAGACCTGATAGGGCAGTGCCTCGTCAGGCTCCAGCCAGTGGACGTTGACGCCGGCCGACTCGTAGGCATCGACCATCTCGCGGTGCTGCTTCATGGCAAGCTGCTTGTCGAACTTATCGCCGCGCTTGAGCGTGGCCTTGGAGATCGAGCTGGTCGGCAGCCAGTGATAGTTGTCGGCCGGACCCAGCAGAACGTCGCGCAGCTTTCCGTATTCGGAATTGGCGCCCCAGTTTTCAGCAAGCGGCGTGTTGCCCTCGGTGTTGCGGCAGCGGAGCGGGTTCATCGCGATCTCCTTGGGAATGAGCTTCGTTGTAGCCTCAGCATCAATGCCGCCGGGCGTGAGTACAAGAGAGAACATTTTTCCAATCCCGTGAGATATTCTATCGCTCATTCTTTGGAGACCAGCGGTGCGGCGTCTACCCCCACTCAACGCTATGCGTGCCTTCGAGGCCGCAGGACGCCACCAGAACATCGCGCGTGGCAGTCGCCGAACTGCATGTGACCCATGGAGCGGTCAGCCATCAGATCCGTCATCTCGAAGACCTGCTCAGCACGGCGCTTTTCCTGCGCACCGACAACCAAATCACCCTACACTGGCGGCCCAATGCCTGCTGCCCGTGTTGAGCGAAAGCTTCGATCGCATCGCTCGCGTGATTGCCGGTCTGGACCATGCCGACGAGCCCAACACGCTTACCATTGCCTGCGCACCCGCCCTTGCCGCTATATGGTTGCTGCCGGAAATGGCCGCCCTCATGGAACGCCATCCCGGCATCAGCCTGGAGATTACGTCCAGCCAGAAACTGGTCTGGCTGGACGATTACCGCGACATCACCACGATCGACGCCAACACCCTGCTGGCCGACGCCAATCTTGCGGCGGACCGTCTGGTCGCACCATTCGCCACCAGCGTTGCCGCACCGGGCGAATCCTTCATTCTCTGCCCGCAAGGCACGGCCGGGATGGCAGTCCGCGACACCGTCGCCACCTGGCTCGCCGACCGGCTGACGGAACATTTGGTCTAGACCAGAAACATGCCGGCCTCTTGTTGACATGGCGGCATCGCCGTCATGATGATGCGCGCCTTCCAAAAGACAAAGGATCAGGACATGGCGAGCGGCAATTTGACCCGTGGTCAGGCACTGATGCAGCTGGTGAAGGCCTATGGCATCGATACGGTCTTCGGCATGCCCGGCGTGCACACCCTGGAGTACTACCGGGGCATCGCCGATGCGGACATGCGCCACGTGCTGTTTCGTCACGAACAGGGCGGCGGCTTCATGGCCGACGGCTATGCGCGCATTTCGGGCAAGCCCGCAGTCTGCTGCGTCATCACCGGTCCCGGTGTCACCAACATCACCACGGCCGTGGGCAACGCCTATGCCGACAGCATGCCCATGCTGGTCATCGCCAGCACCAACGGCAGCGGCGACCTGGGCGCGGGCCGCGGCCGGCTCCACGAGATCACCGATCAGCTCGCCGTCATCAAGCCGCTGACCGCCTTTGCCCAGACCATCCACGACGGGCGTCAGATTCCAGGTGCCATCAACCGTGCGTTCGACATCTTCGGGGCTGGACGCCCGCGTCCCTGCTACATCGAACTTCCGATTGACAAGATCGCCGAGGCCGCCGAGTTCGCGGTCAAGACCTCGCCCATCGCACGGCCCATGCGCCCCGCCGAGGACTCCATCGAAAGAGCCGCCGAGGTTGCCCAGGGCGCGAAGAAACCCGTGATCATCGCCGGTGGCGGCGTGATCGATCACGGTGCCGCCCTGCAAGCGCTTGCCGAAAAGCTGGGTGCCGCCGTCATCTTGACCATCGCCGCCAAGGGTGTCATTGCCGACGATCACCCGCTCAACGTCGGCGCGGCCCTGGTGACCGACCGCACGCACCGCTTTGTCGAGGATGCTGACGTCGTCATTGCCGTGGGCACCGAACTCTCCGAAACCGATATCTGGATCGAGGACGACTTCCTCCATCTCAACGGCAAGCTGATCCGCATCGACATCGATCCTGCCAATCTGTCGCGCGACTACACACCTGCCGCGGCAATCCTGGGTGACGGCGGGCTCGCCATGGAGATGCTGGCCGATGCCCTGCCCGGCAGCGCCGGCTTCGCCGGCTCGTCGGTGATCGCGGACCTGCGCAAGGCGGTCCTCGACGACATGATGTCCGACGACCTTTCGCGCAAGCATGCCAGGGTTCTCGACGCCCTGCGCGAAACCGTTCCCGCCGATGGCTGGATGATCACAGACGCCACGCAGATCGCCTATTTCGCCAACGGCTACTGGCCCACGTCGCAGCCGCGCAGCTACACGCACCCCAGCGGATACTGCACCTTGGGTTCGGCCATACCGTCGGCCATCGGCGCCACGCTCGGCGTGCCCGATCGCAAGGGTATCGCATTGGCCGGCGATGCGGGTTTCCTCTTCACCGCAACCGAACTTGCCACCGCGGTCGACGAGAAGGTGTCGCTCCCGATCGTTGTCTGGAACAATGATGCGTTGGGCCAGATCCACCTGGACATGGTGAGCCGCGACATCAAACCCGTCGGCGTCAAACCGGGTCGCAATCCCGACTTCCCCGCCTTGGCAAGGTCGTTCGGCGCCTACGGCCACAAGGCGACCTCGCTTTCGGACCTTACCGGTGCGGTCAAGGACGCCTTCGACGCCGACGGCCCCACGCTGATCGAAGTCCACGAAAACGCCGACTTCCTGAGTTGACCCGGACCGTGTCACCCTGGCGCTTCGGCCGGGATGACACATTATGAGGGGGTCGTCATGATGACGTCCGGCGACGAGAGCGCAGCGGCCGCCGACCGGTGTGACCGCACCGGCGCCGCGTGTGTGGCGGAAGCCAAGTGATCGGAGGGAACGCAGGCGCTTGAGGCCAAAAAAGCGAACACCCTGTCAGGTCTTGTAGCCGGGGTCGGTCTTGTCGAGAACGCGGCGGACGGCCTTCCAGTTGTCCTCGGCACGGTTGAATTCGTCGTCTTCGGCGGCCACCACGGTGCGCTTGAGCGCACCTTCGCTGGGCATGATGATCTCGCGGCCCGAAGCCAGCACGTCGACCTGCACCTTGCAGGCATTCTCGACGTTATAGAGATCGAGGAACGCCTCAGCAGGCGTCTCGCCGCAGGCCAGCAGGCCGTGGTTTTCCAGGATGGCGATGTTCTTGTCACCCAGATCAGCCACCAGCCGGTCGCATTCGTCCTGCCCGGAGGTCTGCACGTCCCAAGGATGGTAAGCAACTTTTCCATGATAGAACATCGCGTGCTGGGTTATCGGCAGCAGACCGCCCTTCATGCAGGAGACCGCCATGCCCGCGCGGGTGTGGGTGTGGAGCACCCAGTTGACGTCGTTCCGAGCTTTCAGGATGGCGTGATGAATCGCGTGGCCAGCCTCGTTCACGGGCCAGTCGCCGCGTACCAGATTGCCGTCATAATCGACCACGATCAGGCTCGAAGCCGTGACTTCCTCGAACAGGAGACCGAAGGGATTGATCAGATAATGGGTCGGCTCTTCGGGCAGCCGTGCGGAAACATGGGTGTAGATCAGATCGGTCCAGCCATAGCGCACGAATGCACGGTAGAGGGCGGCGAGATCGCAACGGATTTCCCATTCCTGCGGACTGATCTCTGCGGGGCGGAGCTGGGTGACGGACGCCATGATGCTGTTCCTCCAATCGCGGTGTCGGTCGACGATTCTCTGAACGGACTGTAACACAGATTGACAGATTTGGAGGAGACTACCATGCGGCTACTGGCGACCGGCGGAAACGGCTTTGTCATGAGCAACATGCTGCGTCACTGGCTGGAGTCTCACCCAGAAGCCACGACAGTTTGTGTTGATATCGCCGCCCCGGACGCGGCCGAACGCCACTTTGCCCCGGTCCGCGCTGGACGTCATCGCCGGCGATATCCGTGATTCCGACTGCCTTGCCGAGGTCGAAAACCGCAAGGCCATCAGCCATGTCGTCCACGGTGCGGCCATGACGCCTACCGTGGGCACGACGGAGAAAATCCAGGCGGCCATGATCGTTGGCGCTAATATCATGGGCACGGTTCACAGCCTGGAACTTGCCCGAACCCTGCTCAACCTCAAACGCTTGGTTCATGTCAGCACGGGCAGCATCTATGGCGACAACGGTCCCGAAGGCGCTCCCCTGCCCGAAGAGGATTATGTGCAGCCCTTCCCCACCACCCTCTACCCCATCACGAAGCTTTCGGGAGGACTGGTGGCCGGGTGCTACCGGGAACTGTTCGATCTGCCGGTGCGTATCGTGCGTCTTTCGGGCGTCTGTGGCCCCATGGACCGCTGGACGCCCGGCCGCGACTTCGCCTGCGCGCTCAACATCATGGTTCACAAGGCGCTGGCCGGAGAAACCTGGACCGTCAGCGGCGCACAGGGGGTCGGAGACTGGATCCATGGCGGCGACGTGGCGTCGGCAGTCTGCAACCTTCTTGCTGCGCCTTCGCCGCGGCACGACATTTACAACGTCACCTATGGCAGTGCGATCACCTTGGCTGACCTCTCCGATCTGGTGATCGATGTCGTGGGAAGCGGACGATGCCGGCAATCCGGTGCGGCGCAGCGGCGCCTAGGGCACCTATGGACGTATCATGTCTGAAACAGGATACCGGATGGCAGCCACGTCCGCTGCGTGACGCTATAGCGGAGACTATGCCAGCTGGATTCGAGAGAACGAGCAGGTTTGAAGAGCCAATACTGCGACAATCATCCCAGACGGACTACAGCGATTCTTCTTCTTAGCAAACCTCGAGATCGACACCGCACTGGTCATTAGGTCTGCGCTGCCGAGCGGTTGCACCGGCGGGTGCAGGAGGACGTGCAGATCGAGTACTGATCGCTGCTTGTGTTGCATGCCAGACTGCACTCGCCCGCGTAGCAGGCCTAGTGACAGACATTCACACTGAGATCGACATTGGCGAGGCAGGCGTCGTGCTGCTCCGTGCAGCTACCCAAAATAACGACCGCATCGGGCCCGCAGAGAGTCTCGGGACGCAGACCCAGAACCTTCTCCATGGTATCGGCGGTTAGATCGACCCGCTGTCCGTCTGTCCATACCTTATCGGACTCGGACGTTTCGTGACGCAGACACAACGCGGCGAAAAGCGGTTGCGGGTCATAGCCAAAGTCAGCCAGGAATCGCGCCGCATAGATATCGGCTTCGACTTCGTCAGCCAGCGTGAAGCGCTCGCCTTCCCGCCAGGCCGCGATATCCGCTTCCGCACTCTCAAACACGCGCAGCACATGCCCCAGCTTCCGGTGACCCCAACCGCGTGCCACGCCGAACACCAGCTCCGCATCGCCGGCTTCGAGCCAGGCCATGCCCACTAGAACGTGCCCATCCATGGGCGCTTCGTTTGTCATCGGGCCGATCGGCTCGGCGGGCAAAACCAGTCCGGTGTATCCGATGATCTCGCTGGCAATGTGGATCAGGCGCTGGCGCGCCTCTTCGGGGTTAGCCATGGTCGGCCACACCGCTTCCCATTCCGGGGTGCGGAGGTTCCAGATCAAATCCTGAGCCGTCGAGGGCGAAACCGAACCCAGCATTCAAAAGGCAAGCACCAGAGACACCAGAAGCCTTCGCCAGAGCCGATGCAAATTCATGTTATGCGCTCCCATACCCCAAGTTAAACCCCGAGCCGTTGCCTGCAGACTACCGTGCCGGCGTGTTTTTTGCGGTGTGACGGCGATCACCCATGAAATTAGTGAATTGCGTCGCACCCATGCTTGGCACCAGAGCAGAAATCGGCTCATGTGTTTGAACATTGCTTTGCGGGATAGGTTTCATGCATTCACCCCAAAAGGACGCATCGCGGCTGGCGCGCCATCGGCTGCAACCCTTGCTCAACCCCGCCAGCGTTGCGATCTACGGCGCATCGACGCGTCCTGGCGCACCCGGCAACACATCGGTGATCCGTGCGGGCCAGGGTGCTAAGGCCAACGGCCGCAGGATTTATCCGATCAACCCAAAGTACGAGGAAGTGGAAGGCTTTCAAGCCTACGGCTCTCTGACCGGCCTTCCCGAAACGCCGGAACTCGTCATCTACTGCGTGGGCACCGAGCGCATGGAACGCGCCGTCACCGAAGCGGCCAACGTCGGCGCGAAGGCCGGCGTCATCTTCGCGAGTTGCTACCTGGAATACGATCAGGATCCCAAACTGCCACGCCGCATCTCAGCCCTGGCACGGGGAGCCGGGATGGCCATGTGTGGCGGCAATTGCATGGGATTCTACAATCTCCATGACGGCTTTCTGGCTGCGGCCTTCGGACTGGAAGCCAAGATGCACCGGGGCGGTATCTCGCTGATCAGCCATTCGGGCTCGCAATGGAGTTCGCTGATCCACAACGACCGGCGCTGGCGCTATAACCTGGCGATCTCCGCAGGCCAGGAACTGGTGACCACGGCAGCCGACTACATGGATTACGCCTTGGAGCTCGATTCCACTCGGGTGATCGGCCTCTTCCTGGAAACCGTGCGCGACCCAGAGGGTTTTGTCGCGAGCCTGGAAAAAGCACACGCGCACGATATTCCCGTCGTCGCCATGAAACTGGCGCGCACCGCCGAGGCCGCCAGCTTTGCCGCAACCCATTCGGGCGCGCTTGCCGGCAATTTCGCGGCCTATGAGGCGCTCTTCGAGCGCTACGGCGTGCTTCACTGCCAGACGCTCAACGAGTTCGGCGCGACACTCCTGCTCATGAACCACGAGCGGCGCGTGGGCGACGGCGGTCTTTCAGCCGTTCTTGATTCGGGCGGCTACCGGGAAATGTTGGTCGATCTCGCCAGCGACGAGGGCGTACCCTTTGCCAAATTGAACGATCAAACCATACGCAACCTGCGAGCGCGTCTCGATTCCGATCTGGAGCCGGGCAACCCGTTGGATGCCTGGAGCACGTCCGACGGCTACGAGGAGAAGTTCACCGACTACTACCGCATGTTGTCGGGCGACCCAGATACGGCGATCACCATGGGGTTTCACGATCTGCGCGGGGCTTCTCCGCTGCATCAGGCCTACAACCGGTGTGTCGCGCGGGTCACGGGCGAAAGCGAGAAGCCCTTCGCGATCTGCTGCAATTTCACCGCTGCGGACAACTTCGAGGTGAGACAGGAACTCTCAGATCAGGGCATTCCGGTTCTCGACGGCACGGTCGAGGCACTACGCTCCGTCAACCATGCCTTTGCCTACCGCGACTTTTCCCGTCGCCCGGCGCCATCCCTGCCCGAAGCACCGCCGAAACAGGCGATCGAAACGTGGCGTACGCGCCTGCAGTCCGCCCAGCCGCTGAGCGAATCCGAAGGGCTGGACCTGATCGCCGCGTTCGGTCTCGACGTGATCCAGCATGTGAGCGCACAGAGCCTGGAAGAGGTAAAAGCGGCCGCGGAGGACCTAGACTATCCGGTGGCTCTCAAGACGGCCATGCCGGGAATTCTACATAAATCCTATGTCGGCGGCGTGCATCTTGGGCTGGCGGATGCCACTGGCGTCGAGAAGGCCTATCGCGATCTCAAGGCGCGATTGGGGTTCTCGGCGATCGTCACGCCGATGGCGCCCAAGGGCGTGGAAATGTCGCTTGGCGTCATTCAGGACCAGCAGTTGGGTCCGCTGGTGATGGTCGGCGCGGGCGGCACCCTTATCGAACTCCTGGCGGACCGGCGTGTCCTGCTGCCCCCCTGCGATAGCGACGATGCGCTGCGCCAGATCGACCGGCTCAAGGTCCGCCCGATGCTCGACGGCATACGCAACCAGTCCAAGGCCGATGTCGCTGCTCTCGCCGATGCCGTCGCGAAACTCTCGGTCCTGGCGTCCTGTCTCGGCGACCTCATCAGCGGTTTGGACATCAACCCGGTCATCGTCCACCCTTCGGGCTGTGTCGCCGTCGACGCGCTTGTCCTGCCAAAGGTGCCCAAGCCATGATCTCCCCTGCCTTCCAACGCATTCTGGTGCTGACGGGCGATCCGCGGCTGCCCGATACGACCAAACGCGAAAACGCCTTACTACAAGGGAGATTTCATCACCCATGCAGTAATGCGCGATGCGCTGCCCTCGCTGCCCGACTACACGTTTGAATTTCTGGACGACCGACGACCACAGCCTGTTTCTCGCTCGGATGCGCGACGATACACCCGATTTCGTGCTCAATTTCTGCGACACCGATTACCGCAACATTAATGTTCTGGGACTCAACATCGTCGCCCATCTGGAGCTTCTGAGCATTCCTTATAGCGGCGCCACGCCCCAGGCGGTCGTGGTTGCCTATGACAAGGCGCTGGTGTAACATGTTGTCGAAATTTTGCGCATCTCCGTACCCAGCGAAGTCTTCCTGCGCTCGGATGCACCACTCGACCTCCTTCGCGACGTCTATCCGGCACTCATCAAGCCCAACCACGCTAACGGCAGTGTGGGGATCACAAAGGACGCGGTGGTGCACAACCGCGAAGAGGGCCGAGGCCTATATCGCGTTCCTGCGGCGCACCCTGCCCGGCTCCGAATACGGCATGGTTCTGATCGGCAATCCAGACACCGAACTCACCGCCCTGCCGGCACTTGAAGTCGATTTCAGCGCGTTGCCCAAGGGCCTGGCGCCGATCCTATCCTTCGAGTCCAAGACCGAGCCGGAATCGCCCTACTGGACAAAAATCAAATTCAAGAAAGCAGACGTCAGCGATGCGGAACGCCAGGAAATGGAGGATCATGCCACCAGCATGTTTCGCCACATCGACCTCAAAGACTATGGTCGGTTCGATTTCCGGCGGAGTGCGGACGGCGTCATCAAGCTGACGGAGGTCAATCCCAATCCGGTCTGGGTCAATGACGGTAAGCTCGCTTTCATGGCCGGGTTTGCCGGACACAGCTATCCTCAGATGCTGAACATGGTCCTCCAAGCCGCGAAAACCCGGCTCGCCGTCGCCTGATTACAGGTAATCGCGGGGGATGCGCACGTCCCATTCCTTGTACGCGACCTGTTGATCGTCTTCGAAAGCTTCCAGATCTACCTTGAAGTGGAAGGCGTCCGCACCGGTCGAGAGGTGCGTGCGTAGATCGACACGGATGCGGTAGCACTTGAGGAAGGAGCTGCCACGCGGTAACATCTTCTAAGCTCAAGCGGTTCAGGTGTCGCGTGCCCCTCACGGTGCGTGAGATTGAGCAGGCCGTAAGTCACCCGCAAGGACAACCCGTCGGCCAACACCTCGTTGAGCCGCGCCACGGCCGGTTGACGGAGATATTCAAGACTGCATCCAGAGGCTCGCTATCGAAGACCAGAGAACAGCCGTGTCAATGCGCTGATCGCCCAGCAGTTCGCCTTCCGCCCTGAACGCGCACCATTCGCCGCCGGCAAGACCGGTGGTCTGTGGCGGTGAAACGGATAAATCCATCGCCTCGCCGGTCTCCTCCATCAGCCGGTGGGGCCCGAGATGGAGTTCCCGTACTGTTGCACCGGGCGCAGGCCATCCGGTTTTGCCGACCCAGCGGCCCGGGCGGGTTTCGTAGTTTGTCTGGGGCGCAACGCTTTCCTGCATCCAGACCCGAAGCATCGGTTCGTCCATGATCCCGGTCAGGCGATCTTTCAGCCGGTGGTCCCACCAGCGCACCGCTTCCTGCAGGAATCCGACCGAGGGTCTAGGCAGCGAATCGTGGGGTCAGTTGTGCGCCCAGGGGCCGGTCAGGCCCTTCCTCAAGCATTTGAGGCCCTCCAGCAGGCCCACGGCATTGGTATAGCCGTCCGCCCAGCCGCGCTGTTGGGCGAGCCAAGCGATGACTGCCACGCCGTCCTCGTGTTCCAGCTTGGTGTATTCGTCGAACAGCAGGTCCTCGGAGTCGCCGGTGCCGCGCACGTCCACCTTGGTCGAGACATATCCGGCGGCCATGAAATAACGATGGATGGCTTCGTCGCAACCGCGCATGAAGTCACGCTTGCGGTAGGGGATAAGCTCCAGGATGGCGGGAACCGGGTGTTTCTCGGCGTCCTCGGGCATTCACAGGCGCGCGGCCAGCCGCACGCCGTCGGACATGGGAATCCACACGTTCTCGATTTCACGGATAGAACCGCTCACCGCTGCGTCCCCGGATCTGGAATCATGCACGCGAACCCGACGGTTTCCTAGGCTTGCGTTTCAGCACCCGCTGGGTCGACCAGAACGAAAGCGCGATCTTCTCACGCGCTTCCAGGCCGTCTTCGAGATCGAGACAATAGATTATGCAGAACCGGAAACCTCCGGGTGGCATGGCGTGCGACTTCAACGAACGTTTCTCGTGAAACGTCACCTGCACCGAGATGACGGACGGCATGGCAAGCACCGCATCGATCTCTTCAGGCTCGGGATGACTGAACCGGATGCCATGGGCACCGAACAGTACCACCGAGAATCCGTCGCGCCGGTCCTCGTCCTTGAACGGCCACGTGCCGTCGCTGTAGAGCACGATCAGCGCCTCTATCCAGCCTTTTCCGTAAAGGTCGGGTAACTGATCGGCGAAGCGCAAGTGGCATTCGATGATCTTGCCGCTGATCGTCTCGACATTGGCCATGCCCGTGTAGCCACGCAGGTTCCGGCGCATCCATTCGCCGCAGCAGTCTTCGATGGCGAGGCGGTGCTGGGCTTAGACGATCCAGTAATCGAACATACTGTCTTCGAGCGGAATGCCCGTGGAGTGACGTAACCAGGTCGACTCGCCGTCGATCAACGTCACATCGCTGGAAACGTGTTCTCCCTCCAGCAGGCTCATCCACATTTGACCTGGCTGCTGGTGTTCGCGATGGTCTAAGCTTGGGGAAGAGAACATTAGGCGTCGCCACAGAACACTTTAACATGGAGGCTCTCACCATGATCCGCAATCCTATTCCCTGGCCTGACGGAGCCCGTTGCGCCGTCGCCTTCACCTTCGACATGGATGGGGAGAGCCTGATGCATGTCGGCCACGCCGATACCATCGCCCCGACCGAATGGTTGGCACGTTGGACCTGCGCTACGGCCCGGAAATCGCCGTGCCGCGCCTAGTCGACATCTTCGCCAGATACGAGACATGAAGCAGACGTTCTTCATCCCTGGATGGTTCGTGAAGAACTATCCCGACACGATCGAGGAGGTGCTCAAGGGGACCATGAAATCGCCCACCATCAATGGCTGCACGGCCGCCTGCGCGAGATGACCGCCGAGCAGGAATGAAGAGGACATCGCCCGCAGCGTCGAGGCGATCATGGAGGCAACAGGCGAAAAGTCTCGCGGCATCCGCGCGCCGAGCTATGCCATGTCACACCCACACGATGGGGTTCCTGCAGGATCACGGCATCGGCTACGAAGCCTCGCTGTTCGGCGATGACATCCCTTATCTCATCGAAAACAACCGGGGCGCCATGGTCGAACTCCCCGGCCACATGCCGCTCGACGACTGGACACAGTTTGTCAACTTCCCAGATTTCGGGGTGCGCCAGGTGATCAAGGCGCCGTCGGAGGGATATCAGGTCCATGTCGAGGAGTTCGACGCCATGCGGGAACATGGCGGCTTCTGGTGCTCCATCTGGCATCCGTTCGTCAGCGGCTGCCTGGCGCGCGCCATGCAGATTGAGCGGCTCATCTGGCACATGCACGACAAGGGTGGTGTGTGATTCGCGCACATGGACGAAATCGCGGCGCATGTAAGCGGCCTGGTCGACCGCGGTGAATGGACGCCGCGGCGCCACACCCTGCCCTATTGGACCAAGGCGGATACCTGAAGGAGACAGCGATGGCCGACATGAAACAGCAGCTTCTCGAATGGATCGAGGAAGACCGGGACAAGCTTCTGGGTTTCTTCAGCGAATTCGTCGCCACGCCGACGCCCAATCCGCCCGGCGACACGCGCGAGGCGGTCAAGCATCCGGCGGTTTCCGGATGAGCACAAGCTGGAACACCGCGTGATCGATCCCGAACCGATGTTTTCCAACGTGGTCGGGAGCTTCGACGTATCGGGCGACGGCAAACATCTCGTGCTGCACGGCCATATCGACCGCTTCGGCGCCAGCGACGAGGGCTGGAGCCATAGCGGCCCGGGTCCGGCGCCATCGAGGACGATTCGGTCTGGGGTCGCGGTTCCGCCGACATGAAGTGCAGCACCTCCCCATCGACCTTCACCTTCACGTATCTCAACCGCATCCGCAAGCACCTGAACGTCAAACTGACGCTGACCTGCGTTTCCGATGAGGAAGTCTTCGGCCCCTAGAGCGCGCGTTGCCTGATGGAGCGCCATCCGCTTCGGTGAGACAAGGTCCCTATTGGGTCACCTTCCACGTCACGACCAAGGGTGCGCACGGCACCTATACCCATGCCGGCGGCAGCGCCAAGCCTGGTCGCCATGGAGTTCCACCAGGACCTGCGCAAGGCTATCGATGCCATGGAGGTCGAACCGTCGCACAACATCGGCACCGCACTGACCGAAGCGACCGAAACGCTCGATCGCGCCATGGACGAAGGCGCACACAAGATCATCCAGAAGGTGACCTGCAACATCGGCGTCATCGAATCGGGCGACAAAGTCAACGTCATGCCGGGCGTCTCCCGCAGCGGAGCCGATCCGCACCTGCCCGTGGGATATGAGAAAGAGACCGTCACCGGTGTGATCGAAGGCGTGCTTCCCGCCATCCCAAAGTCACCATGGAAGAACAGAACTACATGGCGCCCAGCTGGTGCGATCTCTACAGCGAAATGGTCGGCATCCTGCAGGACAACGTCGAATCCCTGGCGAGTTTCCGCCCCACGCCCATCGTCAGCCTGGACGGCACCGACGCGCGCCTGTGGCGCTGCCGGGGCATCGGCGGCTATGTCTACGCCTTCCCCCACGGCATGGGCCAGCGCGACGAACATGTTCCCGGCGACGATTTCTTCCACGTCGTCAAAAGCCACGTTCTCTCGGCCTACAACTATCTCAAAGCCGGTTGAGCTGACTGACCGTCGTGTCATCTCGGCCTTGAGCCGGAATCCCGTTCCGCACGTCGCTTCAGGAACGCATCATGACGAGATCCCAGATAACCGCGGAGTTTACCCTCGACCGGATCGAGGGCGGTTTCCGGGGTGACACGTTGAGGGTGGTTTGTAGGCGGGAGGCCCCTTGGGCCGACAGGCATGCGACTGCACGCCCGTGCCATATGGCGCGTAAGTCAAGCGCACGGAGTGCGCGCCCGACGTCTGAGAGAACAAACAAAAAAAGCGGAGCGAACGCAGGCGACTGAGGGAATAAGACGAACCTCTACTCCGTCGCCAACAGGTGGCTCCGCAGGCCCAGGATGTCGTCAAAATCGGCGACATAGGCGTCCAGGTTCTCATCCATCATGGGCAGGCAGAGCAGCATGGAGTTGCGCCACGTCATGCGGTGACCGCGGGCGAGCAGGTCGTAGAAAAGCAATTCACCTTTCAGCTTGTTGTCGCGTTCGCCGTCGTGTTCGTCGCGCAGCGGGCCTTCGCAGCAATGAACCTGCATGATCGAGCCCATGCCGGTCACAGTCATGGGCAGGCTGTGCTTAGCGATCACCTCGTTCAGGCGATCGCGGAACGTGTCGCCCCAAGCGTTGAAGCTGTCGGCCTTCTCGGGCGTGTAAATCTGGGTCATCGCCGTCGACCCGGCGGCATGGGTGATGACGTTGTTGTTGAACGTGCCGGCATGCCCGATCGGATCCTTTGAGCGCGGATCGTAGCGCATCATGATGTCCTCGCGCCCGCCGAAGGCGCCGAAGGTCGCTCCGCCGCCGATGTACTTGCCCATGGTGGTCATATCGGGCGTGATGCCCAGGATCTTCTGCAGGCCACCGCCGGAAAGGCGGCTGGTGACGACTTCATCGAAGATCAGGATCACGCCTTTTTCTGCCGTCACATCGCGCAGGGCCTGGAGAAATTCCTTCTCGGCCCTGATCATGCCACCCGCACCTTGCATCGGCTCGATCATGACACAGGCCAAATCGCCAGCGTGTTCCCGAACTAGTTCCACCGTGCGTTCGGTGTTGTTGAACGGGGCCCTGACGTAGTCGAAGGGCGCGTTGATGGGCGTGCCGCCGTGGGCGAACATGAAGACACCGCCGTGATAACCGCCCTCGAACACCATGATCTTGTTGCGGCCCGTGACGACGCGCGACGTCATCATCGCCATCATGTTGGCTTCCGTACCGGAGTTCGTAAAGCGCACCTTGTCGATGGAGGGGAAGCGGCTGACGATCTCGGCGGCCAGGATGCGCTCATAGCGGTTAGGGCCGCCCAGCACAGTGCCGTCGCTCACCGCACGCGTGATTGCCTCGATGATCTCCGGGTTGGAGTGGCCGAACAGACCTGCACCGAATTCACCCACGAAGTTCGTGTACTTGTGCCCGTCGATATCCCAGACATACTGGTCCTCGCCGCGCTCGATGGTCAGGGGAAACGGCGGGTAAAACAGCACGGTACGGGTATTGCCGCCCGGCATGAAACCAGCGGCCTTTTCGTCCTCCGCCTTGCTTTTTGGATTGTCAGCAACAAACGCCTGCACGACCTCTTCCAGCGCGTCTCTCAGATCGGCTTCCAGCGCCACGTTGCTCAAGCTCGCCATGATATCCCCTTCATTGGCATTTCCAGGAGGCTAGCGCGGTTCCCGCGTCTTCACCAGCACTTGGCGCTCGCCCATTTGCCGTGGTTTAGTGCCCTCTTCGGACTCAAATATCGGGGCTCTTGATGTCGAACATGTTTCCCAATCTATTTTCGCCGCTAACGATCAAGAACGTCACGCTGAAAAACCGCATCTTCTCGACCGGACACATGACGACCCTGGTGACAGGCTACAAACCCAACGAGGATCTAGCGGCCTATCACGAGGCGCGCGCCAAGGGCGGTGCGGGGCTCGTCATCATCGAGGTCGCACTGGCGCATGAATCGGCAGTCTATACCTCCCATTCAATTGCCGCCTACAACGACGACTGCATTCCGGGCTACCAGCGCATCGCCGATGCCGTGCATAAGCACGGCTGCAAGGCCTTCGGCCAGCTGTTTCATCCCGGCCGTGAGAACTTCGAATCGATCGACGGCAGCGCACCTGTCGCCTATGCCCCCTCGGCCGTGCCCAACGAGCGCTTCCATGTCATGCCGCGCCCGATGTCGCGCAAGCTGATCCACTCGGTCGTGGATGGGTTCGGCGATGCGGCGGTGCGTCTGAAGAAGGGCGGGCTGGACGGCGTCGAGATCGTCGCCAGCCACGGCTATCTGCCCGCACAGTTCCTCAATCCCAATGTCAATCTGCGCAAAGACGAATATGGCGGCAGTCTGGAAAACCGCGTGCGCTTCCTGCGCGAGATCACCGACAACATCCGCGGCAAGGTCGGTGACGACTTCATCGTGGGCCTGCGTATCTCGAGCGACGAGAAATCCCATGACCAGCCCGATATCGAAACCATCGTGGGCGCCATCGAAATGCTCGATCGGGGCAGCGGCCTCGACTATTTCAACGTCATCGTGGGGTCTTCCTCCTCGCTGGGCGGTTCGGTCCATATCGTCCCACCGATGTTCATCGAAAACGGCTATGTCGCGCCCTTCGCGGCCACCGTGAAGCAGAAAACCAGCGTGCCGGTCTTCGTCGCGGGCCGGATCAACCAGCCTCAGCAGGCAGAGGAAATCGTCGCGACCGGCCAGGCCGACATGATCGGCATGACCCGCGCGCAGATCTGCGACCCCGCCATGGCGGGCAAGGCCGAAGCGGGCCGGGTCGACGACATCCGCGCCTGTATCGGCTGCAACCAGGCCTGTATCGGACATATGCACATGGGTGTGGGCATTTCCTGTATCCAGCACCCCGAAACCGGCCGCGAAATCGTCTATGGCGAGCGCAAGCCGTTGGAAAAAAAGAAGAAAGTTCTAGTGGCCGGCGGTGGACCCGGCGGAATGAAAGCCGCGGCCGTCGCCGCCGAACGCGGCCACGACGTCACGCTCTACGAGGCTTCGGGCCAGCTTGGCGGTCAGACCCTGCTCGCCCAGGCGCTGCCGGGCCGGACCGAGTTCGGCGGGATTGTGACCAACCTGTCCCGCGAAATGGAGCTGGCCGGCGTCAAGGTCGTGAAGAACACACAGGTCGCGCGCGAACTGATCAAGAAAGAGGCACCCGACGCCGTGATTGTGGCGACGGGCGCCATGCCCGCGCCGGTCGAGGTGGAAGGCGGCGAGGAGGCCCACGTCGTCGAGGCGTGGTCTGTCATTCGTGGCGAGGCCAACGTGGGCGGCAACGTGGTGATCGCCGACTGGCGCTGCGACTGGATCGGCATGGGCCTGGCCGAACAACTCGCGCGCAACGGCTGCAGCGTCACCCTGGCCGTGGACGGCTACATGCCCGGCCAGACGATCCAGATGTATGTGCGCGACCACTGGGCCGCGACCCTGCACAAGCTGGGCGTGAAGGTGGTGCCTTATGCCCGGCTGTTCGGCGCGGACTCAGACAGCGTCTATCTCCAGCACGTCACCAGCGGCGAAGCGATCATCGTCGACGATGTCGATACGCTGGTGACCGCGCTAGGCCACCATTCGGTCACGACACTCACCGACGAACTGGATGACTGGCCGGGCGAACTCCATATGATCGGCGACTGCCTCGCCCCCCGTACCGCCGAGGAAGCCACCCTGGAGGGTCTCAAGGTCGCGGCCGACCTCTGATGGGCGATCAGGGGTCCAGAATCGTGCAGTAGGCCTGGGTTTCCTGCAGCGCTTCGCAGGCGACCTCCACCTCGGACTGGCTCTGCAGCGGACCGGCCTAGAGCCGGAAAAAGGTATCGTTGTCCCCTCCCAATTCCTTGAGCACCAGAATGGGCACGAGGTTCTCCAGAATCTCGGGGTGCTCCTGAACGAGAACCTCCCAACCGGCCTGCGCTTCGCTCTTGTTGCGGTAGGAGGCGAGCCAGAGACGGTAGGGTCCGATGGATTCCGGATCGCCCAGTCCCACGGTAGCCACCTGGATGGGGGTCAAGAGATCATCCGACGTCTCGGGCTCCGATGTGATCTCGGGCATCACCTCCCCTTCCGGCGCGATGATCACATCGCCCGTTTCCCCCTCAGGGACGGATTCCTCCGTTTTCCCGGTATCAGAACCGGAGGCGGACGTGGATTCAACCTTCAGCCGGCGCGCCGCCGGTCTCCCCATCGTCCCAAGGAGCATAAAACGGAAGTTCATCTCGTGACATCCGAAGCATCTTCGTTGGTTGCTTCAGCTTCCTCTTCTGTTTCGGCAAGCGGCGCAAGCGCGTCGTTGAGGGGCAGCAGGACGCCGCGGCCGCTTGCAACTATTTCCTCCACGCGGAGCCGGTCCGTGGACACTTCCTGGGCCAGGGAGACGCTGCCCAACAAGGCGGCAAGACATACGGATGAGACGAAGGCAGATTTCATGGCCAGAGATTAGCCCTTGGCCGGAATTCTCACCAGCACGACGCTTGCCAGCATGCAAACGCCCCGTTATCAGGACCGCAACATACCGGAAATTGACGCATGCCGACATCCATGAGCGAGATCATGCCTGACCTGATCACCGCCGCCGACGAAGCCGGCGCGGTGATCATGGAACTCTATGGTAAGGTCGACGCGCGCCAGAAGGAAGACCGCTCTCCTGTGACGGCCGCCGATGAAGCGGCCGAGACCGTGATTCTGCGCCATCTTTCACGTCTGACACCCGACATTCCCGTCGTGGCCGAAGAGCAGGCATCGAAAGGCATCCTGCCCGAAACCCTGGGCGAGCGCTTCTGGCTGGTCGATCCGCTCGACGGCACCAAAGAGTTTCTGAGCAAAAACGGCGAGTTCACAGTCAACATCGCGCTGATCGAGAACAGATTGCCCACCGTAGCCGTCGTTGGCGCACCGGCCATGGGTTCGCTCTATGTCAGCGACGGAACAAAAGCCCGGCGTCGGCTCGAGGGCTTCGAACCGACGGAGATCGCGGCACGCCCGAGACCGGTGGAAGGCATCATCGCCGCCGTCAGCCGATCCCACCGTGACGAGGAAACCAGCACCTTCCTTCATGCCCTTGATGTCGTCGGCGAGAAGGTCGGCGGAAGCTCGCTCAAGTTCTGCCTGCTTGCCGAAGGTAGGGCCGATGTCTACCCGCGTTTCGGGCGGACCATGGAATGGGACACGGCGGCCGGTCATGGTGTCCTGCGCGCCGCGGGCGGCAGCGTCCTGCGCGTCGACGGACACGATCTGCAGTACGGCAAGCCCAGCTTTGAAAATCCTTCCTTTGTCGCCTGGGGCAAAGACGCCTAGATGGAACGTCTGGGCGAGGACGTACCGTCTCTCCAGCGCGCGGCAGAGATCCTGCGCGACGGCCGTTTGGTCGCCTTTCCGACCGAGACGGTCTATGGCCTTGGCGCGAATGCATGCAACGGCGAGGCTGTCGCGCGCATCTTCGAGGCCAAGGGCAGGCCACGCTTCAACCCGCTGATCGTGCATGTGCTCGACCTCGACCGGGCCGAAACATTCGGTGAGATGAATGCACGTGCGCGCAAGCTTGCCGAGGCGTTCTGGCCGGGGCCGTTGTCGGTGGTTGTAAGACGGCGTCGGAACTGCGCTTTGAGCACCTTGGTCAGTGCCGGGCACAAGACCGTCGCCCTGCGCTCGCCCGCACATCCGGTGGCGCGCAGTCTTCTGGAAGCTACCGCGCTTCCCATTGCCGCGCCCAGCGCCAATCCGTCGGGTTGTCTGAGTCCCACGCGTGCCGGGCACGTTGCGGACGCCTTCCCTGAGCTCGATGGCGTCCTGATTGACGGCGGGCCCTGCGCGGTCGGCCTGGAATCGACCGTGGTCGATGTCTCTGGCAAGCACACGGTCCTTCTCCGAGCGGGCAGCATCACGCTTGAAGAGATCGATCGCGTGATCTGCGGCGTCCAACGTGCCGCAGGCGATGCGCCGATCCAGGCGCCCGGCATGCTTTCGAGCCACTATGCGCCGCGCAAGCGCTTGCGCATGAACGCGGAATCGCCCGATGAAGACGAGATATTTCTGGGCTTTGGCACGCGAACGGCCAAAGGCGCCATGCATTGCAACCTTTCAGTTTCCGGCAATCTGGTCGAAGCCGCGGCAAACCTCTTCGACATGCTCCACCGCGCGGACCGGGCGGCATCCGCGCGCATAGCCGTGGCACCGATCCCCCAGCTCGGGCTGGGCGAGGCGATCAACGACCGGCTGCGCCGCGCCGAACACGGCGATTGAACGCTTGGCGATCGGCGTTACCATCCGCCCATGACACAAGACACGCTGATTTCGGATGCAACCATCGATGCCTTGAAGACCGTCGTCGGTCCGCAAGGCTGGCTTGCCGATGCCGCCGACACTGCACCGTATGTCCAGGACTGGCGTCGGAAGTGGCCCGGAGCCTCACCGCTTGTCCTGCGTCCCGCCGAATCCTCTCAGGTCGCCGAGATCATGCGTTTTGCGGCGGCCGAGGACATCACCATCGTCCCACAATCGGGCAACACGGGTCTGGTGGGCGGCAGCGGTCCGCGCTGCAACGGCAGAGACGTGGTGCTGAGCCTCAACCGCATGACCGCGATCCGCGACGTCGATCCCATCAACAACACGATCACGGTCGAGGCCGGTTGCATCTTGGCCGATATCCAGGCCGCGGCGCAGGAGCACGACCGGCTCTATCCGCTGAGCCTCGCAGCGGAAGGAAGCTGCCGCATCGGCGGCAATCTCTCGACCAACGCCGGTGGCACCAATGTCCTGCGCTACGGCAACGCGCGCGAGCATGTCCTGGGTCTGGAGGTCGTGCTGGCCGACGGGCGCGTCTGGAACGGTCTGCGCGGTCTGCGCAAGGACAACACCGGCTATGATCTCAAACAACTCTTCCTGGGCAGCGAAGGCACGCTGGGCATCATCACCGCAGCGGTGCTGAAGCTGTGGCTCAGACCGCGCCAGACCGTCACCTGCTGGCTGGGCGTGCCCGATGCCCACACCGCCGTGGCGGTGCTGAACAGGGCGCAGGCCGCGACCGGAGGCCAGATCACGGGCTTCGAATACATCGTGCGCGAGGCACTCGATCTGACGCTCGCCAACATGCCGCAGAACCGCAATCCGCTCAAGAACGAGCATCCGGCTTGTGTACTGATGGAAGCGACATCCGGTCAGGACGGCGACGGTCTGCGCACGGGTGTGGAAGCCATTCTGGCCGAGGCCATGGAAGAATATCTGATCGACGACGCGGTGCTTGCCAAATCGGAGACCCAGGCAAAGGCGCTCTGGCAGATCAGGGAGGACATTCCCGAGGCCCAGATCCACGCCGGCGGTGGGCTCAAGCACGATGTCGCCGTTCCGGTTTCAAAGGTCGCGGAATTTCTTGAGAGGGCGACCGGCCTGGTTCACGAGATCGCGCCGATGGCGCGTGTCATCGCGTTCGGTCACTTGGGCGACGGCAATATCCACTTCAACCAGTGCGCCAAGGCACCGGAACAACAGGACGATCTGCTCAAGCTGGAACGCAAGGTCCACGACGCCGTGGAGTCGCTAGCCGTCGACATGGGCGGATCGTTCAGCGCCGAACATGGCGTGGGCCGTCTGCGACTGCGCCAGATGTCGGTCTACAAGTCCGAGGTGGAACGCGAACTGATGACCGCGCTGAAACAGGCCATGGATCCCAAAGGCCTGCTCAATCCCGGCAAGGTCGTCGCTTTCGACGAAACCGATTAGGCAGCGGCGACGATCTCGATATCCGAAGCGCCCGACTGACCCATTTCCACGACCGCCTGATAGCCCGCGCCGGACGTGTTAGTGTCATAAAATAGCACGCGTCGGCCTTGGAATAGAGGAGGCCTTCGGTGCCCAACCCATGGTTCAGGTTGACGCTCGCGTTGGTTCCGTCATAGCTGTCGTCGATCATCGAGAAGCTGACGCCGTTGGTGAGTGCGCCGGTCGCCATGTCCGAACGCGGAGGAAACAAACTCCAACGTATCCGTTCCGCTGGCAAAGTCGGTGATCTCATCGACCTTCGGCCCGTCCAGCGCACTGAACGCCGTATTCCGGGACACGCTGTAGAGTACGTCGGAGTCGTCAAAACGAAGCTGTTTGCATTGCGCCGCCGGTGAACGTATCCACACCGCCGCCATTGATCAACCGATCCATGCCGTCGCCGCCCAGCAGAACATCGCCATTGCTGGTGCCTGTGCTATAGGCAACCAGGGTATCGTGTCGGTCGCCGGCAGCGACCGCGGTCTGGCCCAGCAGAGCGCCCATTACGTCATCGCCGTCCGTCGCCACACTGATCGAGGTCACCCACGAGAAGGTCACCGACTGACCCACGGTAAGACTGTCGATGGCAAAAACAAGACTGATGCCGATATCGCCCGTCGCGCCATTGGGATCGGCAGGCGAGGGAAAGGCGCTTGAGACAAACGGATTGGTGTTCTCGAATCCGAACGCCGAGGTCCTGACTTGGACAGTGTCCTGCGCCAGCCCGTTGTCGTTGTTCATCGCGGTTTGGTCGGCGAGCATGAGGATGTTCTGATCACCCGTCTGGCTCTGTGCGTTGACCACGGCGATACTCGGTGAATTGGGGTTGAGCAGCACATCGTCGATGGTCGAGCACGAACCGCCGGTCTCGACATCATGATCGGGATCGTTGTTGCGCATGTAGCGCACATTGCTCATCGCACCGCTGCTGTTATTCGTAAGCATCACGGACGTAGTGTAAAAGCTGTCATCCCCGTCAAACGTCACGGTCTGGGAAAGGCCCATGCGCCCTGAAATACCACCTTCCGTCAACACGGACGTGCCACTGGCGCCTGATGTGACCGAGGCGAAGTCCATGAGAATGCCCTTGAACTGACCTTCGTTCTCGTTGTGGTTGAAGAACGTTCCCGTGCCGTCGGCGAAGCCCAGAGAGAATGTCTCAACGGGAGAACCCGGCAGAAACGCATCGCCCGACTGCGGGTTGCCGTCGCTCGTTCCGACCGCGTTGAAGAAGAACGAGAGGCCGCCCTGATTGCTGTGCGCCGATGCCTCGAAGCTGTCGGGAATGTCATTCAGCGTGCCCATCGTGCCATTGGTTGTAATATCGATCTCGACGAATTCTCCGCCGAGGAAGACTTCATCGTTGTCGGCCTTGATCACCTCGACCATCGCAGCCGGGTTCATCACCGTAACGTTCACGGTCGCGCTGTCGGTCCCGCCGTTGGCGTCGCTGACCGTGTAGGTGAAGGTGTCCGTAGCGGTTTCGCCTGCTGTCAGACCATCGAACGCACCGTTGGGGTCATAGAAGACCTCGCTACCGACCAGCGAAACCGAACCTTGCGTCCTCATCGGTATCGTCACCCAGAACATCGAATGTGGAAGCCGACGAACTGGCGGCGACGAAGAAGGTGTCTTCGAGCGCGCTGGGCACGTTGTTGGGCGTGGCGACAACGTCATCGTCATCGTTGGAATCCGGCAAGTCATCATCGTCATTCCAACCGCTCGAAGACGAATCGGAATCGTAGTCGTCTTCGTCGATGTCGGGCCCTGGGGTGTCGATCGAGAGAGCGTCGAGGCCGGCATCGGCGGCGTCGGCGAGTGCCGCGAAAAGATTGCTGATGGCCTCGATGAACTCGGAAAGATCTTGCTCGCTGGCGGGTGGTGAATCGGTTTCTTCGCCGGGATCGGTATTCTCGTTGTTTTCACCCGGACTCGTCGCCGTTGCCCTCGCCCGTGGAGTTGGCGCCCAGCGTATCAAGAATGACCTGCTCCACCGCAGTAGCCATCTCGACCGTTCCGTTGGGGTCCTGGAGCAGCGTAATCAGATTCTCGAGACCCTCCGTAGCGCCCTGAATGGCAACGGATGTGCCACGAATACCGATGGTGAATACCCGCGTTTCAATGGTCATTTCACCGGTCTTGGAGATGTCGTCGGAAACCAGGACAAAAAGCCCCTGCACGAGCGAAAGCGACACGACGTTCGCGCTGGAGCCGGCATCGTAAACCAACTCGTCGATGACCATGCGCGCATCCTCGGCAAGCGAGAAGCTGGTACCATCAACAAAGGTCAGCGCAAGCGAGGCCCCAGACGATGTCTCAAGGACATCGCCCATGTGAATTTCCGAACCTTCCTGAAGAGAAATGCGCGTTCCGTCCGTGCGTGTGTCCTAGGCCTCGCCGGCTACGTTCTCGACTGTGCCCACACCGGCCCCATCGGATGCACCAAGCTGGCGAACTAACCATCGGCAACCGGTCCGGCAAGACGCTCGACAACCGAACCGCGCAGAATCGCTTCGCCACCGTCCAGACTGAGAGTGGCTGGATCGGACTGTGCAAAATAGTCCCTGAGGAGGAGGACCTTGTCCTCATCACCCTCAATGATCAGGTCGAAGCCCTGGCGATCAAAGGATGCGCCGAGCACCCAGGCGCCGTCTCCGATAACAAGAGAGGCATCTCCCGCCACGAGGGCGTCGATCATCAAGCCATCGGCGATAACTCTTGAATTTCCCTCGAAACCATCAGTTTCTAAAGCCGTCTCGCTGCGTAATGACACTGGCTATCCCTGCCATTTGGCCAATCCAAGCGCTCGTTCCCCTTTTCCGGTGGCTTGGACAAGACAATTCATCTGCTCCAAGTCCATCAATAATCTGATCATGTAAGCCAAATTCACAAGTGTCCGTGATCTCCAGATCGTGCAGCAGCGCACAACATTTTCCGAGATTCACCCAACCCCGGCGGAAAAACCAGAAAACAACCCCATACAACCTAGATCGTGGGGTGTCGAAGGCGAAAATATCCTCGCCGCTGCCGCCGGCCATGAAGTCATCTCCCGCACCGCCGGTAAACGTGTCGTTGCCGGATCCGCCGGTGCAGGAGACCGTGCTGTTGGTGATATAGGTGTCGGAAAAATCGCCAACGGAGATATCATCGTTGTCGCCATTGCCATCAATGACGAGGGTTTCCACCGCGTCGATGCGGATAATTCCTGGATCCATCGCGCCTGAAGCAAAGACCGAAACCTGGACAACGCCGTTGTCTTCGTCCGAGACCGCGATCGTATCGCGGCCCGACAACGAAGTGAGCGTCATGAAGATAGCCGCGTTGCTGTCACTGGATTCATGCACATGCAGTTTGTCGTCACCGGTCACGCTGTCGCTGCCCGTCATCCAGATTCCAGACAACGGTATCGTTGCCTGCGGCACTACTGACGGAATTGTTGTCCGCGCCGCCGCTCAACGTATCGTCGCCGCTGGTGCCGATGATCGTGTCATCGCCGGCAAGACCGTCGAGCGTGTTGGAACCTGGTGCGACAAGAATGAACTTCATCACTGCCAGTGATGAAGTTCATCGTCATAAATGTAAGTCAGCGTAACGCTCTGACCCGCAGCCAGCATGCCGATCTCGTAGGTGAGATTGATCGCGACGTCGGCCGTGCTTCCTCCGGTGTTGGGAGAGTCAAAGAGATAGTACTGCGACGGGTCGGTTTCGAACTTGTTGGTCGGCGGGACCGGGGGCGCCCGCCGATCGTGCCGTCGAGCAGGCTGTTGGCTTCGTTGATCTCGGTCTGGTTGGCGTAGCGAGCAAAATCAACGCCGCTGCTGGGACTGGCCGCGATAACGGCCGTTTCGCCGGGCGAATTGGGATTGGTGTTGACCTGGTTGTAAGTGCTGCTTGTCGGCGTGGCGCCGACCGCGTCCTGATTGGGATTGATGCTGAGCAGATAGGCGACATCGGAAATGTAGTTGCTGGCGAGATTCTTCAGCGTGACACTGGCGACCACGAAGGTCTCGCCGGCAGTCAGGGTAAAGCACCTGGACAATGCTCAGCGTGCCGTTGTTGCCCGAGGTATCAGTCCCACCGACGAACCAATGGACGCCGTCGACGACATACCAAGGCCGGTGTGCCCGAGATGATAGGGTCACCAACGGTACCGAGGTTTTCGGGATCCAGGAAGAAGCCGGCGGACTTACCCTGATTGTCAAAACCGGTTGGCGCATTGTCGCTCGGCCCCAAGACGCCGTTGGCGCCGGTGCCGAATTGGATACCGTCTTCGTGAAGGACAAACGCATCGCCGCTCTTGTTGACGACGGTAAAGTCGTCCGCGGTCGTTGTGCCGCCGCTGGTCGTGGTGTCGGTCGTGTGCTCCTTTTCGAGCAGCGACTTGGTTTCCTCTTCCTCTTCTTCCGCGACAAAGGGGTCCATGGATTCCAGGTTGTCAATCTCTTCGCCGAAGGCATCCTCGATCAGCGAGTCGACATCGACTTCGTTTTCTTCCAGGGCCGCCAGCAGCAATGCAAGAGCTTCCGCGAACGCTTCGAGATCCTGCTGGTCAGGATTGTTTTAAAGCGCATCGGGATCTGTCTCCGGCTCCGTCTGCTCGCAGTCACCCTAGCTATCGCCTGTCGTGCCGGGATCGGTGTTGCCGTCCACGTCATTGTTCACGCCGAGATTGGAACCACGCGTCATCTTAATGGTCACCAAGACGGCCTTATAGGCCGTCTCAATGTCGATCGAACTCAGGATCTCCACAGCCGTAGGAGGCTGGCCGGAACTGGTGACAGTGGTCGAGGGGCCGATGACATCCAGAATCACGGTCGCCACGGCGGTGGCGACTTCGACAATACCGACATTGCCATCGGGATCCTGAAGCAGGGTGATCAGGTTCTGAAGGCCGCCGGCGGTGGCCTGGATGACCACCGACGTATCGCGAATGCCGATCGTTGAAACCGACGTTTCGATGGCCATTTCGCCGGTCTTGGCGACATCGCCCGAGACCATGACGAAGAGCGAGAAAGAGGCCGTTATTGGCACTGGAACCCGCGTCATAGACCAGTTCATCAATCACCATGCGCGCATCTTCCGAGAGCGCGAAGGTGGTCTGGTCGACAAAGGCAATGACGACAGAACCGTTGGCCGATGTCTCGACCACGTCGCCCAGATAGATTTCCGTACCGTTGGTGAGTTCGACACGCGTGCCGTCGACCGCGGGCCCGGCTAGGCGCTCCACCACATGCCCCTGCAACGCACCATCGGGGCCAAGCTGCAGAGCATAGTCGGGGAGTTGGAGTTTTATCTCATCGACCCGGAGCGGGACGCAGCCGGATTTCCCCAGGTGCCGATCATGCCGGGGACCGAGGAGCGCGCCGACAGACGCCAGGTGTTCGCGATAGCGGATCTGGATGCAGCGGGTCCGTTCCTGGCTGAAGAAGGCAACAGCCTGCGCTTTCACATCAGCCATTATGGCGACGATGGAAACAATCTGTTCGACGGTGGCGGTGCCCTGAGTAACGAACACTTGCGCCATACCATCGACGACCTGCAGCGACCATGGGCGAGGCCGTGGCAATCTTTGCACCCAACGTCAATTCCTACCACCGGCTGTCCCAGAGCATGTTTGCCGGGAACACCTTCAGCTGGGGCGCGAACAACCGCATGACCAGCGTGCGCATACCGGTAGAGGGCGGCAGAACAAGACGTTTGGAACACCGGATTGCCGGTGCAGACGCCAACCCTTACCTCACGCTGGCCAGCATGCATCGCGGGCTCAAAAACAGGATCGACCCCGGGCCGCCCCAAGATGGCGACCAGCGGCCGGCTGGCGGATCGATTCCCACAATATGGCAGGGCGCACTGGATGCGATGGAGCAGGCGATCATCCTGCGCAACTATCTAGGATCGGAGTACATTGACCTCTACATCACAACAAAACGCGGTGAGATGGACCGGTTCTACGACCTGCCCATGAAGCTGAAATACGATTGGTGCCTGGCTTGCCGCTGAGGTCTATTCGTGCTGCTCGTGCTGTGTCCTGGCGCTCTCGGCGGCATCGTCACGCACCAGTTTGCGCAACACGGGCTCCATCGTGAGACCCTGCACGATGATGGAAAACAACACGACGATATAGGTCACCGTCAGCAGGACTTCGCGTTCCGCGCTGGGCGGCAGCGATAACACGAGAGCAACCGAAATGCCGCCGCGTAGACCGCCCCAAGTGAGAATGCGGATCGCGCCGTTGGAAAACTGTTGACCCACCACCTTCAGGCTGACGACAGGTATCGCCACGGAGACAAATCGCGCCAGAAGAACCAACGGGATGGCGATCAGTCCGAGCAACAGCACGTTGCCCGTGAGTGTGATAACCACGACCTCGAATCCGATGAGCAGAAACAGGACGGAGTTCAGCACTTCGTCGATCAGCGACCAGAAGCTGATGGTGTGTTCGCGCGTTTGCTCACTCATGGCGAAACGCGTGCCGACATTGCCGATCAGCAGGCCGGCGCACACCATGGCGATGGGACCGGAGACGTGGAGTTCATCGGCAATGGCGAAGCTGCCCATGACCAACGCCAGAGTCATGATGACTTCGAGATTGTGATCGTCAACGGTCTTTAGAAGCAGGAACGTGATGTAACCCGTTGCCAAGCCAAGCACGATGCCGCCAAGCGCCTCGACCAGAAAGAAGACGGCAATCGAGCTTGCATCTAGCCCGTGATCGCCGCCCGTTCCGACGGCGATGCCCGATAGAATCAGGAACACCACGATACCGACACCGTCGTTGAAGAGGCTCTCGCCGGCAATCTTGGCTTCCAGTAAGATGGGCACCTGGACCCGCTTGAGGATACCCAGCACGGCGACGGGATCGGTCGGTGCGATGAGCGCCCCGAAGACAAGGCAGTAAATCATCGGCAGGCCGATATCCAGAATCTGGACCACCAGCCAAATACAGCCGCCGATCAGAAAGGTGGAGAGGATCGTGCCCAGAGTCGCCATCAACCCGATGACCCACTTGCGGCTGGCTAAGGCGGCAAGGTCAACGTGCAGCGCGCCGGCAAAGAGCAGGAACGAGAGCAGCCCCTGCATTAGCGTTTCGGAGAAATCGATCGAGGCCATGACTTCGCGTACCTGCTCACCCAGCGCAAGCTCGGGCCGCGCGGCATCCAATCCCAGAACGGCGAGCGAAACCGCCAGCGCGATCATGACGAGCCCGATCGTGTGGGGCAGACGCAGGAACTTGTGGTTCAGGTAACCAAACACTGCCGCCAGAACCATGACGATGGCGGCGATATCGAAGAAAGCGCGCATAGGAGAATCCCTGAAGCGGCATGGGCCGCACCCTTTCGGATGCGGCCCATGCTCTAGCCTATACTACGAGGAGATTACTCAAAGGTGATCTCGACGCGGCGATTGTTCGGCTCACGGACGCCGTCGGCGGTCGGGACCATCAGGTCGTTCTCACCGAACCAGCGGATATCCATGATGCCTCGGTTGACACCCTGGCCTGCGAAGTAGCCGGCCACGTTCTCGGCACGACGCTCGGACAGACGGATGTTGTACTCAGCCGAACCGGAGGTATCGGTGTAACCAGAGACACCAATCTTGCTTGGGTTCTGGATCATGGCCTCAGTAGCCACGTCGTCCAGGAAGCTCAACGCCAGCGGCGAAAGTTCAGCGACGTCCCAACCGAAGTAGACGATGAACTCAGTGGCCATCGCTTCTTCCATCATGACGACTTCCGCTTCTTCCATCATGACGACTTCCTCGACGAAGAGGAGCTCTTCCATGGCAGTCAGATACTCAGCGCGGCACTTGCCCATTTCACGGGGCTGATGTGCGGCGACGGGACCGAAGTGCTCAGGACCTTCTTCTGCTTCCTCAACCCAGCAGTCGTACTTAGTCTGGGCCAGGGCAACGAGTTCGGGACCCTCTGAACGACCACCGTCGTTCAGAGCAGCCAGCAAGCGCGGACGCTCAGCATTGAGTTCGGCCAGCATGGCTTCGTTGTCGATCGCCCATGTTTTGGGGTCTTCAGGCAGAATCACTTTGCCCGATCCGGTCGCTTCGGCCTTGTCGCGGAAGAAACCCGCATCAACCCAATCGTAGAAGCCGGCTTCCTTGTAGGCCAACTCTACATAACCAGCGTGCAGAGCCCTAGTGAAGGCACTACCGCTTGTTTCCATCTCAGCCACGCGGTCGATGGAACTGACCGTGGTACAAGCTGATATCGCAAGGGCTGCGGCGCCTGCAACAAGGGCTTTAATCGGCAAGTTCATCAGTCTATTCCCCTCCGGAGCGCTAAAGTAGCGAAACATCGGATGCGTCCGATTGTCTAATTGACACCCTCAACACCGGTGCTCTTTCATTGGTTCCACATCAGTGTGACCAATTTATTGCTGTCGTCATAAAACGACGAGCATCATAACCAGTATATCAAACGACGAGCATCATAACCAGTATATCCTATAAAACTACTCGCATCTAGCTGTAAAGCCTGAAAAAACAAGGGATATACGCACCCGATTGGCATTTTATGCCTGCCGTCACTGTGGCGCGGAAGGAAAGACATAGCAAATGACAGAACAATTCGGGGCGTTCAGGATTAAGCCATGATCAAAGTGCACAATCTGCGCAAATCCTTAAAGGATCTTGTGGCGGTCGAAAATGTCAGCTTTTCGGCCAAGGATGGAGAGATTGCCGGGCTTATCGAACCCAACGGCACGGGCAAGACCATTGCGCATTCTCTACACCATCATGCGGCCTGACAGCGACAAGGCCCCTGTGGACGGATTCGGCGCTGTTGCAAATTCGCAACAGGTGCAACATGGAATCGGCGTGCTGCCCGACAACAAGAGGCTCCATCCACGGCTAACCGCCCGCGAACACTTGCGCTACTATGGACGACTCCACGGCATGAAGGGCGAGACACTTGAGAAATCGATCGATGAAATGATCGATACCCTAGTCATGGGGGACGTTGCAGACCGCCAGACCAAGGGATGTTAGTCGCCCTAGCGCACGCCCTGGTCCACAAACCCCACAACATCATGCTGGACGAACCGACCAACGGACTGGATGTCGATTCAAACCGTGCGGTGCGTGACATGGTCCGGCGCATCCGGGATGAAGGCTAGTGTGTGTTGTTTTCCAGCCACATCATGTCGGAGGTCCAGACGCTGTGCGACCGAATTATCGTGACGGGCCATGGCCATGTCGTAGCGGAGGAGACGCTGGGCGATCTGGCCATCCTGACCGGTCAGGCGGATCTGGAGGAGATATTCGTCGCCATCGCGCGACGAGGCGGAGATGAAGAAACGCACGGAACTCAAAGCGCTGAAGGAGACCGAAGATACTTGAGAAGGTCTGGATCATCGCGACCAAAGAGTTGACTGACAACCTGCGGGACCGGCATTCGACCATCCTTTCCCTGCTCTATCCCCCTGATCGGTCCGGTGTTTCTGGGCGCCCTAGTCCTGTTCGTCGGCTCGGCCCTGACCGCGCCCAAGGTGCAGGAGCATGTGATCGTCGCCCAGGGTTCGGCCAACACACCGGAGTTCGTGGTGTTTGTGCACGACCAGGGCGCAGAGGTCGCGGAGACCCAAATCGAGGATGTGGCGGACGCCGTGCGCAAGGGTAAGTACAGTTCCATCCTGGTGTTTCCGCAAGACTTCGCCGAAGCGTTCGGTGACGAACGCAATGCGGAGATCCAGATTTATATCGATAGCTCGCGCCTTTCCTCGATCATGTCGATCAGGCGCACGGCGGAACTGATCAACCGTTTCAATCGGTCAACCGCCGACAGCAGGTTGGCGGCGCATGAAGTCGATCCCGAGATCGCCTATCCGGTGCCGCATTGGCAGTTCATGTTGGGCAAGTACATTGCCTTGCTGGTTTTCACCGTCATGGCGATACTGACAGCTATTGTGGCCTACAAGGTGATCTTCTCGGGCCTGGGCATGCTGGGTGTCGGGATCAAGGTCAATCCCGGGCTGGGCGACTTCACCATAGTCTTTATCTGTGCATCCCGATCATGATGATGGCCGTGGCGATCCAGATGATCGTGGCGACGGTGTCGAAGAGCCTCAAGGAAACGCAGACCTAATCTGGGACTGCTGCAGTTGCTGCCTGCCCTGCCCGGCATGATCATGGTGTTCGTGCCGATCCAGCCCAGTGCGTGGGCCATGATGATCCCGACTTATGGCCAAACCATCCTGATCGGCCAGCTTGTGCAGGGCGAGACGCCTAACGCAACCTAAACTATCGTGCTGAGTTGCCTCGCGACGATGGCCGGCGCCCTAGTGCTGCTGTTCATGGCCGCACGTTTTTACAAACGCGAGAACATGGCATTCGCGAGTTGACGGCCGCGACGGTGAGGCGGTGCTGACATGTTGTCGGTCTTGACCACCGAACGTCTGCTGCTGGAACCGGCCAAGAGCGACGATCTGGATACCCTGTGGTCTCTTTGGACCATGCCCGAGGTGCTGCGCTTTCTGTTCGACGGTCAGGTCATGAAGCGCAGACACGTACGAGAACATCTGGAGGAATTCACCAGGCGCCATCACGAAGGCTTGGGCCTGTGGCTGTCGCGGCGGCGGGATGACAGGGCCCTGATGGGGGGAAATCGGCCTGGCGCCTTCCACCGACATGATTGCACTGGATCCGCTTCTGAAAGACGAGATCGAATTCCAGATCGCGCTCCACCCCGACGCCTGGGGGCATGGCTATGGCGAAGAGGCGCTGCGCCAAATGCTCGCCTACGCGTTCGAGAGGTTAAGTCTGCCCTACGTCATGGGTGTGAACGATGCGCTCAACGAGGGCTCGCGCCGGTTGCAGGAGAAGATGGGTTTCGTGCGTCAGCGCGAGGTGGAGGGCCCGGTCGGCACGCTGGTCATCACAAATTCCAGCGCGATTGAAAGGACGCTCACCCCTGTCGGGCGCACATGCAAACGACATGCCCGCCGGTACACATGATCGAAGCGGCGGGAAGAGCCGCGTCAAAGCCGAACTGGTCTGCACAAATCTCACCGACAGGCAACGCGGGCGTGAGGTGCGTGCATTCGCTGGCGAGATCGGAGCGAACTTCGGCGGGCATTTGGGCGGCCAGAAACGCATCGGTGGCGCCGGCAAGTTCGAGGATGGTTGTCTTTCTGCATCATGGTCTCCAAGTAAATGTATCAGAGGCGACCGCGCAGCAAGAGGTGCGCGCAGCGCCTCATCCAGATTGAGTATGAAATGGGCACCGTCGGCCCGCAAGGTCACCGGATCGCTCAGGTTTCGCCCATATCGCCGCCGGCCTGGGCCTTGGAGCGCTCGGAGGTCGGCACCAACATCTTCCAGCCCCAGTCCGTGACCCCGGACCAGGTGCCGCGGCGGACCGGAAAACCTTGGTGCTGGACCTTGGCGATCCGGGCCTCCAGTTCGCGCGGACGCAATATCCATCCTTCGGAAAGCATCGCCGCGGACGGGCCGTCGGTTTTTGCGATGGTGTAGCCGTCATCGGGCGGCAGCGCTGATTCACCTATCGTCGTCAGGCGTACAACCGCCGGCCCGCCGTCATTGGGCCAGGCGATCCACGTCGCCTCCCGTGTGGCCGCCAGAACGGCATGGCCGCGCCGCGCGCCGTGGAGGACGGCACCCGGCAAAACCCAGGCGCCGGCGCTGCGGCGCACCCTGAAAACATGGCCTGCGCCGCCGGCGCAGGCCATGTCCAGGACACCCGGCGCGACGGCGAGAGCATGCAGGCCGTTGGCGTTGACGATACCGCCGCTTTCAAGATCGGGCGTGCCGTGATCGCGCGCGCCGATGACGGGGAGATCCGCGACAAACCCCGCGATGGCCCGGTCGTCGAGCAGTTGGCTCTGGGTGACGAGGCGCGCGGCCTGATCGACCGCGCCGCCGGGAAAGCCTGCCCCGATCAGCGCGCGGCTGGCCCAGACCTGTACCTCCAGGAAACCGACGGAAATGATGTCGTCGGCGCTGCTCACTTGGGCGCGAACCCGTCACGGAAGAAGGCGAGCCAGTTACCTCCCATGATCTTCGCCGTGTCAGCCTTGTTGAACCCCTTGTCGAGGAGGCCTTGCGTGATGTTGGGAAAGTCGGAGGGCGTGGTGAACCAGTCAGGCCAGTCGGGCCAGCCGCCGCCGGAAGTCTTGGCCTCGCCCGAATCGATTCCCTTGGACCAGCGCCCGCTGCGCATCCAGTCGAGATAACCACTGGAGAGCTTGCGGCACATATCGGTGCCGAACCCTACTTTGTCGACGCCCAGCATCTCCACTGTGTCGGCGATCATGCCGCAGAAGGCGTCGAGCGTAGTGTCCGACCCGCCGATGTGGAAGGGATAGGTACTGAAACCCAGCATGCCGCCCGATTGCGCGAGCGCTTTGAGGAGATTGTCGGACTTGTTGCGGATACCTTTGTGGAAGCTCAAAGGATTGGCGTGCGTGATGGCGACAGGCCGCTCGGAAATCTCGATCGCCTGGAGCGAGGTCAGTTCGGCCGAATGGCTGAGATCGATCAGCATGCCGACCCGGTTCATCTCGGCGATGACCTCGCGGCCGAAGCGGCTGATCCCGGCATCGACCTTTTCGTAGCACCCCGCACCGATCAGGCTCTGGTTGTTGTAGGTGAGCTGCATGATGCGCACGCCCAGTTCGTGGAAGACCTGAACCAAGGCAAGATCGTCCTCGATGGGGCTGCAGTTCTGGAAGCCGAAGATGATGCCGGTCTTGCCCTGACGCTTGGCTTCCTCAATATCGGCCGCGGTGCGCACGGGCATGATAAGGTCGCCGTGCTTTTCGAACATGTGGTGCCAGCCCCCGATGTTGTCGAGCGTGGCGCGCGCATCCTCCCAGAAGACGAGCGTGACATGGACCGCCGTGACGCCGCCGGCGCGCAGTTCCTCAAGCAGTTCGAGATCCCAGTTGCTCGCCTGCAGCGCATCGATGACGACGAGGTCGTCGTGAAAACCGCGATCGGTCATGAGGTTTCCTTTGCATGAATCCCACGGTCGTGGGCCGGTGCAGACTACGACGCAGGTTCCGGTTCCAGGGGATAGATCCAGTCGCCTTCGATCCCGGCCGCCAGGTCTTCGGCGATGGGGGCGCCCTGCAGGAAAGTGCCGCGCACCCACAGGCTGGAGCGGGGATCGAAATCCTCCATGCCCAGCAGCGAGAGCGCGAATCGGATGAGATCGCAGGCTTGGAAATCGCGATGGCTGACATGGCCGCGCACTTCGCCGTAGGGCAGTTCGGCGAGCGACTGCACGCGCTCGGTCATGAAGCGGTGTTCGGGATGACCGAGCAGAAATTCCGCCACCGTGCGTTCGGACGGCAGGGACTCCAGTTTCGAGAGAAGAGCCTGCACCGCACCGGGGACGTCGACGAAGGCCTCGCGGTCGTCGCCAGGATCGACGCCGCGCTCGCCAAGGCGCGGCTCGACGTTTTCTTCCGAATAGTACCAGAAGTGATGGCACGCTTCGGGCGAGGTGACATCGAGGTCGAGCGCCCAGGCATAGTTCCGGCGGATGAGGGCAGCCAGTGCGCCCAGAGTCATGGCCGGGTCGACATCGCTGCGGTAATCGCCCGGTGCGGACGCCAGCTTGGCAATTTCGAAGGCGCGATTGGGATAAAGTTCGATGAGGAGCGAATGGAGTACCTCGACGGACTCGCGATTGAGCGTCGCGCGCGCCCAGGCGACCAGGGGCTGCCAGGGTCGGATCGCTTCGGCGCCCAGCATGGCCCCGGTCTCGGCGAATTTATTCAGGGTTTCGGAGATGCGCACCAGGTCCACACGCACCGCCGACGAAGGGACGTACATGCCCTTGCCAGTGCGGTCGTGCAGCGTGAAATAGGCGATGCAGCGCCGCACAAGATCGCGCAGACGCGCGACCTCGGACGCACCTGACGTAACGGTCTCGCCCAGTGCGTGCGCAATGGCGAGTTCGCGCATGACAACCCAGGCATGGATACGCTTGGGATGTGCGATGACAAACGGCACCATGCCTAGGCCCGAGGCGTTGCCCATGCCCAGGTGTCGCTTGAGCACGGGCGACAGCGACGCGGCATCGGGGCTCTGCACACGCGCGGCATGCTCCACGAGATCGTTGGCGAAGTGCCGCCACATATAGAGCGTCATCATCTCGCCCGAATAGGGATGGCTGAGGGGATGCTCGGGCGCGAACGAGGGATAGATCGCCGTGCCGTGGCGGCCGTTGCCCCAGAAGCCGTTGTTGCGCAGCAGATAGCCGCCGGGCAGATGCGGCTGACAGCCCGCGGCCAGCGCCTCGACGGCCGTGTTGAAGGCACTGGAACTGCGGTTCATCCGCGTGAAGCCGACCACCGTGTTGTCTGCCCGGCCCAGCACGAAGTTCTCGGACTCCTTCTTCAGGTGCGCGACACGGTCGCGGTCGATCTCGCCCTGTCCGACATAGCCGACGCCGTCATAGCACAGTCCGACGATGCGTTCGGACTTCTGGTCGTCGGGCAGGTTGTCGGAATAGATCACGAAATGGAGCGGGCGTTCCGCCGTCTCGATCCGGTAGGCGGCCGTACCCCTGCCCTCCTCGTCGAGTTCCCAGATCGCGGTCTCGATCTTCCATTTCTCGCGAGCCATGCGGCGGACCAGCGCACGCACGAAGGAGAGGGCCGAAGCCTTGTTGGCCGAGAGCGCCTCGGCGGTACAGACCTCTTCGGGCGGGCGGATCGGCGTAGGCGGCGACAAGAGGAGGGGATCAGCCTGGCCCTCGTCCCAGACACCGCGTTCGGGTACCGCCGTCATCAAGCACCTTCGTTTCTGGCGCTGATCGCCAGGGCGTGCGCGTCGAAGCCTTCATAAAGGGCGAAGGCCTCTGTCTGATGCGCGAGCGCCTCGTAGCCCTCCCGCGTCAGTTCGGCAATCGACTGGCGCTTGATGTAGTCCATGACGCCGAGTGCGGAATGGGTCGCCGCCTTACCGCCGGTGGGCAACACCGCATTCACGCCGATCATGAAGTTCGCCATGGAGAATGGTGCCTCCTGGCCCAGAAGCACTTCACCCGCGTTGACGATTGCATCGAGATAGTCGCGGGCCCGCGTGCTAGCGATCTGGAGATGTTCTGCGGCAAAGGCGTTGACGAAGGCAAGCGCGTCATCACGACCGGCAGCCACGACCAGACCGCCGTTTACGCCCAGCGCCTGCGCAGCATAACCGCCCCGTTCCGGTCCCAACCGGTCGAGCAGTTCGACTAGGTGCCCGGCGACCGTTTCAGCGAGACCCGCGTCCCACGTCACCAGGAAGGTTGTGGAGTCGTCGCCGTGTTCGGCCTCAATCAGGAGGTCGAGCGCAACACGGCGGAGGTCGGCGGTCTCGTCAACCAGCACCATACTTTCGGACGGCCCGGCGGGCGGTCCTGACGCGATGACATCGGCACAAAGTTCCGTGGCCGCACCCACCCAGGGCGAGCCCGGGCCGACGATCTTGTCGCAGCGGGGAACGGTCTGCGTCCCATAAGCTACGGCCGCGACACCCTGAGTGCCCCCGCAGAGATAGACTTCCGAAACGCCGGCTTCGCGCGCGGCCACCAGCGTTCCGGGATCGCAAGTTCCCCCCGGGCCGGGCGGAGTGATGACCACGACGCGCGGCACATTCGCGACCACGGCGGGGATCGCGGTCATCAGCGTGACGGAAGGAAACGAGCCCTTGCCGCGTGGCACATAACACGCCACCGCGCCGATCGGCACATAACGGTCGCCCGCCATGACGCCGGGCCTGACCTCGATCATGTCGAGCGGCGGCGGTTTCTGCTGCTCGTGCATCCGGCAGATGTTTCCAGCGGCCTCGCAAATGGCCACGACCACATCGTCGGGAACGTGATCATAAGCTGCGTCGAAGTCTGCCTCCGCCACACGGATCCGCTCTGCCGACATGGTCACCTTGTCGAACGCTCCGGCGAAACGCACGAGGGCGGTATCGCCTTCCGCGCGCACCGCTTCGATGATGGGACGCGCGCGCTCCAAGAAGCGGGAACTGTCGATCACGCCGCGCGCGCAGAGCCCGGCGCGCTCTTCATCGCCCATGCCTTCAAGGTGAAGGATGCGGGGTTGCGGCATGTCGGTCATGTCGGCTCCAGGAAAGACGTCGTGCTTCTAGATCAGGCCGACGGTTTAGGAAAGGGTGTCGTCCTTGTCGGGATCGATGCCTTCCTCCTGGAATACCTTGCGTGCGATGCGGAAGGATTCGACGCCCGCGGGCATGCCGCAATAGATCGCGATCTGGGTCAGCGTGTCGCGAAGCTGCGCCAGGGTGACGCCGTTGCGCAACGCGCCGCGGAAATGGAGTTCGAATTCGTGCGTGCGGCCCATCGCGGCGGTCATGCAGAGATTGTTCAAGCTGCGCTGCCTGTTGTCGAGCTCCTCGCCACCCCAGACCTCGCCCCAGCAATAGGTCGTGAGGATGCGCTGGAAGTTGCGGTTGAAGCTGTCGGCACCGCTGACGGCCGTGTCGACATACTCTGCACCCAGCACCTCTTTACGGTTGGCAAGCCCCTTGTCGTACATTTCGCTCATGATTTTCTCCCGGGTTGGTCGGTTACCTTACGTCGGGAGAATGGCCCGCGTCAGCCCGGTCGATAGTCGGCGAATTTTTCCAGGACTTCCTTCATCTGGACTTTGGTGAGCAGCTTGGGCTTGCCGACCTGGAGCGCCTGCCAGTACTGGCGCGCGAGACTTTCGACCTCGGCCGCCAGAGCCAGCGCGCCATCTAGATCGCGGTCGAAGGCGATCATGCCGTGGTTGGCGAGCAGACAGGCCTTGCGACCCTCCAGTGCGGCAAGCGCGTGATCCGAAAGCTCCTGTGTGCCATAAGTGGCGTAGGGCGCGCAGCGGATATCGTCGCCACCGGCCATGGCGACCATGTAGTGGAAGCGTGGGATGCCCTTGCCCAGACAGGCGAGCGAGGTCGCGTGGGAGGCGTGAGTATGAACGATGGCGCCTGCCTCGGGCCTGGCGGCATAGATAGCACAATGAAAGCGCCACTCGCTGGAGGGTTTGTGCTTGCCCGCGGCTTTGCCGTCGAGGTTCATCCATACGATGTCGGCAGGCGCGATCCGGTCGTAGGGCAAGGCCGACGGCGTGACGAGAAAACCCCTGCCCGCCCGAACGCTGACATTGCCGGATGTGCCTTGGTTGATGCCGAGCCTGTTCATGAATCGAGCCGTGGCAATCAGCGCCTTGCGCAGACGGGGGTATTCATGCGGCACGGGCGAGATCCGGGAAAAGTCCGGCCAGCCCATCGGGCGATGCGGCACAAACGCCGCGCTCGGTGACCAGAGCGGTCACGAGACGCGACGGCGTGACATCGAACGCGGGATTGCCGAGGGGCGAACCCTCCGGCGTAATCTGGATCGTCTCGATCCGCCCGTCGGCGGTGCGCCCGGTGAGGTGGCTCACCTCCTCACCCGAGCGTTCCTCGATCGGAACGTCGGAGCCCGAAGCCATGGTCCAATCGATAGTGGGCGACGGCAGGGCGACATAGAACGGCACGCCGTTGTCCTGCGCGGCGAGCGCCTTCAGATAGGTTCCGATCTTGTTGCAGACGTCGCCGTGGGCGGTGGTGCGGTCCGTGCCGGTGACGACCATATCGACAAGGCCCTGCTGCATGAGGTGACCGGCGGCGTTGTCGACGATCACCGTGTGCGGCACGCCGTGACGGTTGAGCTCCCACGCGGTCAGCCCCGCACCCTGGTTGCGCGGACGGGTTTCATCGACCCAAACATGGACCGGCAACCCGGCATCGAACGCCTTATAGATTGGCGCGATGGCCGTGCCCCAGTCGACCGTGGCAAGCCAGCCTGCGTTGCAGTGGGTGAGGATGTTGATCGTATCGCCCTTCTTGTCGTGGAGTGCCCGGATCAACGGCAGGCCGTGGTCGCCGATGGCCTCGCAGATCGCGGCATCCTCGTCACAGATACGCGCCGCCTCGGCAAAGGCGGCCGTTGCCCGTTGGGACGGCGCCAGGGGCGACAGCAGCGTGTTCATGCCGTCGAGCGCCCAACGCAGATTGACCGCCGTCGGCCGGGTCGCGAGCAGGAGGTCGTGCGCGGCCGAACGATGCGCGGCCGACGAATCCTTCTCCATCGCCAACGCCATGCCGTAGGCGGCCGTCGCGCCGATCAGTGGCGCGCCACGCACCAGCATCGCACGAATGGCATGGGCGGCCGTGTCGACATCCTCCAGCACCACGGTTTCAAAGGCATGAGGGAGCCGGGTTTGATCCAGAATCGTGACCGCCCCCGCATCCGTGCGCCAGATCGTGCGGTATGGGACACCATCGACGTTCATGCGTTCCTTCCTTCGTCAGGCCCTCAGCATAACCCTGACTCATATCCAGATAATCCGGCTATGCAACGAACCATTATGATCGAAAAAACGCCCCTATCGCGAGACCAAGGCTATCGCATGCGTAAGTTATTGTTTCCCGATCAGACGCAATCTTCTCCCTCTCCCCTTGAGGGAGAGGCTTGGGGTGGGGGGTGCTCGCGCCAGCGCACATCTTAAAGAATCCGCATGCCTCGAGTTCCTCAAGCAGGGAAACCATGGCCCGGTGAAGGTCGATGGTCTCGGTCGAGAGATCTTCATGCCTTTCATGAAGCTCGGCACTTGCCGCCATGTGCCTTTCCACTAAACAACGCGTATCCGGAACTCCGGGAGGAAGTCCGGCGTCTCTATAAACCATATAGGTCGGGCGGGTTCCGCGAGGAATTCCACTTCACACCAGACTAAGTACCATCACGGAAATTGAGTTCCACATCGACGCCGTCGGGATCCTTCACGAAAATCTGGCGCGTGGGGTTGTCGGGCACCTGGTAACTCTCGAAGTCGATGCCCTCTTCGTTCAGGCGCGAACACATGGCGTCATAACCCTTCGCCGCGAAGGAGACGTGATCAACCGCGCTTTCACCCGTGCGCGGGCTATCGGTGACGCTGACATGCACCAATGGGGCATCGCCCGCATAGAGCCAGGCGCCCGGACTGTCGAAAGGCGGGCGGTACCCTTCTTCAAATCCCAAAATAACGCAATAAAAAGCCCGGCAGCGGTCGAGGTCGGCGGTGCAGATGTTGATATGATCGACGCCGTGAACAGCCATAATGGTGATCTCCCGAACAGTTCGTTTTCGCCACCTTATGCCAATCGCCGCCGACATGGCAGGGAAGCCTGTTGACACCGAACCGACGATGCATGACGTTCCGCCCGCTTTGAGAGCATCACGCGACAGCGGAGCGATCACTCCAGCCATGGCCGGAAAGCTGACCCTGCATGTCGACGTGCTGCACGGTCACAACGACCACCACCGCGCCGAGGCCGCGTTCAAGTCGCTGGCTCTGGCCCTTTCCACGGCAATCTCCGATGCTGGCCATCGCGACTTTCCCAGCACCAAGGGCACGCTGTGAGCGGCCACGAGGTCGTCGTCTGCGCCACCGGAACTGCCAATCTCGCCTCTGTGTTCGCAGGCATGAAGCGGGCCGGAGGGGCGCCGCGGATAGCCACATCCCCCGATGACATTGCCGAGGCAGGACATGTCATGCTGCCGGGCGTAGGTTCGTTCGGGGCCGCGATGGCCGCACTCGACGCACACGCCATGACGGCTCCGCTGCGTGCCCGCATCGTGCTAGGCAAGCCCACGCTTTCGATCTGCGTGGAGCTTCAGCTTTTCTGCCTCAGCAGCGAGGAATCGCGGGGCGCCACGGGGCTGGGCATTGTCGATGCGGCGGTGACGCGATTTCCCGAGTCGGTGCGCGTGCCGTAGTTCGGCTGGAACGATCTTCATGCCGATGCCGGCTGCACGGTCGTGACCGACGGTTATGCCTATTTCGCCAATTCCTATCGTGTGACCGAGCGGCCCGCGGGCTGGTCGGTCGCGATGGCCGATCATGGCGGGCCTTTTGTCGCCGCCATGGAGAAGGGATCGGTGGTGGCCTGCCAGTTCCATTCCGAACTTTCGGGCGCCTATGGCCACGCCCTTCTCTCGCGCTGGATTGCACTGCCATGCTGACCGCCCGCGTCATTCCCTGCCTGGATGTCGACAACGGCCGCGTCGTGAAGGGTGTGCGTTTTCGAGGGACTGCGTGATGCGGGCGATCCCATCGAACTCTCGATGTCCTATGAGCGCCAGGGTGCGGATGAACTCGCGATGCTGGATGTCTCGGCGACACCGCAAGGGCGCGGCAACACGCTGGTGACGGTCGCGGCCGTGCGCCAGGAGCTCGGCATTCCGCTGACCGTGGGCGGAGGCGTGCGCCAGGCTTCCGATGCCGGAGCGCTGCTGGAAGCCGGGGCCGACAAGGTGGCGGCCAACACCGCAGCGGTGACGCGCCCGGAACTGCTGACCGAGATAGCCGATCGTTTCGGCAGCCAGTGCACCATTGTCGCCATCGATGCCGCACACAAGGCCGATGGCGCGGGCTGGGAGGTCGTCACCCAGTCGGGTAAGAACCGCACGGGCATTGACGCCATCGGCTGGGCGCGCGAGGCAGTGGAACGCGGCGCTGGCGAAATCCTGCTGACAAGCTGGGACCGCGACGGCACACGCTCGGGCTACGACACGGACCTGCTGTACGCGGTGTCGGAGGCCGTCCACGTGCCGGTGATCGCCTCGGGCGGTGCGGCCAGTCCGGAACACCTGACGCAAGCGCTACAGGCGGGAGCCGATGCCGTACTGGCCGCCTGGATTTTTCACGACGGCGACTATACGGTGATCGATATCAAACGCTTCATGGCGGCGGCGGGCATTCCCACGCGCCTGGACTCAACGACAGGTTCCCATGGCTGACACCGCCGACAACCCGACCCAGCGCCTGCCCATCCCGGCTTTTTGCATCGGGCACATGGCGGTCGACTGGCCCCATGGCGCGTTCTGGATCCTGGCACCGGCCATCGCCATCGCGCTGGATCTGAGCCCCTCGGACCTGGGCCTGGTGGTCGCGCTCACCGCCGCGGGCGCGACGCTGAGCCTAGTGCCCGCAGGCATCCTGAGCGACCACACCAAGCGGCGCGGACCGATCTTTGCCGCCACCTTCCTGTGGGTCGTGGTGGGGTATGGCCTGGCAAGCCTGGCGCCGGATTTCTGGACGCTGACGGCCATGCTGGCGGTGGCTGGCATGGGAACCTCGGCCTGGCATCCGCTGGCCACGGGCACGCTGACACAATCGATGCCTGGACAGCGGGCGCGCGTTCTGGGCATCCACGCAATGGGCGGCACTCTGGCGGAGGTCTTCGCACCGGTGCTGACCGGCGTTCTGCTGATGGTCGTGGGTTGGCGTGTCGGGCTGGCGCTGGCGGTCATTCCCGCAGCGATCGTCGGAACCTATTTCTTCTTCCAACGGCGGCGCCTGACGGTCGCCATTGAGACCAAGGCATCGATGCTGGATTTCAAGGACATGTGGAAGAGTTGGACCAGCCGCACTGGACTGTCGCTCATTGCCATGATCGGTATCTACAACATGGCGATCATGGCGATCCTCTCCATGGCGACGCTCTATATCGTGAACGGCCTGGGTTTTTCGGAATTCTGGGCGGGCATCGCCTTTGCCGCGATGATCCTGGCCGGTGCGCTGCTGCAGCCCGTGATGGGGCACATCTCCGATACCATCGGACGCCGCCGGGTGTTCGCAGCCGCACTGCTGGCCGTCGCACCATTGGGCTTCGCGATGCCCTTCATCACTTCGCCCTGGTTTGCCATGCTCTTCCTGATCGTGATGATCGGTGCACTTTACGGCGTGCGTTCGGTCGTGCTGGCCTCGGCCGTCGACTTCGCGGGAAAGCGCGAAGGTACGACCCTGGGCTTGGCCTTCGTGATGATGGACAGCATCGGGGCTTTGGGTGCGTTCCTGGGCGGCTGGGTCGGCGACGCCGATCTCACCCACGCTTTTGCGCTGGGTGCGGCTTTTGCGGTGACCTCGGCGCTGACCGCGCTGGGCTCGTCCATGGCCTTTCCTGCGATCAATCCGGAGCCGGCGGAATGATCGTTCCCTCCATCGACCTGATGGGCGGTCAGGCGGTACAGTTGGTGGGCGGCAAGGAGATGGCGATCGAGGCCGGCGACCCCCGGCCCATCGCGGCCAAATTTCGGCTGGCCGGCGACATCGCGGTAATCGATTTGGATGCTGCGCTGAGCCAGGGCGACAACCGCGCGCTGATCGAAGATCTGGTAGAAGATGGCACCCTGTCGCGTGGGAGGGGGCATCCGCGACGTCGAGACGGCAATCCGCTGGCTCAATGCCGGGGCCGAGAAGATCATCCTGGGCACGGCCGCCACGCCGGAAATCCTCTCCCAATTGCCGCGCAAGCGCGTGATCGCTGCGCTGGATGCGGTCGAAGGCGAGGTCGTGACCCACGGCTGGACGACCAAGACGGGCGCGTCTGTCGAAGAGCGCATGGCCGAACTGCGCGATCTGGTCGGCGGCTTCCTGGTGACCTTCGTCGAGCGCGAGGGGCGGATGCAAGGCACCGACATGGAGGCCACGCGCCATCTGGCGCAGGCCACGGGTGATGCCAAGCTGACCGTAGCGGGCGGCTTCACCACACCTGAAGACATCGCCATGGCGGACGCGGCGGGTGCCGATGCCCAGGTCGGCATGGCGCTCTATTCCGGCAGCCTGAATCTGGGCGATGCGATCGCAGCACCGCTGAAAAGCGATCGGTCCGACGGACTTTGGCCCACCGTGGTGTGCGACGAACACGGGCGCGCCATGGGGCTGGTCTATTCGGACGCCGAGAACCTGCGCGTCGCGGTCGAACGGCAGATCAGCGCCTACCATTCGCGCTCGCGCGGCCTGTGGGTGAAGGGCGAGACCTCCGGTGCGACCCAGGAACTGCTGAAGATCGACCTCGACTGCGACCGCGACGCCTTGCGCTTCACCGTGCGCCAGGCCGGTGCGGGCTTCTGCCATCTCGACACCTGGACCTTCTGGGGCGGGGACCAGGGCCTGCCCGCGCTGGCCCGCCTGATCGCCGAGCGCCGCGATCACGCGCCCGAAGGCTCCTACACCAGACGGCTCTTCACCGAACCGGGCCTGCTGGAAGCCAAGCCGATCGAGGAGGCCGGCGAACTGGGCAAAGCCGAGGAACCGGCCGAGGTGGCGCATGAAGCCGCTGACCTGATCTATTTCGCGCTGGTGGCCGCTGCCCGTACGGGTGTGCCGCTTGCGGAGATTGAGCGGCTGCTCGACCTTCGCAGCCGCAAGGTGACGCGCCGTCCCGGGAACGCAAAATCACCGGTCTGACCCGGAATACTGCAAAAAATTGCATGTCCGGGCTTGATCCTCGCACGCGCACGCTTACATCAACTGTTAGCACTTGCCTCCGGTGAGTGCTAAGGCATTCAAATGTGAAGTCACACCGCTCAATCAGGAGTTTGAAGCATGGCATTTCGACCGCTGCACGACCGCGTCGTCGTCAGCCGCATCGACGGTGACGCAAAGACCGCCGGCGGCATCATCATCCCCGATTCCGCCAAGGAGAAGCCGATGGAAGGCAAGGTTGTCGCCGTCGGCCCCGGCGCACGGGACGAAAACGGCAAGATTCAGCCGCTCGACGTGAAGAAGGGCGACCGCGTCCTCTTCGGCAAATGGTCGGGAACCGAAGTCAAGATTGATGGCGAGGACCTTCTGATCATGAAGGAATCCGACATCATGGGCATTATCGGCTGACCGCAGAATAAGAAACAGGAGAGACAAACATGGCTGCCAAAGAAGTCAAATACAGTGCCGATGCCCGCACACGCATGTTGCGCGGCATCAACGTGCTTGCCGATGCCGTCAAGGTTACTCTGGGGCCCAAGGGCCGCACCGTGGTCCTCGACAAATCCTTCGGCGCACCGCGCATCACCAAGGATGGCGTGACCGTCGCCAAGGAGATCGAGCTTTCCGACAAGTTCGAGAACATGGGCGCACAGATGGTGCGCGAAGTTGCTTCCAAGACCAACGACAAGGCCGGTGACGGCACCACCACCGCCACGATTCTGGCCCAGGCCATCGTGCGCGAGGGCACCAAGGCCGTCGCCGCGGGCATGAACCCGATGGACCTACGCCGTGGCGTCGATGCCGCGGTCGCCGCCGTGGTCGCCGACATCGAAAAGCGCGCGCGCAAGATCAAGTCGTCCGACGAAGTTGCCCAGGTGGGCACAATCTCGTCGAACGGCGACCAGGAAGTCGGCCGCATGATCGCCGAGGCGATGCAGAAGGTCGGCAACGAGGGTGTCATCACGGTTGAGGAAGCCAAGTCCCGCGAGACCGAACTTGAGGTCGTCGAGGGCATGCTGTTCGACCGCGGCTATCTCTCGCCCTACTTCATCACCGACGCCGACAAGATGAAGACCGAGTACGAGGATGTCGCCATCCTGATCCACGAAAAGAAACTTTCAAGCCTGCAGGCCATGCTTCCGATCCTGGAAGAGATCGCCAAGTCGGGCCGTCCGCTGATGATCATCGCCGAGGACGTCGAGGGCGAGGCTCTGGCTACCCTGGTCGTCAACCGCCTGCGCGGCGGTCTGAAGGTCGTTGCGGTCAAGGCCCCCGGCTTCGGCGATCGCCGCAAGGCGATGCTGGAAGACATCGCGGTCCTGACCAAGGGTCAGGTGATCAGCGAGGATGTCGGAATCAAGCTCGAGAACGTCACGATGGACATGCTGGGCACCGCCAAGCGCGTCATCGTCAACAAGGACGACACGACCATCGTCGACGGTGCGGGCAAGGCCAGCGACATCAAGGCGCGCTGCAATCAGATCCGCCAGCAGATCGAGAGCACCACGTCCGACTATGACCGCGAGAAGCTCCAGGAGCGTCTGGCGAAGCTCGCCGGCGGCGTCGCCGTGATCAAGGTCGGCGGTTCGACCGAGGTTGAGGTGAAGGAGCGCAAGGACATGGTGGAAGACGCCATGAACGCCACCCGCGCGGCGGTCGAGGAAGGCATCGTGCCCGGCGGCGGCGTCGCCCTACTCTATGCCACACGTGCCCTCGGCAAGCTGGAGCTTGACGACACAGACCAGCAGGTCGGTGTCGAGATCGTGCGCAAGGCCATCCAGGCCCCGGTGCGCCAAATCACCAAGAACGCGGGCCTCGACGGCGCTGTCGTCGCGGGCAAGCTGCTTGAGCAGAAGGACACCAATCACGGCTTCGACGCCCAGAGCGAGACCTACAAGGACCTCGTGAAGGCCGGTATCATCGACCCCGCGAAGGTCGTGCGTACCGCGCTCCAGGACGCCGCGTCCGTCGCGGGCCTGCTCATCACCACTGAGGCGATGATCGCGGAGAAGCCCAAGAAGGACGACGACGCAGCCGGCGGCGGCATGGACGACATGGACTTCTGATCTCTGCGTTCAGAGCATTGGAATGGGGGCCGCGGCACAAGCCGCGGCCCTTTTTCATTGGGAAAGCGGCATGGTCAAGATTCACGTCGGCCCCAAACGGAAGCTTCCCATCATCTGGTTCGCTTGCGGTATTGTGATCTTGCCCCTTATGGGTGCAGGACTGCTATGGCTTGGCACCACAATTTCCCCGACAGCGAGCCGGCACATCCAAGGGTCATGTTCGTCATTCCAATATTGGCGCTAGCGTTCTATAGCGTTGGCGGTTTGGTCTTGATCGGCTGGCTTGCCCTACTATTACTCCTTCCGTTCGTGTTCTTGCACAAGAAAACCCCGCAGCCGCCCATTGTGATCGACGATACCAGTGATCCCTCAATTCCGATGCCGCGCTCCTTCAGCTTGCTGCGATCCTCATCGCTGAGTTCGACCTTACCATCGGGGAAGAGCGTGACCTCGCCGCTCCAGTCGGGCAGGACCAGGATCTGAACGAGAGAGACGTTGTTGAAACCGATGACGGCAAGCCGTGGCCCGCGACTTCATAGCCGTGACAGTAGGGGCAATGGTGCACGCTGTCCTCAGCGCTCGGCAAGGCCCGGGATGTCCGGATCCTCGACCCCGCTGGCGAGGACGACCCGGGGGACGCTGATGCGATTTCCCGATGCGGTTTCCAGCCCGAAGCCATCCCCGGTTTTTCCACCTCCACAACAGTGCCGGCGCGCCAGTCGATGCCGGAAATAGGCCATCGCTTCAGCCCGCAGGGTCTCATGCACGGCCGAGGGCGATCTGCCGTCCTGGCCGGGCACGCCATGAACGGTATCGACCATGCAGTTTCTGGGCATCCCGGTGTCGATCAGGATGATGCGGCACCGCTACGCACCAACTACAGCGCCGCCGCCATGCCGGCGAAACTGCCGCCGACGATCGCGATATCAGTGTCCATGTGCACGCCTCCCTGGCCGATGGTTCGAATTATCACGGCAAAGACCAAGGCGATCCATCATCTGTCGGAGATAGCGGGACGTAATCTGTCTGACAAGCCTTGATCCACACGCTTGCGGGCGCTCTAATCCCGCCAGCAAATGGAAACACGCCATGTACAAGATCGATCCGGCAAAGACCGAACTCGCCGAGGAATTCCGCGCCAATCCGTTCGGTCCCCACAGCGCGGAACTCCAGAAGGTTCTGAACGTCATGCGCTGGGAGCCCACTGAGGGCAAATACGTGCTGGTGAACACCGTGCCCCACAAGGAGTGGTGCCTGGCGCAGCTTCCCGGCAAGCGCGGCGTGCCCGTGACCCTGCATGAGGATGTCACGTTCAACGATCTGGGCGAGGCCGAGTGGCACATCTTCAAGCTGCGCTGGAAGAAACACACAGGCGTCGAACTGGACGGGTGAGTGGGATTGGGATCCCCAGCGAAGGCTGGAGTCCATATGCACGATCGTCCAGGGCAAAGCGTAAATGCTTCATCATGGGGGCGGTCGAGAACAGCGTCGTGGGTTTGCCGAGAAGATTAGATATCGGAGTTCCTGATTGAGGTTTGTGCATAGGAACCCCAGCCTTCGCTGGGGATCACGTTTGGATGGCCGGGCCATAACGGTTGTGGGGATTGGGCGACGATGACCCTTGATTACAAGCGCCGTGTGCTGGGGTATGCGGACCGGATCAGCGTGCGGCCCGGCGACGCGGTCGGATTCAAGGTCAGTCTGGAAGACCATGATCGGTTCGACTTCAAGGTCGTGCGGATCGTCTGTGGCGTGGAGACGACAAGCGGCGCACCCTTCAAGGAAGTTGAGGTCGAAACCGATGCGGACGGCAGCCATGAGGGGCGGTTCCAGCGCATCGATGCCGGGTCCTATGCTGTGATCCCCAAGGCGCCGGTGCTGGACCGGCTGTCGAGCTTCACCTTTCAGGCCTATGTGATGCCGACCCTGCCTGGTGACGGCAGGCAGGCGCTGATGAGCCGGGGATCGGGCCCGAAAAATCCAGGGTTCGCCGTGATCCTGGATGGCGATGGCGCGCTCGCGCTGATGGTGGGGAACGGCGAGGACCTGGTGACGGTCTCGACCGGCGTTCCCATGCTCCCCTGGAAATGGGCCTTTGTCTCGGCAAGCTACGATGCCGAAACCGGCGAGGTCGAACTCTGGCAGGAGCCCGACGAACGGTATGTCGGGTCCGACAGTTTTGCCCATGTCACCGGCGAAGCGCCCAAGGGCATCACGTTTGCCGCCGAGCACAATCTTCATATCGCGGCCTGGCAGGTCGGCCGGCACGACGACGGGCGACCGCGCATGGCGGGGCTGTTCAACGGGCGCATCGACTCCCCGGGTCTGGCATCGAAAGTCGTGATCTGTCACGAAATGTCGAAGATGGCGCGCCGGAATCCGGCGAAGGCCGACTGGATCGTGGGTGCCTGGGACTTCAGCCGGGATATTCCGACCAGCGCCTTTCCCGACGTGTCCGGTAACAACCTGCATGGCCACCTGGTGAACCTGCCAACCCGAGCGGTGACCGGCTATCACTGGGACAGTTCACTGCACGACTGGACCCGAAAGCCCGAACACTACGGCGCAGTGCATTTCCACGATGACGATCTCTATGACGCCGGCTGGGAAACCACGGTCACGATGACTGTGCCGCAGGATCTCAAAAGCGGCGTCTATGCCGCGCGCTGCCGTGCCGGCGAGGACGAATGTTACATCCCATTTTATGTGCGCCCTGCGCAGGGCCAGAAGAAAGCGAAGATCGCGTTTCTGGGCTCCACCGCGACCTACATGGCCTATTCCAACAACCACTGGCAGACGGACGAGGAAAAGGCGGAGGTCAAACGCGGGCGCATCATTGCCTATACGGGCGATGACCTCTTCCTGAACGAGCGGCGCGACTTGGGCCTGTCGACCTATGACACGCACCGCGACGGCTCGGGCTCGATCTACAGTTCGCGCCTGCGGCCCATCGTGCTCAACTTCAACCCCAAGTCGATCATCTGGAGCTTCAACGCCGACACCCACGTCACCGACTGGATGGAGGCGCAGGACTTCGACTTCGATATCGTGACGGATGAAGAGATCCACTACGAGGGCGTCTCGGCACTGGCCGACTACAACGTCATCGTGACCGGAGCGCATCCCGAATACTGGACGACCCAGATGTGGGATGCGTTGACCGCCTATTTCGATGGCGGCGGACGCATGATGTATCTGGGCGGCAACGGATTCTATTGGCGCATCGCCTATCACCCCGAACATCCGGGCACGGCCATCGAAATCCGGCGCGCGGAATCGGGCGCGCGATTCTGGGCATCAAGGCCCGGCGAATACCACCAGAGCTTCAACGGCGAACTAGGCGGTCTGTGGAAACGCATCGGCCGCCCACCCCAATCGCTGGTCGGCATCGGCACCTTCGCCACGGGCTTCGACCGTTGCGGCTGGTTCGTGAAGGAGCCGGGCGTCGAGGACAACCCGCGTGCAGCCTGGGTCTTCGAGGGGATCGATGACGAGATCATCGGCGACTTCGGCGTATTGGGGAACGGAGCTGCAGGCATCGAACTCGACGGTGTCGACGAAAGCCTGGGTTCACCGCCCGACACGATCGTCCTGGCGCGCTCGGACGGCCATTCGGCCTATTACATGCAAAGTCCGGATGAGATCGTCTTCAACCACGCCGCGGTCACGGGCGACGCCAACCGCCGTGTGCGGGCCGACATGATCTATTACACGCTGCCCTCGGGTGCCGGGGTCTTCGCAACGGGTTCCATCAGTTGGGCCGCCAGTCTGGGTCACAACGGCTATGACAACAATGTCAGCCGTCTGACAGGCAATGTGCTCAAGACCTTCGAGAAGGACGAGGCGCTGCCATGACCAAGCCGCGCATCCTCTCCTAACACCGACAAGCTTTGGGCGCGTCCCGGCGAGACCGTTGCCATCCATGCCAGCGGCCCGAAGGGCGGGGGTGCGGCACCCTTCCTTGTCGGCACCGGAGGGAACCAAGAGCGGAACCTATGCGGCGATGCTGACCCAAGGGGATCAGTGGTTCTACATCCCGTTCTATGTGCATCCGCCCACAGGCAAACCCACGGCGAAAACTTGCGCTGCTGATCGCGACCTGCACCTACTACGCTTATGTCCCGCAGCTACTACGCTTATGTGAACAACCACATGTGTTTCGACTGGGGCTCGCTGGGCGAGCACAGCGGCAACACGTTCAGCATCTGGGACATGAACGACGTCCACCTCCACATGCACCCCGAACACGGGCTTTCCATGCACGACAACCACTCGGACGCTTCGGGCGCGGCCTATGCGTCGCGCCTACGCCCGTTCATGCACATGGGTCCGCGCGCGCACCTCTGGCAGTACAACGCCGACACCCACATCACCGACTGGCTGGAGGAAAAAGGCATCCAATTCGATGTCATCACCTCCTGGATGCCGAGTCGTTCGATGCGCCGTGACTATTCATCAAGCTGGCTGACGACGCCTGCCAACCAGTCGTTCCAGGCTTCTCACAGGGGTCGAAATCGTCGGGCTGTCCCTCAAGGATTCGCACCGTGTTGTCGAACCGCGCCGCATTCACAGCCACCCTCAAGAAGCAGTTCAAAATGACGCTCAGTGCTGTTCAACGAAAGCGCTCTCCATGGAGTTCGCGCCAACGTTCGATGTAGGGCGTCATGTCTCCGGGGTCGTGGGCTGTATTGAGAGTGTCCTCCGGCAGAGTGATCCAGGGCTGGGTGCTGTCGGTCCAGATGTGACCGATGGGCTGAAGCCAGGTGTGGTCGTCCAGCGAGCCCGCCTTGACCGAAACGATCTCGGGACTTTCGCGTCCGATGTGAAACAGCCTCACGCCGCAGGCTGGGCAGTAATGGCAATCGAGCGTGTTGCCGCTGTCGGTGGCGCGCGTCCAGGTCGCCACCGCGGTCCAGTCGACTTCGAGCGCATCGCGAACGACAAGCATCGACATGCCGAAAGCCGAGGACGACTGCGCCTGACATTCGGAACAATGGCAACAATAGAGCGTCAGGGGCGGTGACGAAACCGCGTAACGCACGGTTCCGCACTGGCAGCCGCCCGGCAACGGCAATGAAATCCTTGGGTCACTCATTCGTGGACACTCCTGCAAGATTCCGCTCCCCAATAACATCCCATGATTGCAGACGCACCTGACGGCCTGCCGTCAGGGCATGGAATGAGAGAGGCGGGCATTCTGCGAAACGAGGGCAATGGGCCGAAACGGCCAAGGGAGATCCACATGAACGATAAACACTACAAACTGGAAACGTCGCGCCGGACCGTCCTGGGCGGCGGCAACCGTGGGTCCGGGTCCACCTCCGGTGCTGCAGGCATCGGCGCCGGCGGCTATGTCCCGGAGAACCAAGAGCCCGGCGTCCACGCCTACATGACGCGCAACCCGAACTACTGGAAATCGGACAAGGCCTTCGTCGACGAAACCGAGATCCTGAGCATTACCGATCCCGGCACGCGCCAGAACACCCTGGCTTCCGGACAGGTCAACGTGATCGACCGAGTCGACCCCGGGACCGCGCACCTGCTGCATCGAACGCCGGTGGCCTGACGATCCCACGGCGTAGTCGGCTGACGTTCCACTTCGACCAGGAGGGCTTCCCTCTTTCTTTTGCATCGCACGTCAGAGCGGTGTCCCGTGCCCGACACGGAATTGTCGAATTCGAAATATAATTTCTGAAAATTGAGAGCATGCTTGTATCCAGTCGCTTCCCTTCGGGGGATCGGGAGCAGCGGAAGTTGCTGCATCATCGGGGTAACAGGCCGGAACGAACCGGCCAAGGGAGACAGACATGAAAGACGAAGAACATTATCTGCAAACATCGCGCCGGACCGTTCTGGGCGGCGCTGCGGCAGCCGCCATCGGTCCATCGATTCTGGGCACCACCAGCGCCAGGGCGTCCGAACCCCAGCGCGGCGGCACGCTGCGCATGGGCCTGGGCCACGGTTCGACCACCGATTCGGTCGATCCGGCTACCTATGAAAACGGGTTTTCAACCGGGATGGGCATGGGCGGTCTGTTCAACTACCTGACCGCGGTCGACGAGGAGAACCAGCTCGCTGCCGAACTGGCCGAGGAATGGGATGCCACGCCCGACGCCCGCACCTGGACCTTCAAACTGCGCCAGGGCGTCGAGTTCCATAATGGCAAAACCATGACGCCCGAAGATGTCGTGGCGAGCCTCAACTATCACCGCGGACCCGACTCGATTTCAGCCGTGTCCAGCCTGTTCGAGCAGGTCGAGGATATCCGCATCGACGGCGACAACATCGTGATCCAGCTGGTCGACGGCAACGCCGACTATCCCTTCATCATGAGCGACTATCACCTGGGTATCCAGCCGTCCGACGACGGGGGCAACATTGCCGACCCGGGCTCGGGCATCGGTGCGGGCAGCTACACGCTGGTGAACTACGAGCCGGGAATCGGGGCCACCCTGGAGCGCAATCCGAACTACTGGAAGGACGGCTACGCCTGGTTCGATTCCGTCGAGATGACGACCATCGCGGACCCGGCAGCGCGCCAGAATGCACTGATGTCAGGCCAGGTCGACGTCATCGACCGCGTCGACCTCAAGACCGCGCACCTGCTTGAGCAGCATCCCAGCGTCACGCTGGTCGAGGCCACGGGCACGCTGCACTACACGCTGCCGATGCGCACCGACATGGCGCCGTTCGACGACAACAATGTCCGCATGGCGCTGAAACACGCCATGGACCGCGAGGACATCGTCGACAAGATCCTGCGCGGCCACGGCGTCCCGGGTCAGGATACGCCGATCACGCCGGCCAACCGCTTCTATGCCGACGACATTGAACATGCGACCTATGATCCCGACAAAGCGCGCTGGTACATGGATCAGAGCGACTATGCAGGGTCGACCTTCGATCTCTCGACATCGGATGCGGCATTCGTGGGTGCGGTGGATGCAGCCGTGATCTACAAGGAGCACGCTGCGGCCGCGGGCATCGACATCAATGTCATCCGCGAATCACCGGATGGCTATTGGTCGGACGTGTGGATGCAGAAGGCCTGGTGCACCTGCTACTGGGGCGGCCGTCCCACCGAGGACTGGATGTTCTCCACGGCCTATTCCGCCGATGCGCCATGGAACGACACCTTCTGGAACCATGCGAAGTTCAACGCACTCCTGCTGCAGGCCCGTGCAGAACTCGACGAGGACCTGCGGCGAGAGATGTATCGCGAAATGCAGCAGATCCTCGCGACCCAGGGTGGCGCCATGGTGGCGATGTATGCCAACAGCGTCGATGGCGCATCCGTGGCCCTGGGCCACGGCCCCCATGTGGCCGGTAACTGGAACATGGACGGTGGCCGCCTGATGGAACGCTGGTGGTTCAACGATCCCTCGGCCTGATCGAAGGATTGACCGCTGCAAAGGGGGCGTCGCCGGTGCGACGCCCCCTTTCTTTTTGCGTCAATATGCCTCGCCCGACTTGCGGTAAAAGCGATGGCCACCCTGGCCGTCCGGCGCGAGATGGAGATCGATGTCCGGGTAGGAACAGATATCGTCCGGGTCACGGCCGCCAATCTCCAGATAGACGGCATCCTCATCGGTCCGGTTGACGAGGTGGTGTCCGTCCTCGGCGCCGGCGGGAAAGGCTGCGGCCATGCCTGCGGCGAGCACGGTTTCGCCAGCGTCGCTCACCAAAACCAGCTCGCCCGAGACGACCCAGACGAGCTCGTCCTCGTGGCTGTGCCAGTGGCGCTGGGCCGACCAGGCACCCGGATGCAGGGTGACGAGATTGACGCCGTATTGCGCAAGCCCGCCGGCGTCGCCGAGCGCGACCTTGGAACGTTCCGCGCACGGCTGCTCGTAGGGAGAGGGGTAGCCGCTGCCCTTGCGCACGGCAAGCTCGGCAGGGTCGATGACGGTGTTCTCTTTGTATGTCGTCATGACCGTCAATCCGCCTTTTGACTGTGACCCACGACTCCAGCCGAGGAGCCGCCATCGGCCAGCATGGCGATCCCGGTGACGTAGCTTGCCTGATCGGAGGCAAGGTAAAGCGCCGCATCGGCCATCTCGCTGGCATGGGCGACACGACCCAGGGGCACGCTTTCGCTGAGAGCGGCGTATCCTGCTTCGACACTGCCTGCCATACGCACGGCCAGAGCCTGCAGCATGTCGGTATCGATCGGGCCGGGGCAGAGCGCGTTGACGCGCACGTCGGGCGCAAACTCGATGGCCCATGCCCTGGTCATGGCCACGACACCGCCCTTCGACGCGCAATAGATCGAACCGCCGGAAGCGCCCTGGACAGCACGCACCGAGGCCATGTTGACGATCGCGCCCCTGGCCTGGCTGAGCGCGGGCAGAGCGTATTTCGTGCAGAAGAACGTGCCCTTGAGATTGGTGTCGATCACTCTGTCCCAGAGTTCTTCGTCCAGCTCCTCGGTGGGGCCGCCACCGCCGGAACCGGCATTGTTGACCAACACATCGAGGCCGCCGAGCCCGTCGCAGGCAGCCGCGACAACGGCCTTGCAGCCCGCGGCTGTGCTGGTGTCGCCGGGTGCGGCAACGACCCGCTCGCCAGCACCAGGGTCGGGGGTTGCGGCCTTCACGCTTTCTTCGCTGCGGCCGTTCACCGCGACGCGCGCGCCGGCCGCAAGGAACTTCTCCACGATTGCGCGGCCGATGCCGCGCGTACCACCGGTTACCAGTATCCGCTTGTCCTGAAAGTGCATGATGTCTCCAGAGAAAAGATGCCTGCAGGAGACTAGAGCAAGATGAGGTCAGGTGTCGTGCACCCTTCCAACCGTGTCGGCGACACGAGCGCCGCGTTCACCCATCGGCCGTTCGGGCACCACGGTCGAATCGTGGCGGGTCCGGCGTTCCGGTTCCGCGTTCACTTCGGTGCCCGGCAGCATGACGACCGCACCAGAGGCCAGAGCAGGAGAGCTGCTACACGCACGATGGGGTGATTGCCGTAGACGGCGGCGCCATCATCCGCCGGAAGGCCATCGTCCGCCGGAAGTATTCGGCGGAGGATGGCGCGCGCGTGTCGACCCAGGGCGAATTCGAGGAGACGCTGGAGCCTGCGCGCCGAGCAGCGTGCCGCCTGTGTCAAGGCCATGTTCGGCGACCATACAGACAGGCGGACGGGCGAGCGGCTGGCCTGTCACGTCGCAGGCTTGCCCAGGGCGGCGCGAAGGCCCATATCCCGATGAAAGAACGGGAAGCGAAACGATGACCGACAGGATCGAGAAATCAGATGCCGAGTGGCGCGAACAGCTCACGCCCGAGCAGTATCGGGTGACGCGCAGAAAGGGCACGGAACGTGCTTTTTCAGGTAAATATCATGACGCCAGGACGCCCGGAACCTATCGCTGCATCTGCTGCGATGCGCCGCTTTTCGACTCCGAAACCAAATTCGATTCAGGTACCGGCTGGCCCAGTTTCCGGGAGCCGGTCGAGGAAGACGCCGTGGCCCTGGAAACCGACCGCAGCATATTTTTCATGCCGCGCACCGAGGTGCTGTGCGCGCGCTGCGACGCGCATCTGGGCCATGTCTTTCCCGACGGGCCGCAACCGACAGGTCAACGCTACTGCATGAACTCGGCCGCCCTGCGTCTGGATGACGGTTCGGAGAATTCGGACGCCGCGGAGTAACGGGCGGCGGGCTTCGTTCAGCGAGCGGATACCGCATCGGGCACCTTGTGCCAGCGCGCCAGCATGAGGAGCGCGGTCACGCCGAAGCCGACCACAATTCCGATCCAGAGACCCATCGGTCCCATGCCCGCCGTGCGCGAAAGCAGAAGGCCGCAGGGAATACCCGCAAGCCAGAACCCTGTGGCGGCCATCAGCATGGGCACGAATGTATCCTTGCGGCCGCGCAGGGCGCGTGAAATCACCACCTCCACAGCCTGAACCAGCACAAAAATCGCGGCAATCCAGCGCAGTTCCCGGACAAGGGCATAGGTCGCCGTATTCGCGGGGTCGTCGACATCCAGAAACATGGAGGTCACGGCATCGGGTGCGAAAAACACGAAAAGCGCCATGGGAAACACCACCAGAACAATCGCGGTCTCGGCCAGCCAGCCAGCCCTCTGCGAAGCCTGCGGGTGTCCGCCGCCCAGTTCCTGGGCGACACGAACCGACGCACCGTGGCCGAAGGCGACCGCCAGCGTGACGCTGACGTTGAGCGCGCCGACGAGCACGTTGTGGGCGGCAAGCGCGGTTGCGCCGAAGACGCCCATGAAAAGAAAGGTCGCCTGGAACATGGAACCTTCGACAATGCGCACCGCGGCAACCGGCAGGCCCAAACGCCAGACCTGACGCCACATGGCGAAGTCGAGTTTGTGAAGATTGCAGAAAGGCGAGAATTCCGAGAGTTCGCGATGGTGTATGATGTAGATCACCAACAGGGCAAGCTTGATCCAGGCGACAATGGCCGTCGCAATCCCGGCACCCACGACGCCGAGTGCCGGAATGCCTGCCCAGCCGAAAACCAGCACGATGTTGAGCGCCAGGTTCGTCGGCACTGCCGCGATCATGATGAAGGTGATGACGAGAGGCCGCGAAAGGCCGGTCACGACCTGGCGCAGCGCCATGAACATGAAGCTCGCGGGCAGATGCCAGATCATCGTGCGCAGATAGTCCTGACCCACCGCCATGACTTCGGGGTCCTGACCGGTCAGCGCCATCAGGTCGGTGAGAAACCAGCCAACCAGCAGCCAGGGCACGCTGATCACGAGAGCCGTGAGCAGGCCCGTGCGGGCGCCCGAGGCGACTTCTTCCCTGGCGCCCGCTCCATAGCCGTGGGCGACCACGACGCCGACGATCATCAACAGACTGAAGCCCGCATAGGTGAGTTCCCACATAACCGCCCCGGCCAGGCCAACGGCGCCGAAGGGAAGCGCGCCAAGCCGGCCCACAACCAGGATATCGGTGAGATAGATGCCAAGCTCGACCAGGAAGGCCGCGGCAAGCGGAATGGTGACGCGGCCTTGCAGGCGCAGTTCGTCACGCCAGCTCGTGGCGCTTTCGGCAAGGAACGGACGGGTTGTGATGCCTATGCGCTCCCCGGAACGACCAGAGCATCGAGCGCCATAACGCCCTGCTCGCGCACCAGAAGCGGGTTGATGTCGAGCTCACCAAGCCCGGAACCCAGCTCGCCGGCGATGGCCGAAAGACCGGAGACCGCGTCGAGCAGGGCCTCGATGTCGCCGGGCGGCTGGCCGCGAACCCCATCGAGAAGGCGGCGCACCTTCAGGTCCTCCAGCACCTGACGGACTTCCCAGCGCTCCGCGGGAACCTGCAGGGCCGCGACATCCTCCAGCACTTCCACCAGGATGCCGCCTGCCCCCAGCAGGATCAGCCAGCCGAACTGAGGGTCGCGGGTGAGGCCGAGGACCATTTCAACGCCTCCCGTCACCATCGGCCCCAGAAGAACGCGAGGGCCCAACCGTCCGCTGAGATCGTCATAGGCCTCAAGGACAGCGTCTTCGCCCGAAAGACCGAGTTTCACGCCGCCGACATCCGACTTGTGCGCGATCCCCGGCATGGCGGTTTTCATGACCAGACACCCGCCCATCCGCCGTGCGCCTTCGAGTGCAGCCTCCCGCGTCTCGACCACCGCATGATCGGGAACGGTGATGCCGTAATCCGCGAGGAGGTCCAGGCCCTCGGCCTCATCCAGCGGTATGCCATCTGCCAGACGCACCAGCCAGCGCCTCTGACGCGCTGCATCGAGGGCCGGCGCACCATCTCTCCCGCGTCCGCGCCAGTCGCGCCAGGCAAAGGCATGACGGGCGGCGCGCAGGGCCGGGACCGTGCCGTCGAGCACGGGAATACCGAGCTCGTTGGTGTAACGGTCGGCCAGTTCGTGGTGGTCGACGCCGCTGAAGTTGGTCGCCAGGGCGACGGGTTTGGAGGTTCCGGCCGCGACATCCGCGCAGACCTGGGTAAGCGCCGTGCTGTAGCTGTGGTTCTGGTTCACATCGAGGAAATAGAACCCCAGCGCCGTGGCGGGATCGTCCATCAGGGCGGCAAAACAATCGCGTGAGATGCCGTCATGGTCGTAGCCGGTGCCGAACGCATCGCACGGGTTCTCGGGCTCCAGTCCGTAGTCGAGTCGTTCGGCGAGACGCGCAACCGTGGCTTCGTTGATCTCCGCGAAGGGAACACCGATTTCATCGGCCAGATCGACCACCATCTCGCGCTCGCCGCCGGAGTCATGGATGGTGGCGAGAGCTCCGGGACCCAGTCCGGTGGCGCGCTCCATCAGAAGCGAGGTGGCGACCAGTTCATCGAGCGTGCGGGCGCGCAGGACGCCATGACGGCGGAAAACCGCATCCATGGCCCTGTCGTCCACTGCAAGCGCTCCCGAATGACTGATCGCCATGCGCACCGCCATGTCCGAACGTCCGGCCTTCAGCACGACCACGGGCACGCCCTTTTTCTCCGCCTTTGCGAGGGCGGCTTCGAAGGCCTCGGCGTCCCGCACGGTTTCCAGGAACAGCGTCAGGACGCGGGCCGTGCCCAGTTCCAGGGCGTAGTCCATGTAGTCGGCAACCGTGGAGCCCAGTTCGCCGCCCACGGAAGCGGCGAAATTGAGCCGCATGCGGCTTCCGGTCAACGCACCGAAAACCGATCCCGACTGCGCCAGCACGGTGATCCGGCCGGGCTCCAGCTGGGGAAAGGGATAGGAGTTGACGTGGATCGCCGCTTCGTAATTGCAGTAACCCATGCAGTTGGCGCCGATCACCGGAATGCCCGCCTCATGGGCCATGGCGGAGAGGCGCTGAACAAGCGTGGGATCGGCATCTTCCGGGATCACGCAACTGCCGAAGATCGCGGCCGCTTTCGCACCGGCCTTGACAGCTGCTGCAAACTGCTCCTCCACCCGTCCGTCGCCGACCGCCATGACGGCAAGGTCGGGCGGTTGAGGCAGGTCGGCGACCGTCGGACAGGCATCGTGCCCGCCGACGGATTCGTAGCGCGGGTTGACTGGATAGATCGGCCCGTCAAAACCCAGTTCACCCAGCTTTTCGATGACGGAGAGGCCCGTGCTGTGTTCGCGCGGCGACGCCCCGACGACCGCGACCGAACGGGGCGTGAGGAGCCGGGACATGGGGTGGTCAATACGGCGGCGTGATTGCGGCATCGAAAATCAGGACTCCCGTTCCCGGCTCTTCAGGCGGTCGAGGACGAAGGACTCGACCTCCTTCATCTCGTTGCGGGCAAAACAATCGGACCACCAGTAGAAGTGCGGCTCGTTCAACCCACGACACAACACACCGTCCCGATCGTCATCGTGAACCATGATCAGATCGACGAGCGGGTGCCGCGAAAGGAAGGTTGCATCTCCCGGAGGCGCCCAGACATCGCCTTCATAGAGGAGGACCAGGGCAGACATATCGTCGGCGCGCGCCAGCAGCGACCGCCACTTGTCGTATTCGACATCAATCCAGTTTGCGCCCTCACCTTCGGCCTCCAGCCAGGCGAAACCGTAGCCGGGCGCACTGACAATGGCGGAGTTGGATTTTTCCGGCGCGCGGCTGGCCGTGAGAAGCGCGGTGCTGGCGCCACCCGAATGGCCGACGATGAAGATGTTGCGCGCCGGTACGCCAGCAGCGAGCAGCCGGTCGAGCACCTCTTCGTTTTCCCTGGAACGTGCACTGCCCATCGCCGCGAAATCTTCGACAACCTGCGTGCAGAGATAGAAAACCACGACATCGTGTCCCTGGATACCGGCTTCGCCCCAATACTCCAGGAAGGAAGGCATGGTATCGGGTTCACAATCCTGGAACCTGCCGCCCCAGTCGGTGCCGTGGTTGTAGATCATGACCACGGTATCTCCGGGACTGCGCAATGCGGCGGGAAAGTCAGCGGAAAATGCCGCCACACCGGTGGTCGAACGGGAGCCGTCGAAAACCTGACCCATCGGCTCGGCAACGGATCCGGTAGCACGGCATCCTGCCGCCATCACCAGGAGGAAGATGCCTGCCAGCAGGACGATGGCCCGCCAACGACGCTCCCCTTTCCATGCACCGGCGGGACCCATCGGACTCCGCCGAGCATCATGGACCGCAGACCGAGGGCGCGCCGTTGGCCAGGCCCTTTCCAGGCCGCAGACAGGTGGCTGCCAGTTCTTCTTCATCAAACGAAAACCGTGAGCAGAATTTGCCGGGCCCTCTCGCCCATTGGCATCGAGGACAAGGATCGGCAGTTTCGTTGCGCGGCTCCGGACAGGCAACCCCCGATTTGGGTAAAGGATCCATGCCATCGGGCAGCCTCTCCGCGCGCCCGATGATCGGCATCAATTCCGTCTCGTCGTCGCACCTGAGGATGGCGCGGATTATGAAGACCTGAAACCGCTGACCCACCGTTTGATGACGCAGATGGAAGAAAGACCTTGGCACGAAGCTCGATTGGGTCGCGGTGGATCACTTCAACACCGGCCATCCTCACACACATAATTCTTGGTGCGTGGTCGCGACGACCCGGGCAAGGACCTGATCATCGCCCGCGACTATATCACCATCGGCATGCGCGAGCGCGACGCTGAACTGGTGAGTCTCGATCTGGGGCCGCGCACGGATCGGGAGATCGAGAACCGGCTGCGCCATGAGGTCGAGCAGGAGCGGCTGACCAGCATCGACCGACAGCTAATCCGCGATACGGATGAAACGGGCCTTGTCACCGCAGCCGGCCGCGACGCCTTCCGGCAGAGCTTGCGTGCGGGCCGCCTGCAGAAGCTGAAGCGGCTGGGCCTGGCCGAGGAATTGCGGTCCGGTCAGTAGCGATTGGAGGAGGGTCTGGAGGACACGCTGCGAAGCCTGGGCGAGCGCGGCGACATCATCAAGACCATGCACCGGGAAATGGCGGGCAAGGACATTGCCCACAGTCCGTCGGATTACGCGATCCATGATCCCACCGATCCGAATACCCAGCCCGTCACCGGGCTTGTGATGGCGCGCGGGCCGTCCGATGAGATCAACGACCGGCATTACCTGATCGTCTATGGCGTGGACGGACGGACACATTGTATTGACATCGGCAAAGGCGCGGAGACCGAACCAACGCCCGAAGGCAGCGTAATTCGCGTTGCGTCCAAAAGCCTTGAGCCGCGTAAAGTGGATCGCACCGTTGCCGAAATCGCCGCCGCCAATGGTGGCCACTACAACATCGACATTCACCTGAAACACGACCCCCGCGCCACCGAGAAACATGCCGAGACCCATGTCCGGCGGTTAGAGGCCATCCGCCGCGCTATCGGCAAGATCGAACGCGAGCCGAACGGCACATGGATTGTTACCCCCGATCATCTCGACCGCGTGACGGACTATGAGCGCGGGCGCGCCACGGCGAACTCGTCGAAGGCACTCTCCGCCGCGCGGTCGAACTCGCCAGCGGCAAATACGCCGTCATCGTCGAAAAATCCCGCGAGTTCACGCTTGTTCCCTGGCGGCCCGTTCTCGATTGCCATATCGGCAAGCAGGTGTCCGGTGTCATGCGCGGCGACAGCATTTCCTGGACCATAGGACGACAACGCGGGCTGGGGATTTCATGAGTGCGTTTCGAAATATGCACGCGACGGTAAATAGAATTCTTTAACCTTCGTGTCGGTTCCTGTATTCGTATTGTTAAAATCTTCTTTATAGTGGAGGGGGTTATCGCCGCATATCGCTTCATCCATTCGGCGGATGTTCATTTGGATTCTCCGCTGCGCTCACTCGCTTTACGCGATCCTGATCTGGCCTCGCTGATCGGCAACGCCACGCGGCGGGCTTTTGTGCGCATCGTGGATCTGTGCCTTGAAGAGCGGGTAGACGCCCTTCTTCTGGCTGGCGATCTCTATGACGGCGATCAGACGTCCATGAAGACGGCACGTTTTCTGGCCGAGCAACTTCGGCGGCTTTCCGAGGCAGGCATCCAGGCATTCATCATCCGTGGCAATCACGATGCCTCTTCCCGCATAACCAAGGAGCTGGTTTTCCCTGATTCCGTGAAGGTCTTCGGCGGCCGGGCTGAGGCTATACCCGTGGAGCGGGAGGCGGGGGCCTTCCCTGTTGTGATCCATGGCCTGAGCTTCACCCAACCGCATGCTCCCGAAAGCCTGGTTGGCAAATACAAACCGGCGGTCGATGATTCTGTAAATATCGGTCTCATGCACACCAGTTTGGCGGGTGCGCCAGGACACGACCCATACGCCCCATGCAGTCTCGCCGACCTGAAAGGGACGGGCTTTCACTATTGGGCGCTTGGCCATGTACACAAGCGGATGGTCGAGGAAGGTCCATGCGCGATCGTTATGCCGGGCATGCCGCAGGGTCGGGACATAGGCGAGTCCGGGGCTAAGTCTGCGACGCTTGTAACAATTCAGGATGATCGGACGATTCAGATCGAAGAACGGTTCACCAGCTTGGCGCAGTTCGATCGCACCCGTGTCGATACAACAGGGATCGAGGACTGGGGAGAACTCGCTGCTCTTATTGAGCGCTCTTTGGAACAAGCCCGACACGGGACTATTTCCGAGCATTTGGTGGCGCGTCTGCATTTCACGGGCGAAACGCCTCTTGCCTGGCGCATCCGACGGGATATTGATCTTCTCACAGAGGAAGCTCGGGACCGAGCTTCGATCATTCGCGGCTGCTGGGTTGAGAAGCTCGAAACATCCTGCCAGACACCAAGCGCCGTCAATGAAGGATCGTCCAACCCTCTCCTGGAATTGCGGGAGTTAATTGCAAAAGATGTCATCGACTCGGATGCGTTCCGAGCGGAATTGGTCGCCATGGCCAATGAATTGCGAAGGAAACTGCGGGGGGAATGCCGCAACATATTCGGCTCTGACGAAGAGTCTTTCAAGGACAGCTTGGCGCTTCTGGCGCAGGAGGGCATGGAAGATGTGCTCGCCCGCCTTCACGCAGGCGAGAAAGGCGATCATACCTGATGCGATTGAGCCGCCTTGACCTGACCCGCTACGGCATGTTCACGGACCACAGCATCGATTTCGGCGAACGAGTGCCGGAGACGCCTGATTTACACATCGTCTACGGTCCCAATGAAGCGGGCAAATCCACCTTGTTCGCGGCCTGGCTGGATCTTCTTTTTGGGATTGAGATGCGAAGCTCGTATGGCTTCCTGCATCCCTATCCGACGATGCGGATTGGTGGCGCGCTGGAGTTCTCCGATAGCGTGCGTGAATTCGTGCGAATCAAGAAACCGCAAAACAGCCTTCTCGATGTGCATGAGCAGCCCATTGCCGAAAGTGCGATCCTTGGCGAGTTTGGCGGCATCGACCGCCAAGCATACCGCACCATGTTCTCGCTTGATGATGACACGCTGGAGCAGGGTGGCGAAAGCATCCTGAAAGCCAAAGGAGAACTCGGGCAGCTCTTGTTCTCCGGAAGCAGCGGCCTCACTGACCTCAGCCGCAAGATCGAAGAGTTTCGTTCGGAAGCCGATGGGTTTTACAAATTTCACGCGCGTAGCGGGCAACTGCACGACTTAACGAATGAAATGGACCGGTTGAAACAGGAAAGAGACCGGTTCGATACGCAGGCATCGAAACATGCCGAACTTGCGGAAACGGTTAAGCGCACAAAGGCCCTGTATGACGAAACGAGTAAGAGCCGCAACGGACTTCAGGTGCGCAAGGATGAAATTCAGCGTCTTTTGAACGCGCGCCCCCGCCTTGCAAAACTGCGTTCCCTTCGAGAGCAGATTGCGCCGCTCGAAGCAATTCCCGATGCGCCGGCGGGCTGGGCAGAAGACCTGCCTGCTTTGCGCGAGGAGGAGATCAGGCTTGAAACGCAATTCAAGTCGAATGCGGACGACGTCGTGCGTCTGGAATCTGCTCTGGGGGCCATAACCGTTGATGACGCTGCGTTGCGTCTGACGGAAAAGTTGGAAGATATCGAGCCACTCAGGGCGCGGTATGTGACGGCCGAAAAGGATCTGCCTGATCGTCGCCAAAAAATGCGGGATCTCGATACCGCCATCTCCGATACCGCCATCTCCCTTCACCCGCATCAGGTTGAACGGACGGGAGAGACAAATCCGGCGCGTCTTATCCTGCCGGCATCGACAGTGGCACACCTGCGTGAACTGATCGAGTCCCATTCAGGCATTAATGCGCAGTTGAGCACGGCGCACGATGAATTGTCCGAGGCGAAGGACCGCTTGAATGAGGTCAGCGCCAAATTGGGCGATGGCGCCCAAACAGGGAATACAGGGAACGAAACGTACATCACGACGCTCAAGGAGTCGCTTGCAGCGCTGCGGGCGAGCGATCATACCGCCAGGCAACGTCTTGCGGAACGTGCGAGCCAAGATTCCCAAGCAAAGCTTGATGACTGTCTGGCCACCCTGGCCCCTTGGAAAAGCAATGGGGGGCGGGGGGAGGCTGACCAACTGGTCGCCATGCCCGTTCCTGGCGCGGACACTCTTCAGCGCTGGAAGACGGCTGGGCAAGCCATTGAGAAGCGGGTCGATCAGCTATCCGGAGAAATTGAGCGGCTGAGGACTGAAGAAGTGTGCCTGACTGCGGAGCAGGACACCGTGAGCAGCGTGTCCGGGATTGTCACCGACCAAGACGCGGTACTGATCAGAGCGGAACGTGATGATGCGTGGGCGGAACATCGAAACCGCCTTGATGCGAGTTCCGCCGAACGATTTGAGGATGTGTTGCATCGTGATGATGGGATTGTGGCCCGGCGTTTCGGCCATGTGAAGGAACTGGCTCAGCTTCATGAAACTGCCAAGGCGCTCAGGCTTGTACAGTCTGACCTTGCTCGCGCCGAGGAATTACATGCCAAGGCGCGTGCAGATGCCCAAGAGTTGACGAGCGAAATTGGGCAAGCGACCAGCGCCCTTTCGCCTGACTTGCCGACCGACTGGACTTTGCAGCATCTTGAGGCTTGGCTGGTTTGTCGGGAGAAGGCGCTGGAGGCACGGGGCGAGCTACGAACGGCGACGCGGGATTTACAGGAAGCACAGAAGGATGCTGATGCCATCAGGGAGCGCCTCATTGCTGCGCTGAGTGCCTTGAAGCTGTCCTTCGCGCCCGACGCCGAGGAAGCGACACTTGCGGCAACGGCCCAGAATGCGCTTGATCATGAGGCGGAATTGAAACGTTTGCGCACAGCGTGGGAAGAGCGCGGGCGCGATGCCAGCACCCGCGAACGCGCGTTTGAGCGGGCCGAAGCTGAAAAACTTACGTGGGATGCCGACTGGAAACAAATCTGCGCGGGCTGTTGGCTGGGCGAGCGTGATGCAGCACCGATGATTGCCGAAGTGCGGGACGTTCTCACAGTAATCGCCGAATTGGCATCCGCCCTGAAGGAAAAGACGACACTTGCCGATCGGATCGCCAAAATGGAGGAAGATCAGGCCACGTTCAGGGATGCAGCGACTTCGCTGGCGAGAGAATTGGCTATTGCTTCGCCGGAGGCCGCCGACGTCATGGAATTGGTCCGGGAAATCGATGAACGCATTCGCAAGGCCGAAGCCAACCGTACCGAGAAGGCCAAGGAGGGGCGGCGCCTTGAAACAGTTCAGGCCACAGCGCGGAAGTTGGAGGCTGACAAGCTAGCCCTTGATCGTCGCAAGCAGGAAATGGTTGGGTGTTTCGGGGTGTCTACGCTTGTCGAGGTATCTGCAAAACTCGATCAGATCGCCAATAGAGAGGATTTGAGCGGGCAAGCTGCGGAAGAGAAGCAAGAGATCCTCAATGCGTTGCGGTTTACCAGTTTCGAGGCGGCGGAAACTGCCCTGGACTGTGCGGATCAAACCGCGCTGGAAGCAGAACTCGCTGACATTACCACGCAATCAGAGATGCTGGAGCAGGAGTCGCGCGAGTCCTATGCCGCCTATAAAGATGCTGAAAAACAGATTGAGGCCATTGGTGGTGACGCCAAAGTCGCCGAAATCGAGGAACGGCGGCGCACGGTCCTGCTGGTAATAGAGGAAGGCGTGCGGCGTTACATGCGACTGCGCGCCGGTACCATTGCGACCGAACAGGCGTTGCGCCTCTACCGAGAGCAGCATCGCAGTCCCATGATGGCGCGTGCTTCCGAGGCCCTGCGTACGATCAGCCGGGGCCGCTATACCAGCCTGACGACACAGCCGGATAAGGACAGCGAGGTTCTGGTCGCCATCGGCTCAGACAAGGGTTCCAAACTGGCAACGGAGATGTCCAAGGGAACGCGCTTCCAGCTCTACCTTGCCCTGCGCGTAGCCGGTTATTTCGAGTTCGCCAGAACCAAAAGTCCGGTTCCCTTCATCGCCGACGACATCATGGAAACCTTTGATGACTTCCGCGCCGAGGAAGCCTTCCGCCTATTCGCGGAAATGGCAACGACGGGACAGGTCATCTACCTCACACACCACCAGCATCTTTGCGACATCGCCCGCCAAGTTTGCCCGACGGTGACGGTTCATAGCCTGCCAGAAACAATATGAAGTAATGGAACAATGACGATAGAACGTGTGATCGTGAAGAATTACAGGGCACTTTTCGGAATGCTGACGTGGCTCTACAGCCCGCGCTCAACGCAATCGTCGGTGACAACGAATCCGGAAAATCCACACTCCCAGAGGCCATAAACCCCGCCCTCAGGTGTCAACTTAACAGGCGTTCGGCACTACAGGAATTGCATCCGTTTCTCTTGAACGCTGGTGCTGTGCAGGAGTTTGTCACGGATACCGAGCAACTGAGTGGCGTTCTGATCGAGTAATACCAGATCGTCTGGCAGAGCTTTTCAGGTCATCCCATGAGTAGCCGGGCACTGCCCTATCGTGCTGCAATGATCGACCTCTCGGCCATTTCAAATACATATGCGGCCAACGAGTATGTGCTGGAGATTGTTCGCGATTATCTTACCGATAAGCAAAAGGTAGATTTGGCGCTTTCATACCGGAAGATGCGCGATATCTTTTTGTCGGATACCAACGTCACCGAGATCGACAAAGCGCTTGCCGGCAAAAAAGGAGAGGTTACGGACAAGACAAGGAGAGGTTACGGACAAGACAAGGAGAGGTTACGGACAAGACATTGTCCGTTGCCATGGACATCACGACGCGCGCCAGTTGGGAAACCGGGGTCCTTCCCCATCTTGACGACATCCCGCTCACGCTCGTCGGGAAGGGCGAGCAAAATGCGATTAAGATCAAGCCGGCGACCGAATCGGAATCGAGCGTTGACGCAGACCCGCCAGCCGTTCCGGCCCGCGCGAACCGCCGTCGCCGCTCCGATCCCGCGGCTTGCGCCGGTAACGATGACGGTCTTGCTCATGGCGCATGCTCCTCAGCGTCTGTGTTCCGGTCCCAGGGGCTCCAGCCTGACGCCTTCCCGAAGGTGACGGTAGTCAAGGTTGGTCAGCCTGCAGGGGTGTTCACCGGGCGACTCCACAACCAGCGTCCTGGACGCGATGGGATCGTAGTCGGCGCGGAAATGGACGGTGCTCTTGACCACCAGGATCCGCTGTTGGGTCGGCTCGACCCCGATATGGCGGAAACAGGCCTGATCGAGGTTCTGGAAGCGGTGGCTGGACACCACGACCTTCACATCGCAATCGGCGTCGGCGACCGAAAGCAGCGCCATGGGGCCAAGGTTGGTCCGTGTACCACGATACATTTCGCCCGTGCAGTCGAAGATACCGTCGCCAAGGCGTTCGACCCTGAAGCGCCCACGGAACGGAGTCTGGCCGGGCCGGCCGGACTTTCCACCCAACGGCGCGTCAAGGACCGCCCCTTCACCCTGGGCGTGGGCTTCCCTGGCAATTTCCGCGTCCCGGAGCAGGCCAAGCGCCGCCTTCTGCGCATGGTTGCGCACCAGCGCCTCGAGAACGCCGACGGTGTCGGAGGTGCCACCCGCACCGGGATTGTCCTGGGCATCGGCCAGAACGACGGGACCGGCAGGCTCTGCCATGGCCTGATGCACCGCTTCATCGGCAGTGAGCAGCGCGTTGTCGAACCGGCTTTCGGCGGCCACAAACACATCCATGATGCGCCGGGCCGCAGCCTGCGCACGCTCCGGGTCGGGATCGTAGGCGATCGAGGCCGGACCGCATTCCAGGATGTCCGCCGGCGGGAAGGCCAGCGCCATGTCGGAATTGGCGATACCCTCGAGGTCCTGGGACATGATGAGATCGTAGAAACTGCGATTGGGCTGGGCATCGGTCCACTGTGCGGTGAGCGGTACGAGAAAGGGCGACCTGGCAAACCCCTTGTGCAGGACCTCGCCGCGCAGCAGGCGCTGCAGCAGGCGATAGCAGCGTTCGCCGGTGATCTCCATGTCGACATGGGGATAGGTCCGATAGATCGTCATGGCCGAAGCCATGGCCATCATGCGTTCGGTGATGTTGGCGTGAAGGTCCAGCGTGTTGACGACCGGAATGTCGTGGCCGACGACCGAACGCACGCGTTCGAGCGTTTCGCCCTCGCCGTCCTGGTGATGCTCGACCGCCATGGCGCCGTGAAGGTCCAGAAAGACGGCGTCGAAAGGCCCCTTGTTGCGTAGATCCTCGACCATCATGCCGGTAATGCGTTCGAAGGCATCCTCGGTCACGTAGGACGACGGCTCGGCGGAACACCAGAGCAGCGGCACGGGTTCATGGCCGTCCGAAACAGCCGCCTGAATGAATCCTTCGAGCCCCAGGTTGAGGCCCGCCACGGCATCGATCATCGCGGGCCCGCGCGTCAGTCCGGGCCAGGCATCGTGAATCTCGAAATCTTCAAAGGTCGCCCGGGTCGAGGCGAAGGTGTTGGTTTCGTGCTGAAATCCGCCGACGGCAATGCGCGCCATGTCTCGCTCCTCATCTGCCTGGCGATGGTGTCACCCGCCGCGCCAAAGGTCCATCACGACGGACAGGCCATGGTGTGCCCGGGATCCAAGGCCGCGCGGGAGGCGGACTCCGTGCACGGTTCCTCCGGTCACGTCGAAGGACGACAATTGTCCGGTGTTTGCACGGCGTCACAGGACCGTATGAAACCACAGGATGGTTCCCTGCGGCCGTGATCCGCTCTATAGCGCAACCCCGCTGACGAGGAGTGACGGTGTCGAGCAATTCCTATCCCGTGGTCCGGCTCAATCCCGGCAAACACAAACGCGTGGCCGGCGGTCATCCCTGGGCCTTTTCCAACGAGGTCCAGATGACGCCCGGGACCAGGGCGCTGGAGCGCGGCAGCCTGGTCCGCATGGTGACGGCCGATGCGACACCGCTGGGTGTGGCGATGTTCAACCCGCATTCGCTGATCGCCGCGCGCATGCTGACGGCCAACGGCGAGGCCGTGATCGACGACGGGGAACTCGCCCGGCGCATCGCTCATGCGGCATCGCTGCGCGACCGTCTCTACGACACTCCCCATTACCGGCTGATACACGCCGAGGCCGACGGCCTGCCCGGGGTCGCGATCGACCGTTACGGCGATGTCGCGGTGTGCCGGATCGACAGCGCGGGCATGGACCGCATGGCCGACGACCTGGCTGGCGCCCTGATGTCCGGACTGGGCGTCAGGACCATCGTGCTGCGCGGCGACAGCCCGGTGCGCAGGCTGGAAGGCCTGGACGACGAGACCCGCGTGATCGGCGCGAACCCGGGCGATGCGGTCGACGTCCTGGAGAACGGGCTCGCCTACCGCGCCGATCCGGTGGGCGGCCAGAAGACCGGATGGTTCTTCGACCAGCGCGACAACCGCGCGTTCATGGCGCGTCTGGCAAAGGACGCGACCGTGCTGGACGTCTATTCCCACAGCGGCGGCTTTGGCCTTGCCTGCGCGGCCGCAGGTGCAAGCCATGTCACCATGGTGGACCGCTCCGGGCCGGCCGTGGCGCTGGCCCGGGAAGCAGCGCAAAAGGCCGGGGTCGCGGAGCGCTGCACGTTCCATACGGCCGAGGCCTTCGCCGATCTCCAGACCCGGCGCGACCGTGCCGAGCATTTCGATGTCGTGATCTGCGATCCGCCGGCCTTCGTGCGTTCCAGGAAGAACCTGGGCGCCGGCATCCGCGGTTACCGCAAGCTGACCCGCATGGCGGCCAGGCTGGTCGCGCCATGCGGTTATCTCGCCATGGCGAGCTGTTCGCACCATGTCGGGTCCGATGCCTACCTGTTCCAGGTGCGGCGCGGCATCCAGGATGCGGAGCGGGAAAGTGCTATCCTGCGCATCGCCGGCGCCGGGCCCGATCACCCCGTCCATCCGCAGCTGCCGGAATCGGCCTATCTGAAGTTCGTCACGCTCAGGCTCGATCGGGCAGGCTCATTCTGAAACAGGTGCCCCTTTCGTCCGAGGGCTGGAACACAAGATCGCCGCCGTGGGCGCGCGCGAGTTCGCGGGCGATGGCAAGACCAAGCCCCGTGCCGCGCGCGCCTTCGGAAAACGCCTCGAACAGCCGCTCGCGCATGCGCTCGGAAATGCCCGGACCGGTATCGCACACATCGATCAGGGTCTCGCCGTCCTGCTTTTGCGCGTAAACGCGGATCGTGCCGCCGTTTTCCTGCATGGCCTGGGCGGCGTTGCGGCCAAGATTGTGCAGAATACGGAAAAGCTGATCGCGGTCCGCGTGGACCACGACCGAGGCATCGATGGCGTTCTCCCAGTTGACCGGCGCCAGATCGCTTTCGCCCAGGGCAATCGCGACATCGTCGGCCAGGGGTGCCAGTTCAAAATGTGTCAGGCTGAGATCGGGTTCGTCCGCGCGGGCAAAACGCAGGGTGTCCTGGCAAAGTTTCACCGCGCGATCGATGGAGGCGAGCACGACCGGCGCCTGACGGCGGACTTCCGGGTCCTCCGACATGCTGAGCCGGTCCGAGACGAGCGCCGCGGTGGCGAGAATGTTGCGCAGATCGTGGCTGATCCTGCTGACCGCAGCACCCACGGCGGCCAGACGCGTGCGCTGGCGCAGGGCCTGACGCAGGCCACGTTCCATTTCGGCGAACTCGCGCTGGGCGATGCCGATTTCGTCGCTGCGCCGGGTGACCTCGATGGACCGCGTCACGTCCTCGGGCGCCTCGCGAAAGGCGATCAGGTTTTCGGTCATGCGCTGGACCGGGCGCACCATCATGCGCTGGAGTGCAACAAACACGAGAAAGGCCGTGATCACCGATATGAAGATGGAAAGACCCAGAATGCGCGAGGAAAAATCGATCATGGCGGCTCTCAGCGGTCCGGCCGGCACGGTGAGTTCGATCCACGCATCGCTTGCACCGTAGCTCGGCTTGCCGAACACCCGCACGATGGCATCCTCGGGCCCGAAAAGGGTCTTGAAGGCATCCACGATGAGCACCGGCTTGAAGGCATCCTCCATGAGCACCGGGATCGGCTCATCGGAAAGCTCGTAGCTGGCCGCGACCGCCCCGGGCCGTCCCAGCATGAGATAGAACACCGATTCCAGCTTCAGGCCGATCGACTGGACGTCCATGTAGTCCAGGAGTTCGGCCTCGAGCTCCGGCGAAACCTGTCCGCCGGGCATGGCCCGGACCGTCAGCGTGGCCTGATAGGCCGCATCGATCTTTTCGCGCAGGAAATCGACCCGAAAGAGCGAAATGGACGGCACGAAGATCAGTACTTCGGCGACCATCACGAACACGATCGTGAGCACAACCAGACGGGCCGAAAGGCCGCGCCAGAACCCCGGCATGTCGATACGGAAATCCGCCATGCAGCGCAATCTAGAGCATATCCCGTCTGGATTGAACCGCTCTGCGGTTCAATCCAGACGGGTGAGGATGCTCTAACTCCTTGAAACAGAGCGGGTTTCCCGCTACCGCGATGCACTCAGCCGAAACGTGAGAGAAACCGCACGAGGCGTTTCATGCCGTCGCCGAAAATCTTGGGCGTGTAAAACGAACCGGCGGCGCGTTTGTTGATTTCACCCAGCGTGGGATAGGCGACGATCATGCCCGACATGGCGCCGATCTTCAGGCCCGCCGACATGGCCAGAACCCAGGGCTGGAGAAGCTCTCCGGCATGGGCGCCGACGATGGAAGCGCCAAGAATTTTGCCGCGCTTGCCGGTGACGACCTTGACGAATCCCTCGGTGACGCGCTCCGCGATGGCCCGGTCGTTGTCGTCGTAGGGAAAGCGAAGCACCCGGATGTCGTCATGCCGTTTCCTGGCATTGGCTTCGGTCAGCCCGACATGCGCCATCTCCGGGTCGGTGTAGGTGACCCAGGGCAGGTTGGAGACGTCGACCTTCGCGGGCCAGCGCAGCAGCACGTTCCGGATGACGATGCCGGCGTGGTAGTTCGCAAGATGGGTGAACTGGAAGCCGCCCGCGCAGTCGCCGATGGCATAGATCCTGCCGTTGGATGTGCGCAGCCGGTCATTGACCTTGACGCCCGAACGATCATGGGTGACGCCGGCCGCATCGAGGTCGAGTTCCTCGATATTGGGCTTGCGCCCGACGGCGACCAGCAGATGGCTGCCCTCGATCTCCCTCGCATCGCCATCGCGCTCAAAGGTGACGACGATGCGGCCCGCCTCGCCCGAAACGCCCTTGATCGCGACCCCCTCTAGCAAATCGACGCCATCTTCCAGCAGGCTCTCCCTGACGACCTCCACCAGTTCGGGATCGTCCTTGGGCAGGACGCCGCTCCTGTCGAACACGGTCACCCGCGATCCCAGGTGCCGGTGCGCCTGGGCCATCTCGCAGCCGATGGGGCCGCCGCCGACGATGAGGAGATGGTCGGGCCGCTCGGCGTTGTCGAAGAGCGTCTCGTTGGTGAAGTAGGGCACGCTGTCCAGCCCCGGGATGGGCGGAGCCGACGGCGAACTGCCCGTGGCGATGACGAAGCGGCGCGCGCGGATGGTGCGCCCGCCGGCTTCCACGCTGTCGGGTCCGGTAAAGCGGGCGGGCGCCTTGATCACATCGACGCCGAAACCCTCGTAGCGCTCTACCGAATCGTTGGGTTCGATGGTTGCGATGGCGTCCTTGACATGCCGGTTGACCGCGGCGAAATCGACCTCGGCCTCGACCGGCCTGATGCCGAAGCGGTCGGCATGGCGCATGGCCTGCGCCGTGTGGCCCGCCGCCAGCAGCGCCTTGGACGGGACACAGCCGAAATTGAGGCAGTCGCCACCCATCTTGTGGCCTTCGATGAGGACGACCCGCGCACCCATGTGGCTGGCGCCATAGGCGACCGAGAGGCCACCCGAGCCCGCGCCGATGACACAGACGTCAAAAAGTTCGTTCGCCATCGTTCACTCCTGCAGATTTCCGCGTGACACGGGCAAGGGGCGGGGTTCATGCCGCACCGGCTTTTTCCTTCGAACGGCCCTTGATCTTGCGCCAGACGACCGGTGCGAGAGCAAGAATCGCCAGTCCGGCGAGGCCGAGAACGATCTCGATGCTTACGGCATTTTCGATCGAGAATTCCTCGCCTTTCTCGAGAATGTTGCCCAGCCCGCTTCCGATGATGCAGTAGACGGCCGTCCCGGGAATGATGCCGATGAACGTCGTGATCACAAACATCCGTGTCGAGACGCCGAGGAAGGCGGGAACGAGATTGACGACGAAGAAGGGAAAGACCGGGAGAAGCCGGAGAAACATGAGATAATTGAATTCGTTCTCGCGGAATCCCTCCTCCATGCGGCCGATATAGGGTTTCACCCTGGCGCGCAGGGGCTCGCCGAACGAGGTCTTGGCCGTCAGGAACAGCGCGGTGGCGCCGATGGTGGCGCCGATCACCGTGTAGAGCGTTCCCAGATGCCAACTGAAAAGGAACCCGCCGACCAGCGTGACCAGAGAGGCGATCGGCAGGGATGCCGCGGCGATCAGTGCATAGGCCAGAATGTAGAGGCCGATCGCGGCGAGGTAGTTCCCGGCGACGAAGGCCTGGAGATCGCCATAGTGGTTCTTGAGATTCTCGAACTTGGCATATTCGTGCAGACCTGTGGTGAAGAACACCACGAACAGGGCCGCGAGGATGGCGGGCGGCACCAGACGTTTGATCCATTTGGCTGTGCCGCCGCTACGCTCGTTCACATCGCTGCCTGTCATGCGTTCAGCCCCGCTCGCCCTGCATCCTGCCGACCCGGCCGACATCCGGTCCGGTCCCCGCTGTACAGGAGACTATAGTGCATGGATGCCCGTGCCAAAAGGCCCCATAAATCGTTTGTGATGACGGGTGTAAATCGTTTGTGATGACGGGTGAGACCGGCGCCAGGGCGGCGTTGACACATTCAGGGTCGTCACCTATTACAGCGCGGCCCGCGCGACCCTTCTGGTTGGCGGCCTGATTTTATGGAGAATTGACGGTGAAGCGCACCTTTCAGCCCAGCCGGATCATCCGCAAGCGACGCCACGGCTTTCGTTCACGCATGGCGACCGTGGGCGGTCGCAACGTGCTCGCGCGCCGGCGCGCCAAGGGTCGCAAGCGCCTGTCAGCCTGACGTTCATGCCCGGTGCCGTTGCGCGTCTGAAGCGGAGGCGTGAGTTTCTCCGCGTTGCAGCCGCACGGCGCAAGGCCGTGACGCCCGGTATGGTGGTGCAGGCTTGCGATGGCGAAGACGGGTCGATTCGGGTCGGATTCACGGCAAGCCGCAAGGTCGGCAACGCCGTCGCCCGCAACCGGGCCCGTCGGCGTCTGACGACCCTTGCCGATGCGTTGCTGCCCTGCCAGGGGCAGGCATCGACCGATTATGTCCTGATCGCGCGCCGGGCCACCCTGGAGCGCGATTTCGGTGATTTGCGGCGGGATCTCGAGTCGGCGCTCGAACGGCTGGCCCGCAAACGGAGCGACAAGACGTGAGACGCATGGCTATTTCCGTTCTGCGCGCGCTGGTCGCGGTCTATCGCTACGGCATCTCGCCGTTTACCCCGATGTCCTGCCGATACCTTCCCACCTGCTCGGACTATGCCGAAGATGCGGTTGCCCTGCATGGGCCATGGCGCGGCGGATGGCTGGCCCTGCGCCGGATCTCACGCTGCCATCCCCTGGGCGGCCATGGATATGACCCCGTCCCGACACCCCGCGAGGGCGCGCCGGGACGGGTGTTGAGGAGCGAGTCATGAAACCGGAACAAAAAAACGTCTGGCTCGCCATGGCGATCATCATTGCGATGTTCGTCGGCTGGCAGTTCTTCTATGAATTGCCGCGCATCCAGCAGCAGCAGGAAGAGCTGCAGCGCCAGGAGGAGCTGGCCGGCGTCGAGGATGCCGACGCCATTCTGCCCGAGCTTGGCGCTGTCGACAGCGCGAATGTCGAGGATGCCGCGACCGCGCGGCAACTGCCCCGCGGCGAGGCCCTGGCGCTTTCCGGGCGCATCGCGATCGACACGCCAAGCCTGCACGGTTCGGTCGCGCTGACCGGCGCGCGCCTGGACGACTTGACCCTGGTCGACTACCACACCCGGGTCGACCCTTCCTCCCCGGAGGTGGTGCTGCTCTCGCCGGTCGGCGGTCCCTCGCCCTATTTCGCCGAGTTCGGCTGGATCGCCGAGGACCCTTCGGTCGTCGTGCCCGACACCCGGAGCGTCTGGGAATCGCAGAGCACGACCCTGACGCCCGACACGCCGGTGGTGCTGGCCTGGGACAACGGCCAGGGCCTCACCTTCGAGCGCACGATCGCAATCGACGAGCACTACATGTTCACGGTCGGGCAGAAGGTCACCAACGGCACCGGCGAGACGGTCACACTCTATCCCTACGGCCTGATCAACCGGCACAACACGCCGGAGACCCTGGGGTTCTACATCCTGCACGAGGGTCTGATCGGCGTGCTGAACGAGACCCTGGAGGAGGTCGATTACGACGATCTCTCCGACCCCGACGATCCCGACCGGATCACTTACGAGAGCCCGAACGGCTGGCTGGGCATCACCGACAAATACTGGCTGACCGCGCTGGTTCCCGACCAGAGCGACCCGTTCAAGGGCCGTTTCCTGCATAACCTGAAGGGCGGCACGCTCGACACCTATCAGGCCGACTATCTGAGGAGCGCGGTGGTCGTCGAATCGGGTGCGAGCGCCAGTGCCCAGGGCCACATGTTCGCGGGCGCCAAGGTCGTCACCCTGCTCGACGCCTACGCCGAGGAACTCGACATTCCGCTCTTCGACCGCTCGGTCGACTTCGGCTGGTTCTATTTCATGACCAAGCCGATCTTCCATGTCCTGCTGTGGCTGAAGGGCCAGATCGGCAACTTCGGCCTGGCCATCCTGGCGCTCACGGTCGTCATCAAGCTCATTTTCTTCCCGCTCGCCAACAAGTCCTACAGGGCGATGAGCAAGATGCGCAAGCTGGCCCCGGAGATGAAGGCGCTGCGCGAGCGCTATCCCGACGACAAGCAGAAGATGCAGCAGGAACTGATGGCCATGTACCGCAAGGAAAAGGTCAATCCCGCCGCGGGCTGCCTGCCGATCGTCGTGCAGATTCCGGTCTTTTTCGCGCTCTACAAGGTGCTTTTCGTCACCATCGAGATGCGTCACGCGCCGTTCTACGGCTGGATCGAGGACCTTTCCGCGCCCGACCCCACGGTGGTGTGGAACCTGTTCGGCCTGATCCCCTGGGAGCCCGCGACGATCCTGCCGGTCTTCCTGCTGATCGGCGCGTGGCCCTGCCTGATGGCGTGCACCATGTTCCTGCAGCAGAAGATCAGCCCCCAGCCGCCCGACCCGATGCAGGCGAGGATCTTCATGTTCATGCCGCTGATCTTCCTCTTCATCTTCGCCACCTTCCCCGCCGGCCTGGTGATCTACTGGACCTGGAACAACCTGCTTTCGATCGCCCAGCAATGGGTCATCATGAAACGCATGGGCGTGGACTAGCGGGACCGGCTGCGATGGCAACCGGTCAGGTGGCTCCCGGAGCGGGGCGGCGGCTGTTTGCGCAGGCCTGCCGGTTTGTCGCCGCCGCACCCACGCCCGACGCCCTGCCCGCGCCGACCCTGCCCGAGGTCGCCTTCGCGGGGCGTTCCAACGCGGGCAAGTCCTCGCTCGTCAATGCGCTTGCCGGACGCAGGGACCTGGCGCATGCGTCCAAGACGCCGGGGCGCACGCGTTCGGTCAACGTCTTCGATCTGGGTGGCAGGCTCCATCTCATCGACCTGCCGGGCTACGGCTACGCGCGGGCGGGCCGGGTCGAGGTCGCGACCTGGACCCGCGCCGTGGATGCCTATCTCACCGGGCGTTCCACGCTGCGCCGGGTCTGCCTGCTGCTCGACGCGCGGCGCGGCGCCACGGACAACGACCGCGAGGCCTGCGATCATCTCGATGTCATCGGCATGACCTATCAGCTGGTCCTGACCAAGTGCGACAAGGTGAAAGAGACCGAACTGTCCAAGGTCATCGAACGCACGGGAAAGGAACTTGGCGAACGTCCCGCGGCATTTCCGCGCATCGTGGCGACCAGTTCCAGAATGGGGACCGGCATGGATGCGCTGCGCGACGAACTTGCCGCACTGGCGGCGCCCGAGGCTCTGAAATAAGGTTCCCGCCATGAAAAAACGCGATATCGCCGACAGGAACTTCGGCGTCACCAAACAGTGGATCAGGACCGCCCAGACCCTGGGCGAGGCCCTGCCCTATCTGCGCCTGTTCTCCGGCCACACCTTCGTCATCAAGTATGGCGGGCACGCCATGGGCGACGACAAGCTGGCGCATGACTTCGCGCGCGATGTCGCGCTGATCAAGCAGGTCGGCATCAACCCCATCGTGGTGCACGGCGGCGGCCCGCAGATCGGCGCCATGCTGAAGAAGATGAACATCCAGTCGGAATTCATCGACGGCCTGCGCGTCACCGACCGGAAATCGGTCGACATCGTCGAAATGGTCCTGGCCGGTTCGATCAACAAACAGATCGTCACCGCGATCAACGAGGAAGGCGGGCGCGCCATCGGTATTTCGGGCAAGGACGGACGCCTGATCGAGGCGCGCAAGCTGCGCCGCACCCAGCGGGATCCCGATTCCAACATCGAGAGGATCCTGGACCTGGGCTTCGTCGGCGAACCGCACAGGGTGAACGCCGGGATCTTCCGCATTTTCGAGAACTCGGAAATCATTCCCGTCATCGCGCCCATCGGCGTGGGCGCGGACGGCGATACCTATAACATCAACGCCGATACGGCGGCCGGCGCCATCGCCGAGGCCGTGGGCGCGACCAAGCTTCTCATACTGACCGACATCGCCGGCATTCTCGACGAGAACGGCACGCTGATCTCCAGGATGTCGAAGAGCGAGGCCAGGGAACTCTTCAAGACCGGCGCGATCTCGGGCGGCATGATTCCGAAACTGGAAACCTGCCTGAAGGCGCTGGAGAACGGCGTCGACGAAGCACATGTGCTCGACGGGCGCGTGCCGCATGTGCTGCTGCTGGAGCTCTTCACCGCCGACGGCACGAGCACGAAGATCACGTCGTGAGCGAGACCGCCGCACCCTGCCTCTCCCATGTCGACGCCTGGGTCTTCGACCTCGACAACACGCTCTATTCGGCGCGCCACAGCCTGTTCGACCAGGTGGAGGTGCGCATCACCCGGTATGTCGAGCGCTTTCTGGAGCTCGACCGCGACCGCGCCAGGACGCTGCAGAAGCGGTATTTCCTGGACCACGGCACGACGCTCAACGGTCTGGTCGCGCTCCACGGCTGCGAGCCCCGGGACTATCTCGCCTTCGTGCACGACATCGACTACAGCCTGATCCCCGCCGACCCCGAACTGGATGCGGCGCTGTCGCGCCTGCCCGGCCGCAAGCTGATCTTCACCAACGGCGACGTGCCGCATGCCGAACGGGCCATGGAGCGCCTGGGCGTGGCGCATCATTTCGACGCCATCTTCGACATCGTCGCCTCCGGCTACATCCCCAAGCCCGAGCCGTCGGTCTATGACGTGCTGCTGGAGCGCCATGCCATCGAAGGCCCCAACGCGGCGTTCTTCGAGGACATCGCGCGCAACCTGCGCCCCGCCAAGCAACGCGGCATGACCACCGTGTGGATCGAGGGCCAGAGTCCCTATGCGCGTTCGGGCATCGACCATGGCCATATCGACCACCGCGCCGCCGAACTGACGCCCTGGCTCACCGGTCTCCTGCCGCATCTGGAAAATCGCTAGCGGGCCGGTGGACGCGCCGCGGCGATGCGATTGTCAACCCCGCACGCGCAGGATTGACTCCATTGACTCCCCGCGCGCGCGGGTTATTCAAGGTGCGCGGGTGCTCACACAGGACGAGGGGAATGAACGCCATGTCGGACGATCTCAAAGCCACCATCGACGCCGCCTGGGAAGATCGCGCCGGTGTGAGCCCGAAAACCACCGGAGCGACGCGCGACGCCATCCTGGAGTCGCTCGAACTGCTCGACGGCGGCAAACGCCGCGTCGCCGAACCGGGCGAAAACGGCTGGACGGTGAACGAGTGGCTGAAAAAGGCGGTGCTGCTGTCGTTCCGCCTGACGCCGACCAAAATCATTCCCGGCGCGCCCGGCCACAACGCGAGCTGGTATGACAAGGTCGACAACAAGTTCGAGGGCTGGGACGAGGCCCGCTTCGCGGACGCCGGCTTGCGCGCCGTACCGCACGCCATCGTGCGCCATGCCGCCCATGTCGCTTCGGGCGTCGTGCTGATGCCCTGCTTTGTCAACATCGGCGCCTTCGTGGACAGCGGCACCATGGTCGATACCTGGGCGACGGTGGGAAGCTGCGCGCAGGTCGGCAGGAACTGCCACATCTCCGGCGGTGCGGGCCTGGGCGGCGTGCTGGAGCCCCTGCAGGCCGCACCCGTGATCATCGAGGACAACTGCTTCGTGGGCGCGCGCAGCGAGGTCGTCGAGGGCGTCATCGTGGAGCAGGGCTCCGTGCTTTCCATGGGCGTGTTCATCGGCGCCTCGACCAAGATCGTCGACCGCGCGGGCGGCGAAATCCACATGGGCCGCGTGCCCGCCTATTCGGTCGTCGTGCCGGGCAGCCTGCCCGCCAGGGATCCGGGCGGCCCGTCGCTCTATTGCGCGGTCATCATCAAACGCGTCGACGAAAAGACCCGCGCCAAGACCTCGATCAACGACCTGCTGCGCGACTGATGTCGCAGTCTTCATCCCCGTCACCCCGGACAGGCGCCGGAGGCGCGCCGGTTCGGGGCCTCGACAGGGGCGCTCCATCCTCCCGGGATCCCGGCTCGCGCCCGCTTTGCCCGCCTGGCCGGGATGACGCAGGGACTGGAGTGCCGGCATGAGCGGCGCTGTCGATCCCGTTGCGCTGGCGGCGGCGATGATGCGCCGGCCCAGTGTGACGCCGGTCGATGCGGGCGCACTGGACGTGCTGCAGGAGGCGCTGGAGGGGCTCGGCTTCACCTGCCACCGGCTGCCCTTCGGCGAGGACGGCACGGACGGGGTCGACAACCTCTATGCGCGGCGCGGCGCGAAGGGGCGCAACTTCTGCTTCGCCGGGCATACCGATGTCGTGCCGCCGGGCGATACCGCGGACTGGTCGGTCGATCCGTTCGGGGCGGTCGAGCGCGAGGGCGTGCTGATCGGGCGCGGCGCATGCGACATGAAGGGCGCGATCGCCTGTTTCGTGGCCGCCACGGAGCGCTACCTGAACAGCCATGACGACGGCGGGAACAGCATCAGCCTGCTGATCACCGGCGACGAGGAAGGCCCTGCGGTCAACGGCACGAAGAAGGTCCTGCAATGGCTTTCCGAACGGGGCGAAACACTCGACGCCTGCCTGGTGGGCGAGCCCAGCAATCCCACCGCGCTGGGCGAGATGATCAAGGTCGGCCGGCGCGGCTCGCTCAACGCGCGCGTCATCGTGCACGGCACCCAGGGCCACACCGCCTATCCCCATCTCGCCGACAATCCGATCGACCGGCTGGTCGCCCTGCTGCACCGGCTGGTCGGCGAGCCGCTGGATGCGGGGAGCGAACGCTTCCAGCCCTCGACCCTGGCGCTGACCACTGTCGATGTCGGCAACCCCACGACCAACGTGACCCCCGCCAGGGCCAGTGCGGGGTTCAACGTCCGCTTCAACGACCATCACAGCGGCGAATCCCTGACGCGCCGCCTCCGGGCGATCTGCGACGAGGCGGGCGGCAACGTCGAACTGCAGGTCTCGGTCTCGGGCGAATCCTTCCTGCGCGAACCCGACGAATTCGCCGTGGTCATCGCCGATGCCGCCGAAAGGGTCCTGGGCCGCCGGCCCGAATACAGCACGACGGGCGGCACATCGGACGCGCGGTTCATCAAGGATTTCTGCCCCGTCGCGGAATTCGGCCTGATCGGCCGGACCATGCACGAGGTCGACGAACGCATCGCCGTTGTCGAACTCCACCGCCTGACCGACGTCTACCAGGCGGTGCTGGAAGGGTATTTCCGCGCGTGATCCCCGGCTTTTCGGAAATATCCTCCCCACTCTGCGGCGCGTGGCGTCCGATCCCGTGATGGCGACGCCGGCCTGTGCCCCGGGCGGGGTCATGTTCCCGGTTCCTGCGGTCTTTCCGGTGCGTCTGTTCGGGCTCTCCGCGGGCCGGGTCGGCTGCATCGTCGGCTGCATCGTCGCCTGTAACCGGGCGGGCGGGCCCCGACCGCACAGCCGCTGCCGGTGCTCCCGGCCATCGAACATACAGGACTGATCGACGCCAGCACGATGGGCGCGCTGCACATGCCCATCTTCATTTTTCGTCCTGTGGTCTGCCGGTTTGCCAGGCGGAAGCGGCGCAGTCTTCTGCCGGAGTCCGTCGGAAATCACGAAGCGGTTTTCGTCCATGCAAACCTCCATTATCGAAATCGTTTCACGCTTCCGATGCCCCCTGATATGCTGTTCCCAGGTTATCCGGGACATGCTACCCTGCGGCAGACGGATGAAGGAAAGCTGCGGAGGCATGACATATGAAATGGATCAGGTGGGCCGTGATTGTCGGCGTCGCATCGCTTGGGCAGGCCGCCGGCGCCGCGTCGGGATGTGATGCCTGGAACACTTGGGGTTTCTTCGAGAAAGCGGATGGCGAACTGGTGCGCGAATGCCTGGCCGCCGGCGCCGATCCGGGCGCACGGAATAATGATGGCTGGACCCCGCTGCACGATGCGGCCCGTTGGGGCCATGTAGAGGCCATCGGGGCGCTTCTCGACGCCGGCGCCGATCCGGGCGGCGCACGGGGTCATAATGACCACACCCCGCTGCACTGGGCGGCCTTTCTTGGCCATGCAGAGGCCATCGGGGCGCTTCTCGACGCCGGCGCCGACCCGGACGCACGGGATGATGCTGGCGAGACCCCGCTGCACCGGGCGGCCTATTCGGGCCATGCAGAGGCCATCGGGGCGCTTCTCGCCGCCGGCGCCGATCCGGACGCACGGGATTATTATGTTGGCGAGACCCCGCTGCACGAGGCGGCCTATTCGGGCGATGCAGAGGCCATCGGGGCGCTTCTCGACGCCGGCGCCGACCCGGGCGCACGGGATGATGATGGCGAGACCCCGCTGCACTGGGCGGCCCGTCGGGGCCATGCAGAGGCCATCGGGGCGCTTCTCGCCGGCGGCGCCGATCCGGGCGCACGGGATAATGATGGCGACACGCCCTTCGACGTGATCCCGGCAAACTCTCCACTCGTCGGAACGGCGGTCTACCGGCGTTTGCATGATGCCCGGTAGAACTGAAGCCAGGGGAAGATGGGCTTGAACACCGACTGACCCCGATATGGCGCAAGGTAAAGATCGGGAAGGAAGTTTCGCCATGGCCTGCCTCGATCAGGCCATGGCCTTTCCGGCACGACCGCGGGAACATCCGCCGCCGGAAGGGTTTCCGTATCGCTTTTCAGCGGGGGCAGGACCTGCTTTCGATGCCCCCTGACTAGAGGCACGCGAAAAACGCGCGGGTTATTGATGCGAAAGATGCGTGACGGCAATGTCGATTATTTCAACACATTGTTGATTTCGGGGTCGATTCGGGCTGGGGATCGAGCACCCGGGAGGGCCGTTGCAGGGGTCATGCAGGCGGCTTGCATCACGGACGCCCCGGACCGGATTCAGGTGCGGATGATCCCGGCCTCCTTCAGCGGGGTCAGCATCTGCTTTCGATGCCCGCTGTATGCCATTGCCAGGTTTTCCGGGACATGCCACCCTGTGGCGGACGGGTGAAGGAAAGCTGCGGAGGCATGACATATGAAATGGATCAGGTGGGCCGTGATCGTCGGCGTCGCATCGCTTGGGCAGGCCGCCGGCGCCGCATCGGGATGTGATGCCTGGAATACTCGGGGTTTCTTCGAGAAAGCGGATGGCGAACGGGTGCGCGAATGCCTGGCCGCCGGCGCCGATCCGGGCGCACGGGATGATGATGGCATAACCCCGCTGCACTTGGCGGACCATGATGCAGAGGCCATCGGGGCGCTTCTCGACGCCCTCGACGATCCGGGATGTGATGCCTGGAATACTGAGGCTTTCTTCGAGAAAGCGGATGGCGAACTGGTGCGCGAATGCCTGGCCGCCGGCGCCGACCCGGGCGCACAGGATGTATATGGCGGCACCCCGCTGCACTGGGCGGCCTATTGGGGCCATGCAGAGGCCATCGGGGCGCTTCTCGACGCCGGCGCCGACCCGGGCGCACGGGATGATGCTGGCGAGACCCCGCTGCACCGGGCGGCCGGTTTGGGCGATGCAGAGGCCATCGGGGCGCTTCTCGACGCCGGCGCCGATCCGGGCGCACGGAGTCATTATGGCAACACCCCGCTGCACGCTGCGGCCGGTTTTGGCGATGCAGAGGCCATCGGGGCGCTTCTCGACGCCGGCGCCGATCCGGGCGCACGGACTAAGGATGGCAACACCCCGCTGCACGAGGCGGCCGCTTGGGGCGATGCAGAGGCCATCGGGGCGCTTCTCGACGCCGGCGCCGATCCGGGCGCACGGAATAATGATAGCGACACCCCGCTGCACTGGGCGGCCTATTGGGGCCATGCAGAGACCATCGGGGCGCTTCTCGCCGGCGGCGCCGATCCGGGCGCACAGGATGTATATGGCTACACCCCGCTGCACTGGGCGGCCAATGAAGGCCATGCAGAGGCCATCGGGGTGCTTCTCGCCGCCGGCGCCGACCCGGGCGCACGGGATAATGATGGCGACACGCCCTTCGACGTGATCCCGGCAAACTCTCCACTCGTCGGAACGGCGGTCTACCGGCGTTTGCATGATGCCCGGTAGAACTGAAGCCAGGGGAAGATGGGCTTGAACACCGACTGACCCCGATATGGCGCAAGGAAAGATCGGGAAGGACGTTTCGCCATGGCCTGCCTCGATCAGGCCATGGCCTTCCCGGCACGAGCGCACCGGCACCGAACGTTGCGACGGGTATCGTCAGCCCGACAGCATGCCTTCAAGCCGTCTGCGGACACCGCATCACAGCCGATCGATTGCGCCTTCAGCGCGTGACGCACGGATGTGCACTTGTGGATCACCTTGATCCCGGCCTCCTTGCAGCGGGGGCAGCACCTGCTTTCGATGCCCGCTGTATGCCATTGCCAGGTTTTCCGGGACATGCCACCCTGTGGCGGACGGGTGAAGGAAAGCTGCGGAGGCATGGCATATGCAATGGATCAGGTGGGCCGTCAGGTGGGCCGTGATTGTCGGCGTCGCATCGCTTGGGCAGGCCGCCGGCGCCGCGTCGGGATGTGATGCCTGGAACACTTGGGGTTTCTTCGAGAAAGCGGATGGCGAACTGGTGCGCGAATGCCTGGCCGCCGGCGCCGACCCGGGCGCACGGGATAGATTCGACTCCACCCCGCTGCACCGGGCGGCCCGTTCGGGCAATGTAGAGGTCATCGAGGCGCTTCTCGACGCCGGCGCCGATCCGGGCGCACGGGATGAATATGATGGCGACACCCCGCTGCACGTGGCGGCCCGTTATGGCCATGCAGAGGCCATTGAGGCGCTTCTCGCCGGCGGCGCCGATCCGGGCGCACGGGATTATGCTGACTGGACCCCGCTGCACGAGGCGGCCGATTCGGGCTATGCAGAGGCCATTGAGGTGCTTCTCGCCGCCGCCGGCGCCGATCCGGGCGCACGGGATTATGAGGGCTTCACCCCGCTGCACTGGGCGGCCTATTGGGGCAATGCAGAGGCCATCGAGGCGCTCCTCGCCGGCGGCGCCGATCCGGGCGCACAGGATGTATATGGCTACACCCCGCTGCACTTGGCGGCCGTTGGGGGCCATGCAGAGGCCATCGGGGCGCTTCTCGACGCCGGCGCCGATCCGGGCGCACGGAGTAATGATGGCCACACGCCCTTCGACGTGATCCCGGCAAACTCTCCACTCGTCGGAACGGCGGTCTACTGGCGCCTGCATGATGCCTGGTCGCCTGTATGATGCCTGGTGGAACTGAAGCCAGGGGAAGATGGGCTTGAACACCGACTGACCCCGATATGGCGCAAGGAAAGATCGGGAAGGACGTTTCGCCATGGCCTGCCTCGATCAGGCCATGGCCTTCCCGGCACGAGCGCACCGGCACCGAACGTTGCGACGGGTATCGTCAGCCCGACAGCATGCCTTCAAGCCGTCTGCGGACACCGCATCACAGCCGATCGATTGCGCCTTCAGCGCGTGACGCACGGATGTGCACTTGTGGATCACCTTGATCCCGGCCTCCTTGCAGCGGGGGCAGCACCTGCTTTCGATGCCCGCTGTATGCCATTGCCAGGTTATCCGGGACATGCCACCCTGTGGCGGACGGGTGAAGGAAAGCTGCGGAGGCATGGCATATGCAATGGATCAGGTGGGCCGTCAGGTGGGCCGTGATTGTCGGCGTCGCATCGCTTGGGCAGGCCGCCGGCGCCGCGTCGGGATGTGATGCCTGGAACACTTGGGGTTTCTTCGAGAAAGCGGATGGCGAACTGGTGCGCGAATGCCTGGCCGCCGGCGCCGATCCGGATGCACGGGATGAATATGGCGACACCCCGCTGCACTGGGCGGCCTTTCTTGGCCATGTAGAGGCCATCGGGGCGCTTCTCGACGCCGGCGCCGATCCGGGCGGCGCACGGGCTGATAATGGCGACACCCCGCTGCACTATGCGGCCCGTAAGGGCGATGCAGAGGCCATCGGGGCGCTTCTCGACGCCGGCGCCGATCCGGGCGCACGGAATAATTATGGCTCCACCCCGCTGCACTGGGCGGCCCGTCGGGGCCATGCAGAGGCCATCGGGGCGCTTCTCGACGCCGGCGCCGATCCGGACGCACGGGATGATGATGGCGACACCCCGCTGCACCGGGCGGCCGAGAAGGGCCATGCAGAGGCCATCGGGGCGCTTCTCGTCGCCGGCGCCGATCCGGGCGCACGGAATAATGATGGCGACACGCCCTTCGACTGATGGCGACACGCCCTTCGACGTGATCCCGGCAAACTCTCCACTCGTCGGAACGGCGGTCTACTGGCGCCTGCATGATGCCTGGTCGCCTGTATGATGCCTGGTGGAACTGAAGCCAGGGGAAGATGGGCTTGAACACCGACTGACCCCGATATGGCGCAAGGAAAGATCGGGAAGGACGTTTCGCCATGGCCTGCCTCGATCAGGCCATGGCCTTCCCGGCACGAGCGCACCGGCACCGAACGTTGCGACGGGTATCGTCAGCCCGACAGCATGCCTTCAAGCCGTCTGCGGACACCGCATCACAGCCGATCGATTGCGCCTTCAGCGCGTGACGCACGGATGTGCACTTGTGGATCACCTTGATCCCGGCCTCCTTGCAGCGGGGGCAGCACCTGCTTTCGATGCCCGCTGTATGCCATTGCCAGGTTATCCGGGACATGCCACCCTGTGGCGGACGGGTGAAGGAAAGCTGCGGAGGCATGGCATATGCAATGGATCAGGTGGGCCGTCAGGTGGGCCGTGATTGTCGGCGTCGCATCGCTTGGGCAGGCCGCCGGCGCCGCGTCGGGATGTGATGCCTGGAACACTTGGGGTTTCTTCGAGAAAGCGGATGGCGCACTGGTGCGCGAATGCCTGGCCGCCGGCGCCGATCCGGGCGCGCGGGATAATGATGGCGGCACCCCGCTGCACTGGGCGGCCGCTTATGGCCATGCAGAGGCCATCGAGGCGCTTCTCGACGCCGGCGCCGATCCGGACGCACGGGATGGTTATGACAACACCCCGCTGCACGAGGCGGCCTATTGGGGCCATGCAGAGGCCATCGGGGCGCTTCTCGCCAGCGGAGCCGATCCGGGCGCACGGGGTTATAATGACAACACCCCGCTGCACAAGGCGGCCGCTTGGGGCCATGCAGAGGCCATCGGGGCGCTTCTCGCCGCCGGCGCCGACCCGGGCGCACGGAATATATTCGACCACACCCCGCTGCACTGGGCGGCCGGTTCGGGCCATGCAGAGGCCATCGAGGCGCTTGTCGCCGCCGGCGCCGATCCGGGCGAACGGGGGGGTTATAATGACAGCACCCCGCTGCACCTGGCGGCCCGTCATGGCCATGCAGAGGCCATCGGGGCGCTTCTCGACGCCGGCGCCGATCCGGGCGCACGGGAAGATGATGGCGACACCCCGCTGCACCAGGCGGCCCGTAATGGCCATGCAGAGGCCATCGAGGCGCTTCTCGCCGCCGGCGCCGATCCGGACGCACGGAGGCATAATGGCTCCACCCCGCTGCACCGGGCGGCCCGTCATGGCCATGCAGAGGCCATCGGGGCGCTTCTCGCCGGCGGAGCCGATCCGGGCGCACGGGATATTGATGGCGACACCCCGCTGCACCGGGCGGTCCATTGGGGCCGTGCAGAGGCCATCGAGGCGCTTCTCGCCGCCGGCGCCGATCCGGGCGCATGGGATAATGATGGCTGGACCCCGCTGCACCGGGCGGTCGGTTCGGGCGATGCAGAGGCCATCGAGGCGCTTCTCGCCGCCGACGCCGATCCGGGCGCACGGAATGAATATCGCGACACCCCGCTGCACTTTGCGGCCGGTTTGGGCGATGCAGAGGCCATCGAGGCGCTTCTCGCCGGCGGCGGCGATCCGGGCGCACGGGGTCATAATGACTGGACCCCGCTGCACTGGACGGCCGGTTCGGGCGATGCAGAGGCCATCGGGGCGCTTCTCGCCGGCGGAGCCGATCCGGGCGCACGGACTGAGAGTGGCTCCACCCCGCTGCACTGGGCGGCCCATCAGGGCCATGCAGAGGCCATCGAGGCGCTTGTCGCCGCCGGCGCCGACCCGGGCGCACGGGATAATGATGGCCACACCCCGCTGCACCAGGCGGCCCATCATCAGGGCCATGCAGAGGCCATCGAGGCGCTTCTCGCCGGCGGAGCCGATCCGGGCGCACGGAGGAATAATGATGGCTACACCCCGCTGCACTGGGCGGCCGATGAAGGCCGTGTAGAGGCCATCGAGGCGCTTCTCGCTGGCGGTGCCGATCCGGGCACACGGGATAATAATGGCTACACCCCGCTGCACTGGGCGGCCAATGAAGGCCATGCAGAGGCCGTCGGGGCGCTTCTCGCTGGCGGTGCCGATCCGGGCACGCGGGATAATGATGGCGAGACCCCGCTGCACCGGGCGGCCGATTGGAACCGTGTAGAGGCCATCGAGGCGCTTCTCGCCGGCGGAGCCGATCCGGGCGCGCGGGATAATGATGGCGGCACCCCGCTGCACCAGGCGGCCAATGAAGGCCATGCAGAGGCCATCGGGGCGCTTCTCGCTGGCGGTGCCGATCCGGGCACACGGAATAATGATGGCGACACGCCCTTCGACGTGATCCCGGCAAACTCTCCACTCGTCGGAACAGCGGTCTACTGGCGTCTGCATGATGCCCGGTGGGACTGAAGCCAGGGAGAAGATGGGCTTGAACACCGACTGACCCCGATATGGCGCAAGGTAAAGATCGGGAAGGAAGTTTCGCCATGGCCTGCCTCGATCAGGCCATGGCCTTCCCGGCACGAGCGCACCGGCACCGAACGTTGCGACGGGTATCGTCAGCCCGACAGCATGCCTTCAAGCCGTCTGCGGACACCGCATCACAGCCGATCGATTGCGCCTTCAGCGCGCGTGACGCACGGATGTGCACTTGTGGATCACCTTGATCCCGGCCTCCTTGCAGCGGGGGCAGCACCTGCTTTCGATGCCCGCTGTATGCCATTGCCAGGTTTTCCGGGACATGCCACCCTGTGGCGGACGGGTGAAGGAAAGCTGCGGAGGCATGGCATATGCAATGGATCAGGTGGGCCGTCAGGTGGGCCGTGATCGTCGGCGTCGCATCGCTTGGGCAGGCCGCCGGCGCCGCGTCGGGATGTGATGCCTGGAATACTGAGGCTTTCTTCGAGAAAGCGGATGGCGAACGGGTGCGCGAATGCCTGGCCGCCGGCGCCGACCCGGGCGCACAGGATATTGATGGCTGGACCCCGCTGCACCGGGCGGTCGGTTCGGGCGATGCAGAGGCCATCGGGGCGCTTCTCGACGCCGGCGCCGATCCGGGCGCACGGACTGAGTTTTTTGGCGACACCCCGCTGCACTGGGCGGCCGGTTCGGGCGATGCAGAGGCCATCGGGGCGCTTCTCGACGCCGGCGCCGACCCGGGCGCACGGGATAATGATGGCGACACCCCGCTGCACCGGGCGGCCGAGAAGGGCCATGCAGAGGCCATCGGGGCGCTTCTCGACGCCGGCGCCGACCCGGGCGCACGGGATGATGATGGCGACACCCCGCTGCACGTGGCGGTCCGTAAGGGCCATGCAGAGGCCATCGGGGCGCTTCTCGACGCCGGCGCCGGGGGTCATAATGACCACAACCCGCTGCACCGGGCGGCCGGTTTGGGCGATGCAGAAGCCATCGAGGCGCTTCTCGACGCCGGCGCCGATCCGGGCGCACGGGATGATGCTGGCGACACCCCGCTGCACTTTGCGGCCGGTTCGGGCGATGCAGAGGCCATCGGGGCGCTTCTCGACGCCGGCGCCGATCCGGACGCACGGGGTCATAATGACAACACCCCGCTGCACTTTGCGGCCGGTTCGGGCGATGCAGAGGCCATCGGGGCGCTTCTCGACGCCGGCGCCGATCCGGGCGCACGGGATGATGCTGGCGACACCCCGCTGCACTTTGCGGCCGGTTCGGGCGATGCAGAGGCCATCGGGGCGCTTCTCGACGCCGGCGCCGATCCGGGCGCACGGGATAGGGATAGCGAGACCCCGCTGCACTTTGCGGCCGGTTCGGGCGATGCAGAGGCCATCGGGGCGCTTCTCGACGCCGGCGCCGATCCGGACGCACGGACTGGGTATTTTGACCACACCCCGCTGCACTTTGCGGCCGGTTCGGGCGATGCAGAGGCCATCGGGGCGCTTCTCGACGCCGGCGCCGATCCGGGCGCACGGGATACTCGTGGCAACACCCCGCTGCACCGGGCGGTCCGTAAGGGCGATGCAGAGGCCATCGGGGCGCTTCTCGACGCCGGCGCCGATCCGGGCGAACGGAATAATTATGGCTCCACCCCGCTGCACCGGGCGGCCGGTTCGGGCGATGCAGAGGCCATCGGGGCGCTTCTCGACGCCGGCGCCGATCCGGACGCACGGGATGATGATGGCGAGACCCCGCTGCACTGGGCGGCCCGTAAGGGCGATGCAGAGGCCATCGGGGCGCTTCTCGACGCCGGCGCCGATCCGGGCGAACGGAGTAATGCCGATCTAGGCGTACGGGGTAATAATGGTGGAACCCCGCTGCACGTGGCGGCCCGTGATGGCCATGCAGAGGCCATCGGGGCGCTTCTCGACGCCGGCGCCGACCCGGGCGCACGGGATCATGATGACCGCACCCCGCTGCACTTTGCGGCCGGCTCGGGCTGTGTAGAGGCCATCGGGGCGCTTCTCGCCGTCGGCGCCGATCCGGGCGCACGGAGTAAATATGACATCACCCCGCTGCACCGGGCGGCCGGTTTGGGCGATGCAGAGGCCATCGGGGCGCTTCTCGACGCCGGCGCCGATCCGGGCGAACGGGATTATTTTGGCGAGACCCCGCTGCACGATGCAGCCGGTTCGGGCGATGCAGAGGCCATCGGGGCGCTTCTCGACGCCGGCGCCGATCCGGACGCACGGGATAAGGATGGCGAGACCCCGCTGCACCGGGCGGCCCGTTATGGCCATGCAGAGGCCATCGAGGCGCTTCTCGACGCCGGCGCCGATCCGGGCGCACGGGATAAGGATGGCGACACGCCCTTCGACTGATGGCGACACGCCCTTCGACGTGATCCCGGAAAACTCTCCACTCGTCGGAACGGCGGTCTACTGGCGTCTGCATGATGCCCGGTGGGACTGAAGCCAGGGGAAGATGGGCTTGAACACCGACTGACCCCGATATGGCGCAAGGATGCGCTGCCATGCGTTTCAGGGATAGCGCACGCCCACCAGATACAGCCCGCAGGCCGGGGCGATGACGCCGCAGGCGGCGCGGTCGCGGGCATCGAGTGCGGCGCGCAGGTCGTCCGCCGACCACTTGCCTTCGCCGACATGGGAAAGCGACCCCACCATGCCGCGCACCTGCCGGTGCAGGAACGAGCGCGCGCGCGCGGTGACCGTAACCGCGTCCCCCTCCCGGGCGACCGAGAGTCGATCGAGCGTCTTTACCGGCGACTTCGCCTGGCACTGGGCATCGCGGAAGGTCGAGAAGTCATGGTCGCCAGTCAGGCATTGCGCCGCCGCGTCCATGGCCCGGGCATCGAGATCGCGCGGAACGTGCCAGGCGCGGCCCCGTTCGAGCGCAAGCGGCGCGCGGCGCGTCACGATGCGATAGCGGTAGAGCCGTTCGACTGCATCGAAGCGGGCATGAAAGTCATCGCCGACCCGTGATGCCTCGATGACGGCGACGGGTCGGGGCCGCAGATGCCGGTTGACCGCGTTGCGCACCGTTTCGGCGGGCCAGTCGCGGGCGAGATCGACATGCGCGACCTGGCCCAGGGCGTGCACGCCGGAATCGGTGCGTCCGGCGGCGGCCAGCGTAACGGTGTCCCCGCAGAAGGCGTGGATCGATTCTTCCAGCGCCTGCTGGATCGAAGGCCCGTTCTCCTGGCGCTGCCAGCCAACGCAACCGGTGCCGTCGTATTCAATGGTGAGGCGGTAGCGCGGCATCGTCTCAGGCCAGCACCGCGCCGGGGTCGAGTCGCTGCCCGCGCAGGAACGAGGCCCCGTCCGTCGCGGGCCTGCCCGCACGCCGAACCTTGAGGAGGCGCAGGCCGCCCGAACCCGTGGCGACCGTCATGTCGCGGTCGAGCAGCGTCCCCGGCGCGCCTGAGCCCGCGACGGGCTCGGCCTGGAGAACCTTGACCGTCGTATCGCCCAGATCGAAGAACGCGCCGGGCCAGGGCGAGAGTGCGCGCACGAGGCGGTCGAGCGCATCGGCAGGCTGCGACCAGTCGATGCGTCCGTGGTCCTTGGTGAATTTGCCGGCATAGGTCGCGGCGTCGTTGTCCTGCACCCGGCGCGTGGCCGTGCCGACGGCGAGATGGTCCAGGACCTGCAGCAGCATCGTGCCGCCCAGGACGGCGAGTTCGGCTTCCAGGCTTGCGGTCGTGGCGCGCGGCGGCATGGGCACGGCCTGCTGGGCCAGGATGGGCCCGGTATCGAGGCCCTCGTCCATCTCCATGATCGTCATGCCGGTTTGCGCATCGCCCGCAAGAATGGCGTGGGCGGCCGGTGCGGCGCCGCGCCAGCGCGGCAGCAGCGCGGGATGGACGTTGATACAGCCCAGGCGCGGCGCATCCAGGATCGCCGCGGGGAGCAGCAGGCCGTAGGCCGCGACCACCGCGGCATCGGGATCGAGCGCGCGGAACGCCGCCTGCTCTTCGGCATTGCGCAGGGAAACCGGCGTGCGGACCTCCAGACCGAGTTCCAGGGCGCGTTCGTGAACCGGCGTGCGCCGCTCCTTGCGCCCCCTGCCTGCCGGTCGGGGCGGCGGGCTGTAGACCGCGGCGATGATGTGATCGCAGGACGCCAGCGCGTCGAGCGCGGGCACCGCGAAGGCGGCCGCGCCCATGAAGACGAGGCGCATCCCGCTCACGCGCTCTCGCGCAGCTTCGATTTCTTCAGCTTGGCGAGCTTGCGCAGGATCATGCCCCGACGCACCGCCGAGAGGTGATCGACGAAGAGAATGCCATCGAGATGGTCGATCTCGTGCTGCAGGCAGCGCGCCAGCACGCCGTCGGCCTTCAGCGTCGTTTCCGCGCCGGTTTCGTCGGTATAGGCGACCTCGACCCCGGCGGGGCGCTCGATCTCGGCAAAGAACTCGGGCAGCGAGAGGCAGCCCTCGTCGAAGACGGCGAGATCGTCCGATTCCGAGGTGATCACGGGATTCACGAGACGGATCGGCCGGGACTCCCCGCCCTCGCGCGCGACATCGACGACGACGATGCGTTTGGGAATGCCGACCTGGATGGCCGAAAGCCCGATGCCCGGCTCGTCGTACATCGTCTCGAGCATGTCCTCCATGAGCTTCAACACGGCGTCATCGAACGTTTCCACGGGCTCGGAAACGGCTTTCAGACGCGGGTCGGGAGCCCGGATGATCGGCATGACGGACATCGGGATGACTTTGCTTCGTTGGCGCGGCCGGCCGTACTATACTGGCGGCAGATGGCTTAAGTAAGGGCCGGACGGGTCCGGTTCAAGGCCGCAGGGGAGAAGTCGAAGTGTTGGAAACCACCGAAATCATCATGCTGGCCGCCATCGCGGGCCTTGCCCTGCTGGTCATCTGGAAGATGCGCGGCGGCGCAGCCGCCGAGCACCGCGAGCGCGCCGAACGCCTGGAACGTGAGCAGGACGGGCTTCAGAAACGGCTGGATGAGGCCGTCCAATTGCGCGTGCAGGTCGAGACACGCCTGGAAAACGCCCGGAGCGCCATTGAGTCCCTGGAACAGGAAGGCGCCAACCTGCGCACCGAACGCAAGGAGGCCATGGCCGCGCGCCACGAGGCCGAACAGGCCGGTGCTGTCGCGCGCCAGCAACTCGCCGACATCGAAAAGCGCATCACCGACTGGGAAACCGCAAAGAACCAGAGCATCGAAGCGGCCAAGGCCGCGGCCCTCACCTCCTCGCGTGAACTGAGCGAGCAGCTGATGGCCGAACACAGGCGCGAGAGTGAGAAGGCGGCCAAGGCCAACGAGGAACGCGTCACCAAGGTGACGCAAGACCTGCAGCAGAACTTCGAGAACATCGTGAAGAACGTGCATACGCTCTCCGAGGACGTCGACAAGAACCGCGGATCGGTCGAAACGGTAATGCGGGCGCTGACCAGCCCCGGCGGTGCCGGTCACTTCGCGGAGATCGGGCTGGAGAACACGCTGAGATCCTTCGGCCTGCAGGCCGAGCGCGATTTCGTCATGCAGCACACCACCCTGGGCGAGGACGGCGGCAAGCTGCGCCCCGACGCCGTGGTCTTTCTGCCCGGCGACGCCGCCCTGGTGATCGACAGCAAGGCCTCGAAGTTCTTCCTGGAAGTCGCCGAAATGGAAGGCACGGAGGAGGAAGAGGAGGCCTATGCCGGCCTGGGCAAGACCATGGCGCGGCATCTGCGCGATCTCTCGAACAAGGATTACGCCAGCGCGATCCGCGAGACCTATCGCGCGGCCGGACGCGGCGACGAGTTTCGCAGGATCATGACAGCGATGTATCTGCCCAGCGAAGCGGCCATCGAACGGCTCAACAAGGCCGATCCGGAGTTCGCCCGGCTTGCGAAAGCCAACCACATCGTGCCGGTCGGCCCATCCGGCCTGCACAACCTGATCGCGGTCGCCAGCTTCAACATCGATCTGGGACGTCAGGCCGACAACCAGGAGAAGATCGTGGAGTCCACACGCCTGCTGCTCGACAGCGTGGTGGTCGCGCTGAACCATGCCGAAAGGGTGGGCAGCGGTCTGGAAAGCGCCGCCAACCACTTCAAGAAGTTCACCTCCTCGGTCAACGGCCGCCTGCTGCCGCGTTCGCGCGCGCTGGTCGGCCTGGGCGTGCGCCCGCAGAAACACAAGGGCCAGATCCAAAACCTGACGGCCTTCGAAGTCACCAAGTTCGACGCCACCAGCTTCATCGAGGGCGATGTGAGCGAGGACACCGAGGATACCGAGGATGACGATAACGGTGTCCCGGAGCCCAGGCTTGTGGAACAATCCGACTAGAAACACCTCCGACTGGAAACACCGGGTGGCGCGACGGGGGTGGCGCCGGACTGGGGAGAAAAGACGTTGGATACTCCGGAGATCGAAGGCGCGACCGTCTTTGTGCTGATGCTGGCGGCCTTCGCGATCATCTTTGTCGCGATGGCGGTGGTCACCGTGCGTCAGGGCTACGAATACACCCTGGTGCGTTTCGGCCGCTACACGCGGACGCTGTCGCCGGGTCTGCACGTCATCGTGCCGCTGATCGACCGCATCGGGCGCAGGATCAACGTCATGGAAAACGTGCTCGACGTGCCGCTCCAGGAGATCATCACGCGCGACAACGCCATGGTGTCGGTCGACGGCGTGCTGTTCTTCCAGGTGCTGGAATCGGCCAAGGCGGCCTATGAGGTGACGGACCTGGAAGGCGCGATCCTGAATCTTTCCATGACCAACATCCGTACCGTGATGGGCTCGATGGATCTCGACGAACTGCTCTCGCACCGCGACCGCATCAACACGCAACTGCTGACCGTGGTGGACGAAGCGACCTCGACCTGGGGCGTGAAGGTCACACGCATCGAAATCCTCAAAATCCAGCCGCCCGAGGACCTGGTGGCGTCGATGGCGCGCCAGATGAAGGCCGAACGCGACAAGCGCGCCAACATCCTGGACGCCGAGGGCGTGCGTCAGGCCGACATTCTGCGCTCGGAAGGCGAGAAGCAGAGCGCGATCCTGAAAGCCGAGGGCGAGCGCGAATCGGCCTTCCGCGACGCCGAGGCCCGCGAGCGTCTGGCCGAGGCCGAAGCGTTCGCGACCAACGAGGTGAGCCAGGCCATCGCCGAGGGCAACCTGCAGGCGATCAACTATTTCGTCGCCCAGCGCTACATCGACGCGCTGGGCGCCTATGCCCGCTCGCCCGGTGAGAAGGTGCTGTTCCTGCCGCTGGAAGCCACCAGCATCGTGGGCACGGTAGGCGGTGTCGCCGATCTGGCGGACGGCGCACGCACACTTCGCGGCGGGGAGGTTTAAAGGCATGCCTATCGTCATCATCGTCCTGGCGATCTTCGCCGTCATTCTGATCTTCAAGGCCGTGAAGACGGTGCCCCAGGGCAACGCCTATACGGTCGAACGCTTCGGGCGTTTCACCAGAGTTCTGCCGCCCGGTCTGCACATGATCACGCCGTTCATCGACCGCATCGGCGCGCGCATCAACGTCATGGAAAACGTGCTGGAGGTGCCCGAACAGGACGTCATCACCAAGGACAACGCCATGGTCGCGGTCGACGGCGTGCTGTTCTTCCAGGTCATGGAACCGGCCAGCACGGCCTATGAGGTGAACGACCTGCACCGCGCCATCATCAACCTCACCATGACCAACATCCGCACGGTCATGGGTTCGATGGATCTCGACGAACTGCTCTCCCAGCGCGACCGCATCAGCGGGGCGATCCTGGCCGTGGTCGATGAAGCCACCTCGGCCTGGGGCGTGAAGGTGACGCGCGTGGAGATCAAGGACATCGAGCCGCCGCGCGATCTGGTCGACGCCATGGCGCGCCAGATGAAGGCCGAGCGCGACAAGCGCGCCACGATCCTGGATGCCGAGGGCGACAAGCAGTCGGCCATTCTCCATGCCGAGGGGCACAAGCAATCGGCCATTCTGGAAGCCGAGGGCCGGCGCGAGGCCGCCTATCGCGAGGCGGAAGCCCGCGAACGCGCGGCACAGGCCGAAGCCAAGGCGACACGCGACGTTTCGGGCGCCATCGAACGGGGCGACATGCAGGCGATCAACTACTTCGTCGCGCAGAAATACGTCGATGCCCTCAAGGAACTCGCCGATGCGCCCAACCAGAAGATCCTGTTCGTGCCGCTCGAGTCCTCGGGCATGATCGGCGCGCTTGGCAGCGTGACGGAGATCGTGCGCGAAGCCTTCGGCGGCGGCGGTGGAGCCCAGGCGTCTTCTTCAAGCACATCACAGTCGTCGGCCCGCACCGCGCGGTCGAGCGCACCGCGCACGCGCAGTGCGCCCTCGGTGCCCGAAACCTCCTCGCCGGCGGCGCACGTCCCGCATGCCTCGCCCTCCAGCCCCTGGGACCCTTCGTGATGAAGGCCCGCGATCATGTTTGATTCCCTGCTCTACTGGCACTGGTGGGCCATTGCGGTCGTCCTGATCATTCTGGAACTGACGGTCTCGGGCGCGTTCTTCTTCCTGTGGCTGGGTGCCGCCGCGGCGGTGGTCGGCCTCGTTGCGCTCATTCCGGGTGCGACCTGGGAAGTGCAGCTTTTTGTCTTCGCCGCGCTGTCGGTCGTTTCGGTGTTTCTGTGGCGGCGCTTCAAGCCCAGGCAGACCGAGAGCGAACACCCCATGCTCAACAAGCGCGGCCATCATTACATCGGGCGGCGTTTCACGCTCAACCAGCCCATCGTCAACGGCGTGGGCAAGCTGATCGTCGCCGACACGACCTGGAAGATCACTGGCCCCGACATGCCCGCAAGCACCCGGGTCACCGTGACCGAGGTCGTGGGCACCGCGCTGGTGGTGCAGAAGTCCGAAAAGCCGCCTTCGGCCTGATCGGCAGAGCGCGGCGCCTTGCAGCAGGCCTGCATCGCCTCGCTGACCGTCGTCTCGAGCGTCTCGTTGCGCACCCGACAGGCGTCGGTCGGTCAGGCATCCGGTGCTCGCGCCCTCAGGAAACACCCCTGAGCCCCCGATCCATCACGCCTCATCACGCCTCATCACGCATAGTCACGATTCACAAAGACTTTGGCGAAAAGCAGACCCGGCGTTTGTTTCGCGTTGCGTCAGAAGACACCCCGGCGGGATTTCAGCGCCGCACCTAGAGTGCCCTCGTCGAGATAGTCGAGTTCCCCGCCGACCGGCACGCCCAGCGCCAGGCGCGAGATCTTCACGCCGGTCTCCTCCAGACGGTCGGTAACGTAATGGGCTGTGGTCTGTCCGTCGACCGTGGCGTTGGTCGCCAGGATGATCTCCTCGACGTCGCCCGCCGAGGCGCGATGCACCAGATCGGCGATGCGCAGGTCTTCGGGGCCCACGCCATCGAGCGCGGAAAGGGTGCCGCCCAGCACATGATAGAGCCCACCGAAGACCCCTGCCCGCTCCAGCGCCCAGAGATCGCCAACCTCCTCGACCACGCAGATGGTGCCGCGGTCGCGACGCGGATCCGCGCACACGCTGCAGGGCTCGACCGTATCGAGGTTACCGCAGGTCCTGCACGGACTGACTGCATCGGCCGTCTGCTCCAGGTACGCGGCAAGGGGGCGCAGGAGCGTGTCCCGATGCTTGAGAAGATGCAGCACGGCACGGCGCGCCGAACGCGGGCCCAGACCCGGCAGACCCGCCAGCAAAGCCGCCAGACGATCAATCTGAGGACCGCCCATGATTACCACAAGGGCTCCATGAACCGGTTCATGGAGCCCTTGAGCAGCGTGCGACCGTGCGCTGCACCCTCTGGCACGAAAGCCAAGCGAGGGAATCGAGCGCCCGGCGACTGAGGGCTATGGACAAGGCGTGGCATGAACATGACGCGCCGGACTCAGAACGGCAAATTCATGCCGGTGGGCAGATTGAGACCGCCCGTGACCTTGGACATCTCTTCCTTCACGTGCTCCTCAACACGCACACGGACGTCGTTGACCGCCGCGACGATCAGGTCTTCCAGCACTTCGGTGTCGTCGGGCGTGACCAGCGAGGGGTCGATGGTCAGGCGCTTGAGCTCGTGCTTGCCGGTCATGACGACCTTCACCATGCCGCCGCCCGAGCTTCCCTCGATCTCCGACTTGGCAAGCTCTTCCTGCATCGTCGCCATCTTGCCCTGCAACTCCTGGGCCTGCTTCATCATCTTGGCAAGGTTCATCGACCTTTGTTCTCCATCAGTGACTGTTCGGCGTCGTGGACTTCCACGACTTCCGAACCGGGAAAGGCTTCGAGGATTCGCGCGACGCCGGGATCCCGCGCGGCCTCCTGCAGCCGCGCCACCCGGGCGACCTCTTCCTGTTCAGCCAGGGTAGGGTCGCCCTGCTGGGAGGAAACCGCGACCATCCAGCGCTCGCCGGTCCACTGTTCCAGATTGCGCGCCAGATCGCGCGAGAGTTCCGGCGGCGCATGTTCGTCGGGCCGGAACTCGATGTGGCCGGGCTTGAACGAGACCAGGTGCACGTTGCCGCGCAGCAGGGCCAGCATATGCGCTTCGCCCTTCTCGCCCACAAGCTCCAGCAGAGCCTCGAAGGTCTGCGGCATCGCGAGTTCGCGCGCTCGGGACGCCTCCGGCGCCGGGGCTGGAGAAGATGCAGGAACGGGCGTGGCGACAATCGGATCGGGTTGCCGTTCGGGTTCAGGCTCCGGCGCCGCCAACGGGGCCTGGATAGCCGAGGGGGCGCCGGACTTCCCCCCAGCCGCTTCACCCGACGACGACGCGGGCGTGCTCCGGGGCGACAGGACGGTCTTGAGCGCTTCCTCGGGTGTGGGCAGGTCCGCGGCATGGGCGAGACGCACCAGCGTCATCTCGACGGCCTGCAGGCTGTTGAGCGCCATGCGCGCTTCGCCGATCCCCTTGAGCAGGATCTGCCATGCGCGCGTAAGGTGCGGTACGGTGAGTTTCTCGGCCATGGCCGCGCCGCGCTCGCGCTCGAACTCCGGCGCGGCATGGCTCGCCGCTTCGGGTGCCGCCTTGTAGCGCGTCAGCCAGTGGGTAAGTTCCAGGAGGTCTTCTAGCACCACCACGGGATCGACGCCCGCGGCGTATTGGCCGTCCAGATTGGCGAGCGCTTTGGCAACCTCGCCGCCCAGCACCGCTTCATAGAGATCAAAGACCAGCCCCCTGTCGGCCAGGCCCAGCATGTCGCGCACGTCTTTTTCCGCGACCTTGCCCTGACCTTGTGCGATGGCCTGATCGAGAATGGAAAGGCCGTCGCGCGCCGAACCGTCGGCAGCGCGCGCGATGAGCGCCAGCGCTTCGGGCGAAGCCTCGGCGTTTTCCTTTTCCACCAGTTCGGCGAAATAGACCGCGAGTTCCGCTGCATCGATGCGGCGCAAATCGAAGCGCTGGCAGCGTGACAAGATGGTCGCTGGAATCTTGCGCAACTCGGTCGTGGCGAAGACGAACTTCAGGTGTTCGGGCGGCTCCTCCAGCGTCTTCAGCAGCGCATTGAACGCCGCGTTCGACAACATGTGGACCTCGTCCATGACATAGATCTTGTAGCGCCCCATGACCGGGCGGTAGCGCGAGGCTTCCAGGAGATCGCGCATGTTGTCGATGCCGGTGTGGCTCGCCGCATCGATCTCCAGGACATCGACATGGCGGTCTTCGGAGATCGCGACGCACTGGTCGCAGACGCCGCAGGGTTCGGCCGTGACACCGCCGTTTCCGTCCGGTCCGACGCAGTTCAGAATGCGCGCCAAAATGCGTGCGGTGGTCGTTTTGCCCACGCCGCGCACGCCAGTCAGCAAGAACGCTTGGGCGATCCGTCCGCTGGCCACCGCGTTGCGCAGGGTACGCACCAGCGCGTCCTGGCCGCGCAGGCCATCCAGCGTGTCAGGACGGTATTTGCGCGCGAGAACGCGATAGTCGGGTGGGGCTTGGTCCTGGTCTGCCATCGCTCCGGAGCTTTGCGTGCGCTTCTGGTCTTCCCGAGACCGGAAAGGGCCGGCTGGGTCCGGCCTGAAGCATGGAAGACCGGCATCGACCCGGGCCGTTCCCGCTGCGGCTGCTTCCTTCCGGACCTGACCGGGTTCACGAGGCAGCCCGTCCGCGCCGGCCTTCCATCGTTGACCATATCGACCGCCCGGCGGCCTGTGCAAGTCCCACAGGGAGAAATGGCGGCGTTTCCCCCGATTGCCGCGCCGTGCCAACGTGATTCCATGACCGATCTTGAGCACTACAGCAGCCGTGCGTTCGAGCGTGCCGGCGAAAAACGCCGCGATGCGGACTGGATCGCGGGCAAGCTGGCCGACGACGACACGCCGGTGCTCGACAACGACGAACTCGCCGAAGCGTCCTGGTTCACGCGCGAGCAGTTGCGCGCACCCGAACTCGACATCGAACTGCCGAGTCATGACTCGATCGCACGGCGACTGATCGACGCATGGATCGACACAGGGTAGGTTTCGGCCAACCGAACTCACTAGAATGGAGGCAAGCATCATGAGCCGCCTGGAAATCCATCAGATTCCCGTTTTGAGCGACAACTACGTCTATCTCGCCCGCTGTTCCGCGACCGGCGACACCGCGGTGATCGATCCCGCCGTGGCGGGGCCGGTATTGGACGCTGCCAAGGCCAAGGGCTGGACGATCACGCATATCCTGAACACCCATCATCACGGCGATCACACCGGCGGCAACCTGGAAATCAAGAAAGCCACCGGTTGCACCATCGTCGGACCCAAGGCGGATCGTGACCGTATTTCCGGCATCGATGTCGAGGTGGACGAAGGCGACACCTACACTCTGGGCGAGGCCGAGGCGAAGGTGTTTTTCGTGCCTGGTCACACGCGCGGGCACATCGCCTTCTGGTTCGAGGACTCCGATGCCCTGTTCTGCGGCGACACCATGTTCGCCATGGGTTGCGGGCGCCTGTTCGAAGGCACGCCGGCACAGATGTGGCATTCCCTGTCGAAGCTGAAGGACCTGCCGGGCGAGACGCGCATCTTCTGCGCCCACGAATACACCCAGGCCAACGGCCGCTTCGCCCTCTCTGTGGAACCCGACAACGATGACTTGGCCAAGCGCATGGCCGAGGTGGACGCCAAGCGCGAACGCGACGAACCCACGGTCCCCTCGACCTTGGACGAGGAGCGCGCGACCAACCCGTTCCTGCGCCCCGACAGTCCGCTGCTGCAGAAGACCATCGGCATGCTGGGCGCCGACCCCGTCGACGTTTTCGCCGAAACGCGCGCACGCAAGGACAACTTTTAGCCGCTTTTGCGTCCATCATTGACAACGGCATAGCGGACCTCGAAGGCGTTGCGAATTTTCATAAACTGAAAGGTAATCGAAAAGGAACCTACTCGCTTCACGTGAACGGAAACTACTGCATCATCTTCCAAGTCGAAGATAACGCATTTGTTGGCGTTAATTTTGAAGATTGCCACTGACAAGAAATAGAAATGTACAGAAAGAAAGAGACAGCCGACCATGCCGGGCCGTGTACTGCCAAATTATTTTCTTAAACCACGCGAGGTCGCAATTGGCACGTTTGCCGAGGTATGTGGCCTATCGCGCAAACACGCCAGCAATATCATCCATGACCGTGCGCCAGTCAGTCCGGAAACCGCTCTTGGTTTTGCCACGGTCTTGGAGACCAGTCCTGAGTTCTGGATCAATCTGCAAAATGCTGTCGACCTGCATGACGCGCGGGAGCGTCTGAGTACATGGCAGCCGCACCGGATTCATGCGGATTCCCAACACGCTGCTTGACGATCTGTTGGGGCATCAGTCCTCCTCGGCAACGGCGGCCAGGCGCTGGGCTTCCTCCCGGTAGGGATGGGCGGGATAAGTACCCAAAATCCTCACCTCCCGGGCGAAGAATCTCAGTTCCTCCAGGGCGAGTTGCATGGAGCGCTCGTCGGGGTGGCCGTCGGCATCGGCATAGAACTGCGCCGCGCTGAACGAACCGCCCAGCATGTAGCTTTCCAGCTTGGTGAGGTTGACGCCGTTGGTCGCGAAACCGCCCAGCGCCTTGTAGAGCGCGGCGGGAACGCTGCGCACGCGGAAGAGCATGCTGGTGATCAGCAGGCCCGAACCTGCCTCCGGCACGGCAGCGTCGTGCGACAGGATGAGGAACCGCGTATGGTTGTGTTCGGCGTCTTCCAGTCCCGCCGAGAGCACATCCAGGCCATAGATGTCGCCGGCCAGAGCGGAGGCGACCGCGCCGTGTGCGGGATCGCCCAGTTCGGCGATCTCCTGCGCCGCACCGGCCGTATCGGTGTGGCTGACGGGCAGGACGCCCAGATCGTGGAGTGCGGTGCGGCACTGGCCCAATGCCTGAACGTGCGAATGCACGATCTTGAGTCCGTCCAGGGTGGCGCCGGGCACACCCAGCAGGTGGTGGTTCACGCGCTGGAAGTGCTCACCCACGATGTGGAGCGAGGAATGGGGCATCAGGTGATGCACATCGGCGACGCGGCCGGCCAGCGAATTCTCTATCGGCAGCATCGCAAGACGCGCATCGCCGTTTTCCACCGCGGCGAACACATCGTCGAACGAGGTGCAGGGCAGCACCTCCATCTCGGGGTGAACTTCGCGGCAGGCCAGATGGGAATAGGCGCCGGGCCTGCCCTGAAAGGCAATGATGTTGTCGGCTGCGGTCACGGGTGTTGCCTCTGCTGGAGCTGTGATCAGGAAGGCCTCAGGCCAAGAGGGCGCGGGCGCGTTCGAGATCGGCGGAAGTATCGACACCGAGCGGAATCGAGTCAACGCGGGCCACCGCGACCGCCATGCCCGCCTCCAGGGCGCGAAGCTGCTCGAGACGTTCGCGCCGTTCGAGCGGGCTGACCGCAAGGCCGACGAAGCACTCCAGTGCGGACCGGCGGTAGGCATAAAGCCCGACGTGATGCCACAGCGGGCCTTCGCCCCAAGGCGCGGTCGCACGGGTGAAATAGAGCGCGCGACCGTGGTTGCCACTGTCGTCCCAGGTCACGACCGCCTTCACCACGTTGGGGTCGTCGCGCTCCCGATCCTCGCGGACCTCGGCCACCAGGGTCGCGATATCGGTTTCCTGGCGTTGCAACGCGATGACGGCATCACGGATCGCTTGGGGATCGAGCGTGGGGAGATCGCCCTGGACATTGATCACCACGTCATAACCGCCGTCGGGATCGAGCCTGGAAACCGCCTGGTTCACCCGGTCGGAGCCCGAAGGAAGGTCAGAATCGGTCATCACCGCTTCGCCACCTGCGTCGCGGATCGTCGCGACGATTTCCGTTTCGGCGGCCGCGACCACCACGGTTCCCACGCCGGCTTCCACGGCCCTGCGCCAGACATGCACGATCATCGGTTCGCCGCCGATATCGGCCAGAGGTTTGCCCGGCAGACGCGTCGAGGCCATCCGTGCGGGAATAACGACAATTGGAGACATGAATTCGGCCTCTCAGCGTGGTATTTCACAATCTTGGCACATGTCGGGGCGCCGGGGAGAAATGCGCTCTGGGGGTTGAACACGCGGCCGTGACATGGCTAATCTCCGCCGCGCTTTCATCGCGGCCTGCGAACACCCGCATGACCATCTTCCTTCGGGGTCGGTACACATGGAATCCCTTGAATTCAACAAGATTGCCGCAGGCATTCTCGTCGCCGTGCTTCTGGCCGTCGGCATCGGCAAGATTGGCAACGTTCTCTATGCCCCCGAACTTCCCGAGCATGCTGCGGTGGAGACCGAAGGCGACGCCCATTCCAACGCCGATGTGGGCGGCAGCGATCACGGTGACATGGCCGCCGACGTTGCCCTGCCCGTCCTGCTCGCCAACGCCGACCTTGCCGACGGCGAAAAACAGTTCAACAAGTGCAAGAGTTGCCACACGATCGAGAACGGCGGCAGCAACGGCGTCGGCCCGAACCTGTGGGGCATCGTCGGCGCTTCGAAGGAACATGCACAAGGTTACGCCTATTCCGGCGCGCTCGCAGCAGTCGGCGGAGACTGGTCGTTCGAGAGCCTTGATGCCTACATCACCGACCCCAAGGGCTATGCGCCGGGCACCAAGATGACGTTCCGCGGCATTTCCGACAATGAAGACCGCGCCAACCTGATCGCCTGGATGAACGAGCAGAGCAACGACCCGCTCCCGCTGCCCGAGGTCGAGGAAGTCGCCGACGATGATGGCGCTGACAATTCACAAGGCGAGATGAACAACGCGTCCGGAGACGATTCCGGCCTGGCCGACGATGCCAACACGCCCAGCAGGGTCAAGGCCATGATCGCCGCCGCTCCGGTCGAAGACGGCGAGAACGTCGCCAAGAAGTGCCGGGCCTGCCACACCTTCGACGAGGGCGGCGCCAACCGCGTCGGCCCCAATCTCTGGGATGTGGTCGACCGTGACATCGCCGGCGTTCCTGACTTCAGCTACTCCAGCGCCATGGAGGAAGAAGGCGGAACCTGGACCTATGATCGCCTCTGGGCCTATCTGGCGGATCCCAAGAACGACATTCCCGGCAACAAGATGAGCTTCCGCGGCATCACCGACGAGGATGACCTCGCCGCCCTGATCGCCTACCTGCGGTCGCTGTCGAACGATCCGGCGCCCCTGGCTGGGGTGCAGTGACCCGGGCCGCCGCGGAAGGCGGAGAACCATCGTGACCGACGAGCACAACCTGAAACACAAGGAACTCGACGGCCGCAAGATCGCCGAGAAGATGCACGAGCGCACCCGCGCCGAGGTCAGGCGGCTGACCGACGGCGGCTGGGCACCGTGCCTGGTCTCCGTCGTGATCGGCGACACCGAAGCCGTCGAGATCTATGTGCGCAACCAGAAGCGCGCGGCCGAAAAGGTCGGCATCGCCTTCGAGGAGCGCCATTTCCCCGCCGACATCACCGAACCGGAAATGATCGCGGCGATCCAGGCCATGAACGCCGACCCGCGCGTCACCGGCATCATCGTGCAGCGCCCCGCCCCACCGCAGATCAACGTAAAGCGGCTGCAGAGTTCGATCCATCCGCTCAAAGACGTCGAAGGCCTGCATCCGGCGTCGATCGGCAACATCGTCTACAACGAGATCGAACTTGGCCCCTGCACGGCCATGGCATCGATCCACATCCTGAAAGAAACCGGCCTGTCGCTTTCGGGTCTCGAAGTCGTGGTCGTGGGCCATTCGGAGATCGTCGGCAAACCCATCGCCTTCCTGCTGATGGCCGAGGGCGCGACGGTGACGGTCTGCCATTACATGACGCGCAATCTCGCGGTGCACTGCCGCCAGGCCGACGCGGTGTTCGTCGCGGTCGGCAAACCCGGCCTGGTCACCGGCAACATGATCAAGCCCGGCGCGGCGGTCATCGACATCGGCATCAACCGCATCGAACTGCCCGACGGAACCGAACGCACCGTGGGCGATTGCGACTATGAAAGCTGCCGCGAAGTGGCAGGCTGGATCACGCCGGTTCCCGGCGGCGTCGGGCCGGTGACGGTGGCGACGCTGATGCATAACACGGCGACCGGTGCGCGCCGCCAGATGAATTTCTACGGCTCCACCTTCGCGGCCGATGTGTGGACGACCTCCCCCGAGCGCAAGGGCGGCCATGTCTGATCAAGCTTTATTTCAACGACTCTCAAACGCCGGGCGGGATGCGTCCGCATCCCTTGGCTCACGCCGCGGTCGCGGCCCTCCAACGCCCGATGAGTCCTGCTTATCGCGCGTTGGTATTCAATCCCTGAAGTCCGACGGCGGTGTGAAGCCGCCGATTTCGCGTGCTAAATACGCGGCGAACCGCACCGGCGTGAGGTCCTCCAGATAGGGTCCGATGGCCTGCAGGCCGACGGGAAGCCCCTCGTCCGTGCGCCCGACGGGAAAGGCGGTCGAGGGCTGACCCGGCAGCGTCGCGATTCCCGCATAGAAACACTGGTGCATGTAGCCGATCTCTTCGCCGTTGACCGCGAGACGGCGTTCGGGGAACGGCCGGTCGTCGTGGGGAAAGGCGTTGGTGACGTTGGCGGGCGCGATCCAGACATCCACATCGCGGAAGAATGCGCGGTAGCTTTGGCGCAGGGCCTCGCGGAAGCCGAACCAGCCCAGATAGTTGCCTGCTGACGCCGCGATCCCCGCCGAATCAGCCTCCGCGAAGGGATCCTCGTCCTCATGTGCTTCGTCTGCCTCCTGCTTGCGCCGTTCTTCCGACCAGCGCGAGGCGATGATGGAGAACAGCAGGCTGCGATAGGTGCGGTAGGCCTCCTTGCCGTTCCCGACCATGCCGGGTGCAGCCTCGATGACGATCGCGCCGGCCTTGACGCAGGATTCGGCGACCCGCTCCATGGCATCGGCGATGGAGCAGTCGACCGGAAGCCAGTCATGCAGCGGCGCCATGGCGACACGGAACCCCTTCAGGGAGGCGCGCCGCGCCTGCGGAATTTCCAGACGCCACGCCGTGTCCTCCCCCGCATCGGGGCCGGCGAGGATCGAGAGCGCCAGTTCCAAATCCTCCGCCGCGCGCGCCAAGGGCCCCTGCACCACCAGACCGACCGCGGGGTTCGGCAGATCGCTGAAGAACGTGCCGCTGCGCGGGATCAACGTCTCGCTGGGCTTGTGACCATAGATGCCGCAGAACGCCGCGGGAATGCGAATCGACCCGCCGATATCGCTGCCCAGTTCCAGGGGCGAGAGGCCCGCGGCCACGGCAGCCGCTCCGCCGCCGGTGCTGCCGCCCGGCGTGCGGGCGGGATCCCAGGGATTGTTGGTGACGCCAAACATTTCGTTCGCGGTCTGCCAGTCGCCGGCATAGGGCGGGCTGTTGGTCTTGCCCAGAACGACACCGCCCGCGCCGCGCAGCCTGGCGACCGAAGGGCCGTCATGCTCCCGCACACAGTCTTCCAGAGGCACGACGCCACCACCGGTGTTGGGCAGGCCGGCCAGATGAAAGATGTCCTTGATCGTGATCGGCAGGCCGGCGAGCGGCTGCCCGGCATCGGCTTCGGCCGCTTCCTGACTGGCCCGTTCCAGGCAAGGCAGGACGATGGCGTTGAGCGCGGGGTTGTGCCGTTCGATGCGTTCGGCGTGCAGCGCGACAAGTTCGCTTGAGGAGATTTCCTTGTTCTTGAGCGCATCGCGCATGGTGCGGGCGCTTGAGAAAGCGTCGAGCGTCATGCCGCCTCCGTCCGCGTGTTGTCGAGGTAGTCCGCCGACTGCATCTCGATCAGGCGCGACGCGGTGCGCTGGAATTCGAACGCGCCGTCGCCGGAGGGATAAAGTTCGTCTGGCGGCGCATCGGCGGAACAGAACAGTGCGACGTGGTTGTCGTAGAGCACATCGATCAGCGTGACGAAACGCTTGGCCTGGTTGCGCTGGTCCATCGTCATGGCCGGAATGTCGTCGACGATGAGCGTGTGGTAGGCCTCGGCGAGCGCCAGATAATCGGCGCTGCCCAAGGGCCGGTCGCACAACTCGGCGAACGAAAAACACGCGACGTGGCGTGCCTGGCAGGGCACCTCCAGCGTGCGTCCCTGGACTTCCAGCGTCGCGGGGTCGGGCTCGGCGCCACCCACCAGATGGGCGAACGCCTCATTGAGCGCGGCGCGCGCCTTCTCGTCGGCGGGAACGAGATAGACGTCCGTTTCAGCCAAGAAGGCGAGCCGGTAGTCCTGCTTGGCGTCGAGCGCGACGATCTCCAGCTTGTCTTCTAGCATATCGATGAAGGGCAGGAAAAGCTGGCGGTTGATGCCTTCGGCATAGAGACCGCGGGGATGCCGGTTCGAGGTCGCCACGACCACGACGCCACGGTCGAAGAGATGCTGGAACAGACGGCCCAGGATCATGGCATCGGCAATGTCGGTGACATGAAACTCGTCGAAGCACAGCAGGTGGCCGTTCGCAGTCACGGCATCGGCCACAGCGCCGATGGTGTCGTGATCGTTTTCATGGCGTTCGGATTGGCGTTCCTCGTGGATCAGGCGATGCACGCGCTGCATGAAGGCGTGGAAGTGGACGCGGCGTTTGCCCGTGACCGGCGCGGTATCGAAGAACAGATCCATCAGCATGGATTTGCCGCGCCCGACATCGCCATGGATGTACACACCGCGCGGTCCGGACGGTTTCGCTTTCCGACCCAGAAGCCGATCGAAAAAACCCTGCCTGCGCGCCGGTGCGGCGTCGAGCGAACGGGCCAGCGTATCGAGACTTTCGACCACGGCTTCCTGCGCGGGATCGGCTGTCAGCGCGCCCGATTTGCAGAGCGCCTGATAACGTTCGAGAGAACCTTGGGACATGAACCTGCCGGGATTGCGTGCATCAGGTTTAGCAAAATTTCGCATGGTGTGTCACGGCCCGCCCTTGACGTGCGCGGCGGGCTGGCATGGGATCAGGAGAGACAAGGGGAAAACACCATGGTCGATCTTGATCTCTGCTTTACCTCCGCGAGTGAACTTGCCCGGTGCATCGCACGTAAGGAGATGACATCGGAGGACATCGTCGCCAACAGTCTGGCGCGCATCGAGGAGGTCAACGGCACGCTGAACTGTTTCTGCTTCATCTACCCCGAAGAGGCGATGGCGAAGGCCAAGGAAGCCGATGCCATGGTGGCGCGGGGCGATACCCTGGGGCCGCTCCACGGCGTGCCCATCGCGATCAAGGACTTCACACCGACCAAGGGCAAGACCACGACGCTGGGCAGCATCGTCTACAAGGACAACGTGCCCGACGACGATGCGCAAATCGTGAAAGACCTGCTGGGTTCCGGCGGAATCATGGTGGGCAAGACGACGACCCCGGAGTTCGCCCATGACGGGTTCACGCACAGCCCGCTGTGGGGCACGACGCGCAATCCTTGGAACCCCGAACGCACGCCGGGCGGATCGTCGGGCGGATCGGGGGCGGCCGTCGCGTCGGGCTGCGTGCCACTCGCCGAAGGGTCCGACATGGGCGGATCGGTGCGCATTCCAGCCTCGTTCTGCGGCGCAGTGGGCCTGAAACCCAGCCTGGGGCGCATTCCCATGACGATGCTTCCCACCGTGTTCGACAATATCAGCCATTTCGGCCCGCTGGCGCGCACGATCGACGATGCCGCACTCTTCCTGGATATCGCCCAGGGCCCGTTCGAGCGCGACATCATGTCAAACGCCACGCCCATTGAGGTTCCCCACCCCGTGGCCGGCGACGTGGAGGGCGTCAGGATCGCGCTCGACATGGACCTTGGCATCTATCACGTGGATGAGGAGGTCGCCGCGAATGTGGAGGCCTGCGCGGCCGCCCTGTGCGAGGCAGGCGCCATCGTCGAGGAAGTCGATCTGGGCTGGACGTCCGAATGCGTCGATGCCTGGCTGACATACTGGAACGTCTATCTCGCGGCCTTCTTCGAGCAGCATCTCGACACACGACGCAACGATCTCGATCACAACATCGCCGCCATGTTCGACGCCGCGCGCAAGGTCAGCGCCATCGACTTCAAGCGCCTGGAGTTCGTGCGCACGCAACAGTGGTTCAAGCTGTGCGACGTGTTCGAGCGCTTCGATGCACTGATCTGTCCCACCACGCCCATTCCCGCACCTCCCGCCGGCAGTTCGGACGTCGAGCAGTTCGGCATGCGTCCCGACGGCAAGATGAACTCTTCCGATATGACGCTGGTCTTCAACAACGTCGCACAGTGCCCCGCCATGTCGGTTCCGGCCGGCATGCACAGCAGCGGCCTGCCGACCAGCGTGCAGATCGTGGGCCACCGTTTCGACGATCTCACCGTCCTGCGCATCGGCGCGGCGGTGGAGAAGGCACGGCCTTGGGCCGAGCGGCGACCCGACCTCTGAGAGAATGGAGACGGTAATTTCGGGTTCAACTCCATGTACAGTAGATGTTGTGGCAGCGTCCGGAACCAACCGCGACATTGGGCAGGCCGCCTCTGGACGAAGGGCGAAGAAATCCGAGAGAAGCATACAAACAAGCCGAAGCATTCACCCCTTGCATAGAATCGCACCGCATACCACGAGAGTCGCTGCAGCGGATATCGCTGTGGTTCATGCCCATAGCCGCCAACCATCATCGCCGGCGCGATGTACGGCCCTTGGACATCGTTTTCAGGCGTTCGCAGAGATGGCTTACACGTTTGCGATATCGCGCTCGCTGGTCGCGACATGGTGGAGGGGTCTTCACCATCTCCGTGCAACAGTCAGAAAAGCGACAGCGCGGCAATCAACTCTGAGGCGATCCCCAGCGAAGGCTGGGGATCCGTTTGGCGCTGTGAGGAGTCGGTCCCGGAAGACGCAACCGCCATGGCGCGGTTCCTGGAAACTATGGAGGCCGTGCGTGTCGCACACGTGCACAAACGCCGTGTCAGTGACGAGGTGCACGGTTGCCTTTCCGAAACGACCTGGATCGGTTTCAACGGCGGCGTGTTTGAAACCCGGGTACTCGAAAGCGGCAAGATCGAGGCGCTGGCCTCGGTCATTCGAACACTTGGCTGGGACCAGTATCCCAATCTGAACTATCAGACGTGGTTAAACCAACAGCCGATGAGTCTTCCTCATCGACCGTCGGCATGACCCCTGACGGCTGAAAACAGCGGTGTCATCCCGACCAAGACGCATCGCGCCGTGGAGCCGGGATCGCGTTCCGCACGTTGCTTCAGGAACGCGTCATGACGGGATCCCGGTTCAAGGCCCGGATGACAAGTTCCAAGAGCTCTTCGGGGGTCATGGGCAGGCTGCGCCAACCCGAATCGTCGCGCGCGAAAAGCGATGCGATGCCGTGGGCAAACGACCAGATGTGGAGTGCAAGCATCAGGGAGGGCGGACGGCTGGGCAACGTGGCGCTGAGTTCCTCGGCCACCTTGCGCACGATCTCGAAGGCGCGATCACCCGCTTCGCGCAGTTCCGGGCGGTCGTCGAACGAGATGTTTACCTCGAACATGGTGGAACAGTAGGCCGGTTCCGTGCGTGCGTAAGGTGAGATAGGCCTTGCCAAGGTAACTCACGGCGGTGCGCGCATCGGGTCTGCCGTCGTTCCAGGCATTCTCCAGGAACTGCTCGAACCGCTCGAACCCCTGACGCACGACGTCGGCCAGCAGATCGTCGCGGTCGCGGAAGTGGCGGTAGGGTGCCGCCGCGCTTACGCCCGCCGAACGCGCAGCTTCGGCAAAGATAAACTCCGCAGGCCCCTTGGTGCCGATGAGATCAAGGGCGGCCTCGATCAGCGCCTCGCGCAGATTGCCGTGGTGATACTTGCGCTGCGAGCGGCCGCCGCATCCTTCCTTGTCACCGGACCAAATTATGTGAAGGGAATTTACAGCATAACGGGGCGCACCGCATGCGGTTCTTGCGCTCTGCGGCGTTCAAGGGAAATCAGCCGTCGAGTTTGGGAAGTTCGGGAAGCGCGCCGAATTCAATGCCTTCGTCCAGCAACTCCTCAGTCTGTTCCCGAGTCGCCTGACCGTAGATGTTGCGCTTTTCGGTCTCGCCGTAATGAATCTTGCGCGCTTCCTCGGCGAACTTCGGGCCGACATGGTCGAAGTTCTTTTCGACGTGGTCCTTTACCGCGCGCATCATGGCCATCATCTGGCCCGCCTGCTCCTTCTGCTTGGCGAGCGTCACCGTATCGGCCGCGGGCTTCTTCGCGGGCAGGTTCCCAGCCGGCGCTTCCTTGGAAACGCCCTTGTGCGCAATCTTGGTCGTCGCGACGTTGGGCGCCATCAACGCCTTGGCGACCTTGAGATCGCCGCAGACCGGGCATGCCACCTTACTGGCGGCGACCTGCTCGTCGAAGCCGGCATTGCTGGAAAACCAGCCTTCGAAGACATGGTCCCTGCTGCATTTCACGTCAAAGACGATCATGGTCTCATAAATCCCGCCAAATCAGACATTTGGCTCTGAAACAACGTTCACTATATGGCACCGTGTCAGTCTGGAACAAGGTAACACGACCATGCCCGCTAACCCACACGACCATGACGCCATGGACCGTCTCAGCGCCTGGATCGCACGGTTCGCATCCCTGATCCCGTCGGGCGGCACCGTTCTGGACCTTGCCGCGGGCGGCGGCAGGCATGCGCGCTATTTCCTGAAACGGGGCCACCCCGTGGTGGCGATCGACCGCAAGACCGGCGCGCTGGAAGACCTTGCTGCCCGTCCCTATGCCGAGGTGATCGAGGCCGACCTGGAAGATGGCTCGCCCTGGCCTCTGGGACCGCGCAGGTTCGAGGCCGTCGTAGTCGCCAACTATCTCCACCGTCCCGTGCTGCCGGCCATCGTAGGGGCCGTCGCACCAGGCGGCGTGCTGCTCTACGAGACCTTCGCGCAGGGCAACGAGAAATTCGGCAAGCCCAGCAATCCCGATTTTTTGCTGAAACCCGGCGAACTGCTCGACGCCGTCACGGGCACGCTGCGTGTTCTGGCTTTTGAAGACCTTATCGTCGACGAACCCAAACCGGCCGTCGTGCAGCGCATCTGCGCCCGGCGAGAGTGACATTGGTCCCACAGAAGATTGTATTTGTGGGACGCTTCGTGCTGCATCTTGACTAGAGCATCCCGTAATGGGCCATGCTGAAGGCGGAGATGCAGGCCGGTCTGGAAGCGCCGGAGAGCGCGTTCGTTGAAGTCACGACAGACGAGATCAACAAACTCGGCAGGCAAAAATGCGTGAACGATGATTCCGTATTTTTGCCGTCGTGGCACGGCTTGACCTAGCCATCCATGCCTGAGCGTTTTAACTGGCGCACTTTTCATCCGTGAGCACGCCGTGCAGACGGCACTCTACATTCTGGCGAGCAGCAAGGACGACACCCTCTATGCCGGAAGCACCAGCAACCTCTCGGCGCATATCACACAACGCCGGACTGGCAAATCTGGCAGCTTCACCAATCGCTACGGTGTCATAACGTTTGGTCCATGTGAAATTCTATGAGCGGATGACCAACGCAATTCAGCGGGAATGGCGCTTCAAGAAATGGAAACGTGTGTGGAAGATTGCGCTGATCGAGAAGAGCAGTCCTGACTGGAACGATTTGGTGTGTATGTGGAGCTGGTGACCCACCTGACCGTCAGCATGCGTGCACAGACTCAGGCATGGATGGCCAGGTCAAGCCATGCCATGACGGTAAGAGGTAGTTTCGTTCCAACCCTACTCCGCGGCATGGCGTTGCGGGGCGGCGGACAGGGTGTAGGAGCGGTCGTGCTCCAAGGCGGGGATGGTCGTGCGCACGCGTTGGGCCTCGGAGAGATCGACCTCGGCCATGCAGAAACCGACATCGGTGCCACTGTCGGCCAGGACAACGCCCCAGGGGTCGATGATGAGCGAGTGGCCGCAGGTGCGCCGGTCGCCGGGATGGTTGCCGGTCTGGCAGGGTGCGAAGACAAAAGCGCCGCATTCGATGGCCCGGGCGCGCAGCAGCACTTTCCAGTGCGCATCGCCCGTCACCTTGGTGAAGGCCGCGGGGCAGGTCAGCATCGACGCACCACCCTTGGCGAGATCGCGGTAGAGGTGCGGAAAGCGCAGGTCATAGCAGATCGTCATGCCCAGCACACCCCAAGGTGTGGAGGCCAGAACCGCCTGATCGCCGGAATTGAACATGGTGGACTCGCGGTAGCGCGAACCGTCGGGAAGATCGACATCGAACATGTGGAGCTTCTCGTAATCGGCCGCGATGCGACCCTGATCGTCGAACAGGAAGGCATGGTTGGCGAGCGAACCGTCGGTGCGCAGCGCAGCGACCGAACCGGCCTGGACCCAGACCCCCTTTTCGGCGGCGACCTCGGCAAAGGCCTTCAACGCGGGATGATCGGCGGGCCGATAGGCGTTTTCCAGCCGCTCCTCCTCGCTGGCGGCCATCAACGCGACATTCTCAGGCAGGCCAATCAGGTCGGCGCCCGCATCGGCGGCTTGGCGCACGAGGTCGCAGGCAATCTCGATGTTGCGCATCATGTCGGTGTCGGCGTTCACCTGAACGCAGGCGATGGAAAGCTTAGTCATGCCGCCACTCCCAGTCTGGCGTCGAGCTCACCGGCATGATTGAGCGCATAGAGACCATCGCAGCCGCCAATCGGCTCTCCATCGATGAAGATCTGGGGCACCGTGTAGCCGCCGTTGGCGCGCTCGGTCATTTCGGCGCGTTTCTTGGAACTCATGGTGACGTCGATCTCCTCGAACGCCACGCCCTTCTCCTTCAGCAGGCGCTTGGCCCGATGGCAGAAGGGGCAGAGCATGGTGGTGTAGATGACGACGTCGGCCATAGCGTTTTCCCGAAGATTCAATACAAGCGTATCACGGTTCGAGCGGGTCACAATCGCACGGAGTTTGGTCCGATTGTGACCCGCTCTACGTGGTCTCGCGCACGACACGTGCAAGGGTGACCACGCCGATGTGACCCGCCCCGGCTTTGCGCAGGGCCTTGGCACAGGCATTCACGGTGGCGCCCGTTGTGAAGACGTCATCGACGAGCAAGATGCGGCAGTCCTTCACGCGATCTTCCATGTCCGGGCGCACGATCATGGCACCGCGCAGGTTCTCGATGCGCTGACGCCGATTCAAGCCCGCCTGCGAGGGCGTGGCGTGGCGTCGCACCAGAAGTTCGGGTGCGGCGGTCCTTCCGCCATGATGGGCCAGCGCATTGGCGAGCAGCGCCGATTGGTTGAACCGGCGATGCCACAGCCGGCGACGGTGGAGCGGCACACAGCAGACGAGATCGGCGGCGGCCAGATCCGGCCCCGCCGCGCGTTCCAGCCAGCGCACGAAGGCACCTTGGTGGTGCAGCTTGTCGCTGTGCTTGAACCCGACGATGAGCCGGGCTGCGAGATCGTTGTAACGCAGGGCCGCACGGGCACGGTCGAACGCGGGCGGACTGGCTAGGCAACCGCCGCAGACCGCATCCGAGCCCTCGTCATGGCCGAAGGGTAGCCCGCAGCGCGAACAGGCCGGCGCGGAGATGTGGTCGAGCTCGCTCCAACATGCAGGGCACAGGGCGCCGGAGTCGACAATGACGCCACAGCTCAGGCAGCGCAGCGGCAGAACGATGTCGAGAAGGCGCTTTCCGGTCGCACGCATGGGTCCGGCGAGATGCATACCCCCCATCCCGCACCTAGGATTGTAGGCGGTCAAGTCCGCCGTTGCCGCCAGGGACACAACAGGGCACAAGACGCGTCATGACCGAGACGACCGCTCCCTTCGACCGGCCAGCATGGCGGCGCCATCGCGAACGCGCCGGGCGGATGGCCAGCGAGAACAGTGAGTTCCTCTTCCGCGAAGTCGGGAAGCGCCTGCTGGATCGTCTGGACGACATCACGCTTTCCTTCCCGCTCGCCCTAGAGCTTGGCGCGCGTGACGGCGCGCTGCGCGAGGGCCTGGAGCGGCGCAACGGCATCGAAACCCTTGTGCAGTGCGACAGCGCCGGCCCGTTCATCCGACGTGGCAGCGGCTTGCGCATGGTCGCGGACGAAGAGCTTCCACCGCTGGCGCCCGCCTGTCTCGATCTCATCGTCAGCAGCCTGGCGCTGCACTGGAGCAACGACCTGCCGGGCGCGCTGGCCCAGATACGCCGCGCGCTTCGGCCAGACGGCCTGTTTCTGGCCTCGATCCTGGGCGGCAAAACGCTCCATGAATTGCGCGGTGTGCTCGCCGATGCCGAGGTGACCGTGACCGGTGGGTTGTCGCCACGTCTTTCGCCCATGGTCGATGTGCGCGATGCCGGCGGTCTTCTCCAGCGCGTCGGATTTGCGCTCCCCGTCATCGACATCGACCGGATCGATGTCAGCTATCCCGACGCCCTTACCCTGATGCGCGACCTGCGGGTCATGGGCGAAACCAATGCCGTGGCCGAGCGGCCCCGCGGCATGGCCCGGCGTGACGTGCTGTTTGCCGCCGCCGAGCTTTATGCCGAGCGCTTCGGCGACAGCGAGAGACGCATTCCCGCGACCTTCGACGCGCTCTACCTGACCGGCTGGGCACCCCATGCTTCGCAACAGCAGCCCCTGCGTCCCGGCAGCGGCCAGACCAGCCTGACCGACGTTCTGGGACGCGCGGAAAGCGATTCCTAGAGCGGTGATGCTGGCGCTGCAGCGCGCTCATGCGATCCAGCGGGGCCTGCACAACGACACTAGAGAAGGTCGCAAAGCATGGCGACGAGGGTTACGTCGGCGGGGGGCATGGGATAGCCGCTCATGCGGTTGGGACACACCCAGGCGAGTTCCTGATGTTCCAGAGCCATTACGGTCCCGTGCCAACGACGGCAGACGTAAAGCGGCATGAGCAGATGGAAGTCGTCATAAGTGTGGCTGGCGAACGTGAAGGGCGCAAGGCAGGCTTCGGTCACGTCGATGGCGAGTTCTTCATGTAATTCGCGGATGAGGGCAGTTTCGGGCGTCTCGTGAGCCTCGACCTTGCCGCCGGGAAACTCCCACAGCCCCGCCATGGCCTTGCCCTCCGGGCGGCGGGCGAGCAGCACGCGGTCATCGGGGTCGACCAGGGCACAGGCAACGACCAGCACCGACTTCATGACCGCCACTCCTGCCAAGTTAGGCGGTAACATTCCGCTCTTACCCAATGATTGCGCGCCGGCGCGAAACAACGTGCGTTGCCGACTCGCCGCAAGCCGACCCTGTTCAGGACACGGCACGATGCCGGATTCTCCACCGCGGCATGGGCAAAGACCTCGTCGCAGCCGAGAGACGTGAAGGCGTGGTGGACCAGCGCGGCCGAACATTCGGTCGCGATCCCCCTGCTCCATGCCCAGGGGACAAACATGTAGCCCAGTTCAAACCTGCTCCGATCCAGAGAGGGATCGAGACCGGTACAACCGACCAGACGACCGATGGAGGTCTCGATCACCGCCCAAAGCAGTTCCCCGCCGTGATGCCAGCCGAAGGCGACGGATTCGGCATAAAGCGTTCCACCGCCCGGCTTCAGGGCAGACATTCAGTCCAGAAGATTCGATAGGCCTCGCACAGGATGTCACGGCCACGCGCAGGGGCCGGCAGCATCTGTTCGCCGATACGCCGCATGCCTGCCTTGGCCAGCACGCGGCACGAGGCCGGGTTGTCGACCATGGCGAAGGCTTCGATGACATCGAGACGCAGCGTTCCGAACCCGAAATCGATCAGCGCACGGGCCGCTTCGGTTGCATAGCCCCGGCCCCATGCCCAGGGCGCGAAGGCATAACCCAACTCACCGTTGCGCCGGTCCGGCGAGAGCGTGATATCGACGACGCCGATCACGTCCTCACCAAGATGCACGGCGAAGACCCAGCCGCCGCCGTCGCGCCGCTGCTCGATCGACTGTTTGGCGAAATTGTCCGCGCAGCCGGGCGGATAGGGATGGGGGATGTTGGCCGTGAAGCGCGCGACCTCCCATAGCCGCGCGAAGCGGGTGAGCGAACGCGCATGGGCCTGGGTCAACGGCTCCAGCGTCAGGCGCTTTGTCTTGATGTCTCTGGGCGTCTCAGCCGGGACCGCCGATCCCTGTGGGTCGGTCGCGATCAACCGTCGGTTCCGCTGGGCCGGCTGGCGGCAAGACCGTGCATGCCCAACTGACGCGTGCGGCGCATGCGTTCGAGATCCAGCATGACGGGGAAGACTTCCTCGCCCTCTCCCGCCTCGTGGACCAACTCGCCCTCGGGGGCATAAATGACCGAACGTCCGTTGCCGAAGAGGCCCTTGGCGCCGTTCACGTCAATGAAATAGCACTGGTTGACGGCGACGTTGGTGCGGTTGATCGCAGTTTCGACATCGCGGTCGATGGTGCCGGTGGCCATCACCTGAACGATGACCTCGGTACCCTGCCAGCACGTCTGGCGCTGCACTTCGGGGAACCACTTGTCGTAACGGGTCGCCAGTCCGAAGCGGCCGGCCTCCGGCAACCACCATCTGGCGAAGGTGGTGCTGCGCACGTGCCGCTTGATGGCGTCACCGTTGTCGTCGTTGCCGATGTGCATCTGGACGCCGGCAATGGCGAAATTGGACATGGAGGCTCCTGTGCGCGCGAAAAACGCGGTCATGCTAGTGCGCTGGAATGGGAAATCAAGGTATTGCTGAGCTAGCGAGGACATCAACGATATCTGGTGTTTCGTTCCCGCTAACTGCGGTAATCTGCGTTGATGTCGATGTAACCGTGGGTGAGATCACAGGTCCAGACCTTGGCCTTGCCGCGTCCCAACCCGACATCGACCGCGATCTCCAGATTCTGACCCGCCATGTGCTGGGCGACCGGCGTTTCGTCGTAGCCGGGCGGGGGTGCACCGTTGACCGCGACGGGAAACCCGCCCACCGAGATGTTGAGGCTGGTTTCGGCGATATCCTCGCCGGACTTGCCCACCGCCATGACGATGCGGCCCCAGTTGGCGTCACCGCCGGCGATGGCCGTCTTGACCAGCGGGGAGTTGGCGATGGAGAGACCGATGGTGCGCGCGGCCTTGGCGGAACGCGCACCCGAAACGGCGATTTCGATGAACTTCTGCGCGCCCTCGCCGTCGCGGATGACTTGATGGGCGAGCTCGAGGCACAGCGCATTGAGCGCCTTGCGGAACGTGCGCAGCGCCGGATCGGAGACCTTGGCGATGGCGGGATGTTTGGCCTGTCCGGTGGCGAAGAGCTGGAGCGTATCGCTGGTCGAGGTGTCGCTGTCGACGGTAATGGCGTTGAACGAGACGTCCGCGGCCGTCTTCAGCAGGGACTGGAGGACACCGGAGGGGAGTTTCGCATCGGTGAAGACGTAAGCCAGCATGGTCGCCATGTCCGGTGCGATCATGCCCGAACCCTTCGCGATGCCGGTGATCCTGACGGGCTTGCCGCAGATCTCGGTCTCGACCGACGCGCCTTTCGGGAAGGTGTCGGTGGTCATGATGGCAACCGCAGCATCGTACCATGTGCCGCTCTTGAGGCTTTTATGGAGCTTGGGCAGCGCCTTGACGACCTTGTCGATGGGCAGTGGCTGACCGATGACGCCGGTCGAGGCGATATAGACATCGCCTACCCTGCAGCCCACCAGATCGGCCACACCGCGCGTCGCGGCGGCCACGGCGGCGGCGCCTGCCTTGCCCGTGCAGACGTTGGCGTTGCCGGAATTCACGATCAGCGCGAGAGCCTTGCCCTTGGGCAGATGCTTACGGCACCAGCGCACCGGCGCGCCGGCCGTGCTGGATTTCGTGAACACGCCGGCCACAGCTGCGGGCTTGTCGAACACCGCCAGCATCAGGTCGAGTTTCGTGCAGGACGCAGTGATCCCCGCACGGCCCGTGGCCAGACTCACACCGGCGACGGGATGCATGTCCGGGAAACAGTCAGACGCCAGGGGCGAGACGCTGGAGCCGGAAGATTTCTTAGCCTTGGCCATGGCGTTGCCTATTCGGAAACGGGAGCAGGCTCCATGATCTCGACTTCGGCATCGGCGCGCAAGGCATCAAGTTCAGCCAGGATGGTATCGCGTGCCAGAGTGTCGCGCAGGTCGACCTCGACCTCCTCCAGGGTGGGCGGATCCATGAGCCGGCGTTCCTCCATCTTGATCACGTGCCAGCCGAAGGGCGATTCAACCGGCCCGGAAATCTCGCCGGGCTGGAGGGTATAGGCCGCATCGGCGAATTCCTGGACCATGTCGCCGTAGTGGAACCAGCCCAGATCGCCGCCTTCGACGCTCGACGGGCCCGTCGAGAGTTCCTTGGCCAGTTCGGCGAAATCCTCTCCGACCTCGGCGCGTTCGGCTACCTCGGCGGCCTCCTCCTGGCTGCCCAGCAGGATGTGGCGTGCGTGCACCTCATCGCCCAGGCCGGTGGCGTGGTATTCCTTTAGCCAGACCTCGTAGGCCTGCTGGATCGCCGCATCGGTCATTTCCTCATCCACGCGGGCCTGCATGTACATCTGCTGGAGAACTTCCTCCTGGATCAGCGTCATTTCCTCGAGATAGGCCTCTGACCGATCGATGCCTTCATCCTTGGCGGCCGCGGCAACCAGCTTGCGGTCGATGATCTGATTGAGGATCGGTTCCCAGAGATACTCCATGGGTATGTCCTGATATTCCGCCGGAAGAGCAAGGATCGCCGTCACCACATCGTCGCGGGTGATGTTCTCGCCATTGACGCTGGCTAACATTTGCGCGCCAGTATCGGCGTCATCCTGGGCGTGGGATTTGGTCGGCGCCCACAGCAGAAAAGCCAGCAAGGCAGCAGCCAGAACCATTTTCATGTCGATTTCTCCAGCGGTCGAATGGGTCGTTGCGGGGCGTGGCGACCATGCCGTGTCGCACGTGTCCATGAGGGAACGCGCTAGAGATCACATCGCTCCGGCGCGGGCAAGCCGCACTTCGTCACGATCCGGCCAGCAGGCCGGCAATCCACGCGGCGTTGACACCGCCACGGCTGGACCCTATCTGTGCGCCTGACACTTGCGCCCTGTTTGCCGGGCGGAAAACGAAAGAATCTCTGATGCTTGGCGCGCTTGCAGGCCGAATTTTCGGTTCGGCCAACCAAAGGCATATCAAGAAGCTCACCAAGACGGTGGAGCGGATCAACGTGATCGAGCCGGAGTTCGAGGCGCTGGACGATGTCGCGCTGACCGCCAAGACCGACGAATACCGTCAGAGGCTCGCCGATGGGGAGACCCTTGACAATCTGCTGGTGGAAGCCTTTGCGACCGTACGCGAGGCTGCCAAACGCACGCTGGGCCAGCGCCATTTCGATGTGCAGTTGTTGGGCGGCATGGTCCTTCACAACGGCACGATCGCCGAAATGAAGACCGGTGAGGGCAAGACCCTGGTGGCGACGCTTCCCGTCTATCTCAACGCACTCTCCGGCGAGGGCGTGCACGTGGTGACGGTCAACGACTACCTCGCGCGTCGCGACGCCGAGTGGATGGGCCAGATCTACCGTTTCTTGGGCCTCTCCGTGGGCTGCATCGTGCCGGGCCTAGACGACGGCACGCGCAAGGAACAGTACGCCTGCGACGTGACCTACAGTACCAACAACGAGTTAGGCTTCGACTATCTGCGCGACAACATGAAGTTCTCGCTGGAAAGCATGGCCCAGCGCGGCCAGAACTTCGCCATCGTCGACGAGGTCGACAGCATTCTGGTCGACGAGGCGCGCACGCCGCTGGTGATCTCCGGTCCGACAGAGGATTCCTCGGACATGTACCGCAAGGTCGATGTCCTGATCCCCAAGCTCATCGAGAACGATTACGAGAAGGACGAGAAACAGCGTGCCGTGTCCCTGACCGATCAGGGCACCGAACACATCGAGGAACTGCTGACGCAAGCAGGCCTGATGACCGAAGGCAGCCTTTACGACATCGCCAATGTCAACCTGGTGCATCACACCAACCAGGCGCTGCGCGCCCACAAGCTGTTCACGCGCGATGTCGATTACATCGTCAAGGACAACAAAGTCATCATCATCGACGAGTTCACCGGACGCATGATGGAAGGCCGGCGTTTCTCCGAAGGCCTGCACCAGGCGCTGGAGGCCAAGGAAAAGGTCGAGATCCAGACCGAGAACCAGACGCTGGCCTCGATCACCTTCCAGAACTATTTCCGTCTCTACGACAAGCTTGCCGGCATGACCGGCACGGCGATGACCGAGGCTGACGAATTCGCGGAGATCTACAGCTTGAACGTGGTCGAAATCCCGACACACCAGGAGATGATCCGCAAGGACCGGGACGATGAGGTCTATCGCACGGCCAAGGAAAAATACGACGCGGTCATTGATCTGATCGAGGAATGCCACAAGCGCGGCCAACCCGTCCTGGTGGGCACGGTCTCGATCGAGAAGTCCGAGATGATCGCGGCACTCTTGAAGAAGCGCCGCATCAAGCACAGCGTGCTCAACGCGCGCTACCACGAACAGGAAGCCAGCATCGTGGCCCAGGCCGGACGTCTGAGCGCGGTGACGATCGCGACCAACATGGCCGGCCGCGGCACCGACATCCAGCTTGGCGGCAACGCCGACATGCGCATCGGGGAAGAGCTGGCGTCCGTGAAGGACGAAACCAAGTGCGAAAAGGAAGCCCGGCGCATCCGCGATGACGTCGCTCAGGAACGCAAAAAGGTCCTGGAAGCCGGAGGCCTTTACATTCTGGGCACCGAACGCCATGAAAGCCGGCGCATCGACAACCAGCTTCGCGGCCGTTCCGGCCGTCAGGGCGATCCCGGCGCATCGACCTTCCTGCTGTCGCTCGAAGACGACCTGATGCGCATTTTCGGCTCGGAGCGCCTGGACGGCATGCTCCAGAAGCTGGGCCTGGAAGAAGGCGAGGCGATCACCCATCCCTGGGTCAACAAGGCGATCGAACGCGCCCAGAGCAAGGTCGAGGCGCGCAACTTCGATATCCGCAAGACGCTGCTGCGCTTCGACAACGTCATGAACGATCAGCGCAAGGTGATCTACGAACAGCGCCGCGACCTGATGTCGGCGAGCGATGTTTCCGAGACAATCACCGACATGCGCCATGAGGTCATCGAGGGCATCGTCGCGGACACCATCCCCTCCGACGCCTATCCCGATCAGTGGGAAACCGCATCGCTGGCCGAGGAAGTGCACCGCTTGCTGGACCTCAACCTGCCGGTCGAGGAATGGGCCGCCGAGGAATGCATCGCCGACGAGGAGGTGCTCGAGCGCATCACTGCAGCCGCCAACGAAAAGGCCGCAGCCAAGGAAGAAAGCTACACGCCCGCCGTCATGCGGGTCGCCGAAAAGAGCCTGCTGCTCCAGATTCTGGATCAGAAGTGGCGCGACCACCTGCTTTCGCTCGATCACCTGCGTCAGGCGGTCGGCCTGCGCGCCTATGCCCAGAAAGACCCGCTGCGCGAATACCAGCGCGAGGCCTTCAACCTGTTCGACGGCATGCTGGCCAGCGTACGCGAGTCCGTGACGCAGATGCTGATGCACGTGGAAATCCGCGTCGATGCCGCCGACCTGCTGGCGCGGCGTCGGCAGGAACAGCAGAAGACCATGCAGGAGCAGCGCAGCGACCCTGCGCTTTCCGCGCAGCCGGCAAGTCCGCAGCAGCAGATCGGCGACTGGCAGCAAACCACGGTTAACCGACGCATCGAACCCGCCGACCGCGACCCCGCGAACCCCGATACCTGGGGCAAGGTGGGCCGCAACGAACCGTGCCCCTGCGGTTCAGGCAAAAAATACAAGCAGTGCCACGGAAAACTGGGCCAGGATGCCCCCATTGAGCGCGTCGGCTGACGGCGCGGCCGACTCAGGTCTGAATGGACCCCCAGCGAAGGCTGGGGGTCCATTCAGGCATGCGTTCAGGGCGACGATTGTCTTGCGCTTGGGGTTGAGGCTCAGCCCAGGCCGTGGCGGCCCATGTCCATGAATTTGTCGCGGCGTTTGCGGCGCAGGTCGCCGGGCTCCTGTTCGAGTTCGGAGAGAGCACCGTGGATGGCCTTGCCGACCTCTTCGATGACTGCCTGGTGGTCGCGGTGCGCGCCGCCTAGGGGCTCCTTGATGATGCCGTCGATCACCTTGAGGTCGGCGAGATCCTGCGCGGTCAACTTCAGGGCATCGGCAGCGGTTTCGGCCTGTTCGCCGCTGCGCCAGAGAATCGAGGCACAGCCTTCCGGCGAGATCACCGAATAGATCGCATGTTCAAGCATCAGAACCCGGTCGGCGACCGCGATGGCGATGGCCCCGCCCGAGCCGCCCTCGCCGATCACCACGGTGACGAAGGGCACGCCGATGGCAAGGCAGGTCTTGATGGAGCGCGCGATGGCCTCGGCCTGGCCGCGTTCCTCCGCCCCGATGCCGGGATAGGCGCCCGAGGTATCGACCAGGGAAACCACCGGCAGGCGGAAGATGTCGGCCATTTCCATCAGACGTACCGCCTTGCGGTACCCTTCCGGACGGGCCATGCCGAAGTTGTGGCGCACACGGCTTTCCGTGTCGCTGCCCTTCTCGTGGCCCATGACGATGACCGAACGCTCCCGGAGGGAGCCCATGCCCGCGACCAGGGCCGCGTCCTCGCCATAGAGACGATCGCCCGCCAGCGGCACGAAATCCTCAAGCAGATGCTCGATATAGTGGCTGGTATGCGGACGGTCGGGATGACGCGCCACTTGGGTCTTCTGCCAGGGGGTCAGCTTGCCGTAGGACTGCACCAGCAATCGGTCCAGCTTGGCCTCCAGCCGGGCGACTTCCTCGACGATGTTGACCCCGTCGCTATCGGACAGCCGTCGCAGTTCCTTGATCTTACTCTCAAGTTCCGCAACCGGCCGCTCGAATTCCAAGTAGTGCTGCATGGCGCCGACTGTATCTTAACCGGCCGCAGCAATCTGCTCGGACTTGCGCACCAGCACCCCGGCCTGCTTGATCGAGGCGATGTCGATCAGGCGGCCATCGAGCGAAACCGCGCCCTGCCCGTCCTTCTGGGCCTGCTCCATGGCTTCCAGGATGCGCTTGGCCTGGGTGACTTCCTTTTCCGACGGACTGTTGACCTCGTTGGCGATGTCGATTTGGCTGGGGTGAATGGCCCACTTGCCCTCACAGCCCAACGCGGCGGCGCGGTTTGCCTGGGCATGGTAGCCGTCTGGATCCTTGAAATCGCCGAAGGGACCGTCGATCGGGCGCAGACCCGCGGCGCGGGCGGCGACCACCATGCGCGAAATGGCGAAATGCCACATATCGCCCCAGTGATAATCGCGCGGCTTGTCCCCGTCGATGTCGGTCAGAACGCCGTAGAGCGGGTTGGGTCCACCGATCGTCGTCATGCGCGCCTTGGTCGATGCGGCATAGTCGGCCACGCCGAAATGCAGGCTTTCGTTGCGCGGGCTGGCATGGGCGATGGCTTCGACATTGGACATGCCGAGCGCGGTTTCGACGATGAGTTCGAAGCCAATGCGCTTGTCGCGGCCCATGGCGTCCTCGATCTGGGTGACCAGCATGTCGACGGCATAGACGTCTTCAGACGTACCGACCTTGGGGATCATGATGACATCCAGGCGGTCACGCGCCTTTTCGATGATGTCGACGACATCACGGTACATGTAGTGGGTGTCGAGACCGTTGATGCGCACAGAAAGGGTCTTCGCGCGCCAGTCGATGTCGTTGATCGCCTCGATGACGTTCTTGCGCGCCTGGGGTTTGTCGTCAGGCGCGACCGCATCTTCCAGATCCAGGAAAATCACGTCGGCGGCGCCCTTGGCGGCCTTTTCAAACAATTCGGGACGGCTGCCGGGAACGGCCAGTTCGCTGCGGTTAAGACGCGCGGTGTCGGGCTCGATGACGGTAAAGCTCATGAGTTTGTCTTCCTTCAAAAAAAGGGTGTCGCTGCCCGTTTCCGACAGGCGGCGCGTCAATGCACGCACCGCTCCTGCCTGTCAAGCAAGCGGATGATGGCTCAGCACCGTTGCCTTCAGCCGTTCCTCTAACACATGCGTGTAGATCTGCGTTGTCGAGATATCGGCATGGCCCAGCATTTTCTGGACACTGCGAAGGTCCGCGCCATGGGCCAGAAGGTGGCTGGCAAAGGCGTGGCGCAGCACATGGGGCGAAACTCGCACGGGCTCGATCCCGGCATCAATGGCAAGCTGTTTGAGGGCTTTGCCCACGGCCTGGCGCGTCAGATGCCCGGACGCGCCATGGGAGGGGAAGAGCCAGGGCGACGGCCCGTCCTGCATGGCAATCCAGGCCTGGGCCGCCTTTGCCGCTTCTTCGCCGACCGGCACCAGATGCTCGCGCCCACCCTTGCCGCGCACGATGATGAAGGGCGCATCGTCGCACAGGGCGCGCCTTGGAAGACTGATGAGCTCGGAAACGCGCAGTCCCGTGGCATAGAGCAACTCGATCAGGGCACAGGTGCGCATATCCTGCGCCGTCTCACCGCTGCGCGCCGCATTGAGCAGGGCTTGAGTCTCCGATTCGGTCAGGATCTTCGGCAACAGCCTGCCCGCGCGCGGCGCCTCCAAGGTCGCCGTGGGGTCGTCGCCGCGTTCGCCCTCGCCATAGAGAAACCGGTAGTACTGGCGCAGTGCCGAGAGCCGCCGCGCGGCGGTGCGCGCGCCGGCCCCCTTGCGCTGAAGGGCGCGGAGGTAACCACGCAGGTCTTCCCCGGTAGCATCCAGGGTCGTCGTGTCGCTTCGGTGGAGATAGAAAGCGAGATCGTCAAGGTCGCGCCGGTAAGCCGCGACCGTGTTGGCCGCTGCGCCACGCTCAGCGACCATCATCTCGATAAAGGCCTCCCGGGCGCGGTCATCGCTTGCCATCGGCCGGACCGGGCTTAGATGCCGTTGGCAAAGGCCGCTTCCAGCGCGATCAGCCGCGCCTCAAGCCCCAGACCCAGTTGCTTGAGCCCCTTCACCACCATACGCAGGACCAGCGGACCGGCGCCCGCGGGTCCTTCCGGGCCCAGCGCGATCAGGGCAAGCAGCACGGCCTCGCCCAGCCTGCCTTCCTCAACGGCGCGATCAAAGGCCAGCAGCACGCCCAAGAGGCTGGAATCCCTGTTTCCGGCCGCCTGCGGCGGAGGCGAGGCAATCGCTTCCACCACTAAGCTGTTGCCGGCACGATCATTCAGCGCGGCGAGAAGGGAGAGATAGATCTCGGCCTGATAGGCCACCCGGTCGGGAGCCAGGCGCGCGCTGGCATCCCACCAGCGGCGCATGTTCGTGCCGTCGTCGGGAAGCTGCTCCCCGAAGGCCAGGCGGAACATGGGCCACAAGGCGGCAACTTGGGCGGCGGCGACTTCATCGTTACGCGCACGGCTTTCCAGGAGCGGCCACCAGCGCGCGCCGGCCTCGGGCTCGCCCGCAGCCAGAAGCGCCATGGAGGCGTCACCGGCAAACCACGAAAATTCCGAACCGGGTGTCACGCCGGCGATCACGGACGCCGCCACACGAGCGGCCGGGAGGAAACCGGCTTGCCCGTCCTCGTCGGCGCCGTGACGCAGCATCGCGGCCAGCGCTTCGGCCTTGTCGCCCGGCAGGGGCTGGCCGGTAGCCACCTGGAACAACAGCGCACGGTCCAGCGGACCGCCGGTGCTGCCGGCACGGGACAGCGCGTTGACGATCTGGTCGGCACTGAAGGTCGCCGACTGGTAGAGCATGCCCAGATCATGTCCGGTCATGGCGCCGGCCGCCACGGCGGCCTCACCCGCGCGCAGGCGCGTTTCGAGAGGTAGCGACTCATGCATCGCCACGGCACGCAGAACCGGCGCCGGAGCGCTTGCCAGGAGACCGGGCGAGAGCCGTGCGCCGGTCGAAAGCGTCATGGCAAGCAGCAGGGGCGAGGCGCCCGCGAGGGTTTCGACCATGGCGGGTTCACCGTTCTTCAACGCGCGGTCCAAAACGAGAAAACGTTCGTCCACCTCGCCCCCGGTATCCTGGAGAATAGCGAGGCCCAGAGCCGCGGCGGCGTCTTGTCCGGCCAGACGCTGGCAATAGATGAGCGTCAGTTCGACCTCCGGATCATCGCTTGAAATCACCGCGTCCTGCGCGGCCCGGCAGGCCCGTTCATGCTCGCCGGCAAGCAGCAGGGCGTCGACGCGTCCCTTGTGGCCGAACGGCGTGAGCGCATGCTGGCCGGCGCTGGCAATGAGGTCCGGCACGTCATCCTGAAGACCCAGCGCGATCAGCCGGTCGATGCGCCAGCCCAGCAGGTCGTCGACGTCGCCCTTGGGCGCACGCGCAGCACTGAGTAAAAGCCGGCGTCCCAGGCTGGTCATGACTTCCGACCCGGTCCCGCCGGGCAGACGCGGCAGCAGGACGCCGATGAGCTGGGCATCGGCGCCATCCCACAGGCCCATGCCGAACCCCCCGGCCTGCACATCCAGCGTTCCCGCGGCATTCGCGCTGACCGGTTCCAGAGATTCCACAACCAAGCCGGACCCGCCGGTACCCGAATCAACGAAGGTTCCGCCCACCACCTCGGATTCGCCCAAGGGAATGATGAGCAGGGGCTGGTTGTCGGTGTCGGTCTGGGCCTGTGCAGCAGACAGGCCGAGCGTCATCAGCCCGGCAGCGCCAAGTGCCAGAATGCGCTCAGGGATCGAAATGGTCATTGGGTACGGTCTTTTCGACTTGGTGCGTGGGCGGGGGAATGTCCCAGGTAGCAAGAAAGACAACGCCGCCCACCAGGACGACAATCGTCAACAGCACAAGCAGTCGAACCAGAAAGCGCATGAAACCGGCGGTGCATCCATGGGAAATTGTGTGGAATGTATGTTACTATCGCATTATGGCGTCGATGCGGCAATCGCCGCGACATGAGCGGGCGCAGCCTATCAACACACAATCCATGCACCTGAGCGAAAACGAACTTCCCCGACCTGACCGGACGATTGCCCTGGTTGGCCTCATGGGCGCTGGAAAGTCGACCATCGGGCGCCGTCTCGCGGCGCGTCTAGATATTCCCTTTGTCGACGCCGATACCGAGATCGAGGCAGCCGCGGGCAGCACGATTCCCGAGATTTTCGAGCGCCACGGCGAAGCGGCCTTTCGCAACGGGGAACGGCGCGTCATCGCGCGCCTGCTGTGCGACAAACCCAAAGTGCTGGCGACCGGCGGAGGTGCCTTCATGAACCCCGAAACGCGCCAGCGCATCCAGGCGCGCGCCATTTCCATCTGGCTGCGCGCCGATCTCGATCTCCTGATGACCCGGGTCTCCAAACGCGACAACCGCCCGCTGCTCAAAAAGGGCGATCCGCGCGCCATCATGGAACGGCTGATCGCCGAGCGTTACCCGATATACGGCACGGCCGATATCGTGATCGACAGCAACGAAGGACCGCACGAGGCCGTCGTCGACCGCATCCTCGAAAGCCTGCGCGAACGTGAGGCGGCATGACCGGTCACGAAACCCTGAACGTGCCGCTGGACGGGCGGGCCTATGACATTCTTGTGGGCGAGGAACTCGTCGCCAGCGCCGGCCGGCACATGGCGCCTGTCCTGAGACGCGAGCACGTCGCCATCATCACGGATGAGAACGTTGCGGGCCTGCATCTCGAAACGCTGCGCAAGGCGCTTGATGCCGACGGCATCCGCCATGACACCATCGTCCTGCCACCCGGAGAGCAGACCAAGGATTTCGCGCATTTCGAGGAGCTTGTGACGAAACTGCTGGATCTGGGGCTTGAGCGCCGCGACACAGCAGTCGCCCTGGGCGGCGGTGTGATCGGCGACCTGACTGGCTTTGCCGCCAGCGTGCTGCGCCGCGGCATCGACTTTGTGCAGATCCCCACTACGCTGCTCGCCCAAGTCGACAGTTCGGTGGGCGGCAAGACCGGCATCGACACGCGCCACGGCAAGAATCTGGTCGGCGCCTTTCATCAGCCGCGCCTGGTCCTGGCCGATACCGGCGTTCTGGCAACCCTGCCCCGGCGTGAACTGCTGGCAGGCTATGCCGAAATCGTGAAGTACGGCCTGCTGGGTGATCGCGTGTTCTTCGAATGGCTCGAGAACCACGGTGCGGCGGTCGTGGCGGGCGATGCGGGGGCACAACGCCATGCTGTCCTGGAAAGCTGCCGCGCCAAGGCGCGCATCGTCGCGGCCGACGAAAAGGAAGCGGGCGAGCGGGCGCTGCTCAATCTCGGCCACACCTTCGGCCATGCGCTGGAGATTGCCGTCGGGTTCGGCGGCGACCTGCTGCACGGCGAGGCTGTAGCCATTGGCACGATCATGGCCCTGCGGCTTTCATCCAGCCGCGGCCTGTGCACGGGCCAGGACGCCGAGCGCGCCGAACGTCATTTCCGGCAGGTCGGCCTGCCGGTCCATCCGCAGGAGCTGGGCCTCAAAGGTCTGGACGCCGCAGCACTCGTCGACCATATGGGCCAGGACAAGAAAGTGCAGGACGACAGGGTTACGTTTGTCCTGCTCAAGGGCATCGGCGAAGCCTTCCTGACCCGCGATGTCGAACCCGACGCCGTGCGGGCGTTTCTTGCCGACATGCTTGCCAATCCCTCCGCCGCGGTCTGACGCGGCTTCAACCCGTTTTCAACGACACATGGACCAGCCATGGGTGTTATCGAACTCTTCATTGTCCTGATCGTGATCTTCATGGTCCTTTCAGGCGTCCTCTCGGGATCGGAAACCGCATTGACCGCGGCCAACCGTTCGAAAATTCACGCGCTCGAAATCTCCGGCAACAAGAATGCCACCAAGGTGAATGCGCTGATGCAGGATCGCGAGCGCCTGATTGGCTCGATCCTTCTGGGCAACAACCTGTTCAACATCGCCGCCGCGTCCATGGCAACCTATGCCTTCACCGCGCTGGTCGGCGAGGCGGGCGTGGTTTACGCCACGACGGGCATGACCGTTCTGGTCGTGATCTTCGCCGAGGTCCTGCCTAAAACCTATGCCATCCGCAATGCCGAACGCGTTGCCCTGACGGTCGCCCCCTTCATGAAGGCCGTCGTGTGGACCGCCCGGCCGGTGACCCACGCCCTGCAGGCCATCGTCATCTTCATGTTCCGTATTCTGGGAACCAGAAGCGAGGACGACATGACCGACTCGGAAGAGGAAATCCGCGGCACGCTGGCGCTCTACAAACACGAGGGCGGGCTGGTGAAGGACGAACACGCCATGCTGGACGGCGTGCTGGACCTGGGCCAGGTCGAGGTGAGCGAGGTCATGACCCACCGCCGGGCCATGGAGACGATCAACGCGGACGGCGATGTCGAGGACATCATCGAAGCGGTGCTGACCAGCCCCTTCACGCGTATCCCGCTCTATCGCGACGATCCCGACGAGATCGTCGGCGTGCTGCACGCCAAGAACCTGCTGCGCGAACTCTATCGCCGCGAGGGTAGCAGCGAAGGTCTCGAGATCATGGAGACCGCCAGCGAACCCTGGTTCGTGCCCGATACCACAACCCTTTCCGAACAGCTTTCCGCCTTCCGCGAACGCCATGCCCACTTCGCCCTGGTGGTCGACGAATACAGCACGCTGATGGGCCTGGTGACACTCGAAGACATCCTGGAAGAGATCGTCGGTGAGATCGAGGACGAACATGACGTGGCCGCAGCCGACACGGCGATGGCCGAGGACGGTTCGATCACGGTCGAGGGTGCGGCGACCCTGCGTGACATCAACCGGGAGTTCGACTGGAACCTGCCCGACGAGGAAGCCACGACCATTGCGGGCCTGGTCATCCACGAGGCGCAACTGATCCCAGAAGTGGGGCAGATCTTCGTCTTTCACGGCTTCCGCTTCGAGGTGACGGAACGCCAGCGCAACCAGATCACCCAGCTTAGGGTCACGCCCTTGGGCGAGGACGAGAGCGACGATGACGACGACACGGACTGATCGGCCGGTCTCTTGGACCTGATCCCTGCCCTTGTCCCGGTTCTGACGCCGATCTCGATCGCGATCCTGGTGGGCATCGGCTGGGCGCGCTGGGGCAATCCGGTCGATCCGGGCAGCATGACGCAGGTCATTCTTAACGTCGGCACGCCCTGCCTGGTCTTCTCGACGCTTTCGACGCTTTCGGTGCCGACCCTGGAGCTGGGCGTCATGGCGCTGGCCGCCGTGCTGATGATGCTGGCCTTCCTGGGCAGCGGCTGGGTGCTGCTGCGCGCCGTGGGTCTCTCCACAGACGTGTACCTGCCGCCGGTCGTTTTCGGCAACCTGGGCAATCTCGGCCTGCCGCTCAATCTCTTCGCCTTCGGCGATGCCGGTCTGGAACTGGCGATCATCATGTTCGCCACCCAATCGGTGCTCTTCTTCACCATCCATTTCTGGCTCATGTCGGGCCAGGCATCCCCGCTGAAGATGCTGAAGACACCGCATATCTATGCCATTTCCGTGGCGCTGGCGTTCACGCTGACCGACACGACCCCGCCCGCGTGGCTGACCAACACGACCGATCTGCTGGGCGACATGACCATCCCGCTGATGCTGATCATGTTGGGCGTCTCGCTGACCCGCATGAAGGTCGTCGCCTTCGCGCGCCCGCTCACGGTCGTGGTGCTGCGCCTGCTTCTGGGGTTCGCCGTGGCGTTCGGCCTGTGCGAACTGCTCGGCCTGGAAGGCATCGCGCGCGGCGTCGTGACGATCGCCTGCTGCATGCCCGGCGCGGTCTTCAACTATCTCGCGGCCGTGCGATACGACCGCTCGCCCGGCGAGGTCGCGAGCTACATCGTGCTCTCGACCGTGGTCACGCTGGCGCTTCTGCCCGCTCTGGTGCCACTCTCCTGGTGGATGGCGGAGTTTTAGCGCCGATCAGGGTCCTTGCCATACGCGCACCTGCGCCCGTATGCTGCAGTGCACAATAGAAGCGGAACGCTCCCATGCCCCTGCTTGATCCGGCTCCGCGCAAGCACATCCATACGCGCGAGATCGTCTGTCACGCCTACGAACGCGAAGATGACCTGTGGGATATCGAGGCCCATCTGACCGATGTGAAAACCTATGGCTTCGCCAACCGCGACCGGGGCCGTGTCGAAGCCAGGGAGCCGATCCACGGCATGTGGATCCGCCTGACGATTGATGCCGATTTCGCCGTACGCGACGTCGAGGCAGCCATGGACCACACGCCGTACGCCATGTGCAACCGCATCGAGTCCGACCACAAGAAACTGATCGGCGCCACCATCGGCCCGGGCTGGAACAAGCAGATCCGCACCCTGCTGGGCGGCACCCACGGCTGCACCCACATGCGCGAGATGCTGGGCCGCATGGCCACGGTCGCCTATCAGGCGGTTTACGGGCGCAAGCGCCGCGAAGGCCTGGAAGTTGACGACAAGCCGGGACGCCGCCCTTTCATGCTGGACGGCTGCCACACCTGGGCCAGCGACTCGCCGGTCGTGAAAATGGAGTATCCTGACTGGTACACTGGCTCCGCCAGCGAGGACGCGGCGGAGTAGGCCCACCGGGGGAAACGGTGACCATGAATCAGAACGTCCGGACGTCCGACCGTTATCCTTCACGCGGGCGGGCGCGAATCGGCGTCATCGCTCCGGTCAGCAACGCCAATCTGGAACCCGACATGATGCTGATGCGCCCGCCAGGCGCATCGCTCCACTTCCAGCGCGCCGGCGGTTACGACCTCGACAAGGTGCCCGATTCCGAGCAGATGCGGCAGTTCGCGCTTGCCTCGCTGGACCGGGTGCTCGACGACCTCTGCGCCGTGCGGCCCGATATCGTGCTCTACGGCTGCACCTCGGCCACGCTTTCCATGGGTCCCGACTACGACCGCGAATTCTGTGGGATGATCGAAGCGCGCGCCGGCGTTCCCGCCGTCACCGCCGCAGGCGCGCTCGTCGAAGCGCTGAACATCCTCAATGCCCATACCATCGGTTTCTGTTCGCCCTATACGGAAGAACTCAACCGCGAGGCTGCCGCATTTCTGGGCGCGTGCGGGCGTCAGGTGATCCATTCGGCCTATATCGGCGAGGATCTCGGCAACTACGGCCAGAGCGATCTCAAGCCCGACGCCGTCTTCGATCTCGGCCGGCGCGCCTGCCACAACCACGCAGATGCCGTCGTCATGTCGTGCACCGACATGCGCGCGCTCGAGGTGATCGAGGACCTGGAGGCGGCAACCGGCAAACCCTACATCGCCAGCAACCAAGCCATGATGCATGCCGCGATCGGGCATCTTGGCCTGGAAGGTCGGGTGCCGGGATATCTGGGTGGTCTGGCTGCAAAGCCGGGTTTGAACGCGGTACGCTGACCGGATGCGTCCTGGCCGGTTTTTTTGTGAGCCTCAGGCACCGGCGCGCACTCCGTGCGCTTGGCTCATGCGCCGATGCGGTCACACCGGTCGGCGGCCGCCGCTCCGCTCTCGCCGCCGAACGTCGTCATGACGAGATCCCGGATAACCGCGGAGTTTTACCCTCGACCGGATCGAGGGCGGTTTCCGGGAGGACATCATTCAGGAAGCAGCTTCGTCCGGTGTCCTGGCGTCGATGGCGAGGGCGTGGATGTCGGTGGCCATCTCTTCGGCGAGCGCCTTGTAGATCAGGCGTTGGCGGGCGATGCGGTTGAGGCCTTCGAAAGCGGACGAGACCACCTCGACGCGGAAATGGCTCTCACCTTCGGGGCGCGCGCCGGCGTGGCCGGCATGGTGGTGGGATTCATCGATCACCTCGAAGCGTTCGGGCGCAAGGGTAGCCTGGAGTTTGGTCTGGATCGCCGTTGCCACGCGCATCGTGAAGCCTCCATGGTTCCTGCGCATAGGTGGCCTGCCAGCGGGCACCTTGCAAGGCCCCAACGGCCTCCCCATACTCCGATGATGGCACGTTCACGTCCCCAATCGGCCTTCGACACGTTCGATCAGAGCGATGTCAAGCCCTGCGCGTGGCCGGGCTGCACGGAAGCGGGCGAACACCGCGCACCCATCTCGCGTCATCGGATCAACGAGTATCAACACTTCTGCCTGGACCATATCCGCGACTTCAACAAGTCCTGGAACTACTTCGAGGGATGGAATCAGGACGAGATCGAGGCCTATCGGCAGGCCGACCTTTCCTGGCACCGCAAGACTTGGCGGCCCGACGAACACATGCTGAAAAGCCGTGCCTTCCGCGAGGCGTTCATCAACGACAGCTTCAAGGATCCGTTCGGCTTTTCGCGCTACGAACAGGGCGGGGCGGGAAACAAAACTCCCCCGTCCCAGGATGCGGGAACCCTGGCCGAGGAGCGCCGGGCCTTGGACATCCTGAAACTCAAGCAGGGTGCGGAAAACACCGAAATCAAGCGACGCTTCAAGGAAGAAGTGAAGGCCTGTCACCCCGATCTCAACGGCGGCGACAAGGAGGCCGAGGAGCGTCTGCGCGAGGTCATCTGGGCCTATAGGCGTTTGACGCGGGGAGCCGAGACCTGAGCGTGTTTCGCGACTTGTGTGTGGCCCTGACCCCGTGCCAATGTAGCGCCCGTTTCGCGGAACTCTCTGATCCGATTCCCGGGCCGGCGTAAACGGTCGTAGCGGTCCGGCATGCAGCGACCCGCTTCCACAATCATCAAGACGACGTGTGAGAGATGGCGAAAGAATCCAGCGAAATCGACCTGCTTCCCGAAGGGCCCCCCGACACCACCGTGAACGCCAAAAAGACGTTCGGCGTGGACACCACCATGGAGGTACCAGCCTATTCGAAACGCACGGAGCATGTGCCCGAAGTGGACGAAGCCTACGTCTTCGACCCTCAGACGACCCTTGCGATTCTTGCGGGCTTCGCGCACAACCGCCGCGTCATGATCCAAGGCTATCACGGCACCGGCAAGTCGACCCATATCGAGCAGGTCGCCGCGCACCTCAACTGGCCCTGTATCCGCGTAAATCTGGACAGCCATATCAGCCGTATCGACCTCATCGGCAAAGACGCTATCGTGCTGCGCGATGGCAAGCAGGTGACCGAATATCGCGAGGGCATCCTGCCCTGGGCGATCCAGCATCCGATCGCACTCGTCTTCGACGAATACGACGCAGGCCGTCCCGACGTCATGTTCGTCATCCAGCGTGTCCTGGAAGTGCAGGGCAAGATGACCCTGCTGGACCAGAACAAGGTTATCCATCCCAACAAGTCGTTCCGCCTGTTCTCGACCGCCAACACGGTCGGCCTGGGCGACACAACAGGGCTCTATCACGGCATCCAGCAGATCAACCAGGGCCAGATGGATCGCTGGTCGATCGTCTCGACGCTGAACTATCTCGAGCATGCCGAGGAAGAGAAGATCGTGCTCTCCAAGATGCCCGGCTACGGCGACAAGATCGGCAAGGAGCAGATCAAGCAGATGGTCGCGGTGGCCGACCTGACCCGCGGCGCCTTCATGACGGGCGATATCTCCACCGTTATGTCGCCACGTACGGTCATCACCTGGGCCGAAAATGCCGAGATCTTCGGCGATATCGGCTTTGCCTTCCGCGTGACCTTCCTCAACAAGTGTGACGAGACCGAACGCACCCAGATCGCCGAGTTCTACCAGCGCTGCTTCGGTACCGAACTGCCGGAATCCGCAGTTCTGCAATCGGCGGCGCGGTAAAGGTTTCTTCGCTGTTAACAGCACCGGCCCGCTCCCCCACCCGGCCACACGAGTGTACCCTGAATGGGTGGCCGGGTGGGGGAGCGGGCCGGTGCAGCAAAGCGTAACTGGAGGAATTCAAACGTGAGTCGTGACGAAAACATCGTGGAGCCATTCAAGCGGGCCGTTGCCGGCACGATGCGAGCGATGTCGCGTGACGACGAGTTGGAGGTCAATTTCGGCGTCCAGGTACCCTCCGTCAGCGGTCACAGCGCACAGATCACCCAGCCGCCGCGCGACCTGGATGCCCACAGCATCGCGCTGACCCGCGGCGAGGCCGATGCGCTCGCACTGAAGATGCGCCATCACGATGCCAAGACCCATGCCCAGCGCCGCCCGATGGGCGAGATCGGCCGCGCGGTGTTCGACGCGGTCGAGGATGCCCGCTGCGAAAGCCTGGGCGCGAACCGCATGAAAGGTGTATCCGACAATCTGGAAGTCGTGATCGAGGAGCGCTGCCGGTCCAAGGGCCTGCACCGCATTTCCGACCAGGACGAGGCGCCGCTGGCCGACATCATGGGCCTAATCGTGCGCGAGAAGCTGACTGGCAAGGCGCCGTCGCCGTCGGCCACCCAGGCCGTCGACATGTCCCGCGCCTGGCTGGAAGCCAAGATCGGAGAGGACCTGGAGAACCTGCACGAGGTGATCGAGGACCAGGAGGCGTTCGCCAAGAGCCTGCGCCAGCTGATTTCGCATCTGGAGCTTCCCGACGAGGAAACCGACCAGACCAACGAGCAGAGCGATTCTGACGCGGCCGACGAGCAGAGCGATCCCGACCAAGCCGAAGGCGAGGCCGAGGGCGAGGGCGAATCGGGCGAAAGCGGCAGCGACAAGGACAGCGACGCCGACAGCTTCGACGAGCAGGCCGCCGACGATAACGCCACGGCCACCGATGCGGAAGAGTCCGACGATGATCAGATGGTCCCCTCCGGCGAGGACGACACCGATCCCAGCGGGCGCATGCGCCGGCCCGAGGACATGTACGGCAACCGGCGCGAGCCGACCTACAAGGCCTACACCCAGGAATTCGACGAGGTCGTCGATGCCCAGGACCTGTGCGATCCCGACGAGTTGACCCGGCTGCGCGCGCAGCTCGACCAGCAGATCGCGCACCTGAAGGGTGTGACCTCCAAGCTCGCCAACCGTCTGCAGCGCAAGCTGATGGCCCAGCAGAACCGCTCCTGGGAGTACGACCTAGAGGAAGGCATGCTGGATTCGGCGCGCCTGTCGCGTATCGTGGTCGATCCCATGGTGCCGCTTTCCTTCAAAATCGAGCAAGAAACCGATTTCCGCGACACAGTCGTGACACTGCTGATCGACAACTCCGGCTCCATGCGCGGCCGTCCCATCGGCATCGCCGCGATGAGCGCCGATATCCTGGCCCAGACCTTAGAGCGCTGCGGCGTGAAGGTGGAAATCCTGGGCTTCACGACGCGCACCTGGAAAGGCGGGCGCAGCCGCGAGAAGTGGCTGTCGGAGAGCAAGCCCACCAGCCCCGGCCGTCTCAACGACCTGCGCCACATCGTCTACAAGTCCGCCGATGCGCTATGGCGTCGCGCACGCAAGAGCCTGGGCCTGATGTTGCGCGAGGGCCTTCTGAAGGAGAACATCGACGGCGAGGCGCTGCTGTGGGCCCATGACCGTCTGATCGGCCGGCCCGAGCAGCGCAAGATCATGATGGTTATCTCCGACGGCGCGCCGGTCGACGATTCGACCCTGTCGGTCAACTCCGGCAACTATCTGGAGCGCCACCTGCGCGACGTCATCGGCTGGATCGAGGGTCTCTCCCCGGTCGAACTGATCGCCATCGGCATCGGCCACGATGTCACGCGCTACTACCGCCGCGCCGTGACCCTGGTCGACGTGGAACAACTGGGCGGCGCCGTGCTGGGCGAACTGGCCTCGCTGTTCGACGAGGAAACGCCCGCCATGCGGGCTGCGGCCTCACGGGGCAAACGCGCGACCTGATCTGCACCCGGCGGCATGATCGCCCACCATCCATGACACGCAAGACGACGCCAAAGACCAAAAAGAGCTGCCGGCCTCGCCGCCTGATCGCCGTGGCGCTGACGGTCTTGGTACTGCCCGCGGCGATCGTCCTACTTTACCGTTTCGTACCGCCGCCGATCACGCCGCTCATGGTGATCGAGAAGGACTGGCGGACGATAGACCGAGGTCGCGCCCGCCCTGCCCCGACTTGTGATCGCAGCCGAGGACAATCTTTTCTGTCGCCACACGGGCTTCGATGCGGCAGCGCTCAACGCACAGATCGAGGCAATCAGGCCGGCCGCACACCGCGTGGGGCGAGCACGATCACGATGCAGCTTGCCAAGAACCTCTTTCTCTGGCCGGACCGTTCATTCCTGCGCAAGGGGCTGGAAGCCTGGTTCACGCTTTACCTAGAGATGTTGCTGCCCAAGCGGCGCATCCTCGAGCTTCATCTCAATGTCATCGAATGGGGGCCGGGCCTCTATGGCGCGCAGGCCTCTCTGCTCGCCGCCGTGCTCCCCAATCCGCTGCAGTGGAATGCGGGCCTGCCTTCCGACGCGGTGCGTCAGCGCGCCACGCTCTATTCCGAACGGCTGGATTCAGTTTGGGCCAAGCTAAGTCAATTGCATTGTACGGACAGAGGGGTTCGCAGGCTGTTCGCTGTAAGATGGAAGCCCATGCCACGATGCTCGTCAAACTGAAACAAATGCGTTACTCTACGCTGTAGAGATGATTGGAGACCGACATGGCGCAATTCACAGTACCCCATCTTTCCCGCCGCGCGCTTCTCGGCGGTCTGGCGGCGGGCGTTCTGGCCCCCCGCTTCCTCCACGCCCAACTGCCGACCAATCCCGATGTCGTCGTGATCGGCGCCGGGGCAGCCGGATTGGCGGCCACACGCACACTGATGGAACGTGGACTTGAGGTCGCGCTGATCGAAGCTGACAACCGTATCGGCGGACGCGCCCATACCGACATGACGATCTTCGGCGTGCCCTATGACATCGGCGCGCATTGGCTCCATAACGATTCCAGCAATCCCTACAACCGCTACGGGCGCGACAACGGTTTTACAATCTATGCCGACGAGGACGGCCCATGGCGTTACTTCGACCGGAACGACAACGAAGTCGGCGAGGACGAAGGCGACAAGATCTGGGATGCCGCCGAGGACATGTACCGGGCCATCGGCCGCGCCGCCGACGGAGGGAGGGACATTTCCGCCGCGGAGGCGACCCGGTCCATCTCAGGGCCCTGGGCTCCAACAGCAGCCTTCAACCTGGGACCCTGGAGCATGGGCAAGGACATGAAGGACTTTTCCACGACCGACTGGTGGAACAGCGCCGACGGCAGCGATTACTTCTGCGAGGAGGGCTTCGGCACCTTGGTCGCCCATTACGGCGCGGGGATCCCTGTATCCCTGAACACGAAAGCAACGAAGATCGACTGGAGCGGGGATGGCGTCACCGTGGAAACCAGCCAGGGAACCATCCGCGCCACGGCCGTGATCGTCACCGTCTCGACCGGCGTGCTGGCCGCCGACGACATTGCGTTCACACCCGGCCTTCCCGCGACCAAAGAGCAGTCGTTCAACGACATCTCGATGGGACTCTACAACCACATCGCCCTGCTGTTCTCCCAGGACGTGTTCGAGATGGGTCCCAACGGCTACATGCTCTATCAGGTCGGCGACGACGGACGCGCCTTCGGCACACTTTCCAATGCCGGCGGCTACGGTCTTGCCTATTGCGATGTCGGCGGATCGTGGGCCCAAGCCCTAGAGCGCGAAACCGTCGAAGCCCGTATCGACTATGCGCTCTCCAAACTGCGCGACCTGCTGGGCAGCGATGTTGACCGCGCCTTCGTCAAGGGCGACGCGACGTCATGGGGGCAGAATCCGCTGACCCGGGGATCCTACGCCTCGGCCGAACCCGGCGCCTATCGCATGCGCTCCGTCCTGCGCGACAGCGTGGGTGAACGCATTTTCTTTGCCGGCGAAGCCTGTCATCCCTCGCTCTGGGCCTCGGTGGCAGGCGCGCATCTCTCCGGCCAGACGGTCGCGGGTGAGGTGGCGAGAAAAGTCTGATCCGCTCTAACCGCCCGTCTTCTCCCCTTCTAGGCCGCGCAACAGAACCTCAAGCCCGAATTCGAACTCGGCATCGGGATCGACAGTGGCACTTTCGGCCATCAGGGCTTCGCTGATGGGAAAACCGCCGCCGCGCAGGCTTGCGGCCAACGCCTTTTTCTCTTTGGCGCTCATCGGCGCGAGCCAGCCGGTGATCTCCTCCACCGCAAAGGTCTCGGCATAGGCGAACAGCAGACGCATGGCACGCACCGTTTCCAGACGCCCGAACCCGCCATCCTGGAGGGCGCTGTAGAACGCTTCGTTGATCCGATGTTCGGCCGGCACCCAATCCTCGAACGACTCATAGACCTCGAAACAACCGGGATGCCGGTGCGCCAGATCGCGCAGGCCATGGCACAGTGCCCGCACACGGGTACGCCAGTCGCCCACGGGCTCGGGCAGCGCGCAATCCTGCATCAGGCGCGTCAGCACCGCCTGCATCAGCGCCTTGCGGTTGGGAATGTGATGGTAAAGCGCCATGGGATCAGCACCCAGCGTCGCCGCCAGACGGCGCATGCTGAACCCCTTCTCATCTTCGCGGTCGAGCAGCGCCATGGCCGCCCCGACAATGCGTTCGGGTGAAAGACTCCCACGTTGCGCCATCGGGTCATTTCCCCTGCGGGTGATTTCTACAGCGCAGAGGTTAGAGCGGACCCAACAGGCAAGGGAATGCCCTAGAGTCCGATCGGCTCAGGTCAGTAGCGGTCGATCAATGCTCGGGTCTCATCGTAGTCAGGCGAAAAAACATGCGATAGGCACTGATAAGGTCGGCCTGAGGGTAGACGCTTGCGTTTGAACATGCCGGTCCAGGGGGAGCAGGTAACCTTCCAAACGCTCACAGAGCAGCGGCGGGCTTTGGAACGGACCGTGTGATTCGTCGCTCTCGATGGTCTGCACCGCGCCTTTGAGATAGTGGGCAAAATTCGGACCGACTGCATAGTAAAGCGCAGGACGCACCACGTCCGGATTTTCGGTCCGTTCCATATACGCGGTCAACGCATGCGCCAAGGCAAGCGTCATTGCGCCTTCCAATATGCAGACACGGCGGGGATTGGATTCGAGCACGCAATGGGGCGGCACCACCATCCAGCCGCGGAGATACCAAACATAGTCGACCCCCACCCAGAGAATAAAACAGACGAGCAGAGAGCGAAGGACCAGCGCGCGAACGTCGCCTCACGTTTCGAACTCCTGCTTCACTGCTCGGACAACTGCAGCTTGAACGGCTGGTGCCGGCCATCGACCAAAGGTAATGACCCCCTCAATGCGCTTTCTCCAGGTCGGGGTAAACACGTCAAACGGCTTGGCCTCTCCTTCCATTTCTAGCAGATTGAGACCGATGACCCTCGGCGAAGTCATACACATCCCGCACACGAAAATCGATGAAGCCCGAGACGTAAACAGTGTTTTCATCACGTTCCATCACAACGTGGCCGAAACCATCAACATGCCTGCTGCCAATGGTGAACTGCAACTCACCAAATAGTTCGAGCGAGCGGTCTACATCCCAATCACCTTTCCGATCGCCAGCACCAACAAACACGCTTTGCCAGTGCACCTGGCGATTGAGATCGTCGTCTGAGTCGATGCGCGGCTGCCCAATGATCACCTTGTCGCCATCCCGCAGATGGACTGCAGGTAATCCAAAAATTGAGTCGCATCTACTGCCACCAAGCCATTCTTCAAAGAATTGAACAACTTCTCTTTCGGCTTCCTGTATGGCGCTGTTGTCCTTGACCACATCTGCAGGGATCGTCATGGGAGATCCCGATCCCTCCGTGTAGTACCGCAAAAGGTCGGCTGCCGTGTCATAACCGGCTATGTCAATAATTGTCGTCACAAGCGCTGCGTCTCTGCACCGTCTTTTCGCTGATGAGTGCTACACTGTATTGTGTTAATCCGCACTGACCCGATTTAATCCGGACTCGACCGTCTGCCGATCCGAGTTTTTCCGACGCTGGTAGCGTTGCAACGCGAGGCCGATCCGCTTTATCCCAAATCCGACACGCGATCCGGGCGCCGCCGATCTTCGCGGACTGTTCGACGCGGCGGATCGCGTGTCGATGCCGGCGTCTGGTATGTCGGGAAGCGCACTAACGGCCATGCGCCGCGTCGTGGCACGGCCGACACAGCACGATCAGGTTGTCGATATCGAAGGGTGCGCCGCCGGCGGCCAACGGCGTCTTGTGGTGGGCGGTGAGTTTGCCGGCCCGGTCGCAGCGTTCACACTGCCGCCCGGCGCGCTTGATGGCGCGGCGACGGGCGCGCCTGTAGCGGCGGTCCCGATAGATGTTTATGGTGCGCTTGGAGCGCATGGAACGGTGCGAGAAAAAGACGGGCGGCGCCCCGAAAGGCGCCGCCCATGTGCGAGTGCCTATGCCTCGCCGTCCCGCCGCGCCATTGAGCGCGCCGAGCGGCGTGACAGATAGTCGCCCACCTTGAAGGCATGTTGTGTGCCGGCCTTCGCCAGCATCAGGACGCCGGCCAGCTTGTCGTAGTCGTCCTTGCCTATCGGCTCGGAGAAGCTGGCATTGTCAATCGGGCACTCCGATGATCGCGCCGATGGTCCGCGTTTGGCAGGTCATGTCGATCACCCGGAGCATGTCGCCGGCCGACGGCGTGCGGCAGAAGTCCGCTGGGCCTTCCGGCGTGCGTGGCATGGTGTAGAGTATCATCGTCGTCTCTCCTAAGTGGTTTTAGGGGTTGCGATATGAGGGCGGCGGGATGTTTCGCTCATCCTGCCGCCCTCGCCTTTCCGAGGATCAGATCGGCGTGCCGCCGCCATTCCTCCCTCGAAATCTCGTCGTCTTCGGCCTGCCTGGCGCGGCGCTCGGCCGGCGTGAACTCGAAGGCGGCCGCCACGGCCGCCATGTCGTCGCTGGGCTGGATCGGCCGCACGGCGTTCGCCGGCACCTGGGCATCCGCGGCGCTCGCGGCGGTCCTCGCCAGGGCCTCGCGAAGGTCCACCGCATCGGTGTCGGCCCGCAGGGACCTGATGCCCGCGCGGGCCGTTGCGCGGCGCCGTGCGGCCTCCCGCGCACCCTCGGGATCAAGCGCGTCATAGGGCCGGTCCTCGGCCACCATGCAAAGCAGACGCCCGGCGGCGTCCATGACGGGGATCTCCGGAAGGTCGCCCCAGATCGGTACGCGCAGGTGAAGATACGACCCGGCCGGGAGCGCCTGTATCTCGGGCGCGGTATAGCGCCGGCCGTCATAGGAGAACCCGCCCTGGTGCACGGTGCGGGACTTGTCGCGGGCGAAGGCGGCCAGCAGGGCACCGCGCGTCACGTCCATGCGCCGCCAGCCGGCCGCCACCGCATCGGCGTATGCCTGGCGCGGCGAGCGGCCCTCCAGGGCGCCCGATTGCGGGTGCGTCTCGTAGGCGGCAACCGCGTTCGCGAGGTCCGCCAGGAACGCCGCCCTGCCATGCGGATAGGGCGCCGGCTCGCGGCCCACGTTGGCGGTCTTCTTGGTCATGCGGTCGCCGCCGATCCAGCCCGGAAGCATTGAGAAGACGCCCCGTTCAAGGACGCTGAACAACCCTTCAACCGCCTTTGCAGGGGCGTTGTAGGGCTGTGCCCTCACGATGGCGCCGCGGTGCGCCGTCAGCTCGTGGTGAACCGCCGGATCGTCCGACAGCAGGCGCGTCTCCGTGGCGAGCTGCAGCGCCCCGGACAACAGCTCCATGTGGCCGTACTCGTTGCCGTGGTCGAGGTAGAGCGTCTGGGGCAGGCCCCATTCGGGGTCCAGCGTCATCGCGATAAACGCCTCGGCAACATGCTCCTGGCGCACGTCCCGGCCCTTCTCCGGGAACACCGGATGAATGAAGACGCGATTGGCCGCCCAGTCCTGGAAGCAGACCAGGCGGGCCGTGAACGTGCCGCCATCGGCGCGCGGCAACAGCACGTCCATCGGATGCACGTCGCAGACGACGATCTCCATGGGAAGACGGCTGGCGCGGGTGCGCCGGATGCGCGGCATGTGCTTGTCGTGCCATTGCTTGGCGTCCTGGTCGTGGATCGCGACGGCGCGCCAGGCGCGGCCGCGCTCGACGAAGCGCTGACCCAGCTTGCAGATCTCGCGCAGCTCGCGGTCGCTGCCCTCGTAGCCCGCCGCGCGGGTGCGCTCCATAAGCTCGTCGGATGCCAGCCGCGCGATCCAGCGCCAGCCCGGCTCGGTCGTGGCGGCCCAGAGCGAGCGCACATGGCGATCCATGCCGGTCGCGATCTCCGCCATGGCGGCGGCGTCCAAGTGCGCCGTCATGGCGGCGTCCCAGGCGGCGCTGACATGGTGGCGGCGGCGGCCCGCGTCCGCTCGCCGCTTGCGGCCCACGGCACCGAGGCCGCCGGCCTCGTGAGCGGCTATCCACTCATAGATCGTGCGTCTGGAGACACGGCCGCGCCGCCCGCTCGGGTGGAGGCGGACCTGCCGCGCGGCATCGTCAACGGCCAGGCGGCGCGCGGCGGAACCAAGCGGATGTTGCAGGGCCGGGCGGATGATCTCCATGCGCCAGGCAATGACGGAACCCGCCGCCGCAAGGTCCGGCACCGACGGCGCAGCGGATGCCGGCGCCGGAAGCGCCGGGAGGGCTGCGGGCGAAGCGTCGGGAAGGCTGGACTGGTGGACCTCGAAGGCCCAGCCTGCCTTGCCGCCGGGCGAGGGGACCCGCCGGGCAAGCAGCGCACGGCCGCGCCAGGGCTTGCCGTCGAGGGCGCGGGAAAGGGCCTTGCGGGCATTTCGATGTGATATTCCGACAGCAGCGGCGAAGGCCGCCACAGGGAGCCAGCCTTCCACTCTTATGCCGCCGCGCAGCACCATCTACAATCTGAGCCAGGAGACGCGCGAGGATCTGGACTTTCGTATCGTAGCCAGCGGGTTCGGCCGCTATGCGGACCATGCCGCCTGGCTTGCCGGACGGGGCCAGGCGGTAAGCGTGGCGGCCCTCCAGCGTTACGGCCGGAACTTGCGAAAGAGGGTCGACGCGGACGCCTCGCTACAGAGTGCAGCGACGGCGGCCGCCATCGCCCGCATCCGTCACAGCGCCGAGATGGCGCGTGCGCTGCGCCAGGCCTCCGGCGACGATCCCCTGGCCATTTCGGAACAGGCGGCCGAGGTCGTCATAGCACGGATTTACGAGATCGCGACCAGGGAAGACATCGACGCCAAGACCCTCCAGGGCATCGTGCGCTCGCTCAACGACAGCCTGCGCGCCGTGGCGGCGATCCGTTCCGAAAAGGACGAAACGGCGCGCCAGCAGGCCCGGCATGAAGCGGAACGCAGGATGTCGGCTGACGGAAGGAAACACGGTGTCAGTGCCGTGGTCATCGACGCGTTCCGGCACGTCATAGAGGGCGGGCCAGAGCCGGCCGGCGAGGTCAAGGGCATCAGCGACGAGACTGACGCCGCGATCATGGACGTTCTTGCGCCCAAGCCAGAGCGCGCGCCGCCCGGCACCGCCAGTTGACGCATCCCCGTTGCAACCTGAAGAAAGGCCGCGCAGCGGTGCCTGTGGCGGCCTGAAAGGGCGGTCGCGACGGCATCTCGTGCGTTGAGGGCGCCACAGGCTGCCTCTGGTGCGCCTGGTCGAGCTGGCGGACCGTCAACAGGCCGGCCGGGACTCCGAGGCCGCACCAAGCGCGCCCTGGCGGCGCGCTGGAGGGCATGTCGAGCTGGTGGCGGCCCCGGCCCGCGTCGGACTATCCTGTCTACGACATCCTCCGGGCGCATTCTGACACGTTGAACCGCCGTTGAAGGCGGCATAAACGGGCCTTTAAAGGGTCTTGCAGTGAGGGTCCGCAATAGGTCCTCAACAGGATCCGCAATCGCAAGCGGCCCGCCGTTAAGTGCGTGAATACACGACAAACACGATTGCGGACTCACTGACCCACTTCATTTCGGACTGGAAACAGCTATCTGCCGGTTTTTACGCCACTATTCCCATGTGCCATAGATCCTCACTCAGTGCGAAATAGCGCGGGTCGCTCTAGTGCCACAAGCCCAACGACAGATGTGTGCATGCCATGGAGCCTGCGCCGGAGATCGCTGGAGCAAGAACCTGCTTTGACCTGATCCCCGGCGAAGGCCGGGGTCCATACGCACAACCGCAGGCGTGCGGCGCAAGTCTAGAACCCAGCCTCGCGCCGGGCCTTCAACACCTTTACCAAGCCATCGTTCATCTTGCGCGTCAGGGTCAGGAAATCCTCGCTGCCGGCGGCCTCCTCACTGCCCTTCACCATGGTTTCGGTAAGTTCGTCGGTGAGTTCCGGCGCGACCAGGCGGGTCCACGGGAATTTCAGGGCCGGGCCGAACTGTTCCAGGCAATAACGCATGCCACCCTCACCGCCGCCGACGTGATAGACCATGCAGGGGCCCATCAGCGCCCAGCGCGGGCCGGGGCCGTTGGTGACGGCGATGTCGATCTGTTCGACCGTAGCCTCGCCCTCGTTCACCATGTGGAGCGCCTCGCGCCAGATCGCTTCCTGCAGTCGCGTGGCGACGAAGCCCGGCACCTCGCGCTCCATGACGAGCGGCGCCTTACCGGCATGCTTGAAGAACGCACCGGTCCACTCCACGGCCTCGCGGCCGCTCTTTTTACCGCCGACAATTTCGACGAGCGGCATCAGATAGGGCGGATTGAAGGGATGGCCGGTCACGGTGCGCTCCGGCGTGGGGCAAACCGTCTGGATGTCGGTCATGGTAAGGCCCGACGTGCTCGAACAGATCACGACATCCTCGGGCACCAGGGTGCCCAGTTTCGCATAGACCTCCTGCTTGAGCGCCAGGTTCTCGGGCACGCTTTCCTGCACGAAGTCCGCGTTGGCGACCGCCCGGCCAAGGTCCGTGGTCACGGTGAGCCGGTCCTGTGATGCGCCTTCGGCCAGACCCATTTCGCTCAACGCTTCCCAGGCCGCGGCGATCAGTCCGCGCAGCTTCTCTTCTTCCGAGGCGTCGTGGAGCCACGAGGTCACATCGTAACCCTGGGCCAGAAAATAGGCCGCCCAGCCTCCGCCGATGGGGCCGGCGCCCAGACAGGTGATGTTGCGGACGTCTTCGACTGCTTTGCGTGCCATTTGACTTCTCTCGTTTTCCCTCCCCAAGCGAGGGAGAGGGTCAGGGTGGGGAGGTACCGCGCAGCGGCAGGTCTTAATGCAGCTAACGCCGCGTAGCCCCATCCTAACCTTCCCCCTCAAGGGGGAGGAAGGAACAGGTGATCGCGATCGGTTCTCTACCTGCCTTTGAAATTGGGTTTGCGTTTTTCGACGAACGCCTTGACGCCTTCCCTGGCGTCTTCGGAGTTCAGCATCTTGCGGTAGATCGGCAGGTCGCCCGTGCGCATGGTCTGGAACGAACCCTGGATGGTGTCGCTCTCCACGGCACGCAGCACCTCCTTGACGGTCTGCAGGGCAAGCGGCGCGCTCTGGGCCAGACGCCCGGCCCAGTCGCGCGCCTTCTCCATCAGTTGACCGGCGGGCACGACGGCATTCACCAGCCCGTGCATCTTGGCTTCATGTGCGGGCATCCAGCGGCCCAGGACGAGCATTTCCAGCGCGATGTTGTGGGGCAGCCGGCGCGGCAGGCGCTGCAACGCGCCCGCGTCAGGCACGATGCCCAGCGGCATTTCGGGCAGGGCGAACTCCACATGGTCTGCCGCGATGATGAGATCGCAGGCCAGCGCGATTTCGAAACCGCCTCCGATGGTCAGACCGTTCAGCGCGGCGATGACCGGCTTGTTCAGGTTCCACATCTCGGTGATGCCCGCGAAACCGCCCAGATCGGCGTCCTCCGTCTCCCACCAGTTGTCGAGCGCCTGATCGCCGCTGTCGAGCGCCTTGAGGTCCCAGCCCGCCGAGAACACCCGGTTCCCCGCAGCCGTGATGATGGCAACGCGCAATTCGGGGTCGTCCCGCAGCATGACAAACGCCTCGCCCAGCTTGCGGCTGGTTGCGCTGTCGATGGCATTGACCTTGGGCCGGTCGATGGTGATTTCCAGAATGTGGTCGTCCCGCACGACCCTTACTTCGTCATCGCCCTGCGTCATGATTACATCTCCCTGCAACGTCAGCCGCCTGTCTTGGATATTCCCAAACCGGCCGATCTGTCCTAATGGTTCCGCCGCTTCTACGACAGGAATCCCGTATTCGGGAATACCCTTCCCGAAACAAACCCGACGCCGCGAGAGGCCCATGAATATCGACCTTACCGAAGACCAACGCATTCTGCTGGACTCCGTTCGGACCTTCGTCGAGCAGGAATTCACGCCCCACGAAGATGCCGTCGACAAGGCCGCCAACGTCGATGACGATCTCGCCGAACAGATCAAGAAGCGCAGCATGGAAATGGGCTTCTATGCCGCCAACCTGCCCGAATCGGTCGGCGGCGGCGGGCTCAACCACGTCGAGCGCACCATCCTGGAGCGCGAGTTCGGCAAGGTGACCCACGCGCTCCACGAAATCGCCGCGCGCCCCACCGAACTGCTGATGGCCTGCGAAGGCGATCAGATCGCGGCCTACCTCACGCCCTGCGTCACCGGCGAACGGGCCGAGTGCTTTGCACTCACCGAACCCGGCGCGGGCTCGGACGTCATGGGCATGCAGACCCGCGCGCGCCGGGACGGCAACGACTGGCTGATCACCGGCCAGAAACATTTCATCAGTTCGGCGGTCAATCCCGACTTCGCCATCGTCTTTGCCGCCACCGGTATCGAAGAGACCCCGCGCGGCGAGAGGAAGCAGGTTACCGCCTTCCTGGTCGATGTCGGCACCAAGGGCTTCGAGATGGTCCGCGGGCCGCGCCCGGTCAGCCAGCGCGCCTACCGCAACTTCGAGCTCTATTTCGACGATTGCCGCGTACCGTCGGGCCAAATCCTGGGCGAAGCTGGAAAAGGTCTCGATCTCGCCAACCAGTGGCTGCGCGCCGGTCGTATCTGGGTCGCGGCGGGTTGCTGCGGCAAGCTCGAACGCCTGCTTGAACTCGCCACGGAGTGGGCCGCCAACCGCAAGCAGTTCGGCCAGCCGATCGGCAAATTCCAGGGCACCTCGTTCAAGCTTGCCGACATGGCGACCGAACTCCAGGCCGCCGACCTCCTCACCTTCAACGCCGCACACGGGGCCGATGCCGACAACATGCGCCCCGACGATGTCGCCATGGCCAAGCTCTTCGCTTCCGAAGCCCTGGGCCGGGGAGCCGACAGCACGGTGCAGATCTTCGGTGGCATGGGTCTCATGGAAGCGCTCCCCATCGAGCGCCTGTGGCGCGATGCCCGCCTGGAGCGCATCTGGGAAGGCACCTCGGAAATCCAGCGCCACATCATCTCGCGCACGCTGCTGCGGGAACACGGCGCATGACGCCCAAACGGCGGCGCAATCTGGAGCGGCTGTTTCAGCCGCGTCACATCACCTTCATCGGCGGTTCCAGCGCCGCTCATGGCGCGGCGCAATGCCGCCGTTCGGGCTACACCGGCACGATCTGGGGCGTGAATCCCAAGCGCGGAAAACTGGGCGGCGAACCCTGCTTTCCCACCGTCGCCGATCTACCCGAAGCCCCCGATGCCGTGTTCCTGGCCATGCCACGCGAACACGCCGTCGAAACTGTCGCCGACCTTGCCGAAAAGGATGCCGGCGCGGTGGTGAGCTACACCGCCGGCTTCGGCGAAATCGGCGGCGACGGCGCAGAACTCGAGGCTCGACTCATCCAGGCGGCTGGCGATCTCGCCTTCGTCGGGCCCAATTGCCTGGGTGTCCTGAACTATGTCGCCAACGCCCATCTCTGGCCCTTCGATCATGGCGGACGTCCAGTCGCGCGCGGCATCGGCTTCGTCTCGCAAAGCGGCATGCTCTGCACCAACCTCACCATGAACCGCCGCCATGCCGACTTCGCCTACCTCATCAGCATCGGCAATCAGGCCGTGCTGCGGATCGAGGATGTCATCGACGTTATGATCGACGACGACGCCGTCACCGCCATCGGCCTCTATATCGAAGCCCTGAAAAACGTGCCGCGCTTTGCCGAGGTCGCGGCCCGCGCGCTTGCGGCGGGCAAACCCATCGTCGCCCTGAAGGTCGGCCGTTCGGAGATCGGCAAGCGCATGACGATCAGCCACACCGGCTCGCTCTCGGGCAGCGACGAACTTTATGACGCCCTCTTCCGGCGCGTCGGCGTCATCCGCGTCGAATCGCCCACGGCACTCCTCGAAACCCTGAAGATGCTCTCGATCTCGGGCGCACCCGGAGGCCGGCGCATGATGGCCTTCACCTGCTCGGGCGGCGATTCGGGCATGCTGGCCGATCTCGGCGACCGTTTCGCCATGACCTACAACCAGCCCGCCGGAGAGACTGCGAAGGCCCTGCGCGCCGTCCTGCCGCCCATCGCCAGTGTCGCCAATCCGCTAGACTACACGACCCCGCTCTGGGGCAACGAGGAAGGCGTGCGCCGTGTCATCGAGACCGCGCTCACCGATCCCTGCGATGCCGCGCTGATGGCCCAGGATCATCCGCGACCTGAACTGGGAGGCACCAACGAGAACTATCGCGCCGACACCCGCGCGTTCATCGCCGCGACCCGAAATGCCGGCATCCCGGCCGTCGTGTGCAGCGGCCTGCCCGAGAACATCGACGAGGAGACGCGCGATCTGCTGGTCGCGGGGGGCGTGACACCCTTGCAGGGCATCGACGAGGCCATGGCCGCCATCGATGCCGCCTGTCGCTGGGGCGCGCGCCGCGCCTCGCTAGCACAACATGACGACGCCACGGGTTTCGCGCTTGCAGGATTGGTTCCCATCCCGGACTCGACCGTCGTACTGGACGAATGGGAAGGAAAACAGCAACTGGCCAAGGCCGGACTCGCGGTGCCGAAGGGCAGGCTCACCGACGCGGAGGGCGCGCCCAAGGCTGCCAATGCAGTGGGTTATCCCGTCGTTGTCAAGCTGGTCAGCGTCGATCTGCCGCACAAGACCGAGGCCGGAGCGGTCAAGGTCGGACTCGATTCACCCGAAGCCGTGCGCCAGGCCGTGATGGATATCGCCGCCTCCGTCGCGGCTTATGCCCCCGGCATCGACACCGGACGCTTCCTTATCGAAGCGATGGCGCCCAAGCCCGTTGCCGAACTCCTGGTCGGCGTGCGCCGCGATCCCGCGTTCGGGCCAGCGCTCACCATCGCGGGCGGCGGCGTTCCGGTCGAACTGCTGCGCGACGCCACGACCCTCTTGCTCCCCGCATCGCGTGGGGATATCGCCGAGGCCCTGGCCGGTCTCAAGGTCGCGCAACTAATCGCGGGTTATCGCGGCGGACCGGCCGGTAATCTCGACGCCTGCCTCGACGCCATTGAGGCCGTTGCCAGCTTTGCCGTGGAGACAGACACTTTGGTGGAACTCGATGTCAACCCGCTCATGGTCGGTAGGGAACGCACCCTCGCGGTCGATGCCCTGTTCCGGATCGCTGCCGGCTGATCACGCCGGAGATTGCGGCGCAGGCCAACTCGCGTAACATCAGCGTCATGCCAACGCTGCGCCAGCGCCTGCCGCCCCTCAACAGTCTCGTCGCCTTCGAGGTCGTGGCGCGTCACGGCACCATGACCCAGGCCGCTGCCGAACTGCTGGTCAGTCGCGAGGCGGTCAGCCGGCAGATCCACATGCTCGAAGAGCACCTGGGCACCAGCCTCTTCGTTCGCGTGTACCGCGCAGTCGAGCTCACGCAAGAGGGCGAACGCCTGCGCGATACCGTGCGCCCCAGTCTGGAAGCAATCGCGGCGGCGACCGACAAGCTACAGGGGCAGACCTGCGTCTCGCGGGTCACGGTCATGGCGACCATCGCCATCGCCTCGTTCTGGCTCACCCCGCGCCTGCCCAATTTCCGCAGACAGCACCCGAAAATTGAGATCCGCCTGCGCGCATCCGACCAGCCGCTCGACATGCAGCGCGATGGCATCGATCTTGGCCTGCGTTACGGCGACGGCGCCTGGCCCGGCCAGACGAGTCAGCTTCTCTTCGCCACCCAGACCTTCCCGGTCTGCTCGCCCGACTACCTCGAAGAGAACGGGCCGATCGGCCATCCCAACGATCTCTTGCATCACACGCTGCTCAATCTGGACGGCCCCGCGCATGCGGGCGAGGACTGGTCCTGGTGGCTGGAAGGTGCCTGCGTCAAACCGAAAAACCCGCCGCAGATTCTGGGCTTCGACTCTTATGCCAACATCATCCAGGCCGCACAGGACGGTCAGGGTATCGCTTTAGGCTTCAGCCGTATCATCGACGTCCAGTTGGAACGCGGACTGCTTGTCCAGGCCGTCGAACCGGCTCTCAGCAAGGGTCAGGCGGTCTATCTGGTGACGCCGGCAGGCGGCGAGAGCTCAACGGCGGCTGATGCGTTTCGTCAGTGGCTCCTGGACGAGATCCGCTGAAACGGGTCGCCGCTCAACCCTCAAGCGGCTTGTAGACGACCACCTCGATCTCGATACGCACGTCGACCAGCAGCTCTGAGATCACCGCCGAACGCGCCGGTGGTTCGCTGGGGAAATACTCCGCGTAGACCGCGTTGAAGCCGGGAAAGTCCGACCGGTCGCGCAGCCAGACCATCGCCTTTACGACATCGGAAAGTTTGCAGTCAGCCATCGCGAGCGTGTCGCGGATGAGCTCAATGGTGACGCGCGTCTGATCCTCAATGCCGCCTTCGGTCATCGGCACGCCATCCTTCAGCGGCACCTGTCCGGTCAGATAGACCATGTCACCCGCACGGATCGCGCGCGACAGCGACAAGGTGCGCCCGTTGATCACCAGCGGCCCGCCGACCACTTCCTTCTTACCCGCCATGTCCCAACTCCCTGATGATGTCTCGGCGTATGATATAGCGCAGGAACAGCTTGCGCGGCATGGCCGGAAGGCTTTCGGCGCCCTCGTCACCGACCCGGATGGTTTCGAAAAGACGTTAAGCGTCCTCGCGCTCCCAGATGCCAATGATTGAGATGGAGTGTGTAGTCGGTTTCCAGCACCATCTCGTCGTCGTCCTGGGGACTGGAGCAGAGATCCGGCCAGTCGAAGCCCGATCGAATAGTCGATACGCGATTCCTTGCGCGCACCGTGGGGTTGAACGCGGCCGAGAAGCCCCTGTGCACATCGCCGCAGATTGCGCCCGGGCGAATGACCTCCAGCGCGCCGTGGAATCCATCCATCACCGCGTCATGGACTTCCAGCAGGCGCAGCGGCGGATCGCCGGCAAAAGCGGTGCGCGAAAGCGCGCAGCAGCAACGGTGCACGAACGCTCCGACCTCAAAATCGGTTTGATCGCCCTTGCGATAGGGCGCATCGGTCCATTTCAGATGGGGCGCCTGGGCGACACCCGGACCGGTCGGCATGGTGACCGGCCGGACCGGCCCGCCGCCGCAATCGGGCGTCCCGGCGATCAGATCGTGGGTGATCCGCGCGGCTACATCGCACTGGCGCACCCCTTTGGCAATCGTCTCGATGCCATTCGTCAGCGCACGGTCAACGATCTTCGCAGCTTGGCGCATGTAGCCCAGTTCGGCGGGCGATTTCCTGGTCCGCGCGCAGGTCACGACCCGGCTGCCGTCAACCAGATTCTGGTCGCCCAGCACACGCACCAGGGCCTGATGGTCGGCAAAGGAGAAGTTCGACGCGGTGAACTCCACGCCGATCCTGCCGTTTCCGACAATTCGTTTGCCGATGACATCCCATGGCGAGCGGTCCGGGGGGCCGATGTGATCTTCCGGATAACACCCGATACGCGACTCCTCGAGATAGACCGTGGGGTAGGCGTAATAGAGGTCCATCTCGCGCAGGATCACCCGGGCGTCCTGATCTCCCGCATGGACGATCACGACCTGAGGCACATAGTCGGAATCGCCTTCGTACCCGGTCAGGCTAGGACATGTGCGCTTCGGAGAGCGCGACCAGCGTGGCGATGCCCGCCTCTTCCATGTTGGCGTTTACGCGTGTAATGCGTTCCTGGTACTCGGCGGTTTCGAACGCGGCCATGGTTGTCTTCCCTGATCTTTCAGACGGCGAAACTACGCCGGAACGTCGATGTTGTCCCATCTGGTGGATTCCTCGGCCACCAGCGCCAGCTTCGCACCGGCTTCCACCAGACAGAAGTCGCGCCGCTGGTAGAGCACACCCTGCGCCGGCGACACGCAGATCACGGGCGCATCCTCAAGCGCGTCGGGATTGAGGGGCTGGCCTTTCTCGACCGTCTCGGGCGTGACGCGGCCCAGCCTGCCCAGTTCGCAGCAGCCGAAAATCTTGCCCATGCACTCGACCGTCGTATCGAGCATGCCTTCGCTTTCGAATTCCTTGATCAGAATGCCGACCGGCGCGCGGAAGGCCTTCATGACCGCCACGGTGCGCGCCATGCGGTCCGTGCTGCGTAGTTCGTGGATCATCATGCTGGGCATGATGTCGGTCGCCTGGCCGTCGGCATGAAGGTCCAGAACGACATCGGCAAGGGGCAGAACGCGTGAGGTCACGAGATGGGCGATCCTCTCGGTAATCGTGCCGTCCGCGTCACCCGGAAACACGCGGTTCAGATTCTTCTCATCGATCGGCGACACTCTGGTCCTTGCCTCGACGGCGGGCGGATTGAGTGCGGGCATCAGGATCACGGTGCCGCGCAGCAGATCGTCAGCGCCGAACATCGCCATGGGACCTTCGTATTCGTCACCATGGTTGCCGCCGGTGAAGAGAACACGTGGGCCCGACCCCTTGTGGATGATGGTGATGGGCAACCGGATTGTTTTGCGCCCACGCCCTGCCGTAACCTCAAACTAGGTGATGTGCTTACCCTGCTGGCTGAAACACTGTTCGGGATCGGGCGCGGTGGAGCCAGCGGATGCATGCGCCATGACGGCCTCCAGATTGAGTTCCGTACTGTGACCGGTTGCGTTTGGCGCGCAAGCCCCGTTGAATGAGCGAAATTCAGAAGTCGCCTTTGGAGGATACGATGTCCGAACGCAAACGCTATCAGATGCTGATCGACGGAGACTGGGTCGATGCCCAGGACGGCGGCACCTTCGAGAGCGTTAATCCCTCGACGGGCCAGGCCTGGGCGGAGATTCCCGCGGCAACGGAAGGCGATGTCGACCGCGCAGTGAAGGCCGCGCACCGTGCCTTCAGCGAAGGGCCCTGGGCCACCATACTGCCAACCCAGCGCGGCAAGCTGCTGCGTAACCTGGGCGATCTGCTGGCCGACAAGTCCGAGGATCTGGGCCGCACCGAATGCATCGACACCGGCAAGATGTTCAAGGAGACCCGCTGGCAGGCCAAGTACATCGCAGAATTCTTCCACTTTTATGCCGGCCTTGCCGACAAGGTCACAGGCGAGACGCTGCCCATCGACAAGCCCGACATGATGACTATGACAACGCGCGAACCGCTCGGCGTCATTGCCGCGGTCGTGCCGTGGAACAGCCAGCTTTTCCTGGTCGCGGTGAAGATCGGCCCCTCCCTGGCGGCGGGCAACACGGTCGTTCTGAAGGCCTCCGAACACGCCTCGGCCGCCATGCTGGAATTCGGCAGACTGATCGAGGAAGCAGGCTTCCCGCCGGGCGTGGTCAACATCGTCTGCGGCTTCGGCGAACCCTGCGGGCGCACGCTCACGACCCATCCGCTGGTCGCGCGCATCAGCTTCACCGGCGGTCCCGGCACGGCGCGCTGCATCGTGCGCAATTCCGCCGAAAACTTTGCCGAGGTCTCCCTGGAACTGGGTGGCAAGTCCCCCGTCGTTGTGTTCGAGGACGCCGACCTTGAAAGTGCGGTCAACGGCTCGATGGCGAGTATCTTCGGCGCCAGCGGTCAGAGTTGCGTTGCCGGCAGCCGCATCTATCTCCACGAGAAAATCCACGACAGGTTCCTGGCCGATCTCACCGGGCACGCCGAAAAGATCGTCATCGGCGATCCGCTGGCCGAGGAAACCCAGATGGGACCGCTGTGCACCTTGGGCCAGCTCAACGCCTGCGAAACCCAGGTCTCCAGGGCGATCGAACAGGGCGGCACCGTGTATCACGGCGGCAAGCAGCCCGCCCACCTCAACGCTGGCTGGTTCTACGAGCCCACCATCGTCGAATGTCCGGACCAGAAGATGGAGATCGTCGATACCGAGATGTTCGGTCCGGTCCTGTCGGTCCTGCGCTTCAAGGATGAGGACGAGGTCATCGCCAAGGCCAACGACACCAAGTACGGCCTGGCATCGGGCATTTTCACGCGCGACATCGGCCGCGCACTGCGTGTTCAGAAGCAGATTCGCGCGGGCATCGTGTGGATCAACACCTACCGCGTGGTCTCGCCCATCGCCGAGTTTGGCGGCTTCAAGGATTCCGGCTATGGCCGCGAGTCCGGCGCCCAAGCGATCTACGACTACACCCGACCCAAGACCGTCTGGATCAACACATCGCCCGAACCCATGGGTAACCCCTTCGTCATGCGATAGGGGCGACTTCAAAATTTGCTGAAGGGATCCCCGGCGACGGCTGGGGATTAGGTCGGAGCGATCCTCTTGTTCTCGCGCATGTGACCCGGATAAGTCTACGAATATGCTGATCCTGAAGCGCAGCGTCCTCGGGCGTAAGTGCTCTACTCCAGCGTCGCCTTGTGTTCGGTATCCTGCCAGGGCTCCTTGAAGCTGCGCTGGTAATAACGCCAGGGGTCGTTGTCGACCGCGTAGTCCCAGACCGGCGCGTTGCCCAATGCATAGGTCTCATAGATCATCATGCGCCGTTCCCAACTCGCGCGGACATCCCGGTCCCAGCGTTCCATGTCCCACTTCGCATGGACCTTGGCCTGCATGACCGAAACGGTTTGCGCCCACGCAGGGTCTTGCGCCAGATTGCTCCGTTCGCCCGGATCCGTCGCCAGGTCGAAAAGAAGCGGCAGGTCGGCTTCGCAGTGGATGAATTTAAGGCTTCCGTGCTTCACCATCGCGCCTGGTTTGACGCACCCTTCGGCGGCAATCTCGGCATAGACCGTATCGTCGCGCTCCGGTGCTCCGCCCTCGGCGAGCGGCACGAGACTCTGGCCTTCGACCGGTGTCGCAAGTTCGGGCGTCTTTCCCTCACCGGCGAGATCCAGCAGGGTAGGGAACAGGTCGATCAGCGCGACGTTGCCCGCCACGCGGCGCGGCGCGAAACGCTTGGGCGCATGCAGGATGAACGGAACGCGCATGGCCCATTCGAAGAAATTGACGATGCACCACATACCGCGCTCGCCGATCATCGCGCCGTGGTCGGCCGTGACGATGACGATGGTATCGTCGGCCAGCTTGGCATCGTCCAGGGTTTTGAGAACCTTGCCAATCTGAAGGTCGACGAAACTCAGCATGGCATAGAAGCCGTGACGCGCCCGCACGATCTGCTCGGGCGTCAGGCTATCGCTGTCGATGCCCATCAACTCATAGAGCCGCCTGCTGTGCGCGTCCCATTCGTCCTCGTCTAGCAGAGGAACGTTGGGCTGGCCGACCTCGTCGTCGCTGTAGCGGTCCCAGTTTTCCTGGGTCGTGCGATAGGGTTCGTGCGGCTCGATATAGGAGATGGTTAGCAGGAAGGGCTGCTGGTCCTCGTCGCGGGCAAAATCATAGAGACGCCGCACCGCACGGTGTGTGACTTCCTCATCGAAATCCATTCCCAAAGTCCGCCGCACCACGCCCGAATTCCGGATGGGATCGACGTTGGGCCATTCGCCAGGAACGTTCGAGGGCCGCGGCGGCATCCAGCCGAAATCGGCCGGCACGACGTCGGTCGTCAGGCGTTCGTTAAAACCGTGAAGCTGGTCGGGACCGACAAAATGCATCTTGCCGGAAAGCTCGCATCGGTAACCCATCTGGCGGAGGTAATGCGCAAAGGTGGGAATGCTTGCCGGGAACTCCGCACCGTTGTCGTGCAGGCCGATCTGGGACGGCAGCAGGCCCGACATCATAGACGCCCGTGATGGCGCGCAAAGCGGATAGTTGCAGTAGGCGTGGTCAAAGATGACGCTGTCCCGGGCCAGGCGGTCGATGTTGGGAGTCTTTGCAATGGCATTGCCGTACGCGGGCAGCGTCAGAGCTCCCATGAAATCGGCTATGATGACGAGAATGTTGGGCTTGCGGGAGGTCATAATCCGTTACCAGTCAGGTGTGCGTCCGCCTCGGCGGCATGGGTCGTTAAACCTAGGTCGTGAGAAGAAACCACCGAACGCTTTGAAGCAAAACCATTAATAAGGTCGTTCCTTCCCGCGCATCACCCCTTCAAATCCGATCCTGATGATAGGTATTTGCTATATAGCAAGCTCATGGATTTGCTGTTGGCTCATGTTACCGTTCCGCATACGAAGGACACCAGCAGGGAGAGGTCAATGAACGTTTCCAACATGTCGCGCCGTGAACTGATGCAGGCCATGGCGGCCGTAGGCGTCAGTGTTGTGGCGATGCCGCTTGGCGCGCGCAACGTGCGCGCCGCCGGCGAGATTTCCGGCCACACTTGGGCAGGCTACGACCTGCCTGAGTTGATGGGCGGCTACATCGAGAAATACGGCGGACCGCCGGAGTTCAGTTACATCGCATCGGATGCCGAATCCTTCGAGAAGGTGCGCGCCGGTTTTGCGCCGGACTTCATCCATCCCGGCAACTACATGATACAGCGTTACTACGACGCCGGTCTGATCCAGCCCATCGACACCAGCAGACTGTCGAACTGGTCGACCATCGCACCCGGCATCGCCGACATCGACGGATCGGTGATCGACGGCACGCGCTACTTCGTGCCCGCGGAATTCGGCAATTCCTCGCTCGTCTACCGCACCGACATGGTCGACGAGGAATATCTTAAGGACGAATCTTGGTCGATCATCTACGACGACCATTATACCAACCGCCTTGCCTGGTACGACACCGCCGTCGCCACGGTAGCCATCGCCGGGCTAGTGAAAGGCTTCGACAACATCTGGACGCTCTCGGACGAGCAGTTGCAGGAAGTGCAGCCGCTGATGTCCAAACAACGTGATTTGACCCGGTTCTACTGGTCCGACGTCACCCAGATGGAGCAGGCCATTGCCGCCGGCGAAATCGTCGCGGCCTATTCCTGGAACCAGTCCTTCGTGACGTTGCAGGGTGAAGGCGTGCCGGTCGGCTACATGGTACCCACGGAAGGCGTGTTTGCCTGGGGTTCGGGCTTCATCATCCACAAGGATGCGACCGATCTCAATGCCGTCTACACCTATATCGACGCTTGGATTTCCCCGGAATCGGGTGCCTGGCTGATCGACAACTACGGTTACGGGAGCGCCAACCTGGCGGCCTACGATCTGCTTTCGCAGGAGCGGCTCGACCAGCTCGGCTTCAGCGACCCCGAGGCCCTGATCGCCAACACAATCTTCTTCCCGGCTATGGATCCGGCCTACGAAGCCAAGTACGAAACGCTCTACCAGGATGTCCGCGCGGGTCTCTAGAGCACATCCTGTCGGGATTGAAGCGCAAAGCGCTTCAATCCCGACAGGTGAAAATGCTCAAGCACTTTAGAAATAGAGCCTATAGAGCGGCGCGAAGCCGTAATGCAGGATGTCGGGTGCACGGAGAGGATTGGCAGCGTCCCCGTCAGCATTGTCTTGACGCCTAGCGCACGTTCGTAGTCGGGCGAGAACGCGAACGGGTTGGCATGGTTCCACCAGCCCATCAGCGGCTATTTCAGATTCGCATGATCCCGGCGCTATGGCAGAGGACCCAGATCACCAGTGCGCCTTTGTCGTGAACCAACCTGATCAATGCCGCCAGTGGATCGTCCCGGTCCAGCGCCTCAATCTCCGAGCGCGAGACGCTCACGCGAAATCCGCCGGAAAGTCACACATGTTGAGATGCAACTCCTTGCCCTTGTACGGATTGGCGAGCGCGACATCTTCGTTCAGTTCCACACCGATGCCCGGTTCCTTCGACGGGATGACGAAGCCGTCCTCCCACTGCATGGGTTTCTTCAGGATTTCGGTGTGGAAGCCGCCCCATAGCTGGATGCTCTCCAGGATCAGGAAGTTCGGCGTACAGACCGCCAGGGCCACATTGGTCGCGCCCTCGACTGGGCCGCAATAAAGGTGCGGGGCGATCTGGGCATAGTGGGCTTCCGCCATGCCTGCGATCTTCTTGCCCTCCAGCAGGCCGCCGACGCGGCCTAGCGCCATCTGCAGGATTGAGGCCGCCCCGGTTTTCAGCACGCGGGCAAATTCGTACTTCGTCGCCAAGCGCTCACCCGCGGCTATGGGAATGGTCGTGCCGCGCGCAACCTTGGCCATCTCTTCGGGCATCTCGGCGGGGGTGGGCTCCTCGAACCACAGGAGATCGTATGGTTCCAGCTTGCGCGCGAGACGGATAGCGCCCGATGGCGTGAACTGACCATGAGTGCCGAACAGCAGGTCAGCCTTGGTGCCGACCGCCTCGCGCAGCTTCCTTACGAAGGTCTCGGAAAGCTCCATGCGTTCCAGCGACGGCTGGCGCGGATCGAAGGCGGAGAACGGTCCGGCCGGATCAAACTTCACGCCGGTGAAACCCTGCTTGACATATTTCGCCGCGCGTTCCGCCGCCAGGTCGGGATCGGCGTAGACGTCCATCGTATCACCTTCTTCCGGGTAGATATAGGTGTAGCTTCTGAGCTTCTCGTGGACCTGCCCGCCCAGCAGCTCATAGACCGGCTTTTCCACGGCCTTGCCAACGATATCCCAGCACGCCGTTTCCAGGCCCGACATGACCGCCAGCAGCGAGATTTCCGGGCGCATGCCGTAGCCGCTGCCGTACATGTTGCGCCACATGATCTCAATGTGGAATGGATCGCGCCCGATGACCCATCTCGCTGCAATGTCCTCGGTCATGGCCGCCACGACATGGGGCGAAAACGCCGCGGCATAGACCTCGCCGATGCCTTCGATACCGTTATCGGTGGTCAGTTTCACGAAGACAAAGAAGTTGCCGCCGAAATGCGGCGGCGGATTGCCGACCACAAAGGTCTTCACATCGGTGATTTTCATAAGACCCCTGGTTCCAAAGCGGTACAGGACTCACTCAAGCCGATGGTGCACCTGCCTGCAAGGTTGCAGTTGAAGCCAAGGCACGATTCGCAGCATGCTGCACCGCTCGATAAGACGGAATCCAGCCATGCCTGTGCTCACAAACCAGCTTCAATCGGATCTCGCGAAGGTTCGCCCGCCTTACGCCCAATCGGCTACGCTGCCGCCAGCCTGCTACCATGACCCGGCGGTGCTGGCTGCCGAGCAAGAAACGATTTTCCGCAAGGGCTGGATCGGGATCGGGCGCGCCGACCGCTGGAGCAAAGCCGGCGACTTCGCCGCGCTCGAGATCGGCGGCGTTCTCGTCGCCGTGCTGCGCGGCAAGGACGGTGTTTTGCGCGCGTTCGCCAACACGTGCCGCCACCGAGGCGCCAAGTTGCTCGAAGGTTCCGGCAACACAGCGCGCATCACCTGCCCCTTCCACGCCTGGACCTATGGCCTCGACGGCGCGCTGCGCGGCGCACCGCGCATGGCCCATGCAACCGATTTCCGCGACGAGGACCACGGCCTCATCGCCTTCCGGGCCGAGGAGCGCGCTAGCCTCGCCTTCGTCTGCCTGGATGCGGGAGCACCGGACATCGACGCTTGGCTCGGAGACTTCGAGGCGGTCCACAGCCCCTGGCCGCTCGACGACCTTATCACCACGCGGCGGCGCGAGCTGGAAGTCGGCTGCAACTGGAAGCTCTTCCTGGAGGTCTTCAACGAATATTACCACCTGCCTTACGTTCACGGCGGCACGTTCGGCGGGATCTATGGCGAGCCCGACCCCGCCGACGAGACACAGGGCGCGTTCACCAGCCAGTTCGGCCTGACCAAAGGCACCGGCGGCTTGAAGGAGACCGAGCAGGAGTTCGCGCTCCAACCCATGCCCGGTCTTGCTGGGCGCAACCGGGACGGCACGCGCTACACTTGGGCCTATCCCTCCATGACCTTCGCCGTGGGCACGGACGCCATGTGGGTCTATGAGGCCCGTCCGCTCGCGGTCGACCGCTGCCACGTCGCCATGTCGGTCTGTTTTCCGCGCGCCACCGTCGAGGCCGAAGGCTTCGCCGCGCGCGCCGACCACTATTACCAGCGCATGGACGAGGCACTGGAGGAAGACCGCGGCATGCTGAAACGCCAGCAGGCTGGCATGACCTCGCCCTTCGCAAGGCAGGGTCGATTCGGCGAACTCGAGCCCAGCGTCGCCAACTTCGCCTTCTGGTATGCTGATTGGATGACGGCCGCATCAACCACGGCGTGATGCGCGCAACGCCGCGATCCAGGTCACAGCATAATCCACGATCACCATCGAACTCATAGTCGTGTGTCTGCTGATCGGCGTTCTGCTGCGCCTGAGCGGGCGACTGCTGGTCGCAGGCCGGGGCAACACGTCCTTTCGGACTGCCGATGGTGACGGCCTATGCCGGGGCGCAATGGGCCGGGCTGGTTCTTTTCATCGACCTCTTCGGCTCCTACCTAGTGCTTTCCATTCTGGGCATCGCGATCCCCACGGCGTGCGACACGACGGCCTTCCGCTGGAGCACGGTCGCGCGGCGCATCGTCACCTTCCCGCCATTAGTTACCATTGTCATCATGCTGGCGACCAACCATCTTGACCGGGCCGCATGGATCGACGATCTGCTGGACAGCCTTGCCGCCACGCTCACACCTCTGGCGCTGGCGGCGGTCCGCCACGCCATCCGCTTCGACCGGATCGTGGGACGCTTCGCACCCCTGGCCGTGGGCCTAGGTTTCCGTCTGACCGCCGCGCCACTGGCAATCTCAAGGCTGTCGATGGCGCTTGGCATGACGAGCGATCCCGTCACCCGCGTCGCGATCTTCGAAATGGCCATGCCACCCATGCTGGGTGCGAGTATCATCGCCATTGTCATCGATCACGATCACGAACCCGACCTCGTCGCGCTCATGATCAGCATCGGCATCCCGCTCTCGATCATCACTGCCCCTTCTGGTGGTGCTGACGGGCGCGGTCTGATTCTCCCTTAATGATCCCCAGCGGGGCATGCCCCGGATCTCGATCCGAGGGCTGAAGTCCATAAATCCGGTATTCGAAGCAACGCACACACGTTGCAAACACGGCTGCTCATTAAGGCGCGTCATACGGCGAAGCCAATCAGGTAGATTCGTGTATATGGATCCTGGCCTTCGAGTTTGTGAAGGGATCGCGATTCGTTTGATTTGTGCTGCAAGGCAGTGAGACCAGTCGTTGCTCTCAGGACTTCCGGTCGTTTTGATCTTGTTTCAGGTGCTTTGCGCAGCGGCCCTGATGCGTTGCATTGCCGCTCAAAAAGCGGTCCAGTGCCTCGTTCCAGTCAACGCGGAAGTCCGAAAGACCGGGACAGTTCACGCTCACCCCACCAGCCGACCGGCGATACGCGATGTCCCCGGCGACAGGAGGTTCAGGCAAACGCGCCGAACCCACCCCTTCAAGGGTCGCGAAAAGCCACAACGCAGGCAAAACATGCGGTTCCGCAGGAGGACGACCCGCAACACCCTCGCGCGCACCGATCGAAGCGTGGAACGCGCCAGGACCCGGCTCCTCGCAAAACGACCGCACAGGCCGGCCCGACGGTCGCAGGGCAAAACGCGTCAAGGTCAACAGGCTCGAAACCAGCCTGCGAACGATCCGCCGTCAAACACTGGGCTGCCCGTGACATCGCTCCTCCCTCCACAACCGGAACGAACCACAAAACACACAACCCGGGAATCCTTCACAGGCTCGAAAGCTGAAGATCAGATTAGCCCGGCACACCGCGTCAGGAGGCGCGCTGCTGTCGGGCGCGGCTCTGGCCGCGGTGGTTGCGCCCGCCCTTGGTGCGGGGCTTGGCGTATCCGCCACCTCGGTTGCCGCCGGAACGCTGATCGCGGCCCTGCTTGGGAGGCTTGGGAATGTTGCCACTTTCGTGCAGTTCCGCCGTACCTTCGCTGTGGAACTTGTGCGCTCCGTCGATGTCGATGCGCGTCCTCGTCGTACGCTCGATATCGCGCAGATAAGCCAGTTCCTCCGAACAGCAGAACGAAAGCGCCTTGCCGTCCGCACCCGCGCGCGCCGTGCGGCCGATGCGGTGGACATAACTCTCGGGCTCGTTGGGCAAATCGTAGTTGATGATGTGGCTGATGCTGTCGATGTCGATCCCGCGCGCAGCGATGTCGGTCGCGATCAGCGCACGCACCTTGCCGTCACGGAAGCCCTTCAGCGCACGCTGGCGCGCGGCCTGGGACTTGTTGCCGTGGATCGCGTCCGACGCCAGGCCGAACTTCGCGAGCTGCTCGGCGATCTTGTTGGCGCCGTGCTTGGTACGCGCGAAGACGATCGCGCGGGTCACGTCCTTCTCGGTCAGAAGATCATAGAGTAGTTCCAGCTTGTCCTTCTTGTCGACGAACAGGATCCTCTGATCGATGCGCTCCACGGTCGTGGCCGGCGGCGTCACTTCGACCCGCCTGTGGTTGACCAGGATCGATCCGGCGAGCTTGGAGACTTCGCCCGGCATGGTGGCCGAGAACATCACGGTCTGGCGGTCGGCAGGCAGCTTGGCGATGATCTTCTTCACGTCGTGAATGAAGCCCATGTCCAGCATGCGGTCGGCCTCGTCCAGCACGAACGTCTCGACGCCGTCCAGTTTGACGTGGCCCTGTTCCATCAGGTCCAGCAGACGACCCGGCGTGGCGACGAGCACGTCGCAGCCCTTGCGCATCTTGGAAACCTGCGGGTTCTGGTTGACGCCACCGAAGATGGTGACGACCGAAACCATCACGTGCTTGCCATAGGTCCGGAAGCTCTCGGCGATCTGGATCGCGAGTTCGCGGGTCGGCGTGAGCACCAGCACCGACGCGGAGCGCGCCGGAGCGTGGCCCTCGACCTTCGACAGCCACTGCAGGATGGGCAGCGCGAACGCCGCCGTCTTGCCGGTGCCGGTCTGGGCGATGCCCAGCAGGTCTTCGCCCTGCAGCAGATAGGGGATCGCCTTGTCCTGGATCGGAGTCGGATCAGTATAACCCTCGTCGGCCAGCGTACGGATGAGCGGCGCAATCAGGCCGAGTTCGGAAAAGTTCAACATGGAAGTAATGATAATGGGAATCCTCGACGGAATCGGTCTAGGGGCCCCCATGGCCCCGTCGATTTCTGTCTTGTGTGGTGTGGTGTTTTGAGTGTGCTGAAGAGATTCAGCGACGACGGCCACGTGCCGGCCTGCGGCCCGTGCCCATGCGCGGCATGGAACTTTCGTCCTTGTGACGGAAGTTGATGCGCGCTTTCGTCAGATCGTAAGGCGTCATTTCCACGGTGACCCGGTCGCCGGTCAGCACGCGGATGCGCGCCTTCCTCATGCGCCCGGAGGTATAGGCCATCACTTCATGGCCGTTATCCAGTTCAACGCGGAAATGGGCGTCCGGCAAAACTTCCGTAACGACGCCTTCGGCCTCGATCAGGTCTTCCTTCGACATACAGTACTCCTCAAACCAAATGCGCGGCAGGTGTGAAGCAACGCAACATTGCCCGGCCTGAGCGCGTTTCGATTTGGGGGTTGTTGTAATGCCGACAGCCAGCAGGCCTTCAGTCTGATCAGCATGCGTGACCCCAAGCGGGTCACGTCCAGCTTTCTGCATCAAGCCACGAATTCATGGGCGAAGCGGAAACCTGCTGGCGACTATGTGATGTAAAGGGCAAGCAATTGCAAGACGTGAATGGAATTGCGTGTCGATTCCGGTACAGAGTGATGCATCCCTGCACGAATTGATGCAAATTGCCATTGATACCAGTCATGGAGGCCTTCGTGGCAAACGAGATTGAAGGTGAGCGCGGCAGTTTTGTCGAAGATGCCCGGCATTCCTGGATGCTTCCGTCACGTTACTACACCGATGCCTCCGTGCAGGAGCGCGAGATTGCCGCAATCTTCAAGCGCGCTTGGATCAAGATCGGTCATGTCTGCGATCTCAGGCAACCGGGCGATTATCTTACCGACACCATCGCGGGACAGCCCGTCATGGCCGTGCACGGACGCGACGGCGAGGTGCACGCCTTCTACAACGTTTGCCAGCACCGCGGTCACGAACTGCTCAAGGGGCGCGGGCGCCTGAAGGTCGGCATCACCTGCCCCTACCACGCCTGGCTCTACGACTTCAAAGGTACGTTGAAAAACGCCCGCCTGACCGACGACGTGCCTGATTTCGACATGGAGATGTTCAGCCTCAAGCCGCTGCCGCTCGCGATCTCCGGCGGGCTGGTCTTCATCAACCTTGCCGCTGCCGCCGAGCCGTTCGAGACCGGCTATGACGGGTTCGACGAGACCGTTCACGCACATCTCGACGACATGGAAAACTACACGCGCATCGCCAGCTTGGAATACGACATTGCGGCCGACTGGAAGGTCGTGATCGACAACTTCTCGGAGGGCTACCACATCCCGGTTGCCCACCCGCAGCTTGCCACGCTTTACAACACCGCAGAGGGTTCGGCCGTCCACGGCGAGCTCTACAGCCACTTCCGCAATAGCGGCCATGCCGCCTATCAGGACATGCGCCTCGACGAGAACGAGCCCTATCTCGGCTGGACCGTGTGGCCCAATCTCTGCATGTTGAGCCTGCCCGGCAGCAAGAATCTGATAGCCCTGCGCATGGACCCCAACGGCGTGGGCCGCTGTCACGAGCGCGTCGATATCTACGGCGAAGCGGACCCCAACCGGCCGGAGAATGTGGAGGAGTTGCTCAAGCTCTTTGCCGAAATCTTCAACCAAGAAGACATCGCCCTGGTCGAAAGCGTGCAGCGCGGCCTTGCCAGCGACGGCTACGATCATGGCCGTTACATTGCCGACCGTGGCAATTCCTGGTTCTCCGAGTCCGGCCTCCATCTCTTCCACAGCCGTGTGCTGAAGGCGATCGGTGCGCTGTCGTGACGACGGACAAGAAAGATGCCGTGGCGCTTGTCTACAACGCGCGGACTGACGAGGACCTGCGCAAGGGTTATGACGGCTGGGCCGACAGCTACGATGCGGACATGGACCGACGCGGCTACAAGCTCCCCGGTCTCGTCACCGCCCTTCTGGCGCGCCACGTTCCTCTCGACAGCGGGCCCATTCTCGATGGCGGAGCCGGCACCGGTCTGCTGGGCGAATGGCTTGCGCTGGCAGGTTACACCGACCTTGCTGCGCTCGACCTCTCGCAAGGCATGCTGGATGTGGCGGAAAGCCGTGGCGTTTACGACAGCCTCACCTGTACGGCGCTCGGCGATCGCCTCGACTATCCCCTTGACCACTTCCGCGCGGTCGCCTCGGCCGGCTCCTTCGGCGTGCACCACGCCCCCGCGTCAGCCTTCGAGAGCCTCATCGACATCACGCAGCCCGGTGGACACCTCATCCTCACGGTGCGTCATATCGGCATGGAAGACGGCAACTTCCCCCAGGAAATCGTCCGACTGGAATCGCAGGGCCGCTGGAAGACGCTGGAAACCCACGGCCCCTTCTTCGCCTTCCGCGACGAACCCGACAGCCTCTATATGACTTGGGTTTTCCAGAAGTCCTGAACACGGCATTCGGTGAACCGGTCCCCAGTCAAGCCTAGGATCCAGATTGCGATTGTCGATGCCTCCTCAACGGAACCCAACTCGGACTCAGCCAGTGCCCTCACCCGGACGCAACGCGTCCAGGACCATCTTCTGAAAGAAGTGGACATGATGTTCGCTGAATTCGGGATGGGCACGGTCGACGACGAACCGGCCCTGCGTGTAGCCCAAGGAGCGGAGGCCATTCTGCACGTTCTCGCACAGCGCGACATCCTCCGGGACCAGGAACACCCGTGATAAAGTCGATGAACCCCTGTTCCTGCGGCGTGGGTTCCCGAGAGGTGAGATAGAAATCCATCCGCTCCCGTGACGTCTCCGGTCCCGTCGAGTGTATCTGGAACATGATCAGGCTGGGCGAGCCCGGAAACATGAGCGGGATGAGGTTGGGGAAGATGAAACCGAACAGCGATTTCTGGGCGATTTCCTCCGGCTTCAAAGCATAAGCGCTGTTGTCGAGCGCGTTCCTCAGCACACGATGGCTGAAGGTGATGCCGTCATCGGACCACTGTGCCTTGCCGGAATAATCGATCAGTGCCGTCAGGCTGCGATGGTTCACATCGCAGTGGTAGCACTCGTGGTTGTTATCGATGATCGTCTTCCAATTGGCCGCGACATCGCGCTCGAAGCGATGGGCGCACACCAGATCGGGCAGCCTGGGGCATGTCTCCTTCATGTCCTCCAGGAACTTCGGCGCCTGTTCGACAAGCGTCGCGGCATCGTCGTCCATGTTGACGAACAGGAAGCCGCCATACTCTTCCAGCCGAACCGGTCTGAGATCGGCCTCATCGGCGAACCAGTTCTCCTGGCCGCCCCTGCCCCTTGCCTGGCGGAACTTTCCGTCGGTGCCGTAACACCACTGGTGATAGGGACAGGTGATCAGTTTCCGGTTGCCGCAACCTTCTAGCAGCGGATGGGCGCGATGGCTGCACACGTTGTGGAACGCGCGCACGACACCGTCCTGCCCCCTGATGACCAGAACATTCTGATCGGCCACCTCTCCGGTGATGTAATCGCCCTTCTTGGGCAGGTCGCTCAGATGGCCCAGGTAACACCATGTCCGGTAAAAGATGGCCCGATGCTCCAGGCGCCATATCTCTGGGTCACGATACCAGCTGACCGGCAAGGTGCAGGACTCCTCGGCACGTTCCGCGAAACGGCCGGGATCAAGATGTGGGATCGTATTCGGGTAGTTCATGGCGCCTGCTCCTGTCGGAGGCGGCCCATCATTTACATCCGCATGCGTTCGCCCTGAGGGTCGAAGAGCGGATCGCTGTAGAGTGTGGCCTCTTTCATCTCGCCCAGGATTTCGATCTCGAATTCAGCGCCTTCCGCGATCAACTCCGTGGGCACGAAACCGATGGCCACCGACGTTTCGCAGAAGTGGGCATAGCCGCCTGACGTAACGAATCCGATCATCTCGCCATCCTTCCAGATCGGTTCGTCGGCCACGACATCGGCATCACCCGTATCGACCTTGAAGGTGCACAGGCGTCGCGTCACGCCTTCGTCGCGTTCCTTCACGGCGGCCTCGCGGCCGACGAAATCGTTCTTCTTGAAGGAGATGAAGCGGTCCATACCCGTCTCGGCGGCCGTGTAGTCGGACTTGTATTCACGCAACCACGATCCGAACGACTTCTCCAAACGCAAGCTCATCATGGCACGCATGCCGAACGGCCGCATGCCGAATTCCTCGCCGGCTTCGCTGAGCGCGTGATAGAGCGCGACCTGTTCGTGGGGCGCGACATAGATCTCATAGCCCAAGTCTCCGGTATAGGTGACGCGGCAGACCAGCGCGTCGGTCAGACCCACGTTCATGCGCCGTACCGCACGGAACGGCATGGCGTCGTTGGAAACATCTTCGCGCGTCGTCTTTTCGAAAACCTTGCGTGCGTTGGGCCCGGCGATCTGGAAGCCGATCTGGCTGCGCGAGATGTTGGTCACCCTAACACCGCTCGGGGGCAGCAGGTCCAGGAACAGACGCATGTGATAGTCCTGCGCGCCATAGCTGGCGTTCACGCGGAAACTCTCCGCCCCGACCTTCGAGACCGTGAAGTCGCCGACCAGACGGCCCATGCTGTTCAGCATCGGCGCCAGGGTCAGACGCCCTTCGGCGGGCATGCGTGCGGCCATGATGCGATTGAGCCAGTTTTCGGCTTCCGGGCCCTCGATCAGGAACTTCGAAAAGTTGTGGACCTCGTTGATGCCCACGTTGGTGCGTACGTTGCGGCATTCCCCGCCCACGGCATCGAACGCGTTGGAGCGGCGGAAGCTCGGTGTTTCGCAGAGCGGGTCGCCCTCGGGTGCGAAATAGTTCACGTGCTCCATGCCGAACGCGCTGCCGAAGACCGCGCGCTGTTCCTTCCAGATCGGATAGGTGGGCGTGGTGTGGAACGGACGCCCCGCGGTCAGTTCCTCGTTGGGATAGCCGATCATGAAGCGGCGCTGATAGTTCTCGCGCGTCTTGGCGCGCGTCAACGCGGGCGTCATGTAGCTGCCGAAGCGCGCGACATCCATGGCGAAGATGTCGCGGCTGGGTTCGCCCTCAATCATCCATTCGGCCAGCGCCAGGCCCACGCCGCCACCTTGGCTGAACCCCGCCATCACCGCACAGCAGGCCCAGAAGCCTTTCAGGCCCGGTACGCGCCCGACCAGGGGATTGCCGTCGCCGGCAAATGTGAAGGGGCCGTTGATGATGTTCTTGATCCCGGCCTTGGCAAGCAGCGGATAACGCTTGAACGCGATATCGAGCTTGTCGGAAACACGCTCCAGCTTATCGGGCAGCAGCTCGTGGCCGAACGCCCAGGGCGTGCCGTCGACACCCCAGTGCTCGCACTTCTGCTCGTACATGCCGATGACGAGTCCCCGACCCTCCTGGCGCAGGTAACTCTCGCCCGTCGGATCCATGACATGCGGCAGCTCCTCGCCGCGCTCGTAGACTTCCGGGATGTCGTCGGTAACGAGATACTGATGTTCCAGGGGATGGAGCGGCAGATAGACGCCGGCCATCATGCCGACCTCGCGTGCCCACAGGCCCGCGGCGTTGACGACATGCGCGGCGACAATCGTGCCCTGCTCGGTCACCACGTCCCAGTGGTCGTCGGGCCGCTGGTTGAGTTCCAGAACCCGGTTGCGTAGATAGATTTCCGCTCCGGCCATGCGCGCGGCCTTGGCATACGCGTGTGTCGTGCCCGAGGGATCGAGATGGCCGTCGAGCGGATCGTAGAGCGCGCCCAGCAGGCCGTCGGTGCTGGTGATCGGGCTGATCTCGGCGATCTCTTCGGGACTGACTATCTCGGTCGAAAGACCCATGTGGCGATGCTTGGCGCGTTCAGCTTTCAGGAAATCGAGCCGCTCGGGCGTGTCGGCGATGGTGAGGCCGCCGACATGGTGGAGCCCGCAGGACATGCCGGTGATTTCTTCGAGCTCGCGGTAGAGCCGGATGGTGTAGCCCTGCAGCGCTGCCATGTTGGGATCTGCGTTGAGCGTGTGGAACCCGCCCGCGGCATGCCAGGTCGAGCCTGAGGTCAGTTCCGAGCGTTCGATCAGGACGACATCGCTCCAGCCGCCTCTAGTCAGGTGATAGAGAACACTGCAGCCAACGACACCCCCGCCGATGACCGCGACTTTCACATGCGATTTCATGATCCTGCCCGCCGCGATCAGCCGAGCACGGAGAAGCTGGAGTTCTCGTTGATTGCGCGATTGCGCGAGAAGAAGCCCATGTCGATGTCGAGATCAATGTTCTTGAGATGGAAGTGCACGGGGTCCCTGTCGTGATCGCGGCCGTTCTCGCAGGCCTCGATCAGCTCTGCCATCATCTCGCCGGCGATCGGCGCGTTCTTGAACTGGTTGCCGCTCGTCCCGATCGCCAGATAGAAGCCCTTCAGGTCGGATTTGTCGTAGATAGGCCCCCAGTCCTCGGTGACGTCGTAGAGGTCGACCGCGCCGCGTGTGCGGTTGGGGATTTTCAGGTCCGGGAAGCGCTGGGCCTGGCGCATCACCAGGGTCGTCCACATGCCCGTGAATTCGGTGAGATAGTCGTCGGGATCGACCCACTCCTTCTCGTCACAGGCCGGATCCTCGCTGCCGATCAGGATGTGGTTGCCGGTTTCCGGGCGCGTGTAGGCGCCGATCTCGCTGTCAGAGAAGACATACCCGTCCTTCTCGATGTCATAACCTTCGGGCGACGGCACATGCGCGACTTCATGGCGCAGCGCGCGTGTCGTGATGCGCGTGGTGCCGTCGATGCCGGCCATCGCGTTGATCTTGGAGGAATGGGGGCCCGCGACGTTGACCACGATGGGCGCGTCGATCTTCTCGCCATCGTCCAGGGTCACCCCGACCACCCGGTCACCCTCGCGGCGGATGGCGGTCGCCTTGGTGTTGAAGCGGAACGTCGCGCCCTTAGCCTCGGCCGCGCGCTGCACGTTATGGCCGGCAAGCTGGGGGTCGGAGATATAGCCGCCCTTGGGAAAGAGCACCGCGCCCTTGACCTCGCGGCCCTGTGACTCACCGAACAGGGGATCGTCCGTGCGCCGGGGATGGTCGAACGACGCGGTCGAGATGACCGGCACCCGCACCTGGATCTCCTCGGGCGTCAGCTCCTTATAGGGACAACCGATCGTGTCCATGACCTTCAGGATGTCTTTCAGAAAACCATTGTGTTCGGTCTTCATCACCAGGCATCCGCAATTGTGGTACTTCGCCATCCCGGCCTCGTCCTTGACGCCGCAGAAGTTCTCCCAGTCGGCCCAGTAGTAGTGGCTTTCATAGGCCACCCCCGATCCGTGCACGGTGGAGTAGTAGGGACGGATGATGGCACAGGAGTTCGAGGTCGAGCCGTAACTCGCCGCGGGCAAACGGTCAACCGAAAGGGTCTTGAACCCCTTGGCGGCAAGTTCGCACGCGACGCTAGCGCCGATGATGCCCGCACCGATTACGATGGCGTCCCAGGATTGAGTCATGGCCGTCTTCTCCCCGAATTGGTCCTAACGGCATCTAATCCCGATTGGCCCGGATGTCACGACCCGCAACAAGAAAATCGGTGGCAGCCCGTCAGGAGACAGCCGCCGACAAGTTTAGGGAGGAGGCAGATCGTGATCAGCACAGCCAGATGTCCCGGACTACGTAGGCGCGGTGGCAGTCGGTCGCATCTTGGTACATGTCCTGGTTGAGCAGTGCCGTCGAGGTCACGCCCAGACCGGTAAAATGCGAGTCGTCGCATTCGCCGTCATAAGCCCAGGTGCTGGAGTTATCGCCGAAATCGACGCCCAGGACGCACAGCGCGATGGTGCCCGCTTCCCAGGCTGCCGCGCAGTCGCCGGCGTCGTAATAGCGGTCCTCGTCCAGCAGCGGCGTGGTCGTCATGCCCGAGCCGTAAAAATGCGGACCGTCGCACTCGCCGTCAAAGGCTCACCGGCTGGAATCGTTGCCGAAGTTGATCTGATTCGTGCCGCCCGTCGTGACGTTGCAGTCCTGCAGCCTAGCATGGCGGCGGCACACAAAAGTAAGGTTGTTCGGCCTCATGGCGCTTGATCTCCCCGCGTTGCCACATTTCTGACAACATCACGCGCGAGCGCGCCGAACCTTATGCTGCATCTTCATCCGTTGCTTCGCCCGAAACTTCCGCCCCGGACATTTGGGTTGATGAAGCGCTTGATTCTGATGCCTTCTACGCATCCAGCGGCAAAGTAACCGTCACCGTGGTCCCCTCGCCCGGCGTGCTGGAGATATCGAACGATCCGCCCAGCTTCACCGCGAAGGCCCGCGCCAGCGGCAGGCCCAGACCGGTGCCCTCGAACCTGTGGCTCGGCGTCGAATCGATCTGGCCGAAAGGCGCCATGGCGACGGTGAGGTCTTCAGGCTCAATGCCGATGCCGTTGTCGCTCACGGTGATGACGATCTGGCGTGCTGCCTCGTCACGGGTGGCGCGAAGTTCCACCCATCCGCCCGGAGGCGTGAACTTGATCGCGTTGGAAAGCAGATTGAGGATGATCTGGCGCATGCGCCGTTCGTTGGACGTGATCACGCCGGTATCAGGCGCAACGTCGTGGGTCAGCGAAACCCGGTCTTTGCGCGCCTGTTGGGCAACCATCAGCACGATCGATTCGCTCACCGCGGCGACATCGACGGGCTTGAGCGGCAGGGTGGCATCTTTGCCTGCACCGTGCTGAGATCGAGAATATCGTTGATCACGTCGCGCAGGTGATGGCCCGACTGCTGGATATCGTCGACATATCCGGCATAACGCGCATCGTCGATGCTGCCATAGAGTTCGGTTTTCATGAGTTCATAAAATCCGACGATCGCGTTCAGCGGCGTGCACAGTTCGTGGCTGACATTGGCCAGGAATTCGCTCTTGGCGCGGTCGGCCCGCGCGGGCCTCGTTCAACGCGGCAGCCATAACCTCGCGGTCGGTTTCGAGCTGATCGGCCATCCGGTTGAAGTAGAGGCCCAACGAAACCAGTCCCTTGGGCTCATGGCCCGTCTGCACGACCCGTGCGCCAAGATCGCCCTCCATCAGTTTCTGCGCCGCGGTCCCCACGCGGTCCATCAGTCGCGTCACGACCCCGGCCAGCAGCCAGGCCAGCGACGCAGCGATCAGCAGACCCATGCCGGCAAGGGCGATGGCGCCATCAAAGCCGTGCTCACCGTGCAGGTCGATACCGGTTCGGGCGTGGTGAACGATATTCCTGCCCTGCGCCGGGCGATTAACGATGCCGATCATGACGCACTCTTCATGGTCGACACCATCGCCTCGCTAGGCTGCATGACCTATGAAGTGGATGCTTGGAATGTCGATGTGACGGTCGCTGGGTCTCAGAAGGGTCTGATGGTGCAGTCCGGGCTCAGCTTCGTAGCCGCGGGCGAAAAAGCCCGCGAACGTCATCCTTCGGCCAACATGGTCACACGCTACTGGGACTGGACCAAACGCGAAGGGCCCGAACATTACATGAAACACTGCGGCACCGCGCCCAAGCATCTGCTGTTCGGCCTGCACCGCTCGATCGACATGATTCTGGAGGAAGAACTGGAACACGTCCTGCGCCGCCACACCCTGCTTGCCGCCACCACCCGTGCGGCGATGGCGCGCTGGAACGAAGGCAGCGTGCTAGAAATGAATATCGTGGAAAATGCGAAACGCTCCAATTCCGTCTCCACCGCGCGGATGAACGGGGTCGATCCCGCACCGCTGCTGAAGTTCTGCGAGGAGCATTGCGGTGTCGTCGTGAGCATCGATATCGGACCGGAACTTTCCGGCAAGGCCTTCCTCCCATATGGGCCATGCCAACGCGCCGATGGTTCTGGGCATCCTAGCCGTCATCGAAACCAGCCTCGTCGCCCTAGATATCGCGCGCAATAAGGGTGGGATCGAGGCTGCGGCCACCAGCCTGGGCGCCGCCCTCTCGCAGCAACAATCGAAGGCCGCATAATGGACGACACCCAACGCATCGAGGTCGCGAAGGCCTATGTCGCTGCCTTCAACGATCACGACGTCGAGCGCGGCATTGAGGTTGGCGTGTTGCTCGGCCTCCACCAGCGAGAGCACGACGTTGACGCCGAACGGCTCGTCCGTCGCCGCCTGCAGCTTCGCCACGGCCTTCTTCACGTTGTCGGTGGAGCGCCAGGTGATCGGCAGGATGCCTAGACTGCCGGCCTGCGACACGGTGACTGCCAGCTTCGTCGAGGTGGCGATTGGCGCCTGCAGGATCGGTTTGACGATGACGAGCGTTCGGCACAACGGCGTGGTGAGATCGGTCATGGCCGCCTCCGGAAATTCGGAGGGACTGTAACCCGGATCAGTTCGCGTCGCTCAACAGTCTGCGCGCGATGACCTGGGCCTGAATTTCGGCTGCGCCCTCGAAAATGTTGAGAATGCGCGCATCGCACAAAACGCGGCTGATCTCGTATTCCTGGGCGTAACCGTTGCCGCCGTGGATCTGCAGCGCGTTGTCGGCATTGGCCCAGGCGACCCTGGCACCCAGCAACTTGGCCATGCCCGCTTCGAGATCACAGCGCCGTCCGGCATCCTTCCCGCGCGCGGAGAACCAGCAGAGCTGACGCGCCACCATGGTCTCGACCGCCATCCAGGCGAGTTTGTTGGCAACCCGTGGGAAACCGACGATGGAACGGCCGAACTGCTGGCGCTCCGTGGCGTATTGCAGCCCAAGTTCCATGGCGTTCTGCGCCACGCCCACGGCCCGGGCGCCGGTCTGGATGCGCGCCGATTCGAAGGTCGCCATGAGCTGCTTGAAACCCTTGCCTTCCTTGCCGCCCAGCAGGTTGCGCGCCTCGACCTCGAAACCATCAAAACCCAACTCGTACTCCTTCATGCCGCGGTAACCCAGCACCTCGATTTCACCGCCCGACATGCCTTGGGCCGGGAACGGATTGTCTTCCGTACCGCGCGGCTTTTCGGCCAGGAACATGGAAAGTCCGCGATAGCCCTTTTCGTCGGGATCGGTGCGCGCCAGCAGGGTCATGATATCGGCGCGCGCGGCATGCGTGATCCAGGTCTTGTTGCCGGTGATGCGGTAGAGTTCGCCATCCTTCACCGCACGCGTCTTCAGGCTGCTCAGGTCCGATCCCGTGCCCGGCTCGGTGAAGACGGCGGTGGGGATGATCTCGCCCGAGATGATTCCGGGCAGGATGCGTTCACGCTGGTCGTCCGTGCCGCCATGGATGATGAGCTCGGCGGCGATATCGCTGCGGGTACCCAGCGAACCGACGCCGATATAGCCGCGCGAAAGTTCCTCGGTGACCACGCACATCGCGACCTTCGACATGCCCAGGCCGCCGAATTCCTTGGGCACGGCAAGTCCGAACACACCCAGTTCGCCCAACTCCTGGATGATCTCCATGGGGATGAAGTCGTCGTTCAGATGCCATGCGTGGGCGGCCGGTTTGACCCGTTCCTCGGCATAGCGGCGAAACTGGTCGCGCACCATGACGAGATCGTCCTCCAGCCCGGCATCGCCGAACCCGACCTGGTCGCCTTCTTCCACCAGAAGCTGGGCGATGCGTGCATAGACCACATCCGAACCGCCCACGACCATCAGGCGGTGCACCTCGCCGGTCAGGAACCGCTCAACTTCCGAGCGGTCCACGTCCAGATCGTGGGGGCGCACGCTCTCGCCCTGACTCATGGCGATGCCGCCGGCGAACTGGTTGAGATATTCGCTGTAGCAGAGCTGCAGGATCAGACGTTCCAGTTCGCCCAGCCTGCCCGCCCCGTCCAGACGCTGGGCCCAGCGCAGCATCTGGCGCAATGCCTCGACATAGGTCGCCATCCAAGCATAACCATGCGCGGCATTCTGGTTCTGATCGAGTCTGACCAGATCCAAGCCATGCTCAGGATCAAGCACCCGCGAGCGCGCCGTCAACCGCGCTTGGTTCAGCAACTCCTCGGCATTGACTAGCGCGCCGCCACAGATATCCAGCAGGTTATCGAGTACAGCCATCAGTCCCTCACTCTTGTCAGGCGAACACCCGGAGAACCCAAATGGTTTCAGAACGCCCGTGTTGTCGTTAACGGATTTGCTAATCGGCGCCCTTGAACAAAATGCGCTGAGAGTCCCGCAGATCACGGCACACGAAGCCACGCCTTATCGTGCCTCTCCCGATTTGCGATCGAGAATGTCGGAGCGAATAGAACGTGTTGTACCGCATAGCCGGTAAGGCGCCAGCCTTCTTTGGTGGCCAGGAACCGATCCACGTGTTCATGGAAGCACATCGTCTCGGCCTCGTGTCTTCGCTGCTACTGCTTGCAGGAACCGAGGCACACGCGTCCCGCATCTTCGTTCACTGCGACAAGATCGATCTCAATATCCGATCCATCAGGCTTGTTCCAGAAACCCCGGACGATGCTTGTCAGAAGGAAAACGAGACCGCTCCGCGAGCATTCTTCGACAAGCAAGTGCACTATTTTCTCGAATGCGGGACCCTCGTGATGCTGAAGCATTGTTTTCGCGCGTTCCACGTACTCGGAAACCGGCTTGACTCTGGCCCGAGCCACGTTGCGCGCCAACGCCGAAAGCCAAGTGCCAAGATTAAGTTGTCCGTGATCACATATCGCCCACACCTCACTTTTGGCTCCGCGAAGATCGGGAGCATCCGCTCGACCATCCGGTAACGCTCAATCAACACCTGAAAGGTAGCCGCCAAGCTGCTCGGTATCGCCGGACCGATGTCTCTATACTCGGCAATCAGCGTTCCATGGTCACAGGGTCCTTTGTCGGCAAGTATCTTCGGTATGCTGTTGTAGCGACCGCGCAATTCGCGCAAAAAACAGTTGTGGGCCTCATACCTCAAAGGGCTGGAACCTTCGAAGAACAGACGCATCACTGTGTGTTTGCGATGATCATCATGTTCCCGCAGAACCTCTGTTCAAAACAGTCTCGATAGAACTTCGGCACACCTTCAAAGAATAACCACAGGAGAATCTGGTGTTTCGGGCGCCTCGATACCGTGCGCGTCCCACATCTCAAGCAAGGTTGCAAAGTCCCAGTGATCAAGTTCAAGACGGTCGGTGATGCGATTGAAAAGAGGAGAGGAACGATCTTCGAGGAGTGCGATCATCTCCGTGTGAATGGAACCCAACACAAAGATGCCGCCCCGCTTTGTATCGCGCAGTTGATCGGCACGGGCCTGAAGGAACGACGCAAATGGCGCCAACGCCTTGCGGTGGAAGTATTGGAACTCGTCGATAACAACGATCGTACCGCTGTGACAAAGTCCTTCGACAACATGTCGGCGATATCGGCAAAGGATCGGATCGAGTCGAAGCTGTCCTCATCGAAGTGATCTTCAAGCGCATCGCGGATCAGCGTTGTCTTAGACGATGCGTCGACGGCTAGATATCCGACAGAAGAACCATCTACCATGCGCAAGAATTTGGCGAATTTCCGCTAGCTCACGAGCACGCCCGCATAATGCCTAAACATTCATTTAGTTAATATCAGAATTCTTAAACACTAACGTCAACCGGGGGCTAAGGTACTGAGAGAACGACCAAATCAGCACCTTCAACTCTCCAGCACATCCTCCAGGGTGCGCAGGCCCGGGCGGGGGCTTTGCACTAGGACGGCCATGTTGCCGGGCTTGTGCTCGTTAGCGCGCATCTTCATGTGGGCGCGCGGAATATCCTCCCAGGAGAACACTTCCGACATACAGGGATCGATACGGCGTTCGATGACCAGCTTGTTGGCCTGGCTGGCCTGGGCTAGGTTGGCGAAATGGCTGCCCTGGATGCGCTTCTGGCGCATCCACACGAAACGCGCATCGAAAGTGATGTTGTAGCCGGTGGTGCCCGCGCAGAAGACCACCATGCCGCCGCGCTTCACCACGAAACAGGAGACCGGGAAGGTCGCCTCGCCGGGATGTTCGAACACGATGTCGACATCGTTGCCCTTGCCGGTGAACTGCCAGATCGCCTTGCCGAACTCGCGGCACTTCTTCATGTAGGCACCATAGGCTTCCGCGTCGGAGACTTCCGGCAGGCGGCCCCAACAATCGAAATTGTTGCGGTTGATGACGCCCTTAGCACCCAGCGACATGACGAAGTCGGCCTTGTCGTCGTCGCTGATGACACCGATCGCGTTCGCACCGGCCGTCGCGGCAAGCTGCACAGCGAACGAGCCCAGACCGCCCGAGGCGCCCCAGACCAGAACGTTGTGGCCCGGACGCAGGACATGCGGGCGATGGCCGAACAGCATGCGGTAGGCGGTGGCCAGCGTCAGCGTGTAGCAGGACGCCTCTTCCCAGGTCAGATGCTTGGGCCGGGGCATGAGCTGTTGGGCCTGCGCGCGGCAGAACTGCGCGAAGCTGCCGTCCGGAGTCTCGTAACCCCAGATGCGTTGCGTGGGCGAATACATCGGATCACCGCCGTTGCACTCCTCGTCGTCGCCGTCGTCCTGGTTGCAGTGGATGACGACCTCGTCGCCGACCTTCCAGCGCTTCACCTTGGAGCCCACGGCCCACACGATGCCCGAGGCATCCGAACCGGCGATGTGGAAATCGGCCTTGTGCACGTCGAACGGGCTGATCGGAATGCCCAGCGAGGCCCACACGCCGTTGTAGTTGACGCCCGCGGCCATCACCAGAACTAGCACCTCGTGGCTGTCGATCTTGTGCGTGGGCACCACTTCGACCTGCATGGCGGTATCGGGCTCGCCATGACGCTCGCGCCGGATGGCCCATGCGTACATGTTCGCCGGTACATGGCCCATAGGCGGGATCTCGCCCATCTCGTAGAGATCCTTGACGGGTGCTTCGTAGTCGGTGGTGAGTGCTTCGGCCGCGTGAGCCATGGTCTTTCTCCGTAAAACGCGTGTCGCATGTGATCAGTACGTTATGCTGCAATGCAACACCACGGTCCAAACAATGCGAGAAAGGCTATTGTTTTTCGAGCGCGCGGCGTTTGCAACTTTTTTTGCATCGCAGCATGATGGACGCGGTACAGCCTCATCTGGGATCGGACTTCCGCGCGGGCCGGTTGCATGGTGGGAATCTGCGCTGCCCTTGAGGAATCAAGGGAACCGAGGGGCTGGAATTCCACAGCGTCTTCGGCCATCCGAATGAGCGATCCACAGGAACTTGCCATGAGCCAGACCGAGACCCCCGCCCTGCAACGCCCCGAGCGCGACCACCCCTGGCTGATGCGGACCTATTCGGGCCACAGCACGGCCAAGGCATCCAACGCGCTCTACCGCACCAATCTGGAACGCGGACAGACCGGGCTTTCCATCGCCTTCGACCTGCCGACCCAGACCGGCTATGACGCCGACGAGGCGATCGCGCACGGCGAGGTCGGGCGTGTCGGCGTGCCGGTCAGTCATCTGGGCGACATGGAAGCCCTGTTCGATTCGATTCCCATCGAACAGATGAACACCTCCATGACGATCAACGCGACCGCGGCCTGGCTGTTTTCGCTATACATCGCACTTGCAGACAAGCGCGACATCGACCGGGGCACGCTCTCGGGCACCATCCAGAACGACATCGTCAAGGAGTACCTCTCGCGCGGCACCTACATCTTTCCGCCCGGGCCTTCGCTGAAACTCACCACCGACACCATGGTTTTCTCGGTCGCGGAAGTGCCGAAATGGAATCCCATCAACGTCTGCCCCTACCACCTGCAGGAAGCCGGCGCGACGCCGGTGCAGGAAATCGCCTTCTCGCTCGCCAACGCGATCCAGATTCTCGATGACGTGAAAGCCTCCGGCACGGTTTCCGAGGAAAGTTTCGCCAACGTCGTGGGACGCATCAGTTTCTTCGTCAACGCTGGCATCCGGTTCGTCACGGAGATGTGCAAGATGCGCGCCTTCACCGAACTCTGGGACGAGATCACCGCCAAACGCTACGGTGTCGACGATCCCAAGCTGCGGCGCTTCCGCTATGGCGTGCAGGTGAATTCCCTGGGCCTGACCGAGCGGCAGCCGGAAAACAACGTCTACCGCATCCTGCTCGAAATGCTCGCCGTCACGCTCTCCAAGGACGCGCGGGCGCGCGCGGTGCAGCTTCCCGCCTGGAACGAGGCGCTGGGCCTGCCGCGTCCCTGGGACCAGCAGTGGAGCCTGCGTTTGCAGCAGATCGTGGCCTATGAGACCGACCTCCTGGAATTCGGCGACATCTTCGAGGGCAACCACGAGATCGCCGTCAAGGTCGAGGAACTCAAGTCCCAGGCCAGAGCCGAACTCTCGGTCATCAAGAGGTTGGGCGGCGCCACCCAGGCGGTCGAGACCGGCTACATGAAACAGAAGCTGGTGGAATCGAACAGTGCGCGGGTTTCGGCCATCGAAGCGGGCGAACTGCCGGTCATCGGCGTCAACCGCTTTACCGAATCGACACCCTCCCCGCTGACTACCGGGGAGGGCGGCGGCTTCATGACCGTCGAGGCATCCGCCGAGGACGATCAGATAGCCAACGTTAAGGCATGGCGCGACGCGCGCGACAACGCCGCGGCCGACGCTGCCGTGGAGGCCCTGAAAGCGGCCGCGCGCGAAGGCCGCAACATCATGGAACCATCGATCGCCTGCGCGAAGGCCGGCGTGACCACCGGCGAATGGGGCCGCGCCCTGCGCGAGACGTTCGGGGAATACCGCGCGCCCACCGGTCTTGCCGCAGCGTCCGCTGCGGCTCCTGCAGAAGCCATGGAAGCTGCACGCACCCGCGTCGAGGCCGCGCGCAAGCGCCTGGGCCGCCCCGTCAAGCTGCTGGTCGGCAAACCGGGGCTGGACGGTCACAGCAACGGTGCCGAACAGATCGCCTTGCGTGCGCGCGACTGCGGCATGGAGGTCGTCTATCAGGGCATCCGCTTGAGCCCCCAGCAGATTGCCACCTCCGCATTGGAGGAAAGCGCGCATGTCGTCGGACTCTCGATTCTCTCGGGCACCCATATCCGCCTCGTCGCGGAGGTGCGCAAGCTGATGGACCAGGAAGGCTGCGGCGACGTTCCCATCGTGGTCGGCGGCATCATCCCGCCCGAGGATATCGAATCGCTGAAATCAGCCGGAGTCGCGCGTGTCTATACGCCCAAGGATTTCGAAATCACCGCCATCATCGCCGACATCGCTGATGTCGCAGGAGAACAGGCCAGGAACCTTTCCTAACCATCGCGGTCCATTTCCTCGATTTGAGTGACGGCGCTCACACACCGCCTGAGTGAGGCGGAACCGTGTCAGCAACTGGTGCGTAGGTGTGATTGAATTCACGTGCATGTCACGGAACACGTGCCATGCTGCCAGACAGCGACAACGCAGCCGCGCGCATTCCAGAGGGAACCATGACGGTTAAGACGGCATTGAACACGCGGAAGGACACCGTCGAGGATATCTTGCGCCAGGTCGAGCGCATGGAACGCGATGCCAACGCGTTGCGCGCGGCGAAGCCCAATCTTCTGGTCAGGACAGCCAAGTCGCCGGCCACGTCGGGCGACAACTCCATCATCTGCTGAGAATAAGGGCCAGAGTGAGCTTTGCTAATCAGGTCGAAGCGACCCGAACTGATCGGGCTTTAGAACGTGTAGCCCATCGTCTCGATCTCATCGCGGAAAAGTTCGGCAACCAGCATCCGGTCGCCATCGCCGTAGAGAGCGCGATAGTGGAATCCCTGGGGCCTGAACGATGATTTGGTTCTGGGAAGCTCCGGCTTCCCCGCCACGTCTAGGCGCTCGAAGATATCGCGCAGGTCTTCCTCCAGCGATTCGAACCGGAAGATGCGGTCCACCACGACCTCGCCGTTGATCGTGTAGAGTTCACGGCCATCGCGTTTGAGCGACGCCATGGCCGAGGAGCGCAGGTATAGGCCGAACGGCGGGCGGGCATCCTCGGGAAACCGGCAGAAGTATTGTGAGACAGCACGATCCTAGGGATTGCGCTCGAAACAGAAGGTGAAGTAGTCCCGCCAAGTGTCGGCACCCAGCTTCCTGATCACGTCATGCGCCGGAATATAATTGAAGAACTTCATCGGGGCACGGCTGCCATCCGCCAGGACCACCGTCTTTGCACCCCGGGTGATCCTTGTGATGTTCACGGGATTCTAAGCCTGCGCGGGATAGAGATTAGTTGCGCGACGAAACGGCGCTTGTGCGAAACGATCATGCAGGAGGCCGGCGCGCCACCAGCATCATGCCTTCGAGCATCACGCAGCCGGCCAGACGCTTGCTGGTGTGCGCCATGGTTGCCAGCAGACCCTCGCGGCGCATGTCCACATCGGGAATCAGTTCGTAACCCTGACCCCGGGTGAATTCGAAGACGCCGCCCATGAAGGTCGGACCGCGCGCGCCGATGTGGAACGTGTTTCCGGCATTGATCAGACCTTCCTCTGCCGCCAGCATGAAGGTGGTCGCCGTGGTGATGCGCTCCTGGCCAGTCGGGATTAGGTGTCGATATGGGCATCGATGTAGAGCACGCAGAGATCGTCGTGCACGCGTTTCCAGGCGCGAAGCTGCGGTAGGGTGACCATGCCGTCGCCGCCCATGGTGAGCGTCGCCACGTCCCGGCTCGCGATGCGGTGGACCGCGCTTCCTCCATCACTTCAAAAGAAGGCTCGGGCCGGCCGGAATGACAGACCACGAACGCCGCAGTCGACGACGTCGAGTTCCTCGAGTGGATTGAAGTCGGCAATTGGGCAGCGAAAAGGTGCGCACCAGGCCAGACTGTTCGCGGGTCGCAGCGGTGGCCTAGCGCGAACCAACGCGTATGGGGTGCACGCCGCAATCGAACGGCATACCCAGCACCGCCAGCCCGCAGCCATCGAGATCATAACGGTTGGGCGCATCCATGAACCCGCCGGTGGGCCGATAGACTGCGCTGTCGAAGATGTCATCGGCCGTAGCTGTCCGTTTCCTCTCTTGCTAGCCTTAGCCTATGTGTGGACGTTTCTCCTTGAAAGAGCCCCTCAACCAGATCACCACGATGCTGGAGTTCGACACCGTTCCCAATCTGGAACCGCGCTACAACATCGCACCGACCCAGGACATCATCGCCGGGCGCTAATCCGGCTACGTTGGGGCCTGGTGTCGTTGGCGCGAAGATGATCAACGCGCGCGCCGACACGCTGGCCGAAAAGCCGGCCTTCCGTCAGGCCTTCCAGAAACGCCGCTGCGTCATCGCCGCCGACGGATTCTACGAATGGAAAACGCTCACCAAGGGAAAGCCCAAGCAGCCCTTCCACATACGCCATCCCGACGGCGAACTCATTGCCCAGCCTGTCTCCACCCGGGTCAACAAGGTAGCCAACGACGGTCCGGAACTGCTGGAGCCTGTCGGGCTGCAGGAGGAGGAAGAAACACAGCCGCCGAAGGCCTAGGGCGACCTCTTCGGCTGATTGAAAAATTCTGCTGTCACCCCGGACAAGGTACGCAGCACCGCCGAACCGGGCCTCGAGGGCTCAGCGCGCGCCTGTCGAGGTCCCGGCTCTGCACTGCAGCCGGGATGACACAACTATTCAAATATCCCCATCAGCCAGGCCTCGCGTCGTCGCCAGAACGTCTTCGACGCTGTGGCCCGCTTCGCGCAGGGCAGCCAGGGTGAGTGATTTTTCGCGTTTTGCCAGGCGTTTCCCGTCCGGGCCGGCCAGCAGCCTGTGGTGATCATAGTCCGGCCGGTCCCATCCCAGCACGGCCTGGAGCAGGCGGTGCACGTGGGTCGCTTCGAACAGGTCCTCGCCGCGCGTTACCAGCGTCACGCCCTGCACGTGATCGTCATGGGTGACGGCCAGATGATAGCTCGTCGGCGTTTCCTTGCGTGCCAGCACCACATCGCCCGAGATGAAAGGATCGACGGTGACAATTCCCTGTCCGGCTTCGCGCCAGGTCAGCGGGCCGGTCAACGCTGCGGCGGCACGCCAGTCGAGACGCATGGCGTATTCCTCGCCCGCCGCGACGCGCTCCCGGCGTTCGGCTGCGCTCAAGTCGCGGCAGGTGCCGGGATAGATCAGGCCGAGCGGCCCGTGGGGCGCCGAGCCTGCCGCGGCGACCTCGGCCATGATCTGCTTGCGCGAACAGAAGCAGGGATAGACGAGGCCCATGTCATCGAGCCTGCGCAGGGCCGCGTTGTAGTCCGCGAAATGATCGGACTGGCGGCGCACGGGTTCTTCCCATGCCAGGCCCAGCCAGGCGAGATCCTCCAGGATGGCCGTTTCGTATTCCCTCTTGCAGCGCAGGGTGTCGATATCCTCGATACGCAGCAGAAACCGCCCATCCTCCCGTCGCGCGGCTTCATAGGCCTGCAACGCGGACCAAGCATGGCCCAGATGTAGGTAACCCGAGGGGCTAGGCGCGAAGCGCATCACGACGCTCATGGCCTTGCCCGCAACCGGGGTTGGGTGATCGGAACCGACATGATGGCACGGTGATAAGGTGCCCGGCGGGCGGACACAAGTCGGTCAGGGCTGCGCGAAAACGTCGTTCAGGAATGCGCTCACGTTGGCATCGTGCACATCGCCGTCGTCCTCCACAACGAAATCGCAGGGCGCTAGATTGCGCCCGATGGACCGCGGTCCGGCGAATCTGCCGTCCCACTGGTGATTAGGCGTCGCTATAGGTGATCCGCTGGACGGACGATCCGCCGGCTTCCAGGGCAGCATCGGTTACCGCACAGCGTTCGGGATCGACGATGGCATCGCCATCCCCGGCCCAGCGCCAGGACCGGCGCACCGATCGTGGCGTTGTTTTCGCAGCGCGCGATGCAGGGCGCGTAATAGGCGATGTGCGCGACAAAGCGCACCCGCCGGGCAACAGCGTGTCGGGATCGTAAGCGATGTTCGAATCCGTGCGATGGCCGGTCAGCCCCGGCGTGATGATGCCGTGGGCTTTCGGAGAGACGTTGTCGTAGGTCGCTTCCGGGATCGAGTCGACATCGACGGCCGACTGGATGGCACGCAGCACACGGATGTCCAAGAGCAGAGGATGCTCCGTATTCATGCCCAGCCAGGTCCATTGGGTACCGGACTCCTGCACGATCTTGGTATCTTCGGGCAGATGCTCCATCACCCGCGGCACCGAATCGGTCGCCAGGCGGGTCATGTCGAGTTCGCCGACCTCGAAGGCTATTTCGACCGCCTTGTAGTTTTCCACGACGACGAACTCGAACCAGGGTTCGGGGCCCTGCCAGTCGGGATTGCGCGTCAGGACCCAGCGGACCCTGGGGTCCCACTGGGACAAAGCGGTAGGGACCGCACTCGGCGAGGAAGCTGGTGGTGGTCTCGCCACCGTTCTCCTCGACGGCCTTCTTGCACAGGATCGCGCCCATGCCGTTGACCAGCGTCATGTACCAAATGGGCGAGAAAGGAGGAACGCTGATCACGATCGTGCCTTCGAGTTCGTTCACGATCTCGACGTGATCCAGATCCAGCATGCACTCATAGGAGAACTTGACGTCTTCGGCCGAGAGCGTGCCGAAACCGTTCGACCAGGCGATCCCCGTTTCAGCTTGAAGCGGATACGGGTGGGATCGGCCTGTTCCAACTCCTCGACGAAGTCGGACTTCTTCCAGGACAGCTCCTCCCCCTCGCCGGACACCGCAAGCATGCCCGGGGCGGAAATCTGCAGCGGCCGGGATCGAGCGAGTTGAAATCGCTTTCGATGCGGACGCGGGTCTTGCGTGTCTGGGAATGCGCATGGCTTGGCGCACCGGCCGCCAGTATGCTGCCTTCGAGAAAACGGCGACGATTGAACAAAACCATGATGACCTCCAAGGGCTTGATTGTCGCGCAACGCTACGCCTTCCCGGTCCGCTGCCGCGCAGAATTATGCAACGTGTCTCACAGGCAGGCCGCGTTGCGGGTGGCTAACCATGCCCCGGGCCCCTGGCAAACTGGAGTTTTCGCGACACGGGCGCCACCGCGTCGGATTCCCAACCGCAAATCACGGTTGCATCGACACCCTGCCATCCGATAGAGCGGGACCGTCATTGAGAACGGAGCCGCCCCATGCTGTCTGGACCTGTCGTGCCGCCCAAGAGCGGCGAAGCCCGCCAACTGGTCGTCCTGCTGCATGGCTGGGGTGCCGATGGCAACGACCTCATCGGTCTGGCACCCGCCCTGCAGCCCGCGCTGCAGCCCGCGCGGTTTGCCAGCCCCAACGCACCCGATCCCTGCGATCAGAGACCCATGGGCCGTCAGTGGTACAGCTTCATGGATGAGCGGCCCGAGAAGCTCAAAACCGGCTACGACCGCGCCGCCGGACTGATCGACGCTTATCTCGATGCCGAACTGGAGCGCCTCAAGCTCGACGAAAGCCGTCTCGCACTCGTCGGCTTCAGCCAAGGAGCCATGATGGCGATCCACGTCGCCCTGCGCCGCAACAAGCCGGTCGCGGGCGTCGTGGGCTATTCCGGCATGCTGATCGATGCCGAAAACATCGCCGCCGAGATCAAGAGCCGTCCGCCCATGCTGCTGTGCCATGGCGATGCCGACCCGGTCGTGCCTTACGCCTCCCTGCGGGAAGCGGTCGCGGGCCTTGCCAAACACGACGTTCCCGCCCAGTGGCATACCAGCCCCGGCGTGGGCCACGGCATTGATCCCGGCGCGCTGGAAGCCGGCTCGAACTTCCTGAAAAACGCCTTCCGGGAAGCCGGACGCAGCGGATAAACCATGGCGCGCCGTTCCGACCACACCTGCGAGGAACTCCACCAGATGATGCTGGAGGCCGCGCCATATGGCTGCGACCGACGGCCCCGAAGCAATCACCGTACAGCGCATCGCGGGCAACATCTACCAGCTCTTCGACAACATCGCCGTGCTGAGAAGTCTGGTGCTCTGCGAAATCCTGGAACGGCTCAATGCCGTTGCGCTCACGGGCAAGGTCGACGCCGACGTGCTCGCCCTGGTCGAGGCCTATCTCGCCTACGAACGCGACGAACCGGTCCTGTGGCGTACGCTGTTCGATCTGGCTCTTCCCGGCAGCAGCGAACTTCCCAACAGCTTATCCCACCAGATCTCCGGCGGCCTCACCCGCGTCGAACGCGCGCTCGAACCCCTGGCGCTTTCGCACGAGCAACGCGCCACCGCCGCGCGCACCCTGTGAGCCGGACTACTCGGCAATATCTCGCTCGCACGCAGCAAAGTCATCGCCCACACCGGTCCCGACGGCACCCAAACCCTCGCCCGACACTTCGCCGCGACATATTTGAAGGGTCTGAGAGCGGGAGACTGAGTGTCAGCGGCGCGGGCTCTTTTTTCTGTTTGTTTCCTCAAGCGCCGGGTGCGCATTCCGTGCGCTTGGCTTCCGCCGCATACACGGCAGGGACGCAGTCGCGTCCCTGCCGGCCCACAAGGGGCCTCCGGGTATTTTGTTTGTTCCCTCAGATGCCGCGCGTTTGCTCCGCTCACTTGGCTTACGCGCCATGCGGCGCGGGCATGCCATCGCATGCCTGTCGGCCCATAAAGGGCCTCCCGCCTACTCAGTATTCCAACAGGTGTCATCCCGGACAAGAGAGCCTTACGATCGCGATCCGGGATCTCATCATGACGCGTTCCAAAGGCAACGTGCGGACCGAGGTCCCGGCTCAAGGCCGGGATGACACACTTGAGGTGCTCATGATGCCGTTCGGCGGCAAGAGCAAAGCGGCCGCCGACCGGTGCGACCGCACCGGCGCTGCGCATGCAGCGTGAGCCAAACGAGGCGCCGATCAGGTCGGAGCTGAACTCCGCGAGTGCCGGCGACCGAGGCTAAACACAACGAGCAGAGCGAACGCCCGGGAACAAACAGAAACCTAAATCCCGTTCCTCTTGATCGGCACAGACCAGCTTTTGGCGAGGATGCGCTCCTTGCCTTCCCAGACGTCGAGATCGGCGGTCAGCGTAAACGTGTCGGCCATGGCGCGCAGGTGGGTGCGAGCATACACGTCGACCTCGAAGTCGCCGCGTTTATGTGGCTGGCGACGGTCACCTCGGTCTCGCAGGAAAGCGGATTGCCCTCGGTGATCGCCATGCGTTCGATCGTATTGCTCCCGAAATCCATACCGTGTTCCTCGATGCGGTAGATGCCGCCGCCGCGTTCGGAAAGCACCTCGGCCCGCCCGGTCAGCACGTCGCGTGTCACCGTGTTGCGCGACGGCAGGATCTTGATCTGCGTTGCCGCCATGGACGGGCCTTCCCCCGGCTCGTGGAAGCGCCACAGCTTCGGGCCGCCATTGGCCGGACGCACCGGCAATTCTAGCATGCTGGTCCCGGTGCGAAGCGTGAGTTCCACAGGTTTGGGCGACGGCCAGATCATCGGCCAATAGGTCGTCGAGACTGTCACGCGCACCCGATGTCCCTTGCCGAAGCTATAGGCCGTATCGGAGATCGGCACCGTCACCTTGTAGCGCTTGCCCGGCGCGAGCGGCTTCACCTTTTCGTGGCCGTCGCGGCGGGTGAGGTTGAGCACACCATAGGCGGCGCGCGCCACCGAACCGTCGGGCTTCACGTCGTTCAGCCGCACACAGACAAAGACGGTAGGTTTGTCGATACTGAAGTCAAGCGTCACGCGGGCGCCACCCAAAATTTCCAACGGCTGTTTGAGCGGCTCACCGTCGAAGCACAGCGAAGCGCCGTCGTCGAAACACTGGTCGCTGGGAAATTCCGGGCCATCACCGCCCGCCCAGCGGCCGGGACAATCGGCGTACCGGGGCTTGGCGGGGATATCCTCCTGCATCCAGGTCCACATCATGGGTTCGTCCATGAACCCGGTCTCTTCGCCTTTCAGCCAATAATCCCTCCAGCACAGCATTTCCTGGAGGAAGCCGATGGCCGGTCCCGGCGCGCGACCCTATTGGCCCCATTGGTGCGCATGGGGCCCGATCAGGCTCAGGAGCGGCACCTTCAGATTCTTCAGGAGACGCGGAATGGCGTCGGTATGACCGTCTAGGCCAGCCGCCCACGGCAAACACCGGGCACTGGATGCAACCGTAATCCTTGCACACCGATCCATGCTTCCAGAACGCATCGCGCGTCTGGTGGCCCATCCATTGCTCGGGCCGGCAGGCGATATCTTCCAAGCGCTCCATCCCAGTTCTTGCGCCAGTCCCTTGCCCATGATCTCGGGATCGCCCGGCAGCGGCCGAATGGAAAAGAACGTCGTGCCCCAGTCCAGGTTATCGTTCAGCAGACAACTGCCGGAACAGTGCATGTCGTTGGCGTAACGGTCGTCGCTCGAACACGACGTGACGATGGCCTTGGGCGCAGGCGGGCGCAGCGCCGCGACCTGGAGCGAATTGAACCCGCCCCAGGAAATCCCGAACATGCCGACCTTGCCCGAACACCACGGCTGTTTGGCGAGCCAGGCGATGATCTCCTTGCCGTCGGATAAGTTCCTGCTTGGAATATTCGTCAGCCTGCTTGCCGAAACTGTCGCCCGCGCCCGCCAGATCCGACACGTACGCTGGCATAGCCGTGTCCGGCGAAGTAGGCGTGTTTGGGTTCGTCGCCCGGACGTGTCATGTCACGCTTGCGGTAGGGAAGGTACTCCAGCACCGTGGTCACCCTTGAACTTGGGCCCAGCATCCACCGGCATCCAGATGCGCGTCGCGAACTTCACGCCGCGCTTGGGCGGGATCCAGACGTCCTTTTCCAAGACTTTCACACAATAGGGAAACTCGATCACAACAGTCATCGGCGCACCTTGCGATGTTGCAAGTATTCTTGCCGCCTTAGCCCAAGAGACGGCGGCAGGAAGCCGCCTTCTCATTCAACAGCCGAGACATCAGATGATGGCCTTCGTTGCCGCTTGGGCGGTCAGACACTGGTAGAGATAAGCGGTGTTGATCAGCGCCATGCACATGCCGCCGATCCTCAAAAGAGCAATCCCCACGTTGAACAGGATCAGACCCGCCATGGAGTCTTGCAGGGTGATCGGCGCCAAAAACAGGTAAGCCGCCGTAAACAGCAAGGTCGGCGTACCGAACAGGACGACCACCACGCCTAACTTCAAACCATGGCCCCGACCCAGCCGCCACGCCTCGCCCCAGCCCATCCGCGTACCCGACGCGCAGGCCGGAAACGCCAGCAGGAAGGGCGCACTCACCACCATTAGCACGCCGGCGACGGGGAACACGATCATCAGGAAGACCGGCACGGCCTCGGCCGGATCGTCATCGATGAACGGCGCAAACAGCGGAAAGCTGATCACCAGCGCGAGCACGACGATCGCCAGATAATAAACCGCCGTGCGTCCGACGTAACGACCGGCCAGCCTGTTGATCTCACGTTGTGCCTCGCGTTTGTCTGGGCCCTGCGGTCTAGCTCCTTCCGGACCGAGCAGATAACGACGCTGCCAGAAGAATGCGATGTAGGCCAGCCCCAGTTCCACCAAAATCGTCATGACCGTAGACTGCCCCTCCATGCGGTCGGCAAACGTCCAGGCGATCGCCAGGAACGCCGCCGCGGGCAGAGCAAACAGCACCAGCCCCTTCCGGTCCCGCACCGTCGCGCTGAACCCTTCCTGCAAAAGCGCTCCGAACGTGACGGTCGGAGCGCTCATGGTTCCGTTCCCGCTATCGCCAACCAGGCCCGCGCCGTCGCGTACGACAGCAGGGCCGTCACGGTCATGCCGATGGCCGTTATCAGGACCAGCGCAACCAGGCTGGGCGCCAGCGCCGGACTGCCCCCGGTCATGCCGGTGACCTGGGAAAGGGCCGCGTTCAGCAGCGCATAGCCGAAAAAGAACGGCGCGGTGAGCACGATCCAGACCAGGGTCAGGCGCAGGCCCAGGCCGCGCGACGCCCGCCAGGCAAGGCCGAACCCCATGTCCCGATCAATCGCCGCGGCCGCCAACGCGGGCGAGTAACGCGCAAGAGGGATCCCGACGGGCAAACAGAACAGCATCGCGGAGATCAGCAGCATGTCGATGACCTCATAGCCCTGCTCATACGCCCGGGCCGGCTGGCCCGTCACGGCATGGTCCAGCAGGGCCAACGGCACGGTGATCAGGATCGTCAGCAGGAAGAACACCGCCATGGACCCGGCACCCATCGCCAGGGCGCGGCCCATGAACACGCCCAGCGCCGAACGCCGGATCGCCACGCCTTCGCCCGACGACCGCGGCGGTGCTGACACACGCGCCTTGTCAGTGCCCAGCAGAACCATACGGAAGACGTAGAACGCGAACCAGCCATAGCCCAGCACATTGGCCACCACGAAGACCGGCGTCGCCTGGAACCCCGACCCGAACCCGAACAGCCCCGAAATGAGCAACGTCACGATCGCCGGACCCTTTCCCAACTCCATCAGCGTGGGCAGGTTGCCGGAAACGAAGCGGTAGGAGGAAAGGACCGTTTCCCGAATGGGAAACAAATGCGCTAGGCGGTTCACCGTTCCGGCCTACACAACCCCGGCCTCGCGCAGCTTGGCGATTTCCTTGTCGGATTTGCCAAGAACATCCTTCAACACATCGTCGGTGTGCTGGCCCAGGGTGGGTGGCGGGCGGTTGTAAACCGGCGGTGAGCCCTGCAGGTTCACCGGACTCCTCACCATCGGGATGGTTCCGGCCGTGGGATGGTCCATGTCGAACTTCATGCCGCGGGCTTGGACGTGGAGATCTTCGAAGACCTGCTGGAAGTTGTTCACCACGCCATAGGGCACGCCCAGCTTTTCCAGGTTTTCCACCCACCAGACGCGCGGGTGCTGCTTCATGAGATCGACGACCAGCGGGATGAGTTCCTCGCGGTGGCGGATGCGCTGAGGGTTGGTGACGAAACGTTCGTCGTCGGCCAGTTCCGGCGCCTCTGCCAAGTCGCACCAGCGGCGGAACTGGCCGTCGTTGCCGATGGCCAGGATGATGGGATCGTCGGCGGTGTCGAACACCTGATAGGGGAGCAGGTTGGGATGGGCGTTGCCGTAACGCTTGGGCGGCACCCCACTGGTCAGATAGTTCATGTTCATGTTGGCCATCAGCGCGATCGCGCTGTCGGCCAGCGCCATGTCGATGTACTGACCCTTGCCCGTCGTGTTGCGGTGGTTGAGCGCAGCCAGTATGGCGATGGAACTGTAAAGCCCGGTCGTGAGATCCGTGATCGCCACGCCCGCCTTCTGCGGGCCGCCGTCGGGCAGGTCGTCGCGCGCGCCGGTGATCGACATGAAGCCGCACATGCCCTGGATGACAAAGTCGTAACCGGCACGCGGCGCATAGGGGCCGGTCTGCCCGAAACCGGTGATTGAGCAATAGATCAGCCCCGGGTTGGACTGCTTCAGGCTGGCGTAATCCAGGCCGTATTTGGCAAGGCCGCCGACCTTGTAGTTCTCGATCAGCACGTCGGCGCGCGCCGCGAGTTCCGTGATGATCGCCTCGCCCTCGGGCGTGGCGATGTTGAGCGTGATGGACTGCTTGCCCCGGTTGGCGCTCAAGTAATAGGCTGCCTCCGCTGTCTCGTTGCCGTCCTGGTCCTTCAGGTACGGCGGCCCCCAGCTTCGCGTGTCATCGCCCAATCCCGGGCGCTCGACCTTGATCACCGTGGCGCCCAGATCAGCTAGCACTTGGCCGCACCACGGCCCGGCAAGAATGCGTGACATGTCGAGAACGACGATCCCGTCGAGCGCTGGAGCCATGATCGGTTTCCTGAGGCGGTGATAAGGTGAACCTTATTCGGAACGCCGCCCATAGCAAGCGAAGGGAGGAGGAGGCGTGGCCGAGCGTAGGCCTGTTTTGACTGTTTAGTCCCGGGCACCGGGCGCGCACGGAGTTTACCCTCGACCCGATCGTGGATGCGCTTGGCTTACGCGTCTGACGGCGCACCGGTGCGGTCGCACCGGCCAGCGGCCGCTCTGCTCTCGCGGCCGGACGTCATCATGAACAGGGATGCAGGACACCTGTCACAAGCAAGGCCCAAAGACCGAGCACCCAACCACATCTGGGGGTCTTCTGTCATCCAAACGACAAATTACAGTATTAACGTTTCCAAAGTTGCGGTTATGATGCTCCGTACGGTCCTGTTTCGGGGCCGTCATGGACCCGGAAGGAGACTCCGCCGGTGCAGTCGCCGGAAGCCTGCCCTGCCTTGGTGCTCAACGCGGACTACCGCCCGTTGAGCTATTATCCGTTGTCGCTGTGGTCCTGGCAGGACGCGGTCAAGGCGGTCTTCATGGACCGGGTCCAAACGCTCTCGCAATACGAGAAGGTCGTGCGTTCGCCCAGCTTCGAGATGCGCCTGCCCAGCGTCATCGCACTGCGCGAGTTCATCCCGCTCAACAAACGTCCGGCGTTCACCCGTTTCAACGTCTTCCTGCGCGACAGCTTCGTCTGCCAGTATTGCGGCAGCCGCCAGGAGACGCGCGAACTCACGTTTGATCATGTCGTGCCGCGTTCGCGTGGCGGGCGCACAAGCTGGGAAAACGTCGTCACGGCGTGCAGCGGCTGCAACATGCGCAAAGCCAACCGCACCCCGCGCGGGGCCGGCATGCCGCCGCTCATGGAACCCATGCCGCCCACGACCTATCAGTTGCGCGAGAACGGGCGCGCCTTCCCACCCAACTTCCTGCACGAAGACTGGCGCGACTATCTCTACTGGGACAGCGAGCTCGAAAGCGACTGACGTCAGACGAACGTCCCGCTTGCTCGATCAGAAAAAATGGTTTCCGCACAAGTCTGTGCGGAAGCGATGGGCGACCCTGAGGGTGCGAAACTTGGTCAATAACTTCTCGACATTGAGGCTCGCCTCAAGATCATGAGCAAGCTGGGTTTCGAAGACTTCCTGCTAACCTGAAAACCTCCGGCCATGATCTGGGAAACAAACATGATGACCACGGACATCAGCATTCCTGAAACGATGACCGGCGTGCTGCTCACCGGTCATGGCGGCTTCAACAAGCTTGAATTGCGCCGCGACCTTCCGGTGCCCGAACCGGACGCGGATGAAGTGCTGATCCGGGTGAAGGCGGCCGGGGTCAACAACACGGATATCAATACGCGCATCGGCTGGTACTCACGCGCGGTCGGCAGCGACACCGGTTCCGGCGGGGCTCAAGGGATTGATGGAATCGACGCCGCCGACGCGGGCTGGTCGGGCGCGATGACCTTTCCACGCATTCAGGGGGCTGATGCATGCGGAGAAATCGTCGCCGTCGGCACCGTTGTCGACAAGACCCGCATCGGCGAACGGGTGCTGGTCGCGGCCATCCAGCCGCGCCACCCGCCCAGGAATGCCGTGGATGTCATCACCTTCGGTTCCGAGTGCGACGGCGCCTTCGCGCAATACACCAAGGCCCGCGCCGACCAGACCTTCAAGGTCGACTGCGCGCTTTCGGATGCGGAACTGGCCTCGTTCCCATGCGCCTACTCAACCGCGGAAAACATGCTCCATCGTGCCGGTTGCGCGGAGAACGAACGTGTCCTAGTGACGGGTGCCTCGGGCGGCGTGGGCTCGGCTGTGGTTCAGCTTGCAAGGCAGCGCGGCGCGCACGTGGCGGCCGTGACATCCAGGGAAAAGGAGGCCCAGGTCAGGGCGTTGGGCGCGGATACGATCCTCGACCGCGACGCCGACCCCGGAAGCGAACTTGGAGGAGAAAGCGTCGACCTCGTCGTCGACCTGGTCGCGGGCCAGAACTTGCCCAACTTGGTCGCTTGCCTGAAACGTGGCGGCCGCTACACCGTGGCCGGGGCCATTGCCGGACCGCGTGTCACCCTGGATGTACGCGATCTTTACCTCAAAGACCTCACGTTCTTTGGCGCCACGGCGCAATCGGCATCGGTCTTCAAGAACCTGGTGGGCTACATTGAGCGCGGCGAGATCAAGCCGCTGGTTGCCGCGACGTACCCCTTGGATAAGATCGCCGAGGCGCAGCAGGCCTTTCTGGACAAGAAGTTCGTCGGCAAGATTGTCCTGCTGCCGGACTGAAAAACGACGCACATTCATCTCATCCATCCTGATTGGATTGATCCGTGCTGGGCCGGACAACCGGACATTCTCCCTCGCACGTTCGGCGATTCCAGAATATAGAACAAAGCAGGTATAAAAGGTCGATCAAGAATACCACACGGGTTTTAGGGTGCATGGGATTGTTTTTGGGTTTTCGTTCGGGGCCCTACCCTCCGCCTGCTACGAAGGGGGTTCTAGGGCAGGTTTTCCTAGGCGGGCGCTGGAAATTCGGCCGTGATTTGCTTATGACCCGCGCAACAAACGATGCACGGAGAGAATTATGGAAGACACCGTCAACAAGGTCTGGACGGAAACGATCACCCTGCTGACCGAGTACGGGCTGGATGTGGTGGGCGCCATCATTCTGCTCACCTTGGGTCTATGGGCATCGGGCTGGGCTCGGCGTATGACGAGCCGCGCCCTGGGCCGCGTGAAGCGCGTCGATGCCACGCTTTCGGGTTTTTTCTCCAACCTCGTCAGACACGCCATCCTAGCCTTCACCGTCATCATGGTACTCAACCAGTTCGGCGTTCAGACCGCCAGTCTGATCGCCGTCCTGGGTGCCGCGGGCCTGGCTATCGGCCTTGCCATACAGGGCACGCTTTCGAACGTTGCCGCCGGCGTCATGCTGCTGCTCTTCCGCCCCTTGGCCGTGGGCCAGTTCGTCGAAGCGGGCGGGGTCTCAGGCACAGTAAAGGAGATTAACCTTTTCGCCACCGAACTCGCCACGCTTGACAATGTGCAGCTCATCGTGCCCAATAGCCAGATCTGGGCCGACACGATCAAAAATTACAGCGTCTATACAATACGGCGCATCGATATCGTCATGGGCATCGGCTATGGCGACAGCATCGACGAGGCCATGGAAGCCTTCCGTGAAATCTTCGGCAACGACGAGCGGGTCTATGCCGACCCCGCGCCGGCGATGTACGTCACAAGCTTGGGCGAAAGTTCCGTCGACATCACGGTGCGCCTGTGGTGCAGCGCGTCGGACTTCTGGGCGCTCAAGACCGATCTCAACAAGGCGTTCAAGGAAGTGCTCGACGACAAGGGCATTGAGATCCCTTTCCCGCAGCGTGTCGTCCATACGCGCAGCGACGACGGCGACAAAACGCCGAAAAAGTCGGACACGGTCAGTCCTTCAACCGACAACACAGCACTCAAGGAAGGCAAGTCCGACAAGGGCAAAGGTCAGCAGGACATCGAAAAGACCGGCTGAGCGGCGCGTTTCATACCCGGGTCGAAAGCCAAATCGCGAGGCGCGTGCCGGCCCGGACCGCGCCGGTCAGGAGTTCGTGGGCGGGCACCTGGGCAGCGCCATGTTCGAGAGCCGTGTCGTGGTGTTCCTGCTCGTCGGCGCGGAACTCCTCAATGGCCGCGCGCAGCGGCGCTTCGTCATCGCCCAGGCGTTCGGCCTGTTGAGCATAGTGTTCGTCGATGACGCTCTCGACCGCTTGTGTGCACGCCATAGCGCTCTTTTCGCCCAGCAGGGCCGAACCGACGCCAAGCGCGTAACCGGCGGCATGCCAGACCGGCGAGAGGACCGTGGGGCGCACGCGTCGTTCGACCACCAGGGCGTCGAAATGATCAAGATGGCGCTGCTCCTGATCGGCCATTTTGGCGATCACGTCGCCAGCGGGTGTTCCGCCCAGAACGGCAAGCTGGCCGTCATAGATACGCTTGGCGCCGTATTCGCCGGCATGGTCGACGCGGATCATGCCTTCGACCAGGGCCTTGCGCGAACCGTCGCCGGGCAGGAGGTCGTCGCCGGTGACCTTGCGCTTTCGTTGCGTGTCGCTCATGGCGATACCTTCCATGTTTTGCGCGCTCCGGCCAACGCGACGAGCGCCAGACCCAGGGAGATGATGAGATTGTAACCCGCCATGGAGATACCCAACAGGGACCAGGGAATTTCATCGCAGAGCGCGATTTCGGTTTCCCAAAGCAGCGCCTTCAACTCCTCGACCGTATCGGCCAGCATGTCGGGCGAATCGCAGAAGGAGCTTTCGACCCAGTGCTGCTCGACGCCGACATGGTAGCCGGCAATGCACGCGCCGGCGAGGAAGGCGAGGCCCGTTGCCGCCAGAAGCCAGGCGGCGAGGCGACTGCTGCCCGCGGCCAGAGCCATCAAACCCAGAACCAGGGAGGCGGTGTGAGCCCAACGCTGGGCGACGCAAAGCGGACAGGGCTGCAGGCCCTCGACATGCTGGAAATAGAACGCCGCACCCAGCGTGGACGCACTCGCCAGCGCCAGAAACCCGCCCAAAAGGCGCGGACGCGCCAGGAGAGAGGAAGAGGATTGCTCAGCCATTAGACACCATGTGGCGGGCCGCGCGAGCGCCTACAAGAGCCATTTCACGGCGGCGAAGCCGGCGACCGCGACCACGAACGAAACGGTCGCGACGAGCGCCAGACGTTGTTCGATGAACTGGCGGACCGGCGGGCCGAACCAGGTTAGCAGCGCCGCCTCGATCGCGAAGCGCAGACCGCGCGAGACGATCGAGGCCACGATGAAGACCCAGAGGTCGAGATGCACGACACCCGACGCGATCGTGACGACCTTGAAGGGAATGGGCGTGAACCCGCCGGCAAAGACGATCCACGCGCCCCATGCTCCATAAAGATCGGCGAAATGACCATAGGCTTCCTCATGGCCGTAGAACACCAGCAGCGGTGCACCGACCGCGTCGTAGAGCAGCGCCCCGATAACGTAGCCGCCCAGCCCGCCGATCACCGTTCCGGCCGTTGCCACCCCGGCATAAAGCCAGCTGCGGCGCGGCGCGGCGAACATCATCGGCAGCAGCATCGCCTCGATCGGGATGGGGAAAAACGAGGCTTCCACGATGGCCAGGGCAAACAGCCACCAGACCGCGCGGCGATGGCCGGCAAGGCGCATGGTGCGTTCGTAGAGGCGTTGGAGCATGGCTAAATCCTGGAGGGCCGGCGCGTGATAACTCGTGATGCCCGGGCTGTCACCCATCGTTGCCGTCACCCAAGGCCATCATGACCTCCGCCAGATCAGGGATTTTCCGATGAAACGATTTCCGTACCGTTCGCTCCTGCTCACCCTGTCGCTCACCGCCGTTCAGGCATGGGCGCACTATCCCGACGTCATCGTGCAGTATTCGACTCTCAATGCGCTCAAGGCCAGCCACTACGATGGCGAGATGACCTATGGCGAGATGGTCGTTTCGACGGGCAATTCTGGCGCATCACCGAAGACGGACCGGTGAGCGCGGTGACGCCCGAAACCAAAACACCCTTTGCCGTCATGACGGTGTTCGATGAGGACATCGTCTTTGATCTGCCCCAAGGGTGTCAATTTCGCCGCACTTTCGGAACTCTTGAGCACACACGTCACAGGCAACAACACGCCGGTCGCGATCAAGATCACCGGCAGCTTCGCACCATCGACCGCGCGCGCCGCGTCATCAGGAACAGCCCTACGTTCCCCTGGCGCAGGCTCTGGCCGATCAGGCGGTGCGGCGCCTCGAAAATGTCCAGGGAACCATGTCCGGATACTGGTTCCCGGCATGGCGGGGCAACATCAACGCGGCGGTCTGGCACCTGCATTTCCTCGACGACGCACACAACCATAATGGGCATGTCGTCGATCTGAAAACGGGATCGGGAACCGTGTTCCTCGACCCCACACCGCACCTCACCATCCTGCTGCCACAGACGCGGGCGTTCGACGATGCGGCACTCTCGAGCCCATGAGCATGGCATGGTTGGATGCGGATTTGTCAGGTTCATCTCACAGTTAGGAGTGTGACGGAACTCACATCGATGCCGAAATTCACCCATTATTGATGGATTGCCACCGGTCAAAACCCTTGGTCGTATGTTGAACTCGCAAGATCCTGCGAAGCTGCTTGCCGGACCACAACCCACCGTCGCAGCCGACCAAGACGCCAGATCAACAAAAACAATGTCAAGGCGACCAAAATTACGATCAGAGTTGCCCCGGCAGACCGAACCACCCACCGGTCCTACGAGCTCTCGCGGTGTCCGAAATTACGACAACCGCGAAACGGCCTGGTTCCGTTTGGACATCAGCGCCGGAAGGAAAGCATCCAGTTCGGCCAGGCGGCATCAAGAGGATTGGCTGCATTTCCTCCCGTTTCAACGCTGGAGGATGCCCATCGCGGCACATTTTGGGACCGATCCGCACGGCACACCGGGCACATGCGCACTGGCACGGTTTATGCTGACTTCTGGACGGGGACAGGAGATATCGCACGCCTGATCGCAGCCAGTGCAATGTGCTTATTGTTGATGACCACGACGATATCCGTGCGTTGGTCCGCGAGGTCGCCGATGACGCTGGTTTGTCGGTGATGGAGTGCTCCGATGCATCCGCCGTCATCGGCAGCAGCAGCCACCCTCCCGAAACCATCGTGCTCGATCTCCAGAGGTCGGGGCTCGACGGGGTCGAGGTCCTGCGACGGTTGAGCAAGATTGACTGCCGGTCGCGCATCATCATAGCAAGCGGTCAGGACGCAAGGGTTCTCGACTCCGCGGTCACGCTCGGGCGCGAACTTGCCTAGACGTCGCAGATGGACTGGGCAAACCCCTCGACCTGGCGGCTCTGAGGCGGCTTTTGCTCGAACCAAGCCAAGACGCGAGCGAGATCGATGACCGCGCGATCATCGAAGCGCTCGACGATAAAGGCTTTTGTTGCCCATTACCAGCCCATCATCGACCTCACCGACCCGCGCTTTGCGCCCATCGGTGCGGAAGCGCTCGTGCGATGGAAAAACACGACACACAGCCTTATCATGCCCGACAAACTAGTCGACATGGCCAATGGTAACGACGTCTCGCCCAAGGATATCATCCTGGAAACACCGAGAGCACCCGGGTCGAGGATATCCGCCAGGCCATGGATGTCCTGATGCAGCCTCGGCTGAAGGGTTTCGACCTCAGCATAGACGATTTAGGTACCAGATTTTCATCGCTTGTGAAGCTGCACCGGATGCCGTTTTCGGAGCTCAAGGTAGACCGCTCGTTCGTCTCCGAGACTGTACGCGATGCGGAATCGCGAGTCATCGTGCAATCAGTGATCGGCATGGCGCACAACATGGGCTTGTGTGCGTCTGTGCCGAAGGCGTCGAGGACGAGAGGACATTTGACTTTCTGACCTTGATCGGCTGCGATCACGCGCAGGGTTTTCTTTTCAGCAAGCCTCTGCCGGCAGCGGAGTTCAAGGCATACTACGTCCAGGCACAACTGAACGCATCCAGACCGAGTCCCCTGACCCGACGCTGAGGTTCGTGACGACGGCGCGTGGTGCTCGCGCCAGTGGCGGGCTATGTCAAGGCGCCGCGCAATCCAGACATCATCGAAGGATGCAACGTAGTCGAGAAAGCGGGCGAGCCCCGGAGGCCCGCGCCGGATGTACGGCCAGTCTGCAATGAAGACCCACCGACATCATGCGGGGATTGTCCGCGCCTTCGGCATGGAGCATGTCGAAGGCATCCTTGAAAAATTCGAAAAACTCGCCGCCTGTCGCCATGGCGCCACGGCCGAACTGGCCATCATTGTTGGTCAGCGAATAGAGCACGACCAAATGATAGCCGCTCTACCCGTCGGGAAGCCAGTAGGGAAGCTCCTCGTTGTAGACATCGGAGTCGTATTCGAACCCACCTTCCTCGATCAGCAGGCGCCTGGTGTTCGCGCCGGGTCCATAGCGGCAGTACCAGCCCAGCGGCCGCTGCCCAGATTTTTCTCGATGGACGCAATGGCCCGGGCGATCTGTTCGCGCTCCTCGTCTTCCTGCATCAGGTAATACTCGACACATCGATAACCATGGCAGCAGACGTCAACCCCCCAACCTCACGGATCGCGCCGACAGCCTCGTCGTTGCGTTCCAACGCCAGGGCGCATCCGAAAACAGTCGGATTGATGCCCCGCTCCGTAAAGAGCCAATAGAGGCGCTATCGACCGACACGGCTGCCGTATTCGAACGTGGATCGCGCAGCGAAGTCCGGTGATCCCAAGGGAACGATCGGGCTGGAAATCTCGGTCAGCGTCACTTCGTCATCAGCATCGCCGTTGGAAATGGCGTATTCCGAGCCTTCTTCGTAGTTGATCACGAAGTTGAGAGCCAGGTGCGCGCCGCCCGACCAGTCGGCCTGGGGAAGATGGCGGCCATAACCGACGAAATCACGTTCGTTTGACATCGTTCAGGGGTTCCTTGCAGCAGATTTGTCGGTCATGTGTTGTCCCAAGGACGTCAAGAGACCAAATACAGTGAAGAGTTAGGAAGGATTGATGACGGAAAACAAGACACCCACCGAAGCCCGACAGGGCGAAACAGGGCTGGGCGTGCGTCAGATTCTGACCGTTTCGACCGTCGGCGCTGTGATCGCGCTGGCTGTCATTGTGATCTGGTTCGTGTGACCGCAACAGCAATTCATCCAGCCGCCATCGACCATCAGATTGTGTCCGGTGATGTAGGTCGCCTCGACACTGGCGAGGAAAACCGCCGTCGAGGCGATATGCTGCGGCCTGCCCAAGCGTGGCCACGGCGGGCGTGAAACCGAGTAGGCCTGACGTTTCTCGTCAAAACTGTGGCCCTCGGTTCCCGTGACGATCTTGCCCGGCGCAATGGCGTTGCAGACGATGCCGGACCGGGCATAGTCTGCGGCAACTTGGCGTGTGATCATCTGTTGGACGGCGCGCTTGCAGCCGAAAAACACCCCGGTCGCGTTGACCGCCATGACACGGTTCTAGGCTTCCTCCAAGGTTTCCGGAAGCAGCGTGCGAAGAGCGCTTCACCGCCTTCCGAGTTTGCCAATACATGGGTGGAGTCGCCGCCCTCCAGCGGTGCCTCCTGAAGATCGGCGACCAGAACCCTGGCGCTCTCGTGCGCATACGCCAGCCCGATGGCGCGCCCGATACCCAACGCCGCGCCGGTGATCACGGCAACCCTGTCCTTCAAGTTCATAACGAATTCCCAAACCGTTGGCACGAGTGAAACCCGTGCGGGTGACCGTGACAAGCCGACGCGGCAGCCTGTAGGATTAGCGGACAAATCAATCGGGAGGCTGCCATGGCTGAAGTTCGTTCCATCGACCGCGACACGCCCGCCGAAGAGGCGATGGCTATCCTGAGAGAAGATGGCGCGGTGGTTTACCGTAATCTCGTCGACGAAGACGTCATCGATCAGGTGCGCGCCGAGCTCGAGCCGTATCTCGAACGCGCCTATAATGGCGAAGGCGAGTTTTGGGGCTACAAGACCAAACGCGTCAGTTCGCTCATCGCCAAATCCAGGACCTATGGCGAGGAATTAGCGACCAACCCACAGATTCTGGCGGTCATGGACCAGATCCTGCTGCCCCACTGCGCGCGCTATCACCTGCATGTCACCCAGGCCGTGGCCATCGGCCCTGGTGAAGGCAGGCAGATCATCCACCGCGACGACGGCCTGATGCCCTTCCGCCATCCAGGCCCGCAGTCGGTTTGCAACACCATGTGGGCGCTGACCGATTTCACGGAAGAAAATGGCGCGACCGACGTCATCCTGGGCAGCCACGACTGGGACGACGACACCTATCCCGACGAAAACAGCGAGATCAGCCATGCCGTGATGCCCAAGGGCTCGTGCATGATTTATTTGGGCTCGGTTTATCACGGCGGCGGCAAGAACGTGACCGAGGACGCGTATCGCGTCGGCATGATCACCGGCTACAGCCTAGGCTGGCTGCGCCAGGAGGAAAACCAGTATCTCGCCGTGCCCCCCGCGGTCGCCAAGAACCTGCGCGAGGATGTGCAGCATCTCATCGGCTATCATCTCCACGACTTCTTTCTCGGCTGGGTTGAGGGCCACGATCCCCATGTCGTGCTGGAAGACCGCTACAGCGACGTCATGCCCGCCGCTTCGGAAGGCGGCGAATATGTCGACGACACCACGATCTTCAAAACGGCGGTCCTGGTGGACCCGAGCAGGCATTAGGCGCATCGCAATCCAGTTCAGAGAGACACCATGAACACAGGCAGCCAAGACATCAGCGAATTCGAGGCGATTACGGCAACCGTCCAGCACTACATCGACGGCGCGCGGGAAGGCAGCGGGAAGACCATGAAGGTGGCCTTCCACGACGACGCGCAGATCTTCGGCTATGGCGCACAGGGCCTCTTTGCCGCGCCCATCCAGGAACTCTTCGATCGCGTCGACGAATCCGGTTCCGCACCCGAAACCAAGGCGCGGATCGTGAACATCGACATCGCCGACACCGTCGCCACGGTCCGACTGGAACTGGACGAATGGTCCGGCAGGCGTTTTACCGATTTCTTCACGCTCCTGAAGCTCGACGGCACCTGGACCATCATGAACAAGGTCTACCACCTGCATAACAGAGATTGATCGCCGGGCCGGGGACAAGACAATGCGCGCCGCAGCAACAGGCATGGGACGTATGGGCTCCGCCCCCTGGCGGCCCCCTGCTTCAAGGCAGGCTGGATGTCATGGTATGGAACCGCACGCCGGAGCGATGCCGGCCCCTTGTGGAGGTGGGCGCCACACAGGCGCCGACCTTGGCCGAAGCCGGTTACGATGTGTGCTGATGAGCTGTTTGGCCGGCCACGAAGCGATGACCGAGAACGTGACCACGCCGGACGTGGGTGCTGCACTGTCCGGCAAGATGCCGGTGCAGCTGAGCCAAGTCATGCCAGAGCAATCGCTGGGCTATGCCGATTGGGCCGCCAACCACGACATCGGCTATCTCGGGAGCTTGACCCTAGCTTACCCCAAGGACATGCGCGCGGGCGCCTGCGACGCCCTCTATTCGAGCGATCCCGCTGAGTATGCGCGCTGCTAATCTGTGCTCCAGACTGGGTCCGCGGCCGCGCCTGGTGGGTGAGCGGCCGAGCGTGAAATGCGTGATGTAGAACCCCTCGACTGTCTCGGGGTTGCCACGGATATCATGCCAGAGTAGCGGACTGTCCACGTTCGGCAAGCCCGGATAGGGCTTGAACGGCGCGGTCTTCCAGTTCGACACCTTGCATGCCTGGGCCAACGGAAGAGCGTCTTGGCTCTCCGGCATCGCCGGGAGTTGTGTAGACAAGCAGAATGGCTTCGCTGTCGGCCTAGAGACGGTGATCCGTGCCGGGCAGATAATTGACGAAGTCGCCGGCGACCAGCCCGGCGCCGTCGCTGTCGGTCAGCGCACCGTCGAGAAGGATAAACTCCTCACGTACGCCACCGCCATGGACTGACGCTGTCTTCCCCGGCACGAGCTTGAACAGGTAATAACCTTCCTGGGGCCGCGAGTCCGCACGGACCGGCCACCATGACACAGTCTTTGAACCAGGATACGTCTGCCAGTCACAGGTTCGCCAGTTGATGAGGGTTCGGCCATCAGGATTGGTCTCGGGAGAAAGTTAGTTTTGCATCTGTCCTCCGCGCGACGCCGGTCCGCTCCTGCGGGAAGTGCCCGCGCAATGTTGTGGAGCGTCAATATGGTGGTACCCACGCTCGCGCACAGCAAAGTCCGTCAGCTCCGCATTCGACGGCAAAACCAGTCCTGCCATCTTCAAAATGTCATGCAAGGCAACCATGTAGTCTGGGAAACCGGCTGGCGCACCAGGGCCGGTCGTTGAGACAAGGTAACGCCATGCGTGACGATCCCTATCAGGTTCTCGGCGTTGCCAAGACGGCAACCCAGGACGACATCAGAAAGGCTTATCGCAAGCTCGCCAAGGAGCTGCACCCCGATCTGCATCCCGACGATGCGGAAGCCGAAGCCCGTTTCAAGGAGGTTTCGGCTGCCTATGGCCTATTGAAGGATCCCGAAAACCGCGCGCGGTTCGACAAGGGCGAAATCGACGCGAGCGGGGCAGAGCGACCGGAACATCAGTTCTATCGACATCATGCGGAAGCCGACCATGGCGGGCGCTACAGCCATCCGGGCTTCGACAGCGAAGAGGACCTGGCGGATTTTCTTTCCGGCATTTTCGGCCAACAGAGCGGTGGCCAGCGGTCCATGCGCATGAAGGGCCACGACGCTTCCTATACGCTGAATGTGGACTTTCTCGATGCGGTCAACGGCGCCAAGCAGCGGATCACGCTGCCCGACGGCAGCAGTCTCGACGTCACCATCCCAGCCGGCATCCGCGACGGTGCAACCCTTCGTCTGAAAGGCAAGGGCGCCGACGGCATGGGGGGCGAGCCGGCCGGCGACGCCCTGATCGAGATCACCGTCAATCCCCACAAGCACTTCCGCCAGGAAGGCAACGACATCGTCCTGGACCTGCCAATCACGCTGGACGAAGCGGTTCTGGGCGCGAAGGTGAACACGCCGACGATTGCTGGACGCGTCGCCGTCACGGTGCCCAAGGGTTCGAGCACCGGCGACGTTCTGCGTCTGAAGGGAAAGGGCGTCAAGACCGCCAAGGGAGCGCCGGGCGACCAGCGGATCGTTTTGAAGGTCACCTTGCCCGAGAAGATTGACGACGAGCTTGAGAACTTCTTCAAAAGATGGCGTGAAGAACACGCCTATGACCCGCGCAGCAAGCTGGGGAGGGTGTGATGCGGCTCCGCGAAGAACAGGTCATCGCCAGAGTGGGGTCGGTGACGGTCACCGAACTGCGCCTGTGGCAGCGCCAGGGCTGGATCAGCCCGACCTTGGACGACGATGGTCCGCTGTTCGACGAACTGGACGTGGCGCGCATCCGGCTGGTGTGCGAGATGCGCGAGGACTTGGAGTTCGACGAGGAGACCATCCCCGTCCTGCTCTCTCTGTTGGATCAGATCCACGGTCTGCGCCGTTACCTGAAGTCCCTCGCGGGCGCGGTCGACGAGCAATCCGACGACGTGCGCCGTGCCGTGCGCGAGGCCTATGCGAAACGCTTGAACATCAATTCCTGAATCGGGCATCGCGCCGCGTGACAATGCGCACCGCAGGGCTTGACCCCGTCCCCCTGCTCCACCATCTTCGCGCCCAGTGCCCCAGTGGCGGAACTGGTAGACGCGCCAGACTCAAAATCTGGTTCTCGCAAGGGAGTGGGGGTTCGATTCCCTTCTGGGGCACCACATCATGATCAACCATGTCAGGAACGCATCGGCCGAGCGCGTTGGCTGACCTGTCGGGAAGGCGGCGGCAGGTTCAGCCTTGCCGAACGCTGCCCAATGTCATGAACTGAATGCGCCGTTGCCATATCCAGGGAAGGAGCCAGAACCGCCGGTTCGCCACTTTCAAGGCTTTGGTATGCAGAAAACAGCGAGTAAATTCGAAAGTAGGACCAGCCTCACTCACCTACCCCGCGATGTCATGCACAGACGTTGCTATGTCTAAATCATAGGTAATGTCCATCAATTCACTGCTATCATAAGTATTGATCGAACACAAAGATCAAACAGATTAGATAGGTGAACGATTCTTGCATAATTCTTAATCCTCAGGAATCAATCTTCTCAATCGTTCAGCAGACTACACATATATTGAATCTTGTATAGGAAAGATAAAACATTCGTTCAGGGTGCAATATGTCCCATTGGCGCTGACGTCGGACACGGCACGTCGGGACCGTCGGTCTCGATCATGACGCCAGACAGCAGAAGCGCACGGGCCAGCACATCATCACTGGATTCGTACTGCAGCGTTTCGGGCAACGCGCTGACCGCCGCGCCATTGACCGGAAACGCCAGGCTATGCGCCGTGGATGCAAGCTGGCCTTCATCAGACAAGGCACTGTTGATGTAGGCATGTGCAGCAGCCTCGTTCTCGGCGCCACGGACGATCATCAGGCAGTCGACATAGGACCAGGAACCGAGTGTGGTGTTGAACTGCATGTTGGTCGCGCCTGCTTCGCGCGCCGCCACGACCGAACTGGAGAACTCGGGAAATCCGACCCAAGCGTCCTCCCGCCCGAAGACCGCCGCTTCCTCTCCATAGGCATGAATCGTGAGGACCTGCGGCTTGAACCTCTCCCATATCCATCCAAAACGGCCTTCGCGCCATCCAGTCCCGAGAATCGGGAATCCTCGCAATCTAAGGAAAGGTTGTCCTTCCCATTAGAATTATGTCAGTTGACAGATGGAACGATAGAATCGTACATTAACCAGACTTAGAAAGGATGGGTGATTGTCAGCTAGGCATCATGGAAGTCTTGCGCAGGGTAATTGTGCGCCGGATACGGTGGAACCCGACACTTCTGTCGCGATATCACGCTGATGCCGCAATTTTCACAGAGCGTGCCAATGGTGCCAATGGTGCTCAAGCGCACTGCAATGCTGACCGGATAAATTAGAACAACCTATCATGAACAAGAAACTGACTCTCTACACAAACCCCATGTCGCGCGGCAGGGTCGCACGGTGGATGCTCGAGGAGGTCGGCGCGCCCTACGAATCCGAGGTCATCGCCTTTGGTCCGGACATGAAGACCGAGGCCTATCTGGCGATCCATCCCCTGGGCAAAGTACCGGCATTGCGTCACGGCGACACGGTGGTCACGGAGACCGCGGCGATCTGCGCCTATCTGGCCGATGCCTTTCCTGATGCAGGCCTCGCGCCGGAGCCTAAGGATCGCGGCGCTTACTATCAGTGGCTCTTTTTCGCAGCAGGGCCGCTGGAGGCCTGCCTGACCGACAGTGCGATGGGCTGGTCGGCGCCCGACGACAAGAAGGGCATGCTGGGCTATGGCGAAAAGGGAGCCATGCTGGATGTCATTGAAAAGGCCGTGTCGTCAGGGCCCTACGTTGCCGGTGAGACGTTCAGCGCAGCCGACGTCTATGTCGGCGCCAATATCGGCTGGTACATGGAAATCGGCACCATCGAAAAACGACCGGCCTTCGAGGACTACTGGTCCCGCATCAGTAGCCGTGAGTCGTGGAAACACGCGACCGAACTTGACGATAGGGCAGAGCGCGAAGCGGAGGGCGAGACCTAACGGGTGAATGCGGCAATCAGGAGGGTCAGGGAGGCGATCCTTTCGGGTTGGTCGAGAGTGATCTGGAGAGAGCGACCGCACCGCCCAGGGGATGCCTGATGAGATGAACATGCTCGGCTGCTCCATCCCGGCCATCACCGCTTCCACCGCCGAGATGAGGACAACCATGCCACCGTCACCGACCTCCTTGGAGGAGCCGCCGCGTGGCCGAGGAGAGATCCAGGGAATAGACGGCGTGGTCGGCGGCCAGCGCATCCTGGTTGAACATCCAGGCATTCATGTCGCCGCCGAACCCGTGGACGAGCACGATTAGTTTGCCCTCTTCTCCGTAAACGGTATAGCGGATGTTGCGGCCGTCCGCGTTGACGGTCGGGTTCGCCGGCCTGGAGGTGCCGCCTTCGACATCCTGAACCACGAAGCCAGAGACGAATTCCTCAATGGCCGCCTCGTCAACACCCTCTGGCGCGATGATGCCCAGCAGCGCGCCAACCGGGAGGTTCATTCCGACCTCCGCGCTGCCGGTGCAACACGCCGCCGGTCTTGGCCTCGATGACGTTGGCGATCTTGGTGGATTCCACGTCGAGGATTTCGTCGCCCTCGTTCGCCGCCGCACCTTCCTCGACATGCCATCCGGTGACGGTGCCTTCCTCTTTTCCTCACGCTCCGCTCTTGCCAACTCAGCGCGTTCTTCTTTTTCGATCTTGAACTGTTCACGATACTCATGCGTCAGATGAAGCTCGTCAATCTTGAGCGCGACATAATTGTCATTGATCACGAGCTTCATTGAGTCATTGGCGCCGTTTATCTGCTTGGGCGCGTTGGAAATACGCTTCTCCATCGCAACAACATTATTCCACCTTGTATTCGCTATTGCTGCCTCGCATTCATTGTTAAACGCTCGCATGGTTAATCGCGTTTGGCGATTAACCATGGTTTGACCTTTGGAGCGACTACCATCGACGGTCCAGTCTGTGGGGCAATTCGTGGCTTGCTTTGCTGCTACCATACCTTTTTGGCGGTCCCGCACTTCCTTGATCTTTTGTTTGTATGTCTCGCTATCATCAAAATCAAAATGCGGCTCGTAAACGCCCAACTCAGCAAAAGAAAGGCGTTCATCGTAGATCGCGGCTTGAGATTTGAGCTTGGTGAGTAGATCGCGCTTCTCACGATAACTTGTGCGAAGATCGCTCATCATCCATACTTCACTACCTCAGTGGCATCAGGATTGATGCCCGTTATGGTTCTGGGGCTTGTTGACAATCATCTGGCGGCGATGAACGTTGCGGCGGGACGCCAGTTGGCGGCATAGCCGATATCTGTCTTGTCGTATCGAGTGGCTATCACTCTGAATGCCTCGATCCTTGCGAAGCAGTTTTCGATCGGATGGCGCCATTCGTAACATATGCGCGTCATGGGCACGCTGCTCATTGCGGTTGGCTTTGGGCGGGATGACAGCGGTTGCGCCATGCCTTTCATGTCATGCGCCTGTGCGGGCAGGATCGGGAACCGGAGCAGGTTACCGGGCGCATCCACCAGAGCCACGATCCTGGTCGTCAGCCCGCCGCACGAACGCCCGATAGCCTGATGCTGCACGCACCTTTTGCGCCCGCTGCCTTCTGGTGAACCTGGACAATGGCGCCGTCAACAAGGCATGTACTCAAGGTCAGGGTCCCAGCTTGCAGCATTGAAAAGGCTCTCGAACACGCCTTTCTCCGCCCATCGGCGAAACCGCTTGAAACTGCCGTTACAGTTGCCGAACTCCCTGGGGAGGTCCCGCCACGGGGACCCTGTGCGGACACGCCCCAGGAACAATCGGTTGTTGCGGGCGGCAACACCCGCGTCTGCCGGTTTGCCGGGCAGACGTGGCGCAGTCTTCTGCCGAAGTCCGTCAGAAACCACGAAGCGATTTTCGTTCATTCAAACCTCTATTTTGGAAGCTTGAACCGGAAATCAGCCCAAAAGCGAATCCCGAATGTCAACAGGCCCTAGTGACCGATCTCGAAATCGTTCTTCCCGGTCTTGTCTTCACCACGCAGCAGAAACAAGGGGCGGCGTGAGTAGTCGTGGCTGGGGTTTTCGCTGGAGCCGCCCTTGGCGTGGTTGTAGCGGCTGGTGCCCGGCATGATGCGAAAGACCAGTGCGGCACGGCGCTCGCTGGACGTGTTGGCCTCCGACCCGTGCACCAGATAGACGTCATGGATGGAGATCTGGCCGTGCTCGAGCACGACGTCGCGGGCGCGATCCTGGGGCGCGAATTCTTCATCGATCTCCTGATAGAGCGTGTAGTCGGGCCGCTCGTTCCAGTAATGCGGATAAAGCCATCGGTCCTTGTGTGATCCTGCGATGTAGCGCATGCAACCGTTTTCCGGGCGCGCATGATCGAGCGACACCCAGACCGTCGTCGTTTCCAGCGGCTCGATGGGATAATAGTCGCCGTCCTGATGCCAGGGCGTGGCCTTTCCCGTACCCGTCGGTTTCCCGAACACTGTGGTGCCCCAGAGGATGAGATCGGGTCCAGCGACCTGCGCGACCATGTCGAGAATTTCGGGCAATCGGATCACTTCCAGAAGTTCCGGCATGCCGCACACGCCCATGGCGTTCCTGCTGGCGACGTGGACGCCGACCATGAAGTCCTCGCTGGCGCCTTCGACTCCGCGGTTGGCGGCAAGCAGCCGGTCATAGTTGTCACGCAGGCGCCCGAGCACGTCATCGGGCAGGCGCCAGTCGGGAATGACGAGGCCGTCCTCGTGATATTGCGCAATCTGTTCCTGAGTGAGGTGTGCAGACATAGTCGAGTCAGTCCTTTAGATCGTTACGCATCGTCTCGCCGCCCTTCACCACCAGAGCAACGTTACGGATGGCGTGGATGTCTTCCAGAGGGTTATCGGCAAACCCGACGATATCACCGAATTTTCCCACCTCCAGCGAGCCGAGATCATCTTCCCGTCGCAGCAGTTTGGCGCCGCCCATGGTCGCCGCCTCGATGGCCTGCCGGGGAGTCAGACCGGCGCCCGTCACCATGCGCTCGATTTCTTGCATGTTGTCACCGTGATGGTTGCCCGGAGTTCCGGCATCGGTTCCCATGGCGATTGAGACGCCGACATCCTGCGCGAGTTTGGTGTTCTTGAGGTGGACATCCTCGCATTCGACGTAGCGCTGCCGGATATGGGGAAGCAGGTTGTTGAAGGCCGTCTCATCGCCCGCCAGTGCCGAATGCACGCAGACGGTGGGAACCAGAAACGTGCCCTTCTCGGCCATCAGCGCGTAGGTATCCTCATCGCCGAAGCTGCCGTGCTCGACACTGCGGCATCCGGCCAGCGCGGCGTTGCGGATGCCGTCACAGGCATGGGCGTGCGCGGCGCAGTGCTTATAGTTCTCTTCGGCGATCGCGACCGCCGCCTTGACCTCTTCGAACTGGAACTGGATCGCGCGGGCGTCCTCGTATTCGGTGCTGGTCAGCGCGCCAGTCGCCATGATCTTGATCAGGTCCGCACCCATGGCGAGCTGTTTGCGCGCCATGGCGCGCACCTGGTCGGGCCCGTTGGCCGTGTCGTACATGCCGGGGTAATAGGCCGTGGTCGAGGTCGTGACCGAAAGCAGCTTGCCCGCGCAGAACAGTCTGGGACCCTTCAGGGCTCCACGGTTGATAAGGTTGCGCACAGCGATCTCGTTGTAGTCCCAGCCGCCGACATCCCGCGCCGTCGTCACCCCGCCCATCAGCGTGCGTTCAGCGGCCTGGGCCGCATAGATGGCGACCTCGCCTGGAAGTTTGCCTTGCCAAGGATTGTCGGGATTGCCGTCTTCGGTCGGCATGCAGAGATGTACGTGACAATCGATAAAGCCCGGGAAGAGATAGGCCCCGTCGACATTGATCACCGTGTCGTCGCCACCGGGCGAACCCGCCGTTTCCACCGAGGCGATGCATCCTTCGGCGATGCGGATGTCGGCGCGCGAAAAGCTCGCTTCCTGCACGCCATAGACCTGCCCGCCACGCAGCCAAACGCTCATAAGCCTCTCCCCAGTTTCGCGCGATACCGGTGTGTCCGGGGCCCGTAGGTCACCATCGGGTGACCGCGATCACCCGATTGGTTTCCGCTAGGTCCGAGCAGCCGGAATCTGTGTGCTTCATCACTGCATTTGAAGCGGTTTGGCCCGATCTTTCAAGCAACGGGATCCAAGTCCCCGAAACAGCAAACCGACGGCAACGCCGGGACGCAAAATCACCGACCTCACAAAACGAGACAGCGGAGTTACCGAAGGGAGAGTAAGATGGCGCAGGTCGCAGGCATCGAGCCCATCGCCTGGAACAACCCGACGTTCAAGCAAATCCGTAAGACTCTCGCCATGACAACCTTGATCATGGGCAGCGCCGTGGTCGCCATGCTGCTGTTCGGCAACGAGCGCAACGGCGGCAACCTTGCCGGCAGCGCGGCGCGGGCCATGCGCAACATCGGAGGCATGCTGAGCGGCATCGACACGATCATTGTCGGTGTGGCAGGCGGCATCGCCCTTCTGGTTGGGATCGCCTTCTGGGCCCGCGGTCGTTGATGACCCCGGCCCTACTCCACGATGTTCAAGGTGTAGGGAACGTCTGGCGTTGCAAAGCTCGCCTGATCTTCCTCGAACAGTAGCGACTCGATCATGAAGAACTGGCCGACATGGCGCGGCATGAAAATCTGGATCTCGTGATTGACTGCCGTTCCCGGTTCAAAGACACGATCAGCGTTCTTCTCCGCCAGCGGATCGTAGACGAAGCTGCCCACCCAATCGGACAGAAAGCCAATACCCATCTCATAACCGCCGATCCAGCCGCGACTCGACCATAGATCCTGCTCGTCGTAATAGGCCTTCACCTTCTCATTGAGTTCGCGGACGGGAAGGTTGGGGCGCAGGCATTCCTTTACGACTTCCATCACACCGGCGGCACGGTCCGTCACATCCCGCACATCCGCGGGCGGCTCGCCTAGGTAGAACGTCCGTGCGCAGTTCATATGATAGCGCTTGTGAACGCCCGAAACATCGATCGCCACGGGTTCGCCGGCCTGCATCTTGCGCCGCGTGGCCAGGGCGTGGGCCGCGTTAGACTTCTTGCCGGACAGGACCGGCATGATCATCGATTGCAACTCACCCCCGGCTTTCGCCATGGCGCAGATCACTTCGCCCTGGACCTTCAGTTCAGTCACGCCGGGACGCAGGACCTCTGCGGCACGCTTGAGGCCGGCCGAGGCAATGCGGCAGCTTTCCTTCAAGCACGCAATTTCAGCTTCCGACTTGACCCAGCGCACCTCCCGCAGGATCCCGCTGCCGTCGATCACCTTGGCGCCCGCGCGTTCGAAGGCGTCCTGAAACCGATCGGAAACGGCGCGATTGGGCCGCATGGCATACATTTCCAGCCCGATGTTGCCGTCCAGCCATCCCTCGGCCTTCAGTTCGCTCGCAATATAGGCGGTGCCGTCACGGTAGCTGTCCTTGGGGAAGTAACGCGTATCTTTCGAGCAGGAGAATGTGCGCGTCAACACCGCTTCCCGCTCGGTCTCGAAATGGATGAAGCGGTCGTGATCGACATGAACCGCAATGCCGTTGGTGGCCGACCATTCCATGGGGCTTTCGGTCTGGTACCACATGCACATATAGCCCGAGACATAGTACATGCTTTCTGGCGAGGAGAGGAACAGACAGTCGATCTTCGTTTCGGCCATGGCTTGGCGGATGCGAGTCAATCTGTTGGCGAATTCCTCATCGGAAAACGGCTGTTCCCGATCCGGTTGCGCCTCGAAATAGACTTCGTCGCGATATTCCATGGTTGTGCCCTCCCTTGGCTCGCATGGATGCTAGGCGGAATGCCGTCAGCACGCCAATCTGAAGCAACCTGGATTGTTGTAAAAAACGTCCGACTACACGGCTTCGCGCACCGCCCCGATGTGTTCGGGCCAGATGCCACAGCACCCACCAATCACGTTGGCACCACGATCAAGCCAACCGCGCGCGGCTTTTGCATAGTCCTCGGGCGAGATGATCCCATCGAAGATCCACTTCGAATCCCGATAATCCCCCGTGTGCGCATAGACACCCACAAGACCCTTCCAATGCCGGGCAACAACATCAAGACAGGCGTCCACGTCGCGCACTTCGGTGTGCATGACATTGACCAGAGGTACATCACGGCCTTCCAAGGCAGCCAGAGCATCCGCGAACAGTTCGCCGCCCAGAAGGCGCATGGCGCCCTCGTCGTCGGGCTTCATGGAAAACCCAACCCAGACGGGCAGACTCGTTGCCTGCCCGGCCTCAAGCAGGACGAGCATGCGATCGATATCGACCATCATCTCGAGCATCAGGAGGTCGGCGCCCGCATCGGCCATGATGGCCGCCTGCTCCCCGGCATCCTGCCGCAGGACATCAAGGGGAGGATGCCGGTCAATCCAGGACCAGAACGACATGCCACCCGCGACCAGGACATCGGATTTGTCCATCAGGTCCCGCGCCTCAATGGCCAGCTCGACGCCGCGCCGGTTGTAGTCCTCGAAACGATCCGCAACCCCGGCATCGCGCAAGGCGTGACGATGGGTCGCGAAGGTGTTGGAAATGACGATCTGCGCGCCGTGGCGGATGTAGTCCTGATGGATCTCACGCACGATTTCCGGATGACTTAAAGCGCCGCCCCCATTCCATGCATTTTCAAGCTGGGGCACACCGCGGCGTTCCACTTCGGTACCCGTTGCGCCATCGATGACGAGGCGCTCACCAGCCTCGATGCGGCGCATCAACCTTTCATATCGCTTCACGGTCAGCCCTCTTGTTTGCAGCCGGTTCTCGGAAAGCAAACAGGATTCCTCGATTTGTAATGCCTTGCAAGCTGCCCGTTCCAGGGATGATGCTATGGATGTGCCAAGGGATGATCGGCTGCTGCCCGCAGAAACTATGGCGGTCCCGACAGGATTCGAACCTGTGACCTCTGCCTTCGGAGGGCAGCGCTCTATCCAGCTGAGCTACGGGACCGCAGAGCGGCGCGGACCATACGGCGGAATGAAGGCAGGAACAAGCCGAAGGTATGGGAACTACCGCCGGTGCAATCGAACCTTTCTGGGTTTCGTCCGAAGGGCAAAGCCCGGATCTCCGAATCAGATGAAGAAATACCGGCGAGCGCATCATGCGCCGCCGGGATTTCTGATCTGGAACTTAATCTTACTGTGTCTTGGAGAGCGATGCGCTTCCAACCGCAGCCGAGGGAATGAACTCGGGATGATCTTCGACAATGGGATCGAGGTCCATCTGGTCACGCAGGATCGTCACGGTCTCCTTGACGCGATAGTCGCAGAACAAAGTTTCCGTACCGGCCATTGTGCCGAGAGTGAACTGCTTGTTGCCCGACGGTCCGCCGGCGCAGAGGTTGAAGAACGCGTAGAATTTCTTACAGGCGCTGTAGCCTTCGATGATCTTTCATATTCGTACACGTTGCCGAAGACGAACGGCTCGCCGTTCATTTCCATGGCGTGGAGTTCGGGCGAGAACGAGGAGAAATCGCCGTTGTGGCCGACCGTGATGATGTGGAAGGGACATCGTTCTTGTGCAGGCATTCGATGTTTTTGTATGATTGATTTGTGCGTACCCTTACCCCTGTCCGCGCGCGTCTTGCGGTAGGCATCGTGGATGTGCTGTGGACCGTCGATGCTGACGCCCATGCGGGTGTTCATCGACTTGAAGAGATCACACTCAGGTATCGGTCACCAGGACCTCATTGGACTGGAAGTTGTGCGTGACCTCGACGCCCTGGCAGCGTTTCTGCACCAGCTTGTCGGCCTCTCGGCACCAGTCCTTATTCCACGACCAGCGGTTCGCCGGCATGCCAGACGATCAAGAATTTCTTGGCCGCCAGGCCCGATGCCATGGCTCGCACGATGGCTTTCTCAGCCGTTTCCAGCGGCATGCGAGCTTTGTTGGTGCGCCCGGGAAGGCAGCAATACGCGCAATCGAGATTGCTGAAGGTCGTGGGCTACAGGATCAGGAGGTTCAGCAGCCCCACGCTGTGCGGCGGCGGCATGCGTCTTTATCTTCTGAGCCGGCACTCCGGGTTTCCTCTGAAGATCGGTTGCAGTGTTTGTCATGGATCAAGTCTCTCCGTTCACGTGCATCTGCCGGGGCGGTCCAGCAGTTGTCGGACCGCCCCGGCTGCACAGTGTTTGCTCGTCACAGACTGCGGTTACCCACAGCCAGTCGGGTTCCAGAGATCGAGATCAACCGGTCAGGCGTTCGCGGGGAGCGCGATCAGTTCCACCAATCGCCCCAGTCGACCGTCGTACCGCTGGTCGAGACCGGTCTCGACACCGGTAGGCGTTCTGTCGCGCAGGATGCTGGCGATGTCGCCGGCTTCGTGAGCGGTGACAATGTTCGAGAGGGCTGACATGATTGCTTCGTGGCCGTCGCCGGTGGATGCGTCGGCCTTGGCAACCAGACCGATCACCGCGGTGGCGATGGTCAGCGAGATGCCGAGATAGGCGCATTGCTTGAGGCAGGCCGGATAAGATTGGTAACGATGCTTTTCTCAATCATGGAATTCCCATGTGGTTCTTGTCTCAAGACCCAGCCGTTTAGTTGATGATGTGCGGCGTGACCCGAGTAGTTCCGCATCGCTATCCACATCCCGTTGATACCCTCGGCAGGCATTTCTGCGCTGCCATCCCGTTGACAGTATGGTTCAAGTGGAAGCCCAAGACGACCCGCAACGTTAAGAGAAAGCGAGGCTGGCCAAATATGTGACCGGGCGGCAAATTCGCGCACTGTCAGATGCTTTATCGTCGTCCCCTTCCTCGACCGGATTGAAGCGCACCCGCTCGATATCCACACCGACTTGCGTTTCGTGACTTCATCACGCCGGCGGGCACAAAAACCCACGCCCGCGACGCTTTTGGCGCCGCGGGCGTGATAGTCGTCACAAAGACGGACGAACGAGCCTGGATCAGGCGGTTCGATGGAAAGGAGCGGAAACGGTCAGTTCCGCCAATCTCCCCAATCGCCCCAGTCATACCACCGGGCAAGGTCGGTCCCGACACCCGCAGGCATGGTGTTCCCAAGCTGATCGATCTCGACGGCGACGGCATGCGGAACAACGCGTTCCGGCGTGTCGACGGCTGTACCGGTGGAAGCTTCAGCCGAAGGCACCATGCCGATAGCCGCAAGGGCCTACGGACATCGAAACACCCGGATACGCGCACTGACGCAGAATAGGCCTCGACACACAGTTTCCTAGCGCTGACCAGGCTGGAAAGCCCGCCAACGACATTCTTCTCAATCATGATCATTCCCCAAGTTAGGTGTCGTGAGCCCCATCCCGGCGCTCACGACAGTCATACTCGGAAGCTGGCCCGTGGAAACAAAAACGACAGAAAACCTCGATTTCCCGGTCGCGATCAGGCGCAGTGTGTGCCCTCGTGTTTCAGCAACCATTCCTTGCGATGGATGCCACCGCCATAGCCGGTCAGCGAGCCGTTTGCGCCGATCACACGGTGACAGGGAACAACGATGGAAACCGGGTTCTGCCCGTTGGCTGCCCCGGCTGCGCGCACCGCTTTAGGTCTGCCCGCACGCACCGCCAGATCGCGATAAGCGATGGTCTGGCCACAGGGGATGGCACGCAACGCCTGCCACACAGATTGCTGAAACGCGGTGCCTTTCAGCATGGTCGGTATGGGTTCGATGGCGTCAAGATCTCCGGAGAAATAAGCCTCCAAGCTCTCTGCGATACCGGTGTCATCCTTTCCCAAGGCAGGCAAGCCATCGCGATAGTGCTCGTGCATGAATGCAGCCAGCCGCTGACCTTCATCGTCTTCGAAATCGAGAAGTTCCAGGGCGCCATCCGCGATCACCATCCACACTTTTCCGATAGGACTGGAGATCGACGTGCGCAGCCGATCGGTCATTGCGCCGCCTCGGCCTCGGGATCGGGGTCGCTGGTGAGTGCGACAAACACGTCCTCCAGGTCGCCCTCGGTCGTCGAAAGGTCCGCGATGGTCAAACCGGCCTTGCGCACTTGGGCCAGAACGGAATCGAGATGTGCCTTGCTGAAGCGATAGCGGATCTGCAGGCGACCATGCTGCGTGAGCCGGCAATCCAAGCCTTTCAGCGATTCCGGCACGCTTTCGAGGCGCTCGTCAAAGCGAATGGTGAGGGTCTTGTGGTCGAGACGGCGTTTGAGGCCCTCGGTGGTGTCGCGCGCAATGACTTCGCCATGATCGATGATGGCGATCTCGTCACAGAACCGCTCGGCCTCTTCGAGATAATGCGTGGTGAGAAGAATGGTCACACCCGCCTCGTTAAGACCGCGAATGTAGGCCCAGAACGTGCGTCGCAGTTCGACATCCACACCTGCCGTGGGTTCATCCAGAACGATGACCGGCGGGTTGTGGACCATGGCCTTGGCCACCAAGAGACGTCGCCGCATGCCGCCCGACAAGCTGCGCGCATAGCTGTCGGCCTGCTCGGTCAGTCCGACGGCCTTGAGGATTTCATCCGTGCGCCGCGCCTTACGGGGTACGCCATAAAGGCCCGCCTGCAGTTCGAGCGCCTCACGGGGTGAGAAAAACGGGTCGATGTTGAGTTCCTGGGGCACCACCCCGATGGCGCGTTTTGCCTCGCGAGGATTGCGCGCGATATCCCAGCCCCAGATCGAGGCTTCGCCCGCCGATTTCACGACCAACCCCGCGAGAATATTGATCATGGTCGACTTGCCCGCACCGTTGGGGCCCAGGAGACCAAAGAAAGCGCCGCGGCGAACATCCAGATCAACGCCCTTGAGTGCCTCCTTGGCTTTGACGCCCTTGACATAGGTTTTCTTGAGGCCGCGGACGTCTATGGCGAGTTCTGGTTCCATGACGCGGTTTATACACGACCCGCCCGGCGGCAACACTGCTAACGGACGCAAACGCTGCAAAGTTCGTTGCAAGCGGCAACACGAACCGTATGATCCCGGCAACAGGAGACAACACGATGCCGATTGATCCGCCAGAGGTCATTGAAATCGAAGATGCGAAGGTCCACTGTGATGGCGGCGGCGCGTTGGGCCATCCGCGTGTCTATTACGACCTTCACACCCACGGCTACATCGATTGCGGCTATTGCGACCGGCGTTTCATCTGGTCCCGGCACCCCGCGGCCGAAGCCATTCGCGCCGGACGGCCGCCGGTCGATCACGATCGGGAATTGACCGGGCGGGCCTGATGCCAGTCGGTGCCGGGCGGATAGACGATTTCACGCCGCGTTAAACTCTTCTAAGCTGCGGCCATGGCCGACACGCCCAAACATGTCTATCTGATCGACGGGTCCGGATTCATTTTCCGCGCCTTTCACGCCCTGCCGCCGATGAACCGTTCCGACGGAACGCCGATCAACGCGGTGATGGGCTTCTGCAACATGATCATCAAGCTGATCGACGGCACCGATGCCGATCACATTGCCTGCATCTTCGATTACAGCGCCAAGACCTTCCGCAACGAAATCTACGATCAGTACAAGGCCCAGCGGCCCGATCCGCCCGAGGAACTGATTCCGCAGTTTCCGCTGATCCGAGAAGCCGCCCGTGCGTTCAACCTGCCCGTCATCGAGATGGAAGGTTATGAGGCTGACGACATCATCGCGACGTACACGCGCATGGCGCGCGAGGCAGGCGCGGAGGTGACGATCGTTTCCTCCGACAAGGACCTGATGCAGCTCGTCGGCGAGGGTGTGGTGATGCTCGACGGGCTGAAGAACAAGGAGATCCGCGAGGCGGAAGTCTTTGAGAAGTTCGGCGTGACACCCGACAAGGTCGTTCAGATCCAGGCGCTCGCGGGTGATTCGGTCGACAACATTCCAGGTGTGCCCGGAATCGGGGTGAAAACCGCCGCCCAGTTGATCGAGGAATACGGCGATCTGGAAACCCTTCTCGAGCGGGCCGAGGAAATCAAACAGCCCAAACGGCGCAAAAAGCTGATCGCCCATGCCGACGACGCGCGCATGTCGCTCAAGCTGGTGACCCTGGAGCAGCATGTGCCGCTCGAAGACGGTATCGACACCCTGCTGCGCCATCCGCCGGAAGCCGCCTCCCTGATGGGCTTCCTGCGCTCCCAGGAGTTCCGCACGATGACGGCACGGGTCGAAACCTGGCTGGGTGAGAAGGCCAGCCAAGCCAATGCCGACGCACCGTTTTCGGACGCGCCCAAATCGGACGGCTATGAACTGGTCCAGGAGATGGCCGATCTGGAGCGCTGGATTGCCGAGGCGGAGCGCATCGGCGTGGTCGCGGTCGACACGGAAACAACCAGTGTGGATGAGATGACCGCCGAACTGGTGGGCATTTCGCTTTCAACGGCATCCGGCAACGGCTGCTATGTGCCCCTGGGCCACAAGGAGCCCGATGCCTTTTCGGATAAGCCCAAGCAGATTTCCATGGACAAGGCGCTCAATGCCCTGCGTCCGATGCTGATAGACCCCACGGTCCTCAAGGTCGGCCACAACATCAAATACGACATGGTCGTTCTGAAACGCACCGGTGTGCCGGTCTCTCCGATCGACGACACCATGCTGCTCTCCCATTGCCTAGAAGGCGGCCAACACGATCAGAAAATGGACACGTTGGCCCAGATGTTCCTGGGTCACACGACGATCCCGTTCAAGGACGTTGCCGGATCGGGAAAGTCGCAGATCACCTTCGATCTGGTGCCGCTTGATCGCGCGCGCGACTATGCCGCCGAGGATGCCGATATCACGCTGCAGCTCTGGCAGAGCCTCAAGCCCCGGCTCGCACCCGAACGCGTGACCATGGTCTACGAGAGGATCGAACGCCCGCTGGTTCCCGTCATCGCGGCGATGGAGCAGGTTGGTGTGAAGGTCGACCGGGTCGAGCTGGAACGCATGTCGGGCGAATTCGGCCACCGCATTCAGGATATCGAGAAGGAAATCCACAAGATTGCCGGCCATGCCTTCAAGATCGGATCGCCCAAGCAACTGGGTGAGGTGCTGTTTGACGAACTGGGTCTGGAGGGCGGCAAGAAAGGCAAGTCCGGCGCCTATGCTACGGGCGCGGATGTGCTGGAGGGGCTGGCCGCGCAGGGCCACGAACTGCCCCAGAAGGTGCTGAACTGGCGCCAGCTCTCCAAGCTGAAGAGCACCTATACCGACACGCTGGTCCAGCAGATCAATCCCGAGACCGGACGTGTCCACACTTCCTTTGCCATGGCGGCAGCGTCCACGGGACGTCTGGCGTCGTCGGACCCCAACCTGCAGAACATCCCCATCCGCACGACCGAGGGCCGGCGCATCCGCGATGCCTTCGTCGCCGAAGAAGGCCACGTCCTTCTTTCTGCCGACTATTCCCAGATCGAGCTCCGCCTCCTAGCCCATGTTGCCGATATCGACACGCTGAAAAAGGCGTTCAAAGACGGCTTCGACATTCACGCGATGACGGCGAGTCAGGTGTTTTCCGTGCCCCTGGAAGACATGACCGCCGAAACCCGTCGTAAAGCTAAGGCGATCAACTTCGGCATCATCTACGGCATCAGCGCGTTCGGGCTGGCTCGCCAACTCGGCATCGGCCGCGACGAATCCAAGGCCTATATCGACGCCTATTTCGAGCGTTATCCCGGCATCCGCGACTACATGGAGCGAACCAAGAAGGAAGCCAAGAAGCTCGGCTACGTCACCACCCTTTACGGGCGTAAATGCCATGTTCCCGGCATCAACGACCGCAATCCTTCGACCCGGGGGTTTTACGAACGCGCGGCGATCAACGCGCCGCTGCAAGGCACTGCCGCCGACATCATCAAACGCGCCATGATCCGCGTTCCCGGCGCACTGAAAGAAGCCGGGCTATCCGCGCGCATGCTGCTGCAGGTTCATGACGAACTGCTGTTCGAGGTCGCCGAAGACGAGGCCGACGCCACGGCCGATTGCGTCAAAAACGTCATGGAAGGCGCGGCCAGTCTTTCCGTCCCGCTGACCGTGGAAACCGGTTCGGGCCACAACTGGAACGAGGCGCACTAGGTTCCCTGAGCGGTCCGGGAATCGATTTTTCTGGATTCCCCGGCGATTTTGTCCCATATCTTCTGTATCGGATGGACGGTTTGGTCTGTCGCCAGAACCAGTTGAGAGCGCGCATGTGCCAATGGCCGGGTTCAAACCGGCAGCCCCTTCCCCTCTTCCGATTTTTATCACCGACCCGTGGCGCGACTGCGTCATGGTCTCAAGGAGACGTGTTTTCCCATGCAGACGGGTACTATCAAGTGGTTCAACGCCACCAAAGGCTACGGTTTTATCGCCCCTGACCAGGGCGACAAGGATGTGTTTGTTCACATCAGCGCTGTCGAGCGTGCCGGGTTGGCCAGCCTTCAGGAAGGCCAGAAGGTCGAATTCGACACCGTCCCCGGCCGTGACGGCCGTACGGCAGCTGACAATCTCTCGCTCGTCTGAGCGACGACTAAAGAATTCGCGCCCCGCATGGGGACGAAGGTCGGGAGCCGGTTCTGAGAGGGACCGGCTCCTTTCTTTTGGGTCTAGAGCCCGATCAGTTTAGATCGTGTACGACCTGAACTGATCGGGCTCTAACCTTCCTTGAACTGGGCGTTGCGCCACTCGAGCGCGGCACGGAGGCCTTCCTTTTCCGTGATGGCTTCGAACTTCTCGCCGCTTTCGGTCGTCGCGGCGTACATCGAGGCTAGGACATCGACGCCGGCGCGCATGGCGGTCAGGAAACCTCCCGCCTCCAGACCGCGCCGCAAGGCAAGTTTGGTTCCGGTGAGCGCTTCAGGATCGATCAGGGCCAGACGCTCGGCATACTTGCGCGTCGCCTCCTCCCAGATCGTCAGCGGGCACGACGCGGTTGACCATGCCGCATTCCAGCGCGGTCTGTGCATCGATAAGGTCGCCCATGTAGAGCATCTCGCGTGCGCGTTTGTGTCCGACGACAAAAGGCATGATCATCGCGGGCCCAGCATCGGAAAATCTGATCTCGGGTTCGCCGAACTTCGCATCGTCCGCACAGATCGTGAGATCGCAGAACATGGCAAGTTCACAGCCGCCGCCCACGGCATATCCCTTGACCGACGCGATGACCGGCGCTGGCGATGTCCATCGGGCGCATCTCGAACTCCAGGCACTTGTGGAGGTGCTCGCGCCAGGCATAGGGGTCTTTCTTCCAGTTCTGATCGCCGTCATCGCCGCCGGCAATGTCATAACCTGCGCAGAAGGCGCGCCCGGCCCCGCGCAGGACCACGACCCTGCTTTGCGGATCGGCATCGGCCTCGTCGACCAACTCCATCAGCCGGACACGCAGTTCTTCGCTGATCGCGTTCAGGCTGTCGGGGCGGTTAAGGGTCACATAGCTGACCGGGCCGACACGTCCGAGTAGGGCAACATCCTTGGACATCAACAGGGCTCCATGTTCCAGATCACCGGAACACTACCCCAGATGAAAGACCAGGAAAGCCGCGATCAGGCGGCCAGTTTCGGGCCTGCTTCCCGCACGTGCGCTCCAACATAGTCGTTGAACACTTCGAAGTTCCTGTGGAACCGTCCACAGAGATCACGCGCCTGATCGTCATAGGCCTGCTTGTCCGACCAGGTAGCCCGCGGATTCAACACGTCATCGGGCACGTTGGGACAGGCGTCTGGCACCATGACTCCGAAGTTGTCGTCCTGCTTGAAGCTCGATTGGGCGAGCGTGCCATCGAGTGCCGCGTTCAGGAGGGCGCGGGTGTGGCGGATCGACATGCGCTCGCCCACGCCGTAGACGCCGCCGGACCAGCCGGTGTTCACAAGCCAGCAATCCGAGCCGTGCCGGTTGATCTTGTCGGCCAGCATACGGGCATAAACGGAGGGATGGCGCGGCATGAACGGCGCACCAAAGCAGGTCGAGAAAGTCGCCTGGGGTTCGTTGCCCAGGCCCTTTTCCGTGCCCGCGACCTTTGCCGTGTAACCCGACAGGAAGTGGTACATCGCCTGTTCGGCGCTGAGCTTGGAGATGGGGGGCAGCACGCCGAACGCATCGGCCGTCAGCATCACGACATTCTTCGGATGCCCCGCATGGCCCGTCGGGGAGGCATTGGGAATGAAGTCGAGCGGATAGGCCGCGCGCGTGTTTTCCGTATAGGTGGCATCGTCGAGATCGAGTTTGCGGCTGTGAGGGTCCATGACAACGTTCTCAAGGAGCGTGCCGAAGCGGCGCGTGGTCGCGAAAATTTCGGGCTCTGCCTCCTCGGAAAGCCGGATTACCTTGGCGTAGCAGCCCCCCTCGAAGTTGAAGACACCGTTTTCACCCCAACCATGTTCGTCGTCGCCGATCAGCATGCGGTTCGGGTCGGCTGACAGCGTCGTCTTGCCCGTGCCCGAGAGACCGAAAAACACCGCCGAGTCGTCACCTTCACCCACATTGACCGAGCAGTGCATCGGAAGGACATCACGCGGCGGCAGGAGAAAATTGAGGATGGAGAAAACAGATTTCTTGATCTCGCCGGCATAAGACGTGCCAGCGATGAGCACCAAGCGCTCGGTGAAATCCATGGCGATGACGGTCTGCGACCGGCTGCCGTCAACCTCCGGATCGGCCAGAAATCCGGGTGCCTGAATAATCGTGAAATCAGGGAAAAACTTCCTGCGGTCCTCGGCGCGGGGAACAATCAGCAGGTGGCTGGCAAAGAGGTTGTGCCACGCCTGTTCGGTCACGACACGTACCTTCACCCGGAACTCCGGATCGGCGCCGCCGTAGAGGTCCTGCACGTAGGCGTCGCGTCCCTGATAATAGGAAAGCATGCGCTGCTTGAGGGTCTGGAAATGCGCCGGATCCATGGCGACGTTGACCTTGCCCCAGTTTACTGCTTCGTCGGTCACGCTGTCGCGTACGATGAATTTGTCGTTGGCCGAACGTCCGGTGTGCTGTCCGGTCATGACAACAAGGGGGCCATCGGCAGCAACCCAACCCTCGCCGTTACAAAGCGCGCGCTCGAAAAGTCCCGGTGTTCCGATGTTCCAATGCTGATCGGCCAGATTGGAAAAGCCGTGTGTCTCCAGTCCAACAGAACTGTGGACCGGTCCATGGATAACCATGATGTATGAGACCTCCCAATCTGCCTGACTGTCTAATTCGGAACCCAGCCCAACCCGACTCGTTCCCTGTTTCCTCGATTCAAAGCCGATGGTTCGCGCCAAGGCAAGACCGGAATCAGCCAGGAACCGACGTTTTGTTCCGAATTTCTGCGAATCTGTCGGACAACTTGGACGACGGCTGTGCGCAACCGCGCGGCGGATTCAAGCCGATCCTGGAACATCAACCGTTGTGAGTATTAGCCGGTTGTCAGAACCATGCCGTCGGCATCGATCACATGGAGATCAGTCGAGCCCTCGTGCCCTGCGAGCATGTCGAGGGCACTATGGTGGTCTTCCAGCATGTGCGTGATCGCGTCGGTCTCCACAGTCGCGACATCGCGGGCGACCGCCGTGCCGACGAGAAGAAGGGAAACACGCGGATCTGAGGCCAGATTGGCGAGATCCGAGGGCAGTAGCGGACGCCCAAGGGAATCCGCGCCATGGCGACGAGCGAGACAAAAGGGGCGCCATCGGACAAAAGTGTGCCGAGGGAGGCAAATCTGCACTGCCTGAGCAGCCTGCGCGCGCCTGCAATTGGTCTCTCTTCGGTCATAGTCTTGCCTTGGTCTGGTTTCACATGGGAAGGGAGCGCATGGGGCGCCATCTGCAAATCTACCTCCGGGGGTGCTAGACTGATGCTTGCAACACAAACCATTGAACGCGCGAGCTATCTTCCTGTGACTCAAACCATCGCACTAGTCGACGACGATCGGAACATTCTGACGTCGGTTTCCATGGCTCTTGAGGCAGAGGGTTATACGGTGCAGAGCTATTCCGACAGCGTGGAAGCCTTGCACGCGATTGCCAAGACACCCCCCGATCTCGCCGTTCTCGACATCAAGATGCCGCGTCTTGGCGGTATGGAGCTGCTGACCAGGCTCCGCCGCGAGCAGGACCTTCCCGTCATCTTTCTCACCTCGCTTGCCGACGAGACGGACGAGGCTTTGGGTCTGCGCATGGGTGCGGACGACTACATCACCAAACCCTTTTCGCTGCGCCTGCTGACCGAGCGTATTCGCGCGGTTCTCCGTCGCATGGAATTGGCTTCGGGCCTGCGCGACGAGGACGAAGACGACGAGCCACCCCTGACCCGCGGCCAGCTCGTGCTGGATCCGGCGCGACACCAGTGCACCTGGAAGGGTGATGTGGTCACGCTGACGGTGACCGAGTTCCTCATCCTCAAATCCCTTGCCGTGCGTCCCGGGCATGTGAAGAGCCGCGATCAGCTGCTGGACGCGGCCTACGACGAAAACATCTATGTCGATGACCGCACGATCGACAGCCACATCAAACGCATCCGCAAGAAATTCCGTTCGGTCGACGGGGACTTCTCACAGATTGAGACCCTCTATGGCGTCGGTTATCGGTATAAGGAGGCGTGAGCCGCGTCTAACCGGCTTACAGGGGGCCGCGGAGAACGCAGCACGCGACCGCTATGAGCAAAAGACGGACGAAACGGAAGGCGATGCCGCGGACCGTCGTCCGACCTCCACGCTCACGCGCAAACTGCTTGCCATCAATCTGGTGCCGCTGGCGGTTTTCCTTGTGGGTGTGCTTTATCTCGACAACTATCGCGAAGGCCTGATCGCGGCAAAGATCGACTCGCTTTCGAACCACGGCCAAGTCATTGCCGAGGCGCTCGGCGAAACAGTCGTCGCCGTCGGATTGGACGACGTTTCCCAGCCGCCGATCACCCACATCATGGCGACCCAAGCCCGATCGCTCGTGCGCCGGGTCATGGTGACGGACGGCACGCGCGCGCGTCTGTTTCAGACCACCGGAGAAATGATCGCAGACAGCCGCCAGCTTCTGGGCGTGGGCGGCCTTGTGCAAGCCGAGGCGCTGCCGCCACCGGGCGATGAACCCGGTTTCGAATGGTGGCTGCGCCGCATCGACCGCGTCGCGTTGGGCATCACGCCGGTGTTCAGCATCTATCAGCCCTATGTGGAGAAGGCCGAACAGACGGCGGCCGACTATCCCGAGCTTGGCACCGCGCTGGTCGGTGAAGTGGCCCACGCACTGCGCGATGCCGGCCGTGACGGATTGGTCTTGACCGTGGCGGTACCGGTCAGCCACTACCGGCAGGTTCAGGGAGCACTGCTGCTTTCGTCCAATCTTTCTGACGTCGAGACCGAACTGCGCGCCGTGCGCAGCGACATTCTGGTACTTGCCCTGATCGCCTTCGTCCTGACGGTGCTGATGTCCTTCTATCTCGCCGGCACCATCGCACGACCTGTGCGGCGGTTGGCCGAGGCGGCTGACAACGTGCGTCATGGCTATGGACAGGCCGAGTCCATCCCCGACTTCGGCGCCCGAGGCGATGAGATCGGCGAGCTCTCGCGCGCGCTGATTGATATGACCCACGCGCTGGAACAGCGCATGACCGCGACCGAACAGTTCGCGGCCGATGTCGCCCATGAAATCAAAAATCCGCTCTCGTCGCTCAAAAGCGCGTTGGAAACTCTGCCACGCATCGACGACGATGCACGGCGCGAGACCCTCATGCGCATCGCCCTAGAGGACCTCAAACGCATCGACCGCCTGATCACCGACATTTCCGATGCCTCAAGACTAGATGCGGAATTGAGCCGTGCGACTACCGAGCGCATCGATCTTGGCGTGATGCTGGGCGCTCTGGCAACCGTGCTCCGCACGACATGGGGCGAGGACGGCCCCTTCCTGGAACTCGGACAGGAACTTGATCGCGAGGATGTCGAAGGCCGGTTCGTTGTGCAGGGTGTCGAAGACCGCCTCATCCAGGTATTGCGCAATCTCCTGGCCAACGCCCGCTCCTTCAGTCCGCCCGACGGTGCGATTTCCATCGACTGCAGCACGGATGGGCGCTGGGTCGAGCTCACGATCACCGACCAGGGCACCGGCATTCCCCATGGCAAGGAAACCGCGATCTTTGGCCGCTTCTACAGCGACCGTCCCGAAGGCGAGAAGTTCGGCACGCATTCGGGCCTGGGTCTCAGTATTTCCAAGCAAATCATCGAAGCCCATGGCGGCACCCTTCGCGCCGGCAATGTGGGAGACGCTTCCGAGCATCCCGAAGGCGCATGCTTCACCATACGCCTGCCCGCAGCCAAGGATAGCACATGATGCGCACTGTTGTTTTCTGGTTCCTGACAGCCTTGTTGATGGTCACGCATGGTCAGCGCATCTGCTGGCGCAGAGGAACTTGCCCTGGCTGTCCCGGTCGATTGCGACCTGGGCGTCGACTGCTTCGTGCAGAACTACTTTGATCATGACGCGAGTGAACGTGCGATGGACTACACCTGCGGCCCGCTGGTCTATGACGGGTACCGTGGCACCGATTTCCGGACGCGCACCATAGCGCAGATGCGCGAAGGTGTGGCGTGTTGGCGGCCGCGCCCGGCGTTGTCGTGGGCACGCGCGATTTCATGAACGACGTGCTGGTGAGTGACATCGGACACGACGCGCTCAATGGACGCGATACGGGCAACGGCGTGCACATCGATCACGGCGATGGCTGGTTCACGCAGTATTCGCACATGATGAAAGGCAGCATCGCCGTCGAGGTCGGACAGCACGTCGAAGCCGGAGACGTCTTGGGCAGGAATCGATCTCGACCCCTTCACAAGCACCGGAAAACTGCGGGCTGCGGGCAATCGGACGCACCGCTTGGGAGTGAAGAGGCACAGCGTTCGCTCGCATACACAGCCGGGGGAATGCTGCAGGTCGGGTTTGCGGGCGAAGCGGCCGACTACTGCGCGGTCCGGAAAGGCGTATGACGGCTTCAGCCTGACGGAAGATAGCTCCGCCCTGGTTTTCTGGGCGGAGTTTTTCGGCGTCCTCGAAGGGGATCGTATTCGACTGGTGCTCGAATTTCCCGACGCCTACGACACGATCACCATGGAGCGAAACCGCGCCCAACAGTTCAATTGTATCGGCAGACGGATGCCGACAACGGGCTGACCCCAAGGGGTGTATCAAGGCATGGTTGTTGCGCACGGTCGAAGGTGTCGAACAGGTCGTCGCGACGACCAGCGACTCCCTCACGTTCGCACCCTGATCAGCGCCAGCGCCGCAGTCCGCGCCAACCGGTTACGGCGCGGCTTGAGCGGACTGTTTCGCGGTGCAGGATATAGAGTCCGCTGGCAACGAGAACCGCAGAACCGGCAACCAGTGTCCAGGATGGAACCTCACTCCAGATCATGAAACCAAGGAGCGCGCCCCAGACCAGTGCGGTGTAATCGAACGGCGCCAGCATGGATGGCTGCGCCCGACGAAACGCTTCGACGCCGAGGTACTGGCCCAGCGTGCTGGCAAGGCCGATACCGATGAGGAACATCAGGTCGTAGAGGCTGGGCGTCACCCAAGTATTGAAGACCAGCACACCGGTTGTCATCATGATCAGTACGTAAAAGTTCACCCAGGCAAGGATCACGCTGGTCGGCGTGCGCATCGCCAGCTTGCGCGTGGAAATCGCTGCAAGGGCATAGAGTACAGCAGACCCCAGTGCCCAGAGCGCCGCGGGTTGGAACACGCTGGCGCCCGGCCGCATGATGATCACCACGCCGATAAGTCCGATAAACACAGCGGCCCAGCGCCGGAGACCGACCTTTTCTCCGAGCAGAGGAACGCTCAGTGCCGTGATGAAGAGCGGTCCGGCGAACGTCAGGGCAATCGTCTCGGCGAGCGGCAGGAACTTGAGCGCCTGAATAAACGTAACGAACGACATCGCCCCGAAGACGACACGCGACAAGAGCCAGCCCTGCTTAACCTCCTTGAGTCGGCTCCATGTTTTGGCGCACGAAAGAAGTACGGCGATCAGCGGAAGCGCAACCAGACTCCGGATCATGATGATCTGCGTGGCGTCGTAGACGTCGGCGATCCACTTCACCAGCGCATCGGACAACGCAAAACATAGAATCGAGAGCGAGACGAGTAGAATCGCGACCGCAGGAGATTCGATGGGGGGAGCCGGTGGTGCGGATTGGGCCATGCACGCTGCCTGGAGCAACATTCAATGAATCTTGCTCCGATTCAAAAGGTGAGAGACCGATTCTCGGTTCAGGTCGTTTGCAACCTGAACGGATCGGGCTCTAGAGGAGCGGGCTGTAGCTGGCAAGGGAATTTAAGGGGAAGAGTTCGGTCAGCGTGTGCGAGCTTCGCGCAGGATCAGGATGCCGCTCGTGACGAGCAGCATGGCGCCCAAGACCGTAAAGAGGTCGGGCAGCTGGTCGAAGACCAGCCAACTGATGAGACCTATATAAAGAAGAGCGATGTAGTCGAAGGGCGCGACAATCCCGGTCGGCGCGTGGGCATAGGCCTGCGCGGTCAGCGTCTGGGCGATCATTGCCGTCACGCCCAGCCCGATCATGAGCAGGAATTCCCCGGCATCAGCCACAACCCAGATGAAAGGCTGGATCGGCAGCAGGACCACGACGCTGAGCGACGCGGCCCAGGCAACGATGGTCAGGCTTGAATCGGTACGGGTCATTTCGCGTGTGGCGACCATGGAAAGGGCATAGATCGCCGCCGCACCCAGGATCGTCAGACCCCATATGGAAAAGCCGCCGAATCCCGGACGCAGGAGGACCAGAACGCCCGCAAAGCCCAGAACGAGGGCAAACCACCCCCGCCTGCTGAGAGTTTCCTTCAAAATGATCGTGCCCAACAGGGCAATCATGATAGGTCCGGTCAGGAAAAGTGCATAGGTATCGACAAGGGGGAGGTGGGCAAGACCCAGAAAATAGAGGCCGAACCCGACAAGGCCGGAAAACCCGCGAAAGGCGATCAGACCCGGTCGGCGCGGGCGCACAAGATGGCTGCGTCCCGAGAGATAAAGCCAGGCCATCGCCACGACGAAAATGATCGCCGCGCGCGTGAACTGCGACTGCAGGACCGGAAATTCCGATGAAAGGGCTTTGATGCTGCTGTCGTGAATCGTATAGGCTATCATCGCCGCGTTGGCATAGGCGACGCCCAGGACGGGACGATCCTTCACGGACGTCCTGTAGCACTTAGATGCCCAGCAGTTCTAGTCCTACAGCACACGATCACCACAAACCCAGGCCAGCCAACAATGCGGCACTATCGTTTGTGGTGATCCCCGTTACAAGATCGGACGTGGTTAATGCACACTAACCGGTTCCAGTTCGTGCTGGCGCGCCGCGGCAAAGGCAAGTTCACGCGATGCAACAACGCCGAGCAGATTGCCGTTGGCCGCATGGATGCCAAATCCCTCGCCCTGTTCGGTGCTGACCGGGCCAATATAGGCCAACCGAGGCGTTCCCATCATTGCGAACGCCTCAGGGGTCAACGTGTTGGTCAGGTTCTGACGACTGTCTTCATGACGCTGCATCTACTCATACTCCCGCACCCATCCTTGGCGTGCTGGTTTGGTCATGCCTGCTCGGCTTCGAATTCGATGATCTGCCTGTCCCGATTTCCTTCGCCCAGATCCTTGATATGGATCTTTCGGCTGCGAATCTCAAGCTCCGGCCGCTCCAGATCAATATGGAGAAGACCGGATTCAAGTGTCGCATCGACGACTTCGATCCTTTCTGCGAGAACGAAGTTCTTGACGAATTGCCTGGCGGCAATTCCCCGGTGAAGAAACACGCGTCTCTCACTGCCATCGACCTTCCTGCCTTGAATGACAAGCTGGTTGTTCTCGACGGTGACCGAGAGGTCATCCATCGTGAACCCGGCCACAGCCAGCGTGATACGAAGGCTATGGTCGCTTGTTTGCTCGATGTTGTAAGGTGGGTACCCGTCGTTCGATGTCTTGGCGATCTGTTCGAGCAAACGCTCTACCTGATCGAACCCCACCATCAGGGGGCTATTGAACGACGTAGCACGTGCCATGCCTCTTCTCCTCTGCCGAGCGAGCAGATCGGCGACACCGGCTGGCATGCGTCACATCCCAAAGGCATGCCGACCACATCATCAAACCGCACCGGCCCGAATGGCACCGGTGATTGAGATATGGTCAAATTGTTGGCCCGTTTCAAGAGGTTAGGCCCTCAGGCCTAGTTACCGAGAGGCGCCTTCAAAAACGCGAGCAGCCGCTCCTGCGCCAAACGCGCGGCTCGGGCGTCGCTGCCGGCTTCAGCGCCCTTGCGCCCACAGTCTGTCAGGACGTCAGCCGGATTGATTGCAGACGTCTCCTTGCCGGTCGTCGCCTCAACGAACCTTCCGTCGTCCTGCTCACGGATAAGGCAGTCGCCCCAGGATCATGCCTGACACCGGAACCCAGCCCATGGAAGATAAGGACAGGGTGATCGAACGCATGACGGGCACTCGGATAGACCACCAGACCGACGTTTGACCTTGGATCGACGGTCTCTATTTTGCCGATCGAATCCCGGCAGGACACCAGCGGCGTCACGTTATCGGCCTCGCCGGGCTGCACAAGCACAGGCGCGCGCCTGTGGTTCTCGGGTCTTGCAAATGCCGCCCGCACCATGGCCGGCCGACCCGTGTCTGGTCGTCGACCGCTCTGTCGACGCCGCGCGGGGGGCTATCGACGGCCAGGGCCCGGGGGCGTTTGGGTCACCATCAGCGTTCCCCATATCGCTTGTTCAGGCAGATCCCTGCCGGTAAGGAGATCGTCGATGAACTTCGGTTGGCGCTGGCAAGGTCGACCCGCGAGCCTTCAGGTGCGGCGACCCTGCAGGACGACAAGAGCCCGGCTGCCAGCAGAAAAAGGAGCCGTCTTGTGATCAGACGCAAAGAGCGGCGGCGTGATGGCGGAAATGGTCCGCCATGAAGGTCTGCACGAACCAGTAGCTGTGGTCGTAACCCTCGCGCATGTTGAGCACGAGCGGCTGACCGGCCGCGTCGCAGGCCTTCTGGAGTTTTTCCGGCTGCAGGTTGGGCAGAAATTCGTCGACCGTACCCTGATCGACCAGGATCGGCGGACAGCGCTGCCCGCTTTCGATCAGATCGACAACGTCATAGCGACGCCAGGCCTCGCGGTCTTCGCCCAGATAGCCGGTCAAGGCGTTCACGCCAAGCTCGCATCCCATCAGCGTGTTCATCGGTGCCAATGCCGAGACCGACCGGAACAATCCTGAGTTCTTCAGGGCCAGACTCAACGCTCCGTGTCCGCCCATGGAATGGCCGAACACACCCATACGATCTCTGTCGATCGGAAAGCTGTCAGCGATCAGATCGGGAAGTTCCTTCACGACGTAACTTTCCATCCTGTAGTGGCGTGACCAAGGCTCGACCGTGGCGTCCAGGTAGAATCCCGCACCGGTGCCGAAGGCCCAGTCGTCATCCTCACCCTCAATGCCGGTGTCCCTGGGGCTGGTATCGGGGGCGACAACGATGAAACCGTGTTCGGCAGCCAGCAACTGCGCGCCCGCCTTGATCATGTAGTTTTCTTCCGTGCAGGTAAGCCCGGAAAGATAGTACAGGACCGGAACGGGTCCTTCATCGGCTGCCGGCGGAGAATAGACCGCCAGACGCATCGGCAGCCCTATCTCTGAGGAATCATGGCGATAGATGCCTTGCGTCCCGCCGAAACAGCGGTTCTGGGAAATCGTCTCAAGCGAACCCACGATCAGTAGACCACCACGCTGCGGATGGATTTGCCTTCGTGCATCAGGTCGAAGCCCTTGTTGATGTCTTCCAGCGGCATCTTGTGGGTGATCATGTCGTCGATGTTGATCTTACCGTCCATGTACCAGTCGACGATCTTGGGCACATCGGTCCGGCCCTTCGCCCCGCCGAATGCGGTACCGCGCCAGACCCGCCCGGTTACCAACTGGAAGGGGCGCGTAGAAATCTCCGCACCTGCCGGCGCAACGCCGATGATCACGGATTCACCCCAGCCCTTGTGCACGCACTCCAGCGCCTGGCGCATGGTGTTGACGTTGCCGATGCATTCGAAGCTGTAATCGGCCCCACCCTTGGTCAGGTCGACCAGATAGGGGACCAAGTCGCCGTCCACTTTCTTCGGATTGACGAAATGGGTCATGCCGAACTTCTCGCCCATTTCCTTGCGCGCCGGGTTGAGATCGACACCGACGATCATGTCGGCACCGGCCAGACGCAGACCCTGGATGACGTTGAGGCCGATACCTCCGAGACCGAACACGACGCAGTTTGCGCCAGGCTCCACCTTAGCCGTGTTGATCACCGCACCGATGCCCGTGGTCACACCGCAGCCGATGTAGCAGATCTTGTCGAACGGTGCGTCCTCGCGAACCTTTGCGAGCGCAATCTCGGGAACCACAGTGTGATTGGCGAAGGTCGAGGTGCCCATATAGTGGAAAATCTTGTCCCCGCCAGTCGAGAACCGGCTTGAGCCGTCGGGCATGAGGCCCTGGCCCTGGGTGAGGCGAATGGCCTGGCACAGGTTGGTCTTGCCCGATGTGCAGTATTCGCACTGGCGGCATTCGGGCGTGTAAAGCGGGATGACGTGATCGCCCTTTTTCAGGCTCGACACGTTGGGACCGACATCGACCACGACGCCAGCACCCTCGTGACCGAGAATTGCGGGGAAGATTCCCTCGAGATCATTGCCGGAGAGTGTGAAGGCATCGGTATGACAGATGCCCGTAGCCTTGACCTCGACCAGCACTTCGCCCTCGCGCGGACCCTCCAGATCGACTTCTTCGATGGTCAAGGGCGCACCGGCCTTATGCGCTACAGCGGCACGAGTTTTCATGGTGATCTCCCTAAAACATAACACTTCTGCATGAATCGGTTTGCATCGTGACGGTGCGCACAGGCGAATTCAAGCGGATGCGTTGTGAAATACTGTTTACAGTCTGCTGTTCGAGCCACGGTCCGTACAGATTTGGTACGATGGGGAAAAATCTGACCAACCAAGAGGGATACTACCCATGAAAAAAGCATATCATCCTCGCTACAATCATGAGCAGCTTCCTTGTCACTCCGGCATTCGCGGCAACGTGCGGAGTTGATCGCAGATGTGAACAGCCGTCTCGCGGCTTCCGGGGACACGCTGAATGAAGAAGTCACCGACGAGATCGTCATGCTGCGAAATCAGGGCCAGGATCTCGTCAATTCCGGCGATGAGGCGCGCTGTCAGGAGAAACTCGAAGAGGCCCTTTCGCTCTTCACGCAGTAGTCGTCCGACAACGGCTCGTTCCAAAGAAGATTTGGCAACAGGGCTACACTATCGATCACCACGTCAAAGTGCGGGCGCAGGACATCCATCGGTGCTGCGCCCGTACAAACACCGATCGAAGCGCCAAACCCGGCGGCGCGCGCCATCTCGGAATCAGCCGCCGAGTCACCGACCATGGCCACCTCGGAGGGATGCAGCCCTGCCGTTTCGCAGAAAGCCAACCCCATACCGGGGCCCGGCTTGCCGCCGTGTCCGGCATCCGCACCCGTCACGAAAACCACATGCTCGGCGATGCCCAGATGGCCGGCAGTCCATTGCGCCGTTGCGGCATCGTCGTTGGTGGCAATCCCCAACGACAAACCGCTCGATACAAGTCTCTTGCAGAGCCTGCGCAAGTCGGCCGTGGGCAACACGTCGTGCGCCGCATGTTCCGAAAACGTGGTGAGCACAATCTCATCCAGCTCAGCGGGTGCTCTTCGACCCAGGACGCCACGCCAGATGGCGATCAATTCCTCATTGGTGCCGCCCGCGAGTGCCGAAGCAGGATTGAGAATGTCGCGCGGGCGGTCATAGCCGCCAGCCAACAGCATCGCATCCGCCAGGTCCGGGGCTGCCGCCTTGTGTGCGATGCGCTCGGCGGCCTTGCAGTATGCCGGCATCCAGGTCGCAAAAAAGTCGATCAGGGTTCCATCCTTGTCGAACAACAAGCCTTTGATTGACGCCCAATCCATGGTTTATGCTGCCCTCTTCATTTCTGCGAACCTTATCAGCCAAGACCGGCTCGGTTGAGACTCACCTTCAATACGGCATGGCGCTGGGAAACCGCTTCTTCCCACACAGCCCGATCTTGACCCGCACGGCTCCTTCTTGCTAGGCACCACGCTAGGGACACGGCCTTGGCCGTCAAGACCCAATACTCAAACTCCCCTAGACGAGTTCTATATCCAAGACTGTCCAGCAAATGGCAGTATTCTGACGGGTGCAGGCCTGCCTCACTGGAGAAATAGGCGGCATCCCAGAGGCGGTGGCTCAGCGCCGCATATTCCCAATCGACAAAGACGGCGCCTGTGTGTGTGTCGAGAATATTCTCGGGCACGGGATCGACATGGCAGGGAACCAGATCCGTGTGATCCAGAACGGTCCGTTCCCTGAGGGCGGCAATAGCAGGCCACAGTTCGCCGAGGCCCTCCTTTGGGGTCATGTCGGATAAACTGGCGTTGTCCAGATACATCGAAATCTTCTGCCAGGGGTCCATAGGACCGGAGAAACCCGACGAGGCCTGAAGCCTGACAAAGGCATTTGCCAGTCTCTCCATCGCCTCTTGGGCAAAGGGCCGGGACAACCTGTCAAACCGGGTTCCTGCGACATAACGCGTGATCAGGATGCCGAGTTTGGCATCCGCCGCGACGACTTGGGGTCCCAGTGCCTGTTGCGCGGCGATCTTTGCGTGGCTGTATTCAAGTTCCCGGTTCACCAAACCGGAGGTTTCAGCACCATCGAATCGCAGGACAATCCGGTCGTCCGAGAAGTCGAGCAGAAAGCTCTGATTGCCTGTGCCGGCCAACCTCCCGATAGTCTGAACCTCGCCGGGCTCCCGGCCGATCAGGCGCAGTGCGTGGTTGAATCCTTCCTGCATCTCGCTATCCAACTTGTCCTTCATACAGACCGTCGCCACATTGTCATACCGTGAACCAGCGATTTGATGACTTCGACATGATGATGCAACGCATCCGCACATGCCGCGTTTGTGCTGACCATCTTCCCCTTGGTCCCAGACCCGTGATCAGGGGCACCCCGACCGCCAAGCTGTTGATCATCGGCCAGGCCCCGGGCACGCGTGTCCATGAAAGCGGCACACCCTGGGACGACCGCAGCGGAGACCGCCTCCGGGAATGGCTTCTGCTGGACAAACCTGCCTTCTACGACGAATCCCGCATCGCCATCGTACCCATGGGGCTTTGTTATCCCGGCCGCGGTAAGAATGGCGGCGATGCCCCACCGCGTCCCGAATGTGCACCGCTCTGGCATCCTCCCGTGATGGATCGGTTACGCAGTGTCGGTCTGACTCTGCTGATCGGCTCCTATGCCCAAGCGCGTTATCTCGGCGGTCGGCGCAAAAGAACCATGACCGATACGGTCCAGTCTTGGCAGGACTACTTGCCACGCTTTCTGCCCCTGCCACACTCCTCCTGGCGCAATACCGCCTGGCTGCGACGAAATCCGTGGTTCGAACGCGATGTGCTTCCCGAACTGCAAGATCGCGTTAAGTCCCTGCTTGGGTGACGTGCGGCTTCAGCGCCAGATCAGTGCGAGGAGCGCATAAGCGCCGAAGCTAAGAATTGTCATGCCCGAAACAGCGTTCATCCACCGGATACCCCGGTTGGTGAAGCGTTGACGCAGGATCGAAGCGATACTAGCGAGGAAAAACCACCACGCCGTCGCACCGACGAAAACGCCACCGATGACCACCCAAGTACTGAAAAGACCATCGGTCGCTTCCGACACACGGATGGCCGCAAATATAGAAACGAAGGCCAAGATTGTGATGGGATTGACGATCGTGACAAAAAACGCCGCACCGAACGCGTGCAAGATCGTCACATGATCGAACGTCGACTCGGCGACCCTGTCGCTCTGCGTGCGCGACCTGCTGGCCATGACGGTCCAAACGCCCAGGCCTATCAGGATGAAACCGCCCAGAAATTGAATGACGGAACGATTGTCGAGAAGGAAGTCCTCGACCACGGCAACGGAAAAAATCGCCAATCCCCCGAACACCGTGTCGGCGACGGCTGCTCCAAAGCCCGTGGCGTAGCCGACGATCCGGCCATCCCGCAACGTACGTTGCATGCACAGCACCGCTACGGGACCAACCGGGGCCGCAACAAAAAATCCCACGATCACACCCGTGATCAGAAGGGCAGGATCCATCTGTTCGTCCCGTGAAACCCAAACCAAGTGACCGGGAGGTTTAACCCGGAATCCTGACCGGCACCAAGTTTCCTTCACCAATCGCTGTGGAGACAACCATGGCGGTGGAAGAGACCACAGATCTCTCCGGATTTGCGCTGGATCAACGCTTGCAATGCCGTGCTCCCGTAACATCGGCAACAGCCACTCCAGGAGACGATCATGTCCATGCGTAACATTCTGGTCCACGTCGAAGATCAGAAGGCCAACCAGAAGGTCATTGACGCCGCAATCGAGCTCGCGATGCGTCGGAATGCCACTGTGACGGGACTTTATGTTCGCCCCTACCCCGTTGTCGTGCCGGTAGCGCCGATAGGTGGCACCATGCCCGTTATAAATGGAATGATCGAGGCCCATATGGAAGCGAGCAAAGCCGCCAAAAAACGGTTTGTGGAGAGAGTGTTGCGCTCGGGCGTTTCTCATGGCTGGCACGATGACGATGGCGGTCTCGCCGAACGTCTCGCCGTCCATGCCCGTTATTCTGATCTGGCGGTCATCGGGCAAGTCTCCCCGGAGCAATTGGACGGACAGACCCCTAGCGACCTGCCCGCCTTGGCTGCATTGGGCGCGGGCCGACCTGTTCTGTCCGTACCTTTCGCCGGTACGCATTCCGTGGAATTCCGCAATGCCATGCTGTGCTGGGATGGCTCGCGCGAGGCGAGCCGCGCCTTGCACGATGCATTTGCCGTGCTCAAGGCTGGCGCGCATATCGCCGTCGTTTGCATCGACGCCGCTAGTCGCATGGATCGCGACCCCGGCGCGGACATAGCCGCACATCTGGCGCGTCACGGTTTCGAGGCCGACGCCCACCGCATGGCAAGCGCCGACCTCAGTACATTGGAGACCATCTTGTCGGCATCTTCGGATTTGGGTTCGGATCTGATCGTCATGGGCGCCTATGGCCATGCACGTATCCGTGAGATCGCGCTGGGTGGCGTTACCCGCGGCATAATGAAACACATGCCCGTACCCGTCCTGATGTCGCATTAACCATCCACAGCCCCCGACGGACGTTCGCCTGGCAGCGTAATCGTGACGGTCGTGCCCTTGCCGGACACGCTTTTGAAATCGAATGTGCCTCCATGGAGTTCAGTCAGGGCCTTGGTCAAGGTCAGCCTCAGACCGGCACCGTCTAGGCTCCTGTTTGGCCATGCTTTCGACACGTCCGAAACGTTCCAGCGCAACGTCGATTTCTCTGTCGGTCATACCTGAGCTGGTATCGGTAACTTGGATCGTCACAGTGTCGTCGGGCTCTCTCTTGCAGGCGACATGAACCGATCCGGCCTGTGGAGTGAACTTGACGGCATTGTCGAGGAGGTTGATCAGGCTCTGGCGCAACTTCCGCTCGTCAGCCAGAAGCATGATCTCCGGTTCAGACATCGACCGCGTGATCTTAACCCCGCTTCGCCGGGCACGATCCTCCACAAGGCGCAGCGCGCTGCCAACAACACTTTCCAGCGCGACCACGTCAAGCCACAACGCGGCAACACCGACTTCCGCCTTGGACAGATCCAGAAGAACGTTGATGAGATCGAGCAGATGCCCACCGCTGTCGCGGGTGACACGAGCATAGTCACGGTAGGCCTCATGACCCAGATCGCCGAACTTATTCCTTCAAGCAACAGATCCGAGTATCCCGCGATCACGTTAAACGGAGTGCGCAATTCATGGCTCACGTTCGCCAGGAACCCGGTCTTGGCACGGTTGGCCATGTTGGTATCGCTTTTGACCTGTGCCAAGGCGTCTTCGGCCAGCTTATGACGGATCACATCCTGGGTCGCATGGACCACACGATCCCAACTTTCGCGACTTTCGGGCGGCAAATAGCTTAACACCCGCATCCATCTAGGCCGTCCACCGGGGTCCGAGGGAGCCGACAAAACCCAATCAACGCCCCACGTCCCCTGCAAAATGCACCGATCAGATGGGAGCAGGCTTCCAGGGAGCCTTCCGGTGGTTCCTGCATGACCTTTTCGATCAGTTCATCGCGTTCCTGTAATCCAAAAACGCAACAGCGGCCGCGTAGGTGTCGATGACCGGCATCAGATGATAATCTCCAAACGCAGTTCGGGTTCGCTATTGAGCCAATCCTCGAAATCGACCGGATCGGGCAACGTCATGGATTCAAGGCGCTGTTTGACAGCGGGCCAATCCCCGACCCAGATGGGAATGGGAATTTCATGAAGTAGTTCATGATAGGTTTCACTACTCTGCCGAGGGCTTAGATACCCCTGCAGACTGTCGAGGGTTTGCCAAAACACTCGATCATTCCAATAATTTCCCGTTGGTCACGCAAGCAGACACCCGTTTACAGCAATTCTCAGGTGTGAAACTTGCCACGATTACAAATGAATAGTCACGTATCGGTCCCGACAGCCTGCGCAATATTTGAGAATCCGTCCGCATGAAGCAGCTCTTCCAGACCCTGGAGAAGGTTCCCCACCAGACGCGGTCCCTCGAAGACAAGGGCAGAATAGAGTTGCACCAGCGACGCACCGGCACGAATTTTCTCATAAGCGTTCTGGGCGGAAGCAATGCCTCCGACCCCCACGATCGGGAGACCGCCACCGTTGGCGCGATAGACTCTGCGCAAGAGGTCTGTCGATTTCCCAAACAGCGGCCGCCCTGAAAGACCGCCGGCCTGGCCCTTGCTGGAGGACTTCAGGCCATCGGGACGATCGAGGGTGGTATTGGAAATGACCAGGCCATCAATACCGCAATCAGCAGCCAGATCGGCTGCACCCAGGGCGTCGTCCAAAGCAAGATCGGGGGCAAGTTTCAGCAGAACTGGCGGTTTGTTCCCGTCCGAACTCAGGCTGGAACGTTCGGTGACAAGACATTGCAACAACGGTCGCAGACTCCCCACGGTCTGCAGGTCGCGCAGGCCCGGTGTGTTGGGTGAAGAGACGTTAACCACCAGGTAGTCGGCCAGGGGTGCAAGCCGTCTGAAAGCAAGCCTGTAATCCTCAACGGCATCGGTGGAGCTCTTGTTCTTGCCGATATTGACGCCGATGATCCCTTGGTTGGCGCGGCGTCGTTGCAGGCGTTGCGCAGCCGCCTCCATACCCCCGTTGTTAAAGCCTAGTCTGTTGATCACCGCCTGATCCTCCGCGAGACGGAAGATTCGTGGTTTGGGATTGCCCGGTTGCGCCTTGGGCGTGATCGATCCAACTTCGACGAACCCGAACCCAAGGTCCAGCATTCGGTCAGGCACCCGCGCGTCCTTGTCAAAGCCCGCCGCAAGGCCGAGGGGATTGGGAAAGGACAGTCCAAAACAGGACGTTTCGAGAGTGGGCGTGGCGGCATCCCCTGCCCTATGTCCGGCCAATCCCATTTCCAACGCGCGCAGCATCAGGTTATGGGCGCGTTCCGGGGCCAGTGACCGCAGGGCCGGACCGAAAAGGCGATAGAGATCTGGCACGCCCCTTCTCTACCAGTGCCGCACCCAACTACACAACGTTGCGTTGGGTCTGCACACGCCGCAACGAGCATGCTAAAGCAGGCGCCCTTACGATCCGGAGGAACGATGGAACAGCTCACCTATCATGAGGGCAACTTCACTGAAGGAAACCCCATGATCATGGGTCCCCTCGATCAGTCGTTCTGGTTCGCGACCATGATTTTCGACGGCGCGCGCACGTTCGATGGCGTCATGCCCGATATCGAACGCCATATGGCCCGATGCCTGAATTCGGCCCGCGTGATGGGCATGGAGCCCAAGGAGAGCGTCGAAGACCTCAGCGAACTTGCAGCCGACATGTCGCGCAAGTTTCCGGCGGACAAGCAACTCTACATACGCCCGACCTATTGGAGCGGACGCAGCGATTCCCTTTGGGACGTCGCAGAATTCACGAAGTTCCTGATGGTTCTGGAAGTCGCGCCGATGGAAGAGCCCAAGGGCTTTTCGACCTGTCTGTCTGAACTTCGGCGACCGGCTCCCGACATGGCCCCGACGCTTGCCAAGGCATCCTGCCTCTACCCTACCAGCGGAGAGGCCGTACGCCGCGCACGGCAGTCCGGCTTTGACAACGGCGTCATGCTCGATCACGAGGGGAACGTGGCGGAATTCGCAACGGCAAACCTGTTCTTCGCCAAGGACGGGCAGGTGCATACGCCGGTGCCCAACGACACCTTCCTCAACGGGATCACACGTCAACGCGTCATAGGTCTGTTGCGCGACAGCGGTTTTGATGTGGTCGAACGCACCGTCGGTTATGAGGATCTCCAGCAGGCCGATGAGATCTTTTCGACCGGCAACTACAGCAAGGTCATTCCGGTGACGAAGATCGACGATCGCGAACTTCAGCCGGGACCGATGTACCGCAAGGCGCGCGAGCTCTACTTCGACTTCGCGCGCGATGCGGGATTCAGACTCTAGGGAAAAGGACGATGGAACATCCCCACGATGTCAACAAACGCCGATGGAATGAGGTCACCATCGTTCATACGAAGAGCGATTTCTATGACGCTGACGGTTTTCTGGCGGGACGCAACACGCTGGGGCCCATTGAACGCAACGCTGTCGGCGAAATGAAAGGCAAACGCCTGCTCCATCAGCAGTGCCATTTAGGCATGGACACGCTCTCCTAGGCGCGCATGGGTGCTGACGTCGTGTGGACTTTTCCAGCGAATCCGTAGCCCAGGCAACGTCCTTGGCCAACGCGTCGGCCACACAGACCGGGCTCACTTCATCGAAGCGGACGTCACCAAGGTCGGAAAGGTCGGCAGCGGGGATTTCGATGTCATCTTCGCATCCTTCAGCACCATCGTATTGCTCGAAAGCCTCGAAGATTGGGCAAAAACGATCGTATCGAACCTTGCCAATGACGGATCCTCTTATTTCCTGGATTCCTATCCCACGGCCATGCTGTTCGATGAGGAAACGTCCGACTTCGATCTCCGTTACGACTACTTCCACAACGAAGAACCGATCATGGAACCGGCAGGCGGAGCGGACTACGCTGATCAGAGTAATACGATCCAGTCGGAATCACGTTCGTTCAATTGGCCGCAACAGGACATCTTCGGCGCCCTGCAGCGCAATGGGCTGATCGTCTGCGATGTGCGCGAGTATCCCTTCGGAGCGTGGCGCTATTTTCCCGATATGGAGAAACGCGAAGACGGATACTGGTACAGAACGAAAGACGCCAAGAGTATCCCGATCTTGCTCGGGTTCAAGACGCACTGGTAAGTGAGAGTTTGGATTAAGGGAGTTTCATCCGTGCGGTTCGAAGGAACGGAGACCTATGTCGCGACCGACGATTTGGCGGTCAGCGTCAATGCGGCCATCACGCTGGAAAGGCCCCTGTTGATCAAGGGCGAACCCGGCACGGGAAAGACGGTGCTGGCGGCCGAGATCGCAAAGGCGCTCGGCAAGAAGCTGATCAACTGGACCATCAAGTCCACGACCAAGGCACAGCACGGCCTTTATGAATACGACGCTGTTGCACGTCTGCGGGATGGGCAGTTGGGCGATGAGCGCGTGAAGGATATCGCGAACTACATCAAGCCCGGCAAGTTGTGGGAGGCGTTTGAGGCGGAGGAAACGCCGGTCCTCCTGATCGACGAGATCGACAAGGCCGACATCGAGTTTCCCAACGACCTGCTTCAGGAACTCGACCGGATGGAGTTCTACGTGCACGAGACCCAGCAGACCGTCAAAGCGGCGCGCCGGCCCATCGTGATCATCACGTCCAACAACGAAAAGGAATTGCCCGACGCATTCCTGCGCCGCTGCTTCTTCCACTACATCAAGTTCCCGGACGCCGAGACCATGGCAAAGATCGTGGAGGTGCATCACCCCTCGATCAAACAGCGCCTTGTTGCGGAAGCCATGCGCGTGTTCTTCGAGTTGCGCGAGGTTCCCGGCTTGAAGAAGAAGCCGTCGACCTCGGAACTGCTCGACTGGTTGAAGCTGCTGATGGCTGATGACATTTCGCCCGACGCCTTGCGCAGCCAGGAGGCCGGCACCGTGATTCCGCCGCTTTATGGCGCTCTGCTCAAGTCCGAGCAGGACGTTCATCTGCTGGAGCGCCTCGCCTTCCTGCACCGGCGCGAACGCGGCTGAGGCGGCGGTGTTCACCGGACTGTTTCTGCAACTTAAAGACGCAGGCGTCCCCGTCAGCCTGCGCGAATACCTCGATCTTCTGGCTGCGACCAAGGCCGGTATCGCTGGCCAGTCCGTCGACGATTTCTACTATCTTGCCCGCACCGCTCTGGTGAAGGACGAACGCCATCTCGATCGTTTCGACCGCGTCTTTGCCCATGTCTTCCGTGGCCTGGAAAAACCTGAAGGAGACGAGGCCAATGCCGACATCCCAGAGGAGTGGCTGAAGAAGCTGACCGAACTCAACCTCACCGATGAGGAGAAACAGGCTATAGAAGCCATGGGCGGCTGGGAAAAGCTCATGGAAACGCTGAAGAAGCGCATGGAGGAACAGGAGAAGCGCCATCAGGGCGGATCGAAATGGATCGGCACGGCGGGCACCTCCCCTTACGGGACATACGGCTACAATCCCGAAGGCGTGCGCATCGGACAGGACGGCAACCGCAACTTCTCTGCCGTGAAAGTCTGGGACAAGCGCGAGTTCAAATATCTCGATGGCGATCTGGAACTGGGTACGCGCAACATCAAGGTCGCCCTGCGCCGGCTGCGTCGCTTCGCGCGCGAAGGTGCCGCCAGCGAACTCGATATCGACGGCACGATCAACTCCACAGCAAGGAACGCAGGCTGGCTTAACCTCAAGATGGTGCCTGAACGCCATAACGCCGTGAAGCTGCTGCTCATGCTCGACATCGGCGGTTCCATGGACTGGCACATCCGCGTCTGCGAGGAGCTATTTTCTGCCGCGCGCTCGGAGTTCAAGCATCTCGAGGCCTGGTACTTCCACAACTGCCTCTATGAGAAGGTCTGGCGCGAAAACATGCGCCACCATCGCGAGACGACACCGACCTGGGAGGTGCTCCACACCTATCCCAGCGACCACAAGCTGGTGCTGGTCGGCGATGCCTCTATGAGCCCCTATGAAATCGCCGTACCGGGCGGCAGCGTCGAACATTTCAACGAGGAATCCGGCGAGGTCTGGCTGCGCCGCATTCTGCGGGTTTACCCCAAGGCCGTCTGGCTGAATCCGGTGCCCCAGGAACGCTGGCGCTACACCGGGTCGATCGGCATGATCCGCGAGATCATGGAAGGGCGCATGTATCGCCTCACCCTGGAAGGGCTCGACGACGCCATGCGGGAGTTGAGCTAGGTCAGCGAAGACACCACATCGCGGACTGTTTCCATCGCCCGCCGCAGTGCAACACCGTCCCTGGCCAACAAGCGGCCGAAAAACCCCATTTCATGAGGCAGCGCCGAAAAGCCGGCGTAGACCGCGGCGTGCACGGCCATGGAGGCAGTCAGACGTTTCAGCATCCTCGGCAAATCGGTTTTACCGTGGAATCCCAACCCGGCATGAACGGGGTAGCCTGACAGAACGCCCGGTTCATCAAACACACCGCCGCTGATCAAAAACCGGTCGATGGCCAGCACACGGCCGTCAGGGTCTTGCAGGATGGTCTCGGAATCCAAGCGTGAAAACCGAGTACCATCCTCATGGAGATCATGACAGAGGTATCCGTCGCACCACAGCACCTGCGCATCGGGTTCCACGCAGATTTCCAGGCGCGTGACCACGTCGGCGTCGGCAAAAAGAATGAGAGGCCGTGACAGGTAATGAAGCCTGGCACCGGCTTCCACATGCAACGTGGCGCACTGGACGGCGTGCTGCGAGAGCATGGCGTGCGCCACAGTTGAACCTTGCGTCGTCAGATGCGCGCTGGCTCCGCGCCTCACCGTTACGTCCATCTCGATCCGGTCGCCCTGGACCAGGCCCGCGCCCACAGTCTGTAAGATGACCGTGGCCTCCCCGTCCACCTTGCCGTCGAGATAAAAGGGCTGCGTCACGTGGAAGGGGAAGCGCGCGTACTGTCGTTTCAGATAGGTCTCGCCGGATGGCGCGCGCACGAAGGTGAGGCCCAGTTGGGCCTGCGGACCGCCGGCGTGCTCAGCGACCGCCATCAGGTATCGAACAGAACATCGCGGGAAATGCGCTCAATCACCTGATCGACGCCCTCTCCCGTTCGGCAGTTCGTGACGATGACCGGCTTGCCGTCCCGCACAGCACGCGTCTCTTCGATCATGAGATCGAGATCGACACCGACATGCGGCGCCAGATCTACCTTGTTGATGATCAGCACATCCGACTGCAAGACGCCTGGCCCGCGTTTGCGTGGAATGTCGCCGCCACCAGCCACATCGATGACAAACAGCCAGTAATCGACCAACTCCAGGGAAAAGGTCGACGCAAGGTTGTCGCCGCCCGATTCCAGCAGCACCAGATCGAGCGGCGCGAACTTCATCTCCAGCATCTCGGCCGCATCGAGATTGAGCGTGGGATCCTCGCGAATGACGGTATGAGGACAGGCACCCGCTTCGACCGCCACCACGCGCTCAGGCTCGATCAGGCCGCTGCGTTTGAGACGCGCGGCGTCTTCCTTGGTCACGAGGTCGTTCGTGATGACGGCCAGGCGTGTCCCGCGCCGGGCGAAACGCGGAATGACCTGCTCGACCAGCGCCGTCTTGCCCGACCCCACCGGCCCGCCGATTCCCACGCGTGCCGCGCTTGTATGTGATTGGCTCATGCGGCTTTCCATCGGGTCATCGTCAGTTGGCGAACAGTCGTGCATCGCCGCGCTCATGGCGCATCACGGCAATCTCGGCGGCAGGCGTGAAGGCGTGGGGCCTTTCGGGCGGTTCCTGTGCCAAGAGTTCGGTCATGTCTTTTCTCAGGCTGTACAACATGGTCTGGGCTTCCAGGGGTCCAAACAGCGCCAGCCGAATGGCGGCCTGCGCGATGCCCGCTCCAAGAACGTAAGCAGAGACCGCTTCAAGCTCCACGGTCTCCATGCCTGCGCCACTCCACGCCACGCCTTGGGCAACGGGCAGGTGCCCCAACGCCGTTCCTTCGGCAATGGCGCTACGGTAGGCCTCGACCCTCGGTGTCGCCATCGTCTGATGCGCACGAAGCAACGAGCGTCCGGCCCTGCGTGAACCGTCGCGAAGCTCCCGTGCCAGTGTCATGGACTCGACCTCCCGGTCCAGGGCGGCAAGCGCCTCGATCTCCCCGGCGGGTGCCGCACAGCGAAGGAAGTACCGGTCGGAGGTTGCCCAGCGCCAGCGCAACTGGCTGCGCGCAAAGGCCTCCACACCCTCTCCGTTCGTCACCAATCCATCGGCTTTCAAAGTTTCCAGACCCCACGAGAACGCGAAGCCGCCCGAGGGAAAGCTGCTGTCGCCCATCTGCAGGCTTCGAAGCAGGCTGCCCGCATCAGCCATCGAAAAGTCGCGCCCTTCCGTCGTCCAGAAACACTTTTAGCCGGTCGAGATAGGCCTGTTCCGGTCCTTCGAGCGCAATCGCGATACGTCCGCCGCGAAACTGCACACGCCAGTGGAGGTTGCCCGCGTGGTAGCCAAGTTGCAGGGCGACCGCCGCATCGCGCGGTTCTAGGACCAACCAGCGTTCTTCCATCGCGCGCACGACAATCGCGCGTTCCTCCCCAAGATGCAGTACAGCCCCATCCTCAAGAGCGCGGTCGCGAGGCAAAGCAATCGCGCACAAAGTGCCTTTGTCCGTCTCGACACGCAGCCGATGACGTTGCATATCCTTACGCTCCAACCGGATCGTTTCCACCGCGCCAGCATGGCCCAGCGCATGCAACCGTTCGTGAAGCGCATCGTCGCTCATCAGTCCGCGGATGGTAGTCAACATCTGCATGACCCGACGATGCCGCCGGGACCGTTCACGCGCAAGGCCCGCTTTGGGCTTGCCAGAGTCGATGGGGCACGTCACCAATGGCCGTTCCCTGGGACGCCGCCTTCCATGAAGCCACTCGATCTTCTTGTCGTTATTGCCGTTCCCATGATCTGGGGTGCCGGATTCACGGTGGCGAAAGGCACCTTCGACCAGTTCCCGCCCATCTTTCTCATGGGCATGCGTTTTTCTATCGCAGCGCTGATTCTGATCTGGTTCGTCAGGCCCATGTGGGATCGGGCAGGCCGTCTGTTTCTCGCCGCCATGGTCGGCGGCATGTTTGCCTACAGCCTGCAGTTCACCGGTCTCAACGGCATGGATGCATCGACCGCGGTTCTCATTGTCCAGTTGGAGGTCGTCTTTGTTTCGCTTTTCGCGGGCATTTTCTTCAGGGACAGACTTGCCTGGCAGCAATGGGTCGCCATGGCATTTGCCATTCTCGGTGTGGCGCTTATTGCCGGCGAACCGCGCATTCAGGACAACCCCATACCCTTCCTGCTTGTCATCGTGGGCGGCATCATCTGGGCGGGTGGCCAGATCCTCATCAAGTCCATCGGACAGGTTGGCGGCCTGCGCCTCATCGCTTGGTTCTCGGCATTCGCAGGTCCCCAGCTTATGATCGCCTCTCTGGTGGTGGAGGATGGCCAATGGAATGCGGTGCAGACAGCCAGCTGGCAGGGCTGGGTCGCCGTTGCCTATCTGTCGTTGGTCATGACGGCGACCGGCTATGCGCTCTGGTTCCGCTTGGTCGGCATCTACCGGATGAACCAGGTTATCCCCTTCATCCTTCTCGTCCCCGTGACCAGCATTATCGGTAGCGTCATCTTTCTGGGCGAACACCTGACGCCCTATGTCCTGATCGGGGGTGCTATCGTGCTGGCTTCCGTGGGCTTCATTCACCTCTGGAAAGCCAAACCCGATCCCAAGCCGGAACCATCGCTTCCGGAGTCGACTGGCAATCCCGCACCCTGACGTCTCGACCGCCACAGAATCGCCACATCCTCACCCCGATCACGCCCCTTTCGCGGTCTTAGGTGGTTTTCAACGGCAAAGGCCGCAGGGACAGGCATCATCGCGGCGCGATCCACTCCGCTCGCAACGCATGGTGTCTCACCAAGGGAACGACCGTGCACGGGCAAGCTCACAATCGGCAGGCAACTCCAGAAACCGTCTTGGGAACGGCTCAGGTTGCTACGCAGGCCGGCTTGGTGACCTTGCTTGTTCTCGCTCCGCGTAGCCCTAGCGGACCTTGTCGCTATCTCGTGCAACAGGAACCAGCCAAGGACACTCATCATGCTCAATCTTCGCAAACAGGAAACATCGGACGCATCGCCGGCCAAAGCACCGGCCGCGACACCCAATCAGTCGATCCTAGACCGCTATCCGACCCCCGATACCGGCCGATCAACCTCGTCGCTTCAGTCCACGGCTTCCTCACCCGATGAGGGGCCAACGGACTTCGTCATCGGGCGCGGCACCCGCCTGAAAGGCGAGATCGACGCACAGGGCGACGTCATCGTGGAAGGTGAGGTCGAAGCCTCCATCCGCGCCGCGACCATGCGCATCGATGCAGGCGGATCGGTGAAGGGCGATGCCCAAGTCGCGAACGCTGAAGTCCGCGGCCATTTCAAGGGCACACTTCACGTCCGCGAATGCCTCACCGTGTGCGGCGATGGCGATCTTGCAGGCTCAATCCGCTACGGCGAACTCAAGGTCGACCGGGGCGGGCGGATCAGCGGCGATGTTGCGCTGGAGGAAGAGTCCGGCCGCAAGTCCGCGATATCTTCCGACAGCAAGGACCCCAATTCCGAATAGGGAATCATATCAACGGTCGATGAGGAAGCCTCAACGGCCGTTGGAGGGCTGCGACTGCGGTCCCGCCACCTAATACGGCGTGAGCCAAGGTATGCGGATGCATCCCGCCCGGCGATTGAGAGAGCCTTAAGGGCCCTTGATATCAGGTCTCATCCCTGCGCCAGAGATTGATGCCGCGTTCGACCGAACGGCCCACGACATAGCCGCCGACGCCGACCATCATCGGGTCCCAGAGCCGTTCGGGAAGCTCGAGCGCAATGCCCACGCCGAACAATGCCTGGACATAGGGTGCCAGCAGGTAATTGTTGGCGATGATCGCTACGATCATCAGCATCAGCAGCGGCCGCCAGTTGCGCTGTAGTCAGGAATGTCACAGTGCGGTCTTGACGATGTCGACCGCGGCCTGACGCAGTTGCCCTTCCTGCGCGATCAGGGCGGAGGTCACCTCTGCCTTGATCGCGTTGACCTAATCCTTGTCGTTGACCACGCGCGGCAGGACCTTGTCGAACACGATTCCCGGCAGGGGCAGCAGGGCGGGATCAATACCAGCACCTCGACCACCGCCACCGTGGCGAGGAAAGCCACCGTGAACATCGCCAGATTCATCGCGCGGTCACGCCATCTTGCGGAAAGACCGCGCCATCAGGATTTGATGCGTTCCATTGTTTTCTCCTTTCAGGAACAAGCGCGGTTCAGCCAGCCGTACAGGAACTTGTTGAGTCGGGGTTTGCCAGCTACGATCAGCCGATAGTGGCTGGCTGCCTTCTAGTCATCATCGTATGCCTAATACTAGTCTTGTAAGGAGGCAATCACTGGCACAATGTGCCCTGGTTCTGAGGAAGACTTCTATCACATCAGCTTTCTTGAAGGCTGTGTTATCTTCATTGTTATAGTTGTAATACTAATACTAATCTTCTAAGGAATATCACAATGCTAAGATCCAGTGAATCTAACTGCTAGTCATTATTGTATTTCTAGTGGTAGCACTTATCTTACAACACTAACTCTTCCACTTCCAGGCGGTGCGCACTACAGTGCTGTCCCAGCCTCGTGTCTCGCCTGCTGTAATCGCTTCCTGCAAATTCTCCACAGTTCCTTCCTCCAGTGCCGAGCGCAGCCAGGTGACACACTCGCCTGTCTCGCGCCTGCGCTCGGCCGGGTCGTACTTCAGTACATCTTCGACTGAGACATCCTGTACACCCTCCCAGCGCAGTGATCCGCCCTCTAACGTATAGCCTAGTATCAGTCCCTTGCGCTCGATGAGGTTATTCTTGATTTGTACGAGCACCTTACGATTACCTGCACCTATAAAGGGGTGGGTACCTACCATGATAACTGATCGTGCTGCAGCTAAGAAGTCTATAGAGCCTAGTCCTCGGTAAGAGGCCTTACCTCCTGATTTCTTGTTAAGATGCCTTACAGCTACTACTGCGCAGTCCCAGCGCTCGGCCATATCAGCTAACCAGGCGACGACATCCTGTAACCGGTCGTAGGTCATGGCGAGCAGCACGCTATCGGCGCGCACGCACCACAACACGCCGTGGGGTTTCTGCTGCCAGGTCATGTCGGTGATGCCGCTACCGGTTAGGTGTTCGGCGAGCAAAGTCAGATCGGGCACGACGAAACCGTCCGCCTCGAAACTGAAGGTCAACTCGCGAATCTTGCGTCCCGCGCGCTGCAGGAACAACACGGCGTTGCCCACCCGCTGAGGCGCGATCGCCGCGCTGCCATAGGTCGTCTGGCGTTTGACCTGCACGTTGCGCGGCGTGATCGGGGCATCGGTGCTGGAACTGCGTATCTGCCATTCACCGCCGACCGTGCCGATCAGCAGGCTCTGGCCCGCGTTGAGCCACTGGATCGCGTTCACCTGATCGGCCGCGAAAGCGTCGTCGTCCTTCGTACCGGGCGTGAAGACCTCGAAATCGCCTACCCGTCGATGCGCTGGGGATGGTCGCACCCGCCGGCAAAGATCAGCCGCTGTTCATAGAACGTCACCGTCGCAGGCCATCCCGTAGTGTCCGACCACAAGCCCAGCCGCCATGTGCTCACCGCACCGGTGCCGCCGAAATTGCCACCCATGCCCGCCAACACCTGCGTTGTGGAGTTGACGTCCGTGATCCGCGCCCAACCCCAAGTGCCGCCACGTTGCACCGAGACCAGCCGGCCGACAAGAAATCCCTGCCCGCCGTTGATGCCTGCGGTCCCGCTTGCATTGATCGTGATCGACCCGGTCATCGCGCTCAGGCTCAACGTCGTCGCCGTGACATTGGTGTCGAGATAGGGGCCGTCGCGGAACACGACCGGTTCCAACGTCCAGTCAACATGGCTCGTGTGCGAGAGCTTCTAGGGCGGATGATCGGGGTGGACCAGATAGAGCAAATCGGCCGTCTGCACCGCGAAGACGTCACCGGCCGTGAAGGGCGAAGCAACGGACACCGGGGAGGAACCGCCGTCCACGATGATGCCGCCGTCCTTGAAGAAGCGCGTAGTCTGATCGCCCAACTCGATGACATAGGCCTGGATCACGGAGAACTCGAAGGGGATCAGCCGGCTCGCCGTAGAGGCCGACACGGCATCGGCGACATAACGGAAGCCCGTGCGTTTGGCCGCGCCGCCATGGGGCATCACCGTCATGTTCTTCAGCCGTGCGACCCAGTTGAAGTATTTCGCGAAATCGACCCTGCCCTCCAGCCTAGGCGAGAGTTCACCCGCGGTGAAGTTCGTCTGAATATGATTCACGCGCCATGCGCCTTCGTTGATATCTGTTTCTTGTAATAATTCAGGTCATTGCACGACCTTCGCGATCTCCGCGCTAGGCCATGCCTAGAACAACAAAGCGGTTACCTGACCTCGGCGGGTGCACTCGACGGCCACCTTGCGCGAGCTCGCGGCCCGCATTCGACATGCGGATGAGGGCCTCCGTGTTGTCCGCTTCGTCAAGCATGGCGTCGTGCCCCTTCCTAGTCATGGTGACTTCCAATTGTTCTTGTAATGTTCTTACATACTGAATAGGATGAGATCGTGGTGTTAGCAAGTGAAAAAATGCGCGCGAGGAAACATGGAAACGTGATCGAAGGGTTTGAGGGCGCCGCAGGGCGCAATGCAGGCCGAGCGCGATGCACAGGTTGGTCATGAAAACCGGCCTGCCGCCGACCGAGCTTGCCCGGTGAGCGGGCCTTTCACCCTCGACGCTGAACCGTTTCCTGAACGACACCTCGGCGCACCATGTGCTCAGCACGCACACGCTTTCGCGCCTGGCGAAGGTCACCGGACGGCGCCTCGACCCCGCTCCCCCGACTCGCAAGGTCGGCGCGGCCAACGCACCGCCTCCGCCCGGTCCGTCGGATGTCCTGGTCATGGGCCATGCGCACGGCGGACAGGAATAGCATGTTTTTCGACAACGACCTTGTCGATTCCTACGTGCCGCGCCTGCATCTCCTGTCCGGGGTGCGCTCGACCTATACTCTTCTACATGAACTCGGACAGCCAGGAGCCAGTCCTACGGCACAGGGATCTTCCCTATGTGAACCCCGTCATTCCGCTCCGGATCGGCGATGACATCGTGATCGAACTTCAGAATGGCGAAGGCCTACATCAAGCGCATGCTGCGCGGCACGGCCAACCAGCTTACGGCGCAACAATTCAATTCCGCCCGCGAACTCGAGTTTGCGGCAAGCGACATCGCGAACGCCCATCTGGTCGTTGCGGTGATCAAGGTTCAACCTGGTGCCCAGCCGACGGTCGCTCCATGAGGTGCATGCCGTATCCCCGAGACGTCGACACGCAACGTCACAGGGCGCATGAACTCCCTGACGGCTATGGGACGACCGCTCACACCACGCGAAAGGCACGAATTGAAATCCGCCTCGGAAATCGTGACCTGGACATACGCTCTTGGAATGGAAGTCCACACGACGATGCGCCTGAAATCAGTCGCCCGCAAAGGTGATGGTCGCCACCGCTTGGGCGACCAAATCATCGCCCCTAGTGTTGGGCGTACTGGGCAGACCGGTCGCGGTATTGATCTTGGCACCTTCGCCCGCGTCATCCAGCGTGACCAGCCGACGGACGTCGTCACAATGACCGCGCGGTCCAGGATCAGGACGCCATACTGCTCCGTATCGATCAGTCCGCCCCAGAACATGGTGCCACGGATGCCACTGGTCGACACGGGTGTTCTGGCCATGACATTTTGGGGATCGTTCGTCCTGATCAGTCCCGTTGTCATGGTGAACGCGCCCGCCAGCATGTCCAGGCTCGTTTCACCGCCGCACCCATCGAAGACAAACGTCTCAAGGTCAATGGCGACGTCCGCACCCAGAGTCAGGCTTGTCTCGTCGACAAAAGTATAAGTTCCAGGCGCGCGTTGGGCCCGGTGAACACCCGGTCGTTTTGATAGACCGGATCGCTGGCCTGCAGAATCCGGTCATCCAGACCGGCCGTTGCGACAGCGTAATTCTGCACCCGCACAACCTGCCCGATGGCCTCCTCGGCTACGGCCCGGCACGGCAATGCTGGCACCCAACAGCGGCATGAAAGTTCGTCTCGTTACGCTCGTCATGATTCAGGTTCCCAGCAGCGAACTCCTGCACTTGGTAGCGTGGCTTCTGGTCGTCGCATGCTTTGGAACCCGACGGTGATGGCAATCACACCTTTATCGGGATTGGCAGAGAACAGCCGCGCACGGGTGTCCACACCGATCCTGCAATGCCGGACTGACCCGGGCTCGTTCTATGGCTAAGGTAACGTCACGATGACCGTTCTTCCCATCGACAACACCAGCGCCCGTCGTCTCTTCCTCCATCTCCAGGGGCTGGCCGACAACCCGCGGCGGCGCATGCGCAAGGACGAACTCTACGACGTGATCGAACGCATGGGGTTCGTGCAGCTCGACAGCATCGTCACCGTCGATCGCGCCCACCATTTGACCCTTTTCTCGCGTAACCAGACCTACCGCAGGCGCGACCTCGCCCATCTGCTCGAAAAGGACCGCCGCCTCTTCGAGCACTGGACGCACGATTCTTCCATTATTCCCATCCAGTGGTTTCCGCACTGGAACCACCGTTTCAGGCGCATGACCGACCGGGTGACGGATAAGAGTTGGTTCGCCGAACGCATCGGCGGCAATCCGCACGAAGTCATCGCGCAGGTGCGTGATCATGTGCGCGCCAACGGACCGACCATGTCGCGCAATCTCGGCGGTGACGACAAGCGTACCGGCCCTTGGTGGGGCTGGGGGCCAACCAAGGCCGCGCTGGAATACCTGTGGTGGGCGGGCGAACTCTCGGTCGTGCGCCGGGACAACTTCCAGAAAGTCTACGACCTCACCGAACGCGTCGTGCCCGATTGCCACCGCCGCGATTCTCCAAGCCATGAGGATCATGTCGAATGGGCCTGCTCCACGGCGCTTGATCGTCTCGGCATGGCTACCCCGGGCGAATTGGCGGCCTATTGGGCAGCCATCACGCCGACCGATGTAAAAGGCTGGGTCGAGGCCAACGGCCACCGACTCCAGCCGGTTACGGTCGAAACGTCCGATGGCAGCAAGCCGCGCGCCGCCGTCGCCTGGAGTCACATCGAGGACATCCTCGCAGACGTCCCTGAACCACCGCACCGGTTGCGGTTTCTCAGCCCCTTCGATCCCGTCCTGCGCGACCGCAACCGCGCCCAGCGCCTGTTCAACTTCGACTATCGGTTCGAGGCGTTCGTGCCCGCTCCCAAACGGCGTTACGGCTACTACGTCCTGCCGCTGCTGGAAGGTGGCCGCATGGCTGGGCGAGCCTGCATGAAATTTCACCGTGACCGTGGAGAGCTCACCATGAACAATCTCTGGTGGGAGCCCAAGGTCCGTCTCTCGAAGGGGCGCACCGCCGCGCTTGCCTCGGAGCTTGAACGCCTGCGCCACTTCCTCGGCGCCGAAACCGTCGTCCTGCCGCCCAACCGGCCAGATCTGGAGATCTGATGCCCATGCACGACCGCAAACGCCTTGTCCCGGATGATTTCGCCGTGCCCGACGGTCTTGAGCATTCTCGATTCCGACTGCGCATGCTGACCATCCATGACCTGATCAAGGACTACGACGCGATCATGACCAGCGTCGACCACCTCCAGCGCACCTACAGCGCCGAGTCGGACGGGGTCTGGCCCGAGGGCCTCACACTCGAAGAGAACCTGATCGACCTTGCCTGGCACCAGCGCGAATTCACCATGGGTTATTCGTTCGCCTACACCACGATGTCGCCCGACGAGAGTCGCTGTCTGGGCTGCATGTACATCAACCCTACGCGCAAGCACGATCACGATGCGAAGGTCACCCTGTGGGTTCGTGCCGACGAACTCGATAGTGGTCTTGATGACGACCTTTATGGGGCCGTCCGGGGGTGGATCACTCGCGACTGGCCGTTCTCCAACCCGGCCTATCCAGGCCGCGCGATCTCCCTCTCGGACTGGCACGCCCTTCCCGAGGAGTCATGAGCACGCTGCCCGACGTTCTCAACCTCGCCGGGCACAATGCACTCATCCCCGGACATACGCCGGTGATTGACGGCGGTATGACAAGTTCTTGTTGGACGCTCAAATCCCTACGATCGGGTCGCCGCCGTCGAGGCAGAGGAACTGGCCGGTATAACAAGCGCCCGCGCCGCTCACCAGGAACGCGACCGTGGCGGCGATTTCTTCGGGTTCGGCCCAGCGGTTCATCAGGTTCCATCCTGCTTCTTCCACGATGGCGTCCATGCCGTGAACTTCGGTCATCGGCGTGCCGCACGACATCGGACGCGATGGCGTTTACCTGGCTGTGCCAAGGGGCGAGTTTCTTGGACCAGGGTTTCGCCATGGCGAGCAGCACGTCCTTGGCGCCCGAATAGTGGCTACCGTCTGTGAAACCAACCTGGCCGCGGTTCGAGGCGGCGTTGAGGATGCGTCCCCAGCCCCACTCCTTCATGCCCGCACCACGGCCTGCGTGACGGCGAACATCCAGTCGAGATCGGCATCCTCGATGTTCTCAAATTCTCCGGGTCCGCCAAGACCGACGCCAGCGTTGTTCACCAGAATACTGACGCCGCCCAGCGCGGTCTCGACCTCGCCGATGGCGGCCTTCACGGCATCGCGCTCGCGGATGTCGGTCGTGATGGCGTGAACGCACCTCTCGCCCTTCTCGATGGCGCCTTCGGCTTCCCTGATCGCATCCGCCTTGAGGTCCAGCAGAATCATGTCGGCGCCCATGGCTGCGAACATCAGAGCCGTCGCCCGCCCGATTCCGCCGGCCGCACCGGTCACAAGCGCGACCTTGCCGTCGAGTTCTCCGGCCATGGTCAGGCGGCAGCCTCCGCCAGTTTCTCGCGCATCAGCGCTATGGATTCATCGCGCCCGTAAAGCGCCACGAAACTTCCGAAACGCGGACCCGCGCTCTGGCCCAGCAGCACTTCGTAAAGCGCCTGGAACCAGGCACGCAGCGGCTCGAAGCCGTGTTCCTTGCCCACGGCATAAACTTCCGTCTGGAACCCTTCGCCGTCAGCATCAGCGGGCAGCGCCTCGAAGCGCCCGATCAGATCCTCGAAGGCCATGCGTTCCTGCCCGCTCGGCGCCCGGTACTGCTTCTCCGGCTTCACGAAGTCCTGGTAATAGTTCACCGCCAGTTCCGACAGCCGGTCGAGCAGCGGCTCGGTCTCCGGTGTCGCGCCGGGCAGGTAACGGCTGATGAAACCCCAGAGCACGGACTTCTCTTCCGCATTACACACACTGGCGAGATTGAGCAGCATGCCGTAGCTCAGCTTCTGGTCTTCCACCGGCGGATTGTCCGCGTGCAGGTGCCACACCGGATTGTCGATGCGCTTGTCGTCCTGGCCGCTATAGGCCGCCAGATGCTGCGCGTATTCGTCGACATGCCGGGGGATGACATCGAAGAACAGCCGCTTTGCCGTGCGCGGCTTCTGGTACATGTAGAGTGTCAGGCTTTCCTCGGTGCCGTAGCGCAGCCATTCGTCAATGGTGAGTCCGTTGCCGCGCGACTTCGATATCTTCTCGCCGTTCTCGTCCAAAAACAGTTCGTAGTTGAACCCTTCGGGAGCCTGCCCCCCCAGGGTGCGGCAGATTTGCCCCGACAGACGCACGGAATCGATCAGGTCCTTGCCGGCCATTTCGTAATCGACACCCAGCGCATACCAGCGCATGCCCCAGTCGGGCTTCCAGTTGAGCTTGCAGTGGCCGCCGGTCACAGGCACCTCGGCCTTCGAACCGCCCTCGTCCTCGAAGACGATCGTGCCTGCTTCCACGTTGCGTTCCAGCGTGGGCACCAGCAGCACGCGACCGCTCTTGGGCGAGACCGGCAGGAACGGCGAATAGGTCTGGCGGCGCTCCTCGCGCAGGCTGGGCAGCATGATGTCCATGACAGCATCGAACCGCTCCAGTACCCGCAACAACGCCTTGTCGAACTTTCCGCTGGTATACATCTCCGTCGAACTGACGAACTCGTACTCAAAGCCGAAGCGATCGAGAAACTTGCGCAGCATGGCATTGTTGTGTTCGCCGAAGCTCGCGTAGTCGGTATCGAACGGGTTGGAGACCTTGGTCAGCGGCAGGCCGAGTTCCCCGGCCATTGCCTCCTTGCTCGGAACGTTGTCAGGCACCTTGCGCAGTCCGTCCACATCGTCGGAAAACGCGAACAGCCGGGTCGGCACATCCGAAAGCAGCGAGAAGGCATGGCGCACCATGCTGGTCCTCGCCACCTCTCCGAACGTGCCGATATGTGGCAGGCCCGATGGACCGTAACCGGTCTCGAACAGCACATAACCCTTTTCCGGATAGCGTCCGCCCAGACGTTTGACCAGCTTGCGCGCCTCTTCAAAGGGCCACGCCTTGCTGTTCTGGGCAGTCTCCTTGAGCGACATTACGGTCAAAGCTCCGGTAAGGGGTTGTCAACGCGCGCGGAACCTAGACGTTTTCTTCGCCAGGTGGAACTGACGGAAAAATCGTGAACGCGCGAACGAATCCACGCTTTAGTTCCGCTCCGACACGCGATAGTTGAGAGCCATGACCCTGTCTCTCGATGCCGCCGGCGGATGGATCACCGCTCCGACCCTCGTGGCCGGCGCGGCAGGTGCGGTCTGGCTGCACCCCGACGGCGAGATCGAGGAGATCGACCGCACGGAAGCACGCGCACGCTGGGAAGCGGGCCACGCCCCGCTGATCTGCCATGACGCGGCCATGCGCCGGCGCACGGGCACCCACGGCGCGCCTGCCTTCGATATTCTCGAACTGGTTGCTTTCACCCTGCCCGCACAGTTCGTCGTGCCCACGCCGCGCGGCCTTGCCCAGCATCTCGAGATCGCCGACCCCCACGATCTGGCCGACCAGGCCATGACGCTGCGCGCATCAGCCCGCCTGCTGCTCAAGCGTCTCGCCATGCTCGAGCCTCAGAACCGCAAGCGCGCCGGGCGGATCGCCGCGGCCATGATGCAGGGCGGCTGGATCTGGGGCGGCGATGTCGCCGATGCCCTTGCGCTCGATTCCGCGGTGCACCCGTCCCTGAACGTCTGGTCCCATCTTGAGGAATGGACCGAGTCGGGGTCCCGCCCGCCTGCCGGCCATGATCCGGTCAGCCGGGACGAAACCCAGCAGCGCCTCACCCAACTGCTGGGAGACCATGCCGAACAACGGCCCCAGCAGGCCGAATACGCCACCGCGCTCTCGTTCGGCTTTGCTCCGCGCCAGCGCATCGGCGAGCCCGAGGCCGTCATTGCCGAAGCTGGAACCGGTGTCGGCAAGACGCTGGGCTATATCGCGCCATCCAGTGTTTGGGCCGAAAAAAACAAGGGCACGGTCTGGATCAGCACCTACACGCGCAACCTGCAGCGCCAGGTCGATCAGGAACTCGGCCGCCTGTTCCCCGATGCCGCACAGAAACGCCGCCGTGTCGTCGTGCGCAAGGGACGGGAGAACTATCTCTGCCTCCTCAATCTGGCCGAAGCGAGCAACGTCACCACCGTACGGCCCAACGAAGCGATCCCCCTGGGCCTCGTCGCACGCTGGGCCCAGGCGACCCGCGACGGCGACATGACCGGCGGCGACTTTCCCGGCTGGCTCGTCGAACTGCTGGGCGCCGCCCGCACCCTTGGCCTGGCGGACCAGCGTGGAGAGTGCGTCTATTCCGCCTGTCCGCACTATCAGAAGTGTTTCATCGAACGGTCCATCCGCCGCGCGCGCCAGGCCGATCTCGTGGTCGCCAACCACGCTCTGGTGCTCATTCAGGCGTCGATGGCCGGCGACGACGATCCCAACATGCCCACGCGCTACATCTTCGATGAGGGCCATCACCTCTTCGATGCCGCCGACAGCGTGTTCTCCGCCGAACTCACCAGCCGCGAGGGTCAGGATCTGCGCCGCTGGCTGCTCGGCGCGGAGGGCAGACGGTCCCGCGCCCGCGGTCTCGCACGCCGGGTCGGCGACCTCATCGGCGAAGGCGGCGAGGAGCCGCTCGAGCAGGTCCAGCGGAGTGCACGTATCCTGCCCGGCGAAGGCTGGCGTCAGCGCCTCACCGACGAGAAACCGCGCGGCCCTGCAGAACGGTTCCTTTCGCTCGTGCGCCAACAGGTTCTAGCACGCACCAACGACAGCGGCAGCGGCTACGGCCTGGAATGTCCTGTCGACCCTCTGATCGACGGCATTGCGGACGCCGCAAGCCTGCTCCAGGATGCCTTGGGAGACCTTGAGCGTCCTCTTGCCGCCCTTGCCAAGCATCTCGCCGATGAACTGGACCGCCGCGCGGACGAGTTCGATACCGCCACGCGCCTGCGTATCGACGCGATGGTTCGCGGCCTGGAACGCCGTGGTCTCATGATCGTGCGTGCCTGGCGGTGCATGCTGGGCGAACTCCAACACGAAACACCCGACGAATTCATCGACTGGTTCGCGCTCGACCGCTTTGCCGGGCGTGAGATCGACGTCGGCATGCACCGCCACTGGACCGATCCCGGCCTTCCTTTCGCCGCAAACGTGGCGGCCAAGGCGCACGGTCTTGTCGTCACCTCGGCCACCCTGCGCGACGCCATGCCGTTTCCGCCCGGCGATGCCGATGCCGGTTCGCGGGATGGCTGGCAGGCGGCTGCCTTGCGCACGGGCCTGCGTCATCTGCCCAATCCGCCGCTCGAAACCGCCGTGGCCTCGCCGTTTGATTATGCCGAACAGACCAGGCTGCTTGTCATCAACGATATCGGGCGCAACGATCAGGCCCAGGTGGCTTATGCCTTTCGTGAGCTGTTTCTCGCTTCCAAGGGCGGCGCGCTGGGGCTCTTCACGGCCATCGCCCGGCTGCGCGATACCCATGGGCGCATCGCCGAGGCGCTGGAACACGCCAGCCTTCCTCTTTATGCGCAGCATGTCGATGCCATGGATACCGGCACCCTGGTCGACATTTTCCGCGCCGAGGAAGACGCCTGTCTTCTGGGAACCGACGCAGTGCGCGACGGCGTCGACGTGCCCGGCCGCTCCCTGCGCCTCATCGTCTTCGATCGGGTGCCCTGGCCGCGCCCCGACATCCAGCACAAGGCACGCCGGGAGGCCTTCGGCGGCAACGCCTGGGACGACCTCATCACGCGCCTGCGTCTGCGACAGGCCTTCGGCCGCCTGGTGCGACGCGCCGACGACCGGGGCGTCTTTGTCATGCTGGACCGCGCGTTGCCCTCGCGTCTGCTCTCGGCATTTCCGGAGGGCCTGGAAGCCAGACGCATGGGATTGGCCCAAGCAGTCGAGGAAATCCGGGGACACTTGAACACCTGAACACTTGTGGCCCTCGACAAAGGCGGGCGGCGTTCCTACTTCCTTGCCAACGGGGCGTTTCCCTAGCGTCATCAACGGAATCCTTAGACAGCCGGTTGGCCCTCAGGCTGCGGCATCCCGAATAGGCGGGAATATTATGACCAAGCTCTACCCTCATGCCGCGCTGATCTACACCATGGTTCTCGTTTCGGCCGCCGATGGCAGCATGGACGACAAGGAACTCAAGGCGACCGGCGACATCGTGCGCCACCTGCCCGCCTTCGAAGGGTTCCAGGAAGAAGAGCTGCCCAACGTCGCCCAGACCTGCAGTGCACTCCTGAGCGATGAGGACGAGATGACCGTGCTGCAGCAAATCCGCTGGCGCATCAACATCGACCGCCTCACCGCCGCCGCTATCGAACGCGGCTCCAGAGCCCGACACCAGACGGTCTGACTGAACTCGTTCCAACCGCGATGCACACGGATCATTCGGATACTGGTAGAAGAGAGCGCGACGCCTGATAGGATCTGACGCTTTCGGGGAATTCGCCATGAACGTTTCCGGCTTCTTCTCTTCTGCATACGCGCAAGCGCACACGAAGTTTCTTGAGACCTGCGCATCGCTCGACCTCCCGGTCGAACATCACGTCCATCCCGAGCGGGGTAGCCAGGGCGAGAAACTCGCCACCGATGTCGTACGCATCGGACCCGACGAGGCCCGGTATGTGCTCTTCACCATGTCAGCGACCCATGGCGTGGAAGGCTTCTGCGGTTCGGGCGCACAGGTCGGCGCGCTGCGGTCCGGGCTCTATGACAGTCTTCCCGGCGGCATGGCGGTGGTGCTGATCCATGCCATCAACCCTTACGGGTTTTCTTGGCTGCGCCGTGTCACTCAGGAGAACGTCGACCTCAACCGGAACCATCTCGATCACAGCCGGCCCTATCCGGTGAACGCAGGTTACGAGGCCCTCCAAGATGCTATCTGCCCGCGGGAATGGACGCCCGAAGCGCAGGCCGCGGCCAATGTCAGGCTGGAAGCCTACGCACACGAACACGGCGCCATGGCCTTGCAGGGCGCCATTTCCGGAGGGCAGTACAGCCATGTGGAAGGCGTGTTCTTCGGCGGCAACGCGAAGACGTGGTCCGCCAAAACCCTGTTCGACATTGTGGCGAAACACGCTGCGGGAGCGCGCCACGTCGCGCTGATCGACTATCACACCGGACTGGGTCCCTACGGCTATGGCGAGCTCATTTCCGATCATCTGCTCGACGATCCCGGTCACGCACGGCTCGTCGATTGGCTGGGCAAGGATGATGTCACCAACACCGACGATGGCAGTTCGGCCTCGGCGCCGCTCACGGGCGTCAACAGCCAGTGTGTCGCGCGCGCGGCAAACCACGCCACGCTTTCGATGGTCACGCCGGAATTCGGAACCTCGCCCGTCGACCAAGTTTTGCACTCCTTGCGTGCCGATTGCTGGCTTCACAACCACGGCGATCTCGACTCGGACGAAGGCCGAGCGATCAAGGCCGAGATACGCCGTTGTTTCTATCCCGACGCCGACGACTGGAAGGCGATGGTCTGGAAGAGAACCAGCGATACCGAACGCAAGATGATGGCAGGGCTGGCTTCCATGGAGTGAAATTCTTGCGGCGGCGTCCGCAAGAATTGCCGCGCGGAGCGATCCCTGTTTATCCTGTGGCAAGAACACAAAGGGAAGCGATCACCATGCGTTATGAAGCTCCAGACACGATCAAGGCCGCGGTCGGACTCCTCTCGAAAGCAAGAGGGCAATCGCGGATCCTCGCGGGCGGCACCGACCTGATGGTGCAGATGCGATCAGGAGGCATTGAGCCCGACGTCGTCATCGACATCAAGAACATTCCCGGCATGCGCGACATCACCGCCGAGAAGAGCGGCTACCGGATCGGCGCGGCCGTCACGGGTGCGGAACTAGGCGAGCATGCCAAGATCGCGAAGATGTGGCCCGGCGTCGTGGAAGCCGTGGAGCTGATCGGTTCGACGCAGATCCAAAGCCGCGCCACCATGGTGGGCAATCTCTGTAACGCCTCGCCCGCCGCCGACAGCGTGCCGGCGCTCATCGCGGCAGGTGCCACCGCGCGCATCCACGGACCCAAGAGCACGCGCGACGTGCCGGTCGAAGACGTTGGCTTGGCGCCCGGCAAGACCAGCCTGAAGAAGGGCGAGTTCGTCACCTCCGTTTTCCTGCCCAAGGCGTCGCCGCGCACGAGCAGCGCCTATCTGCGCTTCATTCCCAGGACCGAGATGGACATCGCGGTTGTGGGTGCCGGCGTGTGCCTGACCGTCAGTCCCAAGGGTGTGGTCACCAAGGCGCGCGTTTCGCTGGGTGCGGTCGCCATTCGCGCACTGGTGGTTGACGAGGCGGCCGAAGCGATCATCGGCAGCAAGCTCGAACCCTTCGCCCAGAAGCGCTTGGCCGAAGCGGCATCGGCTGCCGCCAAACCCATCGACGACAAACGCGGCACTGTGGAGTTCCGCACCGAAGTCGCCGGCGTTCTGGCGCGCAGGGCGGCCACCATTGCCTACGAAAGAGCTAGGAAGGGCTGATCCATGAGCAACAACCACGTCACCACGACCATCAACGGCGACGAGATCGAATTCGTCTGTCGCACCGATGAGAGCCTGCTCGACGTTCTGCGCGACCGGCTCGGCATGTCGGGCACCAAGGAAGGCTGCAGCACCGGCGATTGCGGCGCATGCAGCGTCATGCTGGACGGGCGGCTCGTCTGTTCCTGCCTTGTCTGGGGCGCGGAGGCGCAAGGTTCCAGCATTGAGACCATCGAAGGCATGGCCGACGGCGAAAACCTTCATCCGCTCCAGCAGAAGTTCCTCGAACATGCCGCCCTGCAGTGCGGCATCTGCACGCCGGGATTTCTGATTGCCGCGCGCGACCTTCTCGAACGCAATCCCAATCCCAGCGAAACGGAAGTCCGCTACTGGCTGGCCGGAAACCTTTGCCGCTGCACCGGCTACGACAAGATCGTGCGCGCCGTGCTCGACACCGCAAAGGATATGAGGAAGCCCGCCCGCAAAAAGCAGTCCACCGCCAAGAAGTCCTCAGGCAAGGGAGCGTCCAATGCCGCTTGATTCAAAAAACCCCGATCACAACCGCAAATTCAAGTCGGTCGGCACCCGCCCCCTGCGACCCGACGGGTTCGACAAGGTCACGGGCCGCGCGCGCTTCGGTGCCGACATGACGGCCCCGGGCATGCTGATGGGCCTCGTCCTGCGCAGCCCGCATGCGCACGCCAAGATCAAGTCGATCGACACGAGCAAGGCCGAGGCGCTCAAGGGCGTGAAGGCCGTCATTACCTCCAAGGACCTGCAGGTTCACAAGGATGCCGACTACGACATCCTCGTGAACGTCATGGCGCGCGACAAGGCGCTCTATGACGGACACGCCGTCGCCGCCGTCGCAGCCATCGATGCGTCCATCGCCAAGAAGGCGCTCAAACTGATCAAGGTCGACTACGAAGTCCTGCCCCACGTGACCGATGTCGACATGGCCATGCTGCCCGGCGCGCCGCTCGTCAATCCCGGCGCCCACAACGTGGTCGCCGAGCCCGAACACCTTTCGTCGCGGTCGGTACTCACGACCAAGAAGACCCGCCAGAAGGGAACGAACATCGTCGCGCGTTACGACTTCGGGCACGGCAATCCCGAAAAGGCGTTCAAGCAGACCGATGTCGTGGTCGAACGTGAGTTCACGACCGAGGCGACCCATCAGGGCTATATCGAGCCCCACGCCTGCCTGGCAAACGTGGCATCCGATGGTTCGGGCGAACTGTGGGTCTGTACCCAGGGTCACTTCATGGTGCGCGATGTCTGTGCCGGTCTCTTGGGCATGGATGTTTCCCGCCTGCGTGTCACCGCCTCGGAAATCGGCGGCGGTTTTGGCGGCAAGACGACGGTTTTCATCGAACCCGTCGCCCTAGCGCTTTCGCGCAAGGCGGGCCGTCCGGTCAAGGCGGTCATGAGCCGCGACGAGGTGTTCCGCGCCACCGGACCCACGGCCAGTTCCAGCATCAAGGTGAAGATCGGCGCCATGAAGGACGGCCGGTTCGTCGCCGCCGAAGCGGTGCTAAAGTACCAGGGCGGCGCCTTCCCCGGGTCGCCGGTCGAAATGGGCGCCATGACGGCCTTTGCCTGTTACGACCTGCCGCACGTGAAGATCGTCGGCTACGATGTCATCACCAACCGGCCCAAGCAGGCCGCTTATCGTGCGCCCGGTGCCCCCATGTCGGCTTTCGCGGTCGAAGGGTGCGTGGGCGAACTGGCCGAGAAGCTCGACATGGATCCCATCGACCTGCGCCTGAAAAACGCGGGAGTCGAGGGGACGAAGTCCTCCTATGGCCCGACCTATGGTCCCATCGGTCTTGTCGAGACGCTGAAGGCCGCCAAGAAGCACAAAAACTACAAAGTGAAGCTCGGCAAGAACCAGGGACGCGGCGTTGCTTCGGGCTTCTGGTTCAACTTCGCAGGCAACACCTGTGTCAACCTCAACCTCAACATCGACGGCACGCTGACCCTTGCGGTGGGCACGCCCGATATCGGCGGCAGCAGGGCATCCATGTGCCTGATGGCCGCGGAGGAACTGGGTATCCCCTACGAGGACGTCCGCGCTGTCGTCGCCGACACCTCGTCCTTGGGTTACAACGACGTCACCGACGGCAGCCGCGTGACCTTCGCCAGCGGACTGGCCACGATCAAGGCCGCGCAGGACTGCGCCAACAAGCTGTGCGAACGCGCCGCGCAAATCTGGGGCATCTCGCCCGACGCGGTGAAGTGGGAGAAGGGTGCAGCCCGTCCCGCGGGCCGTAACGCCGGCAACTTCAAACCGCTCACCATCAAGGAACTGGCTGCACAGGCGCACAGCACCGGCGGTCCCATCGCCGGTCATTACGAGGTCAACGCGGACGGTGCCGGACCCAGTTTCGCCACCCATGTCGTCGATGTCGAGGGCGACCCCGAAACAGGCGCCATGAAGGTCCTGCGTTATCTCGTCGTACAGGACGCGGGCAAGGCCGTGCATCCGGCCTATGTCGAAGGCCAATTCCAGGGCGGTGCGGTCCAGGGCATCGGGTGGGTCCTGAACGAGGAATACATCTATGACCACGACGGACGCCTGCAGAACCCCGGCTTCCTCGACTACCGCATTCCGGTCTGCTCGGACGTGCCGATGATCGACACGGTGATCGTGGAAGTGCCCAACCCCGGACACCCCTATGGTGTGCGCGGCGTCGGTGAAACCTCCATCGTGCCGCCGCTAGCCGCGGTGGCCAATGCGGTTTCCGCCGCTATGGGCGTGCGCGCCACGACACTTCCCATGTCACCGCCACGTGTGCTCCAGGCGCTCAAGACGATGGCGCATTGAGGAGGAGGCGCGATGCTGACGGTCAAACTCGGCGGATCGTTGGTCAGTCGCGCCGGCGGCCGTGAGAAGTTCGAGATCGAGGGGCGCAACATCATGGAGATGTTGCGCCACCTCGGGCAGGCCTGCCCGGAACTCGAACCCATGCTGAAAAAGAATGCGGTGTCGGTCGCCGTCGATGGTCAGATCTACCGCGACGCCCTGCTCCACCCCCTGGAACCCGACAACGAAATCGTACTCCTGCCGCGCATGGCGGGCGGTTGAATCAGGACGTTCAGCAGACTTGGTCAAATCCTTCGAATGCGTATGGGTTCAGGAATTGCCGTCCCCATGGGGCGCGTTGTCCAGCCTCGCTCAAACTCGCCTCTTCACACACACCTGACCAATGTTCGCGCGCACAATCGATCTGAGCTGCGATCAGAAGTCGCGCCTCTTCCCGATCGAGTAAAAAGTTGGCCGCGGCGACCACGCAGGTCGATAACCGGCTGCTCCGGTCCTGGCCCACGATCAACATAGCCTGGCCGGTCTCCCGCCTCGTACGGTTTTGCGGACAGATGTCGTAAGCCGGTGTCAGGGAATATCGTCGTCCGTCCCAGAAAGCCGCGTGGTTCCTGACGTGATCGTCGTTGTTCCCTACCAGGATGTCGAAAACAAGCCGGACGAACAGCTCTCGGAGGCTGGTCTTTGCATGGATGAACCTTGCTCGAACGATGTGGCTCAGGTCTTCATAGCTCGCGCAACGCGCCATCATCGCATCAAGGTTCAGCAGGGAGAGCGCAGAAACGATCGCGCGGCGTGTCCAGCCTTGCCCAGCTGCGACACGGTCAAAGCGTTCCACCAGGAGAACGTCACGGCCGCCGGCTCGCGTTAACATGATCGAAGCCACGTCGAAACCGGCCAGGTTCGCCAACCGCATGGCGACGTACTCGGCTTTGACGACGTTGTAGAGGTCACCACTCGACGAGAATTTCACTATGAGTTCCTTCCCATCGCCATCGAGAAGGATCTTGCGACGCGCGCCGCCGATCGAACTGCCATGCGCGAGAGCATCGTCTAGGGCAGGAGGCAGAGGATGCCCCTGCTCGATGCGATGTGCGGCATCCTGCAGTTTTTCCAACGTTGCCCGGCGCCGGAACGGACGAATTAGGTCTTCGAGGAAGCCTGAAAATCGAGAGCGCCGGTGCGATCGGAGCCGGAGTTCAACATGAACGTCAACTCATTGAATTCGCCATACGCTCCCTCGCCAGATAGGATCGGACATAGTTTAAAGACGTGGAGGCCGTCACGCAATGCGATCCGGCCCGCCACGACGGAGTCGGTCCTTCCGGGCAGCCACAGCCATACGAACGCCTCGTTGGGAGACGGGTCAAAAGTCATTCTCAACCTTGTTTGGGGATCGCCGGGCCGACTTGGGCAGCAGGGCGATCTTGTCGTCCAACCGTTCGATATGGGAGGTCAATGAAGAGCCTCCGGCTCAAAGAGACCGACGCCCACCAGCGGCGCCGCTTCAAACGCCAAGCCGATCTCGACAAGCGGACCGCTTTTTCGATGCGCTGCAAGGTACTGCGCGCCACGTCGGGCAATGGACGGCGAAAGAGCAGAAGCGGGGCATAGGCCACCAAGTTCTCACGCGCACGTCGTTGTATTCGTAGAACGTGCCCGGTGCCTGGAGATCGCAGTGGGTCGCTTTCTTCGAATTATCGCCGGTCACCACATCACGGTTGCGGTCCACCAGGTCGGGCTTGTCCAACAGGGTTCCTTTCCACTCGCTGGTCTGGTGTAGCAGATGCCGCCAGGTGACCGCGCCGTTGTGCTCGGCCAGGCCCAGCGGAATGCCACTGTCGTGCGCCAACGCATAATCGGTCGCTTCGGTCAGCCGGCCTGCATCGGAGTCCACCGCCTCCGGTGCAATGGATTTCCGTGTTCTGCCGGGAACACCGGACATCTCAGAACGTCTCCGCCCAGGGGCGCAGTTCCAGTTCCCAGGCCCACGCGCTGCGGTCCTGGCGATGGAACTGCAGATAGGCTTCGGCAATAGCGTCAGGATCGAGCGTGCCGGCCTCACCACGCGTGCCGGTGCGTTCGTCGCCCCGCTTGGCGATGCCGCCATCGATCACGAAATGCCCGATATGGATGTTATGGGGATGGAGTTCCCGCGCCATGCTCTGGGCGAGGCCGCGCAGCGCGAACTTGCCCATCGCGAACGGCGCCGACTTCGCGTAGCCCTTCACGCCCGCCGACGCTCCGGTGAACAGGATCGTGCCGCCGCCAGCTTTGAGCATACGTTGCGTTGCGTGCTGGACCATCAGAAACGCGCCATAGGCGGTAATCATCAGCGTCTTCTCGACCGCTTCCTGATCCAGCTCGGCAAGCGGTCCGCGCACGCGGAAACTGGCATTGTAGACGGCCAGCGTCGGAGTCATGCCGTCACCGTCCAGAGCTTCGAAGAGCCCCGCCATGGCATCGCGGTCCGCGGCGTCGCAGCCATAGACCTTCGCGCCGGTTTCCTCGGCCAGGCCCGCCAGCTTTTCCGTGTCGCGTGCGGCAAGTGCGACGGCCATGCCTTCGCGGTGAAACAGCCGGGCAAGGGAGGCGCTCAACCCGTCGCCGACGCCGACAATCAGGGCACGTTCTTCATGCATGACGGCTTCTCCTAGATGTGGTCGCGCGGCACGTCATGGTTCCAGCGGCGCGAGAAGATGCGATGGTCTCCCTCGAAGGCTTCAAGATCCGTGGCGATGTGAAACGCCGCCTCGGAAACCGTGACCACCATCTGGGATGTCACGGCAATGTCCCAGTCACCGCGCGTGCGCCGACTCGACCAGCGCCACACACCCTGCGCCGAGGTGGGATCGTCTTCGATGATGGAGAACTCAGCCGTGACGCCGTCGGCACAGTCCAGATCGATCGCGTTGATGTGAAACGCACCGCCATCCTCGACGACACGCACGACCTGTTCGCCCGTGGCGAGGTTGCGCTCTAGGTGGCGAGAGCCCTCGCCGGGCAGGATTTCCTCCATCTCCGGCATGGCCGCCATCTCGGGCGGTGGGAAATCGGCAAGCCGGCCGTCCTCCTCGCGTGGCGCCCTGACCGGCAGGACCAGGCTGCTGCGTCCGGTCACCAGGGTCATCGTCACCGGTCTGGGCGGTGTCCAGGCGACCGGGAAGTAGCTTGTGGAAACCGCCACGCGAATACGATGCCCTCCAGGGAAGGCGTGCGCGCAGTCGTTGAGCTGGACCGTGATCTCGACCTCGGCGCCAGGCTTCATGGCGCGTGGTTTCTCCGAACTCTTGCGATGGGAAAGGTTGCGCAGACCATAGCTGATGCGCGTCGAGGAACCGTCGGGCGCGACATCGCACAGCCTGACCGCGACCATGCCTTGGGGCTGATCGACCGCCATGCGCAGCGTCACCATCGGAGCGCCCAGAATTTCGAGCCGCCCGTCCAGCGGCGCGCTGTCGAAACTGAGCGACTTGGCATCATCCTCGCGCTGATCGATGGCGAGGTCCGGGCTCGTACCGCCCAGTCCATAGGGACACCACACGCCAGCGCCGGCACCCACGGTCAGAGAACTGCGATGTTCGATCTTCGCGGAACGCTGGCGCTTGGCAGACAGGCCATCGGCATTGATGAACATGTGCCGGGGCTCAATGTTCTCGGACGGCCAGGAGGGTTCGGCGATCCAGCGCCCTTTGGACTTCGCCAGCACCGATGACGGTGTCTGGGGTTCGTCGATCCAGACGCGGTACTGCTGCTCGTCCATGATGCCGGTATCGTCGTCCTTCAGCCAATGATCCCACCAACGCAAGGCATGCTGAAGGAAACTGATCGAGGGACCGGGGATAGCGTCCTGAGGGTACTTGTGGCCCCAGGGTCCGACCAGACCCTTCTTCGGACAGGAGAGGTTCTTCAACATGCGCGGCACCGCGTTGGAATACCCATCGGCCCAGCCGCCCACCGCATAGACGGCGCAGGTGATCGCCTCGTAATCCTCGTTGACCGACCCGTGTTTCCAGAAGGCGTCGCGCCGTGCGTGCTGCTGCCATTGCGTCGCGGCAACCGGCTCCCAGTTCTCCAGTCGCTCCATCCATTGCTCGCGCCAGCGTTCGCCCTGGATTTCGGGGTCGCCGGGCCGGGCCATGAACTGGAAGAAGCCGGATCCCCAGAAGAAGTTATCCAGAAGCGGCACACCGCCCATGATGTGCACGTCGTCGGTATAGCGATCGTCGGTCGAACAGTGCGTGATGATCGCCTTCAATTCCGGAGGCCTGCGCGCCGCGACCTGGAGGCTGTTGAAGCCGCCCCAAGAAATGCCGGTCATCCCGACCTTGCCGTCGCACCAAGGCTGCACGGCGAACCAAGCGATGGCTTCGACGGCATCGTCCTGCTCCCGCAGGACATATTCGTCGGTGATCAGGCCTTCCGATTCGCCGGTTCCGCGGATGTCGAGACGGATGCAAGCATAGCCGTGGCCGGCCCAATAACGATAGCGCGGATTGTCCCACGCCCTGGTGCCATCGCGCTTGCGGTAGGGGATGTATTCCAGGATGGCGGGCACGGGACGGGTCTCGGCGTGCTCGGGCATCCAGATGCGGGCCGAAAGCCGCGTGCCGTCCGACATCGGCACCCAAACATGTTCGATCTCGCGGACCTTGTGGGGAAACTCCGTTACGATGCGTGTCTCGTTGCTCCGGTCGATCATCATCAGGTCTCCCCTCAAGTCGGTGTCGGGTGTTCAGCGGGCAAATCTATACCTTCCAAGCCGCCCGTTCGGTCACGACCCAGTCCAGGCGGGCATCATGTTCGTCATGCGGGACCCGGTCGACCTGCAATCCGGAGAAACACACGCCGACCGCCAGCGTAGCGCGGTTCCGATTACGCAGATGCGCCAGCGTGCGGTCGTAGAAACCGCCGCCGTAGCCCAGACGGAAGCCTTCCTCGTCGAACGCCATCATCGGCACCAACAGCAGATCGGGTACCACGACGGGTGCATCGGCCGGCGATGTGGGGATGCCCATGGCGCCCTCGACGAGTTCCGACTCGGGCGTCCATTGCAGAAACTTCAGAGGCTTTGCCTTGGCCGCGACGATGGGCATGCCGATCTCATGGCCGAATAGGTCGGCGACCTCGACGAACGGTAGCACATCGAACTCATCCTTCACCGGCAGGTAGGCCGAGACCACGGCCCCGTCGGGGAATCCGATGGCGTCCAGGAAATGATCGCACGCCATTTCGCCTGCCTGGGTGATCGCGGCGTGGAGTTCCTTGCGCCGCTCCAGGCTCCTGGCGCGCAACTCGGCTTTTTCTTCAACGACTGTCATGGGGGAGAGTTGTGGGACGGTACCACCATGGCCGTCAACCAGTACACATTCCACCGTGGCCTGCTTTCGCAGGTGGGCGCCGTGTAACGAGGGCACACCCCCGACAGGGACAGCTCCCTAGTGATGTGCATTGGCCCCAGGGAATCATGCGGTCGACGCACCGGACAGACGACCGCCCCACGACTCTCCATAGAACATTTCAGGGCTGGATGAAAACCCGCTCCGCCGTGATCAGGGTCGCGCGCGCTCATGATGATACGCCCCGGACCAAAATTCCGTGCGGGAGGCGGGGTCCGTGCATGGGTCCTCTGGACAAGATCGTCCTGCACGATCTTCCCGCCGGGGATGGCGCTGGGGCGCCGGCGTTTCTGGGGCTCGGCACCGGGGTCGCGCGCACGCCGGGGCGCCCGGTGCGGTGAGCGTGGTTCAGGTTCCCGGCCCGGAGCGGGAGGACGCGCGCCGGCTGCACCGCGAGCGCTCCCGCCCGGTCAACGGGCGCGACCGGCACGTCAGCGGTGTGCGCCGCGGCACTCAAATCAGGCCTCATCCCTGGATCACAACGCCTTGACGCCCAACAAACCCCATATAAGCCGATGGATGACACAGGGCGGTGAGGAAACGACACGCCCCAATCACACCCCCAATCCGTCATCGTCGAACGTGATTCGACGATCCATGCGCTAACGCAGCACCAAGCGCAAACATCGACCGTGCGCGCGACCCTGATGTACCCCGGATCAAAATCATCGCGGGAGGCAGCAACCCATGCACGGGCAAAACCGGTTCGGGGTTCGTCACTAGGGCTCTTGGTATCAGGCCCCCGGTGCCGTCGCGTCCACGTTCAGGCCGGAAAGCGGGTTTTCTTGGAGTGATCGCGGGCATTTTGGTACACTGCCACGTGCTGCAAGCCGAACTCTTGGGCAGCGCCGGCCAATGACGCATGGTGACGGAGTCGGTCAAGAGCGCTGCTAAAGCCTCGAAATCATCGTCAAGAAAGGGGCGGATCAGAAGATCGCTTGTTTCCAGTTCCACCCCCGCCATGTGGCGTCAGTCCTTATTTCTTCATCGCGAAGACATCGATCTCGATGACCATGGCGTCATAGGCCAGAACGGGGAGGGGAATGCCCGTCGTGGCCGGTCCGGGATCGCTGAAGTAGGACGAGCGGATGGGCAGATTGTCGTTCAACGCCTCTTCCCCGCAATCGCCCTTGTAGACCGTCGCCACCTTGCAAACATCGTCATAGTCCGCGCCCAGTTCGTTCAGGATCGTGCCGATATGCACCATGGCCTGATGGGTCTGGGCCGAAAGATCGTCCGGATGCACGGCCTCGCCTTTCTTATTGAGCGAGACCTGTCCGCCAAGGAAGATCATCTCCTCGCATTTCAGCCCGTGTTTGTAGGGCAGATGCACATGCCAGTCCCACAGGCTGTCGGGCCAGACATGCTTGCGCGGCAGACGGCTGCCGTCCTCGCCCAGCATGGCGACGACGGAAATCTTGATCAGCACCTCGCCGTTGGCATGGCGCGGGATGGGAACGCCGGTCGCGGCCGGGCCGGGTTCGGTGAAATGCGCAGCGCAGGCTAGTGCGGAGGCCTCAAAATCCCCGATGCCTTCGCCGCCGGTATACCAACGGTTGATCTTGACCGTGTCGTCATAGGCTGCGCCGAAATGTTCCAGCACCGCCCCGACCTGGGAAACCACCTGGTTGGTCTGGGCGACGATGTCGCCCTTGTGCAACACCCCGCCTCCGGCATCGATCGGGTACTGGCCGGAAACAAAGATCATCTTGCCCGCGCGCAGACCCTGCACGAACGGCTTGGGCAGCGGCCAACCCAAATCGTCGGGCGCATGGGAGCAAGGCATGCGCTCGCCGTTCTCGCGGCGCATGGCGTAACCTTCGATCTCGACTACCAGACCTTCATAGGCAAGCCAGGGAACCGGAACGGCGTTCACCGTGGGACGGCAGCCCTCGGGCAGACAGGCGCCCACCTCAGCCAGGAAGTCCATCTCGTCGATGCTGCCGTCGTTCACATAGAAGCAGAGCAGCGTGACCAAATCCTCCAAATCGCAATCGAGCCCTTCCAGAACCGTCGCGAAATTCTTCATCACGGCCTTCGTCTGCGCCGAGGTATCGCCCTTGTTCAGGACTTCGCCCTCGGGCGTCAGATTCACCTGACCGCCGACCCAGATCATCTCGCCACAACGCACGCCGTGTTTGTGCGTGACCTCGATCAACCAGTTCCAGTGACCCTCGGGCCAGCAATGACGTTTCTGCATGGTTTCCTCCCGCTTGCGCCGACACCTTGAACCGGGGAGGGCAGGGCTATCAAGCCTGTCGCACACTCATTCGGCGGCCGCGGCGGATTGCAGGTTCCGCTTCAGCGCCCGGGCGAGCCACTCGGCTGCGTCGTTCTTCGTGCCGTTCCTTTGTTTGAGTCCAACATCGACGGGCGCAATCGGCGTCAGCCGGGACGACGCGCGGCGCGAGGCAAGCCGCCCGTACTGGGATATTCCGGACCGGTAGAATCAATCAGGCTGTAGCGTCCGCCTCCGCCTTTTCGCGCAGCAGGTCGCTCTTGCGCTTCTTGACGGTATCGGATTTGAGCTAACCGTAGGCCGCCAGAAATTCCTCGATGGGGTACTTCTTGTTGAGCGGCACCAGCGTGTTGTGGATTTCGTTCGTGACCGCGCGCGGCGAGACCGCCAGATCCGACATTCAGTTCCTCGCCGCAGCACGCCATCATCGGCACCACACCTGAGGTCGAGAGTGTGATGCGCCGGCGTGAGAGCGCGATGCCCTCCTCGTCCATGACGATCTGCAAGACGGCCTTCACGTTCTCGAAGTTATAGAGCGGCTCGCCCATGCCCATCATGACGATGTTGGAGAGCAGCCGGTTGCCGTCGACCGACGCGCGCCATTCACCCAGCGTGTCGCGCGCCAGCATGAACTGGCCAACGATTTCGGCAGGCTCCAGATTGTGCGCACCAGGCGCTGCGTGCCGGTGTGGCAGAACGTGTAGGTCAGCGTGCAGCCGACTTGGGGAGGACATGCATGACGCGCCGCGGTCCTCCTCGGGGATGTACACGCTTTCGATTCAGATGGCCGCCTTGCGTCCGCAGCAGCCATTTCCGCGTGCCGTCCTCGCTCACCTGAAGGCGCACGATCTCAAGCCTATCCACGACATACCGTTCGGCGAGTTTCTCGCGGAACGTCTTGGCCAGCGTCGTCATCTGGGAAAAATTCGGTGAGGCTCCGGTGGTGCATCCAGTGCCACAGCGGCTTCACCCGGAACGGTTTTTCGCCCAGCGCGCCGATTTCCTCAGCCAATTGGCGCGGGTCAGACCGATCAGGTTCTTCCTGTGAGTGGTTTCGGTGTTGGCATCCATGGGCGGGATATAGTCCTCCCCGTCCCGAATGCCAACTCAGATGCTTTGTCTTTAGTTCGAACAGGCTTGGCTGATCGCCTCGTAGGCGGCGGTGAAGCCCAGCAGGGAAAATTCGTCGGTGGTGTCGGTGCCGCGCCAAGAGCGGCCGGCCACCTTCATATCGATTCCCGCCTTCATGGCCGCAATCAGGGCGCGGTCGTCGGCCTCGGAATAGGTCCAGGCCGTGTCGCCCTGGCCGAACAGCGTGAAGGTCTTGGTTCCGGTGCTGATCAGCACCGGCGCATTTTCCTCATAGTTGTAGCCGGCAATGACGGAGACCACATCGCGTCCTCCGCCAGGCGAACGGTGCGTCACCAGGACCCAGACATCGCCGCGTTTGTCATAGGCGCCGGTGGAGCGTGTCGGCTCCGTGCCCATGTAGCAGACGCGCGTACCGCCATACTGATAGTCAAAGGCCGACCAGTCACGATAGGTGCCCAGCGTCTGGGGCTCCTGCGCGGCGGCGCGCCACGTCATGGTGACCAGCAGGAGGCAGCCGAAAAGGAAGGTGAAAAAACGGAGAATGGTGGTCATGTCACAGGTCCTGGACTCGTCAATGCGGTCGGGTTGCGGGGTCGAAATCGGTTCAGACATCGTGACACTAACCAAATGATAACGGCGAAAACAGGGCAAAGCCTGTTGCAGGTGTCACGAATCTCTCGCCGGATCCCTACGCTCCCCGTGAAGGTTTGGCAGTGCGCTCGAAACGTCCGCCATGCACGTGGCGTTTCACATCCTCAATGCCACCATGAGGCGTCACGGGCCGCGAGAACCGTACGACCATGCATATGCGATCGTACATCATGATCGCGCCGGAAATGGCAACGTTGATGCAGAACGACGTTGGAATTTTCATCACATGATCGCAGCAGGCCAGGAGCCCCGGCGAGAGACTGCCCATTTCTGGTTCCAGCACATAGGCGACCGAGTGAGGATGATGGAAGGCGGAAAGATCGATGGCATCGTCGGTGAGTTCGATGGCGACAAGCTGGCAATTATGCAGCACCCGGAAATCGTCGAGATCGACGAAGCTGAAAAACGGCACGTTCTTGTACGCCGATGAGGTATCCGTGCCGATCTTCACCCGCAGATCGGGAGCGATGGTGGAGACAAAGCTCGCGCCGAACGCGTGCGCTGAACGGAACAGGTTGCCCATGTTTCCCGTCTTGGAAACACCCTCCAGTCCGATACCAAAATAGTCGCGCATGCAGCAAACCTGCCAACACCCGGAGACGCTAGCAAGCAGCGAACGCGATTGACCCCATCCAGGCCATGACATAGTTAGTGCACCAATCTCCAGCCATTAGGATAAGACCCATGGCCGACGGCACCGTGGTGGCCGACGCCAAAGACGACATCGTCTGGAGCCTGGGCGATCCGGAACTTGTCATGTTTCCGCGCTCGGCGATCAAACCGACCCAAGCCGCACTTGTCATGGCGGAGTCCGACGCCATGGAGGCCTTCGGCGTCAGCCGGAAGGAACTGGCGCTCACCTGCGCCAGCCACAACGGTGAACCGATGCATGTCGAGCCCGTTCTGGCCTGGCTTGAGCGTTTGGGACTTTCGCCCGCCAACCTGGAATGCGGCGCACAGGACCCCGGTTTTGCCGGTGACCTCCATACACTCTGCCGCTCCGGCGGCAAGGCCGGGCCGGAGCACAACAACTGTTCGGGCAAACACTCCGGTTTTTTCACCGTGTGCCGTCACATGGGCGTCGAACCGAAGGGCTATCTGGACCCCGAACACCCGGCCCAGGCGGCGGTCTGCCGGACCATGGCGGAGATGTGCAGCGTGGACCTGACGGAAGCCGATCTGGGCACGGACGGCAGCAGCGTGCCGTCGATCGCCATGCCGCTGCACGCCCTCGCCCTGGGCATGGCCCGTCTGGCCGACCCCGCCGGCATCGCCGATGCCCGAGCCCAGGCCTGCCGCGCCATCGTCGAAGCCATGGCCACCCATCCGCTGATGGTCGCGGGTACTAACCGCGCCTGCTCCGCCCTGCTGGAATCGGGCCGCGGCCATTATGTCGTCAAGGGCGGTGCCGAAGGCGTCTATGCCGGCGCATGGCCGCAAATGGGTTACGACATCGCACTCAAGATCGAGGACGGCGCGGGGCGGGCCGCCGAAGTCGCCATGACCCACATCCTGCGCCGCATCGGCGCCATTGATGAGATCGCCTGGTCCGAACTTTCCGACTGGGCGATCCGGCCCCAACGCAACTGGGTCGGCACGCGAACCGTTGAAATCAAGGCAGCAGACGCGCTTCTCACCTAGTTCTGGCAAATGAATGTCGATTTTAGCTATCATTAGCTATAATTTGATATCTTGAGCTTGGCAATCGGAGTGTGTCATGCCCAATGTGTCCCTGAACGCCCGCGATGGAAAAGGCCATTCAAAAGTCTGTTTCCGCTTTTCGTGGCCGAGTCTGCTGGAAATACAACAACCGCAAAAACGCTGATCCGTTCTCGAGTTTCATGCGCGGGTGCTTCGCATGAACCGGCTCTACTACGGTGATTGCCTCACCATCATGCAGCAAATGCGGCCGGGCAGCGTCGATCTGATCTATATCGACCCGCCGTTCAACTCCAACCGCGATTACAACGCGATCTACAAGGATGAAACGGGCCGGCCCCTGCCCGATCAGATCGAAGCGTTCTGCGACCTGTGGACCCTTGATGAGGAACGCGAGCGCGCAATCCGCTCCATGCCGGTGCTGATGCGCGAGGCTGGAGTCGATGACGGCGTGGCCGAATTCTGGAAGGTCTGGTGCGATGCATTGCGCAAGACCCAGCCGCGCCTGCTGGCATATCTCAGCTACATGACCGAAAGGCTGCTGCCGATGCGCGGGCTGCTCAAGCCGACCGGCTCGATCTATCTGCACTGCAACCTGACGGCAAGCCACTACATCAAGGTGATGATGGACGGCATCTTCGGCCACGGGAATTTTCTGAATGAAATCATTTGGGCATATCGAACGGGAGGTGTGAGCAAGCGTTGGTTTGGCCATAAGCACGATGTCTTGCTGTATTATGCCGCCAAACGTGGAAAGCACGTTTTCCACGTCGAGAAAGAACGCTCTTATTCAACCGGCGCACCCCCTGGGTTCAAGGGAATCGAAAAGTTTCAGGATAAACACGGGCGCTGGTACACCATGGCGTCGATGCGCGACGTTTGGGAGTTGAACGCGATTGGCCGCACCTCGAAAGAACGGCTGGGCTACGCCACCCAAAAGCCCCTTGTCCTTTTGGAGCGGATCATCTCCGCAAGTTCCAACGAAGGGGATGTTGTGTTCGATCCGTTCTGCGGCTGCGCGACGACTGTCGAGGCGGCGCATCGCCTGAATCGCAGATGGATCGGCATCGACATAGCTATCCACGCCATCAAGCGTGTTGCAAAAGTACGCCTGGAAGACCGGCTTGGCCTTGAAGAGGGTGTCGATTTTGAAATCGAGGGCGTTCCACACAGCCTCGAAGGCGCCAGCGATCTCTGGCAGCGCGATAGGTATCACTTCCAGAAGTGGGCCGTGGAACAGGTGGATGGCTTTGTGACCGCTCGCAAGACGGTGGATGGCGGTATTGACGGACGGCTTTATTTCGACATGGGCGGGCACAGTCTCGAAAGCATGGTGCTTGAGGTCAAGGGCGGCTCACACGTCGGGATCGGCGTTGTACGCGATCTGAGGGGCGTTCTTGAACGTGAAGGCGTTCCTATGGCCGGATTGATTTTGCTTGAGGAATTGGGAGACCAGAAGCGGCGGAACTTCCGCAAGGAAATGGCCCAGGCCGGCGACCTGGATGTAAACGGCATGCCGTATCCCCGAATGCAAATGCTGACAGTTTCCGACATCTTTGAAGGCAAGCGGTTTCAGACGCCTTCAATCGCCCGTGGACGTGGGGAGCTTGAACCGCAACTGCCGCTCGGATAACAAGCGCTTAAGCCCGTGACTACTATATCCCGTTATCGAATCCTCTTTCGGATTCTGGAGGACGGGGTCGAGATTGCCCGTATCATTCATTCACCAAGAGCGCGACTGGCAGGCTATCCTCAAGCGCCATTAGCTCACCAGTTCCTCCAGCCCCTCGAACAGCTTGAGCGCTTCCGGATTAGCGAGCGCTTCGGTGTTCTTGACCGGGCGACCATGGACGATGTCGCGCACGGCAAGTTCGCTGATCTTGTTGGAGCGGGTGCGCGGGATATCCGCGACCTGGATGACCTTGGCCGGCATGTGACGCGGCGAGGCGTTGTTGCGGATCTTCTGGCGGATCGCACCGATCAGTTCGTCGGTGAGTTCATGGCCAGGACGCATGACGACGAACAGCACGACGCGCACGTCGTCGTCCCAGTCCTGACCGATGCACAGACTTTCGAGAACTTCGTCGAACTGCTCGACCTGGCGGTAGATTTCCGCCGTCCCGACACGCACGCCGCCGGGATTGAGCACGGCGTCCGAGCGGCCATAGATCACCATGCCGCCCGAAGGTATGACGACCGACCAGTCGCCGTGACACCAGACATTCGCAAACGTGTCGAAATAGGCCGCGTGGTACTTCTCGCCGTCGGGATCGTTCCAGAAGCCGACCGGCATGGACGGGAACGGTTTGGTGCAGACCAGTTCGCCCTTCTCGCCCACCGGCAGAGCCTTGCCGTCATCGCCGAAGACATCGACGGCCATGCCCAACCCGCGCGACTGGATTTCGCCCTTGTGGACGGGCAGCACCGGATTGCCGAGCACGAAACACGAGATGATGTCCGTGCCGCCCGAGATTGAGGAGAGCTGCACGTCCTCCTTCACGTCGCGATAGATGTAGTCGTAGCCCTCGTGCGCAAGCGGTGAGCCGGTCGACATCAAAAGGCGCATGCGCGAGAGGTCATGGGTTTCGCGCGGCTTCACCCCGGCCTTCTCGATGGCCGAGAGATACTTGGCCGAAGTGCCGAAGATCGAGATGCGCTCCTGTTCGACGAAGTCCCACAGGATGTGCAGTCCCGGATGCGCGGGATTGCCCTCGAACAGCATCAGGGTCGCGCCCACGGCAAGGCCCGAGACCTGCCAGTTCCACATCATCCAGCCGCAGGTCGAGAAATAGAACAGCCGGTCGCCGGGCTTGAGATCGCAGTGGAGGCGATGCTCCTTGAGATGCTGCAGCAGCGTGCCACAGTGGCCGTGCACGATGCATTTGGGCGCCCCCGTCGTTCCGGACGAATACATGATGAAGAGCGGATGATCGAAGGCGACCTGGGCGAACGGGATGTCGCCCGCAGGCACCTCACCGGTCGCCTCAGCCCAGGACACGGCATCGCGCAGGCTCGAAAGGTCCGGTCGGTATTCCACATAGGGCACCACGACGACGGCCTCGACGCTGGGAAGTTCGGCGAGGATTTCCGCCACGCGCCCCCGGCTGTCGAAGGTCTTGCCCCCATAGAAGTAACCGTCGGCGCAGACCAAAACCTTGGGCTCTATCTGTCCGAACCGGTCGAGCACGCCGCACGTGCCGAAGTCCGGCGAGCACGAGGTCCACACCGCGCCCATGCTGGCCGTCGCCAGCATGGCGGCGACCGTTTCGGGCAGGTTGGGTAGGAACCCCGCGACCCGGTCGCCCTCACCGACCCCTTTGCCTTCCAGCCATGCGCGCAGGGCCGCGACGTTGTCGTAGAGCTCACGGAACGTCATGGCGCTGCGCGAACCGTTCTCGCGCCAGCAGACGATGGCCTCGCAGTCGTCGCGGCGTCGCAGGAGGTTTTCGGCATGGTTGAGCCGCGCGCCCTGGAACCACTTCGCGCCGGGCATGGCATCGCCGTTGGCCAGCACCTCCTCGGCCTGCTTCGAGGCGATTACCTCGCAGAACTCCCACAGCAGCGACCAGAAGGCGGCGCGGTCTTCGACCGACCAGCGCCAAAGCGCCTCGTAGTCGCGCATATTCCAGCCGCTGCGTTCGGCCGCCAGATTGCGGAACGCAGTCATCGACGTGGCCGCGACCCTAGCGGGATCGGGGGTCCAGAGGGCTTGGCTCATCACACGGAACTCTTAGGCATGTGGGTCACCGGGACCGTTCTGGTAACACAGATCTGCCATGCACAGGAACAGGCTGGCATGCCCGCCGGGCCGGGCATAGGCTGCACGTTCCATGGCCGTGCCATCGCTCAGCACGAAGTTCTCGCCACCGGTCTATGCCGCTGGCCTGCTGATCATCGCCTGCGTCGGGTTCGCCGCGATGAACGCGATCATCCGGTATCTCGCCACCGACCTGGCGGTCGATCCGCTGATGATCGTCTTCTGCCGCAATCTCTTCGCCTTCCTGGTGCTCCTGCCCTGGCTGATGCAGCAGGGCATCGGCGTTATGAAGACTAGCCGTTTTCCGCTCATCTCGCTGCGCGTCCTGTTTGGCTTCATCTCCATGGCGCTGTGGTTCTCCGCACTCACCATCGTACCTCTCTCAAACGCCGTTGCGCTTTCCTTCACCGCGCCGCTCTTTGCCGCCGTCGCCGCGGTCTTCATCCTGCGTGAGAAGATCAGGGCGCGGCGCATAATCGCTCTGCTGATCGGCTTCGGCGGCATGCTGGTCATCATGCGTCCGGGCTCCCAGCCCATCGGCTGGGGCGAGTTCATCGTGGTCGTCTCCGCCGCGACCATGGCGCTTTCGATCGTCACCATGAAGCTGTTGACGCGCACGGAACGCACGCCCTGTCTGGTGGTCTGGCAGAACATGCTGCTCACGCTGGTTTCCCTGCTGCCCGCGATCTTTGTCTGGACCTGGCCGACCGCCGAGGGCTGGTTCTGGCTGGTCACCGTGGGCGCCATCGCGGCGGTCTCGCATCTGCTCTTCACGCGGGCCTTCTCGTTGGCGGAAACGACCTATCTGATGCCGTTCGACTATATCCGTCTGCCGTTCGTGGCAATCATCGGCTGGTTCGCATTCTCCGAGCCGACCGATGTCTGGACCTGGACCGGCGGCGGCATCATCGCAGCGAGCACGATCTATGTCGCCCACCGCGAGGCCAAGATGCGCGCTTCGGGCGTGGCCCGTGAAGCCGCGCGCTCACCCCACACGACCGGCCGCCCGCGCCCGCCGAAAGAGGCTTGAGCCTCGTCGCGTGAGCGTCAGGCCGCGCGCGTCTGGCCGCGCAAGGCATACGCCATGGACGCCATGCCGATCAGCGTCCAGGCGGCGAAGACCAGACAGACCTGATCGGTGCTGAGACCAAGGTCCATCAGACCGCCCATGATGACCGGGCCCAAGGCAGAGGCGAAGACGCCGAGCGAAGCGGCCAGGCTCTTGATCGCACCCAGATGTTCGGTGCCGTAGAGTTCGGCCCACATGGCCGAGACGGCGGTGTGGGCAATGCCGGTGTTGATGCCGATGAAGGCGAAATAGGGCACCACCCAGAACGGCGCCTCGCCCCAGGCGATGATCACCATGCCGACGGCAAGCGGTGCGAGCATGAACGGGATGAGTCGCATGGCGCCGATGCGGTCGACGAGGAATCCCGTAACCAGCGATGTCGCGATGGTCGCCCCAGCGTAGACAACATAGTTGCCGGTGATCCATTCCGCGCTCCAGCCCTTGGCGAGCGCGACATTGATGTGATGGAAGAACATCGCAGTCAGGATGAGCGAGGGCGCGAAAAGGCCCGGCACCAGCAGCCAGAAGCGCTTGTCACGCAGCGCCTCCGCGCGGGTCCAGGACGAGGTCTTCACTGCGCCGCGCGCAACGTTCGCCGCACGATCGGCGATGTGGCGCGCGTGGCGTTCGCCGTGGCCTTTGAGCAGCCAGAGCGCGAAGGGAAGCAGAACCGGCAACATCAGCCCGCCCGCCCCGGCATAGGCCCAGCGCCAGCCCAGCGCGGCAATCGCCAGCACGGCAGCAAAGGGCAGGATCGCCTCACCCAGCGAAAAGCCCAGCGTCGAGATCGCTATGGCGCGACCACGGCCGAGATCGAAGTAACGCGCCATGGTCGTTACCGCGGTGTGGCTGGTCAGCCCCTGGCCGGACTGGCGCAGGAAGAAGATCGCCAGCACCAGCATGAACGGGCCCAGCGTCGCGGCGACGAAGAAGCACGAAAACGCCAGAAACAGCCCGACCAGCAGGGCGTAGATGCGCAGGTCGATGCGATCAATCTGCTTGCCAGTCCAGGGCAACAGCAGGGCGCTGGCCAGGGTGCCCACCATGTAGATCGTGCCCCAGAGCGTATGCGAAAGGTCGAACTCCGCCTGAATCTCAGGCCCGAAGACGCCAATGAAAAACGTCTGCCCGAAGCTCGACGAAAACGCCGTGAGGAGGCCGAATCCGACCAGGCGCGCATTAGCGTGGGCGAAACGGACGTAGGAACCAAGAGCCATGAAGAACGATCCGGCAGCGGCAGGCCGTCTGCATTACTCCGCGCGCCTTCTAAACGCCAGCCTCCTGCCAGGCATTGTGCGGTCCGGCGTCGGTATTCTCGTTCTGGGCAAGCGCCCGACGCGCACGGTCGTAATGACGGGGAAGGATGTGCTTCCTGGCCGTCGCCACCGCATAGGCCAGCACGGTGGCATCGTCGAGAAAGCCGGGGCCGGTCAGGATGTCGGGCACGACATCGGTCGGCACGATGAAGTAGGTCAGTGCGCCGATCAGCACTGCCTTGGCGGCGACCGGCGTCTTGGAATCGAAAGCCGTGTAATAGGCCGCCACCAGATCCTCGGCGAACGGCAGACGACCCAGATTGCGGCGCAGCTTGTGCCAGAAGTTCTCACGCACCTCTTTCTCCTCGGCCGCGTCGAAATCCTCCGTACGGCGCCACGACATGCGTTCGGCGACCCGCTTCACTAATAGCCAGACGGCAAGGCTTTTCGCACTGGGGGTCAAGCGGTTGAGAATTCTCACGTTTCCCTGGCCCCGGATTTTTTCGCGGCGCGGTCCATGAATCGCGCCATGGCAAGATCGCGTGACGAAAGACCGTCGACGTCGTGGCTGGAGAGCGTCACATCGACGCGACCGTAAACGTTGCACCATTCTGGATGGTGGTCGATCACGTCGGCATAGACCGCGACGCGGCCCATGAAACCAAACGCCGTCATGAAATCGTCGAAACGGAACGACTTCGCGATCGCGTCGGGATTTTCCCGCAACGTCCAGCCCTCGAGTTTTGCAATGGCGCCGTCGCGTTCGACCCCGCTCAGCTTGCCGCTCACGGCCTACTCCTTAACGGTTGTGTCTCCATGATGTGGCGATTGTGGGGCCCTGCGGCAAGATGGATTGCCCCTGCCCGATTGTGACGATCCTGTGTCCTTCCAGCGCATCTGGCCTTCCAAGCGGCTTGTTGTAAGGTCGTCCGGACCATGGAGAAGGACCCGTGACCCGCGTTTTCAGCCTGCCACCCAGCGCCGAGGAAATGGCGGTTATTGCCGAGGCCGCGCTCAATGCGATTCCGCCGAACCTGGCGCGCCACGTGCGCGGCATCGCTATCCTGATCGAGGACTTCCCCGAAGTCGAGGTGCTGGAGGAACTGGGCATCGACGACTGGTTCGGCCTCCTGGGGCTCTATCAGGGGTTGTCGCTCGACCAGCAATCGGTCGGCGACATTCCGGGCGATCTCGACCGCATCTATCTCTACCGCCGGCCCCTGCTGGATGCCTGGACGGCGGGCGAGGACAGCCTAGAGGACCTGATCGCCAACACGCTGATCCACGAAATCGGTCACCATTTCGGCCTCTCCGACGACGACATGGAGCGCCTGGAATCAGACTGAAAGAGGGCCACCGCACAAAACCTGAAAACTACCCCATGCACCCTGAAACCCCGATCTGCAGCGTGAACAGTGCCGTTTGTCCATAATTTGTTCTCGAGCCATCAATCCGCGGTTCTTGCAAGGATTCCATGAATTGGCACGGGCGCGAAGGAGCGGATTCCCGGGTTGTGTGTTTTGTGGTTCGTTCCGGTTGTGGAGGGAGGAGCGATGTCACGGGCAGCCCAGTGTTTGACGGCGGATCGTTCGCAGGCTGGTTTCGAGCCTGTTGACCTTGACGCGTTTTGCCCTGCGACCATCGGGCGCGGCCTGTGCGGTCGTTTTGCGAGGGGCTGGATCCTGGCGCGTTCCACGCTTCGATCGGTGCGCGCGAGGGTGTTGCGGGTCGTCCTCCTGCGGACCTGCGTGTTTTGCCTGCGTTGTGGCTTTTCGCGACCCTTGAAGGGGTGGGTTCGGCGCGTTTGCCTGAACCTCCTGTCGCCGGGGACATCACGTATCGCGGGTCGGCCGGTGGGGTGAGCGTGAACTGTCACGGTCTTTCTTCGGACTTCCGCGTTGACTGGAACGAGACACTGGACCGCCTTTTGAGCGTCAGCGTGACGGCGCTCGTGTCGCAGGGTTCTGTGTCATTCGATGAGATCGCAGTGGACGGGACCAGGGACCGCCCAGCGATCGCGTGGCTCCTGCAGTCGGGACACACGCCTGGAGCAGGTCGCGCGCCTTGCCTGCGAGGAGTGTTGCCGCCCCGCGCGCGGAGGTCGCCCTCAATCCCGGCGCGTGGGACAGGGGCCTGGCCCACCCGGGTCACCAGCGAACGTGTGTAGCAGCCCGACCGATAGCCCGGACGACCCGACGTCCGCTCGCTCTTCCCGGCGCCCGGCACCGCCGTCATCTCCGCTTCCACGATCGCCGATACCATTGTCATCCTCGTTCCCCAGCAGCGCCTGGACGTCGATCTGCCTCGTCTTGCTCTGCTTCACGGCCATGACATGCACACCTCCTTCGGGTCCGGTGACGTTGAACATCACTGGCGTGCCATGACCGCACCGAATTTCGGGACCTTTGCTAAACACTCAGTACACGACCATTCGACGATCCATGCACCGATGCGGCACCGGGCGCGGACATCGGCGATGCCCCTGGTCGTGATGTGCCCTGGACCGAACGCCGCACGGGAGGCGGGGTCCGTGCATGAGTCCTCCGGTCGAGCCGGAGGACGACACGGCAGGAGGGGTGACGCAGGGGTCGGTAGGCTAGCCGAGGAGGGGGTGACGTTCGATTTCGCGGTAGATGGCGCCGTCGCGACCGCGGATGCTTTCGTAGAGGCAAAAATACTCGACGCGGAAGGTGGGCGAAAGGAGGAGACCATTGGTTTCCAGGAAACGGCCCACGCGGTCGGCGCTGCCGTGGCGCATGCGGGCCAGGGTGACGTGGGGCAGGTATTTGCGTTCGTCCGCCTTGATACCGATGCGCTGCAGGGCGATTTCGATCTTGTCGCGCAGGTGTTTGAGCGGTTCGCGCGGATGCACGCCGGCATAGACTACATGGGCGTCCTTACGGCTGCCGAAATGATCGACCCCTTCGATGGTGATCTCGAACGGCAGGCTGTCGATGCCCGAAAGGCTGGCACAAACATCGTCGGCCATCATGCCGTCGAGTTCGCCCAGGTAGCGCAGGGTGACGTGCATGTTTTCGGCCGGCACCCACCGGGCACCGGGCACACCGCCGCCAAGGCCGGCAAGCCGTTCGGCGACATCCAGGGGCAGCGGAACCGCGACGAAAAGCGGCAAGGTCACCGCTTGGCCTGCACGCGGGTGACAAGGAGCAGGACTTCATCCCAGATGGACTGGACGATGAGCGCCACGCCTTCCTTGTTGGGATGGATGCCGTCAGCCTGGTTAAGCTCGGGATCGGCCGCGACGCCTTCCAGGAAGAAAGGATAAAACAGGATGTCGTGTTCCGAAGCGATCTCCCAATACATACTGTCGAACGCCTCGACGTATTCGTTGCCCAGATTGCGCGGGGCGAGCATGCCGACCAGCAGCACTTCGATATCCCGGCCGGTCAGTTCGTCGACGATGGCATCGAGGATTGCACGGCTGGTGTCGGGATCAATGCCGCGCAAGGCATCGTTGGCGCCCAATTCGACAATGACCGCATCGGCGCCATCGGCCAGAGCCCAATCGAGACGGGCCAGCCCACCGGCGGTTGTGTCTCCGGAAACCCCGGCATCAATCACCACGGCATCAACACCGGCTTCGTCGATCCTGGCCTGCAACTGCGCGACGAACCCGTCTTCCTGAGGCAGGCCGTAGCCGGCAGTCAGGCTATCGCCTAGGGCCACGATACGGATCGGATCGGCGGCCCGGACCGTAGAAGAGATCACCAGCAGCGCCAGCAATCCGCACGCAGCCCCCTTGAGAACCAGGCCCAGGCTGGCATTACGCCCCGCGAACCACCATTTGCGACAAGTCATGACCGATCCCATTGTACGTCTCTCCGATATCACCTTGAGTCTTCGCAGCGCGGCAGGACTCGTCAACATTCTGCGCGGCGTCAGTCTGGACGTGAACCGTGGCCAACACATGGCCGTAGTCGGCCCTTCCGGTTCGGGCAAGTCGTCCCTGCTGGCGATCACCGCAGGGCTGGAACGGCCCAGTTCCGGCAAGGTCGAAGTCGCCGGTCAGAACCTGACTGACCTGGACGAAGACGCCCTGGCGCAATTCCGTGGCCGTCATGTGGGGATTGTCTTCCAGTCGTTCCACCTGGTGCCCACCATGACGGCACGCGAAAATGTCGCGCTGCCGCTGGAACTGGCGGGCAAACCCGACGCCCTGGACCGCGCGGCCCACGCACTTGACACGGTGGGGCTGGACGGACGGATCGGCCATCTGCCGACCGAACTCTCGGGCGGCGAGCAGCAGCGTGTGGCGCTGGCCCGCGCGCTGATCGCCAGCCCACCGCTGTTGCTAGCCGACGAACCCACGGGCAATCTGGACGGCGTCACAGGCGAGCGCATCGTCGATCTGATGTTCCATGCTGCCGAGGAGGCAGGCGCAACCATTGTGCTGATTACCCATAATGCCGATCTGGCCGGGCGCTGTGGGCGCACGGCCGTGATAGAAGACGGCAATCTCTGCGAAGACGCCGCATGATCCGGCTGGCCTGGACCCTGGCGCGCCGCGATCTTCGGAGTGGATGGCGGAGCTTCCGCTTGGCGCTCATCGGCCTGGCCCTTGGCGTTGCGACCATCGCGGGGGTCGGCAGCTTCGGCGCGGGCCTGGTGGAGGGCTTGCGCGAGAACGGCCGCGTCATCCTGGGCGGCGATCTGGCGTTGCAGTCGACCATGATCGAACTCGCACCCGAGCAGGAAGCCTGGCTTTCCGAGCGTGCCGCGCTTTCCAAGACAAGCGATCTCAACGCCATGGCCAAGGGGCCTGAGCGGCCCGCCCTGCTGGTCAGCCTGCGCGCAGTCGACAACCTCTGGCCGCTCTATGGAGAGGCAGAGCTCGATCCGCCGATGGCGGTCGAGGCGGCGCTGGAAACCGACGGCGATGTGAGCGGCGCGATAGCCGACCGCAGCTTTCTGGAGCGCATGGACCTTGAGGTTGGCGATACCTTCACCCTGGGCGAAGGTACCTTCCGGATCGCTGCGGAAATCCTTTCCGAGCCGGACAAGGCGAGCGCGCCGTTCCAGTTGGGTCCGCGTGTCATCGTTTCCCAGGCGGCGCTGGATGCCAGCGGACTGGCCGGGCCCGGTAGCCTGGTGCGTTATCTCTCACGCCTGCTCCTGGACGAAGGGATCGCGGTCGACGAAACCGTCACCCAGCTGCGCGAGACCTTCGCCGAAACCGGCTGGCGCATCCGCACCCATGAGGACGCCAACCCCAGCCTGCGCCGCTTCCTGGAGCGGCTGCGCATGTTCATCACCCTGGTGGGGCTGGCCGCCCTGCTGATCGGCGGCATCGGCATCGCGAGCGCGGTGTCGACCTATCTGGAGAAGAAAACCGGTACCGTCGCGATCCTGAAATCACTGGGCGGACCGAGCCGCCTGATCTTCACGACCTACCTGCTGGAGGTCGGCGCCATGGCGGGTCTGGGCGTCATCGGCGGTCTGATCGCCGGCGGCATCCTGCCGCCGCTGGTGGGCGATTTGGTGCGCAACGCGCTCCCGGTTCCGGTGGACGCGGGCCTTTATCCCAAACCGCTTCTGCTCGCCGCCGCCTATGGCCTGCTGACCGCCATAGTCTTCGCCCTGCTGCCGCTGGCGCGGACGCGTGACATACCCCCTGCCGCCCTGTTCCGTGAACGCTCAGGCGATCAGGGCGGGACGGCGCGCGGGAGGGACAGATTGGTCACGGCGGGGCTGGTCGCGTTGCTGGCGGGGTTGGCCGTCGGCGCATCGCGCGACCATCTGCTGGCTGCCTTCTTCATCGCGGGCGCAGCGGCCGCCCTGCTGCTGTTCCGCGTGGCCGCCATCGCCATCATGGCCGCGGCCAGTGCGTTGGGACGCCCACGCTGGCTTTCGCTACGCATGGCGCTGACCGGGCTCTACCGGCCGGTTACGGCGACCCCGGCGGTGACGGTGGCCTTCGGCATTGGCCTCACCGTGCTAACGGCGGTGGCTGGCGTGCAGGCAAACCTGCGCCACGAGATCGGCCGGTCGCTGCCCGAAGATGCGCCCGCGTTCTTTTTCATCGACATCCAGCCCGACCAGATCGGGCCGTTCCGGACCCTGGCACAGGCGATGGAGGGCGTACACGACGTGCAGTCCGTGCCCAGCCTGCGCGGCCGCATCACGGTGATCAATGGCGTGCCGGTCAACGAAGCGGTCATTTCGTCCGACGTGCGCTGGGCGGTCGACAGCGACCGGGGCGTAACCTATGCCGCGACAGCACCGGAAGGTTCGGACCTGCATGCCGGGGAATGGTGGCCGGAGAATTACAACGGGCCACCGCTGGTCTCGTTCGACGCGGAAATCGCGGCCGGGTTCGGCCTGGAGGTGGGCGACACACTGACCGTCAATGTTCTGGGGCGCGAGATCACCGCCGAGGTGGCCAACCTGCGCCAGATCGACTGGACGACCATGGGTATCAACTTCACGCTGGTCTACGCACCGGGCCCGCTGGACCGCGCACCCCACACGCATATCGCCACGGTCTATGCCGACCGCGAAGTTGAATCCGACCTGCGGGGCTCGGTGGCCGCGGCATTCCCCAACGTGTCGGCGATCGGCGTGCGCGACGTACTTTCGGACGTGCTGGTCATTCTAGGCCGCATTGATGCCGCGATCGGCGGGATTGCCGCGCTGACGCTGGTCGCCGGCGTCATCGTCCTGGCCGAATCCGTTGCCGCGGCCCAGCGGCGGCGCCTCTACGACGCCGTCGTCATGAAGGTCTTGGGCGCGACACGCGGCCTGCTGGCCCGGGTCTTCACGCTGGAACATCTGATTCTGGGCCTTGCCGCCTCCGCGCTGGCCCTCTCGGCGGGCACGACGGCGGCATGGGCGGTGGTCCACTTCGTCCTAGGCACCACCTGGACCATGCCCTGGCTGCCGATCCTGTCGATCGGTGCGATCGCGCTCACCGTCTCGCTGATCGCGGGGTTGGTGGCAAGCTGGCGCGCGCTGTCGCCTCCGGCGGCCCCGGTGCTGCGGGCGGAATAGGCGCCGTTCCGCGACGGGCAGGCTTTCGATTTTCCATCCGCACCGAGATTGCATAAAATGGACAAGAATCGGCACGATTCCGAGCCGCTGGCGTGCCTGTGCCCTTGAAACCGGTGCGTTTCGCTTCCACATAAAGGCTGAGAATGGTATGATCTCAACCGAACTAGATTAGGGCACCATACAAGAGGATTAGAAAACCATGGCGTTTCAAAATGCCAACCAGCGTGCGGCAACCCGCACGCAAACCACCACAGTCTATGACGAGGGCCTGCGCGCCTATATGCTGCGTGTATACAATTACATGGGTGTCGGGTTGGCGATAACGGGCATTGTCGCCTTTATCGTGGCCCAGATGTCCGTTGTCTTCGGACCGTCAGGCGAAATCGTCGGACTGACACAGTTCGGCAACACGCTGTTTAACAGCCCGCTGATGTGGGTCGTGGCCTTGGCTCCGTTGGGCCTAGTCTTTCTGTTCGCCGCACGCATCAACAAGATGTCGGCATCAAGCGCCCAGATGGTGTTTTGGGCCTTCGCCGCGCTGATGGGCGTGTCCATGGCGACCATCCTGATCACGTTCACCACCGAAAGCGTGGCGAAGGTGTTTTTCATCACCGCGGCGACCTTCGGCGCGATGAGCCTTTACGGCTACACGACCAAACGTTCGCTGGCGAACTGGGGTTCGTTCCTGTTCATGGGACTGATCGGCATCATCATCGCGATGGTGGTTAATATCTTCATGGAGAGTAGCGCCCTGGCGTTTGCCATCTCCGTGATCGGCGTGCTGATCTTCACCGGCCTTACTGCCTATGACACCCAACGCATCAAGGAGACCTACAGCGAACACATGGACGGCGAGATGAGCAAGAAGACCGCCATTCACGGCGCTCTGCGGCTCTACCTCGACTTCATCAACCTGTTCATCATGCTGATGCACCTTCTGGGCAACAACCGGTAGGGACGATATCACATCAAGATCAGGGGCCCGGCGGAAACGCCGGGCCTTTTTCATTGTGGGGACATTGGTTAACGCATGTCCGCGTAGAGCGTGAGCACGTCGCCCGAGACCTTGTAGCCACCGATCTGCGAGAGAAACGAGACGCCCAGGAGCGAGCGCGCCATGGGCGACTGGTTGACCGAGGCGCCTACATCGCGCACCAAGATGGGCCCGATCTCGACGGATTCGAGAACAAGCGGCGCGCCCATCGCCGTGCCGTTGGCCGTCTGGTAGGGCAGCGAATAGACGAGCCGGTCGGGGTCGTAGCCCAGGATGCGGGCATCCTCGCGCGTGAGGATCACATCGCTGGCCCCGGTGTCGACGACAAAGAGCATCTCCCGGCCCTCGACAAGGGCTTCGACAAGGAAATGACCGTTGGGTCCGGCGCGGAAGCTGATCTCCATCTCGGTGGCACCGTAGCCGGTCTCACGCACCAGATCGCCCCCGACGCGGTCAAGCACATAACGCACTTCGTCACGGAAGCTGTAGCCGACAGAGATGAGCGCACCGATGATCAGCCAGATGACGGCGTAACGCAGGGAACGCCGCAGCGGATTACACCGCAAACCCCAGAGTAGGCCCGCGCCGACGAAGAGGCCGAGCAGAACCAGATAAACAAAGCGCAGCTCCGCGCCTTCGGGCAGGACGGACCACAGATAGATGAAACCGCCGATGCCGGCGACAAGAAGCAGGACAATCAACCATCCAACACCGCATCCGTTCTTTCTGTCCCAGTTCTGATCTTCCCGCATGGTCGGTCCGTACTAGTCCTGACAAGTCGCGGCGGCTCGTCTACAACGACCCGCACCAATTTTGTTTGGAGTTCCAGTGTCGCATGAATTGTTACGGATGTCGGCCATGCCCTGGTGTGTAGCGGCCGTCGCCCTGGCCGGGTTCGGCGTGTTTGCGGGCGGGCTGATCGCGACCCAGCGCTCACTGATCTATCAGCCGGGCAGCGAGCGGCCCGATCTTGCGCGCTCGGCGATCGACGGGTTCGAGGAAATCACGGTCACGACCGTCGACGGCCTGGACCTTCTGGCATGGTACCGGCCCGGCGCGGCGGGCAAACCGGTGATCTTCATGAGCCACGGCAATGCCAACCACATAGGCCATCGCACGGGCAAGATGCGACCCTTTGCCGACGCCGGATATGGCCTCTTCCTGCTGGAATACCGGGGCTTTGCCGGCAATCCCGGCAGGCCTGACGAGGAGGGTCTTTATGCGGATGCGCGCGCCGGGCTGGCATGGCTGGGCGACAAGGGCATCGCTGGCGAGGAGATCGTGTTCTATGGCGAATCGTTAGGGACCGGCGTGGCGGTCGCCATGGCGGTGGAACACGAGAGTGTGGCCGTGATCCTGGAAACGCCCTATACTTCGCTCAGCGAGCTGGCGGGGAGCATCTACTGGTATGTGCCCATGGCCGAGCATGCCGTGTGGGACAAGTTTCCCTCCGACGAACGCATCGCCAGGATCGACGCGCCGCTGCTGATCCTGCAGGGCGAGCGCGACAGCACCGTGCCTCCGCGCTTTGCCCGCGCGCTGTTCGAACGCGCGGTTGAACCCAAGGAGTTGTGGATGAGCCCGCAGGCCGACCACAACAATCTCTACGAACATGGCGCGGCCGATGTTGTGCTGGCGTTTCTCGACACCCATCTAGGCAGCAACGACCCATCCTGACGCAGGAGCGGTTCTTGGACGCCACCGCATACCCTCATGGCGCGCGCGCCTGCTCGACCTGGGCGAAGACAAGCGTTTCACGCGCACCATCACAGTGCTGATCGTGATCAACGCGATTCTGCTGGAACTGGAGACCGCGCCGTCGGTGATGGCCGAATGGGGCTTTCTGATCAGGGGAGCGGACCGGGTGATCCTGGCGGTTTTCGTGACCGAGATCGCATTGCGCATGGCCACCCACGGCCGGACGTTCTGGCGCGATCCCTGGAGCCTGTTTGACGGCGGTTGTGGATGTGGCGCTCTTCCCCGAAAGCGGTTCGCTCTCGGTGCGGCGCGCGTTGCGCATCCTGCACGTGCTGCGTCTGGTCTCAATCGTGCCGTGCCTGAGACAGGGTGGTCGAGACCCTGATGCGCTCCCTGCCCGGCATGTGCTTGATCGCGCTGCTTCTGGTGATGCTGTTCTATGTCTTCGCGGTGATGGCAACGAAACTGTTCGGAAAGAACTTCCCGGACTGGTTCGGAAGCATCGGTCAACCCATGTATTCACTATTCCAGATCATGACGCTGGAAAGCTGGTCCATGGGCATCGTGCGCCCGGTGATGGAGGTCCATCCCTTCGCCTAGGTGTTTTTCATGCCCATAATCCTGATTGTCAGCTTCGCCGTTCTGAACCTCCTCATCGTCGTGGTGGTCGACTCCATGCAGCAGGTGCACAAGGAAGAAGCCGCCGAACTGATGCGCGATGTCGACGAGATCGCGCTGCGCGAGGCCGGCGCGCTGCACGCCGGCATTCGCGATCTGAAGGAGGACAGCGGCCCTGCGCGCCTGACTGCTGCCACGCGAGAAAGACGAGTCCAAGGATTAGAGAGCAGATCGTGCATGATCTGCTATGATTATTCAATGTCGAGCGGATTCACGCGTTTAGGCGCAAGCACGAAGTGATTCAGCCTAAACGCGATCTGCTCTAACCGCGGACGCGGTCGATAACGGGATGGCGGACATAGATGTAGTCGATGGCCTTGCCGACGGTGTGGCCGTGGCCGCCTGACGTGAGCCAGCCGACCTGTTCGCCGTCGCGGAAGATCGTCTCGCGGCTGTGGAGCGCGGCATCGGGATCATCGGCAGTAAAGCAGGCGAGCTGTTTGGCGACACCTTTTGAAAGCTGTGCTTCGATCGTCGCACGGTCCTGGAAATCGAGATTGCCGCGGGCCTTGCAGGCCCAAGCCAGGCCCGCCTCGACCGGCGTGTGGTTGGGTCCGATATCGCTACCCCAGGCGCGGTAGCTCTTTCCAGGCGCAGGCTTTCGATGGCGCGGCAACCGCTGAGCGTGATGCCGTAGGGCGCGCCGGCTTCCACATCGGCACATCGAACACCGCGCCCACGCACTTGGCGGGAATAGCCCCATTCGCCGACTAGGTCATGCGCAACGTGCGGACCGGGGCACCGGCGATCATGACCATACGGCGGGCCGCGAACGGGATGGCGGCGCCGGAAACGTCATCGCCCGTGGCCGCGGCGAGAATGTCGCGGGAACACGGGCCCGTGAGGCTCAGCACAGCATGGGTGGAGGTTACATCGATGAGACGCGCATCGCCCTCGGGGGAAGGTGGCGCGCGATCCAGTCGGCATCATGTGTGGCAAAGCCGGTGCCGATGACGGGGCAGTCCTCGACGATGACGACACCGCCATGGCGTGCACCCGCGGCAAGCGCCATGGCGGTGTCCGAAGGATTGGGCCGGCCGTCGCCGGGAAGCCAGGCGGCGCCAACGATATCGTCGACCTGCATAGCGGGCCAGAGATCGAGTACCTCTGTGGGCGTGAGGATCTCCATCTCCAGGCCGAAGCTGTGCGCGACGGTCGCCTGGCCGGTTTCCGCCTCCAAGCGCTTGTTAGAGGTCGACGCTGTAGCCCAGGAGGCGGGTGATGTTCGCGCTGTTGCACAACGACCCACGGCATGCCAAGTCGAGCCGCTGGTGAGCTTATTGGCCTCCAGCACGACGATCTCGGAATAGCCTTCGCGGGCGAGATGATAGGCGGTTGAAAGGCCGACGATGATGGCCCGTGCGTGGCTGGGAGGCCTGCTCACCCCCGCCATTCGGCAAGCGCGCATTCGAAACGCCCGACGTTTTCGGCCGTGTAGGCGACGAAGTCGACATCGAGGCTGGAGTGGACCTCCTGGATCATGCTCCACATCGCTTCGCGTAGCAGTGAGGCGCACATCATCGCGCCCATGCGCCGATGGAGCCCGGCATTGGGTTCCCTGTCGAAATAACTGGTCAGGAGGTCCGCGCGGGCGACGGCGTCGAAGCGGCTGTTGGAGGCGAGATTGGCGAGATCGAAGAGCGTGGAATCGTAGCCGGCATATTCCCAGTCGACGAGCCAGAGCCGGTCCCCGTCGTCGAGGAAGTTGGCGGCGAGCAGATCGTTGTGGCAGAGCGCGAGTTCGACCGCCCCGACGGCGCGTTCGAGCTCCTCGTTGATCTCCGCCAGACGCGCAATCTCGCCTTTGAGCCGGTGATCGTCGTCGATCATGCGGTGGCCGTAGTCGCGGTTGACGTGAAACACCCAGAAGAGCGGCGCACGCCCGCGCAGATAGCGCGCGCCCTCTGCATGCAGACGACTGAGCAATTCGACAATGCGTTCCAGGTTGGCCGGGTCGCGCACGTCCTCCTCGCCGAACGTCTTGCCTTCGATCCAGCGGATGACCAGCGCGCCCTTGGCGGCGAACACGAGCTCGGGCGCGATCCCGGCGTCGAATGCCGCGCGGCTACAGGCGGTCTCGTAGGTACGGCGGATGCCGTGGACGGGGATGTTGCCGCCGATCCGGACCATGAAGGCCTCGCCGCCATCGACCACGCGGAAGTTGGTGTTGGTGATGCCGCCCGTAACCGGCTCGAGTTCGACGGGACCCTTCCAGCAGGCAAGCCCGGCTGCTTTCGCGGCTGCTTCCTCCAGTGTCATGTCGCTGTTCTCCCCGCTAATCCCGTTGATCCTAACCGGCGGGATGGCACCTTCAAGCAGGTCTATTGTCTGCTATAAGGATTGAGGTATGCGACGGTTTTCTCCATGGCCTTGCTGACGGTTGAAAGTCTTTCCAGGCGCTTCGGCGGTCTGACGGCAGTCGACAACCTCACCTTCGAGGTCGAGGCGGGCACCATCCATGGTCTGATCGGCCCCAACGGGGCGGGCAAGACGACCACGTTCAACGTCATCAGCGGGTTCTACAAACCCAGCGACGGGCGGGTTATCTATGACGGACGCGACATTTCCGGTATGAAGACCAGCACCATCGCCACCTTGGGCTTGGTGCGCACGTTCCAGGCGACGACGCTATTCCACGAACTGACCGTGGCCGAAAACGTCATGGTGGGATGCCATCTGACCGCGAACATCGACCTCTTCAGTGTCATTCTGGGCACGAAGAAACAGGCGCGGGCGGAGTCCCAGGAGCGTGTGGACGAAATCCTCGCTTTCATGGAACTGACGCCGTTGGCTCAGGAATCCTGCGCCAACCTGCCGCACGGCCTGCAGCGCACTCTGGGCATCGCCGTCGCCTTGGCATCGCGCCCGAAGCAGCTGATGCTGGACGAACCCTTCACCGGCATGAACCCGGAGGAGACGCGCCACATGATGGGGCTGATCCGTCAGGTGCGCGACAGCGGCGTCACGATCCTGTTGGTCGAGCACGACATGCAGGCGGTGATGGGTCTGTGCGACGAGATCACCGTGCTGAACTTCGGCAGCCTGCTGGCCGAAGGCACGCCCGAGGCGATCCGCGCCAACCCGCAGGTGGTCGAGGCCTACCTCGGCACGCCGGCCTAGGGGGTCGAGGCCATGCTGTTCGAAGCGAGAAACCTGGAAGTCCACTACGGCAAGGTGCGGGCGGTGAAGGGCATCAGCCTGCATCTGGAATCTGCCGACATCATCACGCTGATCGGAGCGAACGGCGCGGGCAAGTCGACCACGCTGCGCACAATCTCCGGCCTCAACCGGCCTTCTGCGGGCGAAATCCGCTTCGAGGGCGAGCGTATCGATGCCCTGCCCGCCGACAAGATCGTCGCCCGGGGCATTGCGTATGTGCCCGAAGGCCGCCACGTCTTTCCCGAACTCACGGTGCTGGAAAACCTGATGACCGGCGCCTATCTGCGCCGCGACAGCGCCATGGTGCGAAGCGATCTCGATGCCGTCTACGACCATTTCCCGCGGCTGAAGGAACGGCGCGGCCAGTACGCCAAGACGCTTTCTGGCGGCGAGCAGCAGATGCTGGCCATGGGCCGCGCGCTGATGGCCGCACCCCGGCTGCTGATGATGGACGAACCCTCCATCGGGCTCTCGCCGGTGCTGGTCCAGGAAATCGCCAAGATCATCAAGGAAATCCATGAGCGCGGCGTGCCAGTCATCCTGGTCGAACAGAACGCCGGCCTAGCATTGCGCCTGGCGAGTTATGGCTATGTGCTCGAAACCGGCCGCATCGCGCTGGAAGGTCCCGCAGCCAAACTCAACGAAGACGAACATGTCCGCCGCGCCTATCTGGGCGGGTGAGACAGGATGTGTGCGAAAGCAGACGTGGCAGGCGTTCCTTCACCCGTCATGGCCGTGCCGCACGTTGGATCGTATTCCCGGGTACTGGCACGACCCAGCGCTGATTGGATCCCCAGAGAAGGCCGGGGTCCATACGCACCATCGAGGATTGTGGGGCGCAATACGTGGTTCACGCGCACTGTGAGCACCGGGCTTATGGACCCCGGCCTTCTCTGGGGATCTTAGCGGAGCGATACGGTGGTCTGTGAAGATACGAGACTTTGTCTGCTCAATTCTCTGGTCACCACACGCTTCTGCTGTTCAGGCATGGATCGCCCCGTCAAGTGGGGCGATGACGGAGCGCGGGTTTGATGAGCGGGTGGAGACTGGATGAGCAGTTGTGGGAGCGCTGCATGGTTGCCGCGCGGGCCGCCTGGCGAGAGGGCGAAAGGAACCATGCAATGGACCTGTGGCGGGCGGCCCATCGCCTGACGTTGAAATTCCATGAGAACGATCCGCGGCGCGCGGCCAGCCTGGATACACTGGCGAACTGCGAGGGGGCCTGGGTGCGTTTGCAGGAAGCGCTGGAAGCCTGGGAGCGTGCCGAATCCTGGGTGGACGGCATGGGCACGGCGCAAAGCGCGCGAAGCTCGCTGTTTCACCTGCGTCTGGAATCGAAATATCCCAGCGCCTACCCTGAGATCGTGCGCCAGCGCCACCGCAAGACACTGACAGCCGGACGCGCCGGCACGCTGGCGCATTGCGCCGCGTTGGCGGGCGACCGTGAGGCCGTGCGCAAGGCGATGATCCTGCGCCGCGATGCCTTCGGCCACCGGGAAAGCGAGGCCGCGGCCATGGCAGACTGGCTGGATGAGCCCATCACCGAACGGCTGGTCGACCGCTTTGTCGAAGTCCCGCCACGGCGCACGGATGACGAGGCGCGGCTCAACGCCGCAGCGCTGCTTTTTCCGACCCTGCCCGAACAGCCCGGCGGTTGAGATGGCGGGCGGCGGCAAACCGGAAACGGACGACGTCTTCGTGGAGGAGACCCCACACGAGCGGGGTTTCACCGACATCTTCGCTGCGGACGTCGCCCCGCACCTGCCGTCGCTGCGACGCCGGCTGCGCAACCGCCAATCCGACCGGGTCGCAGTAAGGCGGATCCTGGGTGTCGTTCTGCTGATCGCGATCTGGACCGTCTACGCGGTCTGGGGCGAGGGGATGTTCGATCTGTTGGCTACAGCGGCCGTCAGCGGACTGACCCTGGATCTTTTTCTGCGTGGCAGGGTCTTTGACGACAACGATCCCGTTCGAGAGATGGGCGGCTTGATCGCGACGGCCGTGAAGCGCCACGTGGAGGGTCTCGACTGCAAGCCTTTCGTGGGACGGCGGATCAACGACGATCGCTTCGTCGACTACGGACTGCTTCCGGAAGGCCAGAACCTGACGACAGGCGCGTTTTTCACAGGTGAATGTCAGGGCCGGAAATTCCGTGCCGTCGTCTGCACGTTGCGGCAAGCGGCGGAGCGCACCGTCTTCCACGGCCTGCTGATCGAAATCGACACCGACACGGCGCTTGAAGCGCCGGTCGTGGTCCTGCGGCGCGACCAGTCCGACCTTTCACCGACGGACATGCCGGAGGTAGAGTTGAGCGGCCATCCGGCCTTCCGTGCAATGTTTGCTGTCTATTCCGACGACTTTGATACCGTGCGGGGATTTCTGACCGAACCGGTCATGACGGCGATGACACGCCTGCCCGAACAAAGCGGCGACGGCGTGATCTCAGCGGCCGCGCATGCGGGACAATTGCTGCTCGCGGTAAGGCTGGCACCCGCGCGCCCACAAGAGGCCACCAAGCTCGACGCGGTCGCCGAGGCGCGCGAGCAATTACGCACGGTCACGCTGCCCTATCGCCTCATCGACACGCTGCACGGCATCGACCCCGACACGGGCGGGCGCTACCGGGCGCGATAGTCATTCAGCCACCTAGACAGCCTCCGGCTTGTCGCGACGCAGGCGGTCGACGATGCGTTTGGGCATGGTTTCGATGCCGCCGGGCAGAAAGAGCGTGGCCCCGATCAGGATGAGGCCATAGAAGAGCGGGCGCAGTTCATCGACCCCGGCATCGCGCAGGATGACCTCGTTGACCACCGTGAGCGCGATGAGCCCCACGATGGGGCCCCAGATGGTCGCGGTTCCCCCGACGATTACCCAGATCAGAACAAAGACCATTTCGTCGACATCGAAACGGTTGGGGTTGACCGTGGTGAGGTAGTGGGCAAGCAGCGTGCCCGCCAGCCCGGCGAAGAACGATGCGACAACCATGGCCATGGTGCGCGCGCGCCAGGTGTTCACGCCCACGGCACCGGCGAGCTGGTCCTGCCAGTGCACGGCATGAAAGGTAAGCCCGATGTGGGAACGCTCGATACGCCAGAGCACCCAGATGGCAACGATCACGATGATGAGCGCGAAGTAGTAATAGGTCACCGGCTCCCAGAAATAGAGACCGAGCGATTCGATATCGGGCACGCCGGGGATGCGCGTGATGCCCTTGGGCCCGCCGAAGGGATCCTGGAAACGCTTCCAGGTGAGGCGGATGGCCTCGCCCGCGGCAAAGGAACCGATGAGGAAATAGAAGCCCTTCATGCGGAAGAGCGGGAACGCCAGGATGAAGGAGATGAGGGCCGCGACCCCGGCCGAAAGCACCATGGAGAGGAACACCGGCACACCGAGTTCCTTGGTGAAGAGTGCGGAGGCATAAGCGCCAACGCCCATCAGCACGACATGGGCGAGCGAGAATTCGCCGGTGAGGGCAAGCAGGCGGTAGCTGACGACAAGCAGCGCATTGATCGCCAGGAAGACCAGCAATTCCTTGTGCGAAAAGCTGACCAGATGGGGTGCGACGATGAGCGCGGCCAGCGAGGCCAGGCTCAGCACGGTCCAGATCAGCTTGTGACGCACACCGCCCAGTTCGGGTTCGAGCGCAAGCCATGCTGCAAGCAACGGCAACAGGATGAGCACCGCCCAAACGATGTACCCCACGACTTCCATCACGCCCGCTCCGCCTTGCCGAAGAACCCATGAGGGCGCACGACGAGCACGATGAGCATGAGCAATAGGCCGACGATATCGGCGATAACACCGTCCCACAGGGTCGTCACGAAGGTGTGGGTGAAGGCATAGAGGATGGAGGCGACGACCGCGCCCTCGAGGCTGCCTACCCCGCCGACGATGATGACGATGAACGCGCCGATGATGACCGAGTGGCCCATGTAAGGGCCCGTGGGAACGATCGTGGCAGTGAGCGCACCGGCCGCACCGGCAAGGCCAGCGCCCAGCAGCATGGCGAGCATGGAAATACGCCCGATGGAGATACCCTGCAACGCGGCGGCATCGGGGTCCTGGGCGACGGCACGCAGGGCCCAGCCGAAGCGGCTTTTCTTCAGGAAGACCCAGAGAGCGCCCAAAAGAACAACGGCAAACCCGATGACGACCAGGCGCTGGGCCGAGATGGTGAGGTTCTCGCTACCGAACAGCGCAACGCTCTCGTTATAGGGACCGGGAACGGATTTCTTGCGCACGCCAAAGATGGAAACGGCACCGGCCTGGAGAACGAGCAGGGCCCCGATGGAACAGATGAGACCGCCCAACGGATTGTCCCGCATGGGCCGGAACAAGGTGCGCTCCATGATGAGGCCGACGATGGCCACCGCGAGGATGGCGATCGCAACGCCAAGGAAGAACGGCAACTCGTTCTGATAGTACACCCAGAAGAGCGCATAGGCGCCGACCATGTAGAGCTCGCCATGGGCGAAGTTCACGACCTTCATGACACCGAAAATCAGCACCAGACCAACCGCGACCAGCGAAAGATAGCTGGAGGCGTAGACGGCATTGAGACAGGTCTGGACGAAGACGGCGAGATCCATGGCGGACCCAATGTGGAGGCAAAAAACGATACCGGAGCCGGAATGAACCGGCCCCGGTATCCTTGTCAGATCATGGCGACAGTCGCCACATCAGCCGTGTTGATACCACATCTCTCCCTGTTCCTCGAAATGCTTCACCATGATATCGCCGTGCATTTCCCACCATTCGGGGATGCTGCGGAACTCCGTGATCACGGCCTTGCCGTTCTGGATCTGCACGACCGGCCAGTTGCCGACCAGCGCGTTGTCGATGCCGAAGAGTTCCTTGCCCCACCAGTTGGCTTCACCGAAGGCATGAGGCCCCTTGCCACCCTGCTTCATGCCGGCAAGGACGTCCTGGGGTTCGATGCTGCCGGCGTTCTGCGCACCGTAGAGCCAGAGGTCCAGAATGGAGGCGTATTCCCAGGAAACCGCACCCCACTGGCCGGGATAACGCGCAACATATTCGGCGAAGAAGCCGTTTGGATCCTCGAAGTTGATGCGCGGATCATTCATCGCCGGATCGTCGAAGTCCGGGAACTGGAAGATGACGCCTTCCATGAATTCCTCGGACGTGTTGGCGATGATGTCCTGATAGAAGTCCGCCGTGCACGAGATGATCTGGCCTTCGTAACCCTGCAGGTAGGCCTGCTTGCAGAGCTCGTTGACGAACTCGGCATAGGCCGTGTCGAGACACAGGATATCCGGGTTGCTGGCGAGCAGCGCGGTCACCACCGGCGCGAAGTCCGTGGTGGAGATATCGAAAAAGATCGTATCGTTGACCGTGATCCCCGCGGCTTCGAACGAGGCAAGATAGGTTGCCACGGAGGGACGGCCGATGGCGTCGTCCTGAGCACAGATCACCGCCGTCTTGGCATCGGGCATGTTGTCACCCAACCACCAAACGCCGGTCAGGTTGTAGATGGGATGGACCTCGCAGGGCGCGACCAGGTTGACCGTGTCGGGCGAGAGGTCCGACGGGATGAGTGTCGAGACCAGCATGTCGGCACGGTCCGTGATCTGCTGCGCGGCTGGCCAAGTATCGCCACCCAGCATCTGGATGAACTTCACGCCGTCTTCGTTGATCAGCTTCTGGGCGCCGGTACGGGCCTTGTCGGGCAGGTATTCGTCGTCATAGGAGACAATTTCGATGTCGTACATCTTACCGTCGATTTCGACGCCGCCCGCGGCGTTCTTCGCCTCGGCCCACATCTCGCAGCCGTAGAGACCAGGCAAGCCCCAAGCGGCGATGTCGCCGGTCAGCGGTATCAGCAAGCCGACCTTCACGACCTCGTTGCCGCGCGCACCCGCCGGGTGCGCGCGCAGCGAGGTTGCAGCGGCCGCCGCACCAGCCGCGCCCGCCATGGCGGACGTGCCGAGAAATTTACGTCTGTTCAGACCCCTGATGCTCATAGTGATGTCTCCCTGACATGGATTTGACCAGAGATCGTGGCGGCTGCTTCGTTAGAGATGACGGCAACCGTCAATCGCCCCTGAGGCCGTCATCTTCCCGCATCTCCCGTCACGGCACAAGTACCTGGAAACAGGACACAAACCATGCGCGGAACGCGGAAATCGGCTCAGAATTGGTCGGTCTTGCATACCCGGCGCGTGTTGCGGCGCGCGATGGACGGGTGGTAGAACGGGGTCCAACAGGCTTCGACAAGTGGTGCCGGAACCGCCTGGCAACAATCAGACCGAAGGGGTAGACCATGAGCGACGATGTGAAGATGTGGGGTGATGAGGAATATTTCGGCATCGGCTTTGAATACGATCCTCAGTTTTTCCTGACCGACAAGCAGAAGAAGATCCAGAGCGGTCTGATCGAGCTCTGTCGCACGACGCTGAGCGTCAATGCGATCGAATCGGACAAGGGGTTCATCTTCCCGCGCAAGAATTTCGAGGCGCTGGCCTCCATGGGTCTGCTGGGCCTTTTCGTACCCGAGGAACTGGGCGGCATGGGCGAGAACCACGTCGCCATGGCGATGGTGGTGGAAACCGTGGCGCGGTATGGCTGCCCGTCGACCGCCATGTGCCTGACCATGCATTATGGCGCCTGCTCGGCGGCCCTCTTCCGTTATCACGAAAACGAAGCAATCCAAGACATCATGCGCCGCATCGACAAAGATTGTTTGATCGGCACCCTGTCGTATTCCGACCCCGAGACCGGCTCGCATTTCTGGTATCCCATTTCGTCGGGCGCGGAGAAGGACGGCGACGGCTGGAAGGTGACGAAGAAGGCGTCGTGGACAACCTCGGGCGGGTTTGCCGACTGGTATATCGTGCAGACCACGAGCCCCGATTTCGGCGGCGATTTCTCCGATCTTTCGGTCTGGCTGATCATGGCCGACGAGGTCCAGGCCGACGTCACCGGCTGGGACGGCATGGGCATGCGCGGTAACCAGTCGGGTGCGCTACTGGTCGACGGCGTTTCGATTCCCGCCAACCGCCTGGTCGGCCCGAAGGGCGACGGCGCAGTGTCGAACGACGAAACGGTCGATCCGTTCTTCCTGATCAACTCGTCCTGCGCATGGAACGGCATCGGCATGGCAATGATCGATCTGGCCAAGAAACACACGACACGCAAGAAGCATGTCGATGTGGGCCTGCGCGTGTGCGACTACCCGACCATCCAGGACTATATAGGCGAGGCGATCATCGGCACGAACGCAAGCCGCATGAACGTCTTCGGCATGGCCAAGGCGCTCGACGATCTGACCAACAATTGCGACTGGTCGATCCATACAGATCTTGAAGCCGCGCCGCGCTCGGTGCTGCTGAACCAACTCTGGCAGATTAAGTTCCAGGCGGCCAGGACCGTGCACGAGGTCTCCGACAAGATGCTGCATGCCTGCGGCGGCACGGCATACAAAGCCGGCTTGGGCATGGAACGTCTACTGCGCGACGCCAAGGCCGGCTGGGTCATGGGCCCGACCAACGAGGTGCTGCGCCAGTTCGTCGGCAAACACGCCCTGCTGGGCTTCGACTCGCTGGACTACTGGAACACGTCGATCAACCAGCGTTCGATCGACAACGAAGTGAAGAAGATGTCGGCCGAGGAGAAGAAGGAGCTGGCCAACCGCCTACTTTCCGAAGCCAACGCGGCCGCCGCCGAGTAGTATCGACGCGACCCGTCCGCCGAAGGATTCGGGCCGCAGGTGGAAGCTGAAGTTTTGCTTTGACGATTTCATTCCGGGGCCAGCTCGCGAAAGCCAGCCCTTTTCCATGCAGTCGATCAGTCCTGCTCCTCGTCATCGCGGACGTTGCCGAGGCCCGCGCGGTATTCGATCGCGCCGATGACGCCCAGGATCGTGAAGATCAGGAGAGAGAGCAGCGCTGCGATGAGGAAAAACCCGGCTCCGCAGGCGATGCCGATGGCCGCGGCGCCCCAAATGCCTGCCGCGGTCGAAAGGCCCTTGATGTTGCCCCGGTGGCTCAAGATCGCGCCGCCGCCCAGAAACCCGACACCGGTGATCACGCCCTGCAGAACCCGTGTCGGATCGACCGCCGAGAAACCATACGCCTGTTCCATGTAGGCGACTTCGATCCCCATGACGACGAAGGCGGCCGAAGCCAGCGCAACCAGCATATGCGTGCGCGCCCCCGCAGCCTTGCCGTGGATCTCACGTTCGTAGCCGATCGGCACGGATAGAAGAACCGCCAACAGCAGACGCGTGACGATGACCTGTATGGGCATTGCCGAACCGGAAAGTTCCGACAGCCAAGCAGCATCCATGGTCGTACCTCCAATCCATGATCTGCCAATGCAACATTGTGGAGCACAGCATAGCTTCAAAAAATGTGGAACCGAATGCGTCCCTCCGGGTTTTCAGATTGCAACACGCGTTCTGCAGCGATGCCACCGGGGACCGACGGCATGGCGGGGCGCCAAACCATGTATAAGGAGGAACAACTATGCTCCGTTGGGCACTGATCTTCTTCGCTGTCGCAATCATCGCTGCCGTTTTCGGATTTGGCGGCATTGCGGCAGGCGCCGCAGAGACCGCCAAGATCCTGTTCTTCATCTTCCTGGTCGTCTTCGTGATCATGCTGATCATGGGTCTGCTCGGCCGCGGCCGTATGCCACCCGCCTAGACAGGATCGCATACCAGCCAGAAACGTCGGGTCCCGTATTGGGGCCCAGCACTTCTCTTTGTGTCATCTCCGGATCGACAGAAACGAACAAAGGGTCAAGCCTGGAAACATGACCCTTTGTTCGTTCGGTCCGAAAACGCGCTCAGCTTGCGTCTTCAGCCTTGTCTTCGATGTACTCGCCGGTGTCTTCGACATCCTGTCCTAAACCTTGGGCCGTACTGCAAACGTTGAGCCCGGCAGGGCCGAGACCGGCGATCAGAAGCACGGTATACTTGGTAATCGACATTGTGACTTCTCCCAAAACGAAGGAAGCGTCCCGATGACTCCTCTTCTCGCGATGGAAACACAGACCACTGTCATCTTGTTCCCTATGCTTGTCCATGCAACGTTTATACATGACAGGACAACCACGAGACCTTTCCGGAGAAACGCTGCGCAAGCTGGCCCGGCGGATTCATCCCGATGCGCGCGTGCTGGAGTATCGCGCGCTAACCGGCGGCAGTTCGGCGGAGATGACCGCGATCAAACTCAATCTGGGCGGCTCCGAAACGAAAACCGTGCTGCTGCGCCAATGCGGCGGCGCCAATCTCGCGGCCGATCCCCATACCGCCGCCACAGAATTCCGTCTGCTCCGGGCCCTGCATGGACGCGGCCTACCCGTGCCCGAAGCGCTGCATGTCGACGAGAGCGGCGCGCTGATCGCGCAGCCCTTTCTCATGATCGGCTTTCTCGACGGTGCACCGGACTATGCGCCGTCCGATCCGGTCGGCGCGGCAGAGCAGATCGCGGCGTTCCTGGCCGAACTGCACGGCATCGACACGACAGACGCGGACTTCGCCTTTGTCGCGCGCGCCCAGGATGGGCCGGGCTATCTGGAGGTCGACCGGGACGCCCTCCCCGCAGCGCTATGGCCTGCCCACGACTGTCTGAAAGCGGCTTGGCCGCCCGGCAATGTCAACGGCCCCTGCCTGCTGCACGGCGATCTGTGGCCGGGCAACCTGCTGTGGCAGGACGGACGCCTGACGGCGGTGGTCGACTGGGAGGACGCATTTGTCGGCGGTCCCCTGGCCGATCTTGCCATCGCCCGGGTCGACATGTCCTGGAGCTTCGGCTTTAAGACGGTCGATGCCTTCACCACCGCTTATGCCGAAAGGACCGGGTGCGACCTCTCCGCGCTGCCGCTGTGGGATCTCCGGACCGCCCTGCGCCAGGTTCCCCACGCCGCCGATTATGCCGAGGGCTGGCAGGAACTGGGGCGCACGGACATCACCGAATCCGTCATCGCCGCATGCCACCGGCGCATCGTCGAGAACGCGCTGTCGGCCCTTTGATCCGTTCCCCTTGCGGCACGAACCGGGCAGGATACATCGTCCATCGGGCGTCACCCTTCGACCGTATGAACGATTGAGGTAAAGGCGGACATATCTGAACTGCTTTCGCTGGCCGTCGACAACATCCTGTCGCCGCCCATCATGTTTTTCGCCCTGGGTTTCGCAGTGTCCCTGAGGCGTTCGGACCTCTCAATACCCGAAGCGATCAGCTAGGCGGTCGCGCTCTATCCGATGTTCGCAATCGGCTTCATGGGCGGTGTGTCCTTGGCATCGGGCAGCCTGGATCTCCTGGCCCTGTAGGCGGTCCTGCTGGGTATCGGCCTGAGCTTTGTCATTCCCATGCCGAGTTTAGTCATCCTAAAGGCTACCATGGGCCTCTCGCAGGTCGATGCGGCGGCCGTTTCCGTCCATTACGGATCGGTCAGTGTCGTCACCTTCGTAACGGCCGCCAACTTCCTGGGCATCGAAAAGAGCCCCCCATGAGGTCTGGATCATCGCGGTCCTGGCGCTGATGGAAATATCGGCCATTGTGACGGGGCCGGCCCTGGCGCGGCGCGGTTCGGCGGATGCCGCAAGTAAACCTGTCCTGTCGAGCGACGTGATACGCGAGATCCTCTTGAACGGCAGCATCGTGATGCTGCTGGGCGCAAGCACTTTCCATATCGCCGTATCCGCGGCCCTGCGCATGGCGCTACCCGAGGCCAACGCGGCGATCTACCTCACCCTTTCCCTAGGCGTGACCTTCCCGTTCAACGTGCTGACAGACATCCCGCTCTCGACGCGGAAATGCTCTATGACGCGATCCCCTGACGTTGGTCAGGAGCGCGGGCGCTCCTTCTTCGGGTCATAGAACGGGTATGGCACGACGGTGGCCGGGATGCGCTTCATGTGGCCGTCGAGCTTGCCGACCTCGACTTCCGTACCGATCTCGGCGTGGGTCACGTCCATGCGGCAGAGCGCGATGTTCTTCTTCAGGATCGGCGAAACCACCCCCGACGTGACAACGCCGACCTGGGCGCGCCCGATGCGCACGCAGTCACCATGGGACGCGGGCTCGCCGCCTTCCAGCTCCAGGCCGACCAGCTTCTTCTGCGGGTGCGCCTTGCGCCGTTCGAGCGCGGCACGGCCGATGAAGTCCTCGTCGGTTGATTTGAACGCCACGGCAAAGCCGATGCCAGCCTCGTAGGGGTCGATCTGATCGTCAAATTCGTGGCCCGCGAAGATAAGGCCCGATTCGATGCGCAGCATGTCGAGCGCATCGAGGCCCAGCGGCGTGATGCCGTGCGGCTCACCCGCCTCGATCACGGCATCCCAGACCTGAGTGGCGTGTTTGGGATGACACCAGACTTCGTAACCCAGTTCGCCGGTATAACCGGTGCGCGAGACCACGATGGGCACGCCGTTGTGATCGCCGATGCGCCCGATGGTCGAACGGAACCAGTCGATCTCCTCCAGCGCCGGACGAGCCGGCGCAGTCCACACGATCTCCTTGAGGATATCGCGGCTCTTGGGGCCCTGGACCGAGAGGTTGTGCAACTGATCGGTGGCATTGCGGATGAGGCAGCGCATGCCCCACTGGTCAGCCTTCTGGCGAAGCCATTCCGCACCGATGTCGCTGCCGCCGACCCAGCGGTAACCGGTTTCCGACAGGCGGAACACGGTGCCGTCGTCGAGCATGCCGCCATGTTCGTAGCATATGGCCGAATACGAGACTTCCAGATCGCTCAGCCGCCGGATATCGCGGGTCAGCGTGCGTTGCATCAGTTCGGTTGCGTCGGGGCCTGTGACGTCGACCTTGCGCAGCGCCGAGAGGTCCATGGCGATGACACTCTCACGGCAGGCCCAGTATTCCTCGATGGCGCCGTGTTTGGTGTAGCTGGTGGGCAACCAGTAGCCGTTGTATTCGGCAAAATTGCGGGTGAGCGCCGAGGTACGGGGATGGAACCCGGTTTCCTTGGTCGTCTGGGGATCAGAATCGGGCATGGCTCTGAACGCAATCGATTTTTTGAAGACGTTTTCGGGCCGGTAGACCCGCACGAGGATGTCGGTCGGGTTCCAGCCGTTGGCCGGATCGAGACCGTCGGCGCAGGCCGAGTTGACGCAGACCATGTCCTTCATCGCTCGGCTGAGAACATAGTCGCCCGGACGCGACCAGGGCTCTTCGAGATAGATCTGGTTCTGGTCGTCAACCTGGGTGTTGTAGAAATAGTTCATCGCCCGCCAGCCCGCACGCGGCTTGATGCCCCATGGGGCGAGTTCCGCGTTGAAGTTCTCGGTGCAGTTGGGATGCCCGGGATAGCCCACCTCGTCGTAGTAACGCGGCGTGCAGGCATAGTTGAACGCATCGTGACGCCCGACCGTGTCCTGGATGAACTCGATCGAGGGCTGCAGTTCGTTGTCGAAGAGTTTCGAGACGAGGCCCGGTCGGGTATAGAGCGTGCCGGTCAGGGTGCGGGTCGCGGTGGGGTCGAGATCAAGTTCAAGGCCGCGGTCGAGACCTTTGAGCCCGATGGCCTGGAAGTCCGTGCATTCGCGCCCGGAGACATCCAGGATCTGGACATACTCACCTTCGTAAACCTCATAGGCATGCGCCGTGCCGGGCTTGATGCGGAATTCGTGGCGCGGTTCGGCCAGCGGCTCGGGGATTATCTGTTCGGCCGCGACCTCGGGATTGATGCGCGTGACGAAAAGTTCGAGCGACGTGGCCGGGTTCTGCTCGGAGACTTCCATATCCGCGCCGGGTGCCGCGACCACGAGGATGCCATCCTCATCGACTGTGAAACCGGTTTCCTCGAAGGCAGGCGTCTCGGGATGGAAGCGGTGGATGCTGCGCTCGAAGCGCGCCTGAAGATCCTTGGCTTTGAGCGCGGTCATCAGGGCATCGGCATTCTCGCCCCTCTGGGCAAGCGTGACGCGCAGCCCCTCGGCAGGGCCGTCGCTGGTCTGGCCCAGAATGCCCGGCTCTTCGCGACCGTCGGCAGTCATCGCAACGATCTCGCAGACCTGTCCGCCCTCGCGGTTGACGATGCGTAGGGTATCGCCCGCAAATACCTTGACGACCACCGACCCGCCGCCAACGACGTTGTAGCGTTCGACGCCGGGCGGCAGCATGCGGAAACCGGAGTTCACGACCCGCGGGCGTCCGCGCACCGGCTCGTTGACGGGCAACTCATTGACGGAGGCCATCAAAATCTCCTTCCAGAAGATGTTAGGCGACCATACAGAACGCGTGTGGGATGGCGCAAGCGAACGCCGGGATTGCAGGATAAACAAATCTAATCCAACCCTAGTATTTCTCGTTTGCCCGCAACGTCTGCATGCCCCATCTTGTCACCTGTTAGCGCCGATTTGATCCTCAGCTTGCGGGCGCTTTAGAAATACGGCTAAAGCGGTGGACATGCCGTCCATCGTTGATGATCGGGCGGCTTTTTCATGTCTCTCGGCAGACCGAAAACCCAGCAGGCAACCGGAACAAGGCGCTCCTGATCGTAAGGAGACATGCCGTGTTGCCCTCCCCATGCCACCGACCGCACCCTACCAATTCTCATATCAGCCGTCATGCAAGGAGGCTTGTCCGCAAGCTGGCCCTGGCGCGCCGCATCGCGGGGTGGGTCTGACATGCTTCCCCTGCAACTCGATACGGCCCGGCTTTCCATTGCCGTTGTGGGCCGTGGGCCCGCCGCGGCCCGCAAGGTCAAGACCGCGCTGGCCAGCGGCGCGAAACATCTGACGGTCTATTCGGACGCGCCCGGAGAGGCGCTGGCCGGTGCGGCGGACGAAGCCCTGGTGCACCACCTTCCCGACAATCGCGAACTCGCGCGGGCCCATCTGGTGATCTCGGCCGGCCTGGAGGATACCGAGGGAATTTCCCTAGCCGAGCGCTGCCGCGCCCTGCGCGTACTGGTCAACATCGAAGACCGGCTGGAATATTGCGACGTACATCTGCCCGCCGTGCTGCGCCGCGGCGACCTGACCCTGGCGATCTCGACCAACGGCAAGGCGCCGGGTCTCGCCGGTCTGCTGCGGCGTCACCTGGAACACCTGTTCGGACCCGAGTGGGAGCACCGCATCGACGAGGTGGCGCAGGTGCGCAGCGGGTGGCATCGCGAAGGCGCGGATATGGCCAGCGTCAAACAGCGTCTCAACCGGTTCGTGGAGCAGCGCGGATGGCTGCGGTGAACGACGACTGGCAACATCGGCGCAGTGTGCGTGCACGCTCGCGCGCAGCGGAACTGGCTGCGGCCTATGGGCACCTCGAAGGCGCGGACCTGCCGCGTGTCATGATCAAGGAGGAATTTCCTGGCGATCTCGCCATCGCGTCGTCCTTCGGGGCCGAAGCCGTGGCCCTGCTCGCACTTGCCGCCGATATTGATCCTGACGTGCCGGTGCTGTTTCTCGATACCGGCAAGCCCTTCCCCGAGACGGCGGCTTATCGCGACACGGTCGTGGAGCATCTGGGCCTAACTGGCGTGCGCATCGCCAAGCCGGATATTCTCGATGTTGCCGCGGGCGACGCCGTGGTTGATCTCTGGTCGCGCCACGCCGGCGCATGCTGCTATCTGCGCAAGGTGGTTCCGCTGGTTCAGGTGGTCACGCCCTATGGCGCCTAGGTCACCGGACGCAAGCGTTATAAAGGCGACGGCCGTTCGGCGTTGCAGCCCGTTGAGGCTTCTGACGGCTGGGTGAAGATCAATCCGCTGGCGTCCTGGACCAAACAGGATGTTTTCGGCCTGATCGCCGGGCGCGAGCTGCCCAAACATCCCCTGCTGTCGCAAGGCTATCTCTCCATCGGCTGCCAGCCCTGCACCCGCCCGGTCGGTGCGCTGGAAGACGAACGCGACGGGCGCTGGGCCGGAATGGACAAGACCGAATGCGGCATCCACACACCCGACGAAGGCGAGTCTGGCCGGGAAACGCCGCTTGCCGAAGCACAGGTCCAGACTGGGGGCTGAACGCGCAGGCCACGTGGTTGTCACGCGCGATTTGGCGTCACACATGATTTCCTGTAAGGCGACGGCGACCTTTTCATCACCCTGTTCACATTCCCGAGATTTCAGGTTTCCATGACCGAGCTTTCCCTAGCCCATGGCCTTTCCTTCGACGACCTCTATCAGCGCGACGGGCTGGTGAAGCTGGACCGCGTCTTCGTCGACGCGCTGAAAGGTCGCGAGCTCGCGCTGTTCAACCGGCTGATGGCCGCGCGCGAGAATCCGGCCGGGTTGGACAAGAAGGAACATTCCGAACTGCTGGTCGATCTGGGCCACGTTGTGGAGGAATTTGTGGCCCGTCTGTTCGGCGTCCAAGAGGAACTCGTCCACCAGCATGCCGAACGCGACCGGCTCAATCCGATCTATGCCTGTAAGCTGCAGTTCTTGCGCCGCCGTGCGGCCAAGGCCTTCAAGCCGGACGAACTGGCGGCCGTCGACGGCCGGGCGCTGCGTCGCGCGCTGGAAGAGGAAATCGGCGAGACGTTGAACGAACTTTCCTTCGCGCGCGCCGTCATGGCCTGGCTGGACGATGAGGAGACCAACGCGGGCAAGCTGGAGACGGCGGCGAAGTTCGCCGCCTGGGCGATGCTTTCGCAGGAAGGCCAGGCACGCTACCGCAAGAGTCCGCTGTTCCATCTGCCCGCCAGGACCGACCCCGACCATCTGGTCGCGGTCGACACGGTCGAGATCAAGGGCGTGACGATGCTGCGCGCCCATGACGATCACCTGCGTCTGCGCGAGGGTTTTGCCCTGACCGACCAGGGCATGGGGCTGGATGGCGCACTGGACCAGGCAAACTACTGCATCTTCTGCCACAACCAGGGCAAGGACAGCTGTTCCAAGGGCCTGAAGGAAAAGGACGGCAGCGCGTTCAAGGCATCGCCCCGCGGCGTCACACTGGCGGGCTGCCCGCTGGACGAGAAGATCAGCGAGATGAACATGCTGAAAGCCCGGGGCCACGGCCTGGGCGCGCTGGCGGTCGCCATGCTCGACAACCCACTCTGTGCCGCGACCGGCCACCGCGTCTGCAACGACTGCATGAAGGCCTGCATCTACCAGCGCCAGGAACCGGTCGACATTCCCCAGATCGAAACCCGCACGTTGAAGGATATTCTGGCTCTGCCCTGGGGCTTCGAGATCTACAGCCTGCTGTCGCGCTGGAATCCGCTCAACCTAGAACGCCCTCTGCCCCGGCCCGCGACCGGGCGGCGCGTTCTGGTGGTCGGGCTGGGTCCGGCAGGTTTCAACCTTTCTCACCACCTGATGAACGAAGGCCATGCCGTGGTCGCGGTCGACGGTTTGAAGATCGAGCCGCTCGATCCCGCGATTTCCGGTATCGACGTCTTCGGCGAGCGCCATGCCATGCGCCCGATCCGCGATGTCGAGGAGCTTTACGAGGCCCTGGACGACCGAGTCATGGCCGGTTTCGGCGGCGTGGCCGAATACGGCATCACCGTGCGCTGGAACAAGAACTTCCTGAAGCTGATCCGCCTGCAGCTCGAACGCCGCAAGGCGTTCCGCATGATCGGCGGCGTACGCTTTGGCGGTACGCTGACCATCGAGAGCGCCTTTGCTCACGGTTTCGACCACATCGCCCATTGCGCCGGTGCGGGCAGGCCGACCTGTATCGACATGCCCAACGCGCTGGCGCGCGGCGTGCGCATGGCGTCCGACTTCCTGATGGCCCTGCAGCTGACCGGTGCGGCCCGGGAAACCTCCATCGCCAGCCTGCAGTTGCGCCTGCCCACCGTGGTCATCGGCGGCGGGCTGACGGCCATCGATACCTCGACCGAGGCGCTGGCCTATTACCCCGTGCAGGTCGAGAAGTTTCTGCACCGCTATGAAACGCTCGCCGCCGAGCGGGGCGAAGAGGCCGTGCGGGCGGAATGGACGGCCGAGGAGGCCGAGATCGGCGACACCTTTCTGGAGCATGCCCGCGAGATACGCGACGAACGTACCGCGGCACGGTTCGCCGAGCGCGAGCCTGACATCCTGGGCCTGCTGGAGGGCTGGGGTGGGGTCACCATGGCCTACCGCCGCGACCTGGTGGATGCACCGAGCTACCAGCTGAACCACGAAGAGGTAGCGCTGGCCATGGAGGAAGGCATCCGTATCGCGCCGGGTTTGTCGCCCGCCGCCATTGAGGTCGACGAGAACGGCCATGCGCAGGCCATCCGCATGCGCGACGGCGAGGGAGAGGAACACGTGCTGCCGGCGCGCGCCGTGCTGGTCGCCGCAGGCACCCAGCCCAATACGGTGCTGGCGCGCGAAGATGCCGAGCATCTGGGCCTGGACGGCAAGTTCTTCCAGGCGCTCGACACCGACGGCAAGCCCGTGGAGCCCGAACGCCTGGCCAAGCCGGCCGAGGCCCATGTGCTGATGCATGTGGCCGAGGACGGCCGCGCGGTGAGTTTCCACGGCGATCTCCATCCCAGCTTCGCCGGTAATGTCGTGAAGGCCATGGGCGGGGCCAAACGCGCCTATCCCGTGATCTCCAAGATGCTGGAAAAGCTGGGTGCCGCGCCCGAGCGCGACGATGCGGCGTTCATCGCCGAACTCAACGACCGGCTGATCGCCCGTGTGGTGGCAGTCGAGCGGCTGACACCGACCATTGTCGAAGTGGTGGTGGAAGCGCCCGAAGCGGCCTCGACGTTCCATCCCGGCCAGTTCTACCGCCTGCAGAATTACGAAAGCCGCGCACCCAAGGGCAGCGACGGCACCCTGCTCGCCATGGAGCCGCTGGCCATGACCGGGGCGTCGATTCCCGTGCCGGGCCGCCAATTGAGCGTGATCGGCCTGGAAATGGGCGGGTCGTCCGACCTGATGGCCAAGCTGGAACCGGGCGAACCGGTCATCCTGATGGGCCCCACGGGCACACCGACGGAATCCAGGCCCGGCGAGACGGTGCTGCTGATCGGCGGCGGACTGGGTAACGCGGTGCTGTTTTCCATCGGCAAGGCGATGCGCGAAGCAGGATCGCGCGTGCTCTATACCGCGGGCTACAAATCCATGCAGGATCGCTACAAGGTCGACGAGATCGAGGCCGCTGCCGACACGATCATCTGGGCCTGCGAAGAGGCGCCCGGCTTCGAGCCGGGACGCGAACAGGACCGCACTATCGTGGGCAACATCGTCGACGCCATCGTTGCCTATCAAGAAGGTGTGCTGGGCGAAAAGACCATCGACCTCACGCAAGTCGATCGCATCGTCGTGATCGGGTCGGACCGTATGATGGCCGCCGTGAAGGCCGCACGCTTCGGCGTGCTGGCACACTATCTTAAGACCTGTCACATCGCTATCGGCAGCATCAACAGCCCGATGCAGTGCATGATGAAGGAAATCTGCGCCCAGTGCCTGCAGCCCCAGGTCGATCCCGAGACGGGCGAGCGCCGCCCGCCGGTGTTTTCCTGCTTCAACCAGGACCAGCGACTCGACTGCGTCGATTTCAAGGGCCTGAACGACCGGCTGGCGCAGAACGGCGTGCACGAAAAGCTTACCCGCCACTGGATCGACCGCACCCTGCGCGGCTTGTCCCTGCGGGATGCCGCGGAATAGAGTGCACGCAACCGTTCAATGAGGGGTCGAGAGATGAAGGTACTTGTCGTGATGGCGCATCCGCGCCGAGATTCGCTGACCGGACAGATTGCCGATGCGGTCGCCGCCGGTCTGGCGGAAACCGACCATGAGGCCGAGTTCGCCGATCTCTACGGCGAGGGTTTCGATCCGCTGATCACCCCGCCCGACGAGCCCGACTGGGGACACGAGGACAAGGTCTATTCCGGCGGCACCCAGGCCGAGATCGAGCGTCTGCAGCGCAACGACGGCGTCATCCTGGTCTTTCCAATCTGGTGGTGGTCGTTCCCCGCGATGCTCAAAGGCTGGGTCGATCGCGTGTGGAACAAGGATGTCGCCTATGGCGCCAACAAACTCAGCCACAAGCGGGCGCTGGCCCTCGGACTTTCGGCATCCAATGCCGAACAATACACCAAGCGCGGCTACGACAAGGCGATCGAAACGCAGATCGTGACGGGCATCTTCAACTTCTGCGGCATTGAGGATGGACGATTCGCCTATCTGCACCATTCGACCGACGGCGGCGACCGCCCCACCGCGATGATCGCCGAAGCAAGGGAGTTGGGCCGGACCTTCGCCGACGGTCTTTGACGCTTTCCTGACACGACGTGGTTCTAACCTGATCCCCAGCGGGGTCTGCCCCGGACCTCGATCCGGGGGCTGGGGGCCATAAAACCCGATGTTTACCGTGTACGTGGACCGTGCCCCGCGCTTCACGATCCTCCCTCGTGCGTATGGGCCCCGGCCTTCGAGCCTGTGAAGGATTCCCGGGTTGTGTGTTTTGTGGTTCGTTCCGGTTGTGGAGGGAGGAGCGATGTCACGGGCAGCCGGGTATTGGACGGCGCATCGTTCGCAGGCTGGTTTCAAGCCTGTTGACCTTGACGCGTTTTGCCCTGCGACCGTCGGGCCCGGCTTGTGCGTTCGTTTTGCGAGGGGCTGGATCCTGGCGCGTTCCACGCTTCGATCGGTGCGCGCGAGGGTGTGTCGATCAGGGTTGTGACAGCCGTGACGCCATCGTCGCCCCGGCCAGAACGCAAGCCGGGCCGGTCACGGTCTACATGCCCACGCCCGATGAGGCCGGCGAGAACGATCTCTCCCCGGCATCGCGCGCCAGCCTGCGTTACAGACGCAGGAAAGAACCCGAAGCGATCGAAAGCCGGCGCGCCGGAATGGAAACCCGGAAGGCCCGGGACATCGCCCGAAGACGCACATGCGCCGAACTCATCCACGCCCACTGCAGGAACCGGGCCCTCGAGCGCATCGACGTGCGTGGAAGGCTCAAGGCACACGTCATCGTCCCTGTGGCACGCACCCCGGCCAACGACATCCTGGCAACGCATCAGGGCCGCTGCGCAAAACACCTGAAACAAGATCAAACGACCGGGCGCCCTGAGAGCAACGACTGGTCTCACTGCCTTGCAGCACAAATCAAACGAATCGCGATCCCTTCACAAACTCGAAAACCGGAGATCGTGTTGGTGCAGGCTCTGAGTCGGTGAATGCGATCCGGCAGGCAGCGTAGGCCTGCTCTGTGTTGACCTGCCCTTTTCCGCAGCCCGCCGCATCCACAGCGCCTCGACGCTGCCCGCGTCGGCCTGGATACGGACCGTGCGGCCCATCAGCGAGAGCAGGATGGCGACGCGCGCCTGATCGTCGATATCGAGGAAGACGCCCTCCAGATCGGTAAGCGGACCTTCGGTGATGCGCACCGCCTGGCCTCCCTTGAGGCCAAGTGCCGGATCGATCATGATCAGACCGTCCTCGCCGCAGCGCTTTGACGACGGCGTCGGCCACGGGGCTTGGCGGGTCGCCGCCCACCATGGCAATGACACCCGCCGTGCCCAGAACACTGTGCCATTGTTCAGCATCGAGATCGAGGTGCACGAAGAGATAGCGGGGAAAGAGCCGGCGTTTGACGGTTCCAGTGCGCCGCGCATGACGCCGCCGCTTGAGGAATTCCGGCAGCCAGATCTCAAAACTCTGGTTTTCCAGATGCTGGACCGCCCGGGTTTCCGCATGGGGTCAGGTCTGCACGACATACCAGCGTTTCATCGCGGGCCCTTGGGTAGCCGGTCGGAGCGCACGGCGATGTCGAGGTCGCTCGCCAGAATCTCGTGCATGTGGACGCCGCCGGCTAGGTTGCCGTTGCCGTCGGTGCACAAAAGGAAGGTGAAGCGGTTGGTCTCCATCAGCCGCAGGGCATTGAGCATGAGTGCCCCGGCGGCGATGGTGGTGGGACACGCGGTCATCATCTCGCCCGCGGTCTTCTCGGCGAAAGTTTCCCGATCGGCGAGGGCACGGCGGATGTCGCCTTCGGAGATGACGCCGACGCCGTCGAGCCCCGCCCCGCCCCGGGGTGCGCTTCTGCTGACCAAGGCAAAACCGCGCGCGCCGGCGGTGATGGTTTCCAGCACCTGCCAGATGCTGTCCTCGGGCCTGAGCCAGGGCAGCCGCTCGGCCGGAGTCATGACCTCGGCCACCTTCTTGAGTTTGCGCCCCAGCAGCCCGCCTGGATGGAACTGGCGGAATTCTTCCGGCGTGAAGCCACGGATATTGAGACTCGCGATCATCAGGGCATCACACAGCGACAACGTGGTCGTGGAGGAGGACGTGGGCGCCAGGCGATGCAGCCCCGCCTCGGCCTCGACGCGGGTTTCGACGATCCAGTCGCTCACGTCAACCAGCGGGCAGTCGAGCCAAGCGGTGATGGTGACGATCTTCGCGCCGAGATCGCGCAGGCTGGGTGCCAGCACGCGCAACTCGTCCGTGCTGCCCGAATGCGAGAGCAGGATGGCGAGCGTGGCGTCGCGCGCCTGGGCGAGATCGCCGTGGAGCGCTTCTTGGGGGTGGATGAAGACGGCGCGGTGACCGGTCGAAACTAGGCTGGCCACGACCTTGTTGCCGATATGGCCGGACTTGCCGACGCCCAGCACGACGGTGCGGCTTTCGGGATCGGCGAGGTGCCGGGCGGCGGCCAGGAAATCCTCGCCCAGGCTCCCGGCCGCGCGTTCAAGGCATGCCGCGCCTTCGGTCAGAACCTCACGGCCGGCGATGAGCGGCTCCTTGCGCTTCTGGCTCATGGTGTCCCTGTCCTCTTCATACCCAGCCCGTCCGAGACATGGCCTGGCTTCAGTGCGGCGACGACGAGCGCCATGAGGAGAACATAAGTCCCCTGCCACCAAAATGACCAGAACGAGTAGCTGACCAAGGAGGCGACCCAGAACGCCGCCGAAAGCCCCAGCAGAGCCGCGCCGGCACCGCCGCAGGCGCGCATGGCACGCCATCCCCCGGCGAGCAGCAACAGCAGCGCGGCGGCGAACGTGGTAAATCCGACCGCGCCAGTTTCAACCAGGACTTCGATGGCGAAGTTGTGCGGGTGCGACGGCATGACCTCGAGCGCGACCGAACCCTTGACGATTTCCGTCGCGCCCGGCAGGCGGCTGATCATGTCGAAGCCTGCACCGAACCAGGGCGCAAGGTCGAACTTCGAAAGGGCGAAGGCCCAGATCACCTGACGATGGGCATTCAGGAGCCAGATGGGCAAGCCCAGGGAGGGCTCAATCGTGTTGTTGCGTTCGTTGTTGAGGAAGACGGCGATGAGCAGGGCGGCCGCGACGGCAACAACCGCGACCACGCCCCAACGGCCCAGATGGCGCAGGGCCAGCCATGACCCGACCACGCCCAGGCCGAACCCGGCGGCAACCAGCCCCGACCGGCTTTTCAGGGAAAAGAGTAGGGCGATGGCCAGGATCTGGAACACCAGGCCGAAGGGACGCCAGAAACCGCCGGCCCGCCATCCCGCCCAAAGCACGACGGGCATCAGACACGCCACCGCCGTGCCGTAGGATTTGAGGATTTCGGTCGCGATGGCGTCATCGGCATGGCCGCGCATCCAAGCGAAAGTCTCGGGAATCAATGCGATTACGATGAGCCCCAAGACCACGCCGGTCATCGAGGCCGCCAGCAGCGCGCGCAAGGTGCGTTCGCGCAGGTTTTCGCGCCGACGCAGCGTGACGGCAAAGGCGGTGGCGGCGATCAGGATGAAGGCCATGCGCAGCCAGATCAGGGCGGATCGCGCGCTGTCGGGCGAAACGGCCACGGAGACCAGCCACAGGGCAAAGGTGAAGGCGACCACCGTGCCCAGTGGGGTGCGCAGGGCTTCGGCCACATCGCGGGCGAGCGTGCGGCCGGTAATGCTGGTCAGCATGCCCGCAAGCGCGATGATGGCGGCTACCGCAAGCGCGGCGCGTCCCACGAGCAGCAGGGGAACTGCCGCGCCGAAGGCCGCCGTGCCCAGGGCCTCTGCGAATGCACGCCCTTTCCCGGCAGCCGGGCGATGCTGGGTCTTCTCTGCGATCATCGGAAGTTCCACCTTGCGCCTGCCCTCTATAAGGCATTTTCCGGAGTCGTGGAACCGTCCGCCCGCCGATTCCATGCGCAAGACTTCTGTTCTATAAGCGGCTCATGATTCTGGTCACCCTGATCGCGGCACCGCTGACAGGCTTTGCAACCTGGGCCGCCGCGCGCATGGTGCTGGAACTGCTTGCCGCGCGCGGAGTCATGGACCGGCCCAACGCGCGCTCGAGCCACGACCGACCCGTGCCCAGGGGCGGCGGTATCGCGGTGATCGGCCTGGTGCTGCCAAGCTGGCTTTTTCTTTCAGCTATGACGGGCATTTTCGCGGAGGTCTGGCCGGTGCTCGCCGCCGCGCTGGTCTTGGCGTTGCTCTCCCTTGTCGACGACGTGCGCGGGCTGCACCAGCTTTCCCGTTTCGCCGGTCATCTGGCCGCGGTGATCCTGGGCCTTGCCTTCCTGCCCGCCGATGCGCTGCTGTTCGACGGCTTCCTTCCGTTCTGGGCCGACCGCGCGATCATGGGTCTGGCCTGGGTCTGGTTCATCAACCTCTTCAACTTCATGGATGGCATCGACGGCATCACGGGCATGGAAACGATCGCGGTGGGGGCCGGCCTCGCCCTTGCAATTCTCATGATCGTGCACGAGCAGGGCGGCGACGGGTCGCGCGCACCGCTGGCCGGGGTGCTGGCCGGGGCGGCGGCCGGGTTCCTGGTCGTCAACTGGCACCCCGCGAAGATCTTCCTGGGCGATGTCGGCAGCGTGCCACTGGGTTATATGCTGGGCTGGCTTCTGGTCTGGGCCGCGTGCGTGGCCGGCCTGTGGTGGCTTGCCCTGCTGCTGCCGCTCTATTACTGGGCCGATGCAACGATCACCCTTGTGCGCCGCGGCCTGCGCGGAGAGAAGGTCTGGCAGGCCCATCGCGAACACGCTTATCAGGCCGCCGTGCAGAACGGCGCCAGCCATGCCCGCGTAGCCGGTTTTCTCGGCCTGCTGAATGCCGCTCTGGTCGTCCTGACTATAGTGGGTGTTGCCGCCGTGCTGCCCGGCTGGACCGCGCTTCTTCTAGGCACCCTGCTGACAGCCGCGGCGTTGTGGTATCTACGTGTTCGCTTCGGCAAGCAGGGCGGCGACTGAGGTCATGCAGCGGTTTTCCAGATCCCACATCACAGTGCTCCACGACATCGTCATGGCGGCCATCTCCTTCGTGCTCGCCCTCTATCTGCGCCTGGGTTCGGCGACGTGGCAGCTGGCGGAAGGTTACTTCCTCGGCGGCGTGGCCCTGTTTGCCGCCATCGCCGGCATGGTCTTCCTCGGAACCGGCGTCTACCGCGGCGTCTGGCGCTATGCCTCACTGCCGGATCTCTATGTCCTGGCGCGCGCGGCCACGCTGACCATGCTCATCTTCCTGCCCGTGATATTCCTAGTCACGCGTGCCCAGGACTATCCGCGCTCTGCGCTCGTCATCAACTGGTTCACGCTGGTGGCGCTGACCGGCGGACCGCGGCTGCTTTACCGCATCATCAAGGACGGCGGCCTTGCCCATGTCTTCGAGCGCGCCAATCCCGACGCTATCCCCATCGCCATCCTGGGCGCGGACGACGAGGCCGAGCAATTCACCCGCGCCATGACGCGCGACAAGACGGCACCCTATGCGGTCGTCGGCATGATCGATCCCAGCGGACGCCGCACCAGTCAGCAGATCCACGGCCTGGAGGTGCACGACGGCAGTCAGGGAATCGATGCCGCGCTCGAAGCGATCAGCAAACGCGGTCCCCAGCCCCAGCGGCTGGTCCTGACCAGCGCCAACAACAGTCCCGAGCGGATGCGCGAGGCGTTGAAAGCGGCCGAACGCCATGGCATGAGCCTGTCACGTGTTGGGCGCCTGACGGATTTCTCCGATGGAGGCGCAAGCAGCGTGCAGATCCGCCCCGTCGCGGTGGAGGACCTGCTGGGCCGCGCGCAGACCGCCGTCAACCATGAGTCCATCTCGCGTCTGATCGCCGGGCGGCGCATTCTGGTGACCGGTGCGGGCGGCACCATCGGCGGGGAGTTGGTACGCCAGACCGCCGCGCTGGGGCCTGAGCACCTGACCCTGGTGGAGCTTTCCGAGGGCGCGCTCTACGAGATCGACATGGAAATGGCGCGCCGTCACCCCGAGGTCTCGCGGCGCGCCATGCTGCGCGACATCCGCGACCGCGCGCGCCTGGACCGCACCTTGGAACAGGAACGCCCCGATATCGTATTCCACGCCGCCGCACTGAAACACGTGCCGCTGGCCGAGGCCAATCCCAACGAATGCGTGCTGACCAACGTGGGCGGCACCATGAACGTGGTCGATGCCTGCCATGCCGCGGGCGTGGGCACCATGGTGCTGATCTCGACCGACAAGGCGGTCAATCCCTCCAGCGTCATGGGCGCGACCAAACGCATCGCGGAGCTTTACATCCAGGCGCTGGACCGCACGGGCAACGGCACGCGGTTCGCCACGGTGCGCTTCGGCAACGTGCTGGGCTCGGCGGGTTCGGTCGTGCCGCTATTCCAGAAGCAGCTTGCCGAAGGCGGTCCGCTGACCGTCACCCACCCCGACATGACCCGCTTCATGATGACCGTGCGCGAGGCCGTGGAGCTTGTCCTGCAGGCCAGCGCGCTGGACGGGGAATCGGGCGATCTCTTCGTGCTGGAGATGGGCGATCCCGTGCGCATCCAGGATCTGGCGCGCCAGATGATCCGCCTGGCCGGATTCGTGCCCGACGAGGAAATCGAGGTCGTCTTCACCAGCATGCGGCCGGGCGCACCGCCACGCTCGACGACCTGCGCGGCAAACTCATCGCTTTGGTCGACCATGCCCGCGCTGGCGATGCCGGAGAAACGCCCCGCATGATCCACGCGGTCGTGCCGGAGTTCCCCGCGCGCTGACCTTATACCAAAGGCCCTCACGCGCCAGGCGGGATGCGGGAGTTTACCCTCGACCCGATCGGGGCACCCCTTGACTCACGCTACACACGCGGTCTTCCAACGGCCGATGAGTCATGCTCATCGGCCGTTGGAAGACCGCACGCGAGACAGGTTTGATTCGCTTCGACTTGGCATTTGTGTTCGAAAAGTGAATAATAAAAAAGAGTCATGTCGACACGGCGCGAAGCCACGGAAGAGCAAGCAATCCGTCAGATTCTGGACCGAATCGAGATCGACGAGGAGGTCAGCCAGCGCGATCTGGCTGACGAGTTCGGCGTCGCGTTAGGCATGGTCAACGCCTATATCAAACGCTGTGCGCGCACCGGCCTCATCAAGATCCAGCAGGCCCCGTCGCGACGTTACAAGTATTACCTCACGCCCCAGGGTTTCGCGGAAAAGAGCCGTCTGACCGGCCAATATCTGCGCGATTCCTTCGGCGCCCTGCGCCGGGGGCTCTCCAGCTTCGACCGGCTCTATGGCGATCTTGCCGATGCCGGGATCAAACGCATCGTTTTGTGCGGCGACGACGAGATGCGGGAGTTCGGCATCCTAGTCGCGCTCTCGACCGAGATCGAGGTCGTGGCCATCTATAACCCCCCTAGGCAAAAGCCACGAGGTGCGGGGTGTGCCCACCGCCGATCCAGAGAATCTGCTCGACGTCGACCGCTGGGTGCTTGCGGTCATCAAGGACGGGCCCGAGGCGCTCGAAGCCCTGCACGGGGTGGTCGACGACCGCATGATCGCCATGCCCGACGTGCTGCGCCTCTCCCTGCTGCGCGGCGCACGGGAGAACGCGTAATCCCGCGAGCCCATTGAGTTCGTTGGACGGCGGCAGACATAAAGTCGTGGACTGAACGACCGAGGGTCCAGCCATGCCCGATTACGTCACCACCTTCGCCTATCAGGCCGCCATCTGCTGCGCGCCGCAATTTTCACCGCGCACCTACAATCATTTCAGCGTCAGCCCGGTGACGGGCGCGATCGGGCAGATGTCGAGGGAATTGATCTCGCACATGCCTCCGACGAGGCCATTGCGGAACTCGAATAGGCGCTGATCAACCACCTAGCGCTGATGACCCGCAATCAGAACCTCGACCCGCCCAGCAGATCGCCCTTGCCCGACGTCTGAGCAGGCCTTCCCCTGGCCATACGCCAGGCAGATGGACGACTGTCCCGAGATCATCGAACTGATCCAGGAGCCGCGCGACAAGTATGCCCTCGGCGGCACCTGGCATTCCAATTCCTGCAACTTCGAGCAACCGCCCAAATACACCATACTCATACTGCGTCGACTGCCCGCCGGTGGACGGCTACACCGGATTCGCCAACCAGTACCTCGCGTGGGAGACGCTGGACGAAGCCCTCAAGGCGGAACTGGACGGCGTGCACACGGGCAACTCGGCGGGGCTGGGCTACGGTACCGGCTCGCAGGATGCCGAGGTGCAGCGGAACACCGCCACGCCCGTAGTCTATTCGCCCGAGCAGTTCAACGAGGCGCTTCACCTCATCGCCCGCACCCATCCGGTGACGGGCCGCAAGGCGCTCATTGGCTTCATCAACGTGCAGGCTCTTGGCAAGGTCGAGTTTCCTGGAGTTCCAAAACGCCTGTTCACAGGCACGATTGATGTCCGCGAGAATGTTGCTGGGATCTTTGCGCAGGCCACCTCGCGACTGCCACAGCGCCAGCATACAAGCGCCGACTACAGAGGGCGCGCTGGGTCGTTGACGCTCGATTCCCGAAGCAATCTGTTTATCTCGTCTGCAAAACCCGCCAGCACTTCGGGGCTGGGAATCGAGGGGCGCAGGTCGGGTGTAGAGAACGGTGTGCGGAGAAAATCGGTGTCTTTGCGGTTAGGTATCCACCCTATCGGGTTGTCCTCATAAATGACCGTTTTCCAATCATGGCCATTCCATTTGAATACGCGCACCGCGAAGTCATCTTCACTCGTGCCAGCGAGTGCGATAGCGAGCGGAGAATAACCGGCGTCAACACAGGCATTGCCGTAGACCAATGTCGCCTCAGAGACCGCCTTATTGAGATCGTCAATCGAGGCCTTCGCCTCTATGACAAGCAAAGGCTGGAGCGAGTGCCGGTCAACGACCACCGCCTCGGGCAAGCCATGCCCGATCTGCGTGACCTTGCTGCGCCACAGGAACACGTCACGCAGATGACCATGATCTTTGTATTCGTGCTAGCGCAACATCTCCCCGCTCGAGGACGGCGAGTATCCCAGCCTTGGGAAGTAAGCAGTTCGGTCCTGACCTCGGAGACCCGCGAGACGGGCATCAGTCGGAAGCCTTGAGGCGATACATGAGGCGCTTTCCCTCGATGCGGCCGACGCCGATCCTTGTCCGCTCGCCATCGGTTTCCTTGCACGTGTTGTATTTGAAATCGAGTTCTGCGGTATTAGAGATGGAGGTGCTGCCGGCTTACATTGTGATGCGTCCCGTCAAGGCTACGCTTGCTGTTATGGGCAGTGCGATACGAGCCGAACTCAAGCTGGCGCTGTAGTTGCAGCGCCGAAACCTGCGTCTTGCTGGCGCACATAATGTAGAAACCGAGCAGCCACTTATGGAGTGGCACCTTGGAGGCTTCCATAACGGTGCCCGCGGTAACCGTGAAGGTGTCCTTGCACTCACCGCACTTGTAGAGGCCCTTGCGAGTGCCAGTCTTGGCATTCGACGATCGGGCATAGATTTTGTCGGAATTGCCGCAGTGGGGACAGACCGGGCCGTTCGGCTAGCGGGTGTGCTCGAAACACTACTGCGCCGCGTCGTCCGTCGAGTAGCGGCACATAATTTCCAGAAGGGTCAGGTTTTTATTAGTGGATATAGTTCCTTCTACGTTCGACGATTGGTTTTGTCAAGTGTATAATTTCCAAGAGTCGATAGAAACAGAGAGCTATATTTCGTGAAAATTTGATGCCGCACTTTTCATATCTAATCGAACGAATGAATGGACCGAGGTGGATATAGACTATTCCGCGACAATCGCGGGATAATCGCGGTGGGCGGCTTGCGACGAGATCAGGCCGTCGTCGAGGTCTTGTTCGATGGCCGCACGGGTGCGTTCGGTGGGGTCACCGTAGCCGCCGCCGCCGCCGACGTGGATGGTGAGGATGTCGCCCTTCTTCAGATCCATGCTGGACTTGGAATGGAGCGGGATGGTCTCGGAACCGCGTTTGACCTCGCAGCGGCCGGTCTTGCCGTCCGCGCCGCCGAAGATACCGCCGGGCGCAATCGTGAAACGGTCCGAATAGGTCGCGAAGGTGACGTTGTCGCGCGTGATCTCATAGGCGCGCGTGAAGCCCATGCCGCCGCGATGCTTACCTGCACCGCCTGAATCCGGGCGCAGGCCGTAGTCGACGACGCGGAAATAGTCGTACTCCATGTCCAGCGCCTCGACCGGCGTGTTCGAGCAGTTCGACAGCGGGCTGTCGAGCGCGTCGCTGCCGTCCTGGTGCGCCGAAGCGCCGTAGCCGCCACCGAAGACCTCAACATAGACGCGGTAGCCCTCGTCAGAGAGATGCGAGATGGCGAACACAGTGGTCGTATCGAAACCACAGGCGATGACCTTCTCCGGCACGGCCTGGGAGAGCGCCTTCATCACGGCGTTGAACACGCGGTAGGAGGGCAGCATGCGCGCGCGCACAGGGGCCGGTGGCCTAGGATTGAGCAGGGAACCATAGGGCGCGGTGATCGTGAAGGGCCGTTTGACGCCCTCGTTGAACGGAATGTCGGCACTGGTCAGCACGGATTTGACGCAGGAGAGCGCCGCCGAAACGGTGCTGGAGAACGGGTTGTTGAGATTGCGCGAGACCTGAGGTGCGGTACCGTCGAAGCTGATCGCGACCTGATCACCCTTGATCCTGACCTGCGCCTTCGTCGGCAGCGGATCGTCGGTCAGCCCGTCGTCGTCCACTGCGTCCTCGCCCTCATAGATGCCGTCGGGGACCTCCGCGATGGCCGCGCGGGTACGCCGTTCGGAATAATCCATCAGCTCATCCATGGCGACGAGCACGTTGTCCTTGCCGAACTTGGCGGTGAGTTCCCTGACACGCAGACCGCCGATCGCGTTGGCCGCGAACTGGGCGTTGAAATCGCCGATGGTGAGTGCCGGCACGCGGATGTTGGTCGCGACCAGCCGCTCGAAGGTGCCGCCGTTCCAGTCGCGCTCCAAGTTGTAGCACGACGGCGGAATGCGCAGTCCTTCCTGGTAGATGTCCGCCGCGTCCGCGTTGAGGCCGGGCGCGCCGCCGCCCAGGTCCAGGTGATGGGCGACCGAAGCGCCGAAGCCGATGACCTCGCCCTCGAAGAAAATGGGCGAGAAGATGAAGACGTCGGGCAGATGCTGGCCGCCGTTGAAGGGATCGTTAGTGATGTAGAAATCGCCGGGCACCAGCTTGTCGACCGGATGGGTCTCCGCGCAGGGCACGAAGGTCATCTTCATCGGCCCCAGTTGCATGGGGATCAGTTCGGCCTGGGCGATTACGTTGCCGTCGCGGTCGAGCAACGCGGCCGACGCGTCCTGTGCCTCGCGCACGATGGTCGAATAGGCGCTGCGGATGAGCTTCGCCCCCATCTCGCGTGCACCCGCGATCAGCCCCTGACTGATGACGGCATAATCGACGGGATCAAGTGACATGGCGTGGCTCCCTGGATACGGCGGGTGTCTGATGCTTGTGATGTCGGTGGACAAGAGTAATGGGGAGCGCGCAAAGCCGCCATGATTCTTTGATCCAGCCTCAGGCGCGCAGCGCGCGCCTGCTTTTGTTTGTTCCCTCAAACGCCAGACGCTTGGCTCATGCGCCATGCGGCGCGAGCATGCCTGTCGGCCCCAAGGAGCCCCCCGCTTACAAACCACCTAGGCTGGCTTTGACAGGCGCCCTGTACCGCCGGTCATGATGGTGACGATGTCACCGCCCTCCAGGGCCAGTTCATTTTTGGGCAGGACGTCGATGATTTCCTCCGCGCGCACTCCACAGTGGCGATGACCTTCTCCGGCACAGCCTGACTGAGCGCCTTCATAACCGCGTTGAGGACGCGATAGCAGGCCAGCATACGTGCATGGGTCGGGGCTGGCGGCCGGGGATTGAGCAGGGGGCCATAGGGCACCGAGAGGCTCGCCGGCTGGAAGATGAAGACGTCGGGGATGTACTAGCCGCCGTTGTAGGAATCGTTGGAGAGGTGGAAATCGCCCTCGGCCAACGTCTCGACCGGATGGCGCTCGGCGCAGGCCGACCAAGTCGGGGCTAAACTCCGCGAACGCCGGCGCCTGAGGCGAAACAAAAAACGGAGCATCCGCCCGGCGATTGAGGCTGGGCAAACCCTCAACCTGACTTGTCTCTGTCGTCCTGTCAGGCGAACATTCCCGCGACACTATGAATTCCGGAGCTCTTTGCATGGCCGCCATAGACGTCGACTACACCGCAATCGCGCACGAGGACGCCGCCAAGGTGAGGGGCGTGATCACAGCGATGGAGGAAAAGAGCATTCCCAACATCCTCGACACGCTGATCGACCGCTGGTTCACCAACGCCTTCCTGGTCGTCTTCCGCGTTTACGTCTGCACCGAGGGCCCCTGGCTCCACCAGATCACGGCACCCATGCCTGGTGCTGACCGGTGAGTTCGACAGCGGCTGCAACCCGCGCCTCAACCGGTTTATCCTGAAAGACCTCAAACATTCGATCCTGAAGGAAGCCGGCGCGGAAGTCGCCGGGCACGTATACCGCTTCATCGCGGCCCATTCACAAGAAAGCCAAAGGGGCACTGCTTTCACAGTGCCCCGAGAACAACGGCCCTAGTAGCCTAGCTTCGCTTTCTAGGACCGGCTACTCTACTGAATGAAGCGGTCTTGATACCCGATGCACTAAAGGTAGAGCGGGAACACTACATAGTTTAGGCAATGCGCCAAAAATGTCAATTCTTACAGGCCAAGCGCCTGGCGAACACAGGCCTGAATCTGAGCAAAATCCTCGTCTGAAACCTTCTCTTTAATATAGCGTCGCCGTTTGGTATCGGGGTCTCTTCCAGCACCGATCAGATGTAATCGTTCAAAGGAAACAATCGCCACAATATTTTCCTTGAGCCAATAGATAAGGTGGGCACCAAGGACGAGGCAGGCGCTTTTCCAGGCGGACAACGTGATGACATGGCTCAATGACGTAATGGTTCCTTTGAACTGAGCGGTACAACGGTGCACAGAGCCTGTCGGTTCCGAAATCTTGGTGACAAGATCACGACTGGACGTTCCTTAACCATTTATGGTGGTCGAAAACTCGTTGAATAATCGCAGAGGACGATGGTTCCTGGCCACGGGTGAAACTTTATTGCCATCTTGTCGGTTGCTTAACCCCGCCGCAGGATGAGGTTGTGGTGTTCGTCGGTAGTGGCGGCCCAGCCTGTGGGGATGGCGATGGTGGAGGTCGAGTCTTCCAAGAGGACGGGACCTGAGAGGGTCTCGCCCTGTTTGAGTGAGGCGCGGTGGCCGCTAGTGCCGTCGTGCTGCTCGCCGTGTTCGTACATGGTCCAGGGGATGACGGGTCCGGCTTCCTCGCCGCTGTCTTTTTTGAGCGCCGGGATGTGTTCCAGCGGTGCGGCAACGCCCAGACGGAAGGCGACGGTCTCAATGGGGTTGGCGGCGTCCCCGCCGTGCATGAAGACACGGTGGTGCTCCTCGGCGAAGAGGCGGCGTAGGCCTTCGGACGTGAGCTTTTCCAGTCCTTCGGCGTCGAGTTCCACGGCGACCTCGAACGCTTGGCCGACAAACCGCATGTCGGCCAGGAAGGTGAGCTTGGGATCGTTGCCCAAGCCCATCAGGACGAAGCGCTCGACGGCACGCTTCTTCATTTCCTCGAAGACCTCGCGCACGGTGCCGGGTGTGTCGTCGTCGAGGCGCATCTTGCGCGTCGTCGAATCGAACTGCTGGTAGTCGGCGGCCAGCAGGCCGTAGGCCGAGAGCACGCCGGCGTTGGGCGGCACGATGATGGTGCCGATGCGCAGGTCCTCGGCGACGCGCGCGGCGTGCAGCGGGCCGGCACCGCCGAAGGCGACCATGGCGTAGTCGCGCGGGTCCTTGCCGCGTTCGGTCGAGATGATCTGCATGGCGCGCACGATGTTGGCGTCGGCCACGCAGACCGCGGCATCCGCGATCTCCTCCAGGCTCATGGCAAGCCGATCGGCCAGAGGCGCGAAGGCGGATTTGGAGGCTTCCACGTCGATCTCCATACGCCCGCCCAGGAAGGCGTCCGGCCGCAGGGTGCGGCGGATGACATGCGCATCGGTCACAGTTGGTTCGCTGCCGCCGCGCCCGTAGCAGGCCGGGCCTGGATCCGCGCCGGCACTCTGGGGACCGACGCGCAGCATGCCGCCGTCGTCGATCCAGATGATCGAGCCGCCGCCAGCACCCACCGTGTTGATGTCGATGATAGGCGTGCGGATGGGCAGGCCGTCGAGCGCAAATTCGGACGTGAGTTCCGGCTTGCCGTCGGTCACTAGGCACACGTCGGTCGACGTGCCGCCCATGTCGAAGGCGACGAGGTTGTGGTGGCCCGAGCGCACAGCCTGGCGCACCGCGCCCATGACGCCCGCGGCGGGACCCGACAGAAGCGCGGTAATGGCGTTGCGCCGCATGCCTTCGGCCGGCAGGCGTCCGCCGTTCGACTGCATGACCGAGAAACGTCCGGTGAAGCCGCTCCCGGTCAGACGGTCCTCGAACTTCTCGAGATAGCGGTTGATGACGGGCTGGACATAGGCCGAGACCGTCGTCGTCGAGGCGCGTTCGTATTCGCGGAACTCGCGCGTGACGGTGGAGGAACAGGCGACCTGCATGCCCTGGCAGTGGCGCGCGATGATGCCGGCCAGCTCCTCTTCGTGGGCGGGGTTGGCGTAGGCGTTGAGCAGGCAGATGGCAACCGCTTCGTAGTCGCCTTCCTTCAGTAGCGGGATCAGGTCGCGTTCCACCGCCGCGGCGTCCAGCGCATCGAGCACGCTGCCGTCGGCCAGCAGGCGTTCGCCGACCTCGAAGCTGTCGCGCCGGGCGATCACCGGTTCTGGTTTCTGGTAGGTCAGGTCATAGACGCGGCCGCGGCTGTGGCGCTGCATCGCCAGAATGTCGCGGAAGCCCTTGGTCGTGACGAAAGCGACCTTGGCACCCTTCCTCTCGAGCACCGCGTTGGTCGCGATGGTCGAACCGTGGGCCAGATCCTTGATCTCGGCGATGGAAACGCCCGAAGCGCCGAGCGCATTGAACGCACCCTCGTCGGGCGCGCTGGGCACGGACGGTACCTTGGCGATCGCGATCGCGCCCTTGTCATCGATCGCCACCAGATCGGTAAACGTCCCGCCAACCTCGACTCCAACCCGCATCAACCATCCCCGTGTTTTGTCGGGCGCGAGCGTAGTGCGGATCGCATGCCGGGGAAACCATGACCTGACCAGCCCGGCTCATCACCGTTCAGTTCTTGTAGGCATCGACATCGCTGTAGGAGCGTTTGACCGAGGCGATCAGGTGTTCGTCGACCGTGGTTGGAGCGTATTTCGGCGGATTGCCGAGCCCGGTGCAGGTCGGCAGGCGGGCGACTGGCGTTGAATAGTCGCAATTGGTGAAGAATGCTATGGAGAGGCGGTTGTCATTGCGCCATAGACGACGCGGTGTTCGGTGCTGGCAAAGCGGTCATTCGACCAGTGGGCCAGCATGCCACCGATGTTGATGACAAACGTGCACGGAACCGGCGGCGCGTCGATCCAATCGCCGGCCTGATTCTGGATCTGCAGACCGCCCGATCCGTCCTGCCAGAGAATTGCGAAACATTCGTAGTCGCTGTGCGTGCCAATGATGAGCGCGGGATCGAAGCCGTGGCCGTCGATGTAAAGAAAGCCGATGGTCTCGCGGGCCCGCGAGACCCCGTCGGCCACCGCACGTTTTGCCGCCGCGTCCTCAAAGAAGAACGGCGCGATGTCAATCACGGGGACGGACGTAAAAGGCTTCGTCACGCCGCCAGCGCCTGCTCCAGTTGGGGCATGACCTTCTTGCCGAAGAGTTCGAGCGAGGCCATTACGCGGTTCTGGGGCAGGTCGCCGGGCTGGTTGTGGAAGGCGATGTGGGTCGGGCGCAGGACCTCGACGGCATGCGCGATCTTTTCGGCGATCTCGTCGGGGTGGCCGATCAGGGTGTTGGCCGCGACTTCCTCAATTGTGCGGTCCTTGGGCATGGGCAAGGCCCTTCATGTAGGGGCCTTCGCTGAATTCGCCGTAGTCGAGGCGGAGCGAGAGCGAGGCGCGGCTGGAGTAACGCGCGCGTTCGGCGGCATCAAGCGCCAGATCGCGGTCTTCCGTGCAGTGGAAACAGGTCATGAGTGCCGGCGACTTGCCGACAGGGTCCTCGCCGTGCTTGAGGTAAAGTGCGTCGTAATCGGCGCGCACTTGGGCAAAGCTGTCATAAACGTTGATCGAGTTGGTGAGGAACGACGTCCAGCCCTGCTTCGTCACGCGGCGCTTGACGGATACCCGCGACGTAAAACGGCGGCAACGGCTTCTGCGTCGGCTTGGCGGCGACGCGCATGGCGGGAATTTTGTAGTGGCTGCCGTCGTAGACTGACTCTATCCTTGATGAGGCGCGCCTTGATGCTGTCGAGTCCCTCCATGAACATCGCCGCGGAATCGTCGAGGTCGAGACGGAAGCGCTCGAACTCGAAAGGCTGATAGCCGCCGCCGAAGCCCGCCAGCAGGTGGCCGTTCGACATCAGATCGACCATGGAGATCTCCTCCATCACGCGGATGGGATCGTAAAGCGGCGGCACGATGACCCCGGTGCCCAGCTTGATGTGCTGCGTGTGCCCGGCGAAATAGGTTGCGGCCATCAGCGGCGAAGCACATAGGCTGTAGCCGGAAAAACGATGTTCGCCGAACCACGCCGTCTCGAAGCCCAGATCCTCATAGAGTGCGACCTGGTCGTCGAAATCGCGAAACACCGAAAGGTTGCCGCATTCTGCATGGCGCTGCTGCATGAGGGCGAAAAGGCCGAAGATGGACTGGGTCATGGCGGGCTCAACTCTGCTGCTCTGAAACGACGGGGAGGATGATACGCGATGGATGCCGCTTGTCACGTTGGCCCGAAATTCCGAGCGCCGCTTTGCCCTGCCCCTGTTTCGCCACACGCAGGAACCATATGATAGGATCGTTGTTGCAAGGTTCATGAACATGAAACTCTCCCGCCGTGCCTTTGCCGCCTCTGCCGTATCCGCGGCCTCGCTCGCGCTCATGCCCCACGCGGCGCGCGCCTACGTCGACGACCAGGACCAGGTGCTGGCCGACGTGGAGGCCTATCTCAATGGCATCACCACGTTCGATTCGCGATTCGTGCAGCTCAACCAGGACGGCACGGTGATGACGGGCGAGTTTCAACTCAAACGGCCCAGTCTCGCGCGTTTCGCCTATGACGACCCGCCTACGCTGCTGGTCGCGCGCGGCCAGAAGTACATGTTCTGGGACGCCGAGATGGGCCAGTTCTACGAGGGCCCGGTGTCCGCGACGCCCGCCAGCGTGCTGCTGCACAAGAACATCGATCTCGACGAGGCGACCAACATCCTCGACGTCAGCCGCAGCAAGGGCATGCTGATGGTCACCCTGGAACCCTCGGAGCAGCCCGGCACCGGCCTGCTCACCCTGGCTTTCGAGGAAGACCCCATGCGCCTACGCCAGTGGTTCGTGCGCGACGCCCAAGGCTACGTCACCCGCATCACACTGGTCGATGTCGCCTTCGACGTCGATCTCGACAACGAGCTCTTCAACGTCGACCACGTGGACATGATCCGGCCCGACTAGTTGGTTTTTATAGCCTCAGGCGCGCTCTGCCGTTTATATTTGTTCCCTCAGACGTCGGAGCGTGCTCCGCACGCTTGGCTCACGCCGCATCGCGGCGGGGACGCAGTCACGTCCCTGTTGGCCCATCAAGGGCTTCCCCCTACGAGCCATCCCAACAGGGTGTCATCCCGGACAAGGGAGCGGAGCGACCGCGATCTGGAATCTCGTCATGACGCGTTTCTGAAAAAACGTGCGGAACGAGATCCCGGCTTAAGGCCGGGATGACACACATGAGGTGGTTGTAACAGGTGCCCTGCGCTCCTGTTCATGATGCCGCTCGGCGGCGAGAGCGCAGCGGACGCAGACCGGTGCAACCGCACCGACCCAACCTATAAAGTGCTGTTCAGATTCACGCCCGTCCAAGGGCGTGCGATTTGAACAGCGGCGCGGAAGCCAAACGAGGCTCCGATCAGGTCGGGGCTAAATTCAGCGAGTGCCGGCGACTGAGGCCAAATAACTACGCCGCCTGGGCGAGTTTCGATTCGACGAGGTCCAGCCAGCGTGAGGAGAAGGTGGCGCAGAAAGCGCGGGAATCGTCTTCGTGCCGGGCGAAGTCCTTGGGCCAGTTGGCGTGGTAGTCGGGATCGAGTTCCAGCAGGTGGTCGCTCATGTTGGTGAGCCACTCTTTCCAGAGATCGGTGGTGCATTCGAAATGGCACTGGAAACCGTAGCTCGCTCCCAGACGGTAGGCTTGGTTGGCGCAGCCCTCGCTGGTCATAAGGTGCGCGGCGCCGTCTGGAATGTCGAAGGTGTCCTCGTGGAACTGCACCAGCCGGGTCGGCGCGATGCCCGCGAGCAGGGGGTCGTCCTTGGCCGCGGGCGTAGGCGAGAGCTCGGTGAAGCCAAGTTCCGTCCAGCCCTGCTTGCGCACGCGCGCATCTAACGCGCGGGCCAGAATCTGGCTCCCCAGGCACACGCCCAGCACCGGCTTGCCGGCATCGTGAAAGTTGCGCGCCAGCGCGGCGGCGCCGGCGAGATAGGGGTAACCGGCATCGTCCTCGGCGTATTGCGGACCGCCCAGCATGACCAATCCGTCCCAGCTTTCGTGACTGCCGGGCATGGCGTCACCTTCCTCGATGCGGCGATAGTGCACCTCGGCACCGCGTACCTCGAAGGTCTTGGCGATTTCGCCCAGATGACAGGTCGGCCAGAATTCTAGGGTCAGAATGCGGGTCATCGCACGGCTCCACAGGGCAGGTTGGTGATCCTGACAGTGCCGCGAAGTTCTGGCCCGTGCAAGCCATGCGTTCGGTGCAGGCCACCTGCGTGCCGATCTCAATTGTCGAATCCCGGTCGGGGTTCCATATAGGTCTGGTCGGAGGCGCCATCGTCTCCTCCCCGAAGACGGCGCTGGATGTCCCCGCTGAGAGCTTCGCGCTTCAACGCCCAATGCCGCGGCACCTCCGACACCCTACTTGACGACGTAGCGAAGAAGGAGCCTCCCCATGCTGCGTGATATGCTGAACGACTACCGCACTTGGCGGCGCAAGTCGGTGACCCGTCGCGAAGTCTTGCGTCTGGATGCTCGCCTGCGTGCCGATATAGGCCTGCCCGAAACCGATGACGTCCGGCTGGACGGCGGCCCCATCTACAACGAGCTCTTCCGCCGCTCGTGATATCGGACGGCGAGAAGAAAGTGTGCTGAAAGGCGGACCCTGACAGGTCCGCCTTTTTTGTTTGTTCCCTCAGTCGCTGGGCGTTCGCTCCGCTCTCGCCGCCGAACGTCATCATGAACAGGGGTGCGGAGCGCCTGTCACAACCACCTCAAGTTTGTCATCCCGGCCGAAGAGCCAGGATCTCGGTCCGCACGTTGTTTTTGTGACGCGTCATGACGAGATCCCGGATCTCGGTCGCAAGGCTCCCTTGTCCGGCATCACACTCTGTTGGGAGGGCGAGTAAGCGGAGGGTCCTTTATGGGCCAAAGGGATGCGACTGCGGCCCCGCGCCGCATGACGCATAAGCCAAGCACACGGAGTACGCACCCGGCGCTTGAGGGAACAGACAAAAACAGAGCGCAGCGACAAAAACAGCGCAGCGCTAGCGCCTGAGGCTACAAGACAAACTCACACATGCGTCCTTCTGCGATGCCTGATATGTTCCGCGGCTTCCTATCCGTCGGGTTCGGGAGTTCCATGGCCGACCATACACTTCAGCACCTGCCCCTTGCCGTGCGCGGCAAGGTTCGTGACGTCTATGACCTTGGCGAACGTCTGCTGATGGTCGCCAGCGACCGCATCAGCGCCTTCGATGTCGTCATGCCCACGCCGATCCCCGACAAGGGGCGGCTGCTGAACGGGCTTTCGCTGTTCTGGTTCGAACGGCTGGCCGGGATCATGCCCAATCATGTGATCACGACCGATCTTTCCGGACTGGAGCTTGAGGCCATGGAACGCTCCTGGCTGAAAGGGCGCGCCGTCATCGTACGCAAGGCCGAGGTTCTCCCGGTCGAATGCATCGCGCGCGGTTATGTCGTGGGCAGCGGCTGGAAGGACTATCTGGCCACAGGCTCGATTTCGGGCATCAAGCTATCGGAAGGCCTGCGGCAGGCCGAGAAACTTCCCGAGCCGATCTTCACGCCCTCGACCAAGGCCGATCTAGGCACTCACGACGTCACGATCGGATTCGAGGAAATGGCGGCGACCGTGGGCGAGGATCTGGCAAAAAAGGCACGCGACCTCACCCTGGCCCTTTATCAGGCCGGTTCCGACTACGCGGCTGAGCGCGGCATCATCCTGGCCGACACGAAGTTCGAGATGGGGCTAGTTGATGGGGAACTCATCCTGGTCGACGAATGCCTCACCAGCGACAGCTCGCGCTACTGGCCGACCGACCGGTACCGGCCCGGAATCTCGCCGCCCAGCTTCGATAAGCAGTTCGTGCGCGACTGGCTCGAATCCTTCACCGACTGGAAAAAAACCGCGCCAGGACCCGAGCTCCCCGACGACATCATCATCAAGACTCGCGGGCGCTACGTCGAGGCCTATGAGCGTCTGACCGGAAAGACCTTATGAATCGCACGGCTGATTCTGGGCTGATCATCAAAAAACATAGGTAATCCATGGTTTTTAGCCATGCATTTTCTGCATGCCTGAGCTGTGTCGTATCCCGTTGTTGAATCGCGGAGCCGGGCGCATTTCTCCTCCATCAACAACGCGCCGACGGCTCCGCAATGGACCGCCGACGCCTTACATTGGCGAAGGTGAATGACCATGTCCAAGTTCCTCAACAGCATCAAGTCCATGCGCAATCGTGCGGTCGCCCGTCACGAACTCGACATGTTGTCGGCCCGTCAGCTGCGCGACCTCAATCTCGAGCGTGTCACGGTCGTCGACAGCCCGATCTATCGTCAGCGCGTCTGGAACGGCGTCTGATCTGATGCGTGATGCGGCCCGGCCGGTACAAGCGGCCCGGCTCATGCGCACCCACCGAATGCGGTTTCAGACCGTATCTCAGGCTTGATCGGCTGATCCGACGGACCATCTAAAGTCGTATCAGGGGCGTTCCCGCGCCGGGTCCCATATCCGGCGCGTGGTAATGGAACGCGGTGCTGTCGCCGACGGCCCCCGATCAAGGAACAGGTGGAAGATCGATGAAATCGTCCCACATCCTGGCGATTGCCTTGGCGATTGGAGCCACGGTCTGGGTTTTGTCAGGCCAACTGGGCGACGAGACCCCCGCCACCGCCAGTATTGATGAGGCAGCGGCCGAATCCGGCCAGGTCGAGCGCGAACCCACTCAGGTCCGCGTGAGGACCAGCACTAGCGAAGCCTATGCCCTCGAACTGACCGTCACCGGCCGGACGGAAGCCAACCGGTCGATCTCCCTGCGTGTGCAGACGTCCGGGCGCATCGGTGAAATCCTGGTCGAAGAAGGCCAGATTGTCGAGGAGGGCCAGTTCATCGCGCGTATCGCGCTGGACGACCGTCCCGAGCGGCTGGCGCGCGCCCAAGCCCTAGTCGAGCAGTACCAGGTCGCCTTCGACGCATCCTCGGAACTCGCCGAAAGCGGCTGGCGCGCCCAGACCGCGAATGCCGAAGCGCGCGCCGAGCTGGAGAATGCGCACGCGGAACTCGCGGCCATCCGCCTCGATATCGCGCGCACGGAACTCAAGGCGCCGTTTGCCGGCGTGCTCAATTACCTCGACATCGAAGTCGGCGATGTTGTTACCGAAGGATTCGGAGAATCCGATCAGGTCGGCCATATCATCGACCTCAATCCCGTCATTGTCGTTGCCTCGGTCAGCGAGCGCGAGATCGGTCGTATCCAGACCGGCGATGTCGGTCGCGCGGAACTCGTCACAGGGCAGACCGCCCACGGCGTGGTGCGGTTCGTCGGGCAACTCGCCGAGCCCGAAACGCGCACCTTCCCGATCGAGCTGGAGGTCCCGAACCAGGACCACAGCATTTCCGCGGGCCTGACGGCCGACGTCATTATTCCGCTCGAGACCATTGTCAGCCACTTCATCTCGCCGTCCGCGCTTTCCCTAGGTGACGACGGCACGCTGGGCGTCAAGCTGGTTGGCGAGCATAACGTCGTCGAATTCGTTCCAGTCAAGGTGGTGGCCGACGAGGTGGGTGGCTTCTGGGTCGCCGGCCTGCCCAGGACCGTTACGCTGATCACCGTGGGCCACGATTACGTCACCCATGGCGAGACCGTGAAACCGGTGGAGGTTGAAGGCTCTACCTTCTCCCAGGTACCGTGATTGCGATCATTCAGGCAGCACTCTCCAGGCCGCGCACGGTCCTGCTTTTGCTTGCCCTGATTCTGGTCAGCGGCACGGTCGCCTATATCAACATTTCCAAGGAATCCGATCCCGACATCAACATTCCGATCATCTATGTCTCGATGAGCCACGAGGGTATTTCGCCCGGCGACGCCGAGCGCCTGCTGATCCGTCCCATGGAACAGGAGCTGCGCGGCATCGAGGGCGTGAAGGAGGTGACCGCCAGCGCCTATGAGGGCGGGGCCAATGTCGTGCTGGAATTCGACGCGGGCTTCGATCCAGACGTCGCGATCGACGACGTGCGCGCCAAGGTCGATCTCGCCAAGCCCAAACTGCCCGAGGAGACCGACGAGCCGACAGTGAACGAGGTCAACCTCTCGCTCTTTCCCGTGCTGGTCGTCACGCTCTCAGGGCCCGTGCCCGAGCGCACGCTGCTGCGCCTAGCGCGCGATCTCCAGGATGAGATCGAAGGCCTTGCCGAGGTGCTCGAAGCGCCGATCCAGGGCGAGCGCGAGGAACTGGTCGAGATCGTCATCGACCCCATGCTGATCGAAAGCTACACGTTGGACGCGCGCGAACTGATCGATTTCGTGAACCGTTCCAACGTCCTGGTCGCTGCGGGTTCGCTCGATACCGGGGCCGGCCGCTTCGGCGTGAAGGTGCCGGGGATGTTGGAAGGCGCCAGCGATCTGCTCAACCTTCCGGTCAAGATCGAGGGCGATTCCGTCACCCTGGTGCGTGACATCGCCGATGTGAACCGCACGTTCAAGGATCCTGAAAGTTTCGCGCGCGTCCATGGCGACCGCGCGCTGGCCATTGTGGTTTCCAAGCGCACGGGCGAGAACATCATCGAGACAATCGAGAAGGTGCGCGAGGTTGTACTCAAAGCGAGCGCGGACTGGCCGACCGATATCGAGGTCGCCTTTTCCCAGGATCAGTCCAGCAACATCCGCCAGATGCTGAACGACCTGCAGAACAACGTGCTCTCAGCCATCCTGCTTGTCATGATCGTCATCGTCTGGGCTCTGGGCTGGCGCACGGCCGCGCTGGTCGGTGTCGCCATCCCCGGATCGTTCCTGGCGGGCATCCTGGTGCTCTCCTCGGCGGGGCTCACCATGAACGTGGTCGTGCTGTTCAGCCTGATCCTGGCGGTGGGCATGTTGGTCGACGGCGCCATCGTTGTGACCGAATACGCCGATCGGGAGATGGCCGAAGGCGCGCATCGGCGCGACGCCTATCTTTCGGCCGCGACCCGCATAGCCTGGCCCATCACGACCTCGACCATGACCACGCTGGTCGCCTTTCTGCCGCTCATGTTCTGGCCGGGCATCGTGGGCGAGTTCATGAAGTTCCTTCCCATCACGCTGATTGCGACCCTTGCGGCTTCGCTCGCCATGGCGCTTGTCTTCGTGCCCACGCTGGGCTCGCTCGTCGGCAAGACGACCTCGATCGACACCGAAAAGGCGAAGGCCCTTGCCGGCTATTCCGATGCCGATCTGCGGGAGATCGGGGGTTTCACCGGAAAATACCTGAAGGTTTTGCAGGCAGCTCTGCGCCATCCAGCCAAGATCCTGGCGGTTGCCGTGGCGATGCTGGTCGGCGTGCAGATGGCCTATGGCGTCCTGGGCAAGGGTGTGGAGTTTTTCCCCAGCATCGAACCCGAACAGGCGGTGTTCCAGGTCCATGCCCGCGGTAATCTCTCGATCTGGGAGCAGGACATCCTGATACGCGAGGTCGAATCGCGCATCCTGGATATGGAAGTCTTCGAGACGATCTACACCCGTGTCGGTGGCGACAGTGGTGGTGGTAGCGGTGGCGGTGGAGAAGAAGCCGAAGACGTCATCGGCGTGATCAGAGTGGAGTTCATCGACTGGGAACTGCGCGAACCGGCCGTCGAGATTTTCGAGGAGGTCCGCAGACGTACCGCCGACCTTGCCGGCATCACGATCGAACCGCGCGGCCAGCAGGGAGGCCCCACGGAGGGCAAGCCGATCCAGATCCAGGTTTCAGCGATTGATCTCGAACTCATCGAACCGGTCATCGCGACAGTCCGCGAGAAGATGGATTCCATGTCCGACAAATTGATCGACATCGAGGACAGCCGCCCCCTGCCAGGCATCGAATGGGAAATCGATGTCGACCGCGTGCAGGCCGCCAAGTTCGGCACGGACATCTCCGCTATCGGCGGCGTCGTCCGGCTCGTCACCAACGGCCTGCAGCTTTCGACCATGCGCCCGGACAACTCCAAAGACGAGATTGACGTGCGCGCGCGTTTCCCGCTCAGCGACCGCACGCTCGACCAGCTTGACCGGCTGCGCGTGGAGACTGCCCTGGGCCTAGTTCCCGTCTCGAACTTCGTGACCCGGAAGGCAGCACCCAAGGTCGGTACCATCGACCGCGTGGACGGCAAACGGGTGATGACGGTCAAGGCCGACTTGGCCGAAGGCGTGCTGGCCGATGCCGTGGTCCAGGAACTGACCCAATGGGTCGCGGCGGCGGGGTTCGACCCCCGCGTCGAGATCGAGTTCCGCGGCGAGAACGAGGACCAGGCCGAAGCCGCGCAGTTCCTCATGAAGGCCTTCGGCATCGCACTCGTCCTGATGGCGATCATCCTGGTGACCCAGTTCAACAGTTTCTATTCCGCGTTCCTGATCCTCTCGGCGGTCATCATGTCGACCATCGGGGTGATGATCGGCCTGCTGGTCACGGGCAAGCCGTTCGGCATCGTCATGTCGGGCATCGGCGTTATCGCGCTGGCCGGCATCGTGGTGAACAACAACATCGTGCTGATCGACACCTACGATCGCCTGCGCGAGTCCGTGAGCGATCCCATGGAAGCCATCCTGCGCACCGGCGCGCAGCGTCTGCGCCCGGTGCTGCTGACCACGATCACGACCATCCTGGGTCTGATGCCCATGGTGCTGGCGGTCAACATCGACTTCTTCAGCCGTCATATCCAAGTCGGCGGGCCCTCGACGCAGTGGTGGGTGCAGCTTGCCAGCGCCATCGTCTTCGGGCTTGCGTTCGCAACCATGCTCACGCTGATCGTCACGCCCAGTGCGCTGATGGTGCGCGAGAACGTTGGACGCTGGCGGCGCGGCCGTAAGGGTGGTGAGGATGCCGACCGCCCGCGCCGCCGCTGGTTATCCAGACTCCACCGCGAGCGTACGGAACCTCAGCTTTCCTGATCGCGCGGGGCTTGTCCCCATAGTTTGACCGGTTGGACGATACAGCATGCCGGACCCCATGTCAGACTTGCGTCATGCAGGACGCACTCGCCGGCCGTTTCATCGACCTGGTCCTCGCCGATCCGGTCAACCGCACCATTCTCGCGCGCCTGCCTAACCTTGGCATCGCGGATGCCTGGCTGGTCGCGGGCTGCCTCGTCGGTCCGGTTTGGAACGCGCTCTCGGGCCAGCCGCCCCAGGCGCATATCAACGACTACGACATTTTCTATTGGGACGCCGATACCTCCTGGTCGGCGGAGGACCGCGTGATCGCCCATTCCGATGCGCTTTTTGCCGATCTCGATATACGCCACGATGTGCGCAACCAGGCGCGTGTGCCGGTGTGGTTCGAGGAACGTATCGGTAGCGTCTATCCGACGACCTTGTGCTGTGCGGAAAACATCGGCGACTTCATCGTGGCCTGCACCTGTGTCGGCCTGCGGCCCGACGGGGCGGGCGGGTTCGAACTCTCGCGCCCAAGGGCCTCAATGAACTGTTTGCGGGCGTGGCGCGGCAAAACCCCGACAATCCGACGCCCGACCGCTTCGCAGCAAATGCGCCAGCTACCAGAGAGGCTGGCCCTGACTCACCATCGCCGACACCCGAACCGGAGAGACCCACGCCCGAAACCGTCCTGATCCGTGACGACGACCTCACCTGGGAACCTTATCCCGCGCTGGAGGGAACCTCCCGCGTCAAACGGACCCTGTAGCGCGGCAAGCAGGGATCGGATCTTAGCATGGACGGGCGCGTCGCCATGCGGTTCGGCTCGGAAGCCCACGAGGCTTAATTTCGTGCTCGACGGCCGTTTCACGTTCTTTTGGCAGGACCGTGACGGCGTCGAAGAAAAGGCCGAAGCTGAGCTGGGCAATAACTTGCTATTTAGCGCTGGGATGGCGTTACCGCGTTGAAAACAACGGCGGCACGGTCGCGCGTTTCCTGTGGACAATGGCACCGTCCGCGGAGTGAGGTTGCTCCAACGCATTGAAGCCGCATTGGGCGTTTGAAACTGCTCTACGCGTTGCTGTAGATGCTGAGCAACAGCATGGCCCGGTCATAGAGAAAGCGTCCGCGCATGTCCGCAAGGTTAGCCTGGTCGATCCCCACCCGCTGATCACACTGCGTGTTGCCTTGTACCACTGGTCAAGCTGGCTGAGCCGGGTGTGAAAACGCGCCACCGTCTGCAATGACTTCAGCGCGTGCGGCCGCGTTGTGTTCGTCGAAGATGGATCCGACCCACAGCTCCGTCCGGGTATTCGCGTTGGCGTCGACCGCCGCCTGCAACTCCGGCGGCAGGGATCGATAGACTTCCTTGTTCATCGCGAGCAGGAACGCGGCCGAGTAGAGATCTGCTTCAGTGTGATAGTGCGCGACGTCATCAAGGCCGAGTTCACGCGCAACGCTGTATCCCGCCAGGGCGTCGTCAATCGTGTCCGAGGCGATGGCGATCGCCATTCCATCGAGGGGAATGCGGACGGGAACCGCACCTAGGGCCTGAAGGGTGCGGCCCGCCTGGTTGGTGGGTATGGCGGTCCGCAGGCCCTGGAATTCCGTGCGCACCGGTGACGAAACGGTCTCTGGTGTGGATGGCGGCGGGGCTCTGCGAGTGGAATAGCAGCGGGCGGATGTCGGAGAAATCGCTGGTGAGCCCCATGTCATAGAATTCCATCATGGCCCTGTTCTTGATGCACGCAGAACCGGCGTTGAACGGCAACTCGAATGCCCGAATGGAAACAAAGCGGTCTCCTGAAAATCTGGGGACCGTCCAGACCATGTCGGCGTGGATCACGATCTCGATCCGGCCACCGGAGTCCGCGGCAGCCTTTTCGGCCCAAGGCTCGAGAATCTCGGTCTGGAGCGGGGAATCGGAGCGAAGGAAATGGTGCAGGTCGAAGCTTAATTCCTGTGCGGCCGCGGGGTGCCGGAACACTGCTGCCGCCAAAGCATCGGCACTGCAATGCGAAAATTCATGGGCCAAACTCCAAGGACGGTTTCTTCGCCGGGCAAGACTATCTGGATGATAGACGACCTTGGCCGCCGAACCCAATCTGTCCATTCCCCATACAATCGGCTATATTGAGGCTGACTCGCCCACTACCGATAAATCCATGATTCGCCATATTGTACTTTTTCGCGCACGCGATCCCAAAGACGCCCGGGCGGTGCGCGACGGCCTGCGCTATCTCCACGCAATTCCCTCGGCGACGCTGCTGGAGGTGGAATTCAACGCGCGCAAGGACGCTTGGTCGGACGAGATCGACGTTGTTGTCTATGGCGAGTTCGAGGACGAGGCGGCGCTCGACGCGTTCAAGGCGCATCCGGTCTACGAAGAGACGATCAGGCTGGTCAAACCGATGCGCGACCTGCGCTTTGCCGTCGACTATCAGGCCCCGGGCAGGAAGTGACACCATCACGAACGATCTCACCCTGGCGACCTGGAACATCAACTCCGTGCGCATGCGCGTCGAGACGGTGCTGAACTATCTGCGCGAACACTATCCCGACGTGCTCTGTCTTCAGGAGATCAAGGCAACCGAGGATGTGTTTCCCTTCGATGCGCTCCGCGAGGCCGGTTGGCCGCACATCGCGGTGGCCGGATTCAAGGGCTATAATGGAGTTGCGACGATCAGTCGCGTACCCTTCGCTAGGACCGGTGTGAAGCACTGGTGCGGCCGGGAAGATGGACGCCATGTCTGGGTCGAACTGCCGGGCAAGGTCGAACTCCATAACTTCTACGTTCCCGCCGGCGGCGACGAGCCCGATCCCTCGATCAATCCGAAGTTCGAGCACAAGCTGCGCTTCCTGGCCGACATGGCCTCCTGGTTCAACGAGAACAAACGCCCGCGCGCCAGGCGCATCATGGTCGGTGATCTCAATGTCGCGCCGCTGGAAACCGACGTGTGGTCGCACAAGCAGCTTCTCAAAGTAGTGAGCCATACGCCCATTGAGATCGACGCCATGGCCGTGCTGCAGCAATCCCACGACTGGGTCGACGCGCTGCGTTACTTCATTCCCGAGGCCGAGAAGGTCTATTCCTGGTGGAGCTATCGCGCCCGGGACTGGGAAGTCGCCGACAAGGGCCGCCGGCTCGACCACGTCTGGGTGACGCCGGCCCTCAAGTCCTCCCTGAAATCGGCGGCGATCCACAAGCATGTGCGCGGCTGGGAAAAACCCAGCGACCACTGTCCGGTCACGGTCACCTTCCATCTGCCCGCATGAGCGACCAAGCGTACCGGATCGGCCGTGAGGGTGCTATCGTCACGCTCCGGCTCGACCGGCCGGAGAAACACAACCTGCTGCGCATGGCCGAGGTCGACGACCTGATCGCCGATCTCGACACGCTTGATGGCGACAGGACCGTGCGCGTCATGGTACTCACCGGTTCGGGGACGAAGAGCTTTTCCGCCGGGGTCGACCTGGGCGACGTGCTGACCCGCGACTGGAACGACAACCCGCTCGAACGGCTGGCCGACCGTATCGAGGCGCTGAACGCGGTCACGGTATGCGCGCTCAACGGCAGCGTTTACGGGGGTGCGACGGATCTGGCGCTCGCCTGCGATTTCCGCATCGGCATCGAAGGCATACGTCTGGTCATGCCGCCGGCCAGACTGGGCCTAGTGTTCCATGAGTCGGGCCTGCGTCGGTATGTCGAACGGCTGGGACCGCAGGTGGCGCGGCGTCTGTTCCTGGCCGCCGAACCGATGGACGACGCAATGCTTCGGGAAATCGGCTATCTCGACCGCCTGGTTTCGCGCAACGCGTTCGATAAGACCGTGAGGGAATTCGCCAAGCATCTCACCTCGCTTTCTCCGCTCTCGCTGGGGATCACCAAGAAGGCGATCAACGGCATTGCCCGCAGCGATCTCGACTCGGTCTGGCTCAAGCGGGAAACCATCGCCTGTTTTGCCACTGAAGACGCTGCCGAAGGCCTGGCCGCGGCCCGCGAGAAACGCCCGCCCGTCTTCAAGGGACGCTGAGGAGGCCGCCGATGTCCGTGTTCGATGCCGATACCGCCCGGATGCCCGCCGAATGGGAGCCGCATGAGGCCGTCTGGCTGCGCTGGTCCACGGCAAACACGCACGATGCCGCTTACGCCATCAAACTGGAATCAACCTTGCTTGCCATGGCCGCAGCCATGGCAAGCAAGATGCTGGTGCGCATGGTTGCCGATCGTCAACCAGAACCGTAATCCAAACTGGACGCTCGAACGGATCGAGGAAGACCTAATCCAGACATCTGGGCGTCCAACGCTTCATCTGGCTCGACGGCGCGCCGCCCGAACAATGCGAGGCCATGGGCGACGATATCGACTGGCATATAGACATCTCCGCGCGGTTCACCGGGGAAACGACAGTGTTCTACAACTGGACCGACGATACCAACGATCCGCATTACCCCTATCTGGTGCACCCACTAGGAACAGCTGCAAGCCGCTCGACCTCGTCGCCCTGCCCGCACCCCATGGCGCCAAGATCAGTGCGCGGACCCATGCCGGCGGCGCCAACGCAACCCGCATCACCGATGCCGCCTATTGCCAACTAATCTCGTCACCAACGGCACGGTGCTGGTGCCGGTCTTCGGGCATTTCTTCGACGACCGGGCTTGCACGATCACCGCCAAGCAGTTTCCCGACCGCGAGGTCGCGCGCATTCCCTGCTTCGCGCTCACCAAAGAGGGCGGCGCGGTGCATTGCGTCAGCCAGCAGCAAGCGATCGCGGGATAGAACCTGAACCGGTCTCTTGTACCAACAGCCGATGTGTCATACTCACCAGCCGCTGGTACAAGCTAGCCGATGGAGATGGCTTGGAGATGGATCATGTGGAAGAGATAACCGCCTTCGTTGAATGGCTGGGTCATGAGCGGGGGGCTTACCGCCGCATCGGTGGCACGGGTCATCAGGGCGTGTTCGCCGGGCGCGGCGTCCCAATCGAAACCGAAGCGGACCCAAGCGTAGTTTTGCGAGGGCGAGAGCAGTTAGACGTTCCGCCAGGGTGGCGCCGTTGTCGCTGCTCCCGGCGAGGTGGACGATGGCCGCTTCCCCGCCGCGCGCGAAGCTATGCAGGCGATGGCGTCCCGGTGAAAGCTGTTCCCGGGGCCACGGTAATGTCAGCGAGCTGCGCACCGGATGTTCGGTGATCTGGAGTCCGCGCGCCAGTCCCCAATCGCCATCCGACCAGGTCTCGCCCATCATGACATAGCGGATGGTATTGCAGTTGACCCAGCAGTGCCCGTGCGTCACCTTGATGCGCTTCAGCCACTTGATCGAATAGGTACCGACCCAGCCCGGCGTCACCAGGCGTGCGGAAAATCCGTGATCGCGCGGCAGCGGTTCGCCGTTAACCTCAAGCGCGATCAGCGTATCGGGGTGCATGGCCTTGGCGACGGGAAGCGGGATGCAACTGCCTTCGGGTTCTTCCTCGCTGGTATCGACGCCGACGGCGTGACGTGATGGGTATCGGGCGTGATGAGACCGTCCTGCTTCTCCAGCGACATCTCCGCGCCCGAGACCAGCATAGTGAACGCCGAAAGACCTTCACGTAACCCAATGTCATGGCTTGGCGTCTTCCCAGTGGCAGGATCCGTCCCCTGACGGACTTGAGCGTCATCCTAATCGTTCGTTTTCCGGTTTCGAATTTTCTTGTCGAAGTACCCCCCTCGGATCAAACTTCCGATTCTGCTGCGGTCCGGAGAGCCCCGATGGGTGATGTTGCCTCGAACGATACCGTGTTCACACCCGGCGATCCGCGCAAGCCTTGGCATTGGCATCCCCAGTTGCCGCTCCAGACGCCGCCGGTGCTCGTCTGGCCGCCACAGCCTTTGGCGTTTTTCACGTGGCTTTTCGGCCGGGGCATCCTGCTCTCACAGCACATACTGTTCGTTGCCCTGGCCGCAATCGCGTGGATATGGACCCCTTCGCTGGAGCGCATGACGACCTTCGAGGCTGGCTGGATCCTGGAAATCCTGGTGCGCAACCTGGTGCTGTTCGGCGTGTTCACCGCCGCGCTGCATCTGTGGTTCCACACCTTCCGCGCCCAGGGCGATACCCACAAGTTCGATCCCAAACCGCTGGAACCCCGCAGTCCGAAGTTCCTGTTCCACCACCAGCTCGGCGATAACGTTTTCTGGAGTCTCATCAGCGGCATTCCGATTGTGACCGCCTATGAAGTGGCGGTCTGGTGGTGCTGGGCGAACGGTTATATCGGCTGGTTCAGTTGGGCGGATGGCTCGGTCTGGTTCATCGCGCTCTTTTTCGTGGTACTGCTGTTCGAGTCGGCGCACTTCTATTTCGTGCACCGCCTGCTGCACTGGAAACCGTTCTACCGGTTCCACGATCTCCACCACAACAACGTCAATGTCGGGCCCTGGTCAGGGCTTGCCATGCACCCGGCCGAACACGTGATTTACCTCAGTTCGATGCTGCTGCACCTAGTGATCGCGACCCATCCGCTCCACATGCTCTACCACAGCTTCTTTCTGACCGCCGGGGCCAGCACGGGGCATACGGGCTATCACAACGTGGACGTGAAGGGTCGCAATGTCATGGAGATTGGCAATCTGTTCCACCAGCTCCATCACCGCTATTACAACTGCAACTATGGGCAGTCCGTTGTGCCGCTCGACAAGTGTTTTGGCAGTTTCCATGACGGCACGGCCGAAGCGACCACGCGCATCATGAAGCAGACCTTTCGACTGAAGGCAGGCGCGCCCAAAGCAAACGCCGGCTGATCGCCGACCCGGTCAGTTGCCCGACCGTTCGCTGGCCGTGCGCGCGTTCTGCTGGAAGAGGATCTTGCGTTCCTCCTCGCTGGGCGCTTCCTCGCGGCGGAATTCCTTGCCCAGGTCGACGCCGCGCCGCACGGCCGGGCGTTCCTTCACCGCCTTGCGCCAGCGCGTGACGTTGGGGAAGTCGGTCAGGCTTGCGGTCAGTGGTTTGGCGATCAGGACCCAAGGCCAGCACATCATGTCGGCGACGGAATAGTCCTCGCCCACGATCCAGTCGCGCCCTTCCAGGCGGCGCTCCAGCACGCCCAGGCAGCGGTCGTATTCGTTGCGGTACCGCTCCAGCACATAGGGGTTGTCGCCCGGCGCATAATTGACGAAGTGTGAGAGCTGACCCGCCATGGGTCCCTGGTTGCCGGTCTGCCAGAACAGCCACTCCAGGGTTTCCTTTTCCAGCACCGGGTCGCTTACCATGAACCACCCGGTCTTGCGCGCCAGATAGAACAGGATCGCGCCGGACTCGAAGACCGTCACCGGCTCGCCGTCGACATCAGGATCGACGATGGCGGGCATGCGATGGTTCGGACTGATCTTCAGAAACTCCGGTTTGAACTGATCGCCCTTGGAGATGTTGACCGGGATCAGGTTATAGGGCTCGCCCAGCTCCTCGAGCAGAATGGCGACCTTCCAGCCGTTCGGCGTGGGCCAGTAATAGAAATCGATCATCGAATCTCCTCAAGCCGTGTCATCCAGCTCCTTGGTGTCATCCCGGCCGTAGCGGAGCGGAGAGCCGGGATCTTGATCCGCACCGATATTTGGAAAACCGTCATGACGAGATCCCGGCTCTGCGGCACCGTGCGCCTTGACCGGGATGACACGATGCAAATGGACAGGTTTCACTCGGCCGCCTGTTGCTGCGGTTCGCCGAAGACGCCGGCGTTGCGCAACGCCGCGATCTCGTCGGGGGTGAAGCCTGCCTCGCCCAGCACTTCCTCGGTATGTTCGCCCAGCAACGCGCCGGACTGACGCAGCTCAAAGTCGGTCTTGGAAAACCGGGCGGGCGGGCGGGCCTGACGCAGGTTGCCGGCAACCGCGTGCGCGTGTTCGAAGACGATGCCGTTGGCGACGATCTGGGGATGTTCGATCATCGCGCTGCGGGTGAGCACCGGGGCGCAGGGAACGCCTTCGGCCTCCATGATTTCCAGCCATTCGGCGGCCGTCTTGCCGTGCAGGGCCTCCTGGGTGAGCTCCAGCCTGGCGTTGATGTTCTGATGGCGTCCGGTGGCGGTCTTGAAGCGTTCGTCCTCCAGCCATTCGGGCTTGCCCAACGCCCGGGTCAGCGCCAGCCATTCCTTGTCCTGCTGCACGGCGACCGATATATAGCCGTCCGCGGTTTCGTAGATGAGATCGATGTAGCTCTGCGCCCGCTGCTGGGGAATGTCCTTGTCCATCATGGTCTGGCTTTCCATGTCCGATCCCCACAGGAACGCCACCACGCTGTCGAGCATGGAAAGATGGATCGCCTGGCCCTCGCCGGTCTTCTCGCGCGCATAGAGGGCTGCGGTGATGGCTTGGGACGCGACGACGCCGGTCAGCTTGTCGGGCAGGATCGTCCTCACCAGGCGCGGGCGCTCCTCGTCCGATCCGGCCTGAATGGTGGTGAGACCCGAAAGCGCCTGGATCAGGGGATCATAAACTGGCTTTGTGGCGTAAGGTTCGGTGAAGCCGAAGCCGGTGATGGAGGTGTAGATGATCTGTGGCACCCGCTCGCGCACCGCCGCTTCGCCCACGCCGATGCGTTCTGCGACGCCGGGCCGGAAGTTCTGCACCAGCACGTCCGCGCCCTCGATCAGCTTCAGCAGGGCGGGCAGGCCCTCGGGCTTCTTCAGATCGATCGTGACCGACCGCTTGTTGCGGTTGTTGTTGAGGAACGATGCGGCCAGCTTGCCTTCGCTCTTGGAGACGACACGCGTGTGATCGCCGCCCGAGGCGGGATTCTCCACCTTGATGACATCGGCACCCTGGTCAGCCAATACCATCGTCGTGGCGGGACCTGAGACCATACTGGTGAGATCGATGACGCGAACGCCGTGAAGGGGGCCTGGCATGGCGGAAACTCCTGACGGATTGGAACTGTGAAACGTGCTCCGGGAACGCGGCGGCTCTCCTCATTAGGGGCCGCCATCCGTCAGTTCAAGACGCGTTCGCCCTGTTGTTACCAGGCAAAGCGCACGCCGCCGCCGATGAAGGGCGTGTCTTCGTAGTCCGATCCGGCGAGGAACGTGCCGTTGCTGTCTTCCAGAGTGAGTTCACCGGCAAGCTTGTAGCCGCCGAAGAGAAAGGCCTGAAAACCCTGCCCCTGGCCATAGGTCACCAAGGCAAAAACTGGATAGGCCTCCTCCTCGCCCACGCCGCCAGAGGCTATCCTGCTGTCGTTTAGGCGGAAGGTACGGTCTCATGACCCGCACCTAGGCCCAGGAACCACATGGGGGTCGGCCTGCCAGCACAGCCCGGCCTGCGGACCGTCCACCGCGCGTCCGGCACCCTGTGTGGCGAGCGTGAGCGTGTCGGTGACGCGCCAGTCCAGGATGAGGATAAGGACAAACAGTGAGATCGTCCCCGATCTGGCTCGCGATGCCGATGTCCGGCCCGATGGTCAAGCGCTCGGAGACCTTGTAACTCATCGCCAGAATACCGTTGCCCGTGATGCCTTCGTCCCAGGAAACGTCGCTTTCGGCCATGCCTTGGACGCTGGCGATGGCGAGCAGATCCCAGTGCGCGCCGATGCCCAGGCTATAGGACATGGAGAGCGCGACCTCGCGGATGTCGTCCCAGGGATTGAGCCCGCCAAAGTCGTAGCCGTGGTTGCCGTAACGCACGACGAGACCGATGCTGTCGCGCGGGCTTTTCATGTAAAGAAAACCGGTCTCTGCCTGCGCCCGGATAACCTCGAGCGTGCCGCCGCTGTCGACATCGGTTTCGAACTCGTGGTCGAGTTGCAACTCGCCGAAGCCCACCCAAGGCGACGGCATCGTGCCTTCGGACTCCTGCGCCGCGGCGTTATGGATCATGACGGCGGCGAAAAACAGTGCCTCGCCGGTGTATGGACCTGATTTCATGACTGATCTCTCTGGCTACGCAGGTCGGACGGGTTTGAATTTCCGTTATTCCGCCGCCGCGAGCTGGATGACCGGTGCGTCCTGTTTCCTCTTTTTGGCCGTCCGGAAGAGATAGAGCGCGGGAATGAGCGCTAGCGCCATGAGGAAGGTCACGAAAAACGCGTTATTGTAAGCGATCATGGTCGATTGCAGGCCGATTTCGGCTTCCAATGCGGCCAGCCCGACGGCATCGGCGTGAGACCAGTTCCGCGCGATCACCTCATAACGGAAGAGTTCGTTGAACGGCGTGATGTGTTCGGTGAGCGCGGCGTGGTTGATCTGCGTATCGCGCACATGTTTGCCCACGATCGCCGCCACGCCGATGGAACTGCCGAGTTCGAAGAAGAGGTAGAACAGCGAGTAACCCTGATCCTGCACCTTGCGGCCGAGATGAGAGAGGGCGAGCGTGCTGATCGGAACCCAGATGAAGCCACCGCCCAGGCCCTGGACGAAGTTGGTCCAGGCGACCTCGAAGGCGGGCAGGTCAACCGTCCATTGCGCCATGAAGATCGTGGGAAAGGCCATCAGCACGAGGCCGAAGATGATAAGCGCGCGGGGCGGAAAGCGCGCCGCAATCTGGCCCACGAAAATCAGCCCGATCAGCACGCCCGCCCCGCGGTACATCATGACCCAGCCGGTTTCCGACGGCGGATAACCTGCGACCTGCTGCAAGAGCAGGGGCAGAAGGAAATTGGGCAGCACGATGATCGAACCGATGATCGCAACGAACAACATCCCGATCATGAAGTTGCGGTCCGTGAAGAGCTCGCGCGACACGAATGGCTGCCTGGCGAAGATCGTGTGCATGGCAAAGAGGTAGAGCAGGATGAACGCCGCTATGAACTCCAGCACGACTTCCATGGAATCGAACCACTCCTCGCGTTCGCCCCGCGCCAGCGCAAGCTGGAACATGCCCGCCCCCATCACCAGGGTCAGGAAGCCGAACCAGTCGAAGGGCTGACTCTTGTCGGGCTGCGACGACGGAACGAAGATCCACGTGCCGATGAAGGCGATCACACCGACCGGAACGGTGACGTAGAAGACCCAGGGCCAGCTGTAGTCTTCAAGGATGAAGCCGCCGCCGATGGGTCCCGCGACCGAACCCAGCATCACGCCGATGCCCCAGATCGAGGTCGCCTTGCCGTGCAGGTGCCTGGGAAAGGTGTCGACCACGATGGTCTGGCCAAGCGGGATGAGCGGCGCGCCGACCAAGCCCTGCAGGAAACGCCAGACCGTGGCGTCGATCAAAGTGGTGGACATGGCGCAGCCCACAAGCGTGATCGTGTAGCCGGCCGTTGCGAAGAGAAAGAGGTTTTTGCGCCCGAAGCGGTTGGAAAACCAGCCCGCACTCGCGGTCGCCGTTGCGCTGCCCAGCATGAAACCGATCAGCACCCAGGCGATCTGGTCGGGCGTGGTCGAGAACGTGCCTTGCATGTGTGGCAAGGCGACTGAGACCACAGTCCAGGTAAAGTCGTAGGCCGTCGTCGCGATCGTCGCGAAGAACACCAGCATGACAAATCGGAAGCCTGTGGGCCTGGGCGGATCGGTGAGAACGGCCGCTTCGCTCATTGACCGGGCAGGACGTCTGCCAGCACGCTGTCCACGACGCCGTCGAAGGTGCGCTCCAGGCCCGTGTCGATCGAGACCGAAACGGTCATGCCCGAGCGCAGCAGCCTGGTGTCGTGATCCTCGTCCAGCTTCAGGCGCACCGGCACGCGCTGGACGACCTTGACCCAGTTGCCGGTGGAATTCTGCGGCGGCAGCAGGGCGAATTCCGCTCCGGTGGCCGGGCTGATCGAATCGACCAAGGCTGACCACACGACATCGGGATAGGCGTCCACCACGACCGTCGCCCTTTGCCCCACCGTGACATGGGTGAGGTCAACTTCCTTCAGGTTGACCTCGATCCAGGGTTCGCCCGTGACGACCAAGGCAAAGACGGGATCGCCCGCCTCGATGTATTCGCCGGTTTCCAGCAGGACCTGGGAAAGCGTGCCGTTCATCGGCGCGGTCACCAGCGTGCGCGTCAGCTTCAGGGCCGCTTCCTCGCGCATCGCCAGGACGGAGCGATACTTGGGCTGATCCTCCACCGGCGCTTCCAGGGACCCGCCCAGATTGGCCAGCACAACGGCATTCTGTTCGCGCAGTACGGCCAGATCGCGCTTGGCGGCGGAAAGTGCGTGTTCGGCGGCATCCAGCTTGCTCTGGGTTCCCGCACCCTGGGCGACCAGTTCCTGCTGGCGCTGGTATTCGCCGGTCAGGTAACGCACGTCCTCTTCGGCCGCGCGGATTTCGGCCTCGCCCTGGCGGTAGAGCGCGCGCAGCGCCTCGATCTCCTGCACCACGGCGGCCATCTCCGCCTCGGAGGCGGCGATCGCCATGCCGAACGGTTCGGGATCGATCTCGAACAGCGGCTGGCTGGATTCGACATGTTCATAATCGTTCACGAAGACGCGTACGACGCGGCCGTCGACCTCCGATCCGATGTTGACAATGTCAGCCTTCACATAGGCGTTGTCGGCGGTCACGTAACGGCCGCCGGAAAGATACGCCTCAACCGCGATCCACAGCGCGATCACGGGGATCACGACCATCAGGACCACGCGAAGAAGGATGCGCCTGACGCGTCTCATGCGCTCTGTCCACCTCCATCGGGCCGCGGCATGCAGCCTCACCTCTGCCCTTAACCCCAAACGTCCGGCTTGGCAATTGGGTTGACAGGATACCGGCGGCGGTTCGTTCCCCTGCGCATGGGGCGGCCGACAGCGCTTTTGCGACCTTGTGTCGCAAGCGCATATCCAGGTTGTGCGCATTGGCCTATCATGACCGTCTGCAGCATCTGCAGACGGCGCGTTGTTATCCCGATCGGCCCCCGAAGGGGCGGCCGGTATCGTTCACGTAACCAGAAAGTGGAGAGAGTGATGCCAAGTAAATATTCTGGCGGCTGCGAACACATCCATTCCCACGCCAATGCCGAACCGATCGACAACCACACCTGCCATTGTTCGGTGTGCAAGGGGGTGACGGGCCAGCCCACCACCCATGTCGTTTTCTTCGAACATGGCGACCTTTCCGTCGATGCGGCCGACAAGCTCAACCGGCAGCCGTTCAACGCCAACAACCCGGACGGTCCGCTGGAACTGTGCACCTGCAAGGAATGCAGTACGCCCATCATGCTCGACGACAAGCAGAACCGTATCCGCGCCGTGGTGCCCAACCTCATGGGTTTCGACGCCAACGCCATGCTCGCGACCTATCACGCGTTTTACGATCCCGCGACCGGCGTCCCCAAACCCGACGACGGCCGCCCGGTCTACGAAGGCCTGCGCCCCGACTTCGTCTGGCCACGCCCAGGCTGAGGCAAACAAGACCACCCCCGGCGGGACCCGCGCCGCCGGGACCCGCGCCGCTCCGACCTGATCCCCAGCGAAAGCTGGGGATCAGGTCGGAGCAGTCCATCAAGGTCCTCACTTCACCTTTCGGGAGTCCGCCTGGAAATGGCTGCGGGGCGCCCATAGCAGCCATCCAGCCTAATACTGTTCACGGGACATAGGAATTACTGGTATGAAAGTAATTCATGCATATTGCTAGAGTGGCTCGGATAGGAGAACGCCATGGCATCGTCGGCACACCGCACCATCAGTCTGCCCGTGGAACATGCCGTCTATGTGGACGAGCAGGTCGCTTCAGGCCACTATGCATTGGTCAGCGAGGTCGTGCGCGCCGGTCTGCGCCCTGCGGGAGCGTGATGAAGCCTTCGAGCGCTGGCTGAGTGAAGACGTCGCTCCTGCCTATGATGCGATGCAGGCCGCCCCTGACCGCGAGCTTGCCGTCGATGATGTCTTCGATGCAATTCGCGCACGCCACGCTGACGGGCTGAAAGAGAAGGCGTGAAAGAACGGCGCGTCATCATCGCGCCCGAGGCTCGAGACGAATTCAACGAAATCTATGATTGGATTGCCGGCCAGGGCGGGCCGAACCGTGCAATGGCTTGCTTGGAGCGATTGGAATCCTACTGCCGGGCTTTGCCTTCGTCTCAATGCGTGGTCAAGTGCGCGACGAAATTCGGCCCGGACTTAGGGTCATAGGATTCGCAAAAAGTGCCGTGGTCACTTTAGTCATGGCGACAGCGACACCGTAACGACTCTGCGAATCTTCACTTCCAGCCGCGATTGGAAAGCCTAACTCTCATGAAGTTACAAGACGGTTCCGTGCGGACCTGATCCGCTCTAGCCTCAGCGCATGGTTGCACCGGTTATCACAGTCGCATTGTCGGGGGTCGAGGCGCTGCCGGTCGAGGTGCAGGTCTCCTTGGTGCCGGGCCAGCCGAACTTCACCATCGTCGGTCTGCCCGACAAGGCTGTGGGTGAGAGCCGGGAGCGCGTGCGTTCCGCGCTGACGGCGATCGGCCTTGCCCTGCCCGGGCGGCGCATCACGGTCAATCTGGCCCCGGCCGATCTACTAAAGGAAGGCAGCCATTTCGATCTTCCCATCGCGATCGCCCTGCTGTTGGTGCTGGGCGCCGTACCCGCCGATATTGGCGAGGACAACCTGATCCTTGGCGAACTTGCGCTCGACGGGCGGATCAGCCAGGTCGCGGGCGTGCTGCCCGCCGCCATCGCGGCGGGCCGTCTGGGGCGCGGCGTGGTCTGTCCCGCCGCTAACGGGTCCGAGGCCGCCTGGGCCGGACAGGCGCCCGTGCTCGCACCCGATCACCTGCTCGGCCTCATCAACCACTGGAAGGGCACGCAAGTGCTCTCCCAGCCCAGGGCGGAGATCGCTGAGGACGATGGTCCGCTGCCCGACCTCGCTGACATCAAAGGCCAGGAAGCGGCCAAACGCACGCTGGAGATCGCCGCGGCGGGCGGTCACAACCTGCTCATGATCGGACCGCCCGGTTCGGGCAAGTCCATGCTCGCCAAACGCCTGCCGGGCATCCTGCCGCCGCTCACGCCCGAGGAGGCGCTGGAGGTCAGCCTAGTCGCCTCGGTCGCGGGCGAACTCAAAGGTGGCCGGTTGAGCCGCCGCCGTCCGTTCCGCGATCCCCATCACAGCGCCAGCATGGCAGCACTGACAGGCGGCGGGGTGCGCGCGCGTCCGGGCGAGGTATCGCTCGCGCATAACGGCGTGCTGTTTCTCGACGAGCTTCCGGAGTTCCAGCGCTCCGTGCTGGATGCCCTGCGCCAGCCGGCCGAAAGTGGCGAGACCCTGGTGGCGCGCGCCAACCACCACGTCACCTATCCCGCGCGCTTCCAACTCATCGCGGCGATGAACCCGTGCAAGTGCGGCTGGCTGTCCGATCCGGCACGCGCCTGCACCCGCGCGCCGCGCTGCGCTGCGGACTATCAGGCCCGCGTGTCAGGGCCCATGTTCGACCGCATCGACCTTCATGTGGAAGTCCCCGAGGTCGTCGCCGCCGATTTGGCACTCCCGCCGCCCGCGGAAGGTTCCGCCGAGGTCGCCCAGCGCATCGCCGCGGCCCGCGCCGTCCAGACCGCGCGGTATGCCGATCACCCCGGCGTCTATGTCAACGCACGCGCCGAGGGTGAGCTGCTCGAAACGGTCGCGCGTCCCGACGAAGCGGGCCAGGCGCTGCTGACCCAGGCCGCCGAACGCCTGAAACTCTCGGCGCGGGGCTGGCACCGCGTGCAGAAGGTCGCACGCACCATCGCCGATCTTGCCGGCAGTGACGGCGTGGGCCGCGTCCACATCGCCGAGGCGCTGGGCTACCGGCGCAGCGCGATGGAACGCTAACCGAAAGTCAGAAAAATCGCTAAAGTGTTTCAGGAAGTAAAATTAAAGAACTCTATACTCTTAACTTCTTCAGCTAAGAACGGATGAACGGTGATTATCGCTACGCGAACCGAGGCGCAGCGCTGGGGTGTTAGCAGGGTTAAGGACTCGACGGCCCACTGGCGCCGTGATGTAAGAGTCGCCATGGATCAGGAGATACAGACGTTCGACGATGCGGACGCAGCCCTTGCACGGGTCCGCGAACTTCACGACGAGGCGACGAGCCGACTGTCGGCCAAGTTCGAGGCGTTTGCCGGTGGGGGTCACGAAAGCCCGCGCCGCAGGCCTGCTATCCTTATGTCGTGCTGGAGACCGATGGCGCCGCTCTCCATTCGGGCCCGCACATTTCTTATGGCATGGTGACCTCGGCGGGTAGTTACGCCACCACGCTGACCCGCCCGGAGTTCTTCAGCGGCTATTTGCGCGAACAGTTCGACCTGCTGCTGCGCCACTACGGCGGGCCGCTGGAGGTGGGTGTGAGCGACTGTTCAATCCTGCTCCCCTTCGACGTGGAAGATGCCGGTGCCAACGTTACACATGACGATGTCGCGACCCTGCAGCGTATCTTTTCCCTGCCCCATCGGGCGCATCGACGATACCATCGCCAACGGCCGCCATGTCCTGCTGCCCGGCGCGAACCGTCCACTCTCGCATTACACCGCGACCGCGCCCGAACACTTCCAGCATTTCGTGCTGTTCACCAAACTACCAGCGTTATGTCGACGAGTTCGTCGTCTTCGGACGCGATGCCGTGCACGACAATGCGGGTGACTGGACGGCCTTTGTTGAGCCCGGCGACGTCACACTGCCGCCCGACAGCAGCTCGACCGGCCGACCGCTGCAGAACTTGCCGCAAATGCCGGCCTACCATCTCAAGCGCGGCGAAGGCCACGGCGTGACGCTGATCAACATCGGCGTCGCCCCGTCAAACGCCAAGACAATCACCGATCATCTCGCCGTGCTGCGTCCCCATTGCTGACTGATGATAAGCCATTACGGCGGCCTGCGCTCGACCCAGCGGCTGGGCGACTATGTCCTGGCGCATGCCTATTTTCGCGCCGACCAAGTGCTGGAGGCCGCCCTGTCGGCCTAGGTTCCCGTGCCGCCCATTGCGGAGATACAGCAGGCGCTCCACACCGCGGTCAGCAACGTCACCGGTCTGTCGGGCCAAAAGCGCAAGGCGAGGCTGCGCATACGGTCTTCCTTCACGACCGACGACCGGGACTGGGAATTACGACTCGCCGAGATCCGGGCCGCGTTCAACCGGTCACACACCATCGCCATCGCCATGGAATCGGCTGCGGTCACGGCCAGTGGATTCCGCTTCCGCGTGCCCTACGGCACGCTGCTCTGCGTCTCGGACAAGCCGCTCCACGGCGAGATCAAGCTGCGCGGCATGGCCAACGCCTTCTACCGCGAACGCATCAGCCAGCATCTCACCATCGCGCTAAAAACCGCCGAGCGCCTGCGCGAAGACGGTCGTCGATGCACTCCACTTACGCAAGCTGCGCAGCCTCGACGAACCGGCGTTCCGGTAGAGAGGATCAAGACGGCACCATCGGCAGCATGTGATGCACCAGATGCAAGTTCTGCCACAGAGACAGGATATCGCTACCGGGAAAGAGCGCGATGCGCGTATCGGCATAACACCCCACCGCCCGTCGACCTTGTGGAGCATCCAGCAGAACATGGTGAGCATGACGAGATTGCCGAAGAACCAGGGGAGAAGCCACAGCACGACGAACTCCAGCCAGTAACCCATGGCGCGCGTCCCGGGGATGACGGCGGCATAAACGGCAAACAACGTCACCGTGACCACGATCTCGCCACGCGCCATCCTGAACCGGTGGCAATCGCGCCACAGCGCGACCGGATTGAGGTAGTTGAGCAGCGTCAGCGGGGTCTCCACCAAGAAGGCGCACCAAAAGCCGACGAAGCTGTACTGATCGGGATCCCCGTCGATACTGGTCAGCACATGGCGCTGGATGTGCTGCGGCAGAGCGTCGTCTGCGCGATGTCTTGCGGGCTCAGCACCGCGGGGAAGGAATCGTAGAATGCCTTGCCTTCCTGTTCGTCGCCATGGCGGCGCGCAGCCGCGAAGTCGGTTTCCACGACGCCTGGCATGATCTCGGTCAAGCGTACTGGGCCGTGCGCTAGGTCCCCATCGCAGAAGACGTGGATGGCGTGTTTGCTCGCAGCATAGATGCTGTCCCCGGCATAGGTCGAGAGTGCTGCGACCGAGCCCGTCACGACGAGGTCGCCCCTGCCGCGCTCCAGCAGGCGGGCAGCAGGGCGTGGGTCACGCCGACCACGCCGTTGATGTTGACCGCCATGGTGTTGCGATCGTCCTCCATCGGTCCCTCCAGAAAATGCGCCCGTCCGCCGAAATCCGAATCGGCATCCGGCATCCAGAAGCGCGCGGGCGGTGGCCATGCCGATACCGCTGCTGGCACCGGTGACGAGCGCGGTTCTGCCTTTCAGGGTCGTGCTCATGCCGTCGGGTCCTCCGTGCTCGGGCCGCCTGCGGTCAGGGCCTATTCCAACGGCCCTCAAGCGCCGGGCGGGATGCGTCCCACTCATCCGCCGTTGGTATCAGGTCTTGTCACGAAGATTGAGCACCTGCGCGATTCCGGGCAAGCCTCCGTGACAAACCAGCGAGTTCCAGCATGACCAACCTCAACGGCGTCGTGCGGGCAAATGGCTTCCCGCCGCCAAGCTGGTCGAGGTCACCGGCGGCAAGACCGGTATGACCATCGACCTTGCCACCTGAGACATCTGGGGTCGCGACGTGCCCGCCGTCATTGACGGCACGCGCGAGGGCGACGGCGTGTGCCACCTCGTCAATGGCTTCTCTCAAGCGCCTGGCCTGGCTGCCGTGCCCCACCGCCGCGCTCATCGTCCACATGTTATGATGAAGAGGGCGAGGCATGGCCGCTCGATCCGCGCACGGTGCTGGAGAACGCCATCGACCGGCTGGCCGGACATGGCCTCCACGCCGTGGTCGCGCCGGAACTGGAATTTTACCTTTTCCGCGAGGAACGGGCAGAGGACGGTGCGCCCAAACTTCCCGCAGCGCGGCTCAACGGCGAAACCCAGATCGGCGGGCAACTCTTCAGCGCCGACCTCATGCACGAACAGGATCCCATTCTGGCCGAAATGCAGCAGACCTGTCCTGCCATGGGCCTGCCGTTCGAAAGCTTGGTGAAGGAACTCTCGCTCGCGCAGTACGAAATCAACCTGCACCACAACGACGACGTGCTCCAGGACGCCGACGATGCCCAAATGCTGAAGCGTGTGATCAAGGGCGTCGCGGCCAAACACGGCTTCATCTCCTCGTTCATGGTCAAACCCTCGCGCGATCTCGCCGGCAGCGGGCTTCATGTCCATGCCAGCCTAGTGGACGACGATGGCAGGAACGCGTCCCCGCCGACGATGCCCTGTGCGTCACGCGGTGGCGGCTCTGGGCGTCTCAGCGGCGGACACGTTTCTGCTGTTCGCGCATCACCGCAATTCCTACCGGCGGTTCTCCAGCAGCCAACACACGCCGATGGCGCCGACCTGGGGTCACGACAACCGCAACGTCGCCTGGCGCATTCCCTGCGGCGGCCCGGAATCGCGACGCATCGAACACCGCATCGCCGGGGTCGACTCCAACATCTTCCTCGTGCTGGGCGCGATCCTTTCCGGCATGGTCCATAACATCGAACGCTAGCTCGGTCCCGGTCCGGCCTCCGAACCCGGTGAGGAACATGCCTGTGGTCCCGCCATGTCGCGCCACTGGCCCAGCGCCCTCGAACGCTTCGAGGCCTCGACGCTTGTGCCTGAGCTTCTGGGCAAAGAGGTACATGCCGCTTTCGCCGCGATAGAACGCTCCGAAAGGCCCGAATTCGATGCCATCGCCAACCGCCTGGAATACGACACCTAATCTGGTGACGGACTGACCGCACTCTGGTGCGAACAGATTTCACGAAATCATCGGTTTTATGCAATTGCGCTAATGCAAGGCTCGTCCCTAGCCTGTCTCATGGAGACAGGTGAAAGACGCCCAGCATGGATGATCCCGCCAGCATAGGCGAACGACCGATGCGCCGGCGCGCGCGCCGGGCTTCCAGCGCGGAAAACGCGCCCGTGGTCGTGCCCGGTCTTTCCGGCGGTGCGTTGCGACCGCTCAGCGATCATAGTGCCGACGCGGTGGTCGCGGCCGCCTTCGAGTTGCTAGAGCGTGTCGGGCTCGCCGACGCGCCCCAGAGCGGCATCGACGCCATGACGGCGGCTGGTGCGCAGGTCTCAGGAGAGGGCCGTATCAGGATGCCCCGGGCCATGGTCGAGGCGATGGTTGGGCAGGCCGCGCACGAAACCACCGTCTACGGATTTGTCCCGGAACGTGACCTTTCCGTGGGCGGGCAGCGCGTGCATCTGGGCGTGGGCGGGGCCGCCGTGCAGGTCCTTGACGGGGCAACCGGTGCGTTCCGCGATTCGACGGCGTTGGACCTCCACAACCTCGCCCGTGTGGTCGATGCCTGCGACAACATCCACTATTTCCTTCGGCCGGTGGTCGCGCGCGACATGCCCGATGACCGCACGCTCGACCTCAACACCGCCTATGCCTGTCTGTCGGGCACGACCAAACCCATCGGGGTTTCCTTCACCGGACCCGGGACAGTCGATGCGGTCGCCGACATGGTCGCCATGGCGACGGGTGTGCCCTTCACGGAACGGCCTGCGTGTTTTGTCGCGGCGGTCCATGTCGTGCCGCCCCTGCGCTTTGCCAGTGAAGGCTGCCTGGTGATGGAGCGCGCCATCGCGCGCGGCATTCCTATCCAGACCTGCTCGGCGGGACAGGCGGGTGCCACCAGCCCGACAGCGCTGGCCAGCGCGCTAGCACAGGGGCTGGCCGAGTGTCTTGCCGGCGTCGTCTATGTCAACGCGATCAAGCCCGGCCATCCGGTGGTCTCTGCCTTCATGCCGTTCATTTCCGATCTGCGCACCGGCGCGATGACCGGCGGTTCGGGCGAATGCGCCATCGCCAGTGCCGCAGCCTCGCAACTGCTTCATCGCCTAGGTCTCCCCTCGACCGCTTGTGCCGGCATGACCGACGCCAAGCAGGCCGATAACCAGGCCGGCTACGAAAAGGGTCTCACCGTCGCGCTGACGGCCCATGCGGGGTCGAACATGGTGAACCTCTCGGCGGGCATGCTGGGTAGCATCATGGCGGCCTCGGCCGAGGCGTTCGTCATCGACAACGACATGCACGGGGCCATCCTGCGCACCGTGCGGGGCATAGAGGTCTCGCCCGAAACACTTTCGCTCGATGTCATCGAGGAAGTGGTCAACGGCGAAGGCCATTATCTGGGCACGGACCAGACCATGCGGCTGATGAAACGCGACTATCTCTATCCCGAACTGGGCGACCGGCGCAGCATCACCGACTGGCAGAAGGACGGTTCGCCCAGTCTGTGGAGCCGCGCCCGCGAGCGTGTCGACGCCATTCTTGCCGCACCGCCGCGGTCGCACATCCCCGCTGAGGTCGACCGGGCGATCCGCGAACGGTTCCCCATTCTACTGCCCGAAAGGATCGCCTGATGTTTCTCTTCAAAAGCGCCGTCATCGACGCGCCCATCACCGCCATCTGGCCCGTGCTGCGCCGCTTCGATGGCGTGGTGGCATGGAACCCCGGTGTCGCCTCCGCAGAGATCGAGGACGGTGGTCCCAGTGACCGGGTCGGATGTATCCGTCGTCTGGTTCTGCTCGATGGCGGTGTCATCCGCGAAACGCTCCTGGCGCTCGACGATCGGGGCCACAGCTTTACCTATGACGTCGTGGAATCGCCGCTGCCGGTCTGGAATTACGCCGCGACCCAGCGTTTCGTGCCCGTGACGATGGGGGAGCGGACCTTCGCCAGTTGGGAAGTGACGTTCGACGTGGCCGACAGCGATGCAAAAGCCATGGTCGAGGTCGTCGGCATCGGCATTTTCGAGAACGGCTTCAAAGGGATGCAGGGATATTTCGGATGATGCTCTGATGCACGCCACCGGCCCTCCCCCACCCGGCTATCCATTCAGGACACTGCCGTGGGTGTCTGGGTGGGGGAGAGGGCCGGTGCAGGTGAGCCCAGCCGAACACACACACACAAGGACAACGACATGACAGATACGCTCGGCCACCGGGCCGTCATCGGTGTGATGACACCGGCCATGAACACGGTTTTGGAGCCTGAACTCAACGCCCTGCGGCCCCATGGTGTGACGAACCAGATGCAGCGTTTCCGGCTGGGCGGCGAGCAGATCTCAGATGATTTGTCCGACGAAGCCGGAAAGCTGATGGACGCCGGACCGGCCGCACTCGCTATCGGTCTCACCACCGATGCCGGACCCGGCGGCCCAGACAAGCTGGCCGCGCGCTGCGCGGCGTTGCAGGAACAGCTCGGTGTGCCGGTTCTCAACGCCTCGGCCGCCGACTACCACGCGCTGCGCATGCTGGGCGCCAAACGCATCGCCGTCGTCACCCCGTTCAACGCGGAGGTCGATGCCAACGTGAAGGCCAACACCGAAAAGGCCGGTTTCGAGGCGGTCGCGATCAATGGGACGCAAGCGCTTTCGCTTCCCGCCATTGTCGAGACATCGCTCGACGATATCCGCCGCGTCTTTGCCGCGGTAGCCTCGGACGGGATCGACGCCATCCTCCAGGTCGGCACGGCGCTCCCCGTGGTCGGCCTCATCGACGAACTCGAAGCCGCGCACAACAAGCCCGTGGTCGCCTGCAACGCCGCGCTCTATTGGCACACGCTGCGCACGCTCGGCATCGACGACGCGGTGCCGGGGTTCGGCACGCTGCTGCGGGATCACTAGGCGTGGATCAGGCTCGCGTTGCGGTCATCGGCGGCGGCATCTCCGGGGTCTGCTGCCTCTACCAGCTTTGCCTCGCCAGCGAGACCGACGTGCTGCTGATCGAGCGTGAGGAACTGACCGCCGGTTCGTCCTGGCATGCCGCCGGGCATGTCACACCGTTCTCGGCCAACTGGGGCAACATGCGCGCGCAATTTTACGCCAAGCGGTTTTACGAGCAGGTTGCGCGTGATGTGGACTATCCCTTCAGCTTCCACATCGATGGCTGTCTCTACCCCGCACATACCACGGAGCGCATGGACCATCTTCACACCGTGGCGGGCATTGCCCATGGCCAAGGCCTGGAGATGAACATCCTCGACGTTGCCGGGATGGAACGACTGCATCCCTTCCTGAAAGGCGATGGCCTGATCGGCGGACTGCACGATCCCTATGAGGGCGCAATCGATCCCGCCCAGATCGTCCATGCCATCGCCACGGGCGCGCGTTGCCACGGGGCGCGTATCCTGCGGCACAACCCGGTTGAGGCGATGGAACAGGCGACGGACGGAAGCTGGACGCTCCACTGCCGCAATGGGGACATCCGCGCCGAGATCGTGGTGAACGCGGCCGGATTCCGGGGCCGCGAAGTCGCAGCCATGATGGGCCAGAACCTCCCCATCGTCAGCCTGGCGCATCAGTATGTCGTGACCGAGGACCTGGCCGCCGTGCAGGAACGCACGGAGCGTTTCCCGATCTTCCGCGATCCCGACAGGGAGTTCTACTTCCGTCAGGAGCAAGGCGGTCTTCTGCTGGGGTCCTACGGTCACAAGACCAATCTGGTCTGGCTCGACGGCGTGCCGTCCGACTTCGGCCAAGAGCTTTTCGCCGACGATCTCTCCCAACTCGAGGCGATCTATGACGGTGCGGCAGAACTATTTCCCATGCTGGAGGAGGCCGGAATCGCGCGCTTCGTGAACGGCCCCATTCCCTATGCGCCCGACGCCCAGCCTCTGGTGGGGCCTGCCTTCGGCCTCACCAACGCCTATCACTGCTGCGCCATCCAGATCGGGTTCTGCCAGGGTCCGGCGGCCGGCAAGGCGATTGCCGAGATGATCCTGGAGGGCGAAACCGAGTGGGACACCTGGGCATGGGATCCTCGCCGCTTCGGGGACTGGGCGAGCCAGGACTACGCGGCCGCGCGCATCAGCGAACTTTATGAACACCAGTATGCGGCGCCCTATCCCCATCGGGTCTGGTCATCCGGACGTCCGGTCAACACCAGCCCGCTTTATGACACCCTGCGAAAGAAGGACGCGGTGTTTGCCCAGATCGGCGGCTGGGAGCGCGCCATCTGGTTCCAGACCGAGACGGTCCGCGACACCGGGCGCCTGAGCTTCCGCCATGAGGGTTGGGAGCCAGCCGTGCGTGGAGAATGCGAAGCCGTGCGCGACCGTGTCGGCGTCATGGACCACGCCGGTTTCACCCGCTACCGCGTCGAAGGCTCCGCCGCGGCCACCTGGCTCGATCGTCTGTTCTGCGGACGCCTGCCGAAAATCGGACGGGTCGGTCTGCGTTATGTACTCTCGGAAAAGGGCAAGGTCTTCACCGAGGCGACGATCACCCGTCTGGGCGAACAGAGCTTCCTGCTGTTGGGACCCACGCTGGCCGAGAAACGCGATTTCGACGCCTTCCGGTGCCTGCTGCCCGACGACGGCTGCGTGACGCTCAGCGATGAATCGGGCAGCCGCGCCACGCTGATGGTCATGGGTCCGCGCTCACGCGACCTCCTGGCGCGTCTGACCGATGCCGATCTTTCCGCCGGCGCCGCACCGTGGATGTCGGCCGCCGAGATCGCCGTGGCGGGGGTCGATGTCCTTGCCCTGCGTGTCAGTTATGTCGGCGAACTGGGTTGGGAACTCCATATGGCGATGGAGGATGTCCCGACCGTCTACGACGCTCTCTGGCGCGAGGGCGACGATCTGGGCCTTACCGATTTCGGGTCCTATGCGCTGAACGCCATGCGCATCGAAAAGGGCTATCACGGCTGGCGATCGGAATTCGGCATCGAATACACGCCCTTTGACGCCGGCCTCGAGCGGTTTGTCGCCTTCGACAAAGGCGACTTCCGTGGACGCGATGCTGTCCTTGCCCAGCGCGGTAGGCAACCCGAGTGGACCTTCGTGATGCTGGAGGTGGAACCAGGCGATAACGATCCCCATGCCAACAACACGATCGTCGCGGACGGTGCCCCGGTCGGTTTCGTCACCTCCGGTGCCACCGGTTACCGTACCGGGCGATGTCTGGCACTTGGATATGTCGAGAGCCACGCGGCGGACCGCAATGACCTCACCATCAAGATGCTGGGCAGGCTTGTTCCCGCCAGTCGACTTCAGGAAGCGCCCTACGATCCCGAAAACCTGAAGCTCAAGGCATGACGACAGGGCGGCCACCCAATATCGTCTGGCTGGTCGCCGATCAGCAGTCGCTTGCCAATCGCGGTGCCATCACCACCTCTTTTGCCCTCCAGGCGCGCCTCGCACGTGAAGGCACACGGTTCGACCGCGCCTACACGGTGCTTCCCATCTGCAGCCCGGCTCGGGCCAGCATGTTGACAGGCGTTTATCCGCACGCGCACGGCCTCACGGAAAACGACGGCCGCTTTGGCGGCTGCGCGGGCCTTGAGCCCTCGGACTGGATGGTGCACCGACCGCTGCTGGATGCGGGCTACCGCTGCGCCTCGTTCGGCAAGTGGCATCTCAACAACCAAAGGCCCGCACAGGACTTCGGCTTCGAGGGTTGGTCGGTGCCGGGCTACGGTTACCCCTATGGCGAAGTCGCCTATCGCGATTACCTCGCTCGCCATGGTTTGCCCGAACCTGTCGTCACTATCGAACAGCCGGGCGAAACCGGCGCGGCGGCCGGTGCATCCTGGAACCTTACAGAGGTAAAGGACTGGTTCGCTTACGAGGCCGGAACGGCGGTCCTGCAGGGTCCCGCGGAAACCCACGAAGCCTTCTTCGTTGCCGGGTTGGCCAGGGACTGGATCGAGTCGGTCAAAGATGCACCGTTCTTCGTGCGCGTCGACCCTTGGGGTCCGCACCCACCCTATATCACCGGGCAACCGTTCGACGGTTCGATTCCCGACAACGACATCAAGCTGCCCGGGAACTTCGGTTCCGATCTCGCACATCGTCCCGGGCATCACAGGGACTATCGCGACTACTGGAAGGCGGCTCTGGGTCTCGATGCCTCCGGCTGGCGTCTGATGGCGCAGCGGGCTCTCGAACAGACCGCCCTGGTCGAGGTAGCCCTCGCGGGCATTCTCGACACGCTCGACCGCCTCGGTTTGGCCGACAACACGCTCGTCCTCTTCAACGCCGACCATGGCGATGCCACCGCCTCCAACGGCGGTGTCGCCAACAAGGGCGGTCTGCTGGTCGAGGAAATCCAGCGCATCCCGCTCGTCATGCGTGGCCCCGGAGTGCCGCGAGGCGGCGTGCGCAAGGAACTGGTCACCAGCATGGATGTGGCACCGACCCTGCTTGAGGCCTGCAGGCTGACTGCTGAATTGCCGCTCCATGGCGAAAGCCTGATGTCGCTGCTATCGGGCCACACGGCATCCTGGCGTAGTGGGCAGATGACCCAGCATTACGGGCTGCACGAACCCATCCTGCAGCGCGCGTGGCACGAGGATGGCTGGAAGCTCGTGGTTCAGGAGAGCGGCTTCACCGAACTCTACGACCTCCAATCCGATCCGGCCGAATGCCGCAACCTTGCCGATGAGAGGGACCATGTCGACCGCAAACGGCAATTGGCCGAAGGTCTTCTGCGCGCCATGCGCAGATTTGCAGACGACGATCCCCGCTGCGCCGCCATCATGGAGATTCTCGCCGGCCAGCCCTGATCGGATCGGCGCTCAGGCCTTGCGGATCGTCTCGTAGATCGCCGAGAAGTCGAGTGCGCCGCCGGTCGCCCGGGTGAATTCGGCGAACCGGCGCGCGGCCTCCTTGCCGAACGGCGTATCCTGGCCGCACACCACCGCAGCTTCCTGTGCCAGACCCAGGTCCTTGGCCATCAGGCGCGCGGCAAATCCCGGAGCGTAGCCGTTGCTGGCCGGTGCGGCGGGGGCAGGGCCTGGCACGGGGCAGCGGTTTTCCAGAATCCAGCTTTGCCCGGCAGCATTGCGGCAGAGCTCGAAAAACGCCGTGTGATCGAGGTCCAGGCCGTCGGCCAGCGCAAAGGCCTCGCATACGCCCAGCGCCGTGATGCCGCAGATCATGTTGTGGCACGCCTTGGCGGCCTGGCCGGAACCGGCAGGCCCGAAATGAAGCGCTTTGGCGCCCATGATGTCGAACAGAGGTTGGGCGCGCGCAAACGCCTGTGTCTCACCACCGACCATGAAGGCCAGCGTGCCTTTCGCCGCACCTTCCGCACCGCCGGAAACCGGGGCGTCGACAAAGGCATGACCCATGCTGTCGGCCAGGGCGGCAAGGTCGCGGGCGCTGGTGACGTCGATGGTCGAGCAGTCGACCAGAAGCCGGTCCGGTTCGAGACCCGACAGCGTGTCGATGGAGAAGACCTCGCGGACATGAGCGCCTTCGGGCAGCATCGTGACGATGGTTTCGGCATGGGTCATGGCTTCGGTCGTATCATCCGCGGTGTTGCCACCGGCTTCCCCGAATGCCCGACAGGCGTTCGGGGAGAGGTCGAAGCCGGTCACGGCATAGCCCGCCTGAAGCAGGGTTGTCGCCATCGACAACCCCATGGTGCCCAGGCCGATGAAGGTAATCCGCATGGTGCTCTCTCCTTTGACCGGATGTAATGTCATGCTTGGGTGCGGCGAAACCCCAGGATATCGTTCTTGCACCAATCGGCCAGCAGGTCGGCCATGGCCCGGGTTGCGGTGTTTTCGGCATCTTTCTGACGGATCACAGCGGACCACTCCAGCGGCAGGCCCTGCTCGGTCAGTCTGGCCATGGCCAGACGCCCGCAATCGACCGTGCGTTCCACCGCCCAGCGCGCCAGCATGCTGGTGCCCAGCCCGGCCGCGACCAACTCCACGATGGCTTCGGGCAATTCGATGGGCGTGGTCCAGCGCGGATAGGATTCGGCTGGACGCATCACGCGCATGAACTCCTGATCGGGACTGGGCGTGAGTTGCGTGGTGATGTGGTCCTCGCCTTCCAGGTCCTTGGCTTCGATGAAAGCCTTGCCAGCATGGCGGTGGCTGGGCGGCATGATGAAAACGATCTCGTCGGCGAACAGCGGGATCGTCACCGTGCCGGCCTGGGGCACGCCGCTGGGCAGAACCGCAAGGTCGATGTGGCGGTTCAGGAGATGGTGCAGCGTGTTCTGGCTGGCGTCGGCCATCACCTGCAGGTCGATGTCGGCGCGCATACCGTGCAGGTGACGCAGGAAATGCGGCAGCCAGTGGTAGGAACTGTAGGCTTCCACCGCCAGCCGGACAACATCGGTCACGCCGTGACTCATGCGCCGGACATCGGCCTCGGCGCGTTCCAGGTCGGTCAGGATACGGTCGGCGACCTGCACCAGGTATTCGGCCGCTGGCGTCATACGCAGGCGTTTGTGCAGGCGCACGAACAGCGACACGCCCAGGCGCCGCTCAGCCTCCCGGATACGGTGGCTCAGCGCCGACGGCGTCAGGCCCAACAGCTCCGCCGCATCGGTCACGCGTCCGGTCTTGGCGATGGTCCGCAGCATCTGCAGGTGCCGGACATCCAGATAGGCTGTCATCGCATGGGTCCCGTCGTCTTGGCTGAAAGTCTCTCACAAGAATCGGCCAAAAAGGCGATTGGTGTTCAAGCAAAAATTGCGGACCTTATCGTGAGCGCCTTCCTTCGCGCGGTCCAACGGAGAACCCATGACCCATGACCCCAACTCGTGGCAGGCCAGAGACCTTGTCCATCATGTCCATCCCCAGACCAATCTGGCGGCGGTCCGCGAAACCGGGCCCGTGGTCATCGAACGGGGAGAGGGTGTCTTCATCTATGACGAGGAAGGCCGCGAATACATCGACGGTATTTCCGGCCTGGGCTGCAATTCGCTGGGCACCGGGCATCAGCGTCTAGCACAGGTCGCCGCCGAACAGATGCAGGCCCTAGCGTTCTCGCCAACCTTCTATGGCCGCACGCATCCCAAGGTCGTGGAACTGTCCGAAGCACTGACCACCATCGCGCCCGAGGGCCTTAGCCGGGTTCTCTTCCAGTGTTCGGGGTCGGAAGCCAACGACACCGCGATCAAGCTTTTGTGGTATCGCAGCGGAGCCAGGGGCGAACCCGAACGCAAGAAAATCATCGGTCGCATCCGGGGTTATCACGGCAACACCGTCGCCGCGGTCAGTCTTTCCGGCCAGCCCCACATGCATGCGGGCTTCGGCCTGCCGCTGCCGATGTTCCGCCATCTCTCCAACCCCAACTACTACCGCTTCCACATTAAGGGCGAATCGGAGGAGGAGTTCTCGGCGCGCATGGCCCAGGAGTTCGAGGATCTCGTGCTCGCGGAAGATCCCGACACGATCGCCGCGTTTTTCGCCGAACCGGTCATGGGCGGCGGCGGCGCGCTGGTCCCGCCCGCGGGCTATTGGGACGCCATGCAGGCGGTGATCCGTAAATACGGCATCACGTTCCTGGTCGACGAGGTCATCGCCGGGTTCGGGCGCACCGGCAACTTCTGGGCCAGCGAGACCTTCGGGCTGAAACCCGACATGCTGACTTGCGCCAAGGCGCTCTCGGCGGCGCATTTGCCAATCTCCGCGTTGCTGTTCGGCGAAGACATGCACGACACCATAGTCGATCAGAGTAACAGAAACGGCGTGTTCGGCCACGGTTATACCTATGCCGGCCATCCGGTCTGCGCAGCGGTGGCGGTTGAGACCCTCAAGATCTACGAGGAGATTGATTTCATAGGTCACATTCGCCGCGTCGCACCGCACTTCCAGGACCTCATGGCCGGCTTGTCCGACCATTCGCTGGTGGGCGAGGTGCGCGGCGTCGGCCTTTTCTGCGGCCTTGAACTGGTGGCGGACAAGCAGACGCGCGATCTCTATGACTCCGCCATGAAGGTCGGCGAGATGGTGATGAACGCCGCGCACCGCCATGGTCTCTACATCCGCGCCATCGGAGACCGCATTTCCTGCATGCCGCCCCAGATCATCCGCCGCGAGGAAATTGAGGAATTCGTACGCCGCCTGACCCTGGCACTGGACGATGCCTGGGCCATGGTCTACAAACGGATTGCCTGATCCCTTTGATTCTGTGAGTACTGCATGGCCGAAAAGCTGCGGGGCGTCGTTTCGGCCAACCTGACGCCGTTCAACGACGACCTCAGCGTCGCCGAAGACCTTTGTCTGCGTCATGCGCACTGGCTGCTCAACCAGGGCTGCACGGCAATCACGCCGTTCGGCACGACGGGCGAGGCGCTTTCCATCGGCATGGCCGAACGCAAGCATCTGCTCGAAGCGTTACTGGCCGACGGCATTCCCGACGACCGTTTGATGGTCGGGACGGGCCTCACCAACCTTCCCGACACGGCCGATCTTTCGCGCCATGCCATGGACCTTGGCTGCATCGGCGTGATGGTGCTGCCGCCGTTCTATTTCAAAGGGGTGAGCAATCAGGGCATCCACGCCTATTTCGCCGCTTTGATCGAATCGGTGCCGCAGATCCGCATTTACCTCTATCACATTCCGCCGGTCGCGGTGGTCGGCTTCGGCCTTGACCTCATCGCCCGCCTGCAGGCCGATTTCCCCGATCATGTCGTCGGTTTGAAGGACAGCTCCGGCGACTGGGGAAACACCAAGGCGATCCTGGAGGCCCTGCCCGCGCTCCAAACCTTTCCGGGCTCGGAGGTGTCGCTACTTGAAGCCCTGCGCATCGGCGCTTCGGGCTGCATCACGGCCACGGCCAACATCAACGCCGCGGCGATCCACGGTATTTTCGAGAACTGGCAGAGCGACGATGCCGACGCACGCCAGGCCCGCGTGAAGGCGTTCCGGCTCGCCGTTCAGCCCTATGGTCCGATTCCGGCGATGAAATGGCTGCTGGCCGACGCCACGCGTGACGCCCGCTGGAAAACCGTGCGCCCGCCGCTCGATGCACTCTCGGACGAGAACGGGCAGAAGCTCAAGGCCAAGCTTGAACGCGACTTCGATTTCCGCCTGGAGTGGTCATGAGCATCCGTCTGGCCGTCGATATCGGCGGCACCTTCACCGACATCGTGCTCGACCGGAACGGCGAGCAGACTACGGCCAAGGTTCTCACCACGCCTCAGGCGCCGGCCGACGGGTTCATGGCGGGTGTCGAGGAAGTGGTTGCGGCCGCAGGCGTGACACCCAGCGAGATCGACCTCATCCTGCACGGCACGACGCTGGCGACCAACGCGCTCATCGAACGCAAGGGCGCGGTGACCGCGCTTTTTGTCACGCAAGGCCATCGCGACTCGCTCGAAATCGCTTATGAGAACCGCTTCGACCAGTACGACATCATGGCCGACCGCACGCCGCCCCTGGTGCCCCGTTCCCTGCGTCTGCCCGTGCCCGAGCGCGTGAATGCCTCGGGGCGGGTTCTCGAAGAGCTCGACGAGGCCGCCGTCCTGGAGCATCTCGACACTCTGAAACGCGAAGAGGTGACCAGCGTTGCCGTCGGTCTGCTGCACGCCTATGCCAACCCTGAGCACGAGCGGCGAATCGGTGCGCTGATCGCCGAACACCTACTTGATGCCGCGCTGTCGCTTTCCTGCGATGTCTGTCCAGAAATCCGCGAATACGAACGCCAGACTACGACCGTCGCCAACGCCTATGTCAAACCGATCATGGCGGCCTATCTGGCGGACGTGGAAGATCGCCTGGAAGATGCGGGCTTCACCGCGCCGTGCCTGATGATGACCTCGGGCGGCAGCCTGGTGACCATAGCCACGGCGCGCGAATTCCCCGTACGCCTCATTGAGTCCGGACCGGCGGGCGGCGCCATCCTGGCGGGCCATCTGGCGCGACGGCTGGGCGAGAAGAGCGTCGTCAGCTTCGACATGGGCGGCACTACGGCCAAGATCTGCCTCATCGACGAGGGCGAGCCGCTGCTGGGCCGCACCGTCGAAGTCGACCGCGCGCACCGCTTCATGAAGGGGAGCGGCATGCCGCTCAAGATCCCGGTCGTGGAGTTGGTCGAGATCGGCGCGGGCGGTGGATCGCTCGCATCGGTCGATCACCTGGGCCGCATCCAGGTCGGCCCCCAGAGTGCCGGTTCCGAGCCCGGCCCGGCCTGTTACGGGCGCGGTGGCGACAAGCCCGCGGTGACCGACGCCAACCTGAGTCTGGGCCGTCTGGACGCCGATACCTTCGCCAGCGGGTCCATGAAGCTCGACCGCAACGCGACCGAACGCGCGCTCCACAAGCATGTCGGCAAGGCGCTGGATCTCAATGCCGCCGCCGCGGCGCTGGGCGTGATTGAGATCGTCGATGAAAACATGGCCTCGGCCACGCGTGTCCATGCGGTCGAACGCGGCAAGGATATCCAACAGCGCACCATGATCGCGTTCGGCGGTGCGGCCCCGTTGCATGCCGCGCGGCTCGCCGAAAAGCTCGGCATGGGAAAGGTCATCGTGCCGGCCAATGCCGGCGTCGGCTCGGCCATCGGTTTCCTGCTCGCACCCGTGGCCTATGAAGTGGTACGCAGCCGATACGTGCGCATGTCGGCCTTCGACGCCGACGCGCTGAACGAGCTCTTCGACACCATGCTCGCCGAGGCGCGCGAGGTCGTTTTGCTGGGCGTGGCTGATGCGCCCATTGTCGAGCGCCGCCACGCCTATGCGCGCTATATCGGCCAAGGCCACGAGGTGAAAATCGACCTAGCCGACCGGGCGATGAAAAAAGGCGACAACCAGCACATCATCGAAGCCTTCGAGGATGCCTACCGTGCCCAGTTCGGTCGCACCGTGCCGGGCTTGGAGGTCGAGGTGCTGACCTGGTCCGTCACCGCCTATGCCCAGGTCAACGAGGCCTCCGAGGCGTCCCTTGAGGGCGAGGCCCGACGCACCGTCGAGGGCAAGGAGCACCGTGCCATCGTCTTCCCCGGACATGCCGATAGCGACGAGGCCGCGCTCCACGAACGCACCGACCTCAAGACAGGCGACAGTCTCAACGGCCCCGCGGCCGTGGGCGAGAACCAGACCACCACGATCGTGCCGCCGGGCTGGCGCTGCGATGTGGGACCCGAAGGCGACATGGTGCTTGCCCGCGAGGCCGAGACCGCGACCATGACCGCCGATCTCGCCGCCGGCCTGCGCCAGCAGGTCTTGTGGGACCGCATAATCGCCATTGTCGAGGAACAGGCACAGGCGATCATCCGCACCGCCTTCTCTACAACCGTACGCGAAGCCGGCGACCTTTCCGCAGGCGTCTTCGACCTGAAGTCGCGCATGCTCGCCCAGGCGGTGACCGGCACGCCCGGCCACGTCAACGCCATGGCGGCCTCTGTCGGCTTTTTCCTGAAGAAGTTCCCGCCGGAATCGATGCAGGACGGGGACGTTTACATCACCAATGACCCCTGGTTCGGCACGGGCCATCTCTTCGACTTCACCGTCGTCACGCCCTGCTTCCGCAACGGCGCACCAGTGGGCCTCTTCGCCTCCACGGTGCATGTCGTCGATATCGGCGGACCGGGCTTTGGGCCCGATGCTGGGCAGGTCTATGAAGAGGGTCTTTGTATCCCCATCATGCGCCTCTTCGACGGCGGCGAGGCCAACGACAGTGTGTTCGACATCGTGCGCGCCAACGTGCGCGAGCCGGTCCAGGTCGTGGGCGATCTCTACTCTCTCACCACCAGCAATGATGTCGGCTGCCGACGTCTGCGCGACCTGATGGACGAGTTCGGCATGAATGGCCTCGATGAGATCGCCGATCACATCATTGAGACTTCGCGCAGCGCTATGATCGAGGAAATCCGCCGCATGCCGCACGGATCCTGGGAACAGTCGATGACCGTCGATGGCTACGACAAGCCGGTCGGGCTGAAGGCAATCATGACCATCGGCGACGACTGCATCGAGGTTGATTTCTCCGGCACCTCGGAGATGTCGCCCTTCGGCATCAACGTGCCGCTCACCTATACCCAGGCCTATGCCAGCTTCGGTATCCGCGGCATGGTCGGGCGCGAGGTGCCCAACAACACCGGCTCGCTGAGCCCGGTGCGGATCACCGCACCGGAGGGCTGTATCCTCAACGCCCCGCGTCCGGCCGCCGTCACCGTGCGCCACGTCATCGGCCAGATGCTGCCCGATGTCGTGCTGGGCTGTCTGGGTCAGGCCGTGCCCGGCAGCGTGCCGGCCGAGGGCAGTTCCAGCCTGTGGAACCCCTCCCTGCTGGGCGGCCATGGCGTGACCGAACAGCACGACTACGGCGATGCCACACCGTTCTCCGTCACCATCTTCCATTCCGGCGGCACCGGCGCGCGTCCGGGCAAGAACGGCCTCTCGGCCACGGCCTTCCCATCGGGCGTGCGGAACACGCCGGTCGAGATCACCGAATCCATCTCGCCCATGATCTTCACGCGCAAAGAGCTCACGTCTGGTTCGGGCGGCAAGGGCAAGTACCGCGGCGGCGACGGCCAGGTGATTGAGCTCGAACACGGTGAGGGCGCACCCTTTGCCGTGCTCGCACTCTTCGACCGCATCGACCACCCCGCCCGCGGCCGCGACGGCGGAGGCGACGCCGAACCCGGCGCGATCCGCCTTGCCAGCGGCAAGATCCTCAAAGGCAAAGGCAAACAGATCGTACCCGCCGGCGACCGCCTCATCCTCGAACTCCCCGGCGGCGGCGGTCTGGGCGAGGAGTAGTTTGTGTCTGTTCCCTCAGTCGCCGGGCACATGCTCCGCATGCTTGGCTTACGCCGTTTGCGCGACCTGCCGGCCCAAAGTGGGCCTCCCGCTTACAAACCACCCCAACAAGGGGTCATTCCGTTTCGTCCTTGTAGATTGCATTGCAGTCGCGTTTGGAGTTGAACGGCGGAACGAGATAGATCAGGTCCACGCTGCCAAGCGGCATACCCCGCATGATGGTCAGGCAATCGCCGTAGTAGAGGCGGTTCATGCGAGACATCCACGCATGAAAGCGCCAAAAGCACTTTTGTTTTTCCGCCCGTTGTATTTCGAGCACGCCTCGGCCACGTAGAGCGACATGTGACGCTTGCTGTAGTGATGATGCGTCCCATACCAGGCGCGTTTGAGAAGCGACCAGAAGCCTTCCATCGTGTTGACGTGTGTGTCGCCGCAAACGTATTTCCCCTTGCCGTGATTGACCGTGGCATGGGCCATCGTGGCGCGAACCGCGTTGTAGGATTTGAACTCGTCCGTAAAGAGCGTTGATCCATCAGGATCGAGAGCACTCATAACGAACTTCAAACCAGCTTTGCCAGACAGGCTTTCGGCAACTTTGGCGACAACTTTGCCACCGCGCTCTACAGCGCCGACGATCGGGGTTTTGCGGGTTCCACGGCCACGTGGATTATGCGGGGGCAAATCTTCGGTTTTGTCGCCATTATTGCGCTTGCGCGGCTTTCCGCCAACATAGGTTTCGTCGGCTTCTACAATGCCTTGCAGAAGAACCTCGCCCTGTTTGCTGGCCATTTCAGTTCGGATGCGCTGTTGCATATACCATGCGGATTTCTGTTTCATATCAAGATCACGCGCCAATTGGCAACTGGACAGGCTTTTCTTGGCGTTGACGATCAGCGCGATACCCAAAAACCACTTTTGAAGTGGTATTTTGGTCTTCTCGAAGATCGTACCGGACAGCACGTTAAAACTGGACTTGCACCTATGACAGTTCCAGCGCCCAATGCGATCCTGATCATCCTTGCGGGCCACATGTGTCGGTCCACAGTGCGCGCAATGCGGATCGTTGGCCCAGCGTACCTTTTCAAGATGCACAATGCAGGCTTCCTGATCAGGGAACTTGCAGAAAACGCTGGTGATATTCATGATTGCCTATGCAACATAGGTAGCAACGCACAAACGAACAGTTAAGCCCGTATCTACTAAGTGCGTAGGATCTTAATCTCCCGCGCCTTTTCGTAGTTTGCGATGAACTCGGCGGGGGCCATGCGGACGATGGCTTCGCCGACGACATCGAGCGGCAGGTCTCCCAGCTTCTTGAAGCGCACGCAGGATTTGCCCATGTCAAGCTTCTTGCCGATGGCGGCATAGGCTTGCGTGAACCAGCCTTCGACCCTGCTGTCGGAATAGCTTCCCATCAGATAAACCGCCATGTGGTTTTTCTGGCTGGCCAGCGCGGCGTACATCAGCGGCTTCTTGTTGTAGGTCTCTCGGATAACGCGCAAGCGGCACGACATAGGCGATCATGCCGAAGTCCATGAGCTCTTCGAACCCGTCGGCCAGGATCGTCTGGCGCACGGCCTGAAGTGCGCTGCGCCGGTCCTCCCGCAACTCCTTCAGATAGGCTTGGACTGTTGTCGCCTTGCTCTGGACCATGGTCTCAACCTCCCACGACGCGCGGCATCAGATAGACCTCCGCACCGTCGAGGACCGGCTGCAGCAAGGCCTTCTGGCAGAGCCGGCCGACGATCGCCACGGCAACGCCGCGTTCCAGCACCGACGCAAGTTCGGGATAGGCTCACCCAGCCGGTCCAGCAGCTGCTTGACGTTCTCCGCCTCGACCGGAAACGACTCCCGACCGCCGGCCTTTGCCCGCAATGTCGCGCCAAGCCGCACGTCGATCATGACGGGCCCATGGCTTTTTCCCTCCCCCAAGCGAGGGAGGGCTAGAATAGGGGACGCAGCGTTTCCCTGGCGCCGGACTTCGATGCGGCTTGCGCCGCATACCCCCATCCTGGCCTTCCCCCTCAAGGGGGAAGGAAAGATAAGGTGCGTGCCGGAGCGATCATCTCACCCGTCGATCGCTTCGACGATGCGGGGTGGGGACATGGGAATCTGCGTGAGGCGTTTGCCGATGGCGCGGCTCACCGCGTTGCCGACAGCCGCCAGCGGCGGCACGATGGGCGTCTCGCCAACGCCGCGCACGCCATAGGGGTGGCCCGGATTGGGCACCTCCACGATCACGGTATCGATCATCGGCAAGTCGCTGGCGACCGGCACGCGGTAGTCCAGGAACCCCGGGTTCTGCAGCTTTCCGTCCTCGTTGTAGATGTATTCCTCGTTCAGCGCCCAGCCGATGCCCTGCACCGCGCCGCCCTGGTACTGGCCCTCGACATAGTCGGGATGGATCGCCTTGCCCGCGTCCTGCACGGTGAGGTAACGCAGCACCGTAGTGTGGCCGGTCTCGGGATCGATCTCCACATCGGCCACATGTACGGCAAAGCTGTTGCCCGCACCTTCGGCGTTGATCTCGGCATGACCGGCGATCGGGCCGCCCGTGGAATGGGAGAGTGCCGCCATTTCGGCGAAGCTCATCGGCTTGTGGTCGCCGGCATTGGGGCCGGACGGGCGGACTTGGCCGTTCTCCCAGACGACGGCCGCAGCCTCGATGCCCCAGATCTGCGCTGCGCGCTGTTTCATGATCTCGATCACCTTGCGTGCGGCCTCAATGGTCGCCATGCCGGCCGAATGGGTCACGCGGCTACCGCCGGTCGTGTCGTTATGGCCCAGGGCATGGGTGTCGGCGATGATCGCCTTGACCTTTGCGTAACCCACCCCCAGTTCCTCGGCCGCCATCAGGCACATGCTCGCACGACTGCCGCCGATATCCGGCGTGCCGAGGGAAAGCAGGATCGTGCCGTCGGTATTGACGTTGAGCGACACGCTGGTCTGTCCGCCGTAATTGGCCCAGAAGCCCGCGGCGATGCCGCGCGCCTGGTTTGGCCCCAGTTCGGCCTTCAGGTTCGCGTGATCGCGGGCCGCCTCCAGACACTCGATGAAACCGATCCGGATAAAGGTCGGGCCGTAGATCGACCGCTTGCCTTCCTGCACCGCGTTTTTCAGGCGCAGGTTGATCGGGTCCATGTCCAGCTTCTGGGCGATCTCGTCGAGCACCGACTCGATCGCGTAGCAGGCCATCGGCGCACCCGGCGCACGATAGGCCGCTTGTTTGGGCCGGTTGCAGACCACATCGTAACAACGGAGCGTCACATCCTCGCAGGTATAGGGCGCCATGCCGCAGAACGCGAGCAAGACGGGAGAACCGGCAAAGGCGCCGCCCTGATAGCGGAAGCTGCCCTCGCATCCGGTGATCCTGCCGTCCATGGTGACGCCGATCTTGACGTCCATGCTGGCCGAGGAGGTCGGGCCGGACGCGCGGAAGACCTCATCACGGCCCATGGTTATCTTGACCGGCCGGTGGCTCTTTTTGGCCAGCGCCAGCGCGACGGGTTCCAGGAAGACGGTCGTCTTGCCGCCGAACCCGCCGCCGATCTCCGAGGAGATCACGCGCAGGTCCGAGAGCTCCATGCCCAGAATTTCCGCGCACATGGCGCGCACGGTGTAGTGGCCTTGGGTGCAGCACCACAGCTCCGCCAAGCCGTCGCGCGACACGCTCGCAAGACACGCATGGGGTTCGATGTAACCCTGATGGGCGGCCTCGGTGCGGAACGAGCGCTCGACCACCAGATCGGCCTTGGCGAGGCCCGCCGCGGCGTCGCCCATCTCGGCCTTGGAATAACCGGCCACGTTGGTCGGTGCGTCGGACGGCTCCTCAAGGCCTTCGGTGCGCATGTCCTCGTGCAGGACCGGCGCGCCAGGCTTCATGGCCTCATCGACATCGGTCACATGCGGCAGCACCTCATAGGTGACATCGATCAGCTTCAACGCCTTCCTGGCGACCGCTGCAGAAGTTGCCGCGACCGCCGCGACCGCATGGCCCTCATAGAGCGCCTTGTCGCGGGCCATGACGTTCCTCGCGACATCCCACACGTTCTCCTCGGCCTCGACATCGACCGTGCCATCAGCACCCAGCGTGGGGAAGTCGTCACGGGTCACGACGGCCTTCACGCCTTCCAGCGCCTCGGCTTTGGATGTATTGATCTTGACGATCCTGGCGTGTGCGTGCGGGCTCCTCAGCACCTTGCCGGTCAGCATGCCGGCCTTGGCCATGTCGGCGCCGTAAAGCGCGCGTCCGGTCACCTTGTCGGCACCGTCGGGGCGCACGGGGCGGGTGCCTACCTTCTCGAACTCGGTCTTGGGCGTCAGGTCCATATCCAGAGGCATGGTTCAGGCTCCCCGCATGTCGACGGCGGTCTCCATGACCGCGCGGATGATCTTGTCGTACCCGGTGCAGCGGCACAGATTGCCTGCCAACCAGTAGCGCACCTCCGTCTCGCTGGGATCGGGATTGCGCTCCAGCAGGTCTTTGGCCGCGACCAGGAAACCCGGCGTGCAGATGCCGCATTGCAGGGCGCCCAACTCCAGGAACTTCTGTTGGAGGGGATGCAGATCGTCGCCGTTGGCCATACCTTCGATCGTCTCGACTCTGCGTCCGACGGACTCGGCGGCCAGCACTAGGCAGGCACAGACCAGCCGCCCGTCCAGCATGACCGAACAGGTACCGCAGTCGCCCGATGCGCAGCCTTCCTTGGAACCGGTCAGGCCCAGCCGGTCGCGCAGGGCGTCCAGCAGGGTTTCCTCGGCGTCGCACAGGAACTCCACGGCATCGCCGTTGACCGTAGTCGTGACATGAGTGCGGCTCATGCTTTATCCTCCCGAGCGTTCCTTGGCGATCAGAGCGGCACGGCGCGCCAGCACGCCCGCCACCTTGGTGCGGTACGCGATCGTGCCGCGCTTGTCGTCGATGGGTATGCACGCCGCCGATGCGGCGGCGGCCAAGTTGTCGAGCGCGGCATCGTCCAGTGTCGTGCCGACGATCGCCTTGGCGCAGTCCTCGACCAGCAATGCGGTCGGGGCCACCGCGCCCAGCGCGAACCGCGCGGCGGTCACCTTGCTGCCTTCGTCCAGGGTGAGAGCAACGCCCGCGCCGACCACGGCGATATCCATTTCCGTGCGCGGAATGAAGCGCAGATAGGCATCGCCCGAACGGGGCGCTGGTGCAGGAAGGAAGACCGAGGCGATGATCTCTCCTTTCTTGAGCGAGGTCTTGCCCGGCCCGGTGACGATCTCTTCGACGGCCGCGTCGCGGCTGCCGTCGGGACCAGCGATGCGCACGGTCGCCCCCGCGGCGATCATGGCGGGCACGCTGTCGGCGGCGGGCGAGCCGTTGCACAGGTTGCCTATCATCGTGGCGCGGCCCTGGATCTGCGTCGATCCGATCAGTTCGGTCGCCTCGACCACGCCGGGCCAGACCGCCTTGACGCCGTCGTGCTCACCGAGCATCGCACCGGAGACCGCCGCGCCGACGCGGAAGCCGCCATCTTCTTCAATGATCGCACCCATGCCCTCAATGCGCTTGATGTCGACCACCAGATCGGGCTCCACCATGCTCGCGCGCAACTGCACGAGTAGGTCGGTGCCACCTGCAAGGACACGGGCGGTGCCTTCTGCCGAGAACAAAAGCCCTATCGCTGCATCAAGCGTATCGGGCGCTTCGAATCTCATGGGTTCGTCCCCTTTTCGGAACTGAAGGTCTGATGACGATCGTGGCACAGCTACCGCGTTCAAGGCCAGTGCTTCGCTCTGTCTTTAAGCCCTAATCGTAGTAGCGCTGGTGCCGGAAGCAGAAGATGAAGGGTAGCAGCACGGCCATCACCATGGCGATGGTCATGAAGGCGTTGTTGTAGCCGATCATGGAGGCCTGCCGACCGATCTCGCCCTGGAGCGTCGCAAGACCGGCCGCGCTGCTGGTGTCCCAGACGCCCGAAAGGTGGGGATAGCGCAGCAGCTCGTTGAACGGACTGACGAATTCGTTGAGTTCAGCATGATTGATCTGGCTGTAGCGTGCCTGCAGGCCGATCACGGCCGCGGTGCCGATGGCACTGCCGACATCGAAGATGAGATAGAACAGCGCAAAGCCCTGGTCCTGCACCCGCCGGTCCAGGCGGGACAGGGTCAGCGTGTTGAGCGGTGCCCAGATGAACCCCGCGGCCACGCCCTGCACAAAGGTCGTATAGGAGACGTCCCAAGGCCGCACCTCCGTCGTCCAGTGGCCCATCTCCCAGGACGGCCAGGCGATGCCCAGGATCCCGAGGAACAGCAGCGGCCGGGGATCGATGCGGTCGCGCAGATAGGCCATCAGGGTCAGGCCGCAGATCGAGCCCAAGCCGCGCGGCAGCATCAGATAGCCGGTCTCAAGCGCGGGATAGCCGCCGATCTGCTGGAGTAGGAGAGGCAGTAGGATGAGCGGCAGGAACATCACCGCGCCGATAAAGAAGATGAAGGTCTGGCCCATTGCGAAGTTGCGGTTGCGGAAGAGCTTGCCGTCGATGAACGTGTCCTTGCTCAGGATGGTGTGCATGACGAAGATGTAGAGTGCCAGCGCGGCGATGATCCCTTCGATGATGATCTCGCCCGAATGGAACCAGTCCAGGCGTTCGCCCCGCGCCAGCATCAGCTGCAGCGTGCCCACGCCGATGATCAGACTGAGGAACCCAAGCCATTCCAGCGGTTTCTTTTCCGGCGGCGTCCAAGGCACCAGGAACCAGGACATGACGAAGCCCAGAACCCCCGCGGGCACCGCGAAGAAGAAGATCCACTGCCAGCCCCAGTCCTCGATCAGGATGCCGCCCAGCACCGGCGAGATGACGTTGGCCGAAACGAAACCCAACGCCCACAGGCTGATCGCCTGGCCGTGGCGCGCGCGCGGAAAGGCGGCCACCGCGATGGATTGACCGATCGGGATCAGCGGTGCCGCGATCACGCCCTGGGCGAAGCGCCAGAAAACCTCCTCCCACAGGGTAGTCGCCATGCCACAGCCGAACAGAGTGACGATGAAGCCCAGGATTGAGAATAGGAAAAGCTGCTTGCGCCCGAACCGGGCCGACAGCCAGCCCACGCAGCCTGTCACCACCGATGCGCCGATGACATAGGCGATGATCACCCAGGCTATCTGGTCGGTGGTCGCCGAGAACGTGCCCTGCATATAGGGCAGGGCGACGCTGACTGAATTCCACGTAAAGGCGTACATCGCCGTGCACATCGTCGCGCAGAACACCGTCGTGATCGCCCGGAACGTGATCCTGTCGGGTTCGACCGCTTCTGGTTCTACGGCTGCGTCGCCCGCTGGGGCGACCGACTCGCTCATGTGCGCAGCTCCATCGCACGCGAGTGTGCACGCCGCCGATGGAACGGCAAGAGGCCCGCCCGGAGTTTACATCGCGCCTTGCCCGGCCTCCGATATTCCCCGAGAGGAGGTAGACGGCCCATAGCGCGGATCGTGTTGGTCCTCCTGATGATGTTCGCGGCATTCTTGCCCGGCAGGATCGATGGTGATGTCCGCGAAACCGACGTGGCCGAACTCTTCGTCCGGTTCGAACAGGACAGGGCACTCTTTCTGCTCGATGCTTTGGACGCCTTGCCGCCCGCCATGATCCAGGACGGCGCGCTCTGGATCGGCCCGGGCGCTGCGCGCGCTTTGCGCTGGGGGACAGTCCCAGGACTCCGTGACGCTCAGCGAAGGCCTCTCGCATCCGGACGATCTCGGCGGCACGCTGCCCGTGGAGATCGTCGAATGATCGCGCTCGCCATCCGGCTGGAGTTGGTTCTGCTCGGGCTCTTCATCGTGTCGGGCACCGCGCGGGCCGACTACGTTGGCTCCAAATACTGCGTGTAGCCGACCTCGTTCTGCAGCCTCCATTCCGAAAACTTCTGCATGAAATTACGACCCCCGCGAGACCACGAGTGCCTATGCCGACTGGATCCTCATCTCGCTGGAACAGGCGCGCACGGTCATGATCGACGACTGGGGTTTCGAAGAGCCCTCACACATGAAGGTAAAGCGGCTCCGCGTTCATATCCAGGATCTTGGCGAAACCGTCAAGGGTCTCACCAGCGTGCCCTATGGCATCGACGGCGCGACGTATGTCGCAACCGAGCAAAGGTTTCGGGAAGATACAGAAACCGTGAGCCGGACTCTCCATCTCGCGCGCGCCGCGGCAGGCCACGAGCTCTTTTCACATCTTCCAGAATCACATCTTCCAGAAATCCTATCCTGGCCTCGAGGAGGCGGGCGCAGTCGTGACCGGCGCCGGCGCCGAGATGCGCTGGCTCCAGGAAGCGATCGCCTCCTGGTCTTTTTGATGTCGACCGGCTCAATCTCCATCTCTACGGCTATTTCATCCGCAATGTCGCCTCCAGATCACTGGCGTCTTCCCGTTTCGGCCAATACCGCTCCCGTACCGGACAACGAAGCGTCGCGACAACGCGAAAGCCGGAAACAGAGCGACAGGCTGCGCGCCTACCAAGCCTCGCTCTTTTTTCAGTACCTCACGGAAAATTGCCCGCGCGGCAACAAGCTGATCAAGGATATTTTCGATCGCATGAACGATCAGAACGTCCCAGACGTCTGGGACGTCATCATGGGCGCGCTCGGGGAAGAAGATTGGGGCGGGCTTGTCCGCTCCCATATCTCCGGCTTCGCCGGGGCAACGCTGGTGCAGTCGCCCACCCACCATCCCGACCTCAGCTTCGATCAGCTGGGAGACGGATAGCGCGAGGGCGTGTTGAGTCTACCGCGTGGGAACCCATGATCGTCCCTACCGGGTCCAGGTCCATATCGTGGAGATCGCCTATGCCGAGGCCGAAGGTGACGCGCCTTGGGCGAGCCTGGCGCTGACCCGTTATCCCGTCTCGACGGCGTCCAGTGCGGGGCGTGTGCTCCAGCCATGTTGCACCGAGCCTCCTTCCTCACACTCCTAGTCATCGGCTTGATGGCGTCGCCCGCCATGACCAGGCTGGTCTGCTGCTGATGGAAGGGCCGGGCCGTCCGGCGTGCTGAAAGGCGTCGTCAGCATCGACGGCCATGCCCTGCGCATCTATTCCCTGCATCTGGGCCACCTTTCCCGGCACGATCGGCTGACCCAGATCAAATGGCTGCTGGAACTCAACCACGCCATCCCCACCGCGGGCGGTCTCGGCAGCTTTCGCACGAGCGAGGACGAAGAGCATCAGGAATGGATGCCCGCCGGGCGTCCGGTCATACCGTTCGACACGATCTGTCTCGGCTACTTCAACCTTGACCCCGGCGATATCAAATACGAGAAGCTGGTCGGGCCGGACGACCCCAGCCACGAGCACGTCACCTATGGCGACCTGACGGTCGATGCCTGGACAGCGGTGGGCCATGCCGCGGGCGAGGATGTGACCTATCCGCCCAATCCGACCTATCCCAACATCCCCGTCGGCTGGCGTCTCGATTACTGTTTCGTCACACCCACGCTGACCGACTGCATCAAACGCACCTGGATCGACAACGACGCCCGGGGCAGCGACCATCAGCCCATGTGGGTCGAACTCGAACTGCCGTGATCAAGCCCGTCGAGCAGGCTGACCCCGTCTTCGACGACGACCCTGCCGCCGGCCATGACCATCCGGCGCGGGGGTGATAACAGACCGCTTCGGCAGGCGTTTCCGCTTCGATGAGCACCAGATCGGCGCGGCAGCCGACGTCGAGGCAATAGGCTCCGGCACCCATCGCCTGCGCCCCGCCGAAGGTCATCAGCTCCAGCATGATCTCGATGCCGGGATCGTCGCGGGTGTCGCCGTGCCAGGCGAGCTGATAGGCGCGCTCGAGCATGTCGCCGTTGTTGAGCGGGCCTCAGGCATCGCGCACGCCGTACGATCCCGCCGATCGCCTCCGCCCCTTCCTTCATAGCCTGTTCCATCAGGTCGGCGACGCCGGGCAGGATCATCATGCCGGTCTGGGGAAACGCGACGATCTGCATCAGCTGGCTTCCCTTGTCTCTTTTCCTCGGGCGAGCGTGACATAAAGTCTCCAGCCTTGCATATCCCGCTTGCCTGATTGAAAAGAGACTGCGCTGCCGCGTGAGCCATGGGAGAGAGCGATGACCAGTATCTACAACCAGACCATCAAGATGTTCGGTTCCCATCCCGAGCCTATCTTTGAAAGCCCGGAACAGCAGAAGGCCGTGTGGGGCCGCGAATGGGGCTGCGACAACGATGTCGGCCAGATCCGCCTGTGCCTGATGCACCGTCCCGGCGAGGAGATGGAGATCGTCGACCGCACCAAGCGCATCGAGGAAATAGGCTCCTATGGCGATCTCAAGAAGGGCTGGTACTTCCAGAGCGACGAGGTGCCCGACTGGGACGAATTCCGCGCCCAGCATGACGGCCTGGTGCGGACGTTGCAAAAGGAAGGCGTCGAGGTCGTGTTCCTCGACAGCGTGGAGGAAGACGGCATAAAGTCGGTCTACACGCGCGACTCCTCCTTTGCCGTCAAGGGCGGGGCCATCGTCACGCGCCTGGCCCGTTCCATCCGCCGCGGCGAAGAGGGCCACGTCACCCGCTCGCTCGCCAATCTCGGCATGCCGATCCTGCGCACGCTCCACGGCGACGCCATGGCCGAAGGCGGCAGCTTCGCCTGGCTCAACCCGGAGACCGCGGCGATCGGGCGCTCGATCTGCGTCAACGATGCCGGCTGCGACCAGATCGAGCAGGTGCTGAACGCCCAAGGCGTCGAACTCATCCGCGTCGACATGTCGGGCTACTCTATCCATATCGACGGCCACCTCACCATGATCGACAGGGATGTCGCGATCATTGATCCCGACGGCCTGTCTTATCCGTTCCTCGAGCGCCTGAAACAGCTTGGCATCCGCACGGTCGAGATTTCCGATCAGGACAACCACTGGATCATCAACTGCCTGGCCGTCTCGCCGGGCCGCGTCATCATGCCGCGCGGCATCTCCAACAAGACCGCCGATATGCTCGCCTCGATGAACATCGAGGTGATCGAAATCGACTACGACAAGGTGCAGTTGAACGGCGGCGGCATCCACTGCTCCACCTGCCCGCTCGTCCGCGACGTGGTGCACTGACGTCTTTCTCCTTTCTCTCTGTCATCCTGGCTCAAGGCCGGGATGACCCGATGGTGGCCGTTCCTTCACATAAAGCGAGCAGTCCGTGTCGTAGGCGCGGCACATGCCGGCATCGCACATGCCGAGTTTCTCGCAGACGCGCCTGGAACGGTCGTTCTGCGGATGCAGAACCGCAACGATCCTGTCTAGGCCCACAGTCCAGAATCCATGGGCCATGACCGTCCGGGCCGCTTCGCTGGCAAAACCCTGTCCCCATGCATCGCGCGCGAAACGCCAGCCGATCTCGACCTCGGGCTCCTGGCCCGGCAGCGGATAAAGCATGACCCAACCCAGATAACATGACGGGTCCGCCAGGGGCCGAACGGTCCACATTCCCATGCCCGGCGGGTTTTCGCTGTCATCGATCCAGCCTGCCAGTTCCTCGCGATGGGCGGCCGATGTCCTGGCCGACCCGTCGCCGACAAAACGCATGACGTCCGCGTCCGCATCCATGGCTGCCATGCCATCAATGTCCCCTTCGGCAAGGGGCTGCAGAAAAAGCCGCTCGGTCGTGAAGTCACGTTCTCGTGCCATGGGCTGTCTCACAAATGATCGAAAGCGCAGACTAACGTCGCTCTCTCCCGATGTGTCACCCTGGAAACTGTGCGGCGGTTATCCGGGACCTCGTCATGACGCGTTCCTGAAGCAACGTGCGGACTGGGAGCCCGGATCAAGGCCAGGATGACATGGGTTGGTTCTACTCCGCGGCCGTGCGGTTGGGGGTGTAGATGGTGTTTTTGCGCCCGTCGATATGCATGCCGTCCTCGCCGTAGTACCAGCGTTGTTTCCTGACCAGCGGGCGACCGGGTTCGGCCTTCAGCCAGAGGCGCAGCAACATCCGGCACTTCTCGATCTACTCCCAGTCCTCGAACGCGGTGCGCGAGTGGAGCGTGGTGTAGTTGTTGATGAAGCTCGCCCAGGCCCGGCTGCAGATGGAAGCGGAACTGGATGTCCTCGCGCTCGGCGATGTCGCCGAAGAGTTTGAGCGCCTCTGCTTGCTCCTCGGTCAGGCCTGAGCCGATCTCCTCGACCGCCATGTGGATGAACTCGCGTAGGAAGATGCAGGAGGGGTAGCCTTGCTTGTAGCCGAACACTGGCACGGGATAGGTCGTCACTGCGCCCTCGCCCGGCGGCTGCTCGCCGAACCAGTGATTAGGTGTAGCCCTAGAACAGTGGTTGCAGAAGATCGGGCCGCGTCGCGGCGATCTCGTTGTAGATCGCGATGGAGCTTGCCAGACGGCTCTGTCCGCCCGACTTCGCCTGTGGATGCCCAGCAGGCCGATGATGTCGTCGGAATTCGGTGTGGAGGTTGAGCTCCTTGGCGCTGCAGTAGCCGCGCTCCTGGGTGCCGGGTTTGGAGACGTCGGTGACGTAACCCAGCCGGTCGCCCATGGGGCTCTGGCTCACGCCGCGCCCGAAATTAGGTGCCAAGAGCCCAGTACGCCAGCGCCAGATCCTCGTCGGACATCTCGTCGATCGGCCAGCCGCGCACCAGCAGCAGGCCGCGTCCTTCCATCAGTTCGTGACGCAGGTCCAGGAGATCGCCCTCGATCTCGGGCATGGCGGTCTCATCGGGCGTGAACTCCTGCAGGCCGCTCTGGCGCGGGCGACCACACCGCGCAGCGCGTCGCGGGCGCGCTCGGTCGTCGAAGGCGACATCGTCGGGACCGGAGAAATCGCTCGCCTTCCAGGCGCTGGAGTGATCGATGATTCGGCTGAAAATCTCGGTCATGAAAGCCTCTCGCTTCGGGCTTTTTAGATGGGATCTTCGCGCAAAACGTCGAATCCAACCCCATGTATCGTGCATCTTGTGTTTCGTATCAGCCGTCATGCACAAGGGATGGTATGACCCGTCGGGGAAGGGTGAAACACTCCCTATACCCGGACCACATCTCCGCGCGCGCCCTACGACTCCTGAAGGCCCGAGTTCACAGCCAAAATCGCGGAGGTGCATGCACCCGCACCTCCTACCTCACCCCACTTTGTCATCATCGAACTCGATTCGATGATCCATGCACCGTGGCATGTGGCCGGTGCGATCATGAAAAAAGAGATGACTCTCGCCCTCACCTGGATCGGGGGCGTGGGGTTTGGCCGGCGTACCACAGGCGATACAGCAGGCGGCGGGGCAGGTCGAAGGCGGTGCGGGCGTGCAGCATGGAGAGATTGTCGAAGATCAGCGCCTCGCCCGACGCCATGCGGAACTCCAGCGCGACGCCGGGCCGGTTGGCGACCTAGCGCACGAGGTCGAGACCTCGACCTCCTCTCTGGTCAGCATGCGGTCCATGGCTTCGACGGCCCGGATCATGAAGGACTGGATATAAACCGCCCTGCACGCGTTCCCCGTGCTCGACCAGCACGGGCACGTCGAAGTGGCTTACTGGCCCGGTCGCCTCGGGCGGGGCTTCCTCGAACCAGGCATAGGGAAAACCACGGTTCAGCAGGGCGAGCGCGGCGGGGTTCTCCTCTGCGATGATGGTGCTTAGCGCGGCCTGGCTGACCAGGCGGTTTTCCCCGCCCGATGCGCCCTGGCGCACGCAGAGGAGTGCGACGGTATCGGCATGGTCGGTATGGAAGTTGGGCTCTTTGGATTTGATGTAGCCGAACCAGTCGCGCCCATCATCGACATACTCGACCCGGCCCATCAGATCGTGCCCCAGCCCGACTGCGCGCGCAGACAGTCCAGCGGAGCGGTGGCAAGATGCCAGCCAGCGCGACCTCGTTCTCGTTCAACTGCTCGACCGGCATGCCGCGCGGCACCACGAGACCGCTGCCTTGCGCCACCTTCGCGTCGATCGCCGCTATGGTCTCGGCAAGCTCCGGAAGGGTTCCTCCCGCGCGGTCATGGAGTCGAAGCTGCAGCCCTGCGCACGTATGCGTTCTGCCAGAGCCACAAGCGCGCCGTGCTGCTCTGATGACAGATCGACCTCGATATCGCCGGCATCGGCAAACGCCTCCCCGCGCCAGACCGTGGTGCCTTCGATCATGGGGTTGGTTGCGGTCATGTCCTGGAGTTCATCGCGGTGTAGGGTTAGTGCTCGCCGTGATCCCAGGCTTCGATATGGGGGGATGAACTCCTAGTCTAGCAGATCGTCTTGCCGGCGGAATGGCTCGACGGCCAAGGTGTCGTTGAGCTTGGCGACGGCGGCGTTGAGGTCGAAGCAAGTCGGCCTACGATTGCGCAGCATCCACTCGCCCGCGATCATGACGTCGCGCATGTCGCCGGCCTTTGCCTTGTAGAGCACCAAATCGCGCCCACTCACCTCCGGCGCGATCCAGGGACAAGCGGGCTCGGTCATGTCGATCAGCACCAGGGTGGCGGCGTAACCCGGCGCGATGCGGCCCAGGCTTTCTTCCTTGCGCAGCGGTTTCGCGCCACCCTGTGTGGCGCAACGCAGGATGTCGGCGGGTTCGGGGCCGGCTCATGATAGGTTGGCGTGCGCACCAGGCGCATTTCCGCGAACATGTCCTCGTCATCGTTGATCATGGTGGAGTCCATGCCCAGCGCGGTCGTCACACCGGCCTGCAGAAAGGCGTTGAGCGGCGCGATGCCCGCACGCAGGCGCAGGTTGGAGCTGGGGTTGTGGCTGATCGCCGTGCCGGTGCCCGCCATCACGACGATTTCCTCGTCGGTCATCCACACGCCGTGCGCGATGGAAAAGCGTGGCCCGGTGAGACCAAGCTCCTGCATGTGGAGCAGCATGGCGCGTCCGGCAAAGAGTGGGCCCTGGAGCTTCTCATAGAAGGATTCGGAGACGTGGGTCGGATCAGCGCGTCGTGGCGTTCGGCGGCCCCGCCGATCCCGCGGAAGAAACCGTCGGTGACCCAGGGCGGTCCGGCGGGGCCGTAGATCACGTCGATTCGATCGTGGCACGACCATGACGCGATGAGATCGTCCATGATGGCGAGGTAACCATCGGGCGTCGCGTAATCGGGGCCCGACATGGCGTGCGCCAGGGCCTCGCGCGGCGAGGCCATCGGGCAGTTTTGCCAGAAACTCTTCATCGCAGGCGCGGGGACCGACGACCAGATGGCCCTGATCCTTGACTCCGGGCCCAAAGGCGCAACGGATGCCGATCTCATCATAGGCGGCAAGCGCGGTGGCGCAGTCCGCGGCCACAGCTTTCTCGTCACCAACCGGCGAATAGAGATCGACCACGGCGGTGACGCCGCTCTGGAGCAGGCGCGTCGCCGAAAGCAGGATGTCGAGCCTGGCGAGCGTGGGGCGTATGAGCCAGAGCGCCTTCAGCCAGGTTTCCAGCAGCTTGTCGGGACCACCGTGCTGGATATGGCTTGCCGCGCCGCTGTGATGGTGCGCGTTGATGAGCCCGGGCATGACGGCGAACCACTCGCCGCCGGTGACTTCGGCCTGGGGATGCTCCGCGTGCAGGTCGTCGAAACGGCCCACGGCCGTGATTGCGCCGCCCTCGACCGCGCCCGCCTCATCGGCGATGACCTCGTCCTCCGCGTCGGGAAGAACCCAGCGTCCGCCACCAGAACCATCACCGCTGTCCCTCCCCGAATCGATGGCGCGCTTCATTTTCGTTTGGATCGCTTCGCGATCCGATTCCACCCAACGGCAGCGGTGGTACCCAACCTCAAGGAAAGCTTTGCTGCCATCCCTATCTCTGTGACACTGAATCTTTTCTCTTTTGACCTTAGTTCCTCTGCGTCTCTGCATGAGTCCGTTTTTCCTGTATGTTTTCCGCCTCGGGAATCAGTTATTTGCTTTGTGGGCATCCTTGAAACACTCGCGTGCGACAACGCAGACAGGAGGCAGCCATGGGCGCATTCGACTATCCCGATTGGGAAACCTTTATGAAGACGAGCTTCGCGGGTCGGCGGGAGTTTCCGATGGTCGCGCCCGAGACGCCCTCGTTCATGTCCCAGCCGGTGGCCAAGACGCTGGTCGATCTGGAAGGGGCCGATGTGGTGGTGATCGGGGCGCCCTATGTCGCGGCCGACGACGGCAAGTATGCCGGCGTGCCCATGGAAGCCTGGATTGAGGCGCCTAAGCGCGTGCGCCAGCAGTCGGCGCGTTATCCCAGCGGATACATCCAGGACTTCGACATGGACCTCTTCGAGCACATCAAGATGGTCGATTACGGCGATGCCGACATTCCGCCCGAGGTCATGTCGAACCAGACGCCCGAGTTGATCCTGAAAGCCCAGGCCGCAGTGGAGGCCAAGTGCGACGACGCCCTCAAGGCCGGTGCAGTGCCCGTGGTGATCGGCCAGAACAGTCCGTGCGGCAGCTTCGCCATCGCCAAGGCGTGTAGCGAAAACACCGACGGCATGGTGGGGTGCGTCAGCCTGGATACGCATTGGGACGCCCAGCATATCGACCCGCTGACGCACGACCCGCGCATCGCCGGGGCCTCGTCGTGGAAACACAAGATGTACGAGTTTCTGGACAACATGCACCCGCGCCATCTGGTCGAGATCGGCGAACGCGGCATGCTGGAGGACAGGGACATCATCCGCCGCTACCTCAACGACGGCGCGCGCTTCATCAGCTCATGGGAACTACGCAGCGGTCTGGGCATCGAAGGCTGCGTCAGGGAACTCGACCGCGCCTGGGACGGCACGAAGGGCGTCTATGCCCATTTCGACATGGACGTCATGGGCGGAGCCGGACCCGCGCCGGGTGACATCCTGGGCGAACTGGTCGAACCCATTGCAATGACCGACTACGAATGCATCCGCATCGCGCACGAGGTCGGACGGCGCGGCTTGACCGGCTTCTCCTTCATCTGCATCCCGCCCGGCAGTGCCGCGATCTACCGCGTCATCGTCTCCATCATCGTCTACATGGCCGCGGGCCTAGCCATGCGAAAGATCGGCAAGGGCCACGGATGAGCGAACCCGGCTGGCCGGCGCGGCTCCATTGTATTCTGCACTATGCTAGGCATGCCGCGCTGATCGGACTCTGTGAGGACGATCCCGGGATCACGACCAACGTGCTCACCAGCGAGGAGGAAGGTGTCGCGCTGGCCGGGATCGGCCGCTTCCCGCTTCTGATGCTGGTGACGACGCACGGCAAGTGGGCGGAGTTCAATCCATGGCAGGTGCCCATGGGCGTCAAGGTCGAGCGCGCCGGGACGCCTGAAGCCCTGATCGAAGCGACAGAGGCGGCCGCCGCATCCGCGTTCTCCGCCGATCAGCAGGTCTCGGTGCTGCTCTCCGAGCGCCTGCTGGGGAGAAAGACATGGTGAGCGATGCGACCCTCGACCAGCGCGCCACGGTCGCCGCCCTGCTGCAGGGCCGTCGCGACATGCTGGTGATCGCCGGGCTAGGTTCGCCCGCCTATGACCTCCATGCCGCGGGCGATGACGACGGCAACTTCTACCTCTGGGGTGCGATGGGCGGGGCTGATGGGTATGAGCCTTGCCCGGGCACAGCCCGGCCGCACCGTGCTGGTGCTGACCGGCGACGGCGAGAACCGTAGCATCCAACGGAGCTAGATTAGCAATGTTGTAAAAGAAACCTGTTCCAATACTCCTTGGACTGTCTCTCTTTTTCATCTTGAGACGTATTTTTATATAGATAATTTTCCAAAAATTTGGAATCTTTTTAACATCTTCAACTGTCATATGCTTCCATTTGAGCGTATCAGTGCATTCCTCATCTCGATCTGCCTGTTCGTATTGGCTACAATGGCTGCATCCAGTTGACCCTTCGAGGACCTAGAGTTTGAATCCTTATAGCATCCACTTGGAGTTCTCTATGCCCCAGACGATCCTGCCCAAGCCCGAACACGCGCGCCAGCTGCTGCCCAAGTGGACTTACTTCGATGCTGAGTGGTTCGAGCGCGAGCATCGGGAGCTTTTCAGCCGGTCGTGGACCTTCGCCTGCATCGTGCAGGATCTTCCCGAACTGGGCGATTACCGCGCGGTGCAGATCAACCGCTATGCGATCTTTGTCGTGCGCGGCAAGGACGGGGAGATCCGAGCCTATCACAACACCTGCCGCCATCGGGGCACGCAGATCTTCGAGGACGGCAAGTCGGGCAACTGCCGCCACGGCATCGTCTGCCCCTACCATTCCTGGACCTACAATTTGGACGACGGCGGCCTGCGCGGCCTGCCGAAGAAGGATCTGGCCTTTCCCGACCTGAAGCTCGGCGACTGGCCGCTGCGCAAGGCCAGCGTCGGCGTGCTGGGCGATCTCGTCTTCGTTAATCCCCAGGAGATGCCTGAGGACGACTTTGAAGTCTGGCTGGGCGGCATGCGCAACACCCACATGTGGCCCCACAAGCTCGACATGCTCTCCGAGAAGCGTCCGGTGCGCTATGACTTCGGCGCCAACTGGAAGGGCTTCTGCGAAAACGCCATGGACGGCTATCACCTGAGTTATCTCCACGACAAGACGCTGATGGGCCCCGACATCGAACACCAGCGCTGGGATGCGGTAGGTCGCCACTGGGTGATCTTCTCGAGCGCCGAAAATCGCCAGGATACCAACCCCTATGCGCGCATCCCCGGCGTCGACACCTCCAAGCCCTATCCTGTGGTCTATCAGTTCTTCCCCAATTCGGGTGTGCTTTCCTCGCCGACCTTCTTCTCGGCCTACACCATCGTGCCGGTCACACCCGAGCAGTGTTACCTGGAACTGCGCACCTGGATGATGCCCCGTGAGAAGCAGCTCCAGGCCGAGCGCAAGAAGCCCAGTTCGACCTCCGGCCACGGCTACGTCATGCCGGACGGCAAGCGTTACATCTCGATCGACACGCTCTCGTGCCACGCCATGGAATCGCTCGACTTCCAGATCGAGGACATGTGGGTGTGCGAACAACAGCAGAAGGCGCTCCACTCGCCGATGATGGAAACCGGCCCGCTGGCCGATATCGGCGAGACCTCGCTCACTTGGTTCCAGCAGCACATCTTGGATTACGTGCCGCTCGACGGGCCGGGCATGAAGATGGCTGCGGAGTAGCCCGGTGGCACAGAGCCCGTTCGCCGCGCCATCGCGTCTGGCACGTCAGCTTCTCCACCGCGAGGCCTATTTCGAGACCGACTGGTTGGCACGCGAGGAGAAAGAACTCTTCGGACGGGCATGGTCGTTCGCCTGCATGACCGACGACCTCACCGAGTCCGGCGACTACGTGACGATCAAGGTGGGCGACTGGCCGCTAGTGATCGTGCGCAGCAAGGATGGCGGTTTGCGGGCGTTCCACAACACCTGCCGGCATCGCGGCATGCAGATCGTGGAAGGCTGCGGCAACGCCGCCAAGGGTCTGGTCTGTCCCTATCACTGGTGGACCTACGAGCTCAACGGCGGGCTGCGCGGCATGCCCAAGCGCAAAACCCTATTCGCCGATCTGGACCTCTCGGCCGTCGCCTTGAAGCCCGCCTCGGTGGGTGTTTTCGACCGGCTGGTGTTCGTCTGTCCCGATGCCGAGCCGAAGGACGATTTCGAAGCCTTCCAGGCCGATCTCTACGAGCACCTCTGGCCCCACGATCTCGCCAACCTGGAGGAGACCGCGTCGAGCCGCTACCGCATCGCCTGCAACTGGAAGCTCTTCGCGGAAAATGCCATGGACGGCTATCACCTGGCCTATCTGCACGACAAGACGCTGATGGGCCCCGAGCCCGAATGGCAGACTTGGAAGGCGTCGGGCCGTCACTGGGTATGGTACGGACCCGGCGAATCGGAGGGCCACAAGAACAGCCCCATGGCGCGCATTCCTGAGTCCGATCCCCAGGCGCCGGGACCGCGTGTGTGGTGGTTCTTCCCGACCTCGGGCGTGATCGCGACCAATGTCTTCTGGTCGGTGTTCTGGCTGGTCCCCAACGGCCCGGAGTCCTGTTACCTCGAAACCCGGACCTGGATCATGCCGGACCAGGACGACGTCAAGAAGGCGTACGAAGATCTCTTCCCCGGCTCGCGCCACCGCCGCGCGGGCAAGGCGGACGCCATCGCGCTCGACCAGCTCGACGTGCACCCCATGGAAACGCTCGACTTCCAGATCGAGGACATGTGGGTCGTCGAACGGCTGCAGGAGGCGATCCGCAGCCCGGCATTCGAGGTCGGCCCCCTTTCGCTCGACACCGAAGCCTCGCTCACCCATTTCCAGCACCACATCCTGGACTATGTCCCCGCCGGCGGACCGGAAATGAAGTTGGAAGCTGAGTAGAAGGGTCCGTGCGCAACGCACAATGCCGAACAGGATTTCCACGCTGAAATCAAAAGGACTCACGCGGAGACGCGGAGTGTGCGGAGAAACGACCGGACAACTAGCGGTGCGCACACATCGGTACAGAGAACCAGGCAACAACCAAAACTGTTTGCGGCGAAGCCGCAGCGGATGTCTGACGTTCGAAGCGTACCCTCACATCGCCTGGAACCTCGGATCACACGGTCTCTGTGTCTATTTTCGCAAGATCGTCAATTGTTGTTCGCCGCGCCTCCGCGTGAAGAAACCTTGTTGTTTGTTTTCCGATCGGGCACATCCACGTACATGATCGACAACGCCATCACGATCATGCCCGAGGCGCTGAGCCTCTATCACGCCGTCGGATTCGAACCCTGCCCCGCCTTCGGCGGCTACCCCGAGGGCCCGCCGAGCGTGTTCATGGAAAAGCGGCTTACCGCGACCGACTAGAATGTGATCCCGGTCCGCACGTTGCTTTAGGAACGCGTCAGAGTGTCGCTGCTTCGGCTTAAACGGGAGGTGGGGTCAGAGCTTCATGCCCAACTCCCGCGCTTCGTAAAAGGCCATGCTGGCGGTGCGGGCGGCGAGGGTGTCGCCGATGCTATGGACTTCGAGGTCGTCGTCGGCCAGCTCGCGGGTGAGACGGTCGTTGACGGTGTTGGTCGTGGCGAGCACCAGGCTGTCGAAGCTGCGCTCTTCCGTGTCGCCGGTGTAGAGGTTGAGAAGGGTGGCGGTGTTGCCGTCCCATTTGGTGAGGCTGTGGCCGCAGATTAACTCCACGCCCATCTTCCAGAAACGTTCGCGCGTGGTGTCGCCGGTGAGCGAGAGATCGAGCTGGGCGGCGGGTTTCTCGGCCGCCGTCACGATCGTGACCTGGTGGCGCTGGGCCGCGAGGTGGAGGGCGGTGCCCGAAGCAGGCCACCAGCCGTTGATGTCGTCAAGCAGCAGGACGTTGGCACCGGGCACCATCTTGCCTTCAAGCACGTCATGGGCGGTGCAGACGTTCTCCTGATCCGCGCCCGGCAGAGCCTCGATGTGGGGGAAGGCGCGCTGGAAGCCGGTGCGCGTGGGCGTCGATCCGGTGGTGAGCACCACGGCATCGGCACCGGACTTGCGGATGTCGTTGGCGGTGAGTTCGGTGCGGAGCTGGATGCGCACCTGCAGCTTCTCGAACTGGGTGGCGTACCAGGCGAGCAGTTCGCCGATCTCACCGCGCTCGGGCTGGCCGCCGGCCAGGCGGAACTGGCCGCCCAGCTCGTCACCCTTTTCCACGAGCGTGACGCGGTGGCCGCGCTCGGCCGCTACCCGGGCGGTCTCGAGACCCGCAGGTCCACCGCCCACGACCAGCACGTCGCGGGGTTTGCCGGCGGGCGGGATTTTGTCGCCATCCCATTGTATCTCGCGGCTGACCGAGGGATTGACCAGGCAGGCGATGTTATAGTCGCGCATGCGTCGGCCAATGCAGAGCTGGTTGCAGGAGATGCAGGGCCGAATGTCCTCGGCCCGCTCTGCGCGCGCCTTGTTGACGAGATGGGGATCGGCGATCTGGCCGCGCACGATGGAAACGAGATCGCACTGGCCCGCCGCTAGGGCCGCTTCGGCGCGGGCGGGCGTCTTCACGCGCGCCTCGGCGGTGACGAGCGCGTGTTGCACCACGGCCTTCACCTGTTCGGCATCGGGCGGGCCCAGCGGCGAGTCGAAATGGAAGCTGGGCACGATCCTGGAGAACTGGTTCATGTAACTCCCGGTGCCGCAGGAGAAGTAGTCGGCCATGCCGCGCTCGTCGAGCCAGGCGAAAATCTCCTGCTTGTCGGCCATCGTGAGGCCCCCGGGATAGGGTTCGGCGCCCGAGATCGTCATGCCGAGGATGAAATCGGGCCCGCAGGCCTTGCGGATGCCCTCGACGATGCGCGTGGCGAAACGCATGCGGTTCTCGAAGCTGCCGCCCCACCGGTCGTCGCGCTTGTTGGTGAGCGGCGACCAGAACTGGTCGATAAGCGCGCTGTAGCCCGCGAAGAGATCGACGCCGTCGAAGCCGCCCTGTTGGTCGCGCCGGGCCTGCGCGACGAAGGCCGCGATCAGCTCCTCGATCTCCGCCTCGGTCATGGCGTGGCTGCCCCAGGGATCGTGGTAGCTCACCTGTCCCGAGGGCGACCAGTAGGGTGTCCAGGAATTGTCCTGATCGCCGTGCGCGCCGATGTGATAGATCTGGTGGCACATCACCGTGCCTTCCGCGTGGCAGCAATCCGTCACCCTGCGGAAATGGGGAATCACCGCATCGTCGGCCAGGAAGTTGCCGCGCGTCAGGATGCCTGTGGCGTGCGGCGGCGTGGGCTCGATCACGATCATCGCCGCACCGCCCCGCGCGCGCTCGCGGTAGTAGCCCAAATGCATGTCGCGCGGCAGACCGCCCTCGGACATGTTCGCGGTATGCGCGCCGAACACGATCCGGCATTTGAGCTCGTGACCCTTCAGCTTCACGGGGGAGAAGAGATACGGAAACTGCAGATGTTCGGCCATGACGGTGTCCCTTGGAGTCTTGCCCCGACCTTAATGCGGAACACGGCGACGTGGAATTGCCTAGCTTGGCTTGATGTACCAAGGACCCCGTATACTGGAGGATTTCAACCAGAAAACGTGGCACACGGAGGCGCGGAGAATGCGGAATTTTTGGTTCGCACTTGGGCCCTGAGGAGGTCTCCCCGGTTGGTGCTGGGCTCGCGAAGCTATCCAGGGATGGCTTTGCAGTTGGCAGGACGGGCCGTAGCCGCGCGGCGGGCGCGCGCCTTCTCCGCGGCCTCCGCGGCTCCGCGTGAGGTATTTCTTCTTCCATGATCGTGCCGGCCAGTGGTCACTGTACATGGATCGTCGAATCAAGTTCGATGCTGACATGGTGGACAGGTGGCAGGGTGCGGATGTCGCGGTTTCCTCATCCTTGTCGTCCTCCGACTCGATTGGAGGATCCATGGAACTTGTCTTCCGCACCGGTTTCAGTCCTCGGGAATGTCTTCCTCGGCCTTCTGGCGTTCGCGGTAACGGTGCATGAACGAACCGGCCAGGATACCGCTCGGCAACGCGACGACGCCCAGGGCCAGGAGCATGAGGAACCCGGCGAGCACCTTGCCCAGATTGGTCTGGGGCACGACCTCACCATAACCCACCGTCGTCATGGTGACGACGGCCCACCACATGGCATCGGGAATGCTGCCGAAACCCTCGGGCTGGTCGTTGCGCTCGGCCATGTAGAGCGCGACCGAACCCATATACCAGAGCACGATGGCCACGGATACGGCGGTTGCCAGTTCACGCGCGCTCTCGCGCACGGCTTCGAAGATGAGCGCCACGCCGGACATATAGCGCGCGAGTTTGATGATGCGTACCACGCGCAGGGTGCGGAGCCAGCTTGGTGGCGGAAGACCTGCCAGTAGGAAGATGAGCTCGGGCGCGAAGGCAAGAAGATCGACGGTCAGCAGGAACCAGTTGTCGCGCAGGAAACGCAGCCGCCCGACAAAGCCGCGGTATTGCAGCTCGTGACCGGCGGCGAACACGCGGGCGAAGAACTCGATGGTAAACACAGCCAGGGTGACGATGGTCAGAAGGCTCAGGAGAACGGCGTTCTTGAAGCGGTAATCGGGGTCCGATTCCAGCGTGAACATGACAAGGCTCACCAGGATCACGGTGACGACGAGGATGTTGGCCGCGGTGAGATGATCCTGGCCAGGATTGTGAGGACCGAGCTGTCGGTGTGCAAAGGCGCGCAGGCGTTCGTACATGATAAAGTCTTTCGCTCTCTTTCCCGCAACGGTCGGCGCCGCCGCGCGGACGGCGTTGGCAAGTTCCCGTTTGACAGGCAGGATAGCCCGCATGGGATGGAGACACGATGCCCGATTTTGTCGTTGAACACCGCGACGGCCGCGTCTTTTCCGCAGAGGCGGGCAACGCCCGGGACGCGCTGACCGCTGTCGCGCAAAACCGCCGGCTCAATCCAAGCCATCTGCGCGCCATGCCCCGGCCCAAGGCGGAGCATGAGTGGGGCATTCCGTTTTTCTTCATCCTGTGCGCGGGGTTTGCGCTGACCGGCGTAGTGCTGATCCTGATCTGACGGGCCGGCGTGATTCAACCGGGACCGTGGACCCGCGGACTGATTTCGGAGAGACTGCCGCTTCGCAAAACCAACGGGGATTAATGAGCAACCAGACGCTAGCCCGGCTTGACGGAAATGCCTCCACCAACGCGATCGTCACGGCCATCGCGCGCGACGGTGTGGCGATCGTTGAAAACTTCATCGCCGAAGCGGTCGTCGATGCGGTGCTGGGCGACCTGCGCGGGCCGTTCGACAAGGTCGGCCGTTCGACGGAAAACGACTTCAACGGCTACACTACCCTGCGCGTCAATTCCGTGCTGGATATCTCAGCCGCGTCCGCCGACATCATCGGCCACGGCCCCACGATGGCGGTGCTGGACCGGCTGCTGCTGCCCCACTGCCAGAGCTATTCCATCGGCTCGATGACCGCGATCGAGATTCACTCCGGCGAGGGCGATCAGGTCCTGCACCGCGACGACACGATCTATCCCGTGCGCATTCCGGGCATGGAACTCCAGGTCTCGGTGATGTGGGCGCTTACCGATTTCACGGAAGAGAACGGCGCCACGCGCACGGTGCCGGGCAGCCATCTCTGGGTCCAGCCGCGCCAGCCTGGGCCCGACGATACGGTCGTGCAGGCGCCCATGCCCAAGGGCTCGGCGCTGTTCTATCTGGGCTCGGTGTTTCATGGCGGCGGCGCGAACCGTTCGGACGCGCCGCGCGCGGGCCTCATCAACACCTATTGCCTGGGTTGGCTGCGCCAGGAAGTGAACCACATTCTCTCCGTGCCGCGCGCTATCGCCGCGGAGTTACCAGAGCACATCCAGCGCATGATGGGCTACGAGGTCCACGGCGGCACACTGGGTTACTACCCCACCGACGATGGCCGCGTGCCCCAGCGCGATATCAAGGGCGGCGAGATGTGGGGCTGGCAGGGCGAGTGACCACGGCACACGTCGCGACCATCGATCCAATCCAGTCATGAACTGTCAGGCATCAATCCGGACTGAACATTCCGTTCGGCGATGACACGGCTGAGGGCGTGGCAAAGGCGTGGCATTGTCCTCACCGCCCTGTGTCGTCCATCGGCTTGTATGGGGTTTGTTGGGTGTCGAGGCGTTGTGATCCAGGGATGGAGCCTGATTTGAGTGCCGTGGCGCACGCCACGCAAACCTGTATCCGGTCGGGTTTTCGTTTGCCGCACCAGGGTCCCTCATGCACGGGCATGTGAGGGCGTCGGGCTCCAGGGGGATGGGACCCGTCTTGATTACGGCGTCTTGCGGCCATGGCCGAAGCCGGTCACACATGCTCCCTGGATCCTAATCATCGCCCTGTGCGCTGCTGTCAGGCCCTGGAGATGCTCCGGTCGCGGCTCGATCCGCCGCTCTCGAAGGACGTGCCCACGGGGACCGGACAGCTTAACCGACGCCGGCTGGCGAAGTCTCGGCGATAGACCTCGCCTGTGAGCACGGTGGCGAACAAGGCCCCGATGCCCTTGAAGGCGGTGAGCCCGACAATCCTGTCGGCATGGGGATGGTCCCTGACCTGGCCCGAGGCGATCCCATCGCGCTCGGCCTCGAGCCCGGGCGTCAGGAGGCCCCTCGAGCCGCAGCGACCGGCAGCCACAGATGCCCCGGGTCGCCGGAAGACCCCTGATGCGGTTGACGTGCCGGATGCGCCCGTTGACCGGGCGGGCTCGCTCGCAATGCAGCCGGCGCGCGTCCTCCCGCTCCGGGTCGGGACCTGAACCACGCTCACCGCACCGGGCTCGCCGCGCAGATGCGCCATCGGAGCGCGCACGTCGATCCGGTCGGGTCCTAGCGCGCCGATTGCAACGAAGCAGCACTCCGGCCCATCGTCAATCCCGCGGGCAAGGCGTGTCGCGCAAGGTCGTTCATCAGTCTCTCCCAGGCTGGTGGGTGAACGGAAACCAAACCGTAACCCCCGATCGCCAAACCCCATACAAGCTTGACCGGAGGACCCATGTACGGACCGGACCTCCCGCGCAGGTTCCGGTCCACAACACATCAGAGCCGAGCGCATCGCCGATGTCTTCGCCTGGTGTTCTGCCGGTGCATGAATCGTCAATTCACGTTCGACGATGACACGGGTGGGGATGTGTCTGGGCTAGTTCGGGAAACAGCAGTCCCAACCGCTGCGCCAGTACATGTCGGCGGGGCACCAGACGCACCAGCGGCCCTCGACGCCGTTGTAGTCGCCGGAACCCTTTGCCTTCCATCGGCCAGTGCAGGCCGAGGCATCGGCGACCAGGATCCAGATCGGCGATTCGTCGAGCGCGTTGCAGATCTTGTCCACACTCGGCATGGCATCGACCACGGTGACGCCCTAGGGCAGCACGGCGTTGCGCTAGGCCATGATCTCGCGCCAGTCGGTTTCGGGATCGAGCGCCTGCACATCGGCGGCCTCTTCGGTGGTATCGTTGGAAAGCCCGGCCTAGCGCAACTCGACCTGTGCGATCAGGTCCTCGAACTGCGCCAACTCTTCACGCTGTGCATTGAGCTCACGTTGGAGTTCTGCTCGGTTGCGCTCGTCGAAGACGTCCAGGGTCAAACGGACGAATCCCTCGATGAAGCCGTTCACGCGTGCAAACGAATAGTCACCGTCACGGCGAAGCGCGAGGGTTTCGTCGAAGGCGGCGCGCCTCGCGACCAGCATGGCCTGATTGAGTTCCGAGCCGGATTTGGCGCGGCGGTCCAAGCGTCGTGCGATGTCATCGAAGTCGTTGAGCCAAAGAAGTCGTTGAGCCAAAGGTCAAGTCTAAGGAGGCTGCAAGCCCTTCAACCTGATCCCTAGGCAGATGAAACGGGGATCCTGAACCGTCGCGCAGCAGATATTTCGACGAAAAAAGGCTGAATTCCTCGAGTTGAGATGCCTGATCACGCAGAAGTTGTTCCACCTCCCGGCCGGCCTGGATGGTCGCCTCCAGTTCGGCGCGTCCCTCGGCATCCCCAGGCTCAGGGCCAGCCCTTCGGCCAATATCTCGGCGCGCACGGACTGTCCTGGCGCTGACAGAGCCGCGAGGAAACACAGGACCATGGGAAAGATGCTGCGCAGGATGGGAGCATGGAAACAGCCTTTCGCGTTGTTGGCATGGGCCCTTATTCCTAGCCCACACTCCCGGCGATGCGGCAACAAGGAGTCGTGATGGCCGGATTCACATTCCGCCCGGTGGAGAAGGAGGATGGTACATCACTCTGCGCGGTGCACCGCGCCGCGATCCTCGTGCTCGGCAGGCACGCCTACAGCGAGGAAGAGGTCGAAAGCTGGGCGCATGACCTGAGCACCAGCACCGATGTCGACGCGATGGAATCCGAGGGCCAGAGCGCGGAGGTCGCCGTCGACGAAACCGGCACGGTCGTCGCATTCTGCTCCCTGAAAGAGGATGAGGTGAAAGCGCTCTATGTCCACCCGGATGCCGCGGACAAGGGCGTGGACGGCGCACTGACGGCCCGCGCCGAAGTGGCCATCGCGGCAGCGGGTTACCGAACGGTCCGCGTCGAGGCCAGCGCCTCGGGCCTGGCGTTCCACAAACGGCTGGGCTACCGGCGCATCGAAGCCTTCGATTTTTCCTCGCGCAGCGGGCTCACCATGTAAAGCCTACAAGGATGGTCAGGGATCTCATCCAGGCGCATCGGCCCTGAAGCAAGGCTCTTGGCATCGTTGGCTGCCGGGCTCCCACGTCGCGCCATAGGCAGGGCCGGTCAGGCCCGGCACGACGATGCCGGTGGAGGGTTCGGCCTGGCCGAAGAATGCCGCCTCGAGCACTTCCTCGACGTTGACGCCGTGCTGGATGGCACGACGCAGGCCCTTGTTCTGGAGCGGCTCCGACGAACCGTCCTCAAGCTCTTGGTCGACGTTCATGCCCAGCCAGATACTAGACATTGGGCGAGAAGGTCACCAGCATGGTGTCCTTGGGCAGGGCCTCAATGGCGGCCTTGCAGACGATTTCGCTCGAGCCGCATGGCAGCGAACTGTTCCACAGGGCGGCGAAGGGTTCCTTGAGGTGGATAACGCAGTTCACCTCGTCGATGATCTCAACCTTCTTGAGCGACTGCCAGTCGACGACATAGTCAGCCTGGAGGTCCGTGATACCGGCGATGCGTTCGAAGGAATACTTGACGTCCTCGGTGGTCGTCACCCCGAAACCGTCGGACCAGGGTACGCCCTTGCGGACGAGTACCTTGATGGTCAGCCGCTTGGCGGCCGATACGGAAATTCCCAGGCTGGCCATGTTGAGATAGCTGTGACCGTTCACCGTGCCGCCGACCACCACGATGATGTCGTTGTCGCGCGCCGCGCGCGCGACGCGCTCAGGAAACGCGGCGGGGTCCTTGATCCGGTCCAGACTGACTTGACTTCCGCGCCGCGCGAGGCAAGCACATCCATGGCCACGTCCAGATTGGCGCCGGCATTCGTGCTCTTGGCGTTCAGCGCCACCTAGATTTTTTATTGTGCCAACGTGCGGTTACGGTTGGCCACGTCGGTTGCTTGCAACTGTATCAATTTTGATGCTGTCCTGTTCCCTTGCGCGGGTAGGCAATCGCACGGATCCGAACCCGCTGCTTTCAGGCACATCAGCCAGGAGACCGGTATGATACGCATCCTTACGCGGTTCCCCAACAGGGTGACCAAGATGGCAACCGTCTGGATTCCCATGCCCGACGGCGTGAAGCTCGCCGCCACCATCTGGCTTCCCGAGGAAGCCGGAAACCATCCCGTGCCCGCCGTGCTGGAGTTCATCCCCTACCGCCGGCGCGACTTTACCGCCATGGGCGACGGGCATCATCGCTATATGGCCGGACACGGCATCGGCGCGGTGCGCTGCGACACGCGCGGCAACGGCGATTCCGAAGGCCTGTTCGACGACGAATACTCCAGACAGGAACTCGACGACGGCTATCACGTGCTCGAATGGCTCGCCAAGCAGCCCTGGTGCGCAGGTAAGACCGGCATGATGGGCATCAGCTGGGGCGGCTTCAACTGCCTGCAGGTTGCGGCCCTGCGCCCGCCATCGCTCAAAGCGGTCTATTCGGTCGCCTCGACCGACGACCGTTACGCCGACGACGTGCACTACATGGGCGGGTGCCTGCTGAACGATAACCTGAACTGGGGCGGCACCATGACGACCTTCGCCATGCGCCCGCCCGACCCCGAGGTGGTGGGCGAACGCTGGCGCGACATGTGGCTGGAACGCCTGGAAAACGCGCCCAACCTGGTGGCGCACTGGCTTTCCCACCAAACCCGCGACGAGCAGTGGAAACACGGCTCGGTTTGCGAGAACTACGACGACATCGAGGCCGCGGTTTATGCCGTGGGCGGATGGGCCGACGGTTACACCAACACCGTGTTTCGCCTGGCCGAAGGGCTGAAGGCGCCGTTCCGCGGCCTTGTCGGGCCCTGGACCCATGCCTATCCCTGGAAGGCCAAGCCCGGCCCGGCCATCGACGGGCTCAAGGACCTCTGCCGCTGGTGGGACCATTGGCTCAAAGGCGAAGACACCGGCATGATGGACGAACCGCACCTGCGCTGCTGGATGCAGGAGAGCGCGCCGCCCCGGGTCTCCTACGAGCACCGGCCGGGTCGCTGGGTGGCCGAGGACGTCTGGCCCAGCGAGCGCATTGACCGCTTCGCGCTCCACCTCAACGCCGACGGTCTGGCACCGCGCGCCAAACGCAGCGTCGTCCTGCGTCACCGGGGTTCCGTACTGGACGGGTCGAGCCACGGCGACTGGTGCCCCTATGGTCACGACGCCGAAATGCCCGGCGATCAACGCGAGGAGGACGGACGCAGCCTTTCGTTCGATACCACGCCGCTCGCACAGCGCACGGAAATCCTTGGCCAGCCCGTGTTGGAGCTCGACATCGCCAGCGATACGCCCCAGGGCCTGCTTTACGTGCGCCTGAACGATGTCGCGCCGGACGGCGCCTCGACCCGCGTGACATACGGTCTCCTCAACCTCACCCACCGTGACGGCCACGAAGAGCCCGAGACGTTGCAACCAGGAGCAACCTATCGGGTGCGCGTGGCGCTGAACCACTGCGGTCACGCCTTCCCCAAGGGCCACCGCATCCGGCTCACCCTGCAGACCGGCTCCTGGCCGCTGGTCTGGCCCTCGCCCCGGCAGCCGGAGATCACGCTCGCCACGGGAACCAGCGTGCTTGCCCTGCCGGTCCGGCCCCGGCGTTCGGGCGGCGCGCGTCTAGCATCCCTGGGTTCTCCGGTCGTGGCGCCACCGCCCAAGGCAACGACCTCGCGCCCCTACCATCGCGAGCGCCGCATGAGCCGGGATTTCGTGACCGACGAGACGCGCATCGAGATGGTCAAGGACCGTGGTCGCCACCGGCTTGAGGAAACCGGCACGGAATTCTCGGGCGGCGGCGTGGAGATCTACACCGTGCGCGAGGACGACCCGCTGTCGGCCCGCGCGCGGCTGGATTATCACGTCGCGCTCAAGCGGGGCCGCGACTGGGACACGCGTGTCGACACCGTCTTCGAACTCACCGCAACGCAAACCACCTTCCTGCTTACCTGCGGCGCCGAAGCGCATGAAGGCGGGGTACGCATCTGGTCGAAGGGCTGGAGCGAGGAGATACCGCGCCGGCTGGTCTAGGCCATTTCCCCAGCGGTCCGCGCCAATGGACACTCGTCCAGTCGCCTTGACCTCCACGCAAGCGCCTGAAAGGATTGGGTATACGCAGAAAACGTCCAAGGGAGACACTTGCTATGACGACACCGAAACTTGACCGCCGCCGCCTGCTGCAGGCCTCGGCCGGATCGGCTGCCGCCGCCGGATTTGTCGGCGGACTGCTCGACCCCGACAGCGCCTGGGCACAGTCGGACAAGCTGCTGCGCGTGCGCACCAACCGCGCCATTCTCTCGACCGATCCGGGCTACATGGTCGGCGGTTTCGAAATGGTGCTGCAGTATGCCTGTCTGGCGCGTCTGGCGCGCTACACCGGCAGTTCCGAAGTCTGGGACTGGGAACCCAGCGAATTCGTCACCGCGCTTGAGCAGGTCGACCCCCAGACGATCTCCTTCGAATTGAAGCAGGGGATCATGTGGTACGACGGCACGACGCACGAGGAGATCGGCGAGCTCAACGCCGAGGACGTGAAGTACTCGCTTGAGCGCATGAAAGAATCGGAGTGGAAGGACAAGGCTGTCGCGCTCGACCATGTCGAGATTACCGGCAGCCATTCGGGTGTCATTCATCTCAACCAGGCCTTTGCTCCGATCTGGCTCACCTGGCTGTGCGACGGCACTGGCACGATCGTCTCGAAGGTTGCCGTGGAGACAGCCGGTGGCAAGTACGACGGCATCTTCAACTTCTACTGCGGCTACTACCGCGTCACCGAATGGATCCAGAAGCAGAGCTATACCCTGGAGCCCAATCCCAACTGGGGCGGCACGGCGCCGGGCATTTCCAACGTCAAGTTCATCATCATCGATGACGAAAAGACCGCGGAAATCGCGTTCGAGGCCGGCGAGGTCGACATCACGAACATCGCCATCGACGCCATTCCGCGCCTTGTCGCCGATCCGCCCGCGGATGCGGTCGTCCAGGAATATGCCGGCACCCAGTGGTACTGGATGGGCATGAACGTCGACCATCCCAACCTGCAGGACATTCGCGTGCGCCGCGCGATCCAGCATGCCGTGGATGTCGAGACCATCATCGAGGGCGCATGGGCCGGCGTGGGCACGCGCGCCCACGGCATCGTGCCCCCCGGCCTGATCGGCTACCGTGAGGAAGGCAAGTATTCCACGCCCGATCCCGATGCGGCCCGCGCGCTGGTCCAGGACGCGGGCGCGGAAGGTCTCAAAATCACGCTCAAGACCATCAACCTGGCGGACCGCATGGCCGCGGCGCAGATCATCCAGGCCAACCTGGCTGATATCGGCCTGGAGGTCGAAGTCGTGCCGATGGACGCCGGTCCGTTCTGGAATCTGGGCCTCGAATCGGAAGGCGACGACTGGAAGGACCTGGAACTGTGGATCATATCCTATCTCGACTCGCCCGACCCCAGCCAGATGACCCAGTGGTACGTCTCTGATCAGGTCGGCGTGTGGAACTGGGAACGCTGGTCGGATCCTGAATTCGACGACCTCTTCGCGGCCGGTCTGGGCGAGACTGACACCGACAAGCGCCACGACATCTATGTGCGTATGCAGGAGATCATGGAGGACACCGGCGCCTATGTCTGGCTCATGTTCCCGCCCAACGGGGTCATGTACCGCGAAGGCCTGGAGCCGGTGATCACGCCCAACGGCTACCTCTGGCAGATTCCGCGCTTCGAGTGGAACGACGGTTCGGCGTAACCACGCGCCATTCCGAACGATCAGCCCCCGGTGCCGCCGCGCCGGGGGTTTTCTTTGCGCTCAGTATCCCTACGCCTTGCACGCGTGTCCGGTACCTGTTTCGCCTCCATCCCAACCGCCCAGACTCTGTGGAAATCCTCAGGCATGGATGGCCCCATCAAGTGGGCCATGACGGATTGGGAGTGCGGGTTATTCGGAACACGCATTGGGCCAAAAGCCGATAGTCACAATTGCCGGTGCCCCCGCTCCAGTCTGATCCCCAGCGGGGTATGCCCGGACCTCAATCCGGGAGCTGGGGTCGATAAACCCCGTGTCCCTGATGCGCGTGAACCTAACCTAGCGCTTCCCAATCCCCGCCGGTGCGTATGATTCCCAGCCTTCGAGTTTGTGAAGGGACCGCGAAGTGCTTTCCTCGTAGATCTACACCCGATCCTAGTCTTCTCGCTCAAGAGGGAGGAATCGGTTGCTCTCCATTCCGGGACGGCCCCGACGTGATTCTGCCGTTGGACTTTCGCGCTTGTGTCATCGTGTAGTCGTTGACTCCGGCGCATTGTGCGCTTATTTCTAGTGCTTCAATGCAACGCAGCAACCGGCCTTCGACCGATTGACGACCCAAGGCCCGTGCACTCCGCATCAGGCCGGCTCGACCTGCGTAACCCCACCCTTTATCATTCCAGACGGCCTTTTTGGGAATTCTCACCGCCGTCAGACACAAGGTCCAATATGACCGTTACCGAATCCGACAAACCTGACGAATCCATCGTCGAGAAAGCATCCCAGCACCAGTCGCTCAGCCTTCAGGAACTGAAGGAACGCAAACCCGAAGAGTTGCTCGCCTTCGGCGAGGAACTGGGTATCGAAAACGCCAGCGTCTTGCGCAAGCAGGACTTGATGTTCGCTATCCTCAAGGAGATGGCCGAACAGGATGTGCCGATCTTCGGCCAGGGCGTGCTGGAAATCCTGCCCGATGGCTTCGGCTTCCTGCGCAGTCCCGAATCCAACTATCTCCCCGGGCCCGATGACATCTATGTCAGCCCCAGCCAGATGCGCCGCTTTGCGCTCAAGACCGGCGATACGGTCGAAGGCCAGATCAGGAGCCCGAAGGACAATGAACGTTACTTCGCCCTCCTGAAGGTCAACCACATCAATTTCGAGGATCCTGAATCGACGCGCCACCGCGTCCCGTTCGACAATCTCACCCCGCTTTATCCGGAAGAAAAACTCGATCTCGAAATCCAGGACCCCACGCGCAAGGATCTCTCGACCCGCGTGATTGAGCTGGTCTCGCCGCTGGGTAAGGGCCAGCGCGCGCTGCTCACCAGCCCGCCGCGCGCTGGCAAGACCGTTCTGATGCAGAACATCGCGCACGCCATCGAAGCCAACCATCCGGAAGTCTATCTCTTGGTCCTGCTCATCGACGAGCGGCCCGAGGAAGTCACCGACATGCAGCGCCAGGTGAAGGGCGAGGTCATTGCCTCGACCTTCGACGAGCCGCCGACGCGCCATGTCGCGGTCTCCGAAATGGTGATCGAGAAGGCCAAGCGCCTGGTCGAGCAGAAGCGTGACGTCGTGATCCTGCTGGACTCCATCACCCGTCTGGCACGCGGCTACAACACCGTGGTGCCGAGCTCTGGCAAGGTGCTCACGGGCGGCGTCGACGCCAACGCGCTGCAGCGCCCGAAGCGGTTCTTCGGCGCGGCGCGTAACATCGAAGACGGCGGCAGCCTTACGATCATTGCCACCGCGCTGATCGATACCGGGTCGCGCATGGACGAGGTCATCTTCGAGGAGTTCAAGGGCACGGGTAACTCCGAAATCGTCATGGACCGCAAGATCGCCGACAAGCGCATCTTCCCCGCGATCGACGTCGGCAAGTCCGGAACACGCAAGGAAGAACTTCTGGTCGGCAAGGGCCAGCTCGCCAAGATGTGGGTCCTGCGCCGCATCCTGATGCCCATGGGCCCGGTCGACGCCATGGAGTTCCTCATGGAAAAGTTGAAGCACACCAAGAACAACGACGACTTCTTCGATTCGATGAATACGTAGAGCGGATCATGATCGGATGGAACCATTCCGCCTTGTGCGACCCGAGGGCTTTGCCTTCCGTACGGGCCAGTCGGTGAAACTGGCGCGCAGCAGCGTGCGGTGCACCTACTCCCGGGTCTCGACACCCCACGAAGCAGAGCTTGAGTTCTTCGTGGAACTCGTCCCCGGCGGGGCGATGTTCTCGCGGTTGCACAGCCTGTGCGCGGGCGACCGGCTGGAGGTCGCGCACAAGGCGAAGTCGGGTCTCACACTCGGCGAGAGCGCGGCGCGGTATCTGATGGTCGCTACGGTGACCGGGGTCAATCCGTTTGTCAGCATGCTACAGTGACGCACTCCACAACGGCAAACGCGACCTCACCTGCGGCCTGTTGTATGGCGCCAGCCATACCGATGAGTTCGGCTACGACGAGGAACTCGCCGCGTTCGCGGCCAGCCGCCCCGATCTGCTGGATTACGTGCCGACCATCATCCGTCTCGGCGGCATCCGCAGCCACGGAGTCGTCCTCCGACGTGATCGGAGAACCCATGCACGGACCCTGCCTCCCGCGCGGACGCTATAGCCTGCACACATCCAGACTACGTCATGGCAACGAGCCCAACGCAAGTGCATCATTACCGCCTTGATCGGTGATCCCGGTCCGCAGTTTTTCTCGAAACGCGTCATGATGGGATGCCGGATAACCGCGGAGTTTACCCTCGACCGGATCGAGGGCGCCTGCAGGGCCGACACCTTGTCGTATGTCAATGGCCGCTGAGTATGACTTATCGGCCATTGGCCTTGGCGAAAGCAGCCGGTTCCCTCCCCATAACCCACAGCCGTCCGACCTTTGATCGTACGCGCCGGTCGGTTATCAATCCGGCATCTTCTTCTGCCCCGATAATGCCATGTCCGACGTTCCGATCAAACGTGCGCTGCTTTCGGTTTCCGACAAGACGGGGCTGGTGGAGTTTGCGCACAAGCTGCATGACTATCGCGTCGAGTTGGTCTCGACCGGGGGCACGGCCAAGGCCATCGACGAGACCGGTCTGCCGGTGAAGGAAGTCACCGAGCTGACCGGGTTCCCGGAGATGATGGACGGGCGCGTCAAGACGCTGCACCCCACGGTCCATGGCGGCATCCTGGCGCGGCGCGATCTTGACGGTCATGTCGCGGCGATGGACGCACATGGCATCGGCGGCATCGATCTGGTGGTGGTGAATCTCTATCCCTTCGAGGCGACGGTGAGGCGCGGTGCGCCCTGGGACGAGGTGGTCGAGAACATCGATATAGGCGGCCCAGCGATGATCCGTTCGGCCGCGAAGAACCATGCCTTTGTCGCGGTCGTCGTGGACCCCGCCGACTATGGCGATCTGCTGGCCGAGATGGACGCGAAGGGCGGGGCGACTTCGCTCGACCTACGCCGGCGCATGGCCGCGACCGCTTATGGCCGCACGGCGGCCTACGATGCCGCCATCGCACGGCGTTTTTCCCAGGAGGCGGGCGAGACCTTCCCGCGCCGCATCAGCTTTGCCGGGGCGCGCAACAAGCGCTTGCGATACGGCGAGAACCCGCATCAGGAAGCGGCGTTCTATGGCGACGGCACGCAGCGGCCCGGGGTGGCGACGGCACGCCAGGTGAGCGGAAAGGAGCTTTCGTTCAACAACCTCAACGACACCGATGCGGCGTTTGAGTTGGTCGCCGAGTTCGACAGGCCGGCCATCGCGATCATCAAACACGCCAATCCCTGCGGCGTCGCGCTGGGCGACTCGCTGCTGGAGGCCCATGCCCGCGCACTCGCCTGCGATGCGACCAGCGCGTTCGGCGGCATTGTCGCGGCCAACCGCAAGCTCGATGAAGCGACCGCGCGCGTTATCGTGGAGGTCTTCACCCAGGTCGTGATTGCGCCCGGCGCCAGCGACGAGGCGCTTGCCGTCTTCGCGGAAAAGAAGAACCTGCGCGTGCTGCTCACCCAGGACATGCCCGATCCGCACTCGCCCGCCATGACCGTGCGCAGCCTGGCAAGCGGCCTGCTCGTTCAGACGCGCGACAACGGATGGGCCGCTGAGACCAATCTGAAGGTCGTCAGCGAGCGCTGGCCCAGCGAGAGCGAACTGGCCGACATGCTGTTTGCCTTGCGCATCGCCAAACATGTGAAATCGAACGCCATCGTCTATGCTCGCGATTCCGCGAGCGTGGGGATCGGTGCGGGCCAGATGAGCCGTCTCGATTCAGCGGTCATCGCGCGCAAGAAGGCCGAACGCGCGGGTCTTTCGGTCGAAGGCGCGGTGGTCGCGTCCGACGCCTTCTTCCCGTTCGCCGACGGCCTCATCGAAGCGGCCGAGGGCGGGGCCACCGCGGCCATCCAGCCCGGCGGCTCCGTGCGCGACGACGAGGTCATCGCCGCGGCCAACGAACGCGGCATGGCCATGGTCCTGACCGGCATGCGCCACTTCCGGCATTAGAGTGGCGATATCGAACCCCAGCCCCTGCATCAAGGTCTGGGGCAGGATCCGCTGGGGACCGGCCTGGTGGCAATCCGCGCTTAAGGCTCTTCCATACTGTGCCGGGCAGCGGGCCGAAGAGCGGCAGACCGCTGCGCGTGCGGTTGATGGGACCGCACCAGAAATCGCGGAAGACAATGCCGTGGTCCCGCCCGAAGCCGCGTGCGAACGCCCCGGCGATATCGGCTTCGCACGGCTGCGTCCCTCCCAGCGCGCGCGGCCCAATCTGCCGAAAGCGATAGCGCCTCCGCTCACACCCGCCGCCCACGATGTAGAGGTCGGTACGGTGTTCGCCCTCCAGACGCGGGCAGCGCAGGCCGAGATCCTCGACGTCGCGCAGCATCGGATTGCGTTTCCTGTAACAGGCCGAGAGCGTCATGGCCCAAGGGTTCCCGAATGCCAACCGCACGGCAAGAGCGATTGACACCCGGCAGCGCGCGAATAACGTCGCCGGGCAGGAGGCTGCGTCATGACCGACACGATCCCCTTGATCGATCTTGAGCCCTGGTTCGAAGGCGGAGCCAGGGGTGAAGCCAACGTGGTAGATGCCGTGCGCGGGGCCTGCGAGACCTCCGGTTTTTTCATGATCTCCGGCCACCGGGTCGATCCCGATCTGATCGCGCGCATGTACACGGTCTGCCGCGCGTTTTTCGATCTACCCGTTGCGGAAAGGATGGCGGTGCCGCCGGTCGGCGACGTGCCGGGCGGGCTGATGCATTTCAGCTACGGCATGGAGTTCCTGGCCGCCACGTTGGGCGAGGAAACACCGCCCGACTGCAAGGAAGCGATTGACTACGGCCCGCTCTACCACGGCTCGTCCTGGCCTGACCGGCCCGAGGGTCTGAAAGTCGCGTGGCTTGCCTACTACGATGCGCTGGACGGGCTGTGCACCACGCTGCGGCGCATCCTGGCGCGGGCCGCCCGGCTGCCGGACGACTACTTCGAGCCCTATTTCGAAAACGCGCTATCATCGTTGCGGGCCATCGACTACCCCGCGCCGGACGGCCCCGCGCTGCCCGGCCAGTTGCGCGCCGGCGCGCATACCGATTTCGGCTTTCTGACGGTGCTCCTGAGCGAGGACCGGCCCGGCGGGCTGGAGGTCATGGATCTCCTGGGCAATTGGGTGGCGCCGCCCGCGCCGCCCGGAACCTATGTCGTCAACCTGGGCGATACGCTGATGCGCTGGACCGACGACCTGTGGCGCTCAACACCGCACCGGGTCGTCAATCCGCCCGAGAACGCGAAAGGCGATACGCGCCGCCAGTCGATCCCGTTCTTTCACAATCCCGGACGCGATACGCTGATCGATACCCTGCCGACCTTCCTGAAAGACGGCGCGTCGCCGAAATACCCGCCGATCACCTATGGCGAATACTCGATCGACCGTCAGTCCAAGGCGCATGCCGACCACATCAGCAAAGCCGTTTAGTTCGGCTTGCCGGTCCGCCGTGCTGAAATGGCGGGAACGTTCAAAACGACCAGGCTGAAACCACGGCGGGAAGCGAACCTTGGCCGTGACGCGGCATCGCCGTGGTACGGCGCACGTGCGAAAGCGCCTCACGCAGATCGTGTTCGGTCAGGCCGTCACGGCGCATGATGGCCGCAACGATGGGATCGGCGAACATGTCGTCGAGATGGGGTTCGCAGCGTGTCCAGTGATCGTTTGTCATGGCAAACGTCCTACACGAGGCTTGAGTCAAAAGCATGTCGGTCTCCGCACATTCTTGTGTCATGCAGTATTTTCCGGCGACAGAAGGCTTCCGCATGATCGTGAACGGGGACGTGGATTACGGCGAGATAGGCGACGACTTCGCGTTTTTCATCAGGCGTTCAAACGAGTCGCATGCTCAGGTGGCGTCCTTGCTGTCCGCATGCGCGCCCTTGTGGACAAGGTGGATGCATGCCGGATGTTCGATTTCGGCTGCGGTGAGGAAACCTTCAGATTGCGGCTTCTGGAGGCCCTGGGGCCCTCTTCGGCGCGAATCGCCTTCACGCTGGCCGAACCCGTCGGCGCACATCTGGCGTGTGTGCGCGAACAGATGGTGTCGCTGGTCGGCTCGGTCGCCGGGCCGCCAGCCGATCCGAACCTGAGCGATCCCAGTCTCGGAGAGAACGGCTTCGATCTCATCCTCGCGAACCATTGTCTCTACTACGTCTCCGACCCGGAACGCATCGTGGGTGTTCTCGCCGAGCGCCTCGCCCCGGGCGGGACGCTGATCGCGCCGATGCTGGACCGCGACAGCACGCTCGCTGGACTCTGAATGGCCGCGTTTTCTGAAATGGGCCGGCCGTTTCCCTTCGTTCTGGCCGAGGATGTCGAGGCGATTCTCCGTGAGCGTGGCAGGGCCGTCGCGCGCGCCACCGTCGCCTACACGATTGATTTCCCCGATACGCCCGCAGCGCGCCTCTCCGTGCTGCGCTTTCTGCTCGGTGGTTGTTTGGACAATCTGGACACCGATACCACCTGCGCCCTGTTCGATGATCATGCGCAGGACGGGCGGATGGTCATGGCCACGAGACCTATCCGCATCTCATCGTCCATGGCGACTGAAGAGCGTTACAGTGTCTTGACGTAGAAGTAGCCGGCGATGAGCTTGTCGTCGACGCAGGCGTAACTCGGCAGCGTGCCCCAGCGGGTGAAGCCGGCGGCTTCATAGACCTCGATGGCGCGGATCTGGGTCTCGCGTACGTCCAGCCGCAGATGGCTGAAGCCTTCGCTGCGGCAATAGTCCTCGACCGCGTCCAGCAGCATGGTGGCCAAGCCGTGCCCGCGCGCCCAGGGAGCGACGAAATGGGTCGTGAGCTGGGGGCTGTGGCCCTGGGCCTCGTTGTGGCGCGGGGGACGCTGTAGCTGGGCCGATGCGGCCACGGTGCCATCCAGGCGGCCGACCCAGAGCTGGCGTTCGGGGACCAGCAGGACGCCCTTCCAGTAGCGCTCCATCTGGTCGCGCGGCTGGGGCTCCAGCCAGCCGAAACCGTTGCCGTCCACGATGGCGGCATCGGTGGCGTCGCACAGGTCGTCGAGATCAAGACGGTTGAGTTCGACGACATGGTCGACGGTGACGGTGGTGTCAAAGGCCGGTTTGGTCTGGTCCATGGGCGCTACATGGAACAACAGGGCGCGCGCCGCAACCCTGCAGGCGATGAAATTGCGACAACGATCATGTGACCATCCACCGGAAAATCCACAACATCGGAATCGCGCGGTTTTCCGCGCGCCTGAAGCCCTCTGTCAGCCTGAAACGGCCAAATTGGGGCGGAGCGGACGATCAGGGCTGCCAGAGGGGTTGGGCCCGGGGTTCCGCGGGCTCAATGACCGGCGGCGCGGGTTCCGGCCGGGCGGTGCGATTCGCCAGCCAGATGCGGAAGCCGCGGTATTCGGCCTCGTCGAGGCCGCGCGCCGGGAAGATGGCGAGTGTGCGGTAGCCGCGCAGATGAAGTTCGGCGATACGCATTTCGTTGGCGGCGAATGCCAGGATGACGCCGGTGGCAAGCTGGAGGACCAGCATGGCGCCGGGCGCCAGCCCCGCGACGTCGCCGGCAAGCGGAATGACAAGGCCCGCGACAAGCAGGAAAAGTGCGGTGAACCAGACGCGCCGGTAGAGCGCCCAGAACGCCTGGAACAGGAACGCACCCCAGCAAAACCCCGACGGCACGGCGACCAGATCGGGATCGCCAGGGGCCTTCTCGCGCACCAGAACGGTCCATTCGCGCATCGCCGACCCCCCTGAATCTCGGGCAGCGAAGGCCGAAACCTTGACCCCGCGCCCGCGGGTGCCACATAGCACGGGTGCCCGCGCGGCGCACGAATGCGAACCATTCACGAGAGCACCATGGCCCAGAACGCAGCCGACCTTTGGCACGGCACCACCATCCTGTCCGTCCGGCGCGGGGACAAGGTGGTCGTGGCCGGCGATGGCCAGGTCTCCATGGGCCAGACCGTGGTGAAGGGCAATGCCGTGAAGGTGCGACGTTTGGGCGACGGCAACATCCTGACCGGTTTCGCCGGCGCGACGGCCGACGCCTTCACGCTGTTCGAGCGGCTAGAGGAAAAGCTGGAGCGCCACCCGGGCCAACTCGCGCGCGCCTGCGTCGAACTAGCCAAGGACTGGCGCACGGACCGTTACCTGCGCCGCCTGGAAGCCCTGATGGCGGTCGCCGACAAGGAAGTCTCGCTCATCATCTCAGGGACCGGCGATGTGCTTGAGCCCGAGGACGGGCTGATCGGCATCGGTTCGGGCGGCAACTATGCGCTGGCCGCCGCGCGCGCCCTCTCCACGGTGGACGATCTCTCCGCCGAAGAGATCGCGCGCCGTGCCATGGAAATCGCCGCCGACATCTGCGTCTACACCAATCGCAGCGTCACGCTTGAGGTTCTCGATGCAGCATGACTCATCAGCCCGTGAACGCCTGCGTTCACGGGCACCGCAAGCGCCGGGCGCGCGCTCCGCGCGCTTGGCTTTCGCCACAAGGGCGGCGGGCCACGGTCGTGGCCTTCCAGGAGCCGCATGGCGGCTCCTGGTTCCCGTGTTTGCAGAAGGACCGAGATGACCTCTTTTTCTCCCCGTGAAATTGTTTCCGAACTCGACCGGTTCATCGTCGGTCAGAACGATGCCAAGCGTGCGGTGGCGGTGGCACTGCGCAACCGTTGGCGGCGTCAGCAGCTGGAAGGCGCGCTGCGCGACGAGGTGCTACCGAAAAACATCCTGATGATCGGGCCCACCGGCGTAGGCAAGACGGAGATCGCACGCCGCTTGGCGCGTCTGGCCGATGCGCCATTCCTGAAAGTTGAGGCGACCAAGTTCACGGAGGTTGGCTATGTCGGTCGCGATGTCGAACAGATCGTGCGCGATCTTGTCGAAATCGCCATCACCCAGGCCCGCGAGCGCCTGAGGAAGGAAGTCCAGGCCAAGGCGGAACTCGCGGCCGAGGAGCGGGTGATCGACGCGCTGGTCGGCGAGAAGGCCAGCGCCGACACGCGCCAGAAATTCCGCGTCATGCTGCGCGAGGGCAAGCTCGACGAAAAGGAAATCGAACTCCAGCTCCAGGACAGCGGATCGGGCAGCCTGCCGACCTTCGACATTCCCGGCATGCCCGGCGCGCAGATGGGTATGCTCAACCTCAACGACATCTTCGGCAAGGCGATGGGCGGCCAGACCAAGGCGCGCAAGATGAAGGTCGCCGACAGCTACGACGTTTTGCTGGACGAGGAGGCCGACAAGTTGCTGGACGAGGAAACCGTGATGAAGGGCGCGACCCATGCGGTCGAGCAGAACGCCATCGTCTTCATTGACGAGATCGACAAGATCGCCGCGCGCAGCGAACGCCAGGGTGCGGATGTCAGCCGCGAAGGCGTGCAGCGCGACCTGCTGCCGCTGATCGAAGGCACCACAGTCGCGACAAAACACGGCTCGGTCAGAACCGACCATGTGCTCTTCATCTGTTCGGGCGCGTTCTACCTCTCCAAGCCGTCGGACCTGCTGCCCGAACTGCAGGGCCGCCTGCCCAACCGGGTCGAGCTCAGCGCGCTTTCGCGCGACGACTTCCGCCGCATCCTGACCGAGCCGGAAAACAGCCTCATCATCCAGTACACCGCGCTGATGGAAACCGAGGACGTCACCCTGGAATTCGGCGACGACGCGATTGATGCGCTAGCCGATCTCGCCACCCAGATCAACGAGACGGTCGAGAACATCGGCGCCCGGCGTCTCCATACCGTGATGGAAAAGCTGCTCGAAGAGATCAGCTTCACCGCGCCCGACCGGGGCGGCGAAACCATCACCATCGACGCGGATTTCGTGCGCGAACGCGTCGGCGAACTCGCCAAGAATGCCGACTTGAGCCGGTTTATCCTCTGAATCCTGCGATATGCTTTGATCGGTGTCGGAGAATCGCGATTTGTGTTTTCGCGTTATCGGGCCATTTCCGGCATGATGGCAGATGGGAGATCTTGATGAAGCCTTTCCGTTCGGGACGCATGGCCGCAATCCTCGCTCTTGCATCCATCCTTATCCCCGGATGCGGGCAAAACGACTATCCCGTCGGCACGAACTCGTCGATGTGGTGGCCGAAGAACACGATCGGATCCTTCCGGAACTGGGACCGGATCTATGCGGTGCGCACCATTGAGCGCGGCGGGGCGGTGTTCCCGCTGATCGAAGGCGAGAGCCTCGAACTCTACGATTACGACTACAACGGCAAGCGGCGCTTTGTGGACGACTACATGGAGCGCAACCGGGTCACCGGCCTGCTCGCGCTCCACAACGGCGTCATCCGCCTGGAACGTTATGCCCACGGCGCGGATGAAACCTCGCTCTTCACCTCGTTCTCGGTGGCGAAATCCATCGTCTCGACGCTGGTCGGCCGGGCGATCCACGACGGGCTGATCGAAAGCGTGACCGATCCGATCGACCGCTACGTGCCTGTCCTTTCACAATCGAACTATGCCGGCGTCTCGACCGAGAATGTGCTGCAGATGTCGTCGGGCATTGCCTTCAGCGAGAAATACTTCAGCGAAACATCCGATATCTCGCGCATGTGGGAACAGGCCGTGGAGCGCCACAGGCGTCCGATCAACGATTTCCTCATGGATTACGCCAGGCCGTACGCACCGGGCGAGAAGTTCAACTACAAGGGCGTCGACACACAGGCGCTGGGCTGGCTGCTGACCGAGGCAAGCGGCATGACGCTCGCCGACTATGCCTCCCAGGCGCTGTGGAAACCGCTGGGCATGGCGGCGGACGGCTCCTGGACGGTCGACAGCGAGGAAGAGGACGCCATGGAGATCGCCTTTGCGGGCGTCAACGCCCGGCTGCGCGACTACGGCCGCTTCGGCCTGCTGATGGCCCAGGACGGCGTGTGGGAGGGCGAACGCCTGCTGCCCGAAGGCTGGGTCGCCCAGGCCACGGTGCCATCGCTGCCGCAGCTTCTGCCGGGCAAGCCCTATGACGGCTACCCGCTGGGCTATCAGTACCAGTGGTGGACCCTGCCCTGGGGCGAGGGCGTCTTCACGGCGCAGGGCCTCTACGGCCAGTTCGTCTATGTCGACCGCGTCAACGGCCTGGTGCTGGTCCAGACCGCGGCGTGGCGCGACCGGTGGGACGAGGACGCCGAAAACGAATTCTACGCCATCGCCCGCTCGCTGGCCGAAGTCCTGAACCACCAGTAGGCTGCTGGCCGCCGAACTGCGACGGCGTGGCGGGTGTTGCCACTCACTCTTCCCGGAGGCCGTGTTTCCTGTGCCCAGCCTTGATCGAGAGCACCGGGTATTCCGGGAAGTGCTGGTGGGTGGCATCGACCTCGGGAACCTCGACCCAGCCAGGCGCCGCGTTGAGCATGATGTGGACCGTTTCGGGCGGTCTGGAGAGGTCTCAGTCGATGACACCAGCGAAGGGATGGACGAGGTCGGGCCAGCGCGGATCGAAGACCCAGAGGTAGGTGCCGTAATGCTTGCAGAAGCGGCGCTGGGCAGGGCTCTTCCTGCCGTCGATAGTGGTGTGGTAGATGCTGATATTTTCCTCGCCCGTCACCTTCAGCGTGGCGGCGTCGCCGCCCAGATTGATGGCGGAGCCTGAGCTGCCGACGGTCTTGCGGCAGATCGAACAGTAACAGCGCGTAGGAGTAGCGGCCGTGGCTTTTGACGGCAAAGGCGACGGCGCGACAGTGGCAGGAACCTTCAAGCGTGGGCATGGGCGACCTCCTAAAATCGTCGGACGGGAGATGAGCATACCCGCCAGCGCCGCGGGGATCAGCGCAGTGCGATGAGGATTTCGGTGCGACGCAGGAAGGGCAGGGTCCAGGGTGGGTTGTAGCCGGCGACCTGATAGCCCGGTGCGGCGGCGAGGTCGTGCGCTACGATCCAGTCGCGCAGGCGCGCGGCCTGGTTAGCGTTGGTCTCTTCGTCCATAGTGCCGGAATACCGCACGGCGGCCATGCGCGGGCCTTCGATGTCGATCACCCTGACCTGGGGATTGGTGGGCCCCGGCGCGCCAGCGGCATCCAAACCCTGGGGCAACACGAAGGCCATCCACCAGCCCTCGCCGTCCTGCGCCATCAGCACGGGCGCGGTCATGGAAATCTCGCCTTCTGTGGTGTTGTCGCCGGTGATGTAGTCGAACAGGCGGCCGAACGCCTCGCGGTCCATAGTGTCGTAAGAGGCTTCGACGAAGGTGCGAGCGATGGTGTAGTCGTCGTACTGGCGGATTTCGAAATCGCCCTCGCGCTCCACCACGGCATAGGGGGTCTCCTCGGCCGCCTTGCCGCCGAAGACCGAGCAACCGGCCACCATCAGGGCGGTCATTCCGACAAACAGGATCGACGCAAGATTAAGGCATCGCGACATGGCTTGCTCCAGTTTTGCGCCTTCCTACGCACCCGTGACGCCGCCGGTTCAGGCGGGGAAGAGGCGGGGTTCGAGAACGCGCCTTCAATGTCGTTTACCGCAACAACATCGTCGGGCGGCTCCAATTTTCAGCACTGCATCTCGTAACGGGGCTCGGATGGGAGCGCTACAGCGAGGAAGAATGGAACGAACTTCTCGACCGGGACCGTGAGGCAATCGATGCGACAGCGCGACTCATGGGATTGCCGTTGCGGGTTTCCAAGGGCGCCGACCCTCTCCGTGTCGTGAGCGCCATTTTTCTGACCCAAAGGTATTCGATGTTCCACGAAGAAAATCCGGAACTCTCAGGCGATGCGCAGGGAGACACCACGCCGGTCCAGACCGGTATCTCCTCTCCGCCGGCGGACAGTTCAGTGCGGGAATTCCCTGACGATCCAACGAAACTGGGCGGCGGCAACATCCTTTGATCCGGGCTAGCGCAACTTTTTCAGCAGGACGTAGAACGCGCCCTCGCCGCCGTGCCGGGGCCGGGCGGTGGTGAGGGCCAGGATGCGGCCGCGGTTGGGGGCTTCGTTCAGCCAGCGCGGAAGCTGGGCTTTCAGGACGCCGGTGCGCTCTGCCAATGGCGCGCGCTGGCCCTTGCCGGTGATTACCAGAACACAGCGGCAGCCCCGCGCCTGGGCCTGCGCCAGGAAGGCGTTCAATGCCACGTGGGCCTCGCGCTGGCGCATGCCGTGAAGGTCGTAGCGCGCATCGATGGAAAGCTGGCCGCGCCGGAAGCGCTGAGCCAGGCGCCGGTCCATGTCGGCGCTGCTGCCGGGTGTGACGGTCTTCAGCTTGGGCGCGATGGAACTCGGTGACCCGGCCGGCGCGGTGCTGCGTTTGGGTGGTTTCAGGACGGGATCGTCGTCCTCGTCGAGCGTGGCGGGATCCGTCGTTGTCGCGGGCTTCGGGGCCTTGCGGCCGGGAAGCGGCGCGATGGTCCGGGCGACGCGCCACCACAACCGCCGGTCGTCGTCGGAGAGGCCGTCGTCCCCGTGTTTTCCGCCCGCCACGAACCCGGCCTTATTCCGCGGCGATACGCGCGGCAGGGAGCGGGGCACCCAGTGCCCTGGCGAGATAACGCCAGAATTCCCAGAGCGTGCGTTCCTTCTCGCCCAGTCTGCCTTGGGCCGCGTGGGAGCTTTTGAGCGAACGGGCGATCGATTCGACGATGGTGCGGTCCTCCAGATTGATCCCATCGAAGGTCGTGACGATCTCGGCCTTCATCGTGGCGCTTTCGTCTGGATCGGCCGGTACGAGCGATTTGTGGACCGTGACGCCCCACAGCACCCGCACCCGGTCGGGCCCGTCGGGCTGCAGGGACATCCAGAATCCCTGGTTGAGAGATGCCGAAAGAACATGGCAGGGGAAGACATGCATCAGCGGGAAGGTCGCCCGGGTAGCATCGTCGAGACCGTCCCATATCTTGTCCTGCAGGCGGCTGGTGTCCATCCAGTGGATATTCCAGGCATCGTCGCCGGGTTCGCACCACACGCCCTGGGTCGGGGTGAAGGGCTGCAGCGTATCCTTGTGGCTGGAGAACAGGTGGTAGCTTTCGGTGAAGTTCTCGGCGAGCGATTTCCAGTTACACGCCCAGACTTCGTTGCCGCGATGCACGTTGACCTGATCGCTCATGCGGTAGGTCGCCACGCGCCGCGACAGGCTCTCCAGCCGTCTGGAGACCGGTGCGACCTCGGGGTCCAGCGTGACGTAAAGCCAGCCCTCCCACTGATCGATGCGCAGTTCGGGCAGGCATACGCCGGCCTTGTCGAAATGCTTGCCCATGAAGGGTGCCATCGCGAGACCGCCGGTGAGGTCGTAGGACCAAGCGTGATAGGGGCAGACTATCTTGGCGACATGCCCCGCACCCGAAAGCAGCTCGGCGGAGCGGTGGCGGCAGACGTTGACCAGCGCCTTGATGGAACCGTCGGCCTGGCGCATGACCAGAACCGGCGTTTCGACCAGCCGGTGGGTCAGATAATCGCCGGGTTCGGGGATCTCGTCGGCGCGGCCGACGCAGATCCAGTCGGCTGCGAACAGCTTCCGGATCTCCAGCGCGGTGAACGCGGGATCGGTATAGGCCCCGGACGGCATCGTCGTCGCCTCCTCGAACGGCAACGCCGCCGTGCGGCCGATCTCGGCAAGTAGGCTGGAAAGGTCGGACATGCTGTAGCCTCGGTCAGTGTGCACAAGAGCGTGGTCAGGCGCGTAACAGTCCCACCGGCCGCCTCCACGGCATGAGCGCCAGAGCCCGCCAGCTTTCAAAATGCCAGTGCCTTTCGTTGACCGCTTCACCGCGCTCGGCCCGATGCCAGGCCAGAAAACGCAAGGTGGCCTCCGCCTCGGCCAGCGCGGTGTCGCCACCTACCGAAATGGATCGCTTGAACATGACTCATCCTCCTGCGGTGAACTTGTCATCCGAAGCCACCGATAATGCCAGAGAATTCAACACCCTCAAGCCGCCTCCGCTCCTACCCCCTCTTTAACCACCACGATGTGGAGGGCCTTCGGCCCGTGGACGCCGGTCTGGAGGGTCTGTTCGATGTCGCCGGTGCGGCTGGTGCCGGTGATCATGTTGACGGTGCGCGGCAGGGCCTCCCCGCCACCGCGTCCGGCTTCGCGTAGGCGGTCCCAGACGTCCTCGTAAGCGCCCACGATTTCCGAGGCCGCGACCACGGCAATGTGGGTTTCGGGCAGGAAGTTCATGGTGGACGGGCTGTCGGCGCCCGAGGCCATGACGAGCGTTCCGGTTTCGGCGACGGCGGCGAAACAGCGGTTGATGCCAATGCGGTCTTCGGGCGAGGGCGCGCGGCGGTGCACCGCCATGGTGCTCGACGACCAATCGATGCCGTCGAGATCGGGATGGGGTGCAATGGTGGCCTCGGCGGGCATGTTGCAGCTTCTGAGATAATCGGCGATGGCGCCGGGCAGATCCGACGCGCTCACCACGAACGACACGGTAGCGTCGACGCTCTGGGCCTTTTCGGCGAAGAGATCGACCAGCGCCTCGGCGTCGAGCGCGATGCGCTCGGGTTGCAGGCCGCGCCCGTGGCCCGCCAGACGCTTGGCGACGGCCTTTTTCGCGGCGTCCTCGTCAGCGCGGGGGATGCCGCTCCGGACCCGGCTCAGGATCGCCTTGCGCGCTTCGCTCATGGCCGGGACAGCGATTTCCACTGGCTCTGGAAGCTCCTGCCCTGGGGGCTGGCGAGGTCGCGGCTGGCGGTCCAGGCGCTGGCCATCGGCAGGCGGGAAAAGCGGCCCTTGCCTCGGGCGAAGCTGGCAAGCATGCCGGTAGAGAGCGAGGTCACGCGCCGGTAAAGGCGGGGACGGCGCGCGAGCCAGGCCCAAAGCGCCAGACCGCGCCGCGCGGTGGCGGGCGCCATGCCGGCCTTGACCTCCTCCTCGCGGAAGTGGCGCAGCATCTTCGGGATCGGGATGCGCATGGGGCACACCTCCTCGCAGCGTCCGCACAAAGACGAGGCGTTGGGGAGGTGACGGGTGTCGGCCAGACCTGCCAGCGAGGGCGTGAGCACCGCGCCGACCGGGCCGGAATAGGTCGAGCCATAAGCGTGGCCGCCGATCTTGCCGTAGACCGGACAGGCGTTGAGACAGCAGCCGCAGCGGATGCAGCGCAGGATGTCCTCGGTGGGCGAGCCCAGGAGTTTTGAGCGACCGTTGTCGAGCAGCACGACATGGAAGGCTTCCGGCCCGTCCAAATCGTCCGCACGCCGGCCGCCGGCCGAAAAGGTCGTGTAGGACGACATCTCCTGGCCCGTGGCCGAACGTGCGAGCACGCGCAGAATGGTCATGGTGTCTTCGAGCGTGGGCACGACCTTTTCGATGCCCGCCAGCACGACATGGACGCGCGGCAGAAGCTGGGTGAGGTCGCCGTTGCCCTCGTTGGTGACGATCACGGTCTGGCCGGTCTCGGCGATCAGGAAGTTGGCCCCGGTGATGCCGGCATCGGCCTTGAGGAATCGCTCGCGCAGCACTGCGCGCGCGTCGGCCAGCATGCCGTCAACATCGTCGGCGTCGCGCCGCTCAAGATGGGGATGGTGTTCGGCGAAGAGCTCGGCGACCTGGTGGCGGTTCTTGTGGATCGCCGGTGCGATGATATGGCTGGGCGGTTCCTCGGCAAGCTGGATGATGTATTCACCCAGATCGGTCTCAATGGGCGTCATGCCGTTGGCTTCGAGAAACGGATTGATGCCGATCTCCTCGCCCACCATGGTTTTGCCCTTGGTCACCGACCGCGCGTTTTCGCTTCTGCAGATCTCGAGAACGATGGCGCGTGCCTCGGCATCGTCGCGCGCCCAGTGGACCTTGCCGCCCGCAGCCGTGACAGCGTTCTCGAAGACCTCGAGGTAGAGGTCGAGATGGGCCAGCGTATGTTTCTTGATCGCCACCCCGGCGTCGCGCAGGTCGTCGAACTCCGGCAGCGATTCCCGCGCCCGCGCGCGGCGCGCCAGAAAGTTGTCTTTGAGCTTGACGAGGTTGCCCTGCAGCACGGCATCGTCCAGCGCCGCCGCCGCCTTCTCCTTGAACCGCGCACTGGTGAGATGGTGGAGGGTCATGGGGATGCCTTGGTCCGACCCGATCCCCAACGGGGCCTGCCCCGCTGGGGATCACGGAGTGTGATGTGCGCGTGGCGCCCCCCACCCTGAACCCCGGATCGGGTCCGGGGCAGGCTCTCCCCATCGCTTGGGGGAGAGAAACTATGTTGCATGCTCATCCTTCGTCCTCGCCTTCGCCGATGGCGGGAGTGGCGGTGTCGCCGGTGAGGATTTCGGCGATGTGGCGGACCTGCATGTTCGAGCCGCGGCGTTTGAGGATGCCGGCGATGTTGAGCAGGCAGCCCATGTCGGCGGCCACGACGATCTCCGCGCAGGTCTCCTCCATGCAGTCGGCCTTGTCGACCGCCATGGAGGTGGAGATCGCCGCGTACTTCGCCGCGAAGGTGCCGCCGAAGCCGCAGCAGACCTCGCGGTCCCCGGCTTCGTTGAGGATGAGGCCGTCGATGCTCTCCAAGAGCTTGCGCGGCTGATCCCGCGTTCCGGACTCGCGCAGGCACGAACAGGAATGGTGATAGGTGACGGTGCGGTCGAGCTTCACGTCGAGCGTTTCCATGCCGCGTTCCTCGACCAGATAACGCACCAGTTCGAAGGTGCGTCCGGCAAGATCGCGGGCGCGGTCTTCGTCCTCCGTGCCCTCGAAGAGGTCGGGATAGTGCCTGATCACCATACCCGCACAGGAGCCCGACGGCGCGACGACGTGGTCATAGCCTTCGAAGGCGTCCAGCATGGTGCGCGCGACCTTGCGCGACTTGTCGCGCTCTCCGGAATTGTAGGTCGGCTGGCCGCAGCACGACTGCAGCGGCACCGCGACCTCGCAGCCGGCGTCTTCCAGCAGCTTCACCGCGGCAAACCCCACGGACGGGCGCATCAGATCGACCAGGCACGTGACGAGCAGGGCGACGCGCGGGCGGGATGTAGCGGGCGGTGTCATGTCGCGCTCAGCATGATCGCGCGGCGGGGCGGGCGCAAGCCGGGACCGGACCCATCACGGATCAAGCGTGGCCAGGAGATCGCTGGTCAGGAGATGGGGTAAAAGGACCCAGACCGCGCCCTCGACCTTCATATGACCGGCGTTCCATTCGGCCCAGTCGCCGCCGCCGAAGAAGATGTCGCCGCGCACCGGCCCCTTGATCGCGCCGCCGGTATCCTGGGTCACCATCAGACGCCGCCATGGCTGACCGTCGGGGAGCTGGGTTGCGAGCCAGACCGGCACGCCCAAGGCATAATGGCTGCGATCCACGGCAAGGCTGCGGCCCGGGGTCAGCGGCACTCCCTGCGCGCCCAGCGGGCCCCCGCCTTCCAGCAGCATGAAGAAGATGTAGGAGGCGTTGGTCGCCATGACGCCGAACGCCCGGCCGGGATTCTCGTACAGCCAGGCGCGGATCGACTGCAGGGAAACCTCTTCGCGCGTGAGTTCGCCCATCGCCACGAGTTCGCGGCCGACGGCGTAGTATGCGTGGCCGTTCTGTCCGGCGTAGCCGACGCGCAGCTGGTTGCCGTCGGGCAGGACGATCCGCCCGGAACCCTGGATATGCAGGAAAAACGCTGCGATGGGATCGTCGACCCAGAGCAGTTCCAGACCCTGGCCGTCGAACGCGCCGGCGTCGATCTCGTCGCGCGAGGGCAACGACTGCGACACGCCATCGATCACCGTCGCCATGGGCATACGGTAGAGCGGGTAGTGATAGACGGCGTCGGGCTGCCAGGAGCCGCGCAGCAGCGGCTCGTAATAGCCGGTGAAAAGGCCGAGCTCCTCGCCCGCGTTGGTCGCCCGCCATGGCCGGAACCAGGTTTCGAAAAAGTCCTGGGCATCCCACAAAGCGGTGTTGCGCGCGATGCGGCAGACCTCGTGCCAGGCGCCGGCCGTGCCCATGGCCACCGTGCCGCCCATGGGAGCGTTGGCGGCCTTTTCCTCCACGGCGTCGCAGGAGCGCAGAAAGGTCTTCAGCGCGGCGGCGTGATCGTCAACGATCCATCCGGAAAGCTCGCCAAAGGAAGCTGGATGCAGTTCCAGGGTATCAGGGAGATCGGGTGTGGGCTGCTCGGTGCCTGCGCAGCCGGCCGCCACGGCGGCGATCAGGGCCAGGGCCGTCAGACGAAGAGTGCGCGTCACGTCAGTTCGGGCTGCGTGTGGCGATTAACTGCCAGTTGGGATCGCGCGACTTCGTGTCGCGCCCGAAGATCCAGATATCGGTAACCTCAATCGGGGCCGAGGGATCGCCCGCGACGATACGGTCTTCGCTGTCCTTGAGGATGTCGGTCTGGTCGCTTTCGAAACGCACGGTGATGCGCGCTTGGCGGTCCTGCATTTCCACCTCGGTCACTTCGCAGCGGTTGATCGAGACCAGTTCGATGATGCGCCGGTTCTCCGCCGCATCCCGCTCGGCCACCGCCAAGGCGAAGCTCTTGTAGACATCGTTGTCGAGGAACGGACGCACCTTCTCGAGTTCGCCCTTGTGGAAGGCGTCCAGGATCATCTCGAAGGCGGCCCGTGCGCCCGAAAGAAACTGCTCCAGATCAAAATTTTTGTCGGCCAGACGAATCTGCGTGAGGCCCGCCTTGAGCGGCCCATCGATCCCGGCAAGCGAGTCCTCGCCCTCCTGCTCCCGGCCCGGCATGGCGATCACGTTGTCCTGCTCGCTGACAACATCGTCGGGGGTGGGGCGGGGTGGCGGGCGCTCGTGGCCGGTCCGCCGGCCCAGAACGTGAAACAGACGGAAAAACACCAGCGCGGCGATCACCGCGAAGATCAGAATGTCGATAAGTCCGCCTGCCACGTCAGATCCGTTGTCGTTCGAGGAATGATATCGGCCGGTCGAGCCGCCCTGTTTGAGGGTTGTTCGAAACCGCAAGCGCACAGTAGAGACTCCGGTCCGTCCGGTCGAGTCGCGTAGCGAGGTTGCCATGGGGTTTCACCGCGAGGCCACCGCACCCACATAAGAGATGGCGTAAACGAAAGACCGATCAACCATGCCTTTGCTTCTTCTGGCCATTTTTCTGCTCGTTCCGCTGATCGAGGTGTACCTCTTCATCGAACTGGGCAGCGTCATCGGCGCGCTGTGGACCGTGCTGTTGTGCATCGCCACGGCGGTGACGGGTGCCGCGCTGGTGCGCTGGCAGGGACGCTCCGTCATGGCGAGCGCCCAGCAGGCGCTGCGCGAGAACCGGATGCCCGCAGTCGAGGCGTTCGACGGCGTGTGCATCATGGTCGCGGGGGTCATGCTGCTGGCCCCCGGCTTCTTTACAGATGCCGTCGGTTTCGCGCTGCTGATCCCGCCCCTGCGTCATGCGCTACGCCGTTATCTTGCTCGCCATATGCGCACGGTCGAGGTGAACATGCGTGCCGGACCGGGCGGACGCGTGGTCAATGGCGAATGGGAGGTGGTCAACGATCCGCCCAAGCCCGCCAACGATCCCCGTCTCGATCGCCCGCGCCCGTGACCAATGAGAAAGCGATGGCGCTGACTATCGCGCAAGCGCGTGCGGGCATGGAGGAAGGTAGCGAGCCGGTCGGTGCAGTCGTCTTGCGCGACGACGCGGTTCTGGGCTCGGGCCGCGACCGCCTGCGCCAGAACGGCGATCCCACGGCGCACGCCGAGACGCGCACCTACCGGCCCGCGGGAACGCAGGCCCTGCCAGAGCGTCAGGGCATCCCCGTGGATATGCTGGAAAGCGCCGCGATGATCGAACTTATCGCAACCTATTTCGCGCGCTTTCCCGCCCGCCGCGGGGCGTTTGAATTGGGCGACGACCGCCTGCTTCTGTGATGCGAACGCGGTTGCCGTGTCCAACGGACCGTGATAGCCACCGGCCAGCAAATTCGCCTTCTCAAGATGGAGGAATCCCCCCATGGCTGACGACAAGACCGACGCACCCACACCCGGTCCCGCCGTCGCCGGCGATGCACCTGCCGCGGGCACCGCCCAGCCCAAGCTGATGCTCCACAGCCAGTTTCTCCAGGACATGTCCTTCGAGAATCCCCAGGGTGCGAAGAGCTTTTCGAAGTCGGACATGAAGCCGCAGGTGCAGGTCAACCTAAACGTGGATTCGCGCAAGCTCGGCGAGACCCTCTATGAGGTCTCGCTGAAGATCAGCGCGAACGCCAAGCACGAGGAAGAGCCCTGTTTCCTCACCGAGATCGACTATCGCGGCGTCTTCTCGCTGACCGGCGTGGAAGAGAACCTGATCCCCCAGATCCTGCTGATCGAGGGCCCGCGCACGATCTTCCCCTTCGCGCGGCGGATCATCGCGGACGCTGTGCGCGACGGCGGTTTCCCGCCGCTCATGCTCGAACCCGTTGATTTCGTGAACCTCTACCGCCAGCACGCCACCCAGCGCAAGGCCGATGGCGCGGGCGAAAAGGCAAACTGACCGGTGCTTCCCATACGTTGAGCTAATGTGAGCCGCAGCGGGCCTGCCCCGGACCTCGATCCGGGGGCTGGATCTTGGCGCGTTCCACGCTTCGATCGGTGCGCGCGAGGGTGTTGCCGCCCCGCGCGCGGAGGTCGCCCTCGATCCCGGCGCGTGCCGCTCGATCGGGGCTGTGACAGCCGTGACGCCATCGTCGCCCCGGCCAGAACGCAAGCCGGACCGGTCACGGTCTACATGCCAACGCCCGATGAGGCCGGCGAGAACGATCTCTCCCCGGCATCGTGCGCCAGCCTGCGTTACAGACGCAGGAAAGAACCCGAAGTGATCGAAAGCCGGCGCGCCGGAATGGAAACCCGGAAGGCCCGGGACATCGCCCCGAAGACGCACATGCGCCGAACTCATCCACGCCTACTGCAGGAACCGGGACCTCGAGCGCATCGACGTGCGTGGAAGGCTCAAGGCACACACCATCGTCCCTGTGGCACGCACCGGCCAACGACATCCTGGTAACGCATCAGGGCCGCTGCGCAAAACACCTGAAACAAGATCAAACGACCGGGCACCCTGAGAGCAACGACTGGTCTCACTGCCTTGCAGCACAAATCAAACAAATCGCGATCCCTTCACAAACTCGAAAGCCGGAGATCAGGTCGGATCGATGCGGTCGGCCCTGATGTGCCGTGGATCGAAGTCGACACGGGTGGCGGGGTCCGTGCATGGGCCCCTCCGGTCAAGCCGGAGGACGACACGAGGTGGGGAAACATCGCATCCTCATCACACCCTCAGACGTGTCTTCACTTCTTGACCTTCCTGGGACGCGGCAGGGCGAGTTTGCGCTTGGCTGCAGTCTTCCTTTCCGCCTTGGCCACAGCTTCGATTTCCGGGTCCGGCACCTTGGGCTCGTGCGGACAGATATCGGCGATGACGCAGGTCCAGCATCTGGGCTTGCGCGCCAGGCAGGTATAGCGGCCGTGTAGGATAAGCCAGTGGTGTGCGCCCTTTTTCCAGCGCTCAGGCACGATGGCTTCGAGCTTCTTCTCGACCGCATCGGGCGTCTTGCCGGGTGCCAGCCGGGTGCGGTTGGCGACACGGAAGACGTGGGTGTCAACCGCGATGGTCGGCTCGCCGAAGGCCTCGTTCATGACCACGCTGGCGGTCTTGCGGCCCACCCCGGGGAGCTTCTGGAGTTCCTCGCGGCTGGCCGGCACATCGCCGCCGTGTCCCTCGATCAGGATTTTCGAAAGCGCGATGACGTTTTTGGCCTTGGCGTTGAAAAGCCCGATGGTCTTGATCTTCTCGCGCACCCCTTCCTCGCCCAGTGCGAGCATCTTTTCGGGCGTGTTAGCCAAGGCGAAGAGACCCGGCGTTGCTGCGTTCACACCCTTGTCGGTGGCTTGGGCTGAAAGCACGACCGAAACCAGCAGCGTGAAGACGTTGGTGTATTCCAGCTCGGTCTTGGGCGCTGGAATGACCTTGGCCAGTGAGGAGAACAGACGTTCGATATCGGCTTTTTTCACAGCAATTCTCCAGCCCCGGATGCCTTCGAGCGGCATCGTTTATGGTCAACCTAACAGACGCAAATGCACTTGTGATGCAGGATCGCAATGGACAATCTCACGGAATGACGCAACCGCCATGTCGGGCTATCACAGAGGTCAGCGCAACCATCACGATTCGCTGCCCGACGGCGTTTATTTCGATGTGGTCCTAGTATCGCACCGTTCCCTGCCACACCGTGGGTTCGTCCTGCTCATCGCCGCATTCGCTTTTGCCATGGCGGCCGTCGGCATGGCGTTCTGGAGCATGGGCGCCTGGACGGTGGCGTGTTTCTGCGGCTTGGAGGCGTTCCTCGTCTGGGGCGCGTTCCAGCTCAACTACCGCTCAGGACGCCGCTGCGAGATCGTGCGGCTGAACGAGACCGATCTGCGCATCGACCGCATCGTGCCCTCGGGTCGCTCGCGCTGCTGGACATTCCAGCCGAGCTGGGTACGCGTCAGCGTGGAGCCGGAAGGTGCGGACTCCAGCTGTCTCATGCTCGCATCCCATGGACGCCATCTCCAGATCGGTGCGTTTCTGATCGACGAAGAACGCCATGATCTCGCCGATGCCCTCAACGCTGCGCTGGTGCGCTGGCGGAGTACATCTCTGGATGGCTGAGCAAGCAGAAACGCGATCGCAGACAGCCAGACTCCTTTAATCTTGCTCTGGGATTACTCTCGCTTCTGGCGCTGATCTGGGCATCGTCGTTCACACTCATTCGCATCACGGTCGATGAAGTACCGCCCTTCGCCCTGATCGGCTTCATGCCGCTGGCCACCGCGCTGATCGCCCATGTCGCCATTGCCGACGAACGCCTGACGCCGCTGCGCCTGGCTGGGGTGGCGCTGGGTGTTGCGGGCATCGTCGTGCTGGCCGGCGCCGATGCGCTAAAGAATCTGGGCCATCACGTTCTGGCCGAACTGGCGATCGTCGGGGCGGCGCTGAGTTACGCCGTCAACACGGTGCTGGTGCGGCGCGGGGACGATGACGGCCTCCGTACCGGACATTCGCCATCCGGACATGCGCGATACCGCCATGGTCGTCCTGCACGCGACGACGTTCGGCAATTCGTTCCTGCTTCATCGACATCATCGTCAACGAGGTGCCACCCGTGACGCTGGCCTGCGTGCGCTCGATCGTTTCGTTTCTCACGCTCGTGATCGTGCGACTGGGCGGACATCGCCTGCCCGCGCCGAGGCGGATCTGGGGCGCGCTCTTCGTGATCGGGCGCGGCGTGCTCAACGACATCGAGGTGCATCTGCTTGCCGATCTCGCGGAGCTGGCCGCGGCCATGAGCATTGCCGGCGCCAACGTGCTGGCGCGCAAGTCCGGCTACCTTGCCCCGATCGTACTCGCGGCCGGCTCGCAGGGTGCGGCGGTGATGATGCTCATTCCGCCGCGCACCCGCGCCATCGACACAGTGGCTGGAGCCCTGAGGCTTCAGGCCAGAATGTTCAGGATGCCCGTCAGGCCGACAACGATGAGATAGGCCGCGACGATGTAGTTGAGCAGCTTGGGCTAGATCAGGATAGCGATACCGGCCAAGAGCGCGATGACGGGATGGATGATGAGCATGTTCATGACGGCCCCTTTGGCACGTTGGATCAGAGGTAGAGCACACAATCGTCGCGAACGGTTCCGTTCAGTCCGCGAGCCCCAGTACGTCTTCCATGCCGTAGAGACCGGGTTCGCGGCCATTAAGCCAGAGCGCGGCGGTGACCGCGCCGCGTGCGAAGATACCGCGGTCGGTCGCGCGGTGGCCGATTTCGATGCGCTCGCCATCGGCGGCGAAGACGACCTGATGTTCGCCTACGACATCGCCGCCGCGCAGGGCGGCCAGACCGATCACGCCACGCTCGCGCGGTCCCGTGACGCCGTCGCGCCCACGGTCGGCAACCGCATCGAGATCGACACCGCGGCCTTCGGCCGCCGCTTCGGCGAGTGCCAGTGCGGTGCCTGAGGGTGCGTCGACCTTGTGGCGGTGATGCATCTCCACGATCTCGATATCGAACTCTTCGTCCAGCACCGCGGCAACCTTGCGCGTCACGCCCAGCAGAAGATTGACGCCCAAGCTCATGTTCGCGGCAAAGACGATCGGCGCGGTTTCGGCCGCGCGTGCAAGCTTGGCCTTTTCCTCGGCCGAAAGGCCAGTCGTGCCGACGACCAAACCCTTGCCGGTCTCGGCGGCGAGCGCGGCGTGGTGCATGGTGGAGGCTGGCGTGGTGAAGTTGATCGCGACATCGCTGGCGGCGAGCAATACGGCAGCATCGTCGGTGATCGTCACGCCCGCATGGTCCAGGCCCAGAAGTTCACCCAAATCATGGCCGATGAGGTCGCTACCGGGCCGTTCGCTGCCCGCGGCGATGACCGCGCCGTTGCGTGCGTCAACGACGTGACCGAGCATGCGGCCCATACGTCCACCACAGCCGCAAATTCCGATTCGTACCGTCATGACGCCTGCTTAACCGGGCAGGCGCGACTTGTCACGCACCCGAATCGCGTGTCAGGTGCCGGGCATTTCCATCAGCGTGACGACCGGCACGGCGACCTCGGGATCGGATGCCGCGCTGATCGCGGCCTGGCGGTAACGTGCGCGGTCGGCCGCCTGGTACTCCTCAAGCGTCAGGGTGGCATCGCCATCGCTGTCCATGGCGCGCCAGCGTTCGCCCAAGCGCGCCTGGAGCGATGCGTCGACATCAATCACCTGGGTCGTGACATCTCGCGTGGCGTGCTCGGCCGCAGAAATGCGTCCGTCACGGTTGGCATCCGCACCGGTGCAGCCCGCTTCGATGCCAAGATGCGCCTCGCCGGGTTCGACCAAGCCGCTGCCGTTGGTGTCGGTCGCCTCGGCGGGTAGGCTGAAGCCCTGCATGATGTCGTCATAGACATGGGGATTGGCCGCACCATCGAGCATCGGCACCTTGGCGAGTTGCTCCTGGGCAATGCTCACCCAGGCGGTGCGCCCGAGATAGCCCTCGGTATCGGCGGCGCCGCGATAGAACGGATGGCCTTCGCGCATCTGGGCCGTGCGTTCGGTGCGCAGACCGCTGCCCGCGCGGCAGTTCTGGAATTCGCGCAGCGTCACCGCGCCGTCACCGTCGCCGTCCAGCAGCATGAAATTGCCTTCGAAGGCGGCGTCGACCTCAACGGGCGTGACCCAGCCGTCGCGGTCGAAATCCGCACTGGAAAGACCGCTCGCACAGGCTTCCAGAATGATTTCCTCCGTCACGGTGTTCTGTGCGAACGCGGGAGCGGAGACGAAGGTAGCGGTGGCCAACGCCACCAGGGCAAAGTTCTTCATGGGTGTCCTCGTTGGGATCACGCCCGGGAACATGGCATCAAGCTGTGGCGGAATGACGGTAAAGCGCGCCGCAACAAACACAACACCATCACGACCAGAATAAGGTTTCAGTCGGTAAGGTCCTGCCAGAGGTCCTTGACCTTGGTGAAGAACCCGTCCGATTCCGGATTGTGCGTCTTGGAGCCGCCGGCTTCCTCGAACTCCTTGAGGAGCTCCTTCTGACGCGCGGTGAGATCGACCGGAGTTTCGACTACGGTTTCGATGATCATGTCGCCGCGTCCGGCACCGTGCACGCCGGTCATACCCTTGGCGCGCAAGCGGAACTGACGGCCCGACTGGGTGCCGGCGGGAAGCGAGACCTTGGCGCGTTTGCCCTCGATGGTCGGCACCTCGATGTTGCCGCCGAGCGCGGCCGTGGCCACCGAAATGGGCACGGGGCAATAGATCGTACCGCCATCGCGCTGGAAGATCGGATGGGGTTTGACCGAAAGCACGATGTAGAGATCGCCGGTCTGGCCGCTGCGCATGCCTGCTTCGCCTTCGCCGGTGAGGCGGATACGCATGCCATCGTCGACGCCCGTGGGAATCGTGACGTTGAGCGTTTTCTCCTTCTGCATGCGCCCGGATCCGCTACACACCTTGCAGGGGTCGCGAATCACCTTGCCAGCGCCCCCGCAGGTCGGACAGGCGCGTTCGATGGAGAAAAATCCCTGCTGGGCGCGCACCGCGCCTGCGCCGCCGCAGGTACCGCAGGTCGCCGTCGCTTCGGGATCGTCGGCCCCGGTGCCGCCGCAGGATTCGCAGGAGATGGCAGTAGGCACGCGGATCTTCGTCTGCTTGCCCGCGAATGCTTCTTCCAGCGTGACTTCCATGTTGTAGCGCAGGTCCGCGCCGCGCTGGCCACTGCCGCGCCCGCCGCGCCCGCCGCGCCGGCGTCCGCCGCCGCCCATGAATTCACCGAAAAGATCGTCGAAGACATCAGCAAAGCTGGAACTGAAATCGTGCGCACCGGACCGGCCGCCGCCCATGCCGTTCTCAAACGCGGCATGGCCGAACTGGTCATAGGCCGCGCGCCTGTCAGCGTCCTTCAGAACCTCATAGGCCTCGGAGACCTCCTTGAACTTGGCTTCGGCGTCGGGATTTTCGGCGTTGCGGTCGGGGTGATGCTGCATGGCGAGCTTGCGATACGCGCTCTTGACCACCTTGTCGTCCGCCCCCCGGGCAAGCCCGAGCACCTCATAGTAGTCGCGTTTGGCCATGGTGGTTGTCTACTCCATCGGTAACGGAAAGTCCCGGGCCGGTTGTCACCGGTCCGGGACCATGTTTCCGACCACAGATTACGCGGTACCGGTTTTCTTGTCGTCATCGACCTCTTCAAACTCGGCATCGACGACGTCGTCGTCCGAGGCCTGGCCACCGTCGGCATCGCCGCCGTCACCGGCATGGGCCTGTTCGGCCTTGTAGATCTCCTCGCCCAGCTTCATGGAAGCCTGGACCAGAACCTGGGTTTTGGATTCGATCGCCCCGGTGTCGGGCTCATCCTTCTCCAGTTCCGACTTGAGATCGGCAATGGCGTCCTCGATTTCCGACTTCACCGCGGGCTCGACCTTTTCGCCATGCTCGCCGAGCTGTTGCTCGGTGGCATGGATCAGGGCATCGGCCTGGTTGCGGGCCTCGACGCCGGCGCGGCGCTTCTTGTCTTCGTCGGCATGGCTTTCAGCATCCTGGACCATGTTCTCGATCTCATCGTCGCTGAGACCGCCCGAGGCCTGTATGCGGATCTGCTGCTCTTTGCCGGTCGCCTTGTCCTTGGCCGAAACGTTCACGATGCCGTTGGCGTCGATGTCGAACGTGACCTCGATCTGGGGCATGCCGCGGGGCGCCGAAGGTAGGCCGACCAGGTCGAACTGACCTAGGATCTTGTTGTCGGCAGCCATTTCGCGTTCGCCCTGGAACACGCGGATCGTCACGGCGGTCTGGTTGTCCTCGGCGGTCGAGAACACTTGGCTCTTGCGCGTGGGGATCGTCGTGTTGCGATCGATCAGACGGGTGAACACGCCGCCCAGCGTCTCGATGCCTAGCGACAGCGGCGTGACGTCGAGCAGGAGGACGTCCTTGACCTCGCCCTGCAGCACGCCAGCCTGAATGGCGGCACCCAGTGCCACCACCTCATCGGGGTTCACGCCCTTGTGCGGCTCCTTGCCGAAGAACTGCTGGACCTTTTCCTGGACCTTGGGCATGCGGGTCATGCCGCCGACCAGAACGACCTCGTCGATCTCGCCGGCTGTCAGGCCTGCGTCCTTCAGGGCCTTCTTGCAGGGTGCCAAAGTCCGGTCGATCAAGTCGCCCACCAACGCTTCGAGCTTGGCGCGCGTCAGCTTGATCGCAAGATGTTTCGGCCCGGAGGCGTCAGCCGTGATGAACGGCAGGTTGACTTCCGTCTGGACCGAACTGGAAAGCTCGATCTTAGCCTTCTCCGCGGCTTCCTTCAGGCGCTGGAGGGCCAGCTTGTCCTGGCGCAGATCGATGGAGTTCTCCTTTTTGAACTCCTCGGCCAGGTAATCCAGGATCTGCTTGTCGAAGTCCTCACCGCCTAGGAAAGTGTCGCCGTTGGTCGACTTCACCTCGAAGACGCCGTCGCCGATTTCCAGGACCGAGACGTCGAACGTGCCGCCGCCAAGGTCATAGACCACGATGGTGCCCGACTCCTTTTTGTCGAGACCATAGGCAAGGGCCGCCGCGGTCGGCTCGTTGATGATGCGCAGGACCTCAAGACCGGCGATCTTGCCGGCGTCCTTGGTCGCCTGACGCTGGCTGTCGTTGAAATAGGCCGGGACCGTGATGACGGCCTGGGTGACGCTTCCGCCAAGATGGGTTTCAGCGGTTTCCTTCATCTTCTGCAGGATGAAGGCCGAGATCTGGCTGGGGCTGTACTTCTCGCCGTTCGCCTCGACCCAAGCATCGCCGTTGTCGGCTTTGACGATCTTGTAGGGCACAAGATCCTTGTCTTTCTGGGTCATGGGATCGTCGAAGCTGCGCCCGATCAGGCGTTTGATGGCAAACAACGTTGCTTCAGGGTTGGTCACCGCCTGGCGCTTGGCCGACTGGCCGACCAGACGCTCACCATCGCCGGAAAATGCCACCATCGAAGGGGTCGTGCGACCGCCTTCCGAATTCTCGATCACGCGGCCTGAGCCGCCTTCCATCAATGCGACGCAAGAGTTCGTGGTGCCGAGGTCAATACCGATCACTTTACTCATTCTCTCTGACTCCTTGTCTTGGCGGATCCGGGAAGAGGCCCTACGCGCGGCGCCTCTGGGAGGACCCCCGAAAGTCCCAGTTGTTGGTTTGCTGTCCACTACGTGAGACCTGCAGCCGACAACAATTCTAGCTGTGTGTGATATGGGTGCGGCCCGGAGCGGTGCAAGGGCGCAATAGGGGCAAAAAGTCAAGGTTTTGGAGTCATTTAGGGGTTGAGATGCCCGATTATGCGAACGGGTGGAACTTCGCCGGCGTCCATCCCGCCGGACTCCATCGGCCGCGTGCGGGTCGGGCTGGGAAACGCCGCAACCCCGTGCAGCGGAAGGGGCCCATGGCAAAAAACCAAATTCAACCCCATACAAACGAGAATTTGTATTTGGTGGCTCCAACAACCACACCATCTGGTATGTCTCAAGAACAGTGGAAGCTCTTTCGCGCCCTCCGCTCAGGCAGCCGAACTGATTGTGCATAACATAAATATAGAACATAACAAGGACATCTATGTTTCATGACGACTTTTCTCGGACTGAATTGTGAAAAACGAAAAGCGCCTCGCCGGTCAGTCGCTGGGTCTCGCCCAGAATCTCCCGGTCGGAAAGCGTGTTGTCGGCTAGCGCATGCAGCACAAAGCCGCCGTCGCCGTGCGCGGTGCCGATGTGTACGAGTACCACATCCTCTAGGGTGACACCCGGACCCGCAGCGCCGCCGTCGCGCACAACCGGCTCGCTCGCGCTGCCGTCCGACATGGTGGCATAGAGGTTGAAGGTCTTGAGATCCTCGCCCGTACCGACGTTGATGCGGTACTAGGTATCGCCCCCAGAACCCAAGGCCGAGAAGTTGGTGCTGAGCATCTGGCCGATACCCTGGCGGGTGTTCGCCACCAGCGAAACCGAATAGACGCCGTTGTCTTGGGAAAGCTGCCAGACCTGCCAGAGCGATTCGCCTTGGGGCGGGTCGAAGCTGACGGTCTGCCAGAGCGGATTGCCGCCGGGGTCAATATAGTTGTTGATGACCGGCGGTTGATAACCCGTCGAGGGTTCGCCATCGTCGAACAGCGTGAGAGCTATGCTGTCGATATTGCGCCCCGCCATGGGGTCCGAGACCGAAAGGAGCGATGCGCCATCCTGATAGTGCTTCATCAGGTTGTCGGAATAACCGGACCCGTAGGAATTGGAGTTGAAGAACAGCAGTTCCAAATAGGGGTCATGAGAGACTAGCGCATCGCCCTGCAGGTTCCGCCCGAAGGCGTAGCAGGGGTTCCAGTTGTGGTTGAGGTCAATGCCTTCCGCGATGGCGGGGTTCACCGGTTGGCCTGTGGTGCCGTAGTAACCGGCCGTGAAACTGGTCAACAGCTGGGCGAGCACCACGCTCCACTGGTTGTTCTCGCCCGAGTTCATGGACTCAGCCCCGCCCATCGGCCCGTGATGGAAGATCGCGTATGAGTTCTCGTCATCCCGGTAGGCATAGATCCCGACATCGCCCAGCGTGGAATAGATGATGTTGGCGAGGTCCTCGAGCGTGGTGATGCGGACCTGACCGTCCTCGGCGAGGTCGAGCCAGAAGACGTTCTGCTCGGCGTCCCAGTTCATGGCGTAGGAATAGAAGCCGGCGTTGTGCCAGACCCTGGTTGTGATCGGGTGCACCGTTGAAGAAGCCCGAGAGCGCGATGCCGGGATCTTGCGCCTGCAGCGAGGCGATATAGGGATCCCAGTCCGACGCCGTGAAGGCCGGGTTCGCCGGATGCTGGCCCACCGCTTCGGCGGGCGTAAAGCGCGGCGCGCAGCGTGCCGGCGAGCGGCCCATCTGTATTAGGTGTAGACCGACTTGCTGTCGCTCATCGCACTGACGGTATTGAAGAACTCCGAGGCCGGAATATCGTAGCCGCGCATGCCCGTGGTGTCGTCGCCGTAATCGACGCTGAGCGCCATGGGCAGGACGAAACCATTGACCGAGGTCAGGTTGCCGACATCAATGGGGCCGTCCTGGAGTGTGACCTCGTAGCTGTCGTAGCGGAACTGCCAGTTTTTCGCATAACCCCAGTTGATGTCGCTTTCCTTGGTGATGAGGGAGTCGAGATCGTGGGGCTGGCTGGCGTCCTGGCTCTGCACCGGGAAGTAGATCTTGTCGACGATATAGGTTTCTGGCAGGGCGATGGCGCTGGTGCCCGCGTTCTGAACCGCGCCGTTGTCGACAAGGGTGATCCAGTGGGGGCCGTTACCGTGAAAATAAAGCGCACAAGCCCATGAAGTTGGGCGCTCAGGCTCACGTTCAACGTGGTCATGGCTGCGCTCTCGAAGTGGCCGCCCCTGGCCACCGATCAAACGACGCGCAAACTGTGTCGTGAATAGGGCAGCGATTCCCGTGTCCCTGCTGATTACGATCGGGCCGGCGATGGGTGTAGGGTGCGTCATCACGCACCGGCCCACCGTTTTCCGGAGACAGCCAATGACCCCAACCCTTGCCCAGAAAGCCACCGCGTTCCGCGCCCTGCACCGGCGCGGCGCTACATTCGTGATGCCCAATGCGTGGGACGCCGCCAGCGCCAGGCTGCTTGAGTCGCTTGGATTCGAGGCGCTGGCGACGACCAGCGCGGGGATCAACTATGCCCACGGGCTGCCCGACGGTCCCGGAGCCACGCCGTTCGACGAAACCATGGCGCGCCACGGGGCGATTGCCAGGGCGGTGAACCTGCCCGTCAACGGCGATCTGGAAAACGGCTATGGCGACAGACCCGAGGCCGTCGCTGCCTGCATCCGCAAGGCGGTCGACGAGGGCATGGCGGGCGGCGGCATCGAGGACTATACCGGCAACGCGGATGCGCCCTATTACGACATCGCGTTCGCCGCCGAACGCATCGCGGCCGCGCGCGAGGCGGCCGATGCCAGCGGTATTGATTTCACCCTGACCGCGCGGGCCGAGTGTTTTCTCTATGGCCACGACGACCCGCTACCCGAGGCCATCAAACGGCTGAACCGTTACCGCGAGGCCGGTGCCGACTGCCTCTATGCGCCCGGCCCCACGGACGACGAGACCCTCCGGCGTTTCCTCGTCGAGACCGATGGTCCGCTCAACGTCGTCGTGGGCCAGGGCGGGGATGCGAGCGTCAAGCGCATGGCCGAGCTGGGCATCACCCGCATCTCCACCGGCGGCAGTCTGTTCCGCGCGGTCTACGGCACGCTCCTGGCGTTCGGCAAGGCGATGACCCAGGACGGCGCGTTCCCCCACCTCGACGACATCCTCTCCGACGCCAGGATGAGCGACCTTTCCACCGCCCGCTTCCGCGACGGGTGATTGCGCCTCGCGCCCGAGATCAGCGCGTGAGGAACCGGCCGTGCATGGATCGTCGAATCAAATTCGACGATGGCAGGTTGGTGGTTAAGTTTACGCTCTCACAGTCCACATTGGTCATCCTTCGACTTGCCAAAGGATCCATGCACGGAATGAGACACGCGCGCATGTTCCGATGAAGGTTCGTGTGCCGCACAAAAACATGGAGCCCATGACAGGGGTCATGGGCTCCATGCCTTTTATGCAGAGTGCTCCGCCCACATCCGGTCACCAGGGGCTGAAAAGAGTGTGGGGGACAGAAAGTCTTTGTGAATCGGGAAGAAGGTGGGAAGAAGGCGGAAGAGGCGGGATATCAAGGGCTTACGGGCGTTTCCTGAGGGAGTGGAAAGTTTTTAAGAATCCGCCGCGAACGGGTGTTTCCGGGGGCGATTTCCGGGCATTTCGGGGGTGCAAAACGGCGGGAAAATCCGGCCCGTTTCAGGGGTGCAAAACGGTGGTAAATCGGGACCCGTTTCAGGGGCGCGGAACGGCCCCGGAAACACCCGTTCGCGGGGTGTGAAACGGCGCTAAATCGGGAGACGTTCGGAGGTGCGGAACGGCGCGGCCGGGCCGGGACGTCAGGCCAGGCAGAACCTGATGATGTGGCCGTCGGTGGTGCGCCAGCTGGCTCCTCCCGGGGCGGGCTCGTCGGTGAGGGTGTATTCCGCGTTGGGAGGCGGGAAACCGATCATCTCACCGTCCTCGTCGATCAGTTGTACGGGGCATGGCTCCTTGTCGCCGTTGAGGAAGGTGATCATGGGCCACGTGCTCTCGGACTCCGTCTCGCCGCCGTCGAAGACGGGCGGCAGGGTGACGGTAATGCCCTGGTAGACCTCACCCGGCCTGTGGACGCCGGCCCAGATGTAGCCCAGCAGCCAGATGAGGTCGCCCGGCCTGTGGGCCGGGTCCTCGAGCCAGATGCGGAGGCCCTCCTTGACGAGCCATCCCGGGTCGCGCCCGGCGACCTGCTCGTTGAGCCATGGCACATCGCCGTGATCGCCGGAGAACGTCCCGGCCTCGTCGTCCCAGAGGATGGTGCGCCGGGCGCGTCCGTAGCGCCAGTCGGGCAGCATGATGGTGTGCGTGGCCATGTCAGGGTATGTGGTGAAAGAGCACGCCCAGTACAAGGTCGAGCATCTCTGGGTCGTCGCGGGACAGCCTGGCGATGTCGAGCACCTCCCTGGTGCCGTCGCGCCGCGGCCTGACCACCTCGTGGAAGGTGATCTGGAAGGCGCGGGTGATGACCTCGAGGGCAGGGCTGTCCGGGTCGTAGCCCAGGCCCTCGAGCATGTCGGCCCTGTACTCGGCGCCGAAGTAGTCGTCGATGTATTCGTCCGTGCGCCCGAACCCCCTGTAATTGTCCAGAGGTGCGCGGGCGAGGCCCCGGTTGCGTTGCTTGTGGAGGTTCTGGAACAGGCTGTCGAACCCTGGCATGGTCGCCTGCAAGTGATGGACGTACTCGTGCAGCGCGTTGCCGGGGGTGGCGTTGGTGGTGATCACGGGCGGTTCTCCCTTGATCGTGGGACGATATTGCCCCAGGACGGTTTCGCCTGCCGGCGTGGCCTGGACGATGACGTTGTCCGCCCTGTTGCCGACGGCGATCCATGTATCGGGCAGGGCGCGTGCGGCGTCGTCGACGGCGATGCGGGCGTTCATGTCGGCCTTGCTTTTGGACCTGGCGACGACCGTCGGGGCGACGTTGCCGGTGACGATGCCCCGGTCGGCGAGTTCCCTGCGCAGGGCGGTCAGGAGCGCGGCGGCGAGGCCGGGGTCCGTGGGGTCGAACCCCGGGTCGGCGGGATCGAACCCCGCGGCGCGCAGCAGGCGGCGGCGGGTGTCGCGCCCGACGACGACGAAGGGCATGGGATCGCCCCTTGCGAGCGCGGCGGCGAAGTCCGTGGACGGTGGGCTGCGCAGCGGCTCGACGAGGCCCGCGTTGTGCTGCCAGCCGGGATCGATGCCGAGCGGGACCTGAGCGGTCTCGCCGGTCCGCTTGTTGGTCCATGGGCGGGTCTTATCGGCGCCGTCGGGCGGGCCGGCGTTGGCCGGGTCGTAGCCGAAGCGCTCGAGGTCTTCCTCGGCCAGTTGCTGGACCATGCAGCGGCAGCGCCAGCCGTTGGGCGGGTAATGGGTAGTCCAGAACGGGTGATCGACGGGCAGGATCGTGCCGTGCCAGTCCCGATGTCTGGACCGGGTGCGTTCGTCGAGCACGGCGACGTAGCGCAAAAACGGGAGGCGGTCCTTGAGGCGCTCGATGCGCTCCCAGTGGCCGCGCGCGGTGGCCGAGCGCATGTTGGCGTCGAAGATGAGGCGCAGGCGGTGGACCGATCCGAGCTGGGACGCGCGGATATCGCCGGTGCGGGGATCGACCATGAACTTGCGGCCCCACCAGCCCCTGCGTTGCAGTTCCGGGGCGAGGGCATCGATGAAGCTCTCGACGGTATCGCCCCTTGCGTAGGCGCGGTCGAAGGCGGAGCGGATGTCCCTGAGGATGTCGCGGTCCATGGCCTTGGCCACGGTGAAGGCGCGGGCGTGCTCCGCTGCGGCGGTGTCGCGCCAGTCGAAGCCGATGCGGTAGCCCTTGAGCCGGAAGTGCTCGATGGCCTCGGCGTCGTGCAGGTCGAGGATCTCGATGGCCACGTCAGGCTTCCCCCTCGGGTTCACCGGCGGCGGAGACGCGGGCCGAGAACGTGGCGCGGGCGAGGCGGCGCTCGAACGCCCCGTTGTCCATGGCGTCGTGCAGGGCGGGATCGTCGAGGATGTCGCGCAGGCCGTCCATGGAGGTAGCCCGTCCGGCGGCCTCGATGACGGGGGCGATCACCGGTCCCATGAGCGGCTCCCAGCCGCGTGCGATGGCCTCGACGGCGCTGTCGATGGCCTCGTCCGCGCCGGGCGCGGCCAGCCTTGCGGGCGGACCCGAGGCTGGTGGATCGGATGCGGGCTCCCACTCGCCGCCGTAGACCGCCTCGATGTAGGCGCGCGAGGGCCGCAGCCCGGATGCCGTGGCCAGGGCGGCGTCGCGCCGGGCGCGGGACTCCAGATCGTCGGCGGGCGCGGTGTCGCGGTGCAGGCGCGGCACGGCGGCGCCGGGGTGGTTCCAGGCGGTGAGCCACGTCGCGACGGTGCGCCGCAGGGCGTCGCAGACGCGCCGCGCATCGGCGGTGACCAGGCGTTCGAGCACCTTCATGTGGACCTCGCCGGTGCCGACATGGGGTCCGATCTCGGAGGTCCCGTGCTGGCCGATGACGGCCGAGGCGATCATGCGGTCCATCTCACGGGCGAAGACCTCGTAGTCTCCACCGGCGCGGCGGTTGGCCTCGAGGATCTCGATGGCGATGTCCTCGGGGATCGCGAGCGAGGTCCCGGAGGCCAGGGAGGCCAGGGCGGCGAGCGCGCGCTCGACCTCTTCGGCCGAGGCGTCGCGCTGGACGCGGGCGGTGGCGACGGGGGTGCCGAAGCGCTCCAGCGCGACCGCCCAGGAGCGCACCGTCATGCGCTTGAGCCAGACCGGCCAGATGCACCACTGGGCCACGCCCGGCCCGTGGGGCTGGCCGCCGTGGCCCCGGGGGTTGGCGACGAGGACGAACTTGGCCGGCGGCAGGGGCGCGCCGGCCGGCGAGGACCGGGTGACCAGCAGCGGTTCCATGGTGTCGGGGTCCCAGCGGATGACCCCGGGATGGCGCACACGCAGATCATCCAGAGCGACGCGGGCGCCGTCGATGCGCCAGAGACACTCGGCCGCAGCGTAGCCGTACCAGACCGCGTGCAGCATCTCGCGGGTGATGCGGTCGATCTCGAGGGCCTGGAGCTGTTCGCGCAGATCGTCGGCGGCCTGTCTGTCGCGACGCATGGTCCCGCCGGGCTCGATCTCCAGGGGCGCCGCGACGCCGGCGTCGATGCGCTGGTCGAGCACGGCGCGGGCCCTTGCATCGGTCAGGGCGGCCTCGAACAGGCGCAGCGCGCCGCGCCGGCCGTGGCGGCCGCGCGGGTCCAGGTCGATCTCGTCGATCCAGGCTGCGGCCCTGTCGTGGACCGACCGTCCGCCCAGATGCACGCCCGCGGTCTGTCGGGGCGCGGCGATCTCGTCCGTGTCGGGCCGGGCCGGATGTGCGGTGTCATCCATGGTCGCTTACCTCCAGCGCCGCGCAGTGGCGAGCGGGGAGAGCACGGCGCCCCGGTCGCGGTCGATGACATAGCCGCCGTCGGGCGGGCCGCCCCAGGCGGCGAGTGCGGCGTGGCGTCCCCCGCCGGTCCAGGCCTCGAACGGCCCCGTGTTCCGGGAGGCCACGAGGCATGCCAGTGCGAGCGCCCAGAAGCGGTCGGCGTGGCCGTCGGTCCCGGCGCGGTCGGCGACCAGGCGCGGTGCGCCGGAGGGACCCGCTTCGGCGCGCACGGCATGGAGGTCGCTGCGCAGCGCCTCGTCGTCGGGAATGTGCAGGCGGCGGTCCTCCATGGCCTCGCGCAGCGCGGTGGCGGCATCGAGGCGGCGTGGGCCGGTCATGATCACGCCTTCGACCCGCAGGCGGCCGTGGTCGTCCTGAAGCTGTTCGACGATAGCCTCGCCCATGCCGGTCTGGTCGACCGCGATCCTCAGAGGACGGTAGCGCGCGACCAGTTCGGCGACGATCCGGCGCTGTTCCGAGAACGCAATGCCCCGGCGCGCGACGATCTCGCGCAGCCAGAGCGCGTCGCCGGTCTTCTCGACCGCGACGGCAACCCAAAGATCCCGGCGGCGGGCGACGTCGATGCCGAGCCAGACGGGACCGCCGGCGCAGGCTTCGGGCCTGCCGGCGGCGTCATGCTCGGCGGCGCGGATGGTGTCCCAGGCAAGCCAGGCGCCGGTCCCGGATGCGGGGATGCAGTCCAACTCCTCGGCGGCGTTGGCGCCATACCCGGCGCGCAGGTCCGCCTCCCATGCGGTCTCGTCCTCCGGGCTCCAGTCGCGCCCGGCGACGACGCAGATGCGGCGATAGAGGCCCTGCCCGATGGCGTCGCGCAGGGTGACGCGATGCAGGCTGCCCGGCCGGACGCCGTCGCGCAGGTCGCGGACGAGGGCAGCGAAGGGCGAGGCCTCGCCGTTGTGGGTACTGATGACGCGGACACGGCCGCCCCATGTGCGGAAGGCGAGCGCGGCCTTGAGGACCTCGCCCAGGTTGTCGACAAAAGCGGCCTCGTCGAGGATCGCCAGATCGCCGGGCCGTCCGCGCGAGCGAAAGGCGCGGGGCGCGCTGGTCATGGCGAGCACCTGACGTCCGGAGGCAAGCCGCAGGCGGAAGGCCTGGACCGCGTCGGGCTCGGCGCCGATCACGGTCTCGCCGGCGGCCTCGGCGGCGACGTCGAGCGCGGCGGCCCATTCGGCGCAGTCGGCGACGAATCCGCGTGCCATCTCCAGCGCATAGCCCTGATAGTAGACATCGCCTCCGCCCTCGGCGGCGTGCATGACGGCCTGATAGGCCGTGGCCCAGGAGATACCAATGCGCCGGGACTTCTCGATGACGGCCAGCCCGGCCGGGTCGGCGACCCAGCGGCTCTGATAGGGAAGCAGGGTGCGCGGGGCGCTCATGGGCCGGCGCCCTCGATGGCGGCGCGGATCGCCGCGGCGGTCCCGGGCGAGACGCCGCGCTGTCTGGCCTCGGCGCCGGCGGCCTCGGCGGCCCCGGCGAGTATCTTGCGCCGATCCTGACGGACGGCGAGCGAGGCGCGCACGGTCTCGGCAAGCGCGCGGGCCGCGGCGGCGGCGTCCTTGAGGTTGCCGCCCTCGGCGGCATAGAGAAGGGAGTAGATCTGCTCCTGGGCCATCCTGAGGCTGGCGTCGGCGAGCGCGCCGGTCTCGTCGGGCGCGGCGGCGACCAGGGCCTCGGCCTGCTCGGTGGCGAACCGGATGCGCTCGACGCGGCGCTCGAGGTCCCGGCCGTATCGGTTCAGGGCCGACTTGCCGATGGCGTGACCGTTCCCGGCGAGCCAGTCGGCGAGCGCCTCGTAGCCCGAGAAGGCGCCCTCGATCAGGCGGCGGTCGAGCTCGGCGCGCAGGTCGGCCGGCAGTTGCGTCGTCTTGCGGCGGCGCGGCATCAGTCCTCGTGGCGCGGGCGCGGCGGGCGCGCGATGCCGGGCTCGACGTCGACCTCGTAGTCGGTGACGTCTCGCCCGTGGCGCGTCAGCTTGGCGCGCCAGGGCCGGGCGTCGGATTTTTCAACCGCGGCCAGACCCCGGGCGGCCAGATAATCGAGTTCGATGCGCACCCGTTCAAGAGTGACGCCGAGGTATTCGGCGCGCCCGACATCGAGGCACATGGCGTCGGTGGCGCCGATATGGCCGCCGACCATGAGGGTGCGCAGGAGGGTCCAGCGCAGGCCGGCGATGTGGATCTGTGTGAGGGTGTCCTTCATGGCGCGTTCCTTTCTCCGCGCGCGCGCTCTTCGAGGCGGGCGAGCGCGATGCTGTGGGCCTCGAGCAGCCCGATCACGCGGCTCTGGGTGGTGATCCAGTCGTCGCGCCGGACATAGTGCTCGGCGATGTGCAGGCGCAGCGCCTGGAGGTCCTTTTCGATCTGCCGCAGCGGCGCCGCCCCGTCCGCCGCCGCCTGGCCGCCGCCCAGAAATCCGAGGCGGCGCAGCGCCATGGCGACGCCGCCCAGCAGGATCACGACGGCGGCGACGCCGCCGAACGCCTGCCATGCCTCGGGTTCGATCATCGCCGCACCTCGCGGTCGATCCGCTTGCCGGCCTGGCGCGCGCCGAACCACCACAGGACGGTCGTGGTGGAGAGGTAGAGGATGGTGTCGATGACACGCGGCGCGATGTCGATTTCGGCGACCGGGTCGTCGCCGAGCGTGAAATACACCGCCGCGGTGAGTGCGAGGAATCCGACGGTGAGCGCGGGCCGGACAAGGCCGCGGATCACGTCGACGAGGCTCATGGCCCAGCCGTCATCGGACCGCGACCAACGCCGGCCGGCCTCGGCGTAGGACGCGCGCATGGCCCCTGCAACGACCATGAAGCGCCCGTGAACGGCCCTCCCGGGAGGCTCGATCCCCGGCCCGAATCGAACCCGAAATCAACAATGTGTTGAAATAATCAACATTGCCGTCACACATCTTTCGCATCAAAAACCCGCGCGTTTTTCGCATGCCTCTAGTCATGGCCGTCGGCATGGGCAACCGGTTCCAGCTTTTCTCCGTGCTGCTGGGCGCGCCGATTGGCGACCCCGTCACGGTGGAGGATGCGCAGATGACCCAGAAGGCCGAGATCGAGCCGATGCTTTCCTGGCACGAGGACGGCACGGTCGTCCTTGACTATGTCGGGCGCACGTTCACGCGTGCCGCACTGCCGCTTGACGTTTCCAATGCAGACTACATGGATCCGACCGCACCTCTTCGATACCTAGGGAAAATGGCATCGCAATAGCCTCCGCTCCTGGGCTCCATGACGATCAGGCAGGCGGCGGACCTTCGGGAAACTGGGGGAGATCGTCGGTGATGTCGTGCCAGGACGCCTTGTGGGCGACAAAGATATGGTCGATGGGCCGGATTTCGGGATCGTCGTCCAGGGACCCCATGGGGATCACCGTGATGCCACGGTCCGCGTCGCGCCGGGGCATCGGGGAACTGCAGACCTCACAGAACACCTGGGCGAAGTGACGGGCGTCGGGAACCTTGAAGGACTTCAGCCGGCCCTCGCCGCTCAGAAATTCGACACCGTAGAGAGAAACGAAGGCATTGCTGGCATGGGCCGCGGCGCGAGCACGCCTGCAGCGGGAGCAATGGCAGTTATGCGCGAGCTTGAAGGGTTCGGCCACCTGATAGGTCACGGTGCCGCACAGACAACTACCCCGCACGTTGCCTTCTGCCTTGCCGGGCACCGGTACGCCCTCGACGCTGGGAATGCCGGACTCTTCCGGATAAGCGTCGCACCGGGGCAGGTCGCCATTGATGGTGTGCCAGGGCGAATTGTCGACGACGAAGATGTTGTAGTCGGGCTTGCGCATCTCCTCGTGACAGCCGCCGGGCGTCACCCAGTGGTCGCCAGTCTCGTTGGCATAGGGTACCACCGAGCCGCAGACATTGCAGAAACTGCGCACTAGGACATCCGACGAGCGGTAGTGGACAACCGTGTCGGTGCTGCTGGTCCAGCGAACCTGGCCTTGGGCAAAGAAACAGTAGGTGCCGAAAGCCGTGCCGTGGGCTTTCTGGCACATGCGGCAATGGCAGTTGTACATGGCATAGGGCTCGACCAGCGTTTCCCAGGTGACGCTGCCGCACAGGCATCTTCCTTCACTCATGATGTCCACTCCCGTAACGTGCATGCGGCCGGTTCAGTAGGTCCAGACCTCGGTATGATGCCTGAGTTCGATTTCGTTGCTCCAAGCCGATCTGGGCTGGAGGTGCGTCAGCCAGTAGCTTTCCGCAACCGCATCCGGGCTGGCAAGGATGTCGGGGCTGTATTTCTCGCCATACATTTGGCGCATCACCGGAACGTCGAGATCACAGTCCAGACGGACATGGACGATGTGTACGCCGTCCCCGGCATAGGCCTTGGTCAGGCTCTGCGACAATCCGCGCAGCCCGAACTTGCCGATGGCATATAGCGGATGCGTGCGCGATCCCCGATAGGCCGCCGTGGCGCTGGAAAAGAAGATGCTGCCGCCCGACCGCCCGATCATGGCGGGCAGAGCCGCCTTGGCCGCGGCGAAGGCGCCCACAACCTCCACTCGGAAGGTCTCCTCCAAGTCTGCGTAGGACATGTCGAGCGGAGCACAGGCCGTGAAGGGCCTGCGTGCGTTGTAGATCAGGATTTCGATCACACCCTGATCGCGAACAACGTCGGAGAGCGCGGATTCGATGGTTTCTGGCCGAGTCGCATCGGCTGCATGATGGCTGACCTCGGCCCCGGCATCGCCAGCCGCTTCAAACGCCGCGGCGCTGCCCTCCCGGGAGCGGGAAAGCAGCGCGAGATCGAAACCCTCAACTGCGAACTTCGCGGCCAGCGCGCGGCCCAGCCCTTCCCCGGCGCCGACAATGGCGCATACCGGTCGCGGCATGATCGTTTTCCTCAAAACCTTCGATATACGAACGATAGCACAGCAAGGCCTGCGCTATCCTCAAGGCAACATGATGCCGAGTGTGGATCCGCTATCGCCGCGCGGCAAGGCTTTCGAACGCGGAAAGGACGCGGGGTTTGCGTTCCGAACGCATGGTGAAGCGCCCGAGATGGAGCGGCCTGTGACGGCCCTTGATCGGGACGTGGCGCAACGGCTTTCCGTCCGGGGCGCTGGCGTTCAGGCTGGGCACGTTCATGAGGCCATAGCCAAAACCGTTCGCCACCATGGCATGCAGCATAGAAACGTTTGCTGTGCGCTCCACAACCGTGGGCTGGAGGCCCGCCATGAGGAAGAGCGAGAGGAAGTAATCCCGGCTGAGCGGGAGATCGAGCAGAATGAGCGTCTCCCACGCCAGGTCCCTCCAGCGTGACGGTGAGTAATGCCGCCAGCGCATGATCGGGAGCAAGAAGGGCATAAGGCGGCAGTTCCTGAAGCGGTTCGAACGCGATGTCGTCCGGAAAGTCCAGGTCATAGGTGATGGCGAGATCGACCTCCGCGCACCGCAGCATGCAGATGAGATACTCTTGGTTGGCCTTGACCTGGCGGAACGCGACCTCGGGGTGGGCCGTCTCGAAGGTGCGACGCAGGTCGGGCAACAGGAACGAGGCGATCGTCACCAGGCAGCAGCCCACGGCAAGATGGCCTCGGACCTGTTCGGAAATGTCGCTGGCGATGTCGATCACCGCGCCGGCGTTCTCCAGCACCGTCTTGGCCGTGGCATAAAACCGCTGGCCGCCGGGGGCGAGCGAAAGGCCCTGCGCATGCTGGCGCACGAAAAGTTCGACGCCGAACTCCGCCTCCAATCCCGAGAACGCCGTGGAGATAGATGGCGAGAATACGTTGATTCGCTCGGACGCAAACGCAATGCTGCCCGCATCGCCGACGGCGACGAAGTATTCAAGCTGGCGCAGCGTGAACCTCAGCGCCATGGCGCGCCTTCCAACGTCACGGTCTCAGCCTCATGCAGCGCGGGTCTTGCTTTCGGCGGGCGAACGGCAGGCCCGGTACATGCGGTCCTTGCCGATCTGGTCGGCGATGAACTTGGCGTCATGCGAGACACCCTAGATAAACGACGAGCCGCGCTGCGAGAGCCAGGGCAAGTCGACGAAATAGACGTCGGGCTCCCGCGACGTGCCGCGACGATGCCTGAGCTTGCCGTGTTCATCATAAGGTATCGACCTTCAGCCAGCCATAATCCACCGCAAATCCCGTGGCCCAGACGATGGTGGTGAGGCCGGCCTCTTCGAGGTTGAGCGCGTGGATGGGGTTCGTGACGCATTCGGGGTCCGGCCAGACCCTGCGGGCTTCCGGTTCTTCGGGAAGGTCGAGGCCGTTGTTCGGCGACATAGGTATCCGCCTCATTGAGCATCGATAAGGTAGACCTACCCGCCAGAGCGCTGGAGTTCGTCGGCGATCTGCGCACCCGAAGAGCCCGCACCCACGACCAGCACGGCGCCGAGCGCCAACTGGCCGGGATTGCGATAGTTCGCGGAATGCAACTGATCAACACCCGCATCCTGCGGCATGATGGGCTTCTGGAAGGGACCGGTCGCGGCGACCACGTTGTTCGCCTCGATCACGCCTTGAGAGGTTCCAATCCGGAAGCCGGGATGGCCCTGGTTGCGCACGACCGCCTTCACTTCGACGCCACAGCGGATGGGTGCGTTGAACTTTTCCGCATAGGCGACGAAGTAGTCGGCGACGTTTTCCTTGGTCGCGAAGGCGTCGGGGTCGGTGTCGGAGAACGCCATGCCCGGAAAACGGTCGTGCCTGGCAGGCCCGTTGGCGACGAGCAAATCCCAACGCTCGGTACGCCAGCGCTCGGCAATCCTGCTGCGTTCGAGAACCAGATGCGGCACCTGGTTCACGGTGAGATGTTCGCTCATGGCAACCCCCGGCCGGCCTAGCTGGCACCGACGACGAGGGTATTGATCTTCTCAACGGGCAATAGTAGAGGCCCCCTCGGTGCTTGCGCCGTGTTCGTTTAACGTTGGGACAAGCCTAGAGGGCAGCCTTGATTAGTGACGGTATCATTCCATAAATCGTGGCTTTGGAAAATCTTAACATAGTGGCATCGAGGTAAGCTGCACGTTTACGAGGGATAGGCAGTTGCACGGCTGTGTCAAACCTTGCCGGCAGCTATACGGACAGGATACGAGGGAGTATGGTGGGCCCGGCAGGACTCGAACCTGCAACCAGACCGTTATGAGCGGCCGGCTCTAACCAGTTGAGCTACGGGCCCACACCGTTTTTGTGTTTAGGCGGATGCGTGCGCGCCTGCAACTGTTGCCGTGTGGCCGGGACGGGTCCGGTCAGTCGCTATCGTCGTCTTCCATCTCGTCGATGATGATGTGGAGAACGTCGCCGATGGGCACGGCCATCAGATCGCGCGAGGTGCTGAGCAACCGGGTCATCTCCTGACCCAGTTCGCTCTCCTGGTTGAAGACCAGTCGGGCAGCTACACCATTGATGAAGAGGCGATCCATGACGTTGACCGCGACATCAATGTCGTTGCCGCAGTCGCCACCCACGTTGATCAGCCGGCGGTTGACCTGATCGGGATACATGACGCCGCGCAGGGCCTGCGCCACTGCGTTGTCGCCGCTGAGCGTGAAAGGCGCGATGATCACGGCCGAGAGTTCGTACCAGCGGTTGGGGCCAAGTTCCTCACGCCAGGTTTCAAGTTGGGCGACGATGGCTCGCATCTGCACATCGGTGGCATAGGCACGCAGCCTGCCCACCGCTTCAAAGATACGCGCCGCGTAATCCTTGTAGTCCTTGGCGAGTTCGTAGTTGACCGGAACTGGCCGGACGCCGGTGAGCGTGCCGCCCTTGCCGTCGAACTGCACGACGCCCGGATCGATGTTGGCCGAAACCTGATTGAGCGTGCGGACGTAGTTTGCCCGCATACCGTCATTGAGCGCGCGGAGCCGATCGTCGGCCTGCTGGGTTGCGTCACCCACCGCCACCGTGGGCAGGAGCGATGCCCGCCAAAGAATTAGTGCCAAAACCAGGAAACCCAAGGTCCGCCACATTATGGCATTCCCCCTAGATTGGATGCCTGAATCACAGATCAGGCCGCCCATGTTCTTGCGCCGTAACGCGCACATGGAGAAAAACGGAATGCTGACCAACGATCAAATCGACCAGCGGGGCCGGGGGAACTTCTTCCATCCCTCGACCCATCTTGCGCAGCATGCCCGCGGCGAGAGCCCGAGTCGCATTATCCAGACCGACGACGGCGTCTACATCACCGACCGTGACGGCGACCGGCTTCTAGATGCCTTCTCTGGACTCGTATTGTGTCAATGTCGGCTGTGGCCGCCAGGAAACCGCCGAAGCCACCGCCGAACGGGCGCGGGAACTCACCTAATTACCACGCCTATGTCAGGCACTGCACGGAGACCTCGATCAAGCTGGCCAAGATGATCCTGGACCGCGCGCCCGATCACATGTCGAAGGTCTATTTCGGTCTGGGTGGCTCGGACGCCAACGAAACCAACATCAAGCTGGTCTGTTACTATAACAACATCCTGGGCCGTCCGGAGAAGAAGAAGATCATATCGCGCTGGCGCGTCCGATCCGGGCATGAGCGAACGGGAAGACGCCGACATCATCGCCAAGGGCCTGACCTCGGCCTATGCGCCGCTTTCAGGCTCCATCGTCTCGGATCGTGTGTGGAAAGTGTTGGAGCAGGGCACCCGGACCCATCGGGCACGGCTGGATCTATTCGGCACATCCGATCTCTGCGGCGGCGGGCGTGGCCAACCTCAACCTGAGCGACTCCATGAAGCTGGTAGCGAATGCCGGCGAGATCGGTAGTTACTTCAACGCGCGGACGCACGAGGCGCTGAGCCAGCACCACCATGTCGGCGAAGTGCGCGGCGTAGGCATGCTGGGGGCGGTCGATTTCGTTGAAGACAAGGCGGCGCGCACGTTACTTTTCGCCCGATCGAAAGATCGGACCCAGCGGCGCCGCAGCGCCGCTCAAGCGCGACGTCACCGCGCGCGCCATGCCGCATCATCACAACTATCTCGCGATGCTCACGTACGACTCACCCTACAGCGCGATGGTGCACGACGACCGCTATGTCTTTCTGGCGGGTATTGTCGCAACGGACATGGAGGGCGGCCACCGGACTCTTGGGCGACTTCGCGGCCTAGACCCGCCTGGTGATGGCGACTATCCGGCAGCTTCTGGCCTCTGTCGATCTCGCCATGGAGGACATCGTGCGCGTCGACGTATACCTGACCGACCTTCACACCATGGATGTGATGAGCGCGGTCTATCGTGGGTTTTTCGCGTAAGGCGAAGATGCCGGCACGGACGACCACGCAATCGGCCAGGCTGGCCGGTGGCTCCAACGTCGAGATCACCTGCATGGCCCGCTTGAAGAAAAACTAGGAAAACTCAGGCTGCCGGTCTGGCAAGCACCAGCCCGTCGTGTTCCTGGGCGGTGATGCAGATACTGGCAAGCGAGCGTTCCTCGCGGTAGGGCCAGGGCCGGCCCCGGTGCATAGTCGCGCGTTCGTCCCAGACGAGCACGTCGCCAACCGTGTAGGCGTGACTGTAGACGTAGCGGGGCCGGGTGCAGAAGACGGTGAGTTCGTCGATGAGCGCCTGGCCTTCGTCGTCAGGCATGCCTTCGACGCCGAACGCATGCGAGGCGATGTAGAGCGCTTCGGCGCCGTTCACCGGGTTCGGCCACACGGCATTCCAGCGCGTGGGCGGCCATTTGGTGATGAAGTCCTCGGATGCGGCAGCCTCGGAGACCTTCCTGCGGGAGTGGCCGTAGCTGTGTTTGAGCGTGCGGCCTCGGATACGGCTTTTGAGGCCTTCGGGCATGTCGGCCCAGGCTGCACGGGTCGAGACGAACTCAGTCTCGCCGCCGCTCGAACTCAGGACGCGCGCCGCGAGAATATTGGCGAGCGCAGGCCAGGGCAGAAACGTGCTGTCGGTGTGCCAGAGTTGGTTGGCCTTCATCTGGAACACGCGGCGGCTGTCTTCCTTGGTCGCGAGGGTATGCGCATCGAGCCGGTTGGACACCAGCGACATCCTGGCCTGATGTTTCTCCGGCTCCTTCTCGCGGATCTCGATGGGCCCGAACAGGCGCCCGAAGGCGAGATGGGTCTCGTCATCAAGTTTCTGATCGCGAAAGAGCAAGAGCGAGTGGGTTTCGAACGCATCCCGGATTTCCGCGTAGCCGTCAGCAGCCGTGATCTGACGCAAGTCGACATCGTGAATCTCGACAGCGAAGCGATCGTGCAGCGGCGTGGTGTGCATGGCTCAGCGACCTTTCCAGACCGGTTGGCGTTTTTCCATGAAGGCCTTGGGACCTTCCAGCGCATCCTCGCTGCCGTGGACCTTCGCCTGCCCGGTGAGGCGTCCGGAATCACGCGCGGCATAGGCCATCTCGGGCGTAACGGAGCCGGCGATCTGCGCCATCTGTTTGAGCGCCGCGACCGAGAGCGGCGCGGAAGCCACGATGTGATCGGCCAGTTCCCGGGCGGAGCCCATCAATTCGTCGGCGGGGACCGTGCGCAGGACAAGGCCCATCTCGGCCGCCTCCCCGGCATCGAGTCTGCGGCCGGTATAGAACATCTCCAACGCGACCTGTTGCGGGACGCGCGCCATCAGGCGGGGGATGGTGCCTATATCGACGGTAAGACCCAGGGTCGCCTCGGAGAGGAAAAACACGGCATGGTCGGCGGCGATCATGAAATCGCAGGCCAGCGCAAGCTCGAACCCGCCGGCGACACAGGCGCCGTTGATCGCGGCAATGACGGGCTTGTGGAGGTCGGGGCGCTCGCACAGGCCGCACCAGCCGCCTTCGCCCCAGTTCTCGTCGCCTTCGCCGGAGGTCGAGAGATCCCAGCCGGCTGAGAAAATACGCTCCCCGGCGCCGGTGACGATAGCGACGCGCAGGTTGTCGTCGTTCTGAAAATCGGCAAAGGCTTTGGAGAGCGCGCGGCTGGTCGCGGCATCGATGGCGTTGGCCTTGGGCCGGTCCAGCGTGATTTCCAGCACCGCGCCATCGCGCCTGGTACGCACAGCGTCAGCCATCGGACCCTCCCCCAGATACCTCAGCTATTCAAAGACATCCTGCAACATGCCCGGCGGCAATTCCAGACGCTGCGCGAGGCTTTCGCGATCGACCGCCCGGGGTCCACGATGACCTGGGACATGGGCCTGTCGTCGAGCCGGATGTTCGGCGAGCAACTCCCGCTGGGTGACCGTGCCGTCGCCGTTGGTGCCGAAGCCGGCGGTCAGCCGGTCGGCGCCGCGCCTGTCGAACATGAACATGCCCAGGCCGACCATGGTGCGCGCGCAGGCCGGCATCGACCGCGCAGGTGATGAGACCATGTCATGGCGTTCACCTCGCCGGAGCCTTCCTGTGCGGGCGCGCCATGGCCCAACAGGGCCATGGATAAGAACGAACGACGCATTGGTCCAGCGTCCCGGTCGGCGCATAACTGCGATGCATGATCAACGTTCCACTCTCCGTACTCGACCTGTCACCCATCTGCGAAGGATCCGACACCCGCCAGGCGCTGCTCAACACGCTCGACATGGCGCGCCACGCCGAAGGCTGGCGCTCCAACCACGCGCCGCTGGTCATCGCGAAACAATATGGCACGCTTGCGGCGCTCTACCCGGGCCGCATCGAGCTCTCGACCTGGGCCGCGCGCTCCGGGAACCGACCAGCACACCGCGCACGCCCTGCGCCGCACGTCGACCGGCACCTCCGACGATTTTCCGCGCGACGTGCTGGAACTGCAGCACTGTTTCCAAGAGCCCGAACCCGGCCAGACGGTCCGCGCCGTGTCGGGCAAGCTTCCGCCGCCGGTCGAGAACTATGCCGAGACCCTTATGCCGGCCGAGCGCATGATGCTCGACGAGGTGCTTTCCTGCTCGACCTCGGGATCGCCCGAAACGGTGGCGCGCGAGGTGCAGCGTTTGTCGCGCACATCCGGACCGACGAGATCATGATGACCTGCCACATTCACGATCACGCCAAGCGGCTCCGGGGTTTCGAGCTGGTCGCCGAACATCTGATCGCCGATACCGGCGCTGCGCGGCACGCGGCCGGTTAACTCACGCGCAGCGCGGCCTGAACCGTGCGTTCCATGACATCGAGAAAACGCAGCCGGTCCTTCCTGGAGAATGCCGCGTGGTAGCCGGTACTTTCACCTGTTTCGCGCAGGTGGGCGTTGAGGTCACGCATGGCGAGCGTGGAACCGATGCCGGCCTGCGTGAACGCACGGCCATCGGCCCCCAACACCGCCGCGCCGGCATCGAGACACCGTGCGGCCAGCGGAATGTCGTGCGTGATGACGATGTCGTCCCTGCCCGCCCGCTCGGCGATCCAGTCGTCGGCCACGTCCGCGCCCTGATCAACCACCACCATGGCGATGAGCGGATCGGGGTCCGTGCGCATCCAACTGTTGGAGACCATGTGGACCGACAGGCGGTGGCGCTGCGCCACACGCACGACCTCGTCTTTCACGAGACAGGCATCGGCATCGACATAGATGACGGTCATCTGGAAGCTTGTCTGAATGCCAAATTTGAACCCTTTTGGTATACTGTCATGTGTCGCGAGCAAAAGTTGGAACAGGGCCCGTGAGAAGTGAACAAATCAATCGTGTCAAACTTGTACATCACCGACTTGTATCGCGCCCTGAAGCGTGATCCACAACTTCTTGATGGAGCAAAGGCGATTGTTGATGTTTGGATGGAAGAGAGGGATCCTCCGACGGTCCTTGATGCATGGCACGGATTGCTGTGTCGTCCAATTGCTGAGGTTCGGGCAGAGATCGTGAAGCGTTCACCACGGGCAACATGTCTTCGCTCCATCTTGCCGTTCGCATTGACACCGGCGCGTGTCGCCTCCAGAGGCGATCTGGCGCGCCTTCGGAGGATGGCATCGCTAGCAACGTCCGGACGATAGACGATCTTGAGCGCACGGCTCGCGTGTTGTGTCGTCATTTTGAGACCGACGCCGTCGTGATCGTCGGACGCCACGCAATCTTGGCCAGAATTCCGGACGGCCCCGTTGCTGCAAGAACTTTCGGTGGAGATCGATGCATATATTCGGGAAGCGACTGCCTGGGAAGCGAAACAAGGCCGGGAAGTTTCCGAGGAGATCAACGCGCTCTATTGGTTACGGGTTAAACTTTACACACGACGCACGGGTTCTACATCGATGGCGTCGATGCCTCCACAGCATCACTGCCGTTCGATTGACATCGCTGACAAACGATCACTGAAATTGAGCGCGACGGTCGGATCGTTCACGCCATGACACCCGATGTTCACGACTTCACCGTTTCCAAGCTTTGCCGCCTTGAACCTAAGGACAAGACCTTCGCGCAAGCACTTTTCGAAAGAGGGCTGCTTGACCGCGAAACTCTGAAACAGCGGATCGCATTGGTACCAAGCAGCGATCCTATCAAGGGTTGGGCCAGAGTATTTATCGATACGCTTTTGAGGCCCCGGCGCAAGCGATCAGGGCGGAATTACGTATCAGCCTGAACGGCGCGCTCCAAGGCATCGACATAGACGGCGTTCACGGCCGATCAGCGGTCCGTATGGGCGAGCCTGACGGCGAGACCGGCAAAGGCGCCCGAGAAGACGCATCGCATCCAGGTCATGTCGCAGTGGGGCGAGCATACAGTTCCTCATGGTTGTGGCCATCAGTCCATAGCCCACGAAAACGACGAAAATGAGGCCTATGAAGACAAGGCAGAGTCCCAGCATGTCAGCATGTTGAGGACCGGGCGGGCTGCATAGGGTGCGACGAACTACGGCAGGAACACCAGGAAGAAGATCGAGAGCTTCGGGTTCAGCACGTTGATCAGGATGCCGGTGACGACGACATCACGCATTGAGCAGAGCGCTTTCTGATCGCCCGCATCGAACGACCCGCCGGCACGCAGGGCCAACCAGGCGAGGTAGAGCGAATAAACGAGGACGAAGAAAGTCCTCTAGAAGGACTTCGCCAGGGTGTGTAGGTGTAAAGTCGGCTTTCATCATCAGCCTCGGTGGTGGTCGACAATCTCGACGTCCCAGACATCGCCGTCCCGCCAGCGAAAACAGACGCGCCATTGATCGTTGATGCATGCGCACCACGGAAGTAATGGGAAGATGATCGTGCCTGTTCACCCGCGAAACATTGTGGCCTTCGCGCCGTCCGGGATGACCCAATCGACCAGGCCGGTCAGGTCAGTTGTCGAGGAAGCTGCGGAGTTTGCGGCTGCGGCTGGGGTGTTTGAGCTTGCGCAGGGCCTTGGCTTCGATCTGGCGGATGCGTTCGCGGGTAACCGAGAACTGCTGGCCGACCTCTTCGAGGGTGTGGTCGGTGTTCATGCCGATGCCGAAGCGCATGCGCAGCACGCGTTCCTCACGCGGGGTGAGCGTGGCGAGCACCTTGGTCGTGCTGTCGCGCAGGTTCGAGTGGATCGCCGCCTCGACCGGGAGCACGGCGTTCTTGTCCTCAATGAAGTTGCCGAGATGGCTGTCCTCGTCGTCGCCGATGGGCGTCTCCAGGCTGATCGGCTCCTTGGCGATCTTGAGCACCTTGCGCACCTTCTCCAGTGGCATACCGAGCTTTTCGGCCAGTTCCTCGGGCGTCGGTTCGCGGCCGATCTCGTGGAGCATCTGGCGGCTGGTGCGCACCAGCTTGTTGATCGTCTCGATCATGTGGACCGGAATACGGATCGTGCGCGCCTGATCGGCGATCGAGCGGGTGATTGCCTGGCGGATCCACCAGGTGGCGTAGGTCGAGAACTTGTAGCCGCGGCGGTACTCGAACTTGTCGACCGCCTTCATGAGACCGATGTTGCCTTCCTGGATGAGGTCCAGGAACTGCAGGCCGCGGTTGGTGTATTTCTTGGCGATCGAAATCACCAGGCGCAGGTTCGCCTCGACCATTTCCTTCTTGGCCTGGCCGGCTTCCTTCTCGCCCTTCTGCACGACCTGGACGATGCGCTTGAACTCGCCGATGTCGAGGCCGGAATTGCGCGCCACCGCGGCGATCTCGCTGCGCGCCTCGACGATGCGGTCGTCGTCACGCTCGGCAAAGAGCTTCCAGCCGCGCCCGGAAAGTCCGGAAATGCGATCGAGCCATTCGGGATCGAGCTCGGAACCGACATGTTCCTCAAGGAACTCCTGCCGTTTGACGCCACGGCGTGCAGCCTGTTTCAGTAGCCCGCTTTCGAGACCCATAATGCGGCGGTTGAGACCGTAGAGTTCGTCGACCATGGCCTCAATGCGGTTGTTGTGCAGCTTGACCGTGGTAACGAGTTCGTAGATCTCGCGGTGAATCTTCTCGTAGCGGCGACGCGCGGCCGGCAGCGGTTCCTCGCCGCGCAGCTTGGGCCCGATATAGTCTTCCTGAACCTTTTTCAGCCGGTTGTTGACGCGCGCGATCTTGTCGAAGGTCACCATGACCTCGGGCAGCAGCGCCTGTTCCATCGCCGAAAGCGACAGATTGGCCTCCGCGTCGTCGTCATCGCCGTCGCTGCGGTCGTCGCCTTGCGACTTTTCCCCGTCCGAGCCGTTGCCCTTGCGCACCCGTTCGGAGGCAGGTTTGGCAGCGCCGTTGCCCTGCGCCGCGCCGTTGCCGGGTGAGGCGGCACCGTTAGCGTTGTTGTTGTTGGCCGCGTCAGGACCGCCACTGTAGGTGCCTTCAAGGTCGATGATGTCACGCAGTAGGACTTTTTCTTCCTGGAGCATGTTGCGCCAATGCACGATGGCGCGCAGCGTCAGCGGGCTTTCGCAGATGCCGCGGATCATGCGGTCACGGCCAGCCTCAATACGCTTGGCGATGGCGATTTCGCCCTCGCGCGAAAGCAGTTCCACACGGCCCATCTCACGCAGGTACATGCGCACGGGATCGTCCGTGTAGCCCATCTCGGAGGTCGAGGTCGTCGTTGTCGTGGCGGTCGTGCCGGGCTTCTCGGCGGCGGGCTTGGCTTTGTCGTCGGAGACGTCGTCGGCCTCTTCGCTTTCCACCACGTTGATACCCATTTCCGAGAGCATCGCCATGGTGTCTTCGATCTGTTCGGAGCTTACCTCATCCTGGGGCAGAGCGGCACTGATCTCGTCGACCGTAACGTAGCCGCGTTCCCTGCCGCGCGCGACCATCTTCTTGATCGCGGTGTTGACGGTATCCAGCAGCGGACCGTCGGCACTGTTCTCAGCGTCGTCGTTGGTCTCTACCTCGGCAGGTTTTGTCGCCATGCTCGCGCCACTCCTAACTCTTTTTCCAGATGCCGGAGGCCGGCTTCACATGTTCAGCCCTAGCCCCCCGACCGGACCACTTCCCCGTCCACATCAATCAGGCGCGATTCCGAAGCTTCCGTCAATTCCTGCTTGGCCTGCAAGCGCTGCCAGGCTTCCTCGCTCTGATCTTCCGCCCAAGCCACCGCATCGGCTTCGATTTCCTCGCGCAGCGCGTGGCGCTGATGGAGGTCGAAGGTATGAAGCCACTGACGTTCCGCTTCTTCTACCGTCTCAACACGCCGTAGCGCATCAGCCTCACCGCCCGAAGGCTGAAGGCCCCCCGGCAGTCCGGACAATCCGCTGGATGTCAGGTGGCGTTGCAGAACCTCGCTGTCAAGGATTTCCTCGGCATTGAGCGCATCAAGGAGACTGTTGCGGACGGCATCGAAGCCCGGCGTGGCAAAATTGATCTCAGCCAGACGCTCCGCGACCCGCTCAAGCAGGCCATCGACCCTTATGGGAGCGGCCAGAAGCATGCGTTCTGCACGGTCCAGGTCCCCGGCAGCCCCCGACCCGGGTACCCGGGTCGGTTTGCGTTCCAAATCGGGATAATTGGCTTTCCATCCGCCCTGACGGCGGTCACTCGGCCAGGGTTTTGCCGATCTGCGCTGCTGGGGCGGACGCTGCGGCGGCCCAAAGGCCCGTTTCAGGCGCTCACGGACTGCGCTTTGATAGTGAAATTGCACGGTACGGTCACCGATGCGCTGCACCTCGTCCTGCAGGGCGCGTTCCAGCCCGGCGCGCCGTTCGGGCGTCTCAAAGCCGCCGCCTTCGGTTTTCTGGCGCCAGAGCATGTCGAGCAGTGGCAGTGCACGGTCGAGCACCTCCTTCATGGCACCCCGGCCCCGCGCCTTGATCAGGTCGTCGGGATCCACGCCGGCGGGCATCATGGCGAAACGCAGGGATTTGCCCGGCATCAGTCCAGGCATAGCGCGGTCGACCGAGCGGAAGGCCGCGGCCTTGCCCGCGTTGTCGCCGTCGAAACACAGGATCGGCTCGTCGGCGATGCGCCAGAGCAGGGCAAGCTGGGTTTCCGTCAGCGCGGTACCCAGCGGTGCGACCGTGTGGGTGAACCCGGCCTGGGCCAGCGCGATGACGTCCATATAACCTTCCGAGACGATGACGGTGCCGGCATCGTGCGCGACCTTGCGCGCCTGGACATAGCCGTAGAGCAGGCGGCCCTTGTGAAAGACCGGTGTCTCGGGCGAATTGAGATATTTGGCGGGATGGTCGCCCATGGTGCGCCCGCCAAAGGCGATCACCCGGCCGCTGCGGTCACCGATGGGGAAGATGAGGCGGTGACGGAACCGGTCGATGGGATCGCGGCCATCGTCACCGCCCGTCGAGAGGCCAGCGCTGGCGATGAGATCGGCGCTGGCGCCACGATCTTTCAGGTGTCGGATCAGGCGGTTGCGGCCGTCGGGTGCGTAGCCCAGTCGGAAGCGCTCCACCGTCTCAGGCCGCACGCCGCGCTGCTGCAGGTACTCCCTGGTCGGTCCGCCGTCCGGGCCGGCGAGCTGCTGCTCGAACCAGCGGGTGGCTTCCTCCAAAACATCATAAAGAGTCGCCGCGCGTTTCTCGCGCTCACGCTCCTGGGGACTTTGGCGCGGCATCTCCAGTCCGGCCATGCCAGCGAGACGTTCCACGGCTTCCGGGAACGCGAGATTTTCGGTGCGCACGACAAAACCGATGACATCGCCATGGGCGCCGCACCCGAAACAGTGGAAGAAACCCCTGTCCTCGACAACGGAGAAGGAGGGCGACTTTTCGCGATGGAAGGGGCAGAGCCCGGTGTATTCGCGGCCGCGCCGCTGCAGGCGGACCTGCTTTCCCACGATGTCTGACAGGGGAACCCGCGTTCTGATCTCATCGAGAAAGGCGGGGGGAAACGCCACGGCCTATGCGTTCCTCATCACCGTTCAGCCCAGGCGCTGTTTCACCATGGCGCTGACGGTCGCGCCATCGATCTGGCCTGGATAACCTTCCTTCAGGGCGGCCATGACACGGCCCATGTCTTTCAGGCCCGTGGCCTCGGTCTCGCCGATGACGTAGTCGACGACAGCTTCCATATCCTCTTCGCTGAGTTGGCGGGGCATGAAGCGGCGAATGACCTCGATCTCAGCCTCTTCCTTTTCCGCCAGTTCGGGCCGGTCCCCGGCGCGGTACTGTTCGGCGGCCTCCTCGCGCTGGCGCACCATCTTGGCGAGAAGTTCCAGAATCTGTTCGTCGGAGATGGGATTGCCCGCGCCGTTGGTGCGCGCCGCAATGTCGCGGTCCTTCACTGCCGCGTTGACCAGACGCAGCGTGCTGGTGGTCGGACGGTCCTGCGCCTTTTGCGCTTCCTTCAAGGCTTCTGAAATCTCCTGTCGGATCGTCATACCTAATCCCTGTGCTCGATTGCCGGGAACCGACTATACCAGTCTGGACAGAAAAACGAGTCCTATAACATGCAGGCAAGAATCTACGGGGCGAATCGTGGATAGAATTTAACTCACTTAAAAAACGCTTTGTTCTTATGGATGGATCGCTTGACCGCAAATGGCGGATTGCTTAAGCAGTCTGTGAAATCCACCTTGTACCAAGGGTCTTTATGACTACATCCGTTTCCGCGCCGGCACCTTGGGCCACGGCGAGTCTCGCTCTAGCTGACGGATCGGTATTTTGGGGACGTGGATTGGGGGCGACCGGCAGCACGGTCGGCGAGATCTGCTTCAATACGTCGATGACGGGATACCAGGAAATCCTGACGGACCCGTCCTATGCCGGACAGATCATCGTCTTCACCTTTCCCCATATCGGCAACGTCGGTGCCAACGGCGAGGACATCGAATCGGACGTGCCTGCCGCGCGCGGGCTTATCCTGCGCGCCGACATCACCGATCCCTCCAACTTTCGCGCCATCAGCCATCTTGATCCCTGGCTGAAATCAAACGACCTGATCGGCATCGCGGGCATCGACACGCGCCGCCTGACCCGCCTGATCCGCGATCGCGGCTTCCAGACCGCGGGCATCGACTACGGCCCCGCCGATATCGAGGGCCTGAAGGAAGAGGTCGCCGCCTGGCCCGGCCTGGAAGGTATGGACCTCGCCAAGGACGTCACCTGTACACAGACCTATACCTGGGAGCAGACAGGGTGGACCCTGGGCGAGGGCTACGGCACGCTCTGTGACCCTCGGCACCATGTCGTTGCGGTCGACTACGGCGTGAAGAAAAACATCCTGCGCTGCCTAGCCGGTCTGGGCTGCCGTGTCACCGTGGTCCCCGCCAGCACCGGCTTGGACGAGATCATGCGTCATGAGCCCGACGGCATCTTCCTGTCGAACGGACCAGGCGACCCCGACGCCACCGGCGGCTATGCCGTGCCCGTCATTCGCGAAATCGTGGAAACCGGCAAGCCGATCTTCGGCATTTGCCTCGGCCACCAAATGCTGGCTCTGGCGCTGGGTGCCAAGACCGTGAAGATGGCCAACGGCCACTGCGGCGCCAACCATCCGATCAAGAACCTGGAAACCGGCAGGGTCGAGATCACCAGCCAGAATCACGGTTTCGTGGTCGATGCGAAAAGCCTGCCCAGCGGTGTCAAGGCGACCCATGTCAGCCTGTTCGACGGCACGCTGGCCGGGCTCAAGGTCGAGGGCAAACCGGTCTTTTCCGTCCAGTACCACCCAGAAGCCAGCCCCGGCCCCCAGGACAGCCGCTACCTCTTCGAGAACTTCGTCAAGGCGATGGAAGGGCGGGCATGAACGTTCAGGCAAAGACACCCCTTGCGCGCGGCTTGCGTGATCGCCAGACGGACGCCGAAGCCAAACTGTGGCGGCACCTTCGGGACAGAAACTCGTCGGTGCACAAGTTCCGCTGACAAATGCCTATGGGACCTTACATCGTCGACTTTGTCTGCTTGGACCGGGCGCTTATCGTGGAAGCAGACAGAAGCCAGCACGCTGATTGTGTAAGCGACAAAGAGAGAGACCGTTGCTTTATGGGTCGGGGCTATCGTGTCTGGAATTGAGAAATTCTTCATGAATATGGAGAGTGTTCTGGAAGCCATTCACAACGCAGTGATGACATCTTGCCGTGGCCGGGTGAGGGGGACTTTGGTTCGCGGGATGAGGTGTTCCCATGCCTAAACGCACCGATCTCAAATCCATCATGATCATTGGCGCGGGCCCCATCATCATCGGGCAGGCGTGCGAGTTCGATTATTCCGGGACGCAGGCGGTGAAAGCGCTGAAGGAGGAGGGTTACCGGGTTATCCTGGTGAATTCCAACCCGGCGACAATCATGACCGATCCCGTGTTTGCCGATGCGACCTATATCGAGCCGATCACGCCGGAGATGGTCGCCAAGATCATCGAGAAGGAACGGCCCGACGCGCTGCTGCCGACCATGGGCGGACAGACCGGGCTCAACACCGCGCTTTCGCTCGCCGAGATTGGCGTACTGGAGCGCTGCGGCACGGAACTGATCGGGGCAACCCGGGAGGCCATCGACAAGGCCGAGGACCGCGAGCTTTTCCGCGACGCCATGGCAAAGATCGGCCTGGAATGCGCAAGGAGCGAGTTGGCGCACACCATAACGGACGCCTGGGCCGCGCTCGAGGTCATCGGCCTGCCCGCGATCATCCGGCCGAGCTTCACCATGGGCGGGACCGGCGGCGGCATCGCCTACAACAAGGAACAGTATGAGGAGATCATCCGGCGCGGACTGGAAACCAGCCCGACCAACGAGGTGCTGGTTGAGGAATCGGTGCTGGGCTGGAAGGAATACGAGATGGAGGTCGTGCGCGATCATGCCGACAACTGCATCATCGTGTGCTCCATCGAGAACGTCGATCCCATGGGCATCCACACCGGCGATTCCGTCACCGTGGCCCCTGCCCTGACGCTGACCGACAAGGAATACCAGATCATGCGCAACGCCTCACTCGCGGTGCTGCGCGAGATCGGTGTGGATACCGGCGGGTCGAACGTGCAGTTCGCGATCAACCCCGAGGACGGACGCATGATCGTGATCGAGATGAACCCGCGCGTATCGCGCTCCTCGGCGCTGGCGTCCAAAGCGACCGGCTTCCCGATCGCCAAGGTCGCCGCTAAGCTGGCGGTGGGCTACACCCTCGATGAAATCCAGAACGACATCACCAAGGTGACCCCGGCGAGCTTCGAGCCGACCATCGACTATGTCGTCACCAAGATGCCGCGCTTCACTTTTGAGAAATTTCCCAGCACCGAACCGCTGCTGACGACCTCCATGAAGTCGGTGGGCGAGGCCATGTCGATCGGCCGCAGCTTCGCCGAGTCGCTGCAGAAGGCTTTGCGCTCCATGGAAACGGGCCTGAACGGCCTGAACCCGGTGGTCTTCGACGACACGTCCGAGGACGGCATGGTGGCGCGCCTGGCGCGACCCGCGCCGGACCGCATTCTGGTGATCGCGCAGGCCATGCGCCACGGCCTTTCGGATGAGGACATTCACGGCATCACGAAATACGACCCCTGGTTCCTGGAGCAGATCCGCGCCATCGTCGACGCCGAGAACCGGGTGCGCGAACACGGCCTGCCCGACGATCACGTCGATCTCCTGAACCTCAAGAAGATGGGCTTCTCCGACGACCGCCTGGCGCAGCTTTCCGGTGTCACTGAGGAAATCGTGCGTTCGCGGCGCGAAGGCCTGGGCGTGCATCCTGTCTACAAGCGCATCGACACCTGCGCGGCCGAGTTTGCATCCAGTACTTCCTATATGTACGGCTGCTACGAGGGCGACGGGGTTAACGAGCCTGAGAACGAAGCCGAGACCAGCGAGCGCAAGAAGGTCATTATCCTGGGCGGGGGTCCCAACCGGATCGGCCAGGGCATTGAGTTCGACTATTGTTGTGTCCATGCCTGTTTCGGCCTGCAGGAAGCCGGCATCGAAACGATCATGGTGAACTGCAATCCCGAGACGGTTTCGACCGACTACGACACCTCGGACCGGCTCTATTTCGAGCCGCTGACGGCCGAGGACGTGATCGCAATCGCCAATCAGGAGATGAAAACCGGCACACTGCTGGGGGTCATCGTACAGTTCGGCGGCCAGACGCCGCTCAAGCTGGCGCGCGCGCTGGAGGACGCCGGCATTCCGATTATCGGCACATCACCGGATGCCATCGACCGGGCCGAGGACCGCAAGCGGTTCCAGGAAATGCTCCACGAACTCGGCCTGCGCCAACCCGACAACGGCACATGCCACACGCTGGAGGAAGCCAAGGAGATTGCCGGGAGCGTCGGTTATCCGGTGGTCGTGCGCCCGAGCTATGTGCTGGGCGGTCGCGCGATGGAGATCGTGTACAGCGACGATGGCCTGGTGTCCTATATCGACAAGTCGGTCGAGGCGTCAGGCGGCAACCCGATCCTGATCGACCACTTCCTGCAGAACGCCGTCGAGGCCGATGTCGACGCGCTGTCCGACGGCAAGGATATCTTTGTCGCGGGCATCATGGAGCATATCGAGGAGGCGGGCATCCATTCGGGCGACTCGGCCTGTTCGCTTCCGCCCTATTCGCTCTCGGAAGCGACCACTGAAGAACTGCGCCGCCAGACCGAGGCGATGGCGCGGGCGCTGAACGTGGTCGGCCTGCTGAACGTGCAGTTCGCCGTGCAGGGCGAGAATATCTTCGTGCTGGAGGTCAATCCACGCGCCAGCCGCACGGTACCCTTTGTCGCCAAGACCATCGGGCTTCCCATCGCCAAGATCGCTGCGCGCATCATGGCCGGCGAAAGCCTGGCGAGCTTCGGTCTCGAGACACCCCAGTTCGAGCACATCGCGGTCAAGGAGGCGGTGTTCCCCTTCGCGCGCTTCCCCAACGTGGACGTCATCCTAGGACCGGAAATGAAGTCGACCGGCGAGGTGATAGGCCTGGACCGCGATTTCGGCCACGCCTATGCCAAGGCGCAATTGGCCTCGGGCGAGACGCTGCCCCAATCGGGCACGGTTTTCATCTCCGTGCGCGAGCACGACAAGCCGCATGCGGCCAAGCTGGGCCAGCGGCTGATCGAACTTGGCTTCGATCTGGTCGCCACACGCGGCACGGCACGCAACATGCGTGAGGCGGGCCTGGAGGTCACGACGATCAACAAGGTGCTGGAGGGCCAGCCCCACATTGTCGATGCGCTGCATGACGACCGCATCGCGCTGATGATCAACACGACCGAGGGCGCCAAGTCGATAGCCGACAGCTTCAGTCTGCGCCGCACCACGCTGCTGAAAAAGGTGCCCTATGCGACGACCATCGCCGGGGCGCGCGCGATCGTGGAAGCCATCGTGGCAATGCGCAACGGCGGTCTGGACGTGTGGCCGCTGCAGTCCTACGCGACCCACGCTTCTTGACGTCGACGCGTGGGCGGCGCACGACGCTTTCATGGCAGAGACGTCTCAACATGCCGGACCCGTGACCTGGGTCGTGACGGACGGCGCCGCGGGCATCGTCAACCAGTGTGTGGGGCTCGCACAGCGTCTCGGCCTTGAGCCCATCGTCAAGACCATCGCGACCCGCCAACCCTGGCGAATGCTGCCGCCGAACCTGTGGCTCTGCCCGTTGATGGCGTTGAGCTCCCGCGGCGACAGGCTCGTACCACCCTGGCCGGGCCTGTTGATCGCCAGCGGACGCAAGTCCGTGGCGCCCAGTGCCGCGATCAGACGGGCCTCCGGCGGACGCACGATCGCCGTGCAGATCCAGAAGCCGGGCATCGCACCCAACAACTTCGACCTAGTCGTCGTACCGCGCCACGACAATCTCTCGGGCGCGAACGTCATCGCGACCAAGGGGTCGATCCATGGCCTGACCCGTGCGTTGCTGGACACCGAGGCAACGGCCTGGACCGGGAGCGTGGCGCACCTTCCCCGGCCGCGGACCTTTGCGGCGATCGGTGGGCCCAACCGGGTGTACCGCTTCGGGGAAGAGAATGCGCGCAGGCTGGGACGCCAGCTTGCCGCCCTGCCCGGCGGCCTGATGCTGACGGTGTCGCGCCGCACCACGCCGCACGTCGCCGAAATCCTGCGCAGCGAACTCGATGCGGAACGCACGGTGATCTGGGACGGTGCGGGACCGAACCCTTATCGCGGCTGGCTGAGGCTTGCCGATGCTGTGGTCGTGACCTCCGACTCCGTCAACATGACGAGCGAAGCCTGCATCACCGGCAGGCCAGTGCTCATCGCCCATCTCGACGGCGGCTCGGCCAAGTTCCGCGCGTTCCACGACCTTCTGGAAGCCGACGGCCATACGCGGCGGTTCGACGCCGACCCGGACCTTGCCTGGCAGCCGGTCGTGCTCGACGACACGGCGCTGGTTGCCGAGCGGGTGCGCGAACTGTTGGTGTAATGGCGGCGAAGGGTCGGGGTCCGGTGCTCAACCGACGAAGCGGCACGGATCGACTGGTTTCGTGCATGGATCGTCGAAGCAAGTTCGACGATCCATGGGGTTGGGCGAGGCATCGTCAATACATCACTTGCCTGCGAGATTCCGGATTTGTGCTCTGCATATTTCGGGCTGAAGTCGATGCGTTGCATCGACTTCAGTTGGCGTGGCCGCTGCGCAGGATGTAGCGGCCGTTCTCCAGGCCGGTGAAGAGTGAGGAGACCTCCGGATGGCCGACCGGGGTGCCCATGTCGTCCAGGACCAGATTCTGCTCGGAAACATAGGCGACATAGGTCGTCTGATCGTTCTCGGCGAGCAGATGGTAGTAGGGCTGGTCCTTGCTGGGCCGCACCTGCTCGGGGATCGACTGCCACCATTCCTCGGTGTTGGCGAACGCCGGATCGACGTCATAGACGACACCCCGGAACGGATAGTGCCGGTGGTGCACGATGTCACCGATCTGGAACTTCGCGGTACGGAAAACGGTGGGTTCGGACGGTGTATGAGATTTCATCATCCACAAGATGTACCAGAGCTCGCGCCCGAGACCAAGATGCAGCACGCGCTGTCCACGGCTTTCTATCCCCGGCCCCTTTCGCGCCGATGTGTGAAACCCTACACTTGACGATCATCGTCTTTGTGACAGCCTCGCGCCGTCCTGCATTCGGAGCCGTCGGGCATGCCAGATTCCCACCACGCCAATGTTCTCATTCTTGGATCGGGGCCAGCCGGACTGACGGCCGCAGTTTATGCGGCCCGCGCCAGTCTGAAACCGATGCTGGTGCACGGCATCCAGCCGGGCGGACAGATGACGATCACCACCGATGTCGAGAACTATCCAGGCTTCGCCGACGTGATCCAGGGGCCGTGGCTGATGGAACAGATGACCGAGCAGGCCGAAAAGGTCGGCACGAAGATGGTCCATGACCTCATTTCCGAGGTCGATTTCAGCAAATGCCCGTTCCGCGCGGTGGGCGATTCCGGCGATGTTTACACCGCCGACTGCCTCGTCGTTTCGACCGGCGCCCAGGCAAAATGGCTTGGACTGGAAAGCGAGAAGAGGTTCCAGGGATTCGGCGTTTCGGCCTGCGCGACCTGCGACGGATTCTTCTTCCGAGAGAAGGAAGTCTGCGTCGTCGGCGGTGGCAACACGGCCGTCGAGGAAGCACTCTATCTCACCAACCACGCCAGCAAGGTGACGCTGATCCACCGCCGCGACGAACTGCGCGCCGAGAAGATCCTGCAGGACCGCTTGTTCAAGCACCCTAAGGTCGAAATCCTCTGGGATACCGTGCTCGACGAAGTGCTTGGAAGCACAGAGCCGCCGTCCGCGACAGGCATCAAGGTGCGCAACGTGAAGACCGGCACCGAAAGCGCATTGGCATTGGACGGCATCTTCATCGCCATCGGCCACACGCCCAACACGGAAATCTTCAAGGGCGTGCTGGACATGGACGGCGAAGGCTATCTGATCACCGCCCATGACAGCACGGCGACCAACATTCCCGGCGTGTTCGCCGCGGGCGACGTGCAGGACAAGATCTACCGCCAGGCGGTGACCGCCGCCGGTACCGGGTGCATGGCCGCCCTGGAAGCCGAGAAATATCTGGCCGCCCTCGAGAGTGGAGAACGCATCGCGGCCGAATAGGCCCCGTGCGGTACCATGCGCCATGGACTGGGACAGACTGCGTGTTTTCTATCACGTCGCCGAGGCGGGCAGCTTCACCAAGGCCGGTGAACAGCTTAACCTCAGCCAGTCGGCCGTGAGCCGGCAGATCAGCGCCCTTGAAGAGTCGCTGAAGGTGAGCCTGTTCCACCGTCACGCGCGCGGCCTGCTGGTAACAGAGCAGGGCGACCTGCTCTATCGCACGGCGCGCGAGGTCTATGGCAAGATCGCCATGGCCGAGGCCAAGATGACCGACAGCAAACACCGTCCCGCCGGCCATCTGACGGTCACCGCGACAACCGGTTTTTCGATCATCTGGCTGATGCCCAGGATCGTCGATTTCATGGATCGTTATCCTGAAATCTCGATCAGTATGCGCATCGAGGACGGTGAGCTCGACCTTTCCATGCGCGAGGCCGATGTCGGCATCCGCCTGTCACGGCCGACCCAGCCGGACCTGATCCAGCGCCACCTGATGACGATCCACTTCCATTTCTATGCCTCGCCGCACTATCTCAAGGCGTGGGGAACGCCCTCGACGCTGCATGATCTCGAGAAGCACCGGATGATCATGTACGACAACGGCCCGCTGCGCAGCGTGGTCAGCCCCGACTGGCTGCCGCGCGCCTTCGGCGAGGGCCGGCCCCAACGCCGTCCCGCGCTGACCGCCAACTCGATGCTGGGCATGCGCCGGGCCGTCGAGAGCGGTCTGGGAATCGCCATTCTGCCCGATTACGTGATCGAAGGGTCCGAGCGAAAGGTGAAGCTGGATATAGAAGCGCCGCTGCCCACGGCGGAAGCCTATTTCGTCTATCCCGAAGAGCAGCGGAATTCCGCGCGCATCACAGCGTTTCGCGACTTTCTTCTCGAAAAAGTTGCAGCGACCAGATTCTAAAACAACCCGTATGCTTGCAATGCGCGGGGCGTCATACAAATCTGTCATGAGTTCTGGTGAACGCGTTACGGGCAACTCCCGGAAAACAAGGCAAAAACGCCCGAATGTTGCGGGAAATCCATGGTGTGACGTGCCCGACATGTGGTCACAGTTTGTAATATCTTGTGATGAGTTATGCGCGGCGCACATATCTAGGTTGCAAAACCGTACGTGGTAGCGGCCTAACGAAAGCACTATCTTTTCTTTCGACACAGCAGGCCGCCACATATTGCGGTCGTCGCTTCGACGGATGCCCCCTGATCGAAACGTGTCGCCCAGGCTAGGCCTGGATCGGGATCTTCGGGTCCCAACGTCTCCCAGACGTGAAGCCTCCCCAAGATGACTTGAGGCCGGATCTCGCGATCCGGCCTCTTTTTTTGTTTGGCCTCATCGCTCCGCTCACTTGACTTCCGCCGCATGCGCGACGGCGGTACGGTCACACCGTTCGGCGGCTGTTTTGCTCTCGTCGCCGAACGGCATCACAACCACCACGATTGTGTCATCCCAACTGCAGCGCAGCGAAGAGCCGGAATCACGATCCGCACGTTGCTTCAGAAACGCGTCACGACGAGATCCCGGATAACCGTCGCGCGGTTTTCGGGATGACACCCTGTTGCGGTGGTTTGTAGGCGGGAGGTCCTTTACGGACCGACAGGCGCGGAAGCCAAGCGCGCGGAGCACCCGCCCGGCGTTTTAGGGAACAAACAAAACAAGCGCGCGCGGCGCAGCGCGCTTGCGCCTATACGAACAGGCGTTCGCCTTCCATGCCGGCATAGAGGTCGGCGACCTGTTCGCCGTAGCCGTTGTAGATTTCAGTGGGAATGCGTTCGTCCGTACCCAGCACGCGTTCCGTGGCCTGGCTCCAGCGCGGGTGCGAGACATCCGGATTGACGTTAGCCCAGAAGCCGTATTCGGACGGCACCAGTTCCTCCCAGAAGGTGATCGGACGCTCGTCGGTCAGGGTGACGCGCACGATCGACTTCACGGACTTGAAACCGTATTTCCAGGGCAGGTGAAGGCGCAGGGGCGCACCGAACTGGTTGGCCATGGGCTTGCCATAGGTGCCCGTGACGATGAACGCGAGGTCGTTTTCCGCCTCGGCCATGGCGACACCTTCGGTGTAGGGCCAAGGGTACCAGAACTGGTTCTGGCCTGGCGCAATGTCGGGGTCCTCGAAGGTCTGCATCACGACGTATCTTGCCGAACCGAGAGGCCGCGCGTAATCCACCAGCGCCTTCAAGGGGAACCCGGTCCAGGGAATGACCATCGACCAGGCCTCGACGCAGCGATGACGATAGATGCGTTCTTCCAGCGCCATGGCGCGGATGAGGGTATCGATATCGACCGTCTTTTCCTCCTCGACCATGCCGTCGAAGGTGACCGCCCAAGGGCGCCGCTGCAGATCCTCGGCGCGCTGCCAGATCTGCTTGTGACTGCCGAACTCGTAGAAATTGTTGTAGGTCGCGTTGAAAACCTCCGGCGTTACCGGCCGACCGGCGTCGGCATAAGCCGCATCGAGAGGTGCGGGATAAAGGTCGAGCGTGGGGTCGGCGGTAGCCTGAGCATTGACCTGCTCAATCACCTCTTCCTCTGCGGAAGCCGCGGAAAGAGGAGCCGATGCCGCGGCGGCAACGATGGGGCCCGCAGCAATGGCTTTGGCCAGTTGCCGGCGGTTGAGATACACCGACTCCGGCATCGCCAGACGCTCAGGCAGTTCCCATGAGCGCGGTGCCTTGATCAACATACGGATCTCCCATCCAGATTTAATCCAATCCCTGCCTCCAAGATGGGCCAATCGGCGGGGATCACAAGTCAAACGGACGTGAGGAACGTGTCATGACCGCCGGCAGAACGGTCCTGCGTCACTGACAGATGCGGTAGTCGTTGTTGCGCTGACGCATGTCGAAGTGAAAGTGGTCGTGGTGCATGGCATCCGTTCCGGACCCGAGCACCATGGTGAAATAGGCACCGGAGGCGTTGCGGATCTCCGCCTGAAACAGCGCCTCGCCGGTTTCGGGCTCCTTTTCCGACACCGGCATCGCTGTGCGCTCCTGAAAACGGATTTCCATGATGTCGACCGCGTTGGCGAAAGCATGTTCGGAGGCGGCGGGGACGAGTTTGACACTGTATGCGACCAGAAGACCGACATCGTCATAGGCAAGCACCGCTCCGGTTACTTTGTCCGCCTCGATCGCGACCACGGCGCGGTCGCTCTGATCTTCTCCGGGATCCACCATCATGATCTCTGTCCCGGCCAGCGGAAAATCCGCCTCCGGATTAAGCGCGATCAGGAGGTCGATATCCATGTGGTAGCGCTCGGCGAGCGGCTCATCGGGGCCGTTGTAGGCTAGGGACTCGAGGGCCTGCTCAAGGGCCGTACGGCACAGCTGATCACCACCATGGATACGCCGAAACCGGTTTACGCCTGCTCTATCGCGCGCCGGGCCACAACACGATGGCGCGGGCCACGCTGGGCTTTGCGGGCATTGGCCCACCCGGACTCACCGCGCACGGCCCGGTCAAGACATCGTCCGCCTTCGAGCGCGAACAGTGGATCGCCCAGGCGCGCGCCGACGGCCTGACGCTGGCGGGCTGCGATCCCCACGGAAAGCGCCCCGCCGCACGTCTCGTGGCCTGACTTGCCGCCCTGCGGCTGCAGTTCTATCCTATGACCTGCGCTGCCTATACCGTGGGCGCCCTGCTCGCGATGGGAAGCGAGGCATTCGGTGCGTGACAATACTGGTTGGGTTATCTCTTCCTGTTCCTGCTGGAAGCAGCCGCGGTGTTCATCAATGAACGCTTCGACCGTGAAACCGACCGCGTCAACGAGAGCTACGGTCCCTTCAACGGCGGCCCCCGCGTGCTGGTCCGCGACGTGACCGGCGAGAGGGCTTTGGAAGGGGCGGCATGGATCACCGGCGGGCTGGCTCTGTTCTTGAGTATAGGACTGGTCCTGGCGGCAAACCAGTCCTCGGTGCTTGCGGTGAGCATGGGCGCGTTTTTCGTCCTGGCTCTGGGCTACACCCTGCCCCTCTCAAGCCGTGCTTCCGGACACTGGGCGAATGCGACGGCGCGCTGACCCACAGCCTGGACGTCATGCTGGTGGGATGGTTCCTGATGGATGGTGCACCGGGATCAGCCGCACCATGGCTGGTTTCCCTGCCGCTCGGCCTCGCGATCCCGCCGTCCTGGTGGCGGGAAAAAACGCTGGCCGTCGTGTTCGACGGGCCGGCGGCTCCGGCCATCGCGTACGGTGCCTTTCTCGGCATGCGTCTGGCTTCCCGACTGAAAGCCGAACGCACGACGGCTGATGGCCGCCGCACTGAGCTACATTAGCTGATTCGTGGCCATTCCGCTCGCAAACCTGCTGTAGTTGCGACCGGTCTTTAGGCGAGCGCGCCGCAGGCCCGCTGGATGCGCGTGCAGGCTTCCTCCAGCGTCGACGTCGCGGTGGCGTAGGAAACCCGGAAGAACGGCGACATGCCGAAGGCCGCACCCTGCACGACCGCCACACCTCCGCTTTCAAGCAGATAGGTGATGAAATCCTCGTCGCTCTCCAGCGCCTTGCCGTCCGGCGTTTTCTTGCCCATCGCGCCCTCGCAGGAGGGATAGACGTAAAACGCGCCCTCGGGGGTAGGGCAGAAAAGCCCGCTGGCTTGGTTCAGCATCGAAACGACCAGGTCGCGGCGTTCCTGAAAGACCTTGTTGTGTTCGGCGATGAAGTCCTGTGAGCCGTTGAGCGCCGCCACGGCGGCATACTGACTGACCGAACTGGTGTGCGTGCTGGACTGGGACTGCACCTTGTTCATCGCCTTGATCAGTACATCCGGACCGGCAGCATAGCCTACGCGCCAGCCTGTCATGCAGTAGGTCTTGGAGAGGCCGTTGGTCGTGAGCGTGCGCTCCCACAGCGCCGGCTCGACCTGGGCAGGCGTGCAGAACCGAAAATCGTCGTAGACGATATGCTCGTACATATCGTCGGGCATAACCCAGACATGGGGATGACGCACCAGAACATCGGCAAGCGCCTTCATGTCGTCCCAGGAATAGGCCGCGCCGGTCGGGTTGGACGGCGAGTTCAGCATCAGCCACTTGGTCTTGGGCGTGATCGCCGCCGCGAGGTCCTCGGCCTTCAGTTTGAAGCCGTTTTCCGGCCCGCACGGCACGGCAACCGGCCTGCCGCCGCAAAGCAGAACGATGTCGGTGTAGCTCACCCAGTAAGGTGCCGGAATGATGACCTCGTCACCCTCTTCCAGAGTGGCGACCATGGCGTTGTAGATGACCTGTTTGCCGCCGCAGCCGACCGTGATCTGGTCGGGCGTGTAGGTGAGATCGTTGTCGCGCTTGAACTTCTCGCAGATTGCCTCACGCAGCTCGGGAACACCGGGAACGGGCGTATAGCGGGTCTTGCCGTCCTTCATGGCCTTGTAGGCCGCTTCGATGATGTGCCCGGGCGTGTCGAAATCGGGCTCGCCCGCGCCAAGGCCGATGACATCGCGTCCCTGGGCCTTGAGATCGCGCGCCTTCTGGGTCACCGCGATGGTGGGCGACGGCTTGATGCGGTCAAGGCGGCTGGCAAGGATCGACATGGGTTTACCCTCCTTCGGGAGCAGAAATTAGCGGCCCTTCCAGACCGGTTCGCGGCTTTCGGCAAAACTCGCCGGACCTTCCTTAGCGTCCTCGGAATCGAGGCAGGCGCGGTACTGGGGAATCTTGCCCGACCGCATGTGGGCATAGGCTTCCTCGACCGACATGCCTTCGGTCTCGTTCACGATGGCTTTCACGGCGCGCAGCGAGAGCGGCGCGCTCTTGGCCATGGCGTGGGCGACCTCGCGCGCGGTCGCGAGGAGCTCGGCCTGGGGCACCACGCGACTGATCAGGCCCCAGCGCACGCCTTCATCGGGCATCATGCGACGGCCTGTCATCATCATCTCGACCGCGACGGATTTCGGGATGCGGCGCTGGAGACGCACCACGCCGCCGCCGTCGGGGAGAATGCCGAGCTGGGCCTCGGGCAGCCAGAACTGCGCATTCTCCGCAGCGATGATGACATCGGCCGCCAGCGCCAGTTCAAAACCCCCGCCGGCGGCATAACCGTTGACCGCGGCGATGACCGGCTTGTCCAGGCTCCAGAGCTCGGTGAGACCGGCAAAGCCGCCTTCGGCCTCGCCGGACGATGCGTCGGTCGTCTCTTCGCCCGCCGCGGCAGCCTTGAGATCCCAACCGGCCGAGAAGAACTTCTCGCCACCGCCGGTGATGATGGCGACCGAAGCCCTGGGATCGTCACGAAACGCGACGAAGGCATCCGACAGCGCCTTGCTGGCGGCCACGCTGATGGCATTCGCCTTGGGCCGGTCGAATAGAATCTCGCGGACCGGACCGTCCTTTGTGATCGTCACCATATCGCCCATGTTTTTCTCCTGTGTCGTCGCGCGCCCGGCACACAGGCGGGGCGCGCATTGAATTCCGGGTTCATCCGTCGAGTTCGAGGCCGCGGCGCGCGATGCGCGCCTGCCACAGCACGAGAAGCGGTACCACGATCAGTTCCAGGATCAAACCTGCCAGAAGGGGAAGCAGCCGCGCAAGACCGCCAGCAACCACCATCGCTGCGAGCGTGCGAAACAGATATGTCTTGTTCTCGATTGCCGGGATGGTGGCGTAAAACACCAGCCCCAAGGCCAGAAAGAGGCCCGAGAGATAGCGGAAATGGCTATCGAGATCGACCGGCCAGGGCGCCAAACGGACGACCGCATCCGGACCAAGCAGGGCATCGGCGCCACCCGTAAGAACGGACACGAGACCCAAAAGCGCCACGACCGCCTGGAGCAGCCGTTTGCTCGACCGGGCCGCGACAGCCAACTAGTTCTCGTAAGGCCGCAGCAACGACCGTGAAATAATGTGGCGCTGGATTTCGCTGGTGCCGTCCCAGATGCGTTCAACGCGGGCGTCGCGCCAGAAACGTTCGATCGGCAGTTCCTTCATCAGACCCATGCCGCCGTAAATCTGCACGGCGTGATCGGTGACCCGCCCCAACATCTCGGTGGCGTAAAGCTTGGCCATGGCGAAGTCCTGGTCCTGGGCGGCACCGTGCGCCTCGAGGTCCGCGGCGCGCAGCACCAGAAGTTTTGCTGCCTCCAGCTCGGTGGCCATATCGGCCAACTTGAACGAGGTGCCCTGAAACTTTCCGATGGTCTGGCCGAACTGCTGGCGCGTTCCCGCCCATTCGGCCGCAAGCTCCAGCACCCTGCGCGCACGCCCGATGCAATGCGCAGCGACGGTCAGGCGCGTCGTGCCGAGCCACTTGTTAGCGACATCGAAGCCCTTGTGCTCCTCGCCCAGGATGTGGCTTTCGTGCAGGCGACAGTTGTCGAACACCAGCTCACAGTGCTGCAGGCCACGATGGGAAACGCTTTCGGAACCCAGGCGCACCTCGAACCCGGGGATCCCCTTGTCGACCAGAAAACTGGTGATGAGCTTACACGGGCCGCGCGGCGTTTCGGTCTCGCCCGAGGCCGCGAACAGGATCGCGTAGTCGGCGACGTCGGCATAGGTGATGAAGTGCTTCGTGCCGTTGACGACGAAACGTTCGCCATCGCGCACCGCGCGCGTCTTCATGGAGCGCAGGTCCGAACCCGCACCCGGTTCGGTCATCGCCAGGCACTCGACGCGCTCGCCGCGCACGGTGGGAAGGAGGTATTTCTCGATCTGATCGCCCTTGCAGGCGCGCAGGACGTTGGAGGGCCGCGCCACGGCGTATTGCAGGGCGAAGGACGTGCGCCCCAGCTCGATTTCCATCAACGCCATGGTCAGCGCATCCAGACCGCCGCCGCCCAGTTCCTCGGGCATGTTGGCGGCATAAAGCCCCTGTTCGATGGCGCGCTTGTGTATCTGCTCGATCAATTCGGGCCGCACGGCATCCGAACTCTCGACCTCGTTCTCGTAGGGAGCCAGTTCTTCTGCGACGAAGCGGCGCACCGTTTCAACTATCAGGTTCTGTTCTTCGGAAAGCGCGAAATCCATGGCTGTGAACCGTGCGAATGGGCGGTGCGGGATTGCGGGCGAGTGATAGAATCACGATCCCCGTTCCGCAAGCGTCCGGGGCTCTCCGCCCCCGCAACCGGTCCGTTTTCAGAAGTCCTGACGCACTCCCACGGTCAGGAAATTCGAAGCATCGTAAACGCCTCCAACGGTGCCGAAAATGCCCGAACGGTGCTGCAAACGCTCCATCAGCGACGTCGTGGGACAGCGGGGCATGGCAAGGGTCATCTCCAGATTGAACTGGTTGAGTGTGCGCGACCGGTTGTTCGAACCATCTTGCAACTCGAGTGCCGGATAGACCGACGTGTAGCTGGATCCCGGTCCCACCACGAAGGTCGTTCTGAGATCGTCGTACCGGCGGGCACACAATGCCGCACCGATTTCGTGGTACTCCTCGCGCCCACAGTGGTTTAGGCATACATGAACTCACCCTCCATGCTGAACTGATCTCGAAACCACGCCAATTGGCGAGTCCCCGAAACCGCGACCATGCGGTCCGAGGATCCGTCGAAGTTGTGGAAATTCTCGATCGTGTCGCTGAGATTACGCTCGGTTCCCCTGCCCCCGAATACCGCTATGGCATAGGGAGTCTCCGTGGTCCTGTCGGCCCCAGGACCTGGAATCGAGCAGCCATCAGCCGCCGGTTTCCTCGGCAGTGGCGACCGATGAACCCGCCGCAATCGCCAGCGGAAGCACGGCCACACAGACAGCACCGCAACGTTGCGGCCATGCCGGTATTCGGTAATCCACCTAATCCCCTCATCGAGCGACCATACGATGGCTTGGAGGCCCGCGCCGTCATGTGCATGACGAATTGTGAATCTTGCTCTGGCCGGTGGCGAATGACCGGTCCAGCCCTTACATTCATGCGATCATGACGCTCGCCCAGGAACTACGCAACGATCCGACCGCGCCGATCACGCCGTCGCCGTTCAAGCTGGTCTCCAGCTTCGAGCCCCGGGGCGATCAGCCCGCGGCGATCGAGGAGTTGGTGAACGGCCTGGTGGCGGGCGAGCGCGATCAGGTGCTGCTGGGCGTCACCGGATCGGGCAAGACCTATACCATGGCCCAAACGATCCAGCGCATGGGCCGTCCCGCCCTGGTGCTCGCACCCAACAAGACGCTGGCCGCGCAGCTCTATGGCGAGTTCAAGGGGTTCTTCCCCGACAATGCGGTCGAATACTTCGTCTCGTACTACGACTACTACCAGCCGGAAGCCTACGTCGCACGCACCGACACCTACATAGAGAAGGAATCGAGCCGCAACGAACAGATCGACCGCATGCGTCATTCCGCGACCCGCGCGATCCTGGAACGCGACGACACGATCATCATCGCCAGCGTTTCCTGCATCTACGGCATTGGCGATGTGGAAAGCTACTCGGCGATGACCACCGCACTGGAAAACGGCATGGTGATCGAGCGCGAAGAACTGATGCGCCGCTTGGTCGACATGCAGTACCGGCGCAACGACGGGAATTTCCAGCGTGGCGCGTTCCGCGTGCGCGGCGATTCCATTGAAGTGTTCCCGAGCCATCTGGAGGACGGCGCCTGGCGCATCAACCTGTTCGGCGACGAGATCGAGGAGATCACCGAGTTCGATCCGCTGACCGGCGAACGTTTGGGCGAGTTGAAAAAGGTTTCGGTCTACCCCAACAGCCATCACATCGTGCCCAAGCCGACGCTCCACCAGGCGGCGAAGGCGATCAAGATCGAGCTGAAGGAACGCCTGGAGCATTTCCGCGACCAGGGCCGTTATCTCGAAGCCGAGCGTCTGGAGCAGCGCTGCACCTTCGACATCGAGATGATGGAGGCGACCGGCATCTGCGCGGGCATCGAGAACTATTCCCGCTTCCTGACCGGACGCCAGCCCGGCGAACCGCCGCCCACCCTGATGGAATATCTGCCCGAGAACGCCATCATGTTCGTCGACGAGAGCCATGTGGCGGTCCCGCAGGTGGGTGGCATGTTCAAGGGCGACTTCAACCGCAAGTCGACGCTGGCCGAGTTCGGCTTCCGTCTGACCAGCTGCGTCGACAACCGCCCGTTGAAGTTCGAGGAATGGGATGCCATGCGGCCCCAGTCGATCTTCGTCTCGGCCACGCCGGGCGGCTGGGAGATGCAGCGGACCGGCGGCGTCTTCACCGAGCAGATCATCCGTCCCACCGGCCTGATCGACCCGCCCTGCATCATCCGGCCGGCGTCGACCCAGGTCGACGACCTGATGGCCGAATGCCGCGAGGTCGCCGCCAGGGGCCAGCGTGTGCTGGTCACCACGCTGACCAAACGCATGGCCGAGGCGCTGACCGAATACCTGACGGAATCGGGCCTGCGCGTGCGCTATCTACACTCGGACATCGACACGCTGGAGCGCGTCGAGATCATCCGCGACCTGCGCCTGGGCGTGTTCGACGTGTTGATCGGCATCAACCTGCTGCGCGAGGGTCTGGACATTCCCGAATGCGCGCTGGTCGCCATCCTGGACGCCGACAAGGAAGGTTTCCTGCGTTCCGAGACCTCGCTGATCCAGACCATCGGGCGCGCCGCGCGCAACGTGGACGGCCGCGTGCTGCTCTATGCCGACCACATGACCGAATCGCTGGAAAGGGCGATCGAGGAAACCAACCGCCGCCGCGCCAAGCAGACCACCTGGAACGAAGAGAACGGCGTGACGCCCGAATCGATCAAGCACGGCATCTCCGACGTCATGCAGACGGTCTATGAAGCCGATTACGTCACCGTCGATCTGGGTATCAGCGGCGAAGGCGGCGACATGACGCTCGAAGAGCGCATGGCCGATCTGGAAAGCCGCATGAAGACGGCCGCCGCCGATCTGGAATTCGAGGAAGCCGCGCGCCTGCGCGACGAAATCCGCCGCCTGGAAGCCATGGACCTGGGGCTCAAGACCGACCCGAAAGAAGCCGCCATGGAACGCAGGGCCCGGCGCAAGGTGAAGAAACGCCGGTGGGCATAGCGGCCCAGACATTCCATCGTCCGTTGGAGAACACCATGGGCACCTCGACCGTCTCGACCTATCTGCTCACACGTCTCCAACAGGCGGCTGGGGCATGTCTTCGGCGTGCCGGGCGATTATTTGCTGACCTTCATGGACCGCATCGTCGAGAGCGTGCTGGATCCCGTCGGAACCTGCAATGAACCAAACGCCGGTTACACGGCCGATTCCTGTGCCCGGGTGGACGGGTTGGGTTGTGTCTGCGTGACCTGGGGCGTGGGCGGGTTCAGCGCGATGAACGCGGTGGCCGCGGCGCCCATGCCGAAAAGGTGCCCCGGTCGTGCTGGTGGGCGGACCCAAGACCACGGCGCGCGGCCGCCCCTCCATGCTGCTGCATCACGGCGTTGGCGAGGCTGCGACCATGCAGGAGGCCTGGTGCCACATCACCGTGGCCGACATCCTGCCGGAAGTATCCGGCAGAGGATGGCGCACACGTATCGCCCGAGGGCGAAGTCGAGGAGGCGCTGGAGCGTGCGCGCGGGACCTTTGTTGGTCGTTTCATTTCAAGACCGCTAGCTTATTTATATACCAAAACCCTCATTTAGAGTTGAATAATTCAATAGAAATATCTTCTATCATATTAACCTGCGTGTCTTTTAGAATGGCAATATCTGTTTTTAAAGAAGAAACATCCTTTTTTAAACTTTGAATATCTCAATCTTTATCCTTTATTTTTAGTAAAGACCAAAACAATAAAAACCCATTTTTGCATAATACACCTCTTTCGGCCCTGCCGCCGCATCATGGGCTTACATCAGGTTGATACTTCTAAATAATTCATGTCTTTCATCCATGTTTTGAAGTATTATGTCACCCATCCTGTTACTCAGGGCATAGTATTCCGGGCATTTGTTGGATTCTTCTGATATATCCGGGCAGGCTTCCAACAAAATCAGTCTTTCCCGCTCCATCGGAAGAAGCGCTTCCGCTAATTCTTTTAACAGCCGGCAGGACTTGGTGATTGCGGAATGAAGAGGAGGTTTAAAATGTCCTTTGCGAGGAAGAAATGAGCAACGGCCGGCATTCTCTATAACCCGCCTCAAATTGTCCTGTGTGTAAAGGTTGTGTTCCGTGTAATACTCCACAAGCCAGTCCCCTGTATAGCTGGGGGACTGTGAAAGCTTTTGATTGTAACTCCCATAGAGCCCTGAGTAAAATTTTTCCATGTAAATAAGCGGCACATAGTAATAGGAATGCAACTCTATCTGACTGGACAGCTCATAAACCCATCTGCCGTTAGACGGGTAAGAGGGATCAGCATTGATGAAAGCCAACACCTTAAAATAAGCTTTAAGGGCTTTATCATAATTGCTCTCATCTATATAATCTGAAAAAGTCCCCCCGCTCATAAGATACTCGGCAATAAAAAAAGCGGCGTCGACATGATTGTTATTGTCCGCTATCCGGTGCAGGCGGGTTAGGCCTTCGGTGTCCTTCCCTTTAATCACTAAGCAACTGGCGTATAATACTTGTGTTGCAACATGTTCCGGGTCAGCCCTGTAATCGCGTTCAGCCCCTGAAAAATCACTACAAACTTGGTTTCCCCTTTTATAGTAGTTGGCGCTGGCTTGATAGTATTCGGCGCTGATAAAGGTGCCGAACAACAAGATAAAAACAAACAAAACCCATTTTCTCATAACACATCTCTTTTTTTGTTCATTTCATCTTAGGAAAGCTTATTCGTATACCAAAACCCTCAAAAATATCAAGCCTGTATGATGGAAGCGCCGACGATTTCGCCGTGACGGCGCCAGCGCCACTCATCGACCTCGCCCTTGTAAAATTCCCGGCTATCCATGATGTTCGCCCTTCGGTTCTGTGATTCCTTCTGGCTATCATGGCAATGACCGGCAATGACCCTGGTTGATCAACGGCACGGTTCCACGAAAGTTCCATGAAGCATCCGACAGGCACGTCTCCATGCAGGCAGAAGTTCAGCGCCATCCTCTGGAAAACCGCCATTTCCGCGGCGTGACGCGGCAGCTCCGTCTTGACTGAGACTGCGGCAGAGCCGGGCGTTGCTCTGGTCACCGGTGCGGGACGGCGTCTGGGGCTCGCCATGGCGCAGGGCCTGGCCCGGGACGGCTGGCCGGTCGTCTTCCATGCCAACGGTTCCCTCCATGCAGCGGAAGCCGAGGCCGGGAAGGTCTGCAGGTCCGGCGGCAGAGCAACCGCCATCCAGGCCGATCTTTCCGACCCCGAAGCGCCGGCGCTTCTCGTGGAATCCGCCGGCGCGGCGTTCGGTCCCCTGACCCTGCTGGTCAACAACGCGGGCGTCTTTGAACACGACGGCATCCGCACGGCCGGCAGGCGCACCATCGCCACCAATCTGGATATCAACCTGATTGCACCGATGCTGCTGACCCAGGCCTTTGTCCGGCAGTTCCCGGAAGGCGCGCACGGCAACGTGGTCAACCTCCTGGACCAGCGGGTCGACAACCTGACCCCCAACTACATGTCCTACACCGCCTCGAAGGTCGCCCTGGCGGCCATGACCCGCACCTGGGCGCTGGAACTTGCGCCTGCCATCCGGGTCAACGGCATCGGTCCGGGCATGGCGTTGCCCGAACATGGCAGCGACCAGGCAGGCATGGCGCGATGGACAGACGGTTATCCGCTGCGCAGGGGAACCTCGCCGGATGAGATCTGCGATGCCCTGCGCTTCCTTCTTTCCGCACCCGCCATGACCGGACAGATCCTTTATCTCGAAGCCGGCCAGAATCTGGGCTGGCTGCATCCAGACGGCGGCTATCCGCTGAAGCCGGGTCAGGTATGAGCTGGGGCAAGGTCTTCGTCGAAAGACTCGAACTGGACGCCTCGATCGGCATCCTCGAGCGCGAGCAGGGTCAACGTCAGCCGCTGATCGTCGACATGGAATTCGAGGTCGATACGGGCACGCCCGTCGCAGGTGACATTGCGTCTGTCTATGACTATCGCGCGCCGGTCGAACATGCCAAGCGGCTGGTCGAAGCCGGCCATATCGAACTGGTTGAGACCTTTGCCGAAGCCCTGGCCGATGCGTGCCTGGCGGACAGGCGCGTACGCAAGGTGCGCATACGCGTGTCCAAACCCGATGCCATCGCCGAGGCCCGGGCGTCAGGCGTTGAGATCGTGCGCTCGTAGCGGTACGTTCAGATTGCGAATCGCGCCGTGAGGGCAGATCGGATCGGCGTTTCCGGGAAAGCGCGGAAACCCGCGCCTTGGCCGCTTCGGTGCACCTGCTTGTGCACAGCCGGAATCGGCCCGCAAACGTGAATCCCCGTCAACCGGGCAATTGCGAATATGTTGCAGTGTTGTCACGATCACACCGAACAAAACGCAGACAAATCAATGTATTGGCAATTCTGCCAAATTATTGTGCAATCCGATGTGGGGGCGCGGTTTCCTGCGGACCAGACAAGGCTGAACAGGCTTTGTCGACAGATTTGTCCACAGAAGATGTTGATAGCGCGGTCACCCCGAAAGGAGGGACCGGCTCAGGCTGCCGAAAGCTGCTGGCGCGCCGAGGCAAGATGCGCGTTGACGATGGCCACGGCCTGATCGGCGTCCCGGGCGCGCAGGGCATCGTAAAGCGCACGGTGCTGGCGGTTGTAGGCATCCATCGAATCAGCCGTCAGCACCTTGTCCTTCATGGCGTTCCACTGGCGATGGCCGCGCACGTAGTTGATCTGGCGGTAGAGCGAAATCATCAGCGGGTTGCTCGTGGCGTCCGCGATGGCCTGGTGGAACGTGCGGTCGTGGCGCGTGAAAGCCTCGGCATTGACGTCGGTACCTTCCAGCGCCTTGAGCGCCTGCCCGATCTGGTCGAGATCGCGCAGGGTCGCGTGCAGGGTCGCAAGGCGCACCATGTGCGGTTCCACGGCGATACGGACCTCGACCAGTTCCAGCGGACTGGTGATTTCCGCGACATCCTCCTCGGCGGCTTCCGGGCGGAAGGTGACGAACGTTCCGCTGCCGACGCGCCGGCTGACCAACTTGCCGTGTTCGAGGATGCGCAGCGCCTCACGCACCGTCGTGCGCGAACTGCCCAGTGCGGTCGCGAGCTGCCGTTCGGCGGGGAGACGTTCGTCGTCGACATAGACACCGTCGAGAATCGCCTGACGCAACTGCGTGGCAATGGCCGCGGCACTCTTGGCGTTGGGCACGGGCAGGTTGCGCAGCGCATCGCCCCGTTCCCTTACCCGCGTTCCTGAACCTGTGGCGCTTTCGCTTGACATCATCTTCCAGCGGGATTTAGCTACCCGCGAATTGGTTCGATTGGGCCAGAATTGGCACAGCACATGGTCGGACCAAATAGCGCCCGCGTCAAGCACGGTCAAGGTTTCCGGGCGATTCCGTCCGCTGAACCAATTGGGGCCACGCGCAACTCGGCAACGTGCTTTAAGGAGGAACGACGAGGACCATGGCCTTCCCGACCCAAACCAAGTACACGATCATCGGCGCAGGCATTAACGGCCTGAGCACGGCATACCATCTCGCCCTTGAACTCAAGGCCCGCGGCAAGGGCTCGGGCGAGGATATCCTGGTCATCGACAAGACCGGCATCGCCGCCGGCGCCAGCGGCATCGCCTGCGGGGTGGTGCGCAACAACTACTACCAGCCCGCCATGCGCGAACTGATGGCCCATTCGGTCGAGGTCTGGGAAAGCGACGCCAAGGCCTACAACTATCATCCCGTCGGCTACATGCAGATCAGCCCGGAAGCGATGCACGAGGACGTTGCGTCGATCCATGGCCAGCAGAAGGCGATCGGCTACGAGTCGGACTTCATCGAAGGCGAAGACGACTGCATGACCTACATGAAGGGCATGTTCAGCGACTGGCGCGCCAAGGGCATCACCTCCGTCCTGCACGAGAAGAGGGGCGGTTATGCCAACAACACTGCCTCGATCTACGGCCTTGCCGGCAAGGCCGAGGGCGAAGGCGTGCGCATCCTGACCGGCTGCACCGTGACGGGCTTCGGGAAATCCGGCGAAGCGGTTTCCAAGGTCAAGACCGACATGGGCGACATCGACACCGAGATGGTCGTGGTCGCCGTCGGGCCCTGGGCGAGCAAGCTGTGGAACATGCTGGAACTGCCCAAGCAGGTTTACATCAAGGGCCGCGACGGCGAGATCCACGAAGGCATCGACACTTGGCGCTACTGGTGCCTGGAAGAAGGCACGCTAGGAGTGGATCCCGAGATGCAGAAGACCAACGACGGCAAGATGCCGCCGGTCATCCATGTCGATACCGACGCGCCGCTCTATTCCGACGTCGACGGATCGCTGATCACCGACAAGCTCTGGGGCATCTACTACAAGCCCGATTTCAACTTCGCCGGTATTCAGGGCGGGGCCATGCCCTATGTCGTGGAAACCCCGGTCGATGAAGTTGCGCTGGACCCTTACGGTCCCGACTCACCGGACTTCATCGTCGACGACGAATTCGCGCACATGTGGTGTTCGGCCCTGGCGTTCTGCCAGGAGCGTTTTTCCGGCCAGATCGGCAAGTGGAAGAAGGAGCCTTCGGGCGGTCTGGGCTGCTTCACGCCCGACAGCTTCCCGGTGATCGATACGTTTTGCGAAAACGTGCATTTCATCGCCGACTCGAACCACGGCTACAAGATGATCGGCGTTGGCAAGCTGGTCGCAGGCGAGGTCGCAGGCGAGAAAAGCGCCCTGCTCGAGCCGTTCCGTTTTTCGCGTTACGCGGAAGGAAATCTCCATCCCGTTTCGCACAGCCCGTTCCCGTGGAGTTGAGCCACGGGAGCGCGCGTTGACTCAAGTCAGCGACGCGCGCCACATCTCAGCATCAAGGCGAGCGGTGGGGACGCTCTCTGCCGTCCTTGACGAAACAATTTGGGAAGCTCCGAAAGGGACATGATCCATGCCGATGGATATTGAAGGCTACGTTGAACAGGAAGGCCGCGCGAAACTCGTCAAGGAGGTGCGCAAGAAGATCAACGAACTGAAGATCGACTATATCTACTATCAGTTCATCTCGGTCACGGGACGCATCGTCGGCAAAGGCGTGCCTGCCGATCACTGGGAGACCATCGCGGAACGCGGCTTCCAGCTTGTCTACGGTTCGGTCGCGAATCTCTATGTCGACCGCTACGGCGACTACATCGGTTACGGTCCCGAATCCTCCGAACTGATCGGCATTCCCGATCCCGAAACCTTCGTGCAGTTGCCATGGGACAAGCGCGTGGCGCGCGTTTACTGCACCTGCTTCCGCAACCGCGAAGAACCGAAAAACCCCGGCGGCTTCTTCACCGGCGACTGTCGCGGCAACCTGCGCCGGGCCCATGACGCCTTCCAGAAGAAGCACAGGGGCCTGCACATGCGTCACGGCACCGAGCCGGAGATGATGTGGTTGAAGAAGGGTGAGGACGGCATGCCCAACGGCGGCTTCTCCAAGCCCAACTGCTACCACATCGACCAGTTCGAGAGCCTGCGTCCGGTCTTCATGAAGGTGATTGAATACAGCCGCGCCATGGGCCTGGACATGATTCAGGGCGACCACGAAGACGCACCGGGCCAGTTGGAACTGAACTTCCAGTTCGACGATGCCCTGCGCACCGCGGACCGCCTGGCGACCTATCGCCAGATCTGCGCGCAGGTCGGCCGCGAGAACAACTTGATCGCCTGTTTCATGGCCAAACCCTTCATGGGCGTGTCGGCCAACGGCTGTCATCACAACGTGTCGCTCTGGAAGGGCGGCAAGGACGAGATGAACGAGCTTGGGCAGGAAAACATCGCCGGCATGCCGCAGAACTTCATGTACAGGAAGGGCGGCAAGAACACCTTCCTTCCCGAGGGCAAGGATCTGCGCAGGCCGGGCAAGGTCGGCCTGCAGGCCATCGGCGGCGTGATGAACCATCTGGGTGCGCTGACCGCGATCGGCTGCTCGACCGTCAACTCCTATCGCCGCCTGTGGGACACGGGCTTCTGGGCGCCAGTCTTCGCCGACTGGGGTTATCAGAACCGCACCACCGGCATGCGTGTCTCCGCGCCGGGCCGTTTCGAGTACCGCGCGGTGGATTCTATGGTGAACCCCTACCTGATGGCCAACGCCATCATCCAGGCGTTCGACCACGGCGTCTCCGACAAGCTGGATCCGGGCGAGCCTGAGGAGCGCAACATCTACCAGGCCATGGAAGAGGGCAAGCTGGTCAAGAAGCTGCCGATGTCACTGGGCGACGCCCTGGAGAAACTTGACGAGGACGAAGTCATCAAGAAGGCGATGCCCGGCGACATGTACCGTGTCTTCAAGCACTACAAGACGAACGAGTGGGAAAACTTCATGGCCACCGTCACCGAGTGGGACCTGGAGAGCTACTGGGATTGCCTGCCCTGATCGGGCGTTAACAGACGGCGGCGGCCCGCTGCGACCGCCGCCCTTTTTTTGTCCAAACTCAAGGAGAACCAACGCCATGTGTGGCATCGCTGGTATTATCCATCGCAAGGGAGCCTCGGACATCGGGTCGGAAATGACTGCGATGCTGCAGTCTCTCAAGCACCGTGGCCCGGACTCGACCGGTTTCGCCATCTACGGCGTGCCCGAGAAGAAGGAATACGTCCTGCGTTTCAAGGTCGCCGAACAGGAAGATGCCCGGAAGGGTTTCGAGATCCATCAGACGATCAAGGACCGCCGCGCCGAAGTGGACCGCCGCCTGAAATCGCTGGGCGTCAAGGTCACGAAGGCCGAGGAAGCAACCGAATACGCCTTCCGCTACCGGATCAAGTTCGACGGCGACATGAAGAAGCTCGCCGACTATGTCGAGGATGTCGAATCGACCGAGATCCTCTCGCTGGGCAGCGGCCTGGAACTGATCAAGGATCTTGGCGATGCCACGGTGGTGTCCGATCAGTATTCGCTGAAAGGCTTCAAGGGCACCCACGCCATCGGACACACCCGCATGGCCACGGAATCGGATGTCGACATCCGTTCCGCCCACCCCTACTGGGCCTATCCCTATCACGACATCTCGGTCGTCCATAACGGACAGCTCACCAACTACTGGATCATGCGCCGTCAGCTCGAACGCAAGGCTTTCCGCTTCATGTCGAACTGCGACAGCGAACTGATCGCGGTCTACATCGCAGACAAGATGCAGAACGGCATCGACCTCGAGGAGGCCATGAAGCGCTCGGTCGACGAACTGGACGGCGTCTTCACCTATCTGGTGGCGACTGCCGACAGCCTGGGCATGGCCAAGGACACCATGGCCGCCAAGCCCATGGTTCTCTATGAAAGCGACGACCTGGTCGCGATGGCTTCCGAGGAAGTCGCGATCCGCCAGGTCCTGCCCCAGGAAATCGACACCATTGACCCCTACGATCGGGAGGTTCGGGTATGGCGAAGCTAAAAGAGCATCGCTCTCATGACATGGGGCTGCATACCGAGCAGCTCTCCGGGCGCACACAGCAGCGCTTTTTCGACGTCACCGAGGATGAGAATTTTCTTTATCCCGAGGAGCACGACGTCGACTTCAACAAGCGCAAGGCGTTCGACGCCAGCAAGATGGACACCAACGGGATCAACATGAAGATCCGCGAGCTGATGTCCAAGGGCTACGGCTCGATCATGGTGAAGAACCCGCTGGCCAAGCACTCGCTGGGTGTGGGCATCCTGCAGCGCCTGAACCTCGCCTTCGAGGGCAGCCTGGGCTATTTCGGCGTCGGCCTGATTGACGGTCCGAACGTGCGCATCACGGGCCGCGTGGGCTGGTCGTGCGCCGAGAACATGATGTCTGGCACGGTGGTGATCGAGAAGAACGCCGGTTCGACCTTCGGTGCGGCCATCCGTGGCGGCGATCTGGTCTGCATGGGCGATGTCGGATCACGTACCGGTATCGACCAGAAGGGCGGCACGATCATCGTGGGCGGACGCACGGGCGCCTTCTCCGGCTTCATGATGCAGCGCGGCCGCATGGTCGTGCTGGGCGATGCCGGCAAGAACCTGGGTGATTCGATGTACGACGGCACGATCTATGTCGGCGGCAAAATCGAGGATTTGGGCGTCGACGCGGTTCCCGCGGAGATGAACGAACTCGATTGCGCCTGGCTTGACCGCAAGCTCAAGCAGTACGGACTGAAAGCACCGAACGGGGCCAAGAACATGACCAAGATCGTCGCAGGCAAGCAGCTCTGGAACTACGACAATCTCGAGCCCCACGAAAAGAAGATCGTGCTTTAAGGCGAGGCGCCGCCATCGCTCCGGCCCCCACCCGGCTACCCATTCAGGATACTGCCGTGGGTGGTCGGGTGGGGGAGAGAGCCGGCGCAGATCAGAACTTGGAGACCAACATGGCGAAGAAGAAAGAAGACGGCATCGATCGCGCCGCTGACGGCCGCAACACGAATGTCCTGGGCCAGAACTTCATGTTCCCGCCCCGGGTGATCGACGACATCCACATCAAGGCTGAACTGGGCCGTTACCGCATGCGCGGCATGGCGCTGTTCAAGAAGATCCCAACCTGGGACGACCTCACCTTCATGCCTGGCACGCTGACCCGTTTCGTGATCGAGGGTTACCGCGAGAAGTGCGACACCAGGACCATCATCGGTCCCCGTGCCAAGCATCCGCTGGAGCTCGATATTCCGATTTACGTCACGGGCATGAGCTTCGGTGCGCTTTCCTATGAAGCCAAGACGGCGCTTGCACGCGGCGCCACGATGGCCGGCACGGCGACCTGCTCGGGCGAAGGAGGCATGATCCCCGACGAGCGGCGCTATTCGGAGAAGTGGTTCTACCAGTGCATCCAGTCGCGCTACGGCTTCAACCCGCACCATCTGCGTCTGGCCGATGCCTGCGAGTTCTTCATCGGACAGGGATGCAAGGTCGGCCTAGGCGGCCATCTGATGGGCCAGAAGGTGACCGATCAGGTCGCTGAAATGCGCTCCCTGCCCGCCGGTATCGACCAGCGTTCCCCTGCCCGTCATCCCGATTGGCTGGGTCCGGACGATCTGGCGCTGAAGATCCAGGAAATCCGCGAAGCGACGGACTACCAGATCCCGATCCAACTCAAACTGGGCGCGGCGCGCGTCTATGACGACGTGCGCATGGCGGTGAAGTGCGATCCCGATTCCATCTACATAGACGGCATGGAAGGTTCGACCGGTGCGGGCCCGCATCTTGCCACCGAAGAAACCGGCATTCCCGGCATCGCGGCGATCCGTCAGGCACGCCGGGCGATCGACGATCTTGGCAAACGCGGGGAAATCTCGCTGGTCTACGCCGGTGGCGTGAGGAACGGCGGCGATCTCGCCAAGGCGCTGGCCCTGGGTGCGGACGCCGTCGCGATCGGCACCACGGCCATGATGGCGCTGAACTGCAACAAGGACATTCCCGAGGCAGATTACGAAGGCATCATGGGTGTTCCCGCCGGTTACTGCTACCATTGCCACACAGGCCGCTGCCCGGTCGGCGTGGCGACGCAGGATCCGGAACTGCGCAAGCGTCTCAACCCCGACGATGCCGCCGAGCGCGTCTACAACATCCTCCACACGCTCGCGATCGAGTGTCAGATGATGGCGCGCGCCTGCGGCAAGACCGACGTGCACAGCCTGGAGCCGGAAGATCTTTCCGCGCTGACCATGGAAGCATCGGCCATGGCCGGTGTGCCGCTGTCGGGCACCAACCACACCGTCGGCGTCGCCGACTATCACCACCTCTGATCGGGAGCAGCTGACATGGCAAGAGCAGCAGCAAGGAAGCCGGCGGCCAAAAGGAAAGCCGCCGCAGCGAAGAAGTCCCCGGCCAAGAAAAAGGTCGCAGTGTCCAAGAAGGCTGCACGCAGGGCGAAGGCGGGCGATGTCGACTATTTCCTCCAGTCCGACGGTCTCGACACGTCGCGCGAGAAGGAAATCGGCCAGCACATCGGCTACCGCTATGACGTCAACCTGGTGCCTGACTACGATCGGCTGACGCCGTTCCTGGCCAAGTACATGGAAGCCATGGGCTGGGACGACCTCAACTGGCTTGAGGACGTGCACATGGGTTATGAGGAAGGCAACGCGGCGGTCTTCGACCGCAACGCCAACGGCTGGATCCGTATTCCGAAGTCCATGAAGCTGCCGGACAACCAGCAGGATCGCGACATGATCGCGCGTGAACTGCTGATCAAGTTCCAGATGTCGGACCGTCATCCGATGCGCGATCTGAACCGAGCCTACCGCAAGTTCTGATCCGCGTCATCGCGACCGTAACGCAGGGCCCGCGCCGAATTTGGCGCGGGCCCTTTTTTGACCATCGTGACCGCCCGGATCGAGCCCTGAAGGAACGCAGCGATGAAACGCAACGCCACCGCGCCGATCGCCTAGGACATCGCCAATGCCTATATCGACTTCTCGAAGATGACGGCGAGCGTCGTGGCGGTAATCACCGATGTCGTGCGCGAAGGCAGACCGGTTATCGGCTACGGCTTCAATTCCAATGGACGATACGGATGCAAGGCCCTTCTGGACGAACGCTTCATTCCGCGCCTGATTGAGGCTTCTCCAGAGGCCTATGGCGGCGAGGGCGGCCTTGATCCCCACAAGGCATGGGACCTGATGTTCGCCAGCGAGAAACCGGGCGGCCACGGCGAGCGCTCGGTCGCCATCGGCGTGCTCGACATGGCGTTGTGGGACGCCTGTGCGAAAATCGCGCGCGTACCGCTCTACCAACTGCTGGCCGATCGCTACCGTGGCGGCAGAACGCAGGACCGGGTCTATGTCCATGCAGCGGGCGGGTACTATCACCCAAGCAAGGACAACCGCGCGCTCCAGGATGAGATGCGGAGCTATCTCGATCAGGGCTACGGCGTGGTCAAGATCAAGGTCGGCGGCGCTCCCCTGGCCGAGGATCTGCGCCGCATCGAAGCGGTGCTGAAGGTTCTGGACGGTGACGGCTGCCGTCTGGCGGTCGATGCCAAAGGCCGCTTCGATCTGGAGCAGGCGATCACCTTCGGCGAGGCCATCGCGGGGTACGGCTTGCGCTGGTACGAGGAGCCGGGTGATCCGCTGGACTATGCGCTGCAGGCCGAACTGGCACGGTACTACGACGGGGCGATGGCGACGGGAGAAAATCTCTTTTCGCACCAGGATGCACGCAACCTGCTGCGCCACGGCGGCATGCGTCCGGACCGGGACGTCCTGCAGTTCGACTGCGCGCTTTCCTACGGACTGGTCGAATATCTTCTGCGCACCCTGGCGCTTCTGCCCGATCACGGCTTTGCGCCGAACAGCGTCATTCCCCATGGCGGGCACCAGATGTCGCTCAACCTCGCGGCGGGGCCGGGATTGGGCGGCAGCGAATCCTATCCCGATGTCTTCCATCCGTTCGGCGGCTTTGCCGACGGGATCGCCGTCGAAGACGGTCATGTCGGCCTGCCCGACGCGTCCGGCATCGGTTTCGAGGCCAAATCCGCGCTGATCGGACTGATGCGCCGCGTTACCGAGACCTGACCGCAATCGGCGACGCCGGGCAGCCGTCAGAGAACAAGAGTCTCCGGTTCTGGTTATCCGTGGAAGACATCGCATCGTGCCGCGATGCGCGCCACCACACGAGGAACACGAGATGCACCGCAAACTCCTGATCACCGCCGTGGCCACCGTCCTGCTGACGGGCAGCGCCCTGGACGACTGCCGCGACGACGTCGAAGAGCTCAATGCCGACATGGCACCCGAGGGTGAACTGACCCTGGGCATGCGCAGTGTGGGCAGCCAGGACGTGCGCGAGTTGCGGGACGCGGACTATATCTTTGCCCACCATGGCGACGAGGATGCCTGCGAGGACCTGATCGGCAAGAACCTGCGCAACCACAACGATGAGGTTCTGGGCGAGGTCGAGGCCGTGGTGGTTTGTAGCCGGGCGACGGGCAACAGGTAACGCATGTCCTAGTTTCCCATATAGGCCTGATGGAAACCGGCGACACGATTGTTCTGCGTATGGAGGAGAACGCCTTCAACGATGCCCCGGCGATCGACCGGGACGACAACGAAACGCTCGCCAATGCCGAATGGTCGACCGCCAACAGCGCCTATTTCGACGAACACGTGCTGCAGGGTTTCAGCCGCAGGTGCTCCGGCGGATTGGAGGTCACCTTCAGTCTGTTCGCGAAGTCCCATGGCTCCAGTCGGGATCGAAGGCCAGACGCCGGCTGCAGGGCGGCAACGCGGGATTGAAGAGGGCGTTGTGCCAGTACAGGGCCTCGGCAAAGCGGTCTGAGGGATCGAGTTCGCTCACCCGGCAGGGAAGGCGGTATTCCTGATTGTACTGCGAAAACAACAGGACACAGTCGCCGGCCTCCAGCAGTGCCTGGGCGCCCGGTGAGTCCGGCGCGAACATGGCAAAGAGCCGCGGCTCGAATTCTCGCGATTTCTGAAAATAGGCTGACGAGAGAAACTGCAGCCCCTTGTCGAACCGCTCCCTGGGGTCGTTGGTGCGCCGCACGGTATGACGGAACTGCGCCGTGGTGGCATCGGGTTCGCGTTCGGCGATCACCGTGCGGATATGGCCCAGTTTCCGGCCGTCGGGCATGACCACAAGAGGTTCCATGCCGTCGGAGGGTCTGCCGCCGTCACGGCGCATGGCGTGCTGGCGGACAAGGCACTGCCAGGCCATGAACTTGTCGCGCAGGGCTTCCGGACCGGTGTCACGTTCGTCTGTCATGAGGGAATTCTGCCATAACTGGCGTGGGGATAGCCAAATCTATGCTTGGAAACTCTTGTTCCAAGTCCGAAAGAAAGGTGTTCCAAGTCCGGAAGAAAGGCCCTACAATCCTCGGTGGCGTCGCAGCAGGCGGGACACACCTGCGCGGCGGGAGGGTTGAACAACAGCTATAGGGGGATTTGAAGATGTCCGATGGCCTGGGTGCCCTTACGATTATCTTCACGGAATTCTACTACTGGGTCACCGTCGTCATAATGTTCCTGATCCATGTGGGCTTCTGTGTTTACGAAGTCGGTGCGTCGCGCCGCAAGAACATCCAGCACACCCTGATGAAGAACACGATGCTGATCCCGCTGGTCACCATCACATTCTTCTTCTTTGGGTGGTGGATCTATTTCGCCTTTCCGCATTTCCCGCTGATCAGTTTGGAACTGCTGGCCGCTCCTTGGGCGGTTCCGTGGTCGGAACTGATGGGCACGCATATGGGTGGCTCGGTAACCGTGCAGACCGAAAGTCTGACAGCCGAAGACCCCATGAATTGGGCCCGGATCAACGGCGTGTTCTGGGCGGCGTTCCTGCTGTTTTCCTGGACGACGGCGTCGATCATCTCCGGTGCGGTCATCGAACGCATCAAGACCCAGGCTTTCCTGATTCTCGTGGTTCTTGTGGGTTCGTGCACATGGATCCTGGACGCAGCATGGGGCTGGAGCTGGAACGGCTGGATGGTGCAGTTGTGGGGCTTCCACGACGCCTACGCCTCTTCGGTCGTGCACGGCATCGCCGGCGGTTCCGCCTTGGGCGTGCTGGTGGTCCTGGGACCGCGTCTGGGCAAGTTCGCCACGGACGGCACGCCGCGCGACATTCCCCAGAACAATCCCTGGTTCGTGACCGTCGGTCTGTTCCTGATCTACACGGGCTTCTGGGGTTTCTACGCGGCCTGCAACATCCCGATCATCGACTACACGTCGGGCGTGCTGGGTGCGGAAGGCGAAGCCTTCTTCACGGCAACCAACATCTATCTCACTCCGACATCGCTCTCGGCGATCACCTTCAACTTCCTGATGTCGCTCTCGGGCGGCCTGCTGGCGGGCTATGTGCTCTCCAAGGGCGATCCGTTCTGGAGTTATTCGGGCGGTCTGGCCGGTATCATCACCGCTTCTTCGGGCAACGATCTCTATCATCCGGTCGAAGCCATGATTATCGCCATGGTCGGTGTGTGGATCGCCTACAAGATGCACTACTGGGTCGAACGCAGGTTCAAGATCGACGATGCGGTCGGCGCCGTCGCGGTACATGGCTATGCCGGTTTCGCCGGCACCGTCATCGCCGGGTTCATGCTGTGGGGTTATCCCTCCAACGTGGCTGGCGAAGCCATGGGCTGGTTCGGCAACAATGCTGACGGCATTGCGATCATCAACCCGATCGGCAACTTCCTGGGCGCCATGCTCTTCTTCTGGGTCCTGGGTTTCCTGCCCTGCTGGACCCTGTCGAAGGTCCTGGACGGCATGGGCTGGCTGCGCGTCCCGCGCGAGGTCGAGCTCGCCGGTCTCGATACGCATGACTACGGGGATTCCTTCCCCTACCACGCCTATCGCGACACCGTGATGGAGGATGTCGATCGTGAACTTGCAAAGGGCCAGGGCTGAAACGCCCCGGACAGGAGGTAGAAAACCATGTCTACAAACGTTGAAAGCTGGTCCGATGTTGGAAGCCTTGGCGCCATCTATCCCTTCCCGGGAATCGAATGGCCTCTGGTTCTCGTCGGTGTCCTGATCTGGCTTGCCTGGCACTGCTGGCAAATCCGGTCGGAAAACAAGGAGTACGACGACGCACTGCGTCACTATAACGAAGTCGGTCTGGACGCCGCGCTTGACCATCGCGGACGCCATGACAGCATGGTGACCCACGACTGAACGTCGCATTGACCAAAACCACCGAGGGGTGACGGCAACGTCACCCCTCTTCTTTTGCCGGCCCGGCACGAACCTTCACGACCAATTTGCCACCGATCCGACCAATCGGCACCATGAACGACACCGCGCGTCAATTCCGTACGTGACATGGCCGAACCGACCGCTAAGGTCCCGCATTCTCAATCCTACCCGCCACGCCGCATTCTCGGGGGAATACCCATGGCCACACCCAAGTCCGACATCGAAATTGCCCAGGCAGCCACGCTGCGCCCGGTCACAGAACTCGCCAAGGATCGGCTCGACATCGATGCCCAGCACCTGGAACCCTATGGCCACGACAAAGCCAAGATCTCCCTGGAGTACATCAACAGCCTGAAGGGGAATTCCGACGGCAAGCTGGTCCTGGTGACCGCGATCAGCCCGACGGCCGCGGGCGAAGGCAAGACCACGACCACCGTGGGCCTAGGCGATGCGCTGAACCGCATCGGCAAGAAAACCCTGATCTGCCTGCGCGAGCCCTCGCTGGGGCCCTCCTTCGGCGTGAAGGGCGGCGCAGCCGGCGGCGGTTACGCCCAGATCGTGCCCATGGAGGACATCAACCTGCATTTCACCGGCGATTTCCATGCCATCGGCGTAGCCAACAACCTGCTGGCCGCCCTGGTCGACAACCACGTCTATTGGGGCAACAAGCTCGACATCGATGAGCGCCGCGTGACCTGGCGCCGCGTCGTCGACATGAACGACCGTGCGCTGCGCGCCATCGTCAACTCCCTGGGCGGCGTCGCCAACGGCTTCCCGCGCCAGGACGGCTTCGACATCACGGTGGCCTCGGAGGTCATGGCAATCTTCTGCCTGGCGACCGATATCGAGGATCTGAAGCGCCGCCTGGGCAACATCGTCGTGGGTCATACCCGCGACCGTGAGCCGGTGCGCACGCACCAGCTGAACGGCCACGGCGCCATGGCCGCCCTGTTGAAGGACGCGATCAAGCCCAACATGGTCCAGACCCTGGAAAACAATCCCGCGTTCGTGCACGGCGGCCCGTTCGCCAACATCGCGCACGGTTGCAACTCCGTGCTGGCGACCACGACGGCCCTGAAGCTGGCCGACTATGTCGTCACCGAAGCAGGTTTCGGCGCCGATCTGGGCGCCGAGAAGTTCTTCGATATCAAGTGCCGCAAGGCGGGTCTCAGGCCCCAGGCCGTAGTCATCGTGGCGACCATCCGCGCGCTGAAGATGCATGGCGGTGTGGCCAAGGACGATCTCAGGGAAGAGAACGTGGCGGCGGTCGAGGCGGGCTTCGCCAACCTGGAGCGGCACGTCGAGAACGTCGCCAAGTTCGGCGTTCCCGCCGTCGTCTCGGTCAACCGCTTCATCGCCGACACCGATGCGGAAATGAAGAAGCTGATCGCACTGTGCGACAAGATGGGCGTGCCCTGCGTCGAGGCCAACCACTGGGCCAACGGCGGTGCCGGCGCCGAGGATGTCGCACGCAAGGTGGCCGAGATCGTCGAGAGCGGAAAAGCCGACTTCAAGCCGCTCTATCCCGATGACATGAAGCTCGAAGAGAAGATCCGCACCGTGGCGCGCGAAATCTACCGCGCCGACGACATCGATGTGCCCGCGGCCATCTCCAAGCAGCTTGCCGAACTGGACACCACCGAAGCGGGCAAGTTCCCGATCTGCATGGCCAAGACCCAGTACAGCTTCTCCACCGATCCCAGCCTAAAGGCCGCCCCGACCGGGTTCGACGTTCCCGTGCGCGAGGTCAGGCTTTCGGCGGGCGCGGAGTTTCTGGTGGTCATCACCGGCGATATCATGACCATGCCGGGTCTGCCCCGCACGCCGTCCGCCGACAAGATCGACGTGGACGCCGACGGCGTAATTTCCGGTCTTTTCTGAGCCGGGCTGCATCGCTCTCCATCGAGGGGCCGGCGACGATGCAGGCCCCTTTGTCTTGCGCATCGCGGCATCGATACCCACCTATCCCTTCAGACACGCGACCACAGCGGGCCTGAGCCGCCACTGACCTGTCGTGATTCCGTGCTCTGTTACGCCATACCAACGCAACACAAAGGGGTAATGACCCATGACACTTTCCATCGGCAGTACCGCGCCCGATTTTGAACAGGACTCCACCGAGGGCCAGATCAAGTTTCACGACTGGATCGGCGATTCCTGGGCCATCCTGTTTTCCCACCCCAAGGACTACACGCCGGTCTGTACCACCGAATTGGGCACCGTGGCCGGCATGGCCAATGACTTTGCCAAGCGCAACACCAAGCTGATCGGCCTTTCGGTCGATCCGGTGAGCGATCATGAAGGCTGGTCCAAGGACATTGAGGAAGTCACCGGCAACAAGGTGACCTATCCCCTGCTGGCCGACGGCGATCTTTCCGTCTCCAAGAAATACAACATGCTGCCCGCCGGCGCCGGAGAAAGCTCGCAGGGCCGCACGGCCGTCGACAACCTGACCGTGCGTTCGGTCTACATCATCGGACCCGACAAGCAGATCAAGGCGATGCTGACCTATCCCATGTCCACGGGACGCAACTTCGACGAGATCCTGCGCCTGCTCGATTCCTGCCAGCTGACGGTCAAGCACAAGGTCGCCACGCCGGCGAACTGGAAACACGGCGAAGACGTCATCATCGTCCCCGCCGTCAAGGACGAGGAAGCCAAGGAACGCTTCCCCGACGGCTGGAAAACCGTGAAACCCTACCTGCGCGTCGTGCCCCAGCCCAAGGACTGACGTGTCACGGCAATGAGACACAGGGCCCGGCGATCATCCGCCGGGCCTGTTTTCTCGAACTACGTTACCGGCCAGACAGGAAAACAGCCGACGAACCCGCCGATCTCATGCACGGGGGCCGGGAATGGTTTATAGAAACGTCATGTCCAGGGCAGACAGAGACGCGCGTCCGGCACCTCAGAATGCCGGGCCGGCGACCGAGGCGCCCGAGCGGGAATCGGGCGAACGGGGCGCTGCCGCGATCAGGACGGCGCTGAAGACCATGCCGGTCGCGCCCGGCGTTTACCGTATGCTCTCGAACAAGGGCGAGGTGCTTTATGTCGGCAAGGCGCGCAACCTGAAGCACCGGGTGACGGCCTATACCCAACCCGGCCGCCTGGACCCGCGCCTGCACCGCATGGTCGTCAACACGGCCAGCATGGAGGTCGTCACGACGGCGACCGAGGCCGAGGCGCTGCTGCTGGAAGCCAACCTGATCAAAAAACTCAAGCCGCGCTACAACGTGGTGCTGCGCGACGACAAGTCGTTCCCCTATCTGCTGCTGCGCATGGACCACGACTGGCCACAGGTGGTGAAACACCGCGGAGCGCGGCGCAGGAAGGGCGAATACTTCGGGCCGTTCGCCAGCGCCGGATCGGTCAACCAGACCGTGACGGCGCTGCAGCGCGCTTTTCCCTTGAGAAGCTGCACAGATCACGTCTTCGCCAACCGCGCGCGCGCCTGCCTTCAGTATCAGATCAAGCGCTGCGTCGCTCCCTGTGTGGGCCTGGTCGGCAAGGAGGATTACGAGCGTCTGGTCGAGGATACCCGTGCGTTCCTGCGCGGCCGCACGCGCGAGGTCCAGGAGCGGCTGGTGGGACGCATGCAGGATGCGGCCGAGACGCTGGACTTCGAAAGCGCCGCGGGCCTGCGCGATCGCATTCGCGCGCTCAACCACATCCAGGCCCATCAGGGCATCAACGTCTCGGCGATCGACGAGGCCGACGTCATCGCGCTCCACCAGGCCGGCGGTCAGGCCTGTGTCCAGGTGTTTTTCATCCGGCAGGGACGCAATTACGGCAACCGCGCCTACTATCCCGTGCGGACCAAGGACCAGAGCGAAGGCGAAGTCATCGCGGCGTTCATGGGTCAGTTCTATGAGGACAAGGAGGTGCCGCGCTTGGTTCTGGTCTCGGCCCTGCCGGACGAACACGCGCTGATGACCGATGCGCTCTCGACCCGTGCGGGACGCAAGGTCGAGGTCTCGGTACCTCAGCGCGGCGACCGCCGCGTGCTGATGCAGCACGCGCTGCACAACGCCAGGGATGCCCTCGCCCGGCGTATGGCCGAGAGCGCATCACAGCGCGAACTGCTGGAGGGCCTGGCCGAGCGCCTGGGCATGGACACCGCGCCCCAGCGCATCGAGGTCTACGACAACAGCCATATCCAGGGCAACCAGCCGGTAGGTGGCATGATTGTCGCCGGCCCCGACGGCTTCATGAAGAACCAGTACCGCAAGTTCACGATCAAGGGCGAGGCGGCCAACCAAGACGCCATCGGCGGCGACGACTACGGCATGATGCGCGAAGTGCTGACGCGCCGCTTCTCGCGCCTGCTCAAAGAAGACCCCGAACGCGACCAGGACGCCTGGCCGGACCTGGTCGTGGTCGACGGGGGCCGGGGGCAGTTGAAGATCGCCCTGGAGGTTTTCGGGGAACTGGGCGTGACGAACGTGGAGCTCGTCGGCGTCGCCAAGGGGCCGGACCGGGATGCCGGGCGCGAGAAGTTCTTTCTGCCCGGTGCAAGTCCCTTCATGCTGCCCGAGCGCGACCCCGTGCTCTATTTCGTGCAGCGCATCCGTGACGAGGCGCACCGCTTTGCCATCGGTGCCCACCGCACGAAACGCGCGAGCCAGATCGGACGTTCGGCTCTCGACGAGATTCCGGGCATCGGGCCACGGCGGAAAAAGGCCCTGCTGCACCACTTCGGCTCGGCCAAGGCGGTCGGCGACGCGCCTCTGACCGACCTGGAGAAGGTCGACGGCATCGACCGCACCGTGGCGCAGAAAATCCGGGATCATTTCCATCCCAACCTGTGACCAGCCGCCGTCGGCAGGTACGATGGCCGGTACGGCGCTACAGGAGACCTTCCGCGATCATGTTCAGCCTCAAGACCCTGATGCTTCCGGCCAATCTGATGAGTCTGGCGCGCCTCATCATCGGACCGGCTGTGTTGGTCACCTTCAGTATCAGCGACCACCGCTCAGTCGTCTTCGCCCTGATCCTGGTGATCCTTGCGGAACTCACCGACATCTTCGATGGCATCGTGGCGCGCCGCTTCGGTCATGTGACCGATCTGGGCAAACTGCTCGATCCCATGGCCGACAGCATGTACCGCTTCTGCATCTTCCTTGCCTTCTTCGGCCAGGGCGCGATGGACGCATGGATGATCGGCATCATCTTCGGGCGCGATCTGATCGTGGCCTACACTCGGGTCTACGCGGCGACACGCGGCATCGTTCTGGCGGCGCGTTTCAGTGGCAAACTGAAAGCGGTCGTTCAGGGCGTCGCCCAGGTCGGCCTGATCGCCATACTGGCCGTTCCGATACTAATCGCACCCGGACTGGCGCTCGATATCGGCAAGGTGCTGCTCTACATCGCGGTTCTCGTGACCGCCTTTTCCGCCATCGACTACGTCATCGGCACGATCAAGGACACATCCAAGGTCGGTGAGCGTGCGTGACACAGCAGCGCCATGACCGACGTCTGAAAAGCTGGTCGCACGCCTATGGCGTGACGTGCGACGCGGTCGCGCTGAAAACCTCCGGAGACTGGACCCGAGTCCTGGAATTGGCGGAGTCTAGCGGGCGGCCTCTGATTCCGCGCGGTGCCGGCCTCTCCTGGACCGACATCGCGATGGCCGATCATGGGCTGGCCGCAACCACGGCTGGCATGTCGCAGATCGTTGCGTTCGACGCGCAAGCCGGCGCGATCACGGCGCAAGGCGGCGCCACCCTGCGGATGATCCTCAATGCCGTCGAACCGCACGGATGGACGCTGCGCTGCCTGCCCGGCAGCCTGGATATCACGCTGGGTGGCGCGATTGCCTGCAATGTCCATGGCAAGGACGCCCACCGCCAGGGCGCCTTTTGTGAACAGGTCGAGAGCCTGGCACTCCTTGACGGGCGGTCGCGGAGGCACCGGGTCCAACGCACCCGCAATCCGCGGCTGTTCGATGCCACGGCCGGAGGTATGGGATTGACCGGGCTCATCGCGGAGGCAACGCTCGCGCTGGCGCCCCTGCCCAGCAGCCATATCGCGTACCGCGAAATCAGCATCGACAGCATGGCCGCCCTACAAGACCTCGTGGCACAGGCCAACGATCATGATTTCATCTGGGGCTGGATGGACCCCGCAAGGGCCATGCACGGCGAGGTCAGGGCCCTCGCCAGCCTGGGAACCTGGGACATGCGGAAATCTCCTGGCGAAGGCAAGGGATCAAGCGCACCCGCCATCCCATGGTCCATGATGGCGCCTTTTGTCACGGCAGCACGCGGACAACAGGCGATGTCGCTGCTGCACCGCTGGTGCCTCCAGAGGCATGATGAGGCAGACCGCACCATGAGCAAGCCGTGGCGGGACGTTCTGTTTCCCCACGCCCGGCTGGCAGGACTGGACCGCCTGTTCGCCCGCAGCGGTTTTACCGAACTCCAGGCGATCATTCCACTCGACAGGCTGGAGCAGCTGTTTGACGGCCTTCGAGCGCTTCCTGAAGCGAACCGGCTTCGGGCCTTTCTGGTTTCCTTCAAAGTTCACCGGGCGTCGCCGGGTTTTCTGACTTTTGCCGGTGAGGGTTTGGGAATTTCCTTTGTCACCACCGTGTTCGATCAGGAGGCACGGGATCTCGAACATCGCCTGGCCGCATTGCGCGCACTCATCGCGCGCTGCCGCAGACGCATCAATCTGCACCGCGACGGCGGTATCCCACTTTCGATGACGCAGGCGATGTACCCCGGTTTCGATAACTTTCTGAAGGTCAAGGTGGAGCTCGATCCCGGGGACATCATCAACTCCGGGTTCTGGGCCAGACTGATGGAAAGCCGACGCCATGACGGATGAGTCGGCCATCCACCGCCTGCGTCAGGGTGTGGCGGTGATCACCGGCGCGACAGGCACGCTGGGCCAGGAACTGGCGGCCGAGTTCGCGCGTCTGGGCTTTTCTCTCGTTCTCATCGGCCGCGATCAGCTGTCTTTGGAAGAGCTTGCCAAAACCTTGCGCCACGACGGCGCTGCTTCCGTGCAGCCCGTTCTCTGCGATCTTTCGCAAAGCGCGTCTCTGGCACAGCTGGCAGAGTGGGTCAGGGAGGCATGCGAAGAAAGGTCGATAACGGTTCTGGTGCATTGCGCCGCTTCGGACTCCCGCTCCAGGGAAGCAGCGGCGGTCGAACGGGATTTCAACGTCAATCTCCATACCGCGGAACGGCTGGTGAACCTTGCGTTTGATGACATGGCCCGTGATGGGGCGGGAGAGATCATTCTGGTGAGTTCGAACCTTGCGCTGACGGCGGGAAAGAACGGTTCGGCCTATGCTGCGACGAAAGCCAGGCTAGAAACCCTGGCCGACTCCCTTCGCGCGCGGTTGCCTTCACCCGGCATCCATATCCTGACGGTCGTGCCGGGATTGATCGATTCGCCTTTGCTTCAAACAGGGCTGGCCAGGCTGCCGCAGTGGCAGCAGCGCTTCTTCCGGCCGCGCGGGAGCGCATCCGAATTGGCGCGGCGCATCGTCCACGAGGGCATTGGGCGCTCCGGTCTGCTGATCCTGGATCCCAGGCATCGCATCGTCAGGCTGATCGCCAGGCGTTTGCCATGGCGGCGCGGAGCACGATGAGGCGCGACCTCGATTCCGTCTGTTGGGAAAATGTTCTACAACCGGGTCATGACCGCACCGTTGCCCATCCAGCAGCTCGGCGACATCGCGACACGCGAGGGACTCGACCCACGCTACGTGCTGACCGATATCGACGACACACTCACCGTCGGCGGCAAGATCACCGCGCGTGCCCTGGACGCCATGGAGCGGCTGCAAGAGGCGGGCATCGCCTGTATCGCCGTGACGGGCCGGCCGGCCGGCTGGTGCGACCACTTCGCCAGGATGTGGCCGGTGGTGGCCGTGGTCGGGGAAAACGGTGCATTCTATTTCCGCTACGATGCGAAGGCACAGAGGGTCATCCGTCGCTATGCGATGGACACGGAGATCCGCGAGGCGCACCGACGCAAGCTCGGCGATCTCAAGCGCGACGTGCTGAAAAAGGTTCCCGGCGTCCAGATCGCCTCGGACCAGGACTACCGCATCGCTGATCTCGCCATCGATTACGCCGAGGACGTCGGGCTCCTGGGCGAGGACGTGATCGAGGCAATCCTGGAACGCTGCCGCGCCCACGGCGCGACGGCCAAGGTGAGCTCCATTCACGTCAACACCTGGTACGGGGACTATGACAAGTCGGGCATGCTGATCAAGCTGATGGAACGGGAATTCGGCTTGAAACTCAAGGAAGCGCGCCGCTGCGCGCTCTATATCGGCGACTCACCCAACGACGAGCCGCTTTTCCAGACCTTCCGGCTCTCGGTCGGCGTGGCCAACATCGAGCCCTTCATGGACCGCTTCGACCATCCTCCTCGTTTCGTCTGCACCCTTGCGGAGGGTCACGGCTTTGCCGAAATGGTGGATGTCCTGATCGAACACCGTAAAGGCCGGTGAGAATATGGCCCAACTGACCGACGACTGCTTCGCGCACGGCAACCGCCTGATGACGGCGGCAGAGGCGCTCGACCTCATCGCAACCGTGGCGCGGCCCGTCACGGAGCGTGAAGAGGTTTCCCTGTGCGATACGCCGGGACGTGTGCTGGCCGCCGATATGGTGGCCACGATGGATGTGCCCCCGCACGACAATGCCGCGGTGGACGGTTATGCCCTGTTTCACGACGATCTCGATCCCGAAGGCGAGACCGTGCTGCCAGTTACCGGACGCGTACCCGCGGGCCACACGCTGGACCGCCCCGCACGGCGCGGCGAAGCGACCCGCATCTTCACCGGCGCACCGATGCCCGATGGACCCGACACGGTGATGATGCAGGAAGATACGTCCGAGGAAGGCGGCAAGGTCACGCTACGCCCGGGCATCGAGAAAGGCGCGAACCGGCGTCATGCGGGCGAGGACGTCAAGGCCGGAGCGACGATCCTACGCGCGGGCCGGCGGCTGAAGCCTCAGGATATCGGCCTGGCAGCTTCTGCCGGCGCCGCCACGCTGTCCTGCTATGCACCGCTGCGCGTCGCGCTGTTCTCGACGGGCGACGAGGTGACCGAACCCGGCGATCCGCTCAAACCCGGAGCGATCCATGACGCCAACCGCTATACCGTCATGGGTCTGCTGCGTGCCTTGGGCTGCTCGGTGACCGACATGGGTATCCTGGCCGATGAAGGGCCGAAAACCCAGGAGGCTCTCTCGCAGGCTGCCATCCATCATGACGTTCTGGTGACTTCCGGCGGCGTCTCGGTCGGGGATGAGGATCACGTACGACGCACGATCATGGACCAGGGCAAGCTACACGCCTGGTACATGGCAATCAAACCGGGCCGGCCCCTGCTGCTGGGACAGATGGGCCAGACAGCCTTCGTCGGCCTGCCGGGCAATCCTGCCGCCGCCATGGTGACGTTCCTGCGGTTTGCCCGACCCCTGCTCCTGCGCCTTTCCGGGGCAACCGATGTCGATCCCCTGCTGTTTCGCGTGCGCGCTGCGTTCGACCGGAAGAAGAAACCGGAACGCCGCGAATACGTGCGTGTTTATGTCAAGACCGGTGCGGACGGCGTTCTCGAGGCGCATGCGTTCGAGCGCGAGGGTGCGGGGCTGCTGTCGTCCCTGGTCGAGACCGACGGCCTTGCCGAGTTGCCCGAAGACATGACGCGCCTGGAAAAAGGCGCGATGATCGAGGTTCTCCCCTTCAGTGAGGTGATGCGTTGAAACTGCTCTATTTTGCCTGGCTCAAACAGAAGATCGGTGTCGATTCCGAAGAGGTCATGCTGCCCGACGGGGTCGGCGACGTCGCCGGTGTCGTGGCGTGGATGAAGACCCGGGGCGACAACTACGCCGTTGCCTTGAAGGACGATACCATCGTTCGCGTCGCCGTGAACCAGGCCTATGCAAGGCCCAGCACGCCGGTCACCGACAACGACGAGGTAGCCCTGTTCCCGCCGGTCACGGGCGGCTGAACACCATGATTCGCGTCCAGCGGGAAGACTTCGACGTGGGCGCGGAGCTGCGTGTGCTGACGGCCGGCAATACCGGGATCGGCGGCCTTGCGAGTTTTGTCGGGCTGGTGCGCGACATGACCGGCGGCACGGGCGAAAGCGCGATGACGCTGGAGCATTACTCCGGCATGACCGAGCGCCTGCTCGCCGAAATCGACGAAGAAGCCCGCCGGCGTTGGCCGTTGGAAGGCAGCTTGATCATCCATCGCTATGGCCGCCTGGAGCCGGGCGATCAGATCGTGCTGGTGCTTACGGCCTCCGCCCATCGCCAGGCCGCGTTGGAATCCTGTGCCTTCCTGATCGACTGGCTGAAGACCCAGGCACCGTTCTGGAAGCTGGAAGAGACCCCGGATGGTGCGACCTGGGTTGAAGCGCGCGCCAGCGACGACGAGGCCGCCGCACGCTGGTCCACGGACGCACGGAAGGACTAGCGACGATCAGCCGCCGCGCACTTCCCTGTCGTAGTCTTCCATCAGCTGCTTGCACAACTGGCCGGGCTGATAGTGGTGGTCACCGATCTGGCCGACCGGCGTCACTTCGGCGGCGGTGCCGGTGATGAACACTTCACCGGCCCTGGCGAGATCCTCGTCCGTCATGTGCCGTTCGACAACCTCGATACCGCGCTTGCGCGCAAGGTCCATGACCGTGCGCCGCGTCAGCCCGTCCAGGAAGCAGTCGGGCTTGGGCGTGTGGAGCTTGCCGTCAATGGCGAAGAACAGGTTGGCGCCGGTCGCCTCGGCGACATAGCCGCGATGGTCGTACATCATGGCGTCGTCGAAGCCTTCGCGTTCGGCCTTGTGCTTGGAAAGTGTGCAGATCATGTAGAGGCCCGCGGCCTTGGAATGAACCGGTGCCGATTCGGGCGAGGGACGTTTCCAGTCCGAGATGGCCAGGCGAATGCCACGCATGCGCGCTTCGGGCGTGAAGTAGCTGGGCCAGTCCCAAGCCGCGATGGCGACATGAATGGTGTTGTGCTGGGCTGAAACGCCCATCATCTCGCTGCCGCGCCATGCGACGGGGCGGACATAACCGTCGACGATGCCGTTGACTTTCAAGACGTCGTAGCGCGCCTTTTCCAGTTCCTCGACCGTCCAGGATATGGTGAAGCCTAGGATTTCCGCCGATTTGAACAGGCGCTCGCCATGCTCGCGGCCACGGAAAATCTTGCCCCCATAGCTGCGTTCGCCTTCGAACACGCTGCTGGCATAATGCAGTCCATGGGTCAGGACATGTACCTTGGCATCGCGCCAATCGATCATCTTGCCGTCGAACCAGATCTTGCCGTCGCGATCGTCGAAAGGAAGGAGGTCAGCCATGGTGCTACCCTGCGTTTGAAAGGACCTTGCAATGTGTAACAGCGTCTGTCATATACGTCAATATGACTGACGTAAATCGGCGACCCAACCCTCTTTTCCTGCGCGATGACGATCTGCGCGAAGGCATTGAGTTGCTGTTTTTCGCCTATCGCGACTTCACCGCCCGACCCGACGCCATTCTGGCCGAATACGGTTTCGGGCGCGCGCATCACCGGGTGATCTACTTCGTGGGACGCCATCCCGGCATCACGGTGAAGGAACTGCTGGCGATCCTGAAGATCACCAAGCAGAGCCTGGCGCGCGTTCTGCGCCAGCTGGTGACCAAGGGTCTCATCGAACAGCGGCAGGGTATCGAGGACCGCCGTCAGAGACCTCTCTTTCTCACATCCAAGGGCGAGAATCTGGAAGCCAAGCTGACCGAGAACCAGCGCGCACGGATCGCACGAGCCTATCGCGAGGCGGGCGCGGAGGCCGTGGCGGGCTATCGCCGCGTGCTGACCGGCATGGTCGACGACGAAGACCGCGAACGCCTGAACCGGCCCCGGCCGGGATCATGAATCCGGGCGATCCGCATGTCCTGGTGGTCGACGACGACCGGCGTCTGCGTCAATTGTTGCAGAAATACCTGATGGAGAACGGCTTTCTGGTGAGCACGGCCGAAAATGCCGCCGACGCCGAGGCCAAGCTCCAGAGCCTTGCCTTCGATCTGATGATCGTGGACGTGATGATGCCCGGCGAAGACGGCATGAGCTTTACCGGACGCGTGCGCAACAAGGCCGGCATCCCGATCGTCATGCTGACGGCGCGCGACGGCGGCGACGACCGCATCGCAGGCCTGGAAAGCGGCGCCGACGATTATCTGCCCAAGCCCTTCGAACCCAGGGAGCTGGTCCTGCGCATCCGCAGCATCCTGCGGCGCAACGAAACCCAGCAGCCCCCCGCTGCCCTCGCCCGCTTCGGGCCCTTTGTTTTCGATGCCGAACGCATGGAACTCACGCGCAACGACGAGGCGGTCTCGCTGACCTCACGGGAGGCTGCCCTGTTGCGCGTCTTCGCGCACAATCCTGGCATCACCCTGTCGCGCATGCGGCTGTCGCAGCAGAGCGGGTCGGGCGAACGCACGATCGATGTGCAGGTCACGCGGTTGCGCCGCAAGATTGAAGACGACCCACGAACACCGCGCTATCTGCAAACCGTATGGGGTGAAGGTTACGTGCTGCGTACCGAGAATACGCCATGAGCGAGCCCTGCCAGGTCTGCTGCAATACCCATGCGAGCACGCTAGTGGAACAGCCTCCCCATCGCTGGGTCTCCTGCCCCGCATGCGGCTTTGCCTGGCTTTCGCCGATGCCCACGATAGACGAGGCCGAGGCGGTCCAGGACGCCGAAACCGGCCAAGCCTATATTGACGGCTACCTGAAGAAGCTCGACAGCAAGATGCGCCGCTCGCGCAAGAGAGCGCGCGCGCTCAAACGGCGCATGCACGGCAAGCGTCTTCTCGATATCGGGTCGAACATCGGCTGCCTTGTCGCGGCCGGCGCCGAGGAGGAACTAGATGCGACAGGGGTCGAGATCAATCCCGTGCTAGCCCGTGAGGCCCAGCGGCGTTACCCGGAAGGGCGTTTCCTGACCGGCGCCTTCGAAGAGGTCGATCTGCCCCACGGCGAATTCGACGGTGTTTATTGTTCGGAAGTCATCGAGCACGTGGTTGACGCCAACCGGTTTCTGGAGAGCGTGGCCGCCGTCATGGTTCCGGGTGGCGCGTTCTATCTCACCACGCCGGCATTGCGCGAATATACCAAAGGCAACGATTCCAACCGCTGGCGCGATTTCGGTGCGCCCGATCACAAGCTTTATTTCTCCCCGGACAACATCCGGCAAATGTTGCAGAAACACGGCTTCGACCCCGCCCGGATCGTCTTCAACTTCGGGCGCGGCCTGAAACTTCTGGCCCGCAAGGCCTGAACCGGGGGCCACGGTGCAATTCAAACAGTTTCTGCCGCACTCCATCTTCTGGCGCTCGCTGCTCATCGTCCTGACGCCGATGATCATCCTGCAACTCGTTCTCTCGTTCATTTTCTACGAGCGCCACTGGGAGACCGTGACGCGCCACCTGACCAATGCGGTGGCGGGCGACGTAGCCACCCTGATCTGGATGATGAACAGCTACGCCGCCGAGGACGAAGGGAACCTGGTGCTGCGGGTCGGCCGCATCCGCCTTGGCGTCGAACATCCCGATGTCAAACTGCCCAACCCGCTCCCCGAGCCGGGAACCAGCAGAGTCGAACGCCTGCTTGGTCAAGCCCTGAACCAGCGAGTGCGGCGTCCCTTCGTAATCGACACGGAAGCGCCCGACGACAACGCGCTGATCAGCGTTGAGCTGCAGAACGGGGTGCTGGACGTCTATGTCCCGATGCGCAGCATGGAAAGCCGCACCACCGATATCTTCATTTTCTGGATGATCGGCACGTCCGTCGTACTGGCACTCATCGCGGCTTACTTCGTGCGCCAGCAAATCCGTCCCATCCTGAGGCTTGCCAAGGCGGCCGACAGTTTTGGCAAGGGTATCGTCGATGTGGATTTCGAACCGTCAGGCGCACGCGAGGTACGCCAGGCGTCCCTGGCATTCGTTTCCATGCGCGCGCGGATCCAGCGTCAGATCGTCCAACGCACGCTGATGCTGGCGGGCGTCAGCCACGACCTGCGCACACCGCTCACACGCATGAAGCTGGAACTGGCGCTGCTGGAACCCAATGAGGAAGCCGAGAGTCTGAAGGCCGACATCGAAGAGATGGAACACATGATCGAAGTCTATCTTGCCTTTGCCCGCGGTGAAGGAGAAGAGCAACCGAATGAGACCGACCTCTCCGCCATCCTCAAGGAAGCGGCCGAGGCAGCGCCGCTCGACGTTGCCACACAGATTTCCGACGACCTGACACTGACCGGGCGCACCAATGCGTTGAAGCGCTGCCTGACCAATCTGATCGACAACGCCTGCCATTACGGCACCACGGTATCGGTCAAGGCCGAGAGACGGCCGCGCATGATCGTCATTACTGTGGAAGACGACGGACCCGGCATTCCCGAGACGGAACGCGAAGAAGCGTTTCAACCTTTTGCCCGCCTAGACAGTTCGCGCGATCCCAACCGTGGTGGCGGCGGTTTGGGCCTAACCATCGCTCTGGACATTGCACGCGGTCATGGCGGCGACCTGACACTGAACGAATCGGCCACCGGCGGCTTGCTGGCCCGGGTGGTCCTGCCGGTCTGACGAACGGTCTCATACCAACGACCCTAAAGACGAACCCATCGGTTCGTCTTTAGGGCGACCTCAAACGCCGGACGGAATGCGGGAGTTTACCCTCAACCCGATCGGGGACATCCCTTGGCTTTCGCGCCATGCGGCGCGGGGCCGCGGTCGCGGCCCTCCAACGGCGAACAAGGCCTAATAGAGCCGTCCACCGTTGGGTACGGGCTGGTCAGGCATCACCAGAACGACCTCACCGTCTTCATCAGGAAAACCCAGGACCAGCACTTCGGACATCAGCGGACCGATCTGACGCGGCGGAAAATTGACCACGGCCGCGACCTGCCGCTCAATCACGGACTCAACCGTGTAGTGTTGCGTGACCTGCGCCGACGTCTTCCTTGTCCCAAGCTCCGGCCCGAAGTCGATCCAGAGTTTGAGTGCCGACTTGCGCGCTTCAAGAAACGACTCGGCGCGTACAACCGTGCCGACGCGAATATCGACTTTGAGGAAGTCGTCGAAAGAGAGTGGCGCTTCGTCATCCTGCGTCACACGGCCTCCCCGGCCTCTTCTCCACGCGCTCTGCGGCGCCCGAAGCTGCACAGCGTCGCCATGGCGTCGTCGGCCTGGCTCAATCGTTTGTCGAGTAGCGACATGGTCGCAGCCATATCCTCGCTGTCGTCTTTCATCCAGGCTCGCAGAACATCGAGGTAGATCAGCGCCAGCCCCTTGGCGCGCATACGGCCTATCATGCCACTGCTGTCGATGCCGGCCGCTTCCAGCATCCAGCGCATGGAACTCATCATGCGGCAAAGGCTTGTCACACCGGTGGAAAGGTCGCAGGACGATGCCCGAACAATGGAACACACCGCTTCCTTGTGGGGGCTTAGCGCATCGAAACGGCGCATCATGATATCGAACAGGCGGTCCTTTGCCGGTTCGCCGATCAGATCCGCACTGTCGCCAGCCAGAACGATCTCGTCGATGCGGCGTACAAATGCATCCAGCAAGGCATCCTTGGAACGATAGACCTCGTGAAGCTGAGCCAGCGCGACACCGGAGGCCTGGGCGATATCCCGCATCGTGAGGTCGCGCCATCCGGTCCTGGCCGCAAGATCCAGTGCGGCTTCAAGTGCGGTTTTGGGAACGTCTGCCTTTTTTACCATTTGGGCCTTCCTTTCGGGTGCGTCCCCCCTAACCGCATGATACCGCATCCCAGACGGTGTGACATGGCCGGCTTTAGCCCGCCAGTTCGCGCGAGCGCTTTGTGGCGGCCGCGATGGCGCGGTCGAACAGAGGCTGAATGCCATCCTCGGCCATCAATACGTTCAGGGCCTCCAGTGTTGTCCCGCCGGGACTGGCGACGTTCTTGCGCAACCGGTCGGGTGGTTCGTCCGCCAGACGCGCCAGTTCTCCCGCGCCGCAGACCGTTGTGTGAGCCAGTCTGGCCGCAACGTCTTCCGGCAGGCCCGCGGACACGCCCGCCTTGGTCATGGATTCGATGAGAAGAAAGACATAGGCCGGCCCGCCGCCCGAAAGCGCGGTCACCGCGTCCATCTGGTCTTCGCTGTCGAGCCAGACGGTCTCTCCCACGGCCTTCAGCAGCGCCTCGGCGGAGTCTTTGTGTTCGGCGGAAACATGACCGTTGGCGAAAAGTGCCGTGATGCCGCGTCCCACGGCGGCGGGCGTGTTGGGCATGGTCCGCACGACGGCGCTGGACAATCCAAAGCAACTCTCGAAGTAGCCAATGGTCTTGCCCGCGGCGATCGAAAGCACCATCGCGCCATCGCGCACAAAACCTGCATAGTCCGGAGCGACCGCATCCATCATCCGTGGTTTGACGGCGAGAATCACGACGGCCGGTGTAAATCCATCGGGAATATCGGCTGCATTCTGCAGCACCTTCACCTCATGACGCGCGGCAATCTGGTCAGCCAGTTCCCGGGCAGGCTCGACCACGATAACCGCATCGGCTGCGATGCCCTGGGCGCGCCAGCCGGCCAGCATGGCTCCGCCCATCTTGCCGCAGCCCACGAGCAGGATAGGCGTCGCAGCCTTCATGGTTCAGGCCTCTCCAACCGGATCGATAATTGCAGCTTGCACCGCTTCTTCGGCCGATTTCCCGCCCCAGATCACATACTGGAAGGCAGGATAGAAACGCTCGCATTCGGAAATCGTGATATCGAGAAGGTCGGCAAGCTGTTCGTCCTGAGGGTAATCCTGGGTTCCCAGCAACAGAGCCTGGCGGAACGTCGGCACTGCTTCTTCGGTGAAGATGTCGAAATGCCCGATCCATAGGCGTTCGTTGACATAGGCCAACAGCGAGTGCCCTGCCGTCAGGCGTTTCTCAGGCACACGCATGTCATAGGCGCACGACATCATGATCGAGCGCAACTCACCCTCCCAACCGAACCAGATGCGATAGGCGCACCAGCGACCATCAATCTCCACCGAGAGTTCGTTGTCGTTGACGCGTTCGTGGTTCCAGCCGTTGAGCGCCATCATGCGCTCGATCGGGTCCAAGGGGTGCTGATCGGGTAAGTTTTCCTGTCCCTGCAAATCGATCAAAACTTCCTATCCAGACGAGAAATTGAAGGCGCTCATAGCACCCGTTCGGCGCACCCTGCCAAAGGGCACTCCGCTGTGCAAGGACACGCTGGCAACCATCCCCGGCTTCTAGTTCGAGGACTTCTTGAATGAAGACTTCTTCATCGACGGGTTCTTGGCAGCGGTTTTCTTCTTAGCCGGCGCCGAAACATCGGATTTCTTCAATTTTGCCTCGAACTCGGCGATCTTGGCGGTCAGCCGCTCGCTATCCTGGCGGGCAAGCGCTGCCATATCGCGCACGACTTCAAACTCCTCGCGACGCACGAAATCCATGCGCGAGAACAAGGATTCCATATGCTGGCGGGTGTGCGCCTCGACTTCGTCCTTCATGCTTCCCGCCGTGCCCATCGCGCTGGTCATCATACGCGCCAAATCGTCCAGAAACTTGTTGTCGCTTTGCATCGTGATCTCCTGTGGAGTCGGTAACGACTTCGTCATTAACACGTGACATATGGCAACGTTTCCCGGCATGCACAACAATGGACCGGGGGCAGGGTGCGCCATATGTTCGCGCCAACCGTCCGGGACTCCCCATTCCATGTTCGCGCTCGCCTTTCCAGCCATCGATCCGACCCTTGTCGAAATCGGTCCGTTCGCCATCCGTTGGTACGCACTGGCATACATCGCGGGCATTCTGCTGGGCTGGCGCTATGCATTGCTGCTTTCCGAGTCCTCCTCCGCGCCTATCGGTCGGTACATGCTCGACGACTTCATGCTGTGGGCCACGCTGGGCATCGTGATCGGTGGGCGTCTAGGTTATGTGCTGTTCTACAAGATCGGCTATTTCGTCTACCACCCCGTCGAGGTCGTCTATGTCTGGCAGGGCGGCATGTCGTTCCACGGGGGTATGTTGGGCGTGATGCTTGCCATGCTTCTGTTCTCGTGCCAGCGCAAGATACCCATGCTGGCGCTGGGCGATATTCTGGCGAGCGTAGCACCGATCGGATTGTTCTTCGGCCGCTTGGCAAACTTCATCAATGGCGAACTTTACGGTCGCCCCAGTGACATGCCCTGGGCCATGCTGTTCCCGCGTGACCCCGAAACGCCGCGTCACCCAAGCCAACTCTACGAGGCAGCGTTGGAGGGAATTCTTTTGTTCGCGGTGCTCTGGTTCATCTGGAACAGAACCTCGCTCAAGAAACGTCCCGGGGCGGTAATTGGTGTGTTCCTGATCGGCTATGGGGTTTCGCGCATCCTTGTAGAATTTTTCCGCGAGCCCGATGCACATCTGGGTTTCATCGTCGCGGGCATCTCCATGGGGCAGATCCTCTCGCTGCCGATGATTCTGGCGGGTCTTTTCCTGATTTACTGGGCCAAACCGCTGTCGCCGGTCAGACAAGCCAAACCCGTGGCCCAGAAGAAGAGCAAGGCGTGAACGCATTGGCCCGCCAATTGGCCGCACGTATCGCGCGGGATGGTCCGCTCACCATCGAAGACTTCATGACCGCCTGCCTGCTCGACATCAAGCACGGCTACTACACGACCCGCGATCCTTTCGGCGCGCCCGGCGATTTCGTCACGGCACCGGAAATCAGCCAGATGTTCGGCGAATTGATAGGGTTGTGGCTGTGGTCTCTCTGGAATGATGGAGGTGCACGCGACAGCGCGTATCTGGTGGAACTGGGGCCAGGACGCGGCACCCTGATGGCCGATGCTTTGCGCGCCATGACTAACGCGACGCGTGCGCCGGTACCGTTCGACGTGCATCTAGTCGAGGCCGGCCCCGCACTGCGCGAGCGCCAGGCGGATACCCTGAAAGGCCACGATGTCCGCTGGCACGAGACGCTCGACACGCTGCCGACCGACGGACCCGTTTATCTGGTCGCCAACGAGTTCTTCGATGCCCTGCCCATCCGGCAATTCGTCGCGACGCAGCAAGGCTGGCGCGAACGCCTGATCGGCTGCGCGGACGGCAAACTGACGCCAGTCCTGGCGCCCGAGGAGGCGGTCACGGATATCCCGCCAGCTCCCCTCGGCCATGTTGCCGAAATGGCTCCCCAACGCATGGAAGCCGTGTCGAACATCGCGCAGCGCGTTGCACAACAGGGTGGTGCGGCGCTGATTGTCGATTTTGCCGATCCCGCCCTTCCCCTCGCCGATACGCTTCAGGCGGTCCGTGCGCACCGCTATGCCGACCGGTTAGAGGAACCCGGCGAGGCCGATCTCGCCTCCGCAGTCGACTTCACCGCACTGGCGTGCGCGGCGCAGGCAGCAGGTTCCGCGGTTTTCGGTCCGGTCGGTCAAGGGCAGTTGATGCGTTCGCTGGGCATCGAGGCCCGGTGCGAGGCGCTTGCCGCAAACGCCCGGGAGGATCAGGCCAAGGCGCTGAAAACCGCCATGGACCGCCTTGTCTCACCGGACGGGATGGGCGAGGATTTCCGTGCCATGGCCCTGCTTCCCCGTGAACATTCCACACCTCTGGGTTTTGCGAGCCCTTCCCCATGATCAGGGCACCTGAACTCTCCGCCATTCCATCGGTCCGCCATGGCTTCTTCGACCGTACGGGAGGGGTGAGCGAGGGCATCTATGCGTCCTGCAATGTCGGCTTGGGTTCGGACGATCGGCGCGCCGATGTACTGGAGAACCGGAAACGCGTGGCCAATGCGATGTCGGTTGCGCCAGAATGTCTGCTGACCCTCCACCAGATCCACAGCGCCGATGTGATCGTCGTGACCGGACCTGGCGACGCTAAGGGCAGGGAAGCCGATGCCATGGTGACGGCCCGGCCCGGTCTGGCCCTGGGTACGCTGACCGCCGATTGCGCCCCGGTTCTTTTTGCGGACGGCGAAGCCGGCGTAATCGGCGCGGCCCACTCGGGATGGGGCGGCGCGTTCCGCAGCGTCCTGGAAGCCACGGTTGCCACGATGGAAGATCTCGGTGCCCAGAGAAAACGCATTGTCGCAGTCATCGGCCCCAGCATCGCCCAGCAATCCTATGAGGTCGGACCGGAGTTCCTCGAACGCTTCGTCGCCGCCGACAACGACAACGCCCGGTTTTTCGTTCCCTCGACACGGCAAGGGCACCATCACTTCGATCTTCCCGCCTATGCGCTGTCGCGGCTTCATGCCGCCGGAGTCGCGCAAGCTTCCTGGACCGGACACGACACCTGCAGCGATCCCGAGCGGTTTTTCAGCTACCGATGCAGCGTGAAGCAGGGCGAGCCGGACTATGGCCGCCAGATCGCGTGCATCAGGCTGGAAGGGCTCGGCGGTTGATCGCCCAGCGTAGCACGACGTAGCCGCAAAGGCCTGAAATCACCGAGCCTGTCAGAACGCCGACCTTCATCATGGCGATCTGATGGAGATTGTCGACGAGCGCGAGCGCGGAGAGAAATACCTTGAGCGCAAAGGGCGCGCGCGAACCCAAGATCGCGAGAATGCCGAGTGCAAAGGCGATGTCGGTGGCCACGGGAACCGCCCAGGCACGGAACGCGTCGGGGTGGAACTGTTAATCAGGACAAAAATCAGGGCCGGAACCGCCATGCCGCCTATTGCTGCCACGAGCGGCAACAATGCCTGGTCGCGACTTGAGAGCGCACCGGTCTTGAGTTCGCGTTTGAGCTCCAGGTCGATCAGGAAAAAAACACGGCCATCAGGCCGTCGTTAATCCACAGGATCAGCGGTTTCGCAAGCGCGAACTCCCCGATGGTGAGCATCACCGGGGTGTCCAGGAGCAGGTCGTAATAGAGCACCAGGGGCGAATTATCGGCGGCGATTGCCAACACTGCAGCCGCCATAAGGATGATACCGGCGGCACTCTCCAGACGCAGAAACTCACGCGACATCGCAGCCTACCTCTTCCAATTCACACTCCCACACGCCAGTTACATGGGATTGGGGCGCACGAGTACCAGATCATGATACCGATTGTTCTTACCGTTGCCGGTCTCGCACTGCTGTTTTTTGGCGGTGAAGCGCTCGTGCGCGGCAGTGTGGCGCTGGCACGACGTCTGGGCGTTTCCGAAATCGCTGTCGGCGTGGTTCTTGTCGGTTTCGGCACATCGGCGCCGGAACTTCTGGTCAGCGTGGAATCGGCACTTCTGAACTACCCAAATCTCGCCCTGGGCAACGTCCTTGGTAGCAACATCGCCAACATCCTGCTGATCGTCGGCACGACCGCTCTGGTCATGCCGATCCACCTGCACGCCGGCGCCGGTTGCCGCGAAAGCATCGTCGTCCTTGCCGCGACCATCGCCGTCGTCGCGCTTTCCTGGCTTGGGTCGCTGGAGCTCTGGCAGGGTGTGATCATGCTGATAGGCCTGATCGCCTATCTGGCCATGGCGTGGTGCAAGGGCAGCCCAGCCGGAATGGGCGACGGAGATCAGGACGAAGGCGAAGCCACGCCCAGCACCGGCGGCGCGGCCTGTTATGCCCTTGGCGGTCTCGCTCTCCTGATCCTGGGAGCCGATTTTTTGGTCGAGGGCGCGGTCGACATAGCGCGTGAGCTTGGTGTGGATAAAACCGTCATCGGCCTGACGGTCGTCGCCGTCGGGTCCTCGCTACCGGAGCTTGCTGCCTCCGTCATGGCGGCGCTGCGCGGACGCCCCTCGGTGGCAATCGGAAACGTATTGGGAAGCAACCTCTTCAACCTGCTGGGCGCGCTTGGATTGGTTGCCGTAATCATGCCGGTCGACACAGACAGCACGGATATCAGGGTTTCCATGCTGATTATGTTGGCGCTCACCGCGATCTTTGTCGCACTCGTCGCGATACGTCATGTGATCCGGTGGGTCGGCGCCATCTTCCTTGCCGCCTATGCTGCCTTTGTCTGGCTGCAGTTCGCGACCGGCTGAAAATCTGCACAGATTGCTGTGGTCTGCCGACCCGGCCCTTGGCAGGATGACCCATTCGGACTGGAGGGGAGGGATTGATAGTTCTGCACTTTGCGCCGGGCGAGTACGAAACACGGGTCAAGCGCGCCCGTGAACGCATGCGGGAAGAAGGCCTCGACGGCCTGCTCATGTTCCGCCAGGAGAGCATGTATTACCTGACCGGTTACGACACGACCGGCTTTGTCATGTTTCAATGCCTGGTGCTGACCGCCGATGGCCGTATCGCTTTGCTGACCCGTTCGCCGGATCTGCGGCAGGCGCAGTACACCTCCACCATCAAGGACATCCGCATCTGGGTCGACAGCGATACGGCCAACCCTTACCGTGAGTTACGCGATCTCGCATGCGAACTCGGCCTGGAAGGCAAACGGGTCGGCATCGAACTGGCCGCCTATGGCCTGAACGCAGCCCATTGGGAGCAGCTCAAGCCCGAATTGGAGGGTTTCTGCACCTATTCTGACACCTCCGAGTTGGTCAACCGCCTGCGCCTGGTGAAGAGCCCCGCCGAGCTGGCCTTCATGAAAAATTCGGCCGAATTGGGTGACGCCGCCCATCGCGCGAGCCGCGACACCGCTGGTCCCGGTGTTTTCGTGGGCGACGTGCAGGCCGCCATGCAGGGCGCTATCTTCTCAGGCGACGGCGACTATCCGGCATCCCATTCGATCTTCGGATCGGGACCCTCGGCCCTGCTGGTGCGTTATCACACCGGGCGTCATCACCTGGAGGAGAAAGACCAGCTTATGCTGGAATATGCCGCATCCTACCGGCACTACCACACCGCCCAGATGCTCACGATCCTGATCGGCGAGCCCGATGACGAACACAAGGCGATGTACGCGGCCTGCCGGGAAGCGCTGGCGGCATGCGAGGAGACCGTGAAGCCCGGCGCAACCATGGGCGAGGTGTTCGATACTCATGCAAAGGTCATGGATGCGCATGGTTTCCGCGACCACCGGCTCAATGCCTGCGGTTATTCCATGGGTTCGACCTTCCCACCCAACTGGATGGACTGGCCCATGTTCTTCCACGGCAACCCGGTCGAGATCGAAGCGAACATGACCTTTTTCCTACACATGATCCTAGCCAACAGCGAGAACAACCACGGCATGGCGTTGGGCCGCACGGTGGCGGTCACGCAACAGGGTTGCGAACCGCTGCACCGCGCCCCGCTCAATCTGGTGGTGCGCTAGTCTCGTGCCTTACATGATCATCTTTGTCTTTCTGCTGATGCTGGGTCTGATGGCCAGTTGCTTTATGATGTAGCAGGCGGGCGCCGTCCGGCGCCCTCAAAGGGCATCTCCGCCTTACCGCGCGGGACAAGCCCCTCGGGATCGAACATCGGAAGCGATGGGATCTCGGCGCTGCAGACCCTGCCGCCTCGCGTGACCACCTTGACGGCTGTGCCGGGTTCCAGTGCGCCCGACAGACGAACCAGTGCGTGCGGCACTCCCATTCATCGTCGGCGACCAGGTTGAAGTGGTGACAAACCCGAGCTCCTGATTGTCCAGCATAAGGACAGCGCCCTGTTCGCACTCTCCTTCTGCGCAGAAGAGACCGCGCACCCATCGCATCGGTGACATCGGCGAAAGCCGAGCGCCAAAGGCCGTAGGTCCATCCAGGTTCTGATTCAGGGCGGACGGGGTAACGCATGGTGCCACCCCTTCTTGCGAAGAGGTCGTGGAGAAAGATGCGTGCAACCATTTCCAATCAGCGGGTCCGTGCCAAGTCACCGTTTGATCAAACTTTGCTATCGCCGCCATGCAGCACCTGCTAGACGGAATTGTCAGGAGCCTTAACTTTCATGTCCGTTTCCGCCCTCAATCCTGCAGAGCGTTCCCGCAGTCTGTTCGCCGTGATTTCGGCCATGTGCGTGACCTCGGCAATCTACAGCCTGTCGCTGCCGCTCTTTGCCACGCGGCTGGACGAGATGGGCGAGTCCGAAACGGTCATCGGGATCAACGCCGCCGCCCAGGCCATCGCGCTGCTTGTCGTTGCTCCATTCGCGCCACGTCTTCTGCGCAAGCTTGGACCGGCCGTCCTGATGCTCTGGATGCTGGGCGCGACCATGGTGTTTGTCCTGCTGTGCCCGCTCTATGAAAACGCCTGGTACTGGTTGGTTCTGCGCCTGGCTTTGGGCACCTCGACCGGGATCATGTGGATAGCCGGGGAAGCATGGATCAACCAGGCCAGCGACGATGCCGGACGCGGCCGGGTTTTGGCGCTCTACGGCATGGCCGGTGCGGCGGGCACCATGATCGGCTTTGCCGTGATCTACCTGATCGGACACGCCGGCTGGACGCCGTTCCTGATCACGGCCGGTCTTGTCTTTGCCTGCGTGCTCGCCATTGCGCCGGCTATGCGGGTCGCTCCGCCTTTCGCCGGCGAGCAGAGCGCGCCGATGGCCAGGATGTTCTTCCTTGCCCCCACGCCGCTCGTCATCAACCTGCTGGTCGCCATTACCTTCGGTTCCCTGGCATCCTTCATGTCGGTCTATGGCGCCGATGTCGGGCTGCCTCGTGACGATGCCTTCCTGATTCTGGTTCTGCTGAGCGCGGGCGGCCTGATGCAGTATCCCATCGGCTGGCTGGCCGACCGAATCAACAGGCGGCTCCTGGCGATCGGCCTGATGATCGTCATGATCGTCATGTTCGCGCTGATGGGCCCTGCCCTTTCCGATCCGATCCTGCGCTGGCCCCATGCCCTACTCATGGGTCTGGGACTGATGGGGCTCTATACGCTGGGCCTGATCCTGCTAGGCGAACGGTTCCGCGACGCCGATCTAGGTGCGGCGACAACGCTGTTCCAGATCATGTGGAACACCGGTGTAGTCGTGGGTCCCTTCGCCGTGGGTCTGGCGATGGAACAGACCGGCCCGTCCGGACTGCCCTGGACCATCATCGCGTTCTATATGCTGGTCGCGGTCTTCACGGCGCTGCGTCGGCGCGCGCGATGAGGTTGACAGCTGTGGCGCGGCGATCCCGCCTGCGCGGGCTGATCGCGGTCATTTCGTCGATGGCGCTCACGGCGCTGGTCTTCGGCTTCACTTATCCCATGTTCGCCACGCGCCTGGACATGATGGGCGTGCCCGAACTCTGGATCGGGCTCAACGCCGCCGCGCAGAGCGCCGGTGTCTTCGTGGTCGGGTGGTTCGCACCCCGCATGATTACCCATTTCGGCCCCGTGCGAGTGATGGTCGCCATGACCGGGATAAAACTCCTCGCGGTGCTGATCTGCATCCTGTTCCCGACCTACTGGCCCTGGCTGCTGATGCGCATGGTCATCGGCGGCGCGGGCAGCGTGCTCTGGATCGCCGGTGAGACCTGGATCAACGAGATGGCCGAGGAACGCAGCCGCGGCCGCGAACTGGCAATCTACAGTGCGGCGCTGGGTGCGGGAACCGTGATTGGCGTCAAGATCGTCGAGGTTGTGGGGTATGCCGGTTCCTGGCCCTTCATCGCCCTGATGGTCGCGGTCGGCATGGCGGCGATCCCCCTTCTCTTCGTCTGGCGCGATGGGCCCGTGCTGGACATGGCCGACCACGATGTCGGACTGGCCGGTTTTGTCGCTTCCTTTCGCGGCGCGCCGCTCGCGATCATGCTCAACACGGTCTTTGCCGCGATTTTCGTAAGCATGCAGTCGTTCATGACGGTTTACGGCCTACAGGTCGGCATGGCGCTCGACCGCTCGCTCAACATGCTGATCGTCTTCAACATCGGCGGCATTCTGCTTCCCTATGGCGCCGGCTGGCTGGCCGACCGTATGGACCGGGCCCTGCTCTCGTTCTTTCTGGTGCTGCTCTCGACCCTGCTCTTTGTCGTCATGGTATGGGCGTTGGCCCAACCGGTTTTCGATTTCCTCTACATCTTTGTCCTAGGCGGTTTGTCGGCGGCGATCTATGCCATCGCCATGGTGCTGCTGGGCGAAAAGTTCCGCGGCGCAGCCCTCGCCTCCGCCGCCGCCACGTTCACGCTGATGTGGAACGTGGGCGGGTCGGTCGGGCCCTTCATCACCGGCGGCGCGATGGAAGCGTTCGGCGCTCAGGGTCTGCCGATTTCGCTCGCCATCCTCTCCACGCTCGTCCTGCCCTTTACCTTCGGTGCCTGGTTGCGCCGTAAACGAGCACAAACGGCGCCTTGAGCCTGCCAACATCGTTTACACCTTATGACCCCTTTGTTATGAGTCCGCCGCTCCCACAGGAGCGGGGCAGGCTGCGGGAAATCACATGAAACTGGTGGCAGGCAACAGCAATCGGCAACTCGCCGAGGCGATGGCGGCGGTTTTGGGCATTGAGCTTGCCGACGCCAGCATCCGGCGCTTCAGCGACCTGGAAATCTTCGTCGAGGTACAGGAGAACGTGCGCGGTGAGGACGTCTTTGTCATCCAGTCGACATCCTATCCCGCCAACGATCACCTGATGGAGCTGCTGATCACGATCGACGCCCTGCGCCGCGCCTCGGCCCGGCGCATCACCGCGGTCATCCCCTACTACGGCTACTCGCGCCAGGACCGGAAGGTCGATTCGCGCACGCCGATCTCGGCCAAGTTGGTCGCCAACCTGATCACCACGGCCGGCGCTAACCGGGTTCTGACGCTGGATCTGCACGCTGGCCAGATTCAGGGTTTTTTCGACATCCCGGTCGACAATCTCTATGCCGCGCCGCTGATGGTCGAAGACATCGAAAAGAACCTCAATGGCGACGGTTTGACCATCGTTTCGCCCGATGTGGGCGGTGTTTTCCGCGCCCGCCAGATCGCGAAGCAGCTTGACGCGGACCTTGCGATTGTGGATAAGCGCCGCGAACGCGCTGGCGTCTCGGAAGTCATGAACATCATTGGCGAAGTCGAGGGCCGGCGCTGCATTTTGGTTGACGATATTGTCGACTCCGGCAGCACCCTGTGCAACGCGGCGCAGGCGCTCAAGGACAGAGGCGCGACCGGGGTCGATGCCCATATTGTCCATGGCGTCCTGTCGGGCGGGGCGGTTGGTCGCATCAAAGCATCCGTGATGGACAGTCTGGTCATCACGGACACGATACGCCCGACGGATGCCGTACGGATCGCCGGCAAGATTCGCTTGTTGTCCGTTGCAACGCTGATGGCAGAGGCGGTTCGCCGCATTAGCGAGGAGAGTTCGGTTTCGACCCTGTTCGACTGACGGCATCAAGGAACCAGAAACGCGGTCCCATGGGGGCTGACGACAGCAAGGAGAGAAGGCATGGCTGAACAGGCCACCATCACGGCTGAATTGCGCGATACCCCCGGCACGGGTGCTGCCCGCGCTTCGCGGCGCGCCGGCTACGTTCCCGGAATTGTCTACGGTGCCAACCACGAGAACATTTCGATCGCAGTCGAAAAGGGCGCCTTGGGTCACGAGGTGCATCATGCGGGTTTCTTCTCGCACCTTTACAAGCTGAAGGTAGGTGACCAGACCATGGATGTTCTAGCCCGCGACCTGCAGCTTCATCCGGTGACGGATGCGATCATGCATGTCGACTTCCTGGCGGTGAAGGCCGATGCGATGATCGCGGTTGACGTTGCCGTCTCGTTCCTCAACGAGGAGGAAAGCCCCGGCCTGGAACGCGGCGGCGTGCTGAACGTCGTGCGCCACGAGATCGAGCTGATGTGTCCGGCCAACGCGATCCCCGAGCAGATTGAGATCGACCTGACCGGCCTCGATATCGGCGATAGCGTTCACATCAGCGACGTCACCCTGCCCAACAATGTGACCCCCACCATCGATGACCGCGACTTCACCATCGCCACCATCGCCGCCCCGATCATCCAGGAAGAGGTCGAGGATGACGAGGAGATGGAAGGCGAAGCCGGCGAAAGTGAGGGCGACGGCGAGGACGGAGACACCTGACGCCGCGCCCCGTGCGGCCCTGAGACGGTATGTTTCTCTTGGCAGGATTGGGCAACCCGGGCCCCGAATACGCCCGGCATCGCCACAATGTGGGCTTCATGGCCGTCGAGCGCATTGCCGAGGCCCATGGCTTCGGCGCGTGGCGCCGGCGGTTTCAGGGCGTTGCCGTCGAAGGAGTTCTTGGCGGACGCAAGACGCTTCTTCTCAAGCCGCTGACCTTCATCAACCACTCCGGCCAATCAGTCGGCGAGGCGGTGCGTTTCTTCAAGCTGGATCCTGCCGATGTCGTCGTTCTTTATGACGAGATCGATCTGGCTTCCGGGAAGGTGCGCACCAAGCAGGGCGGCGGCCATTCCGGGCACAACGGGATCCGCAGCATCCACGCGCACATCGGACAGGACTATCGCCGTGTGCGCATCGGCGTCGGGCATCCAGGTCAGAAGGAGCGTGTGATCGGACACGTACTCGGCAACTTCACCGGCGACGAACAGGCCGGTCTCGACAAACTGCTGGATGCCATCGCCGATGCAGCGCCGTTTCTGGCCGAGAGCGCGGACGACAAGTTCCAGACGCGTGTCGCGTTTCTGACGCGCCCGATTGAAAAACCCAAGAGCAAGGAACCCGAAGATGGGGATTAGATGCGGCATTGTTGGACTGCCCAATGTCGGCAAATCCACGCTGTTCAACGCACTGACGGCGGCCGGCACGGCGCAGGTCGGCAACTTCCCCTTCTGCACGGTCGATCCCAACATCGGGCGGGTGAACGTGCCCGATCCGCGTCTGGTCACGATCACCGATATCGTTTCACCTCAGAAGGTCGTGTGGAACCAGATCGAGTTCGTCGATATCGCCGGGCTGGTCAAGGGTGCGAGCCGCGGCGAGGGACTGGGCAACAAGTTCCTGGCCAACATCCGCGAGGGCGATGCCGTCATCCACATGGTACGCTGCTTCGACGGCAGCGACGTCAGCCATGTGGAGGGCTCTGTCGATTCACTGCGGGATATCGGCACGATCAACACAGAACTGATGCTCGCGGACCTGGAAAGCCTGGAAAAACGTGCCGAGACGAACGGCAAACGCGCCAAGGGCGGGGACCGCGGGGCCCAGGCCGACCAGCCTCTGATGGAACGTGCGCTCGAAGCGCTGCGCGACGGACACCCTGCCCGCAGCATCACGGTGTCCGAAGACGAGCAGAAGCGCTTCGCCATGCTCCAGCTTCTGACCTCAAAGCCTGTGCTTTATGTTTGCAACGTGGACGAGGGCGATGCCGTCGAAGGCAACGAGCATACCCGTAAGGTCACCGAACATGCGGCAGCCGAGGGCGCGCAGTCGGTCGTGGTCTCGGCGAAAATCGAATCCGAACTGGCCGAGATCGAGGATCCGGAGGAAAAGGCGGTCTTCCTTGAGGATCTGGGTCTCGAAGAACCGGGCCTCAACCGCGTGATCCGCGCGGCTTACGCACTGCTGGGACTGATCACTTTCTTCACTGCCGGGCCCAAGGAGGCGCGTGCCTGGACGGTGATGCGCGGCGCCAAAGCGCCCCACGCCGCCGGCGAAATCCATGGTGATTTCGAGCGCGGCTTCATCTGCGCCGAGACCATCGGGTATGATGACTATGTCGCCCTGAAGGGCGAGCAGGGCGCCAAGCAGGCCGGGCGCATGCGTCAGGAGGGCCGCGACTACACCGTCAAGGACGGCGACGTGCTGCTGTTCCGCTTCAACATCTAGGAGATCGTGCGATGGGCAGTTGGATTGACCTCAAGGCCGGGGACTGTCACGCGTTCAAGGCCTATCGCTCTGCCCCGGACGGCAAGGCACGCGGCGGCATCGTCCTGTTGCAAGAGATCTTCGGGGTCAACGAGCATATCCGCGATCTGGTCGATACCTTTGCCAGCCGGGGTTATGACACTGTGGCACCGGCCCTGTTCGATCGCATCAAGGTCGGTACAGAACTGGGCTACACGGAAAGGGATGTCGCCAGGGGCCGCGAGCTGCAGGCCGAACTTCCGTTCGACATGGTCATGCTGGACGTCGCGGCGGCCCGTAACTACGTTGCCGAAAGCGGCAAGGTCAGCGCCATCGGCTACTGCTGGGGCGGCACCTTGGCATGGCTGGCGGCCACGAGACTCGATGTCTCCTGCGTGGTGGGATACTATGGCTCCATGACGGTCGACTTCCTCAATGAGGAGCCCCGATGCCCCGTCACCCTGATGCTGGGCGAGACGGACACGACCTTCGGGCCTGAAAAGATCGAAGCGATCGGCGCTCGCCATCCCGATGTCGTGATGTTCACCTACCCCGGCGGCCACGGCTTTGCCTGCGACCACCGCGATTCCTGGGACGAAGCCTCCGCCCGTCTTGCCCAGGAACGCACGCTGGATGTTCTTCTGCGCTATCTGGGCTGAGCAGGTTCTTCGTCGGTCGGGCCGATCCAATAGGCTGGCGCGGTCAAGCGCGTGATGGCGACATAACCGATGATCGAAACGACCGAGAGAACGCCGACATAGGTGACCCAGTCGTTCGTCTGGAGAAAGCGGCGCGCGACTTCGTTGGAGATCGCCCAGAAGACGGCAAGGCCAACCCGCCGTCATCAGGTCCCGTATTCAATTGGCGGCGAAAAAAGCTGCTACCGGCGCCAGTTCGAGCGCCATGTGCCGGTTGAGATAGCACTTTCGGAAGCTCATGACCCGTCCAGTTGACCTCTGATAGCTGCCATCCTATCAGGGATCATCGGCTTTGAACGATACGGAATGGTCATGCTCTCCCTCGTCTTCAGCGCGCTTTTCTAGCTCCTTCGCGGGCCGCTACGGCCAGACGATACACACGCCGGAAATCTCCGGTGCGAACGATTGTCGGCGCTCCGGCGCCGGCCCATGCAATACGAAGGAGTTGCAAGATGAATCCGCAGAACGTCGCCGATCTGCTGACCCGCGAAAACGCACGCTTCACCCAATCGCGCCCCCGCTCGGCCGAATTGACCGAACGTGCCACAGCATCCATGCCTTCGGGCGTTCCCATGGCCTGGATGCGCGGACTGACCCATCACAGCCCGATCTATGTCGAAGGCGGCGAAGGCGCACACTTCAACGATGTCGACGGCAATCACTATGTCGACTTCAATCAGGGCGACATGTCCAGCACGGCAGGTTACGGAACCACAGCAGTGGTGGAGGCTGTCGCAAAACGTATGGCCCAGGGCGCGCAGTTCGTCCTACCCGGCGAGGACGCAATCTGGGTTTCGGAGGAACTGGGCCGCCGGTTCGGCCATTCCCACTGGCAGTATACCCTGTCGGCATCTTCGGCCAATACCGACGCAATCCGCCTGGCCAGACTAGCGAGCGGACGCGACGGCGTGCTGATGTTCGACGGCAGCTATCACGGCCATATCGGCGAAACCCTCGTGGACTATGCCCACGAGGAACCCAAGTCCTTTGCCCTGGGCCTGCCCAAGGACCACGCCCGCAACACAACGGTGGTGCCGTTCAACAACCTGGACGCGGTCGAGGTGGAACTTGCGAAGGGCCAAACAGCCTGCGTCATGGCCGAGCCGGCATTGACCAATGTCGGATTGGTGGTCGCGCGGGACGGTTTCTTTCAGAGCTTGCGCGAGCTTTGCGACCATCATGGCGCCCTGCTCATCATGGATGAAACCCACACGCACATGTTCGCGTTCGGCGGTCTGGTGCGCCATTGGGGTCTCAAACCCCATATTGTGGTCGTGGGCAAGAACGTTGCCGGGGGCGTGCCGATCGGCGCCTATGGCTTCGACGAAGAGCTTGCCGACCTGATGGACGCCAACCTGTTCGACCATGCCGGCGATGAGCCCGGTCTGGCGACGGGCGGTACGCTTTATGGCAGTCATCTCTCGCTTGCGGCAGCACGCGCGGCACTGGAGCATGTCTTCACGGAGAAGGCCTATGCGCAATCTGCCCGGCTTGGCGCGCGCCTGGCCGGCGGAATCCAGAAGATCATCGATCATGCCGGGCTGCCCTGGCGGTCGCAGCATCTGGAAAGCCGCGCGGGCTGGCTCTACAGCACAGAAGTGCCGTTGAGCGGTGTCGACGCGGTGCGGCTGATGAACGTGGAACTCTCGGATTCCCGGCGCATCTATATGGCGAACCGGGGCATCTGGGAAGCCATCGTGACGGCGGGTCCGGCCGTCTCGTTCCCCATGGTCGACGCCGATATCGATCTCTACCTCGAAATCTCCGAGGGCTGGGTGCGCGAACTTCTCTGATCACGCGGAATCTCGACGGTCAGGTGCCCCAGTCTATCCAACGGCCGTGCGCCTCCGCATGTGCCAGGACTTGCTCAGGTTGCGCCCGGCCGTCGAGAAATTCCGTCAGGACGAGGGTGTGGGCGACCGGTGGTCGTTCCGCCACTCGTAGCCGAGGCTGAACACGCGCCTGCCACGGGAAAGCCCCGCTAGGACCTGCACGAACCCGGCATCAAGATCGTCAGAAATTTGTTTGAACGTGAAGGTGTGAGGGACGCACAACGCATCGCCTTTGTGCCATTTTCCTGCAAGATCGGGCAACAGGGGAAAGAGCGTCGTCGCGTTGCACCCCAATGCCATGCTTTTGACCCGGTTGGATCGCCGCCTTGAGACGGGCTCTGCGTTCGTGATGTTCGAGCCAGATCAGAGCGCTCAGTCAGTCGCAGTCGTCCCAGCCGGCAGGTCCATCGATTCGAGGTCGAGGCCCAGGTTCTCTCCCACCAAATCCGGATCGACCGCCACGGGCACCGGCTGTCCCCGGTTTTCGCAGGTCACCAGAAGAGCGTTGAAGCGCGGTCCGTGAACCGCGCTGTCGCCATAATCGACGCGGATTCTGTTCCAGAGCAACAGGAAACCGGCACTGGCGCCGATCTCGACGACATTGAACCGGGTACGGGTCAGCGCGGCGAGGTGCACCAGCCCCGCATGCATCACCGCGGCACGGGCAAGTTCGTTGGTGCCGATAGAACGCGATGCCAGAAGCCCAACCAACGCAGACCGCTGTTCCACGCAAAACGCACGAAATGCGTCAGGTGCCTCGTTGCACGGCCGGGGCTTGACGGTCAGGCTTGGATAGAAGGTGGCAAGTTCAGAGTCCTTGTTGCACATCAGAAGCAAAGTGGACCGCGGCAAGCAGCATGTTGGGTGCGGGCTGTCCCTCACGCGCATGTTCGACGAGATTGAGCAGATCCGGATCGTCTGCGGCCGTTCTGGCCAGCACGGCATAGAGCGGCGACGTCGGCAGAGCCTGGGTTGCCGCAAAGTCGCGAAACCTTGCCGCAAGACCGGTCACGGGCTCAGCCTTCAAACACCATGCCGATGCCGCAGGCGTCCTCGGCCGCGACCATGGCCGACTGCCGGTCGCGCGCCATCGGCACCTTGGCGCTCGAGAAGTATTCCGCGGTGAGGTTCGGGTCCCGCACCTTCTGGGCCACGACCGAAGATTGCCCGATGCACAGCGTCAGGATGTCGTCGGTGAGAGTGACAGCGCACCAGATTGGGCGTGCGATGGCCGCAAAGAAACATCAGGATCGCAGACGACACCTCGCCGGGAAAGTGCAGGATGTCGAAGCGCGGCTCGCGGGTGCTCTCCTCGCACTCCAGCAGACGGGAGAGATTCTTGGGCCCTTCGCCAGCAATCCCTGCCTCGGCCAACTCTTCCTTCGCGCCTTGGGCATCGTCGGTGGCAAAGGCGATGGCCGAAAGACCATTACCTTCCCGACGCGCACCGTGACGGGCCGCACTGACCGCAAACTCCTCCGGATCGACGCGACGCCAATCAACTTGAGATAACCCTGCCCCAGCATGGCGCAATAGTTGCCTGTGCCCCATTGGGGATGGCAGCCGCGCGGCGTCATGGTGAAACCGACCCGCTGCCAGATGGATCGATTAGCCTTCAGATCGTCGGAATCGACCAAAATGTGATCAATACCGGTGATATACTCGGTCATCAGGCGCCTTCGAACTGCATCAGGGCATGAAAGGGAGTACCCAGGTCCGAGAGCTTGGCAGAGCCGCCCAGTTCGACAAACGAACATCTCACGACTCCGCGCCGGCCTCGCGCAGCGGCTTGATGCCGGCAAGCGTGGTGCCGCCCGTGGCGATCAGGTCGTCGACCAGCAGGACGCGCTCGCCGGGTTCGATGGCATGGCGATGGATTTTCGACACGGTCGGTGCCGTATTCCAGTGCGTGGTCGGCCCCGATGGTCTCCCAGGGCAGCCTGCCTTTCTTACGCACCGGGATGAAGCCGACCGCAAGCTGGTGCGCCACCACACCGCCCAGGATGAAGCCCCGCGCCTCGATCCTCGCCACCGCGTCAATCTTCTGACCGGCATAAGGCTGAACCAGCTCATCGACGACACGGCGGAACCCGCGGGCATCGGCGAAGAGCGTGGTGATGTCGCGAAAGAGGATGCCCTCGTGCGGACAGTCCGGAATGGTGCGGATAAGGCTCTTGAGATCCATGCGCCTATCCCAGCACCCGGCCCGCCACGGCATTGAGCTTGGCCAGGACCTCGGGATCGCGCTGATCGAGCTGCGTGATGACCGCATGGTCGAGCGCGCGGTCGCATCCCTGTCCGCAGGGATGGTGACGTTGTCCAACATGGCCGGCAAGCGACTTGACCAGCGAGCGGGCCTTCTCGGCATTGCTGAGAAGCACGGCGACGATCTGTTCGACTGTGACCGCGCCATGGGTTTCCTGCCAGCAGTCGTAGTCCGTCACCATGGCGACCGTGACATAACAAATCTCCGCCTCACGCGCCAAGCGAGCTTCCGGCATGGCGGTCATGCCGACCACATCCAGGCCCCACGACCGATAGAGATTGGATTCGGCAAGGGTGGAGAACTGCGGACCCTCGATGCAGAGATAGGTGCCACCGCGTTTCATGACGATACCGACGTCCTTACCCGCCCTTGCAATGTTGTCGCTCAACCTGTCGCAGGCTGGGTGACCGAACGAAACATGGGCGACACAACCGTTGCCGAAGAAGCTGCGCTCCCGGCTGTTGGTACGGTCGATGTACTGATCGCAGATCACAAAGGCGCCCGGCGGAAGGTCTTCGCGGAACGAACCCACGGCTGCTACCGAAACAAGGTCCGTCACGCCCATACGTTTCATCGCATCGATGTTGGCGCGCGTGTTGATACCCGTCGGCGAGATCGGGTGACCGCGCCCGTGACGCGGCAGGAACACCATGCGCTGGCCCTTGAACGTGCCTTCCAGAAGCTGGTCGGAGGGCGCCCCCCAAGGCGTTGCCACGTCGACCCAGCGGGCATCCTCAAGCCCGTCGATGTCATAAACGCCGCTGCCGCCCAAGATGCCCAGTACCGTTGCAGTCATGGTTGCGCTCGCCCAAAACGGCACCGGACCGGCAATTGCAACGTCACGTCAGTGCTCAACGTTTGCCCAGATCTTGCGTTTGGAAACGTAGAACAGGCCCGTGAGAACCAGCAGGAACAGGATGACCTTGAGACCCATGCCCTTGCGGTCTTCCAGCCGGGGCTCGGCCGCCCAGGTCAGGAACGCGGCAACATCTTCGGACATCTCATCGATCGAGGCATCGCTGCCGTCTTCGTTGACCATCAGGCCCTCATAGAGTGGCGGCGCCATGGCGATAAGTCCGCCGGGGAAATACTTGTTGTGATAAAGGCCACCATCGGTCGGATTGCCCTCGTTGTACTCCTCACCCGAGAGCAAGGACGCGATGTAGTTCGAACCATTGTGCCGGGCCTTGGCCATCAGCGAGAGATCGGGAGGAAGCGCACCGTTGTTCAGGACGCGTGCCTCGGTCTCGTTGCGGTAGGGGTCGGGAAAGGCGTCGAACAGCTTGGCCGGACGCGTCGTGTCATCGCCCCACTCGTCGGGATCGCCAGCCACTTCATACTGCTCGGCCATGGCTTCAGCCTGCTCTTCAGAGAAGCCAATCTGCTTGAGATCCCGGAAGTGCACATATTTCAGGCTGTGGCAGTTGATGCACTGACCCGTGAAGATTTCCAGGCCGCGTTGGAGCTGTTTGCGGTCATAGGTCCCGAAAATCCCGTTCCATGACCAAGTATGCGACTCAGGGTAGGCCTGATCGCCTGCCGCCAGGGCGGAAGCCGAAAAAGCGAAGGAAAGCGCCAGAATGACGGGCATGGACCGTTTCATCATGTCTCTCCCCTCGCCTTGTCTTGTGCTGCACGCGATGCCGGCACCGGACCGCCCGATAGAACAGGCTTGGCGATACTGTCGGGCAACGGCCTGGGCCGTTCGAACCAGCCGATCAACGGCAACAGAATCAGGAAATGCAGGAAGTAGTACGCCGTCGCCAGGCGTCCGATCAGGATCCAGTCGCCTTCGGCGGGCTGCGAACCGACATAACCCAGGATCAGCATGTCGGCGACCATCAGCCAGAAGAACCACTTGAAGACGGGCCGGAACGTTGCCGAACGGATACGCGAGGTATCCAGCCAGGGCAGCAGGAACAGGATGCCGATGGAAAGACCCATGGCGATGACGCCGCCCAGCTTGTCGGGAATGGCGCGCAGGATCGCGTAGAACGGTAGGAAGTACCACTCGGGCACGATATACGCGGGCGTCTTGTGCGGATCGGCCGGGATGTAGTTGTCGGGATGACCCATGTAATTGGGCGCATAGAACAGGAAGACCGAGAACGCTATCAGGAACACGCCCGCGCCGAACGCATCCTTGATCGTGTAGTAGGGATGGAACGGAATGAAATCCTGCGGGCCCTTGTAGTCGATGCCCAGCGGATTGTTGGATTTCTTGTGATGCAGCGCCCAGAGGTGCAGCATAACCAGCCCGACGATCATGAAGGGCAGCAGGTAGTGCAACGCATAGAAGCGGTTGAGCGTGGGGTTATCGACCGCGAAACCACCCCACAGCCATTCGACGATCGGCGTGCCGACCACGGGGATGGCGGAAAACAGGTTGGTGATGACCGTCGCACCCCAGAAGCTCATCTGACCCCAGGGCAGCACATAACCCATGAAGGCCGTGCCCATCATGGTGAGCAGGATGACCAGACCGATCCACCAGAGAACCTCGCGCGGCGCCTTGTAGGAGCCGTAATAGAGGCCGCGGAAGATGTGGAGATAAACCACGATAAAGAAGAACGACGCACCGTTCGAATGGATGTAGCGGATCAGCCAGCCGTAGTTCACATCGCGCATGATGCGCTCGACACTGTCGAACGCCATTTCGGCATGTGGCGTGTAGTGCATGGCGAGAACGATGCCCGACACGATCTGGATGACCAGCGCAAGGCCCGCCAGCGAACCGAAATTCCACGCATAGTTCAGATTGCGCGGCGCGGGATAGTCCATCATGTGCTGCTGAGTGAAACTCAGGATTGGCAGACGGTTGTCGAACCAGCGCACAAAGCCGTTGTTGAGAAGATTTCCCATCGTTCCTGTCCCCGCTCAGCCCACGACGATCATGGTATCGTCCGTGAAAGCGTAGTCCGGAATCGTGAGGTTTTCCGGCGCCGGACCCAAGCGGATGCGGCCCGACGTGTCGTAGTGTGAACCGTGGCAGGGGCAGAACCACCCGCCGTAGTCTCCCTGATCGGCCAGCGGCACGCAGCCCAGATGGGTGCAGACGCCCACCATCACCAGCCATTCCGGCTTGATCACGCGCTCTTCGTCCGTCTGGGGATCCTTGAGATCCTCCAGAGGCACCAACCGCGCCTCCTCGATATCGGCCTCGGTCCGGTGACGCACAAACACGGGCTTGCCGCGCCAGTTCACCGTGATCTGCTGGCCTACCTGGACCGGCGAAAGGTCAACCTCGGTCGTGGAGAGCGCCAGAACGTCGGCCGACGGGTTCATCTGGTCGACGAAGGGCCACACCGCGAAAGCCGCACCCACCACCGCGACCGTGCCTGTCGCCACAAAAAGGAAGTCGCGCCGGGTTTCTTCGTGCGCGCCAATCGTGTGCTCCGCCATTGCAGGGAGACCTCTGCGTTGTTGTTGGACCTTGTCCGTGGCGTCTGCCAGAACATTTCGACACCCGCCAAAACCAAGGCGGGCCATGAATATACCGCCGCCAAGCATGGTGCAAGGGCGCGGAACGTCTTGAGAAAGACGATGTTGCGGATCGCTCTCCATCAGCCCGACATTTCACAGAATACCGGCACGATCCTGCACATGGCCGCCGCCGTCGATATCATCGAACCGGCGGGCTTTCAGCTTGGCGATGCTCGGTTTCGCCGCGCCCTGATGAACTACGGCGCAGCCTTGGACACGACACGCCAGTTGGACGGACTATCTGGAGACGGTTGGGAAGCGCCGTCTGGTCCTGTTGACAACCTCGGCCCGCGACAGTCTCTACGAGACCCGCTTCCGGCCCGACGACATTTTGCTTCTGGATCGGGAGTCGCGGGTGTCCCCGATGATGTGCATCAACGCGCCGATCTGCGGCGCCGTGGTTCCCATGGCATCCGGCACCCGATCGCTCAATGTCGCCGTGGCCGCGGCCATAACGAGGGGTGAGGCCTTGCGCCAGACTCGATTCACGGGCGAGATGCCCGCGGCACACGAAACCGAGTAACGCGTCATGCATTTCAAGGACACGGCCCCCGATTGGTTCGAAAAGCTCAGAACCGCCATCTGCTATGCCTTCGAGGCGATCGAAGACGAACACACCGGCCCGTTCTCGGACCGTCCGGCGGGCAGGTTCGAGCGCACCGCCTGGGACCGGCCGGAAGGCGGCGGCGGCGTGATGGCCGTGATGAAGGGCCGGGTCTTCGAGAAGGTCGGCGTTAACGTCTCCACGGTGTGGGGAGAGTTTTCCGAGAAGTTCCGCGGGGAAATCCCCGGCACCACCGAATCCGATGGCGGATTCTGGGCTTCCGGCGTTTCGCTGGTCGCCCACATGCATTCCCCGCTGGTCCCGGCCGTGCACATGAACACGCGCCACATCGTGACCGCCGAGAAGGCCTGGTTCGGCGGCGGCGCCGATCTCAACCCGCCGCTTCCCGACGACACCGACACGGCCGATTTCCATGGCACGTTCCGCGATTGCTGCGAACGCCACGCCTGCGGCGACTATCCCCGCTTCAAGGAATGGGCCGACGACTATTTCTTCATCAAGCACCGCAACACGGCGCGCGGCGTGGGCGGCATCTTCTACGACTACATCGATGCCGACGAAAGATCGTTCGCCTTCACCCGCGATGTCGGCGAGACGTTCAAGGCGGTCTATCCGGAACTGGTGCGGCGCCATATGGCCGATGCCTGGACGGCGGAGCAGCGCGAGGAGCAGCTGGTCTATCGAGGACGATACGCCGAATTCAATCTGGTCTATGATCGGGGTACACGCTTCGGGCTGATGACGGGCGGCAACACCGACGCCATCCTGATGTCCCTGCCGCCGGAAGCGAAATGGCCCTGAGAGGATAACGTCCATGCAGGAGCTTGAAGTCTTTCAGTCGATCTGGGCCATGGAGCGGCGCAGGCCCGACGGCAAGGAATGGTCCCTCGAGGAGCAGGTTACCATGGTGGCCAAGGCCGGTTTCGACGGCATGGATATCTATACCTTCGCGCCCGAAAAGAGCCGCGCGGCCAAGAAACTGCTGAACGAGGCCGGGCTGGCCTGCAGCTGCTGCGCCTTTCCCAGATCGGTTGAGGGATTTCAGGCGGACCTCGACATGGCCGTGGAACTGGAGGCCCGCCATCTCAACATCATCGTCCAGATGTATCCCATGACCGTCGACGAGGGCGTCGATATTCTGGGGCGCATGCTGGAGATGGGCGAAGCCTCCAGCGTGAAGGTGATCGTGGAGACGCACCGCGACTGTATCACCACCGACATGCTCTACACCCTCCGGCTCATGGAAGCCCTACCGCACATGAAGATGTGCGCAGATCTCTCGCACTTTGTCGTCGGCCGGGAGTTCACCTGGCCCATCCCGACACGCGACGAAACCTGGATACAGCAGGTTCTGGACCGCGCCGTCGCCTTCCAAGGGCGTGTCGCCAGCCGCGAACAGGTCCAGATCCAGCTCGATTTTCCCCAACAGCAGGGCTGGGTCACCAAGTTCCGTCAGTGGTGGGAGGACGGCATGCGCAAGTGGCGCTACCGCGAAGGGCCCGATGACATTCTCAACTTCACCGTGGAACTGGGCCCGCCGCCCTACGGTATCACCGGACGCGACGGCTACGAGCTGTCGGACCGCTGGGAAGAAGCCATCGTCATCAAGGACTGGGTCCACGAAATCTGGCAACGGCTGGAAGTCGAGAGCAAGGTCAACCAGGATTAGTTCCCTCGCTCCTGGCGCGCCTTCATCGCCTCGCGCCGCGCGATATAGAGCGTCGAGCCGATGATCAGGACCGCGCCGACATAGGTCCAGATATCAGGGACCTCGGCGAAGAAGATTACGCCCGCCGTGCCCGCGAACAGCAGCCGGACATAATCAAACGGCGCGACAAAGCTCGCCTCCCCTACCCGGAAGGCACGGACGATGAATGCCTGGGAGATGAGACCCATCACACCCACCCCGGCGAGCAGAAACCATTCCTCCAGACTGGGGTGACGCCAGCCTGCAATACCGGGGCCCGCAGCCATCAACCCGGAAGCGACAAGAAAGAAAAACAGCATGGTGAGCTGGCTTTCCCGGGCCGGGAATCGCTTGAGCAACACGACCGAGAACGCGATGCAGAGCGCCATAGCAACCGCCAGCAGTGTTGCTGCCTCGACGCTTCCTTCGAAGGGTCGGGCGACCACCAGGACGCCGGCAAAACCAAGCGCCGTGGCGGTCCATCGCCGCCAGCGCACGATCTCGCCCAGAAACAGCACGGCCGCTACGGTCACGAACAGCGGAACGGTGAAACTGATTGCCGTCACCTCGGCCAGCGGCAGCTTCATGAACGCGTAATAGCCGGTCAGCACGGCCGTGCCGCCCAGCACGGCACGGGTCAGATGGATTTTCAGATGCTGCGTGCGCCAGGGCACGAGGCCCGCACGGAAGAAAAGCGGTGCCAGCAGGAAAAGGCCGATCACCGATCGCACCGCGACCGTCTGAAAGACGCCTATCTCGGAATTGCCGAGCTTCTTCACCAGCACGGAGACGACCGTGAACCCCACTGCTGCGGTCATGGCATAGGCAGCACCCTCCAGATTGTCGCGGCGGGTCCGGGCGGCCTCAAGCGGCGCGGTGTGGGGCGTGGGTTCGGGCACGCAGGATGCTTAGAGCGGATCACGATCCGATGGAACCGGCTTCAGCCGGTCCGCACCCAAGCGCGGAGTTTCTTCACCGCCTCCTCACGCGTTGCGGTATAAGTGATCGCATCATAAAAGTTGCCGTTTTCGTCCATCAGATAGACAGCCGCGGTGTGATCCATCAGGTAATCGCCATCGTCGAGATCGACCCCGGCATAGTAGACCTTGTAGCCTGATGCCATCTCGGCAAGTTGCTCCGGCGTGCCGACAAGGCCTGTGATGCGCGGCGAGAAGTAGCCGACATATTCAGCCAGCCGCTCGGGCGTGTCGCGTTCAGGGTCGACCGAGACGAAATAGGGATCGATAGTCTCGCCCTCCTCTCCCAGTTCGTCCAGCCATACCGAGACCTCGTTCAACGTCGTGGGACAGACATCGGGACAGGTCGTGAACCCGAAGAAAATCAGAGCGTGGCGTCCTTCGAGATCTTCCTGCGTCACCGTGCGGCCATCATGGGCCGTCATGGTGAAGGGGCCACCCAGTTCAATCGGGGCAATGGCATCGCCCCGGTGCTGCCATTCCAGCACGCCCAGCGCCGTGATCACGACGGTCGCAAAGGCGACCACGCCAAGGATGAGATAACGCGGCTTCATTTCTCGTCCTCCATGGACATATCCATGCCCGAGTCACGTTTCTGCACAAAAAAATCGACGGACACCGGCCCGGCCTTTTCGAACTCCAGCACCACGGTCTGTTCATCCCCACCCTGCAGGGGACCGGCAAGGTCCATGAACATGATGTGTAGACCGCCCGGTTCCAATGCGGCGGGTTGGCCGGACTCGATCAGAAGCCCATCTTCAACAGGGCGCATCTGCATGACGCCGTCGGCGGTCATGTTCATCGTGTGGATTTCAGCACGACCCGCAAACTCCGCCGTGACACCGACCAGCGTGTCGTCCTCGTCACCCTCGTTGGTGATCACGAGGTAGCCCGCAGCCGACGGCGCTCCCGGCGGCGGCTCGACAATCCAGGGATGGGACACCGAAAGACCCCCATGCTCGTTGTCATGGGAGAAGATAAGTTGTGGAAGGGAGCACAGAAAAAGGACGGCAAGAAGCATGCAACGCATGGTGGTCTCCAGGAAATCGGATGCTGCCCATGGAGGCAGAAAGTGGATGTCAGGCATGGCAGTCGGCAGCAAAGCCGATACTACGCTTGCGGTGGAGACCGTGCCCTTTGGAACGTCGAGGTCGTTGCGGCAAGAGCCTGCGGCGGATCGGGAATGCGTTCCGGCCGCTTCCACGCAAGTTCAACAAAAGCAATGGGCGTTGCAAGCCACGGCACAGCCGGCGATGCATCCCGCGGGACAGGCATAGCAGGCCGCCGCCACCTGGCCGGGATCGTCACCGGCGTTCTGATCGCTCGCGCCTTCGAGGCAGGTAAGCGACAGCACCGCGAGACCATCTTCCTGACCCCGATCCTCAACGCCGGCGTGGCCGGCCCATGGCGCCATTAGCAGAGATGCCGAGACCAGCAGACCGGTCAGACAACGCAGGATGCGGAAACGTCTCATAAGTTTTCTATGTACCAGCCATGCCCGCAATGTCCATTGCGTCAGGTCAACGCCCGCCGCTTCATCTCGGCGATGCAGGCCGAGCGGTCGGCGGTAAAGTCGCCGTCGCGCCACCAGCGCTCGATGCCGGCAACCAGTTCGCCGACCTGCGGTCCCGGCGGAAAACCCAATTCGAGCGCATCGCTGCCGCGCACGGGCAACATAGGTGCTTCCCATTCCTGCACGGTTTCCAGCATGGCGCGCCAGGAATCGGCGTGAACCTGACGGTCCGTGGCCCAAGCCAGAAGCACTAGGTCGACAAAGATCTCGGGATCGAGGTCATAGAGAATCTGGCGCTGCTCCCGAACGGGCATCCCAGGCTCAAGCGTGACACAGGGAGGCGCAAGGGCAGCGAGACGCTCACGTTCGGTATTGGAAAGCTTGAGCGCCGCGCCGACGACATCGCCATCCTCTCCGATCAGCGCGGCAAGCCTGCGCAGCGAATCACGGTCATCGACGCCGACCAGAGTCACCAGAACATCGGTCGCGCCTGCCTGGGGCAGGACGGCGTCAAGCACGCCCGTTTGGCGCATAAGGTCAACGGCCGGCACGGGGTTTGCCGCATGTAGCAGCTTGAGCAGTTCGTTGCGCACGCGCTCGGCCGAGAGGCGCGACAATCTTCCCGACGCATCGCGGCAGGCCGCCACGGCGTCGGCATCGGGTTCACCGCGTCCGAATCGCGCCAGAAAGCGGAAATAGCGCAAGACTCTGAGGTAGTCCTCCACGATTCGCTGCGGCGCCTCGCCGACAAACCTAACGTAGCCGGCGGCCAGATCCTCCCGGCCACCGAAATAGTCAAAGAGGCTGCCGTCCGGCCGCAAGCTCATGGCATTGAACGTGAAGTCGCGGCGTGCGGCGTCGGCTCTCCAGTCGTCCGTGAATGCGACATCGGCATGGCGACCGTCGGTCTCCACATCGATGCGCAGGGTCGTCACCTCGAACGGTCGGCCTTCGGAGACCGCCGTGACCGTTCCGTGCTTCAGCCCCGTGGGCACAGCCTTGAGACCGGAGGTCTCCAGAAGCGCCATCACGGTTTTGGGCGCATCGGGGGTGGCGAGGTCGATATCGCCCATCGGTTCGCCGCTCAGAACGTCGCGCACGCAACCGCCGACAAACCGCACTTCCGTCCCTCTGGCAGTCAACGCGGCGACGACGGTCTGTGTGGTCCGGTCGCTCAGGCGATCGGGCAAAACCAAGGTATCGGCGGGACTATCCGTCATCTTCGATGTAACCGGGAATCACCTCGCCGTCTTCGTAACGTGCCGGAACATAGGTGCCCTCGGGATCGTCGGCGCGGAAGAGGGTGAGCGAAACCAGCGCCATGGAGATCACAGCCAGCGTTCCCGCCACGATCCACGTCCATGGTGCATCCTGCCATGCCGGAAGTTCGCCCTGCTCCTCACGCGCCATCTTCGTCTTGGTGAGACGGTACCAGATCACATAGGAGATCAGGGGGATGGTGATCAGCAGAACGGGGAACAGGTAGCGCATCAGCGTTCCTTTCGAAGGATCTCAAGCAGGTTGACCAGAATCGCGGCTGTGACACCCCAGATATAGTGCGGTCCATATTCGAACACGCTGTACCAGCGTTCGGCGCCGCGCCAGTACAGGCTTTCGCGCCGATGGTTCCGCGGCTCCAAGAGAAAGGTCATGGGCACTTCGAAGACCTCCTCGATCTCAATGCCGTCAGGCACAAGATCAATGGGAGGCATGACCAGGCCGACATGGGGCGCCATAGCATAGCCGGAACTCGCGCGATGGGTGTCGAGCCGGCCGACGATTTCGACCCTGCCTGGGTCCAGCGCTACCTCTTCCTGGGCTTCGCGAAGCGCGGCTGCGATTTCGTCCTCGCCCGGTTCGATCCGTCCGCCCGGAAAGCTCACCTCTCCGGCATGACGACGCAGCGCCTTCGAGCGCTGGCCGAAGATGACCGTAAAGCCGTCCGTACGGTCGACGAGCGGCACAAGGACGGCAGCCCTGCGGCTGGCGGGGCTGTCTTCCCAATCCGACGACGGCGTTTCCAGCCTGGGCGGCGCCATGACCCGCAAGACGTCGAGTACCTCGTCACGCGTCATCGGCAAGAGCACCCAGAACAAACTTTTCGCCGCCAGATTCCAGCACCAGAACCTCGCCGCCAGCGCGCGTCTCCATGTATCCGGCCTCGACAAGCTGGTAGTATACGGGACGCGCGATCAGAGCCTCGATACCTTCTCGGACCAGGACATAGGGCGAGGGTTCGCCGGTATTCTCATCGATCTTCACGCGGATGGGGTGGTCCGTATCGGCCGTCACTTCATCGTCCACGTTGGTGCGAAACACGACCTTCTGTGCGCCGTTCTCCGGCGATACCGTCGCTTCGATCGCGACAAAGGGGGCGTCCTCGACTTGAATGCGGCGGCGCTCGACCGGGGTAACGAGGACATAGCTGCCGTCATCGTCCCGCCGCAGAATTCCGGCAAACAGCTTGACCAGGGGCTTGCGGCGGATCGCACCGCCCTCGTGGTACCAGGAGCCGTCGCGGTCAATCCGGATGTCGATATCGGTCGCAAGAATCTCGTCCATCCGACGCGTGTCGGCATTGCTGGCGTTCTGGTCACGGGCTTTTGTTTGGGTCATGGACGCGCGTGGTACCCTATTGTGTGCCGATGATTAGTATACGCCCAATACGTTTCCGAGGAGATACATGTCAGATTCACAGCATAGCCCGCTCCAGGACGCAGGCGCACTGACCGATGAAATCGATGTGGTTGGCGCTCGTCTCGCGCAGGTGCGTTCCGCGGTGGGCCGCGTCATCTTCGGCCAGGATGCGGTGGTCGAGCAAACCATGATCACGCTGCTAGCCGGCGGGCACGCGTTGCTCATCGGCGTCCCCGGACTTGGCAAGACCAAGCTGGTCGAAACCATAGGAACGGTCATGGGCCTGGAAGACAAACGCGTGCAGTTCACGCCGGACCTGATGCCCGCCGACATCCTGGGCTCGGAAGTGCTGGAGGAATCCGATTCGGGCCGACGCGAATTCCGCTTCATCAAGGGACCGGTGTTCGGCCAGCTCCTGATGGCTGACGAGATCAACCGTGCCAGCCCGCGCACGCAGTCTGCCCTGCTGCAGGCCATGCAGGAGCGCGCCGTCTCAGTTGCCGGCACCCGCCATCCGCTTCCCGAACCGTTCCATGTGCTCGCCACGCAAAACCCGCTGGAACTGGAGGGCACCTATCCCCTGCCCGAAGCCCAGTTGGACCGCTTCCTGATGGAGGTCGATGTCGACTATCCCGACCGCGATGCCGAACGCGAGATGCTGGTTGCGACGACCAGCGCCGAGGAGGAAGCGCCCAGCCAGATCATGACGGGCGACGCGCTTCTGGCGGCGCAACGGCTGGTGCGGCGGATTCCGGTCGGCGAAAGCGTGGCCGAGGCGATCCTCTCGCTGGTGCGTTCGGGTCGGCCCAACGATGAGAGCAGTGCCGCGGAGATCGCTTGGGGTCCTGGACCGCGCGCCAGCCAGGCGCTGATGCTGGCCGTGCGCGCCAGGGCGCTGCTCGACGGCCGGTTCGCACCGTCGGTCGACGATGTGATCAGCCTTGCCGGGCCGGTCCTGCGTCACCGCATGGCGCTGACCTTTGCCGCGCGCGCCGACGGCATCACCATCGATCAGGTCATCCATCGCCTGAAAGCACCGCTGGGTTGATGGCCAAACCTCCCTTGATCGACGGGCGCGGCCATGGTTGAAACCGCCGTCACGTTCCGCAGACGTGCCGAACAGCTTGTCGCGCATCTGCCGCCGCTTCTGGTCGAGGCCGAACATGTTGCCGCGATTGTCGCGCAGGGCGTGCATGGCCGCCGCCGTGTCGGGCCGGGCGAGACATTCTGGCAATTTCGGCGCTACGAACGCGGCGATGCCGCCGCAATGATCGACTGGCGCGCGTCCGCGAAGTCCCAGCGCCTGTTCGTGCGTGAAAACGAATGGGAGGCTGCGGAAAGCGTCTGGCTTTGGGCAGATCAATCGCCTTCCATGAATTTCCACTCGCGGCTTTCCGATACCACCAAGCTGGACCGCGCACGTCTGTTGCTCATGGCGCTGGCTGTGCTCCTGGTGCGCGGCGACGAAAACATCGCGCTTTTGAGCACCGACAAGCGTCCGCGCACCGGCAGTGCCGCCCTTACCCGCTTCGCAACCCGTTTGATGCACGAGGCCGAAGAAGAGCCGCTTAGTCTGCCACTTCTTGAAGTACTGCCCAAACACGCGCAACTCGTGCTGGTCGGCGACTTCCTCGAACCGATCGAGAGGCTGGATGCCCTGATCAAACATTTCGCCGGACTTGGCGTCACGGGTCACCTTGTCCAGGTCCTTGATCCCGCCGAGGAAACCCTGCCCTACGCGGGCCGTGTGCTGTTCGACGGCATGGAGCGCGAGGGATCGATGCTGGCCAGCCGGGCAGAAGCCCTGCGGACCGATTATGTAACCAAGCTCAACGCCCATCGTGAGGGGCTCGCGCGTCTGACCCGCGCAGTGCGCTGGTCCTTTACCATCCACCATACCGACAGCCAGCCTCAGACCGCCCTGCTGCCGCTTTATGTCAATCTTGCCGGACAGGTTGTCTGATCGTGGCGACACTGGGACCCTTGGCTTTTCTGGTTCCTTGGGCGCTTATCGCCCTGGTCCTCCTGCCGCTGCTGTGGTGGCTGCTGAAGGTCGTACCGCCGGTGCCCCGCAAGGTCTCGTTTCCAGCCATCCGGCTGCTGTTCGACCTGGACACCAATCGCCGGGCTGCGGAATCCACACCGCTCTGGCTTATCCTCCTGCGCATCATTCTTGCGGCGCTGCTCATCCTTGCTGTCGCGCATCCCTTGGTGAATCCCTCGCACCGCACCCTGGCGCCCGGCGACATGCTGATCGTGATCGACGACGCCTGGGCCGCGGCACGCGACTGGCCCGACCGCATGACCGCCGTGCGCAATCTCGTTTCGCTGGCAGAACGGCAGGACCGCTCCGTCGTCCTGCTGCGCACGGCGTCCCAGGGCAGCAGCGCACCGATGCAGCACAGCGGCCTGATGCGCGCCGAGGACGCTGGCCGCTTGCTGAACGCCATGACGCCATCGCCCTGGCCCGTCGACCGGGCAGGCGCCGCGGATGCCCTCGTCGAACTCGATTCGATCAATCAGGTGTTCTGGATCAGCGACAGCGTGGCGAGCGACAATGATACCGTCTTCATGGATGCGCTCGGGCAAACCGGCGACGTCACCATCATGCACAACAACGGATCGGCGGATGCCTTGGTGCTGTTGCCGCCGACCGACGAGAACGGCGTTCTTCTGATACGGGCGCTGCGCGCAGGTACCGGCTCGGAACGCTCGATTTGGGTCGCGGCCAACGACGAAGAGGGCGAACTGGTCGCGCGCCAAGAACTGATCTTCGCCGAAGGCGACAGCGCGGCTGAGGTGGAGTTCAATGTGCCGCTGGAACTGCGCAACCGGATTGCCGAACTGGAGATCGAGAACGAACCGACGGCCGCCGCGGTCGTCATGCTGGATCAGCATTGGAAACGCCCACCCGTGGGGCTGGTTGCCGGCGGCGATATCGAAAGCCAGCAGCCTCTGCTCTCATCTATTTTCTTTATCGAACGGGCGCTGGAAACATCCGCCGACATGCGCGCCGCACCGCTGGAAAGCCTGCTGCGACGGCCCCCGCCTGTGATCGTGCTGGCCGATGTGGGCGTCGTGCCCGAGACCGAACGTCCGGCACTGGACGCATGGCTGGAGGAAGGCGGCGTGTTGGTGCGTTTTGCCGGTCCGCTCTTCTCACAGGAAAGCGACGATCTGGTCCCTGTCGAAATTCGCGGACGCGAGCGCGCGCTGGGCGGCGCTATGAGCTGGTCGAGCGCGCAGCGTATCGCACCCTTCGAACCCTCCTCGCCCTTCGCCGGTCTGATCCCGCCACCCGACGTTCTGATCGACCGTCAGGTTCTGGCCGAACCGACCGTCGACCTCACCTTCAAAACCTGGGCCAGGCTGGAAGACGGTACGCCCCTGGTGACGGCGGAGAAACGAGGCAAGGGCTGGCTGGTTCTGGTCCATACCTCCGCCAACACGCAGTGGACCAATCTGCCGATTTCGGGCCTCTTCGCCTCGATGATGAAACGTCTGATCGATTTATCCCAGGGCGCGGGCGCCGAGTTCGGCGATCAGCCGCTCCCGGCCATCCAGACGCTCAACGGGTTCGGCGTTCTGGCTCCGCCTCCCGCTAGCGCGGTAGCGATCGAGGCGAGCGCCTTCGACGAGGCCGTGGCCAGTCCGGAAACGCCGCCAGGGCTCTACGGCACTCTCGACCTGCGCCGCACCCTCAACCTGGGCGCGACCATCGCACCGCCAGAAGAACTGATTGCCCCGGCCGACGTGCCGGTCGCCGGCTTCGAACGCCAGGAGGAGACGGACCTTCGCCCCTTCGTGCTCGGACTCGCCGCTCTGCTCGCACTGATTGAGATCTATGCCAGCATGGCGCTGTGCGGCCTAGTGCCCAGCTTTGGCACGGGCACGCGCCTGGCGGGCATCCCCCTGCTCTTACTGCTGCTGACGCCCGACGGCGCCAAAGCAGAGGAGCAACTGACAGAAGACGGTATTCCAGTTGCCGCGCTCGAAGTGCGCTTTGCCTATGTCACGACCGGCGACGAACAGGTCGACCGAATCTCCTATGCCGGTCTGCGAGGTCTGGGCATGATACTGACGGCGCGCACGTCGGTGGAGCCCGGCGAACCGGTGGCCGTCGAGATCGAAACCGACGATCTCATTCTTTTTCCCCTGGTCTATTGGGCTATCACCGAGGATCAGCCGGTGCCGTCCGGCGCAGCCAAGGCGAAGCTCGACGCCTATCTCACCACCGGCGGTATCCTGATCGTCGACACGCGCGATGCCGACCGGGAGATGGAAGGCGTCACAGGCACCGGACCCAACGCCGCCCGCCTGCCCGAGATGCTGGGCGGGCTTAACATACCCGCCCTCATGCGCGTGCCGTCGGGCCATGTCCTGACACAGTCCTACTATCTGCTGTCCGGGTTTCCCGGGCGCTGGGACGGCGGCTCGGTCTGGGTGGAGCAGCACCCCGGAGGCCTTAACGACGGCGTGTCGGCGATCGTGATCGGCAGCAACGACTGGGCGTCGGCCTGGGCACTGAACGATCAACTCCAGCCGCTCTACGCCGTGGTTCCCGGCGGGGAACGCCAGCGTGAAATGGCGTTCCGCTTCGGCATCAATCTGGTCATGTACGCCATGACCGGCAACTACAAGGCCGACGTGGTGCATCTGCCGGCGATTCTGGACCGGATCGGCCAATGAACGCGACGACCGTCACCGACCTCGTTCTCTCACCGCTGCTGCCGCACTGGCTGATCGGCATCTTCGGCGTCCTGGCGCTGACACTCATCTTCTACGGTCTGATCCGCGAGGCGCCCGGCATGTTGTGGCGTATCCCGCCCATGGGTGCGCTGGCCGTAGCGCTCCTCAACCCTTCCCTGGTCGAGGAACGCCGGGAATCCCTGCCCGACGTTGCCCTGGTGCTGGTCGACCGGTCTTCCAGCCAGACCGTGAGGGAACGCGAGGCGCAGACCGACGCCGCCGTGGCCGCGCTGACCGAACGATTCGCCAGACTGCCCAACCTCGAGGTGCGTGTGGCGGAAATCGATCCCGGGGCCGCGGCGGGACAGGATGCGCTCCCCGGTTCGGGCACCAATCTCTTCGGCGCCATCCGGCGTGCGCTCGCGGACGTCCCGCGCAACGCCATCTCCGGCGTTGTCATGGTGACCGACGGCGCGGTGCATGACGTGCCCGAGTCCGTTGCCACAATGGGCATCGATGCTCCCGCGCACGCGCTGCTGACCGGCGAGCGACAGGAATACGACCGCCGTTTGGAGCTTCTGGAAGCGCCTCGATACGGCATTGTCGATCAGCCAGTGGTCCTGACCCTGCGGATTCACGACTCCGCTACCAAAATCGGCGTGGTTCCCGTTACCCTGACCCCGCCCGGGGGCGACCCGGTGACCCACAACGTCCCCATCGGCGAGCGCTATGAAATGCGCTTCATTCCCGACCGGGCAGGCCTTTCGGTCATCCGCCTGGATGTCACGGCGCGCGATGACGAACTCACCACGGTCAACAACACCGCCGTGCTTGCCTTCAACGGCGTGCGTGAGAATCTCAAGGTCCTGCTGATCTCCGGCGAGGTCCATACCGGCGAACGGGTCTGGCGCAACACGCTCAAGGCCGACCCGTCGGTCGAGCTGGTCCATTTCACCATTCTGCGCCCACCGGAGAAACAGGACGGCACACCGATCCGCGAACTCTCGCTGATCTCGTTTCCCGTTCGCGAACTCTTCGAGGTGAAGCTCGACGATTTCGATCTCATCGTCTTCGACCGCTACCGCAAGCGCGGCGTGATTCCGGAAGCCTATCTCCAGAACATCGCCGATTATGTGCTGGAAGGCGGCGCTATGATGGTCTCGGCGGGCCCGGACTTCGCGACGCCGCTGGGCCTCCACACCAGCGTTCTGGGCGGACTGATGCCGGCCCTTCCCACCGGCGAGATCATCGAGAAGGGTTTTAACGTCACGACCACCGAGGAGGGTCTGCGCCACCCCGTGACGGCGGATCTCAACGGAATCCAGCAGGAAATTCCACCCTGGGGACAGTGGTTCCGCCAGGTCGATACCACGGTCGAAACCGGCAGTATTCTGCTCGACGGCATTGCCGAGCGCCCCTTGCTCGTACTCCAGCGTGTCGGCGAAGGGCGCGTCGCCGAACTGCTTTCGGATCACCTGTGGCTCTGGGCGCGGGGTTATGACGGCGGCGGGCCCAGTCAGGAGTTGCTGCGCAGGCTAGCCCACTGGCTGATGAAGGAACCCGAACTGGAGGAGGACGCCTTGCGCGCAGTCGCCATCGGCAACCAGATCCGTATCGTGCGCCAGAGCATGGAAGACCGCACCCGAGAGGTCACGGTCACATCGCCTTCGGGCGCAACGCAGACCGTCCTGCTGGAGCCCGACGATCCCGGCCGCGCCACCGCGGACCTTGGTGTGGGTGAGGCCGGTCTCTTCCAGATTTCCGACGGCACGCTCGACACCATCGTGAGTGTCGGCGAACTCAATCCGCTGGAATGGCGCGATCCCCACGCCGGACCCGATGCCCTGGAGGCAATCGTCGAGGAGAGCGGCGGCGCGATCAACTGGATCGCCTATGACACCATGCCGACCGTGCGCCGGGTTTCGCCGGACCGCGACCATTCGGGTAGCGGTTGGATTGGCATGCTCGATCACGGCCGTTATCTGGTGCGCGGCATCGATACCCTGGCGCTGCTGCCCCCCTGGCTCGCCCTGCTGCTCTTCGTCGGGGGCCTCGCGGCTGCATGGCGCTCCGAAGGTCGCTGACACCAGCACACGCCCGTCTGGCGCCCCGGCGCAACAGTTTTAAGGTCCCGATCGAGCGGTGGGGGCTTTCGATTGAACGTCTCGTTTTCACGCGACCTTGCCGAACGGGCTGAGATTCTGGTGGCCGGTGCGGCGGAAGACGGAACGCCCGCCGCCTCGACCGGCACGCTCCAGACCCTGTTGGGCGACATCATGGTCCGGGTTCTGCGCAGCGAGCGCTTCAAAGGCAGTGCACGGCAGATCGTTGAATTGGCGTCTCCTGAACAACTTGCTGCTGACCGCCTCTGTCTGATAGGTCTCGGCGCTCCCGATACGTTGGACCATCACGGCTGGGAGCGCCTGGGTGGCGCTCTGGCGGAGCGTTTTGATGGCGCGGGCAGCGCGCTAACGCTTGCAATGGACGCCGCACCGGAGAACCTCGCACACTTGGTGCTTGGTCTTGCTCTGCGCGGCTACCGTTATGAGGCACTACGCACCGGAGCCCTGCCCGACGACGAGGGTGCGATCCCCAGCGTCGAGGTTCACGACCCCGACGGTGCAGTTGAGAGCGCCTGAAAAAACGACCTTGCGCATGTCGCTGTCGGCGTCCCGTGGGCGCGCGATATCTTCGTCGAACCGGCCAATCTTCTCTATCCCGCAGCTTTCATCGGGCGCCTGGAGGGTTTCTCCGCGCTTGGCGTCGGACTCGAAGCGCTGGGACCCAACGACCTGCGGTCCCTGGGCATGGGCGCGATGCTGGCCGTGGCGCAGGACGGAAAGTCTTTGTGAATCGTGACTATGCGTGATTATGCGTTATGGATCAAGGGCTTGGTGGCGTTTCCTGAGGGAGTGGAAAGTTTTTAAGAATCCGCTGCGAACGGGTGTTTCCGGGGTCGATTTCCGGGCATTTCAGGGGTGCAAAACGGCGGTAAATCGGGGCTCGTTTCAAGGGCGCGGAACGGCCCCGGAAACACCCGTTCGCGGGGTGTGAAACGGCGCGGCCGGGCCGGGACGTCAGGCCAGGCAGAACGCGATGATGTGGCCGTCGGTGGTGCGCCAGCTGGCTCCTGCCGGGGCGGGCTCGTCGGTGAGAGTGTATTCCGCGTTGGCAGGCGGATCACCGATTATCTCACCGTCCTCGTCGATCAGGAGCGCGGGGCATAGCGCCTTGTGGCCGTCGGGGAAGGTGATCATGGGCCACGTGCTCTCGGACTCCGTCTCGCCGCCGTCGAAGACCGGCGGCAGGGTGACGGTAATGCCCTGGTAGGGCTTTCCCGGCCTGTGGACGCCGGCCCAGATGTCGCCCAGCAGCCAGATGAGGTCGCCCGGCCTGTGGGCCGGGTCCTCGAGCCAGACGCGGAGGTTCTCCTTGACGAGCCATCCCGGCTCGCCGCCGACCTGCTCGTTGAGCCAGGGCACACTGCCGTGGTCGCCGGAGAACGTCCCGGCCTCGTCGTCCCAGAGGATGGTGCGCCGGGCGCGTCCGTAGCGCCAGTCGGGCAGCATGATGGTGTGCGTGGCCATGTCAGGGTATGTGGTGAAAGAGCACGCCCAGTACAAGGTCGAGCATCTCTGGGTCGTCGCGGGACAGCCTGGCGATGTCGAGCACCTCCCTGGTGCCGTCGCGCCGCGGCCTGACCACCTCGTGGAAGGTGATCTGGAAGGCGCGGGTGATGACCTCGAGGGCAGGGCTGTCCGGGTCGTAGCCCAGGCCCCTGAGCATGACGTCGTCGTACTCGGCGCCGAAGTAGTCGTCGATGTATTCGTCCGTGCGCCCGAACCCCCTGTAATTGTCCAGAGGTGCGCGGGCGAGGTCCCGGTTGCGTTGCTTGTGGAGGTTCTGGAACGGGCTGTCGAACCCTGGCATGGGCAGCGAACGCGAGCCCCGCCTGGCCGTTCTGAAGTGGCAGGGCGCCGACGATCCCTCAGCACCGCCGCTTGCCTTCGTCGGCAAGGGCATGGAGGAAATGAAGGACGGCATGGCCAGCGCGGGGCCGTGGCGGATGCGATGCGCGCGCTGGCGGGAAGGCGCGCGAAGGTGAACGCCATCGGCATTCTGGACCTCGCCAAGAACATGCCAGGCGCAAACGCCTATCGTCCTGGCGATGTCGTCAAGACGATGGCCGGCTGGACCGTCGAGGTAATCGACACCGATGCCGAGGGGCGTATGGTGCTCTCCGATGCGCTCTGGTACACTGCGGGCACCCTATAAGCCGCGCCTGATGATCGATCTGGCGACTCTTACCTACGCCATCATGGCGGGGCGGGGCCTGGTCTATACCGGCCTTTACGCGACCGATGACGCCCTAGCCGGTGACCTGCTCGCTACCTCATGCGAGACCGGCGAGAAGCTCTGGCGCCTTCCGCTGGACGAGGATTATCAGGCCAATCTGGGCTCCGACATCGCCGACCTGCACCAGATCGCACCCGATACCGAATTTGCCGACTGCACCCATGCCGCGCAGTTCCTGTCACGCTTCGCCGACGGCCTGCCCTGGGCTCATCTCGATATCGCAGGCAAGAAAATGGCCTATGACGACAAGCCGTTGTGTCCCAAGGGGCCTACCGGTTTGGGAGTGCGCCTGCTCGACGCACTGGCCAGACGGCATGAAGCTGTCGCAGACTGAGACGAACACACAGGGAGGCGCGCGCGATGCTCGCCAGCTATGATCTGAAGGGCAAACGCGCCCTTGTGACCGGAGGCGCCGGCGGAATTGGCCTGGGCGCCGTCAAGGCCTTCCTGCGCTGCGGCGCAAACGTTGCGATCAACGACCTGCCGAGTTCACCCAGGCTGCCCGAGGTCATCGCGGAACTGACCGCCGAAGGCCACGATGTCGTGGCGGCCCCCGGCAATGTCGGCGATGCCGAGGACGCACCGCGCATGGTCGCCGGAGCCATCGAGGCGATGGGCGGTCTGGATTATCTCGTCAACAACGCAGGCACGCCCGGCACGCGCGAACCCATCCCGCCCGAGGATTTCGAACGTCAGGACGAGGACTTCTGGAACCTGCTGCTCAACGTCAATCTGATCGGCCCCTACCGCTGCACCAAGGCCGCGGCGAACTCCCTGCGCGAATCGGGCGGCGCCATCGTCAACACCGCCTCGATTTCGGCCCTCGGCAGCGGGGGCTCGAGTTCCGTCTACTGCGCCACCAAGGCGGGGCTGGTCAACCTCACCAAGGAATGGGCGCGCGCGCTGGCGCCGATGGTGCGGGTCAACGCGATTGCACCCGGTGCGGTGGATTCCGACTGGATGTGCCGCTTCCCCGGCCAGGACGAGGGCGACAATACCAACCTCATTCCCATGGGGCGTATCGGCACCCCGGTCGACTATGGCGAGGCGATCCTGTTCCTTTCGGCCGGCGCCGCGTACGTCACCGGCCAGACCCTCAATATCGACGGCGGCCTGACCACCTGATCACGAGAGAGACATAGTGAAACTCGTTCGTTACGGAGAAGCCGGAAAGGAACGCCCCGGCATGATCGATGCCGAGGGCGTGCTGCGCGACCTCAAGGGACACGTCCAGGATATCCGCGGCCCCGCCTTTCGGGATCAGACCCTGGACAGACTGCGCTCGATCCGGCCCGAAACCCTTCCCGTCGTGGAAGAGAACCTGCGCCTGGGCATGCCCGTCGGCGGTATCCGCAAGGTCGTCTGCATCGGCCTCAACTACACCGACCATGCCGCGGAAACCGGCAACCCCGCGCCCGAGGAACCGATCGCGTTCTTCAAGCCCAACACATCGCTTTCCGGCCCAACCGACCCAATCGTCATGCTGCGCAACAGCCGCCATACCGACTGGGAGGTCGAACTGGCGGTGGTGATCGGCAAACATACCAAATATGTCGAGGAGGCCGCCGCGCTGGATCATGTGGCCGGATACTGTGTGGCCAACGATGTTTCCGAGCGCAAGTTTCAGGCAAAAGGCTCGGGCCAATGGGTGCTGGGCAAGTCCGGCGATACCCACCTGCCGCTCGGTCCCTGGTTCGTCACGGCCGACGAGGTTCCGGACCCACAGAACCTCCGTCTGTGGCTCGACGTCAACGGCGAGCGCATGCAGGACGGCACCACCGCCGACATGATCTTCGGCGTCGCCCATCTCATCAGCTTCATCAGCCACTACATGACGCTCGAACCCGGCGACATCATGTGCACCGGCACGCCCGCCGGCGTAGGCCTGGGCCGCAAGATCTTCCTCAAAGAAGGCGATCGCGTGCAGCTCGGCATCGAAGGCATGGGCGAACAGGACTGTGTGATTGCCGCGCCGGAGTAACGGCAGTTGCTAAACGTCTTTGCCTTGGCGAAATCGGACGATGACCACGACAACCACCGCAACCACGGTGACTGCGATCAGAAGCGTGGCCACCGCGACGATGGCGGGATCGAGGTATTCACGGATCCCGCTCCATATCCGACGGGGCAGCGTGAAGATGTTTCGGCTGGTGATGAAAAGCTTCACGACGATCTCGTCCCACGACAGAATAAAGGCGAAGACCGCGCCAGCCATGATGCCGGGTCGGATATTGGGGAGAATGACGTGACGCAGGGTCTGCAGCATTCCCGCACCCAAGCTGCGCGGCGAGTGTGCCCACCGCAACCGAAACCAACGTTGACGCCAGAGCTATGATGAAACTCTGACCCCATGCTTTCGAGCCATTGGCCGCCCGAAAACACCTTCTCGTAGGGACCCAGAGACCAATCTCCCCAATCGGGCATTGAGACGTAACGGTCGGGCGTGAAGGAAACCGGTACTGTGACGAGAATCGGCAGCAGCAGAAAAAGCAGGATGAGCCAAGCCAGGCCCGACCACGACCGCAAACTGCCATGATGTGCGTTCGTTGCCCATCACTTGGCTCCGAACATTTCCCGCACATTGATCACGCGCGACATCGCGATCAGGAGCAGTACGGCCGAAGCCAGAAGAACCACAGCCAGCATCGTTCCCGTATCCCAGCGCACGATCGCGAGAATCCGAAGGCTGACATAACTCTGCGATCATGAGCGTCTTTCCTCCACCGAGGATCGCCGGGGTCACGAAGAAACCCAACGAGAAAATGAAGACCAACAGGCCGGCGCCGGCCAGTCCAGGCATGGAGGGCGGCAAGAAAACACGCCAGAAGGATTCGAGGGAGCCCGCACCCAGTCCGCGCGTGGCGGCGACATAGGCAGGCCCGATACCCTTCCATGCTGGCAAAGAGCGATAGCACCGCAATAGGCAGCATGTAATGGACCATGCCGATCACGACACCCAGCCCGTTGCGGACCAGTTCCAATGGTTCGGTGATCAGCCCGCTTCCCATGAGCACGTCGTTGATCGTGCTATCCGGCCGCACTTTGTCCTTGTTGACGACCGAGTAGCCCAGCTTCTCTAGATAACCCTGACGGCCCAGATTCATCGCCGAAAACAGGTCATTGTCGGTTACGTCCCAGATGGCGTTGTCCTCATCGACCATGGCCTTGATCTTGCCTTCGAGCGGACCGGCGCCGTCGATGATGACCTTCGGTTCCGGTATTCACGGTGAACGGGACACCCCAGCCGTTGGCATAGGCATCCACGGCATCGCTGCCCAGTTTGCGACCACGATCTCGTCGGCTGCGCGGGCACGACCGGCGGGCCCCAGTGCTGCCGGTGCAACACCGGCCATGGCCGCCACCTTCAGCGCGGTCCGACGGTCGATCCGACCGGCACGGAAATTATCGGCCGCTATTTGGGCTGCGTCCTTCAAAAATGCAGTCATGATGGCCTCCTCCAGCCTGTTGCACGTCGTCCTGGATACGGAGAACCCAAGGCGCCACTATCGGTTGGACGCCGACGTGGCGCCCCCAAACCGTCACATGTCGTCCCGCACGATCACCGATGCATCCGGCAACCACGAGACAAAAACCTCTCGTCCGATCTCGGGCTCGACCGCGGCCTGCCATGCGCGGACCGATGCCCGAACAGCGCCCAACGCCTTGGTTTCCACGATCAGATGATGCGTCGAGCCGAAATAGTTGAACGCCACGATCCGGCCGGGAACGGCATTGACCGAACCGTTCGGCATCGCGGCATGCAAGGCGATCTTTTCGGACCTCAACGCAATCAGCGCTTCGCCTGTATCGTCCGCGCCACTTTTCTGCCGCAGAACCGATTCACCGATCCACACGGCAAGATCGCCGTTCTAGCGCCCGACAATCTCGCCGGCGAAAAAATTGCTCTCGTCCAGAAAGTCGGCGACGAAACGGGTCGCCGGGCGCTCGTACAGTTCGGTCGGATTTCCGATCTGCACGAAACGGCCGTCACGCACGATGGCGATGCGGTCGGACATGCTGAGCGCCTCTTCCTGGTCGTGGGTGACATAAAGACAAGGTCGTTCCCAGGCGACGGTGGAGCTGCTTGAGTTCGATCTGGACCTCTGAACGAAGCTTCTTGTCGAGCGCGCCCAAGGGCTCATCCAGCAGGAGCACATCGGGCGAGAACACCAGTGCGCGGGCCAGAGCGACACGCTGTTGCTGACCTCCTGAGGACCTAGCGTGGGAGACGGTCTGCAAGATGTCCCATCTGAACCAGACCCAGCGCCTTTTCGATGAGCGGTGTGGCCTCGCTTTTCGCCATGCACCGCACCTTAATTGGAAAACCGACATTCTGCGCGACCGTCATGTGATAAAACAGCGCATAATCTCGGAACACCATGCCGAAGTTGCGTTTTTTCGAGCGGCAGATCGGTGATGTCCCTGTCATCGAGTCGGATGCGCCCGTGGGTTGGCACGGTAAAGCCGGCGATGATCATCAGGATCGTCGTCTTGCCCGAGCCCGAAGGACCAAGGAGCGTTAGAAATTCGCCGCGCGGAACCCTGAGGCCGACTCAGTCGACGGCGCGTACTGCTCCGCAGTGCTTCGAGACGCCATCAAGCGTCAGGCTGTGGTCCTCGTTCACCCGCGATCACCCTTCGACAACGACACACCAAATTGTCAGAATTCCGGATAGATGTTAATCGCTCGCGACAGCGCGCGCCCAACAATCTTGGCTCACACGCTGAGCCGGTCCACCACGATGTTCTGGAAATGATGCACCGCGCTTTCCCAGTAAGCGGAAAAGCGGGTTGCCATGCCTATTTCATCGCGCTGGGAGTGTTTCGTCTGCACCTCACGCACCATGGGGAAGTCCTGCTCGCCGACAGTGATCCATGCATCCCGTACGGCTTCGCGCGCACCCCGATGATCTTCGTCGGCCGCTGCATCGCCGACGAAGTGAAAGGCGCGCCTGGTCAGCGTACGGTCATGGGCCATAGGAAAATAGATGTTGGTCACGACATGATCGTCGAGCACCGAAACAATGGCGTTGGGCACGATAAAGAAGAGCACAATCTCATTGCCTAGTCCGTCATCCCCCATCTTTTTGCCCTTGAAGTGCGGGAACATCGGGAGACTGTCGTCGCCGGGCTCTGTGCTCCGTCGCCGGCTTGAGATCGCGACATAGGTATCGCCGCCCCGCTCACCCCTGAAGGTGCCGCTGCGGGGTCCGATCTGGGGATGGACCCAGGGTAGATGATAATCCTCGCATCCGGTTTCGATGGCGAGTTTCCAGTTACCGTCGAACTGTGCCTCGGTCGTGATGCCCGAAAACCTCAGAGCAGAGAGGTCGTGATCGGGAATTCGTTCATGAACCGGGCGAATGAACTCTTCGAACGGTTCCGCCTCACCGCTGATGTTGACGAAGACGAAGTGCATCCATACGGCGCTGCGAACTTCGCGCAGGCCGAGTTTGACTTTCTCGATGCCGGGCTGATCCGCACTGGTCCTGCCCTCCTCGGTCATGCCGCCTAGATCCGGCGTGGCGATCAGACGGCCGTCGAGATCGTAGGTCCAGCCGTGCCAGCCGCATTGCAGGGTCTGCGCCTTGCTGCAGGGCTCACGCAGTACGGTCATGGAACGGTGGCGGCAGATGTTGTGAAACACCTTCACTTGGCCGTTGCGGTTGCGTGCGACGAGGAAGTTCCAGCCGGCGATATCCACCGGCACGGCATCACCTGGCTCCGGTACATCCGACTCATAGGCAATTGCCATCCAGCCGCGCGGAAAGAGCTGTTTGCGCTCCAGTTCGAAGAATTCCGGGTTCGCATAGGCGCGGCCCGGCAGGCCTTCGGCCTCGTTGGCCGGACGGCGCAGCCGTGCGATCTGCTCGGCGCTGATGAAGTTTTCAAGAGACAAGTCGGTCATCATGCTCATGGTCGAGCACTCCTTTGCGTTCAGAGGCCTGCGAGCACGGCGTCCATCATGGCACTGCGCCGTTGTTGGGGAAAACGCTCGGGTTCCATGCCGCTGCGGACACACAACCCGTCGCCGAAGGAAAGCAGGTGATCGGTCAGGTCTTCGAGCGGACGGTCGGTTGAGATTTCGCCCTGTTCGATGGCCGCGCGCACCTGGCTGCGGAATGCCTTGCGGACGGCTTCGTACTGGCGGACATGGATGGTGTTGTGCACGGGGTCGACCGCAGAGCGCGCCCAGAAGCTGAGCAGGGCCGAGACGCGCGCCGTGCGCAAATCGACCGGCACCAGCACCTCCAGCAGCTTGCGCAGGCACGCCTTTCCCGGCGCACAGGTGTTGATGGCCGCCATGGTGCGTTCGGCCGCCTGTTCGGAAATCTGCTGGGCGACAAAGGCGAGCAGTTCGTCGCGATGGCGGAAATAATGCTGGACTACACCGGTGGTGAATCCGGCCTCGCGGGAAATCTCGCGCAGGGTTGCGCCTTCCAGTCCGTTCCTGCCGATCACGCACCAAGCCGCCTCGGCGACATCTTCGCGGCGTTCGTCATGGTCGACAACTTTAGGCAAGGGCGCCTCCCGGAGTGTCATCTTTTACATTACATGCGTTATAATAAAAAACAAGTCCGTTGTTGATCCCCGCGCCAAGTTCAGCGACGAAGAGAAGACGCCTGAGGAGCCAGAACATGACCACCACCGATCTGATCGACACGCTGCCCGCCGCCTGGTACCGAGACGGCGACATCTTCCAGAAGGAGCGCAGGAAAATCTTCGCGCGCCACTGGCACCTAATCGGCCGCTCCGAGCAACTCTCCGGGCCCGGCGATTACGTGACCGGCGCTATCGCGGGCTGGCCGGTTTTTGCTGTCATGGATCGCGAGGGGCGTATCAACGCTTTCCACAACGTCTGCCGCCACCGCGCCGGTCCCCTGTTCGACGATGCGGGCGGCCACTGCCAGGCGCTGCGTTGTCTCTATCACGGCTGGATCTACGGTTATGACGGCAGCCTGCGCACCGCGCCGGGCTTTCCCGAAAGCGGCGCGCTCGACAAGAGCAAATTCGGTCTCTTTCCGACCCGGGTCGATACCTGGCGCGGTCTGCTGTTTGTCTGCCTGGACCCGGAAGCACCGCCGCTCAATGCTTGGATGGGCGACGTCGCCCGCTTGTCCGACCCGTTTCCCGCCATCCCTGACCTCACCTTCCATTCGCTCACGACCTATGAAGGCGCATGCAACTGGAAGGCCTATGGCGACAATTCCTGCGAGGGCTACCACCTACCTTTTGTTCACGGCGGATTGAACAAAGCGGTCACGAGTTGCGATATCCGGCCTGATGAAAATGGCGGTTTTGTCGGCTTCGACGTGGGCTACAGCAGCGATGGCGACGTGCGCGCCGGCAAGGGTCTGTGGGTCTACAAGTTCCCCGCCGTGCTGCTCCACTTTTCCGACCGCGCGATCAACGTGGAACAGGTCGAGGCACTCGATGCCGGACGCATACGCGTTCAGTCCTACTACTGGGTGCCCAAGGGCGAGGAGAGGTTCGGCGACGACTATGTCGCCGATTCGCGCGCGGTAATCGCCGAGGACATGGGGGTGTGTGAACGCGTCCAGAAAAACCTCGACGCCGGTCTCTATAGTTCGGGCAAACTCTCGCAAGAGAAGGAGCCCGGCACCATCTTCTTCCAGCACCTGGTCCGCCAGGCGATGGACCTTCCACCTGTCGTACTGGGCACGCCTGCATGAGCGGGCCAACACTGGTCATCGGCAACAAGAACTATTCCTCGTGGTCCCTGCGGCCCTTGATCCTGATGAAAACCCTGGGTCGTCGGACACGACGAACTCGATTAGGCTGCCTTGATCGGTCGCACTGCGCGCTGAATGTCATCAGCGCTCGCAAGCCGTGCTACTTTCAGGTCATAGCGCGACTGTAAATCGATCCAGAATTCTGCTGTCATACCGATGAACCGCGAGGCGAAGGGTCGTATCCACGGTTATTGCTCGCCAGCAATTCACAATATCGTTGATACGTGCGACCGGTACGTCAATATCGCGTGCAAGCTTGTTCTGACTGATCTTCATCGGGCGCATGAATTCTTCGCGAAGAATCTCGCTGGGGTGAGTGGGCTCAAGAAGGTTGGCCATGGATTTGATTCCTCAGTAGTCAACGATCTCGACATCCCAAGCATCGCCTGCCTTCCAACGGAAACAGATGCGCCACTGACCGTTAATCCGGATCGAGTGTTGCCCGGACCGGTTACCCGACAGCTTTTCGAGCCTGTTGCTCGGCGGCACACGTAAGTTACCCAAACTCCGTGCCACATTTAAGAATCTCAAGTTTTCGCCGTGCCTGACGCTCAAATGCGCGAAATCGGGAAACTTGGTTATCGTTGGACAGCGTCGCGGTATCACGATCACCAAATGGCCGAATCATGCCGCAGGTACTCCGTCACTCATGACGTGGCTTTCGGAATGATCCCTGTCAACCCGGATCATATTGGTCGTCGAGCCGCCCCTTCTCCGCGCCGATCCTTTCGGCCATCAGACAAAGCAGTTCCCACATCATCTGTACGCCGTTGAGCGCGGTGATCCCCGCAGTGTCGAAAGGTGGTGAGACCTCGACCAGGTCGGCGCCCACGATGTTGATGCCGCGCAGGCCGCGCAGCATCTTCTGGGCTTCGAAGGTCGTGAATCCACCGACCTCGGGCGTGCCGGTACCCGGCGCATAGACCGGATCCATGCCGTCGACGTCGAAGCTGACATAGGTCGGACCGTCGCCTGCGACATTGCGCGCCTGCTCGATCACGCTGTCGATACCCATGGCATAGAGCTCTTCGATGTGGATCACCGTCATGCCGCTGGAATAGCTGAAATCCCACAACGCTTCGGCGGGTCCGCGTATGCCGATCTGGACCGTGCGTTTGGGATCGAGCACACCATCCTCCACGGCCACCTTGAACGGTCCGCCGTGGTGGTGTTTGTGGCCGAAGAGTTCCGGTCCTGTGTCGCAATGGGCGTCGAAATGGATCAGGCCGACAGGTCCGCCGGAGTTTTTGGCCATGGCGCGCATGATCGGCAGCGTGATCGAATGATCGCCGCCACCCGTGAGCGGCATGATCCCTGCGGCCACGACCTTGGCATAAAAGTTCTCGATATCGTCGATGGCGCGGTCGAGTTCATAGACACCTTCGATCAGAACGTCGCCCAGATCGGCGGACATCGCCCAGTCGTAGGGCCGCGCCTTGGTCTGGTGGTTGATCCGGCCCATCAGGGTCGACATGTCGCGCAGGGCGCGGGGGCCGTGACGCGCGCCCGGTCGGTTGGTGACGCCGCCGTCGAAGGGCACGCCGATCATGCCGATCTCGATGCCGTCCCAGTGTTCGGGATCCTCGCGCAGTTCCTGGCGCATGAACGTCGCGATACCGGAATACCGGGGCTTGTAGACGGCTCCCCAGGCTTTTTTCCGGGCGTCGGGGATACCGTTGTCTTCGTCGTGCATGGCCTTCGTCCTTCATGGTCGCTGTCTCGACCAGTGTAAGCATATTGGCGCAAAGACAAAGACGGAGACGACCGTGCAGAAGGAAACCAACGCCGCACCCGGCTACCGCGACTATCCCGACTACCGCATTGACCTGGTACCCTGCGCCAAACGTACGCGCGACCTTTGGCGGCAATGCCGTATTCGACACGCAGCGCGCCATCGCGATGTGCGATACCGGCCACATCGCGCTCTACTACATCCCGTGCGAGGATGCCGGCACCGGTCTGCTGACCCGCACCGACCACAGCATCCTTTGTCCCTTCAAAGGGCACGCGACCTAGTTACAGTCTCGATGCGGACGGCAAACATGCCGAGAACGCCATCTGGAGTTACGAGACACCCTTTGATAAAGCGACTGACATCAAGGGCCGGCTTGCGTTCTACTGGAAGTAACTTGACCATTGGTACGAGGAGGATGAAGAGGTCTTCATTCATGCTCGCAATCCCCATGTGCGCATCGACATTCTGGAAAGCCGCCGGCCGGTCGAGATCATCGCCGGTGGAGAGACCGTCGCAAAGTCTACCCAAGCACGGTTCCTGTTCGAAACCGGGCACAAGCCGCGCGACTACCTGCCGCGCGAAGACGTGAACGCCAACAAGCTGGTCGAATCCGATCTCCACACCGGCTGCCCCTACAAGGGCACGGCGTCCTATCACCATCTCCGCGTCAACGAGCAGACGGTCGAGAATGCGGTCTGGTTCTACACCGATCCGCTCGACGAGGTGCACCGCATCGCCGACCATCTGTGCTTCTATCCCGAAAAGGTCGATGCCATCACGGTCAACGGAAAGCCTGCGCCATGAGTCTGGTGGACGAACACGGCAATCCGCATTCTACCACGAGCGACGACGCGGTCGTGTTGTGGGACCGGGCGCCCGACATTTACCAGACCCACAACGAAGATGCATCGCCGTTGGTGGGCCAGGTCCTTGGTGGCCGATCCCGAACACGTCCCGGCCCATGCCTTCGGTGTCGCGTCGCTGCTCATGGCTTGCGACAGCCGCAATCGGCCGCTGGTGACGGAGCGGCTCGAAACGCTCAACCGGCTGGCGCCACGGGCCAACGACCGGGAACGCAGCCACATTGCGGCACTCAACGCCTGGGCGTCCGGTGATTGGTACTCGCACAGGATTGCTATGGCCATGTGCTGGCGGCCTACCCCCGCGACGCCTTTACCCTGCAGCCCGTCCATTTCCTCGATATCTGCCGCGGCGATCCCCGCATCATGCGCGACCGCATCGCCCGCGTGCTTCCCCCTATTGGGACGCCTCGGTGCCCGGCCACAGCTTCGTCGCCGGGCTCTACGGCTTCGCTCTGGAAGAGGACGGCTACTATACCCCGCGCCGAAGAGCGCGGTATCTATGCTTGGGAGAGCGACAACCGCGACGCCTTGCTCGCCGTTCTTGAGCGCACCGCGCCGGGGGAGACGACCAACGGCGAAGCGACGCGCCTGCTGGGTCTACCAGCCTGCCGTACCATCCGCGACTGGGCCGAGAGACGGCCCGGCGGGGTGCGGGTTTACCCTCGACCCGACCGGGGGCATCCCTTGGCTCACGCCGCATACGCGGCGGGGCCGCGACCGCGGCCATCCAATGGCCAATGAGTCAACCTCATCGGCCGTTGGTATTACGCAGAATTTCGCGCAGCAGCAAAGCCAGGAACAGTACGCTAAGAACGGCTGCCAGCATGGGCATGCCGTCGGGCCCGACCAGTTCCATCGCGCCGCCGCTCAGCGCGGGCGCGATGAAGCTGCCCAGGGCCCAAAGGAACATGAAGCTGGTTGTGATTCCGACCAACTCGCCACCGCGAAACCGCTCGCCCATCGCGGCCAGCGCCACCATGTAGGTGCTGCCCACCGTGGCACCCATCAGGCCCAGTACCAGCATGCTGAAGAAGGGATCGTGTACGACATGGGGCAAGGCGATCAGCATGAGCAGAGTAACCGCCACGCAGCCCGCGATCACCTTGGTCCGCTCGATACGGTCCGAGAGCCATCCCAGCGGAAACTGTCCCACGATACTGCCCGCCAGGAAGCTGGTGAGCAGCAGGCCCGCGGCCAGTTCGTCGAGCCCCTTGCGCAGGCCGTAGACGATGAGAAGGGCCAGAACAGATTCATCGATCAAGCCGAACATCAGCGCCGCGACCATCAGGATCGGCGCGACCTTGATGAAATAGAAAATGCGCGCACGGTGTTCCCCTTCCATCTCGACCACGGCGTCGCGTCCCAGGCTGAGCGGCAGAAGACCCAGGCTGACCGTCGCGAGGCCGATGTAGAGCACCGTCCAGTCTTCGGTGCCCAGAAGGCCGATCAGGATCGGTCCGATGGCAAAGCCGGCATGTTGGAACACACCGGCAAAGGCCAGCGTCATGCCGCGTTTTTCGTCTTCGGCAAGCTGATTGAGCCAGACATCGCCGGCGGTAAAGACCATCTCGGTACAGAACCCCAGCGCGAAGCGCAGCGGAAACCAGAGCCAGACATTTGGGAAGACGGGAATGAGCGCCAGGCTGATCACCATGCCGATGATGCCCAGCGTGATGACCCACACGATACCGTGGCGTTTGATCATGGCGGGTGCGAACGGCACCAGGAACAGAATAGCCATCATCTGCACGGCCGCACTCAGTCCGTTGAGCCAGATGGGCACGCCCTGGCGTTCCAGCCAGATGCCCAGCAGGGGCAGCGTCAGACCCATGGTCGCAGTGACCGTGACCGTCGCCGCGATACACGAGATCAAACCCCGTTTGCGCAAAGCCGGTGTCACGTCGGTGCCTCCCCGTTTGCTCTAGAACAGGGCCCGGTCCGGAGCAAGCAACCCTGGAAGTGACCTGCGTTCATGCCTCGGGTCGCATGCGTGAGATCAGGAGCACGATGAACGCCACCGTCAGTACCGCGCCGGTCAGCGGCATGGCGTCGGGCTCGCCCAATTCGATCGCAACGCCGGAAATCCCCGGTCCGATGACGCTGCCCGTCGCCCAGAGGAACATGAAGCTGGTCGTCACGCCGATCAGCGCTCCGCCCTTGAACCGGCTGACCAACCATGTCGACTAGGGCGGCCGTGTAGAACGTGCCCAGTCCCGCACCCAGAAGGCCAAGAAGAGGGAAGATCAGGATGGGGGGTTCGTGATGGTGAAGGGCATCGCCATATGGTATACTAGGATAAGGTAGGGCTCGATAGGATGAGTTTCCGGGCGCCGAACTTCTCGACCAGGACACCCATGGGAATCTGGTTCAGCATGGCGCCGATGACGAAGATGCTAAGCATGGCTTCGGCCAGGTCGGAACTGAGGTCCTTGCGCAGACCGTAGACCGGAAGAAGCGAAAGCGTGACGCTGTCGATCAGTTCGAACATGAAGCCCGCGATCATTGATCCCGGAGCGACTTTCAGGAAATGCAGGATGCGCGCGGAGGACTCATGCTGCCCGAAGGTCACCGCGGGCACTGTCAGGTCGATGATCCGCCCGCGTTTCCTTTGAGAGGCGGGCTGGTTGATCCAGACATCGCCGGCCGTCCAGACCAGTTCGGAGGAGAGGCCCAGCAGGAATCGGATGTGAAACCAGATCCAGACATTGGGTAAAATCGGCAACAGGATGAGCGACTGCGCGACGCCGGCAAGCCCGAATCCGATAACCTTCTTGGTCCCCCAACACGGCGAGGAACATCACCGCTACCATCTGGGAGGCCGCACTCAACCCGTTGATCCAGGGATCGACGCCCCAGACATCCAGAACGAGAGCCAGATACGGCAGCGTGATGCCCATTGTCACAGTCACCGAAACCGTGCTCATCACGCAGATCGCCATGGCCCGCACGGGCATCTTGTCGGACATGATCGTGCTCCCCATCACCGCTGTAGAGCGGGAACCCAGACGGGGTAAGATAGTGGCTGCCGAGGCCTTCTCATCCCAACCATTGCGCATAAGCAGTCAGCAACGATAATTCCTGCCATGTCTGTCGAGTCGCTGCCGCAGTTCGGCACCTTCAAGGCTGGGATCGACTATGTCGAACGCATGAGCGTTTACGGCGTTGCGATAGATCGCAACGGCCGGTTCCTGGCCTGCCGGCGCACCAGGAACCGGCTTGTCCTGCCCGGAGGCGGTGTCGATGGCGAGGAAGCGCTCAAAAGAGCCCTGGCACGGGAGGTCGCCGAGGAAACGGGGTATCGGCTGATTCGAGCCCATGAACTCTGCCGGGCACGCCAGTACCACACCGAACGCCTCCGCAAACCACCGGCCAACAAGCTGTGTCGTTTCTTTACGATGGATGTGACCTTCGATCCCGGGATCGAGAAGGAAGACGATCACGAGCCGGTCTGGCTGGCCCCAAGGAATGCCATCGCTGACCTGACTTTCGAGAGTCACCGCTGGGCCGTGGAACAGGCTTTGGTGGAGCCGTCACGATTTGGTTGATGGCTGCCTGTCCCTGACGCAGGCTGGCCATCGAAATCGGGAGGGAACGATGCGCAGAAAGACACTTGCCGGCTATGCCAACGAGATTTCGGTCGAGCCGGGCGAGACCATCAAATTCATGGTGAGTTGCGATGAGGGTCCCGGCCGTTATGACGCCGGCATCGTGCGGCTGCTTTCCGCCGACGATCAGCCCGGCGGCCCCGGCTACCGCGATACGCTTCTGGACGTTCCGGCCAACGGCAGCTACCCGGCGCGCACACAGCGCATCTTCCCGGGCGCCCACGGCATTCTCTACCACCACGCTCTCTTCGACGAACTGGAAAGTTTCACCCTGCAGGTGCTGTTCTGGCCCACGACGCCCGAGCGGCCGTGGAAGTCCATCGTGTCGAAGTTCGATGAATCGAACGAGTACGGATGGGGCCTTTTCACGAATGGCGACGGCCATGCGTGTTTATTCATCGGCGACGGCAACGATCACAAGACGGTGCATATCGCAGCGCCCGAGCCGCTGATCGCGCGCGAATGGTATCTGCTGACCGGCAGCTATGACGCAGAGACCAAGGAAATCCGCATCGTTCAGCGCATGGTCCATCCGGTGGCAACCTGTCCCGAGCGCTGCGAAGCCCACGCCGGCGCGGCCGACCTGGGATCGCCGCACAACACCGATGCCGCCTTCATGGTCGGGGCCTACAACCACGGCGACGAGACAACGCCCTGGTTCGCCGGAGGGCATGTGAACGGAAAACTGGAGCGCCCCGTGCTGGCGCGTGGCATGCTGGATGACAAGGAAACACGTTCCCTGTGCGCCGGCCCCATCCCGAAGGGCCTGAAAGACCGAGTTGTGCTGGCCTGGGATTTCTCCATCGACATTTCGAGCGACCGGCTGGCCGATATCTCCGGCAACGGGCTTGACGGCATGGCTGTCAACCTGCCGATCCGCGCCAAGACCGGGCACAACTGGGGCACCACGCAGCACCGCTGGACCGATGCGCTTGAGCAGTGGGCCGCGATGCACCTGGTGGAGGATGCGATCTACGATTGCGGCTGGGACGCAGATTTCGAGGTCACGATCCCTAAAGGGACGCAGAGCGGTCTCCACGCGGCCAAACTGGAACGCGAGGGCAGTGAGCCTTTCTTCATTCCTTTCGTCGTTCGTCCGTCCAAGGGTACGACCTCTGCCCCGCTCTGCGTCGTCATGCCCGATGCCAGCTACCTCGCCTATGCCAACCTCGATGAGACCTTCGGTTCGGACCATGACTTCCAGTTCAACCGCGTCGCGCGCCTGGGTCCCGACAACCTCTACCAGAACGACCATCTCGAGATCGGCGTTTCCATGTACGATCTGCACGCCGACGGCACGGGGCCGCATTACAGCTCGCGCCTGCGTCCGGTGGTCAACTTCCAGCCCACGCACAACTCCCTCTGGCAGCTTTCGGCCGACATGCACCTGATCGCCTGGCTGGAGCATGCCAGCATCGCCTATGACATGATCTGCGATGAGGACATCGACCGCGAAGGTGTCGACCTGCTCTCCCAGTGGCCCTGCGTCATGACCATGAGCCATCCCGAATACACTTCGACCCGGATGCTCGACGCCTATCAGGACTACATCAACAGCGGCGGGCGGCTGATGTACATGGGCGGCAACGGCTTCTACTGGCGCGTCGCCTATCGCCTCGACAAACCCGGCGTCATCGAGATGCGCCGGGCCGAGGACGGTTCACGCTCCTGGATCGCCGAACCGGGTGAATACTACATGAGCTTCACCGGCGAGATGGGCGGCCTGTGGTGGCATGCCGGGCGCGCGCCCAACAAGCTGGTCGGTAACGGCTTCATCGCCCAGGGCTTCGACGCGTCGAGCCCCTACCGCAGGACGGAAGCCGGTCATGATCCGCGCGCCGCGTGGATTTTCGAGGGTATCGATGACGAGATCGTGGGCGATTTCGGTCTGCTGGGCGGCGGGGCCGCTGGCTGGGAACTCGACAAAGCCAACCGGGAACGCGGCACGCCCGCCCATGCCCTGGTCGTGGCCAGTTCCTTCGATCATTCCGACACCATCCTTCTGGTGAACGAGGAAATCGGCCACATGCATCCGCGCATTCACGGCTCGATGAACGAGAACATCCGCGCCGACATGATGTTCTTCGAGACGCTGAACGGCGGCGCGGTCTTTTCCACCGGCTCCATCGCCTATGTCTCCGCCCTGCCCTGCAACAACTTCGACAACAACATCGCAACTCTTACCGCCAACGTGATCACCCGCTTCTGCGATCCCGAACCGTTCTTATTTCAACGGCCCTGACCGCGGCCCCGCCGCGTATGTGGCGTGAGTCAAGGGATGCCCCCGATCGGGTCGAAGGTAAACTCCCGCATCCTGCCCGGCCTGCCTTCACCGAAGCGAAGCCCCGGCTTCGCGCAGGCAGGCGCTTGAGCATCTGTGTTGGTATGAGCGTCTCGTGAAACCGGAACGTTGCAGACCGACCGGAAAGGTTGCGTTACCTTGCATCCCGAATCGTCTCACCCCACCTGGAGAATCCATGCACCGCCTGTTCCTCGCCCCGTTTCGATCATGTTTGCCGCGATGCTCGCGACCACCGGCAGCGCCCACAGCAGCAAGAAAATGACCTGCACGGCCGTGGGCCCGACCGACGCCACCGGCAACCTGCCCGCCGACGTCATCGCGGAGATGAACGCGCGCATCCCGCCCGACGGCGCGGACTGGCTGGGTTTCGTCGACTTCAGTCCGTGCTTCGAGATCGAGAAATACAAGGGTTACATCGACGGCGAAAAACGCACCTTCACGCGCCTGATCGATACCGGCCCGCCCGACATCGACATCGGCCATGACAACGTCCACATGTTCAAGCTGCGCCGCTACTGCGGCGGAAGCTGCGGCTCCTCCGACTGGATGACCGTCTATGCAGAGCCCGAAGGCTACGTCCACATCTGGGGCTATCCCCACCTGGGCGCCGGCGGCGAAATCACCTATGAGGCGCAGGACTAGACCGAGATGTCGGATCTGCAACCATTCCCGTTCGTTGCCGTGTCAGGCAAGCCCTACGAGCGGGGCCGGGAATACGGCCACCTGGCCCGCGAGCGTATCGGGAAAAGCATCGCGCTCTATGCCGGCCGCGTCGAACGCACAGGTTTGATGCGCTCTGATCTTTCGCGGCTGGTCGGCGAAATCGAACCGGCCTGCGCCTACTTCACGCCGCATCATGTCGACGAAATGCGCGGCATCGCCGAAGGCGCCGACGTGGCGTTCGAGGATATCGTTCTGATCAATGCGCGCACCGAAATCGTAGCCCGCGCAAGGCTGGAGGCAAGCCTGTGCAAGGAAGAACCCGATGGCTGCACCGGCGTCATCGTGCTGCCCGAACGCAGTGCCACGGGAAGGCTGATCCACGCGCAGAATTGGGACTGGCTCTCCGCATGCGTTGCGACCGCCATCGTCATGCGTGTCCAACCCGAAGACGGCCCCGCCTTCCTGACCTTCACCGAGGCCGGCGGCGTGGCGCGCAGCGGCCTCAACGAAGTGGGGATCGCAATCACGGCGAACTATCTGGAATCGGACCGCGATTATTGTCAGAGCGGGGTACCGCTCCCCTTCATCCGCCGCGCGGTGCTGGAACACGAACACATCGCGCTTGCCATGCGTGATGTGGCAACGACGCCCAAGGCCTGCTCGAACAACATGATGATAAGCCACCGCGACGGCTGGGCCGTCGACTTTGAATGTGCACCCGACGAAGCCTTCCACATGCTCCCCGAGGACGGCCTTCTGGCCCACGCCAACCATTGGACCGGACCCATCGCACGCACTCGGGTCAAGGAAACGGGCCTAGCCGAATCTCTCGACAGCCTCTACCGCGACTGGCGCGTGCTGGAGCACCTCAAAGACAACCGCGCCATCACTCCAGAAGACGTCAGAACCGCTCTGTTCGACGATTTCGCCTCACCGCATTCCGTTTGCCGTCCACCACGCTCAGGGCGTGGCGGAGACGACTATGCCACCGTCGCCATGATTGTCATGGATCCCGCAAACGGCACACTGGACGTCGCGCCAATGCCCGCGCAGAATCGAACCTTCACTCGCTATGCACTGGGAAGCGATCCTGTAGAACTGGCAGCGTGAAACCTGCTGCACCTTGAGACTTGCATCGCGCCGCTCAGACTGCCAACACTCACGCCATGGAAGGGTTTGTCGCCAGACGGGATATCTGTTCGTTCATGGAAGTGCGCGCGATGTCGCAGCGATCGGATGCCAAGGGGCTGATGCAGCTTGGCAGCCATGTCGCGGCGATTGTGGCGGCCGGCGTGCTGGTCTGGGCGGTATCGGACACCTGGTGGCTGATTATCCCGACCCAGATGGTGCTGGGCATCCTGATCACCTTCCTGTTCTGCCCCCATCATGAATCGATCCACTGGACGGCCTTTGCCAGCAAGCGGCTCAACGACGCGGTGGCCTGGGTTCTGGGATTCATCGGTTTCCTGCCGTCGATCTGGTTCCGCTATTTCCACTTCGAACACCACTGCGAGACACACATCGAGGCGCGAGACCCCGAGCTCGCCGATGCCAAGCCGGAGACCAGGGCTGCGTTCTTCTTCTACATCACCGGCCTCAAATCCTTCTGGTGGAGTTCGCTGCGCACGCTGTTCCTCCACGCCAGAGGGAGAGTCACAGACAGCTTCGTGCCCGATGACAACGCCAGGGCAGCCATCGTGCGCCAGGCTCGGCTCTATCTTACGGGCTACGCGCTGATTGCCATCGTAGCGGTTGCGGCAGGGAGCTGGGCACCGCTCGCCTACTGGATCGTGCCGCTGGTCCTTTCGGCCTGGTCGCTGCGCATCTACCTCTTGGCCGAACACACGCTGCGGCCCCATACCGAGGACATGCTGGAGAACACACGCACCATACGCACCAACGCGCTCGTGCGCTGGCTCGCCTGGCAGATGCCCTACCACACCGAGCACCACACCTTTCCCATGGTCCCGTTCCACGCCCTCCACCAGGCGTTCGGCAAGATCGCGCCGCGTCACGGCGCGCTGATCCCCGGCTATGGCGCATTCCTCCGCGAATACTGGGCCAGCCTGAAACAGAACGAACGGGCTGGAAGCGGCGGTTGGAAGAGAGCGCCAATCCGTGACACCCTCAGGCCCACTGACTGAGGACTTCAAGATGCCCTTCCGGGTTTTGACCGGACAGTTCATGCACGAAACCAACACGTTCGCGTCGGTCAAGACCGACATCGAGGCGTTCGAGCGCATGATCTGCTGCCGGGGGCCCGAGGAGGTCGTCGGCCATCTGGCCGGCACCAACACGGAAACCGCAGGATACATCGACGCCGCCGAGGCCCACGGATGGGAGTTGATCCACACCGTTGCCGCTGCCGCCAACCCCTTGGGGCTCGTCACCGACGGGGCGTTCGAGCATTTCACCGGACTGATCCTGGAAGGTTTGCGCAAATCCGGTCCGGTCGATGGCGTCGCGCTGGCGTTGCACGGCTCCATGGTGAGTGAATCCCATGAGGATGCCGAGGCCGAACTGGTGCGCCGTATCCGTGGGATTGCCGGACCGGAAATCCCGATCTGCTGCACGTTCGACCTTCACGCCAATGTCGGACCGGCGTTTGTAGAGATGGTGGGGATCGTGTGCAGCTACCTCACCTATCCCCATATCGACATGCGCGTGCGCGCCCGGAAGGCCGGCGATCTGCTCCAGCGCGCCATGACCGGTGAGATTTATCCCAAACTCGCCTATGCGCGCCGTCCCATGGTGCAGGGCGCTGATGGCGGACGCACGGATGTCGAGCCCATGATAGGCCTGCGCGCCAAGGCCGACCGTTTCATGGCAGGCAACCCGCGCGTCCTCGACATTTCGATCAATGCCGGTTTCAATCAGTCCGATATCTTCGATGTCGGACCCAGCGTCATCGTGACGGCCGACGGGACCGATTCTGTGTTCGAAGCCATGGCCGAAGAGCTGATGGACGACATCTGGGAGACTCGCCATGTCGTCAACAACCGCTATCTCTCGGTCGGCGAGGCCGCGGAAGTCGCGCGCAGCTTCAACCACAAGAACAAGCCGCTGGTGATCGCCGACTATGCCGACAATCCCGGTGCGGGAGCCTATGGCGATGCCACGAACCTGCTGGCCGCCATGCTGGACGTGCATCTTCAGAACGCATGTTTCGGCGCGCTCTACGATCCCGTCGCCGCCGCGGACCTCACCACGGCGGGCGTGGGTGCCCGCATGACGCTGCACCTGGGCGGCAAGACCGATCCTGCGTTCGGGGGACCACCCCTTCTGCTGACCGGCGATATCGTCTCGGTCACCGATGGCAAAACCACCTTCGATGGGCCGATGATGACCGGGGTCACCAAGAGTTTCGGCCCGACCGCGGTGTTCCGCGTCGACGGTGTGGACATCCTTGTCGTCTCCAACCTGATGCAGATCATCGACCTGCAGCAGTTCCTGAGCCACGGCATCGATCCGCGCACCAAGAAGACCGTTGCGCTGAAATCGATGCAGCACTTCCGCGCAACCTACGAACCGCTCGCCGAGAAGGTCATCGTCTGTGACTCCGGGGCGCTCGCCACGCCGGACTTCACGCGTTTTTCCTTCACCAGGGTGCGCAGACCCCTGTTCCCCTTCGATCCGGAAGAAGCCTTCACGGCCCTTGCATGACAGAGCGTTTCAATCTTTCCCGCAAGGTTCTGCTGACTGGCGAACTCTCGCCGCATCTCAAGGCCGCCCACGACGAAGGTCTCATCCAGTTGCTTTCCGACGAGGACCGCGAGGCCAACCGGCGGGCCGTCCTGGCGCGCCATCCCCCCGGCGAGGATATCCACGTCTTCGGGTTCGGGTCGCTGATGTGGAATCCGGCCTGCGATGTCGCGGGCTTCCACCCCGCTCTGGTGCGCGGCTGGCACCGGCGCTTCAACTTGTGGACCCATCTGGGCCGCGGCTCGGCGGAGTTTCCCGGTCTGACCCTGGGACTGGAGCCCGGTGGATCGTGCCGCGGCATGGCGCTGCGTATCGAAGCGGCCAAGGTCGATACGGAAACCTCGCTCATCTGGCGGCGCGAAATGATTGCCGGCGCGTATGTTCCGATCTGGGTCGAAGCCTATCTGGGCAACCGCAGAGTTCCCGCCGTCAGCTTCGCCATCAACAAGAACTACTACCGCTACGGCCATCGCGTGCCCCTGGAGCTTCAGGCCCGCCATATAGGCTGCGCGGAAGGGCCGCTGGGTCCCTGCATCGAGTATCTGGAGAAGACCGTCGAGGTGCTGAACGCCATGGGCCGGCGGCGCGGACCCATGCACGACCTGCTTCATGCCGCTCGCCGAGAGCGGCAGCGCCGTCTCAAAGATCACATAGGGTGACGACGAAACCGTCGCAGAAGGATGCAACGCTGCTGGGCATTCTGCTGATCACCACGGCCGTGGGCATCTAGGCCCTGCACGATGCCACGGCGAAGTGGTATGCGGCAAGTTATCCCGTCATCGTCATCCTGTTCGACACCTTGCCCGTCTTTGCCTTGGCATGGCGACAAGGCGGCCCCTAAAGAATGCCGGTGCACCTCTATCTTCTCTGCCTTTTGCGCGGCGCGATGGGATTCTGCACCTTCAGCAGCTTCATCTTCGCCCTGCCGATGAGGCCGCTGGCCGACGCCATATCCGGGACGTCCGCGCCGGTCTTCATCACGGCCGCGTCGGCCTTCGTGCTAAAGGAACCTGTCGGCATCCATCGCTGGGGCGCGGTTCTGGCCGGGTTGGCCGCGGTGCTCTTTATCGTGCGGCCGGGCGGTCAGATACCCTGGGAAGGCGCCTCGCCGCTGCTCTTTTCCAACCTCATGTTCACCACCAGCATGCTGATGACACGGCGCATGGCTACGGATCGGTGAACTTTCCAGCGTCGAGTTCACCAGGCTCTATCTCAGACGGCTCAAGGCATTCGACCATCAGCTAGAAGCGGTGGTGACGCCGATGGAGGACCAGGCCCTGCGTCAGGCGCACCGCACCGACCAGGAACTTGCCGGCGGCAAGGACCGCGGGCCGCTGCACGGCATTCCATGGGGTGCCAAAGATCTGCTCGATACAACTCGATACAAAGGGTGTGGCCACGACCTGGGGCGCCGGTCCCTAAGCAGACCGCGTGCCAGAGTCCGGTACCGCCGTCGTGCGCCTGCTCGACGAGGTCGGCGCGGTGCTGGTCACCAAGCTCTTCCTGGGCGCTCTCACCTTCGATGAGGCCTGGCATGGCGGCAAGACCCGTAACCCCTGGAACCTGGAGGAAGGTTCGTCGGGTTCCAGTACAGGTTCTGTCGCCGCCGTCACGGCAGGCTGTATCGGATTCGCCATCGGCTCGGAAACCCTGGGTTCGATCATCAGTCCTGCGGACCGTTGCGGCACGGTCGGCCTGCGGCCGACCTTCGGGCGTATCCCACGCAGCGCGGAAGACTCGGCCCTGATCCTTCAGGCGCCCGACCGGTTCGATCCTTCCGATCCAGGCTCCGCGACGTTCCGCTCGATTTCGATGCCCGCGCAGACATCAAGGAGACTGTGGTCGGTTACGATCCGGCCTGGCTTACCATCAGGGCGGACCGCGATGCGCTGAAGGCCCTCAAGGCTGCAGGCTGCATCACGAAGAAGATCCGTTTGCCCGATCTTCCCTATGATTCGCTCGAAACGATCCTCTTTGCCGAGTCCGCGGCGACCTTCGAAGACCTGACTCTTTCTGGCCCAACGAGTTCCGGCAGGCGCGCAGGATTTCCGCAGTCGAGCTCGTCCGAGCCGACCGGTTTCGCCTGGCGTGACGACGAGATTTACGCGCCCGCGGCAAAACGCGGACCCAAGTCGAAATGGCTGCCCCATTGTTCCGTCTTCTGGGGCAGGCTGTATGATGACAGCCGGTTCATCCGTCTTGCCATGGCGCTTGAAAGGGCCGTAAACCTTCGCGAGCGGCTGCGCACGCCACTTTTCGACCGTCAGGGAGACCTAATCATGAGCGATAAACCCATCATCGGCGGCTGCCAGTGCGGCGCGGTGCGTTATGAACTCAGCGAACCGTTGCACGATGTTGCGCACTGCCACTGCTCCATGTGCCGCAAGGCGCACGGCGCCCTCTTCGTGAGCTTCGGGCGTACGAAGCGCGACAACCTGTCGCTGACCGGCGAAGCGAACCTCGATGGCTACGAGAGCTCGCGCGGCATAGTGCGCCGGTTCTGCAAAACCTGCGGCGGTCAGATCGTCATCACCAGCCAGGATGCACCCGAGGAATGTTTCATCGCTCTAGGCAGCCTCGATGCCGGCCAGGCTCCCGGCCACGACAAGGCAACAGAGCGCCATATCTTCTGGGAATCCAGGGTCACTTGGTACGACCCGTCGGACGATCTTCCCAAGGTGACGGAATACGGCGAATAAAATGGGCGCATCGCAAGAAAATCCACTCCGTGGCGGCTGCCTTTGCGGGTCCGTCCGTTACGAGGTCATGACCGAACCGGAAGACGCCTACCATTGCCACTGTTCGATCTGCAGGAAGTGCCAGGGTGCGGCCTATCTCGCCTATGCCTCGATTCCACGAGCGGGGTTCCGGCTGCTCTCCGGCGAGGAATACCTGAAAACGTTCGATTCTTCGCCGAGCCTGCACCGACGTTTCTGCGGCACCTGCGGCGCACACATCTACGGGGATATGGATGCCTATCCCGACACCGTCAGCCTTTCGGTCGGAACCCTCGACGATGGCGCCGACCCGGGCGGACGCGAGGGCAAGGAACGCCATATCTTCTGGGGTTCGCGCATCGGCTGGTACGAGCCTGGGGACGACCTCCCCAGACTGGAAGAATATTGAAGCTGGAGGTCTGATGTCCGAGAACTCGATCAGCGGCGGCTACCTGTGCGGCGCGGTGCGCTGCGAACTCAACGCACCTGCCCACGACGTCTACCACTGCCATTGTTCGATCTGCCGCAAGCTGCAGGGCACGCTTTACCCGACCTATGGCATCGTTGCCCGGTCGGGGTTTCGCCTGACCAAGGGCGCGGACAACCTGCGCACCTATCACTCTTCGGAGGAAGCGCATCGCCATTTCTGCAAGACCTGCGGCGGCCATGTCTTCGCGGACATTGACTACGAACCCCAAAACGTCTGGTTCAGCATCGGTACCCTAGACGGCGGCGCCGACCCGGGTGGACGTGAGGGAAACGAGCGCCATATCTTCTGGGAATCACGGGCAGGCCGGTACGAACCGATCGACGATTTGCCCCGCCTTGAGAAATTCGGCGACAGGACATGACGAGCCAGGAGGCATCACGATGAGCGATCCACTCTCAGGCGGCTGCATGTGCGGCAAGGTCCGGTTCGAGGTGCGCGCGCCCGCGATCGACCTCTATCATTGCCATTGCGCCATGTGCCGCAAGATGCACGGTACCGCATTCGCCACCTATGCCATCGCGCCCAAGGAAAGCATGGTCTTCACGCAGGGTGCCTACAATCTCGCACGTTTCGATTCCTCGCCGGGCGTCAGCCGTTTTTTCTGCAAGACCTGCGGCTGCCAGATTACCATCGATGTCGCCGACAAGCCCGATGTCCGCTGGTTCATGCCGGGCATCCTGGACGGCGCTGTCCATCCCGGCGCGGCCGACAGGGAACGGCATATCTATGTCGGATCCAAGCTACCCTGGCTCCATCTGGACGACACCTTGCCGCGCTTGGACGAAACGTGAGCGGCATTGAGCTCTTCCGGTTCGCCGACGCGCCTTTTGAAGCCTATGCCGGGCTACCCGGCCATCCGGGAACGCTTCGACAGCCATACGCGCAATCGCGGGTTCTATGGCGCCATGCGCCGTGTGGAAATCTCCTGGGCGAGCCGCGGTCTGGCCCTGGTCTCGCGCCTCTTCGGTTCGTCGCTGTTTCCGCGCACCGGCATCGACATTGTTACGCTCATCGACGTCGAAGGCAGCGGCAACGACGCAGGCGGCACCTGGAACCGGGCTTACCTGATGCCGCGGGGCCGCAAATTCACGGTGAGAAGCGTGAAACGGTTCGACGCCCGCGACGGTCTGCTGGAATGCCTGGGCCGCGGTTTTGTCATGAAGCTCTACCTCCGGTCAGAACCCGATGTGCTCCATTTCGTCAACACGGGCTATCAGTGGCGCTGTGGGCCTCTGCACCTCGACCTCCCTGACCTCCTCTCGCCCGGCGCGACCCATGTCGTGCACCGGGAATTGGGCGGGGGCCGCTTCCGCTTTGCGCTCTCCAACGCCCACCCCTGGTTCGGCCGCATGGGGTCTGGACTGTGGCCTTCATCGCTCTTCTGCTTGGCGAGATCGTCGTGACGCTGACCGACTTCGTGGTCTAAGACCGCACGCGCCAACTCCCGGAATCGGAGCGCGTGCTGCACACCTTGCTGGCGTTGAGCTATGGCGCATTTCTGGCGCTTCTTGCGCCGCATTTGATCGAATGGCTTGGCCAGCCAACCGGCCTTGGCGGTGGTCGAGCGTGGGCTGTGGTCCCTGATCATGACGGTCTTCGCGGCGGTCGTCGCACTCTGGTGCGTACGCGATGGCGTCCGTGCCCTTACCGTCGCAAACCGGTCCGCACGGCCGCGCCGCTCGTCAACCGCTACCTCACGCCACAAAGGATTCTGGTAACCGGGGGTACGGGTTTCATCGGCATGAGGCTCTGCGAGGTCCTGGTCGCAGCCGGGCGCGATTACACCGTGCTGACACGCGATCCCCGCAAGGCACGCGACCTCCCCAAACCGATCCGTATCGCAACCTCGTGTGACCGGTTCAGTGCCGACACCCGCTTCGACGCCATCGTCAATCTCGCCGGCGCGTCGGTCGCGGGAGCGCGGGAGAAAGGCGGCCCTGATCGGCCGCCTCGAAGCACGGTCAAGTGTTCTGGTCTCGGCGTCGACGATTGGATTTTATGGCAGCGACAGCGACCGAGCCGTCACCGAAAGCGACCGCGCCCTGCCCGGTTTCGCACATGACATGTGTGCCGAGCGCGAGGCCAAGGCACGCAAGGCCAGCCGTTATGGCGTCCGCGTGGTGGAGATGCGCCTGGGCCTGGTTCTGGGTGCCCATGGCGGCCCCTGGGAACCATGCTCCCGGCGTCCGGGTTCGGAGCGGGAGCATGGATCGGCAGCGGTCGCCAGTGGATGTCATGGGTGCACCTCGACGCCGTAGTGCGCACCACGGCGTTTCTGATCGCGCTGTGCGAGATGGGTCAGGAACTGTTGCCGGCGAGCCGCCGCGTTCTGCCCAAACGCTTGACCGAATCGGGCTTTACGTTCCGCTGGGGTTCGCTCGATGCCGCACTGAGGAACATCCTCGTGACCTACCCGCCATCCCTGGGTGAGCAGGAACGAGCGGGATCCCTGCCTAAAGCTGTTTGACGAGTGCGTCGGCGTAGTCCCGGCAGAATCGCGCGAAGGTGCCGGGCTTGCGACCAACATGGTGTCGGCGAGTTCCTGGTAGCTGAGTGCCGCCGGTCCCGTCAGTTCATGGATCTTGCCTACATGGCCGTCCTGGGTGAGTGCCGCCACGGCGACGGCGGCAATATCGCGCGTGTCGATCCAGCCGATTCGCCCATCGCCACCGGGCAGGTCGAGGCGACCGTCCGGGGCATATTCCAGCATCATCTGCATGAACCAGGTCGGTCGCAGATGGGTCCAGGCTAACCCGGACTTCTCGAGCGCTTTTTCACGGAGGCCATGCCGGCGCGAAAGATCGGATTTGGCCTGGGGGTCGGCGGACATGGCAGAAAGGCGTACGACACGCTCAACCCCGGCCAATTTTGCAAGATCGAGAAAGCCCTGGAACTCGGCGACCGCGTGCTCCTCATCGCTGGTCGCGCCATAGGCGGCGCGAATGCCTTGCACGGCAGTGGCCAAAGGTTCCCGGTCTGGCCATCTCGCCGCGCAGGATGGTGATACCGTCTCGCTTCAACGCCGCAACCTTGGGCCCCGAGCGCACCAGCGCGCAAACGCCAAAATTCGAATCGAACAGTTGCGCCACAACCTCCCGTCCGACGCAACCGTTGCCGCCGATTACCAAGATTGTCTCGCCCATGGCCTCTCCCTTCCCGTGCGCAAAGGGGTATCATGACCCATGGAACACCGGCGCAACAGGCACGATGATGGCACTAACGACAGACGCGAGATCAACATTCGACGGTGAGACGGCACACGGCGCTCCGTTCTCCAACGCAGTTTTCCTTCCCTCCGACAACGCAGCGGCGGCAATACACCGGTTTGATGGTGTGCTGCATCTTTCCGGCGGCAAACTGCAGACCGATAAGAAACGCCTCCAGGAACCCTTCGTGCTACCGGGCAGCCCGTTGCGCTTTCCCACGGTCGATCTCGTCTTTTCCTCGTCCGAGGACGAGCTCATCCCCCATCATCGCGGCCTCCACCGCAGGCCGGACCCCGAGAGCTACTGGGATATCATGGTGGGACCGGGGAGTATCTGGTCGGAACCGGGCGACCACGAACGCAGCCGCGCGGCATTTCCCTTCCAGCTCTCCAACGAGCATGAAAACGACAGCCATCACGGCCTCGCGATGTTCCAGTTCGATGACGACACGGTGACCGATGTCGTTCTCCAGAAGGTAACGGAGACCGAACCCGATCATCTGCCCGAAGGGTTCGATCTCTGGGGCAGGATCACGGCCTGCAGAAGCAGCAATCAGGAGAGTGACCACGCGTCGGTCCTGGCCTCCCGCAGGGACGAGATTGCAGCCCAACGCCCCATCCGCACGCTCGACGAATTACCGGGCAACATCGACCCCGCGCTCGTTGATGCGCTTTATGAAGGAACCGGGAGCGATAACCGAAATCGTCAGCGGTCTCGTCATCGACGACGTGATCTATGCCACGCCCGTGCGCACCCAGCATGACGACTATCCCTATCCCCGCGCCATGCGGTTCGGCATGTGGTCGGCGACCAAGGCGGCGTTCGGCACGACGGCCCTGCTGCGCCTTGCCTGGCATCTGGGCCCCGAGGTTGCCGAGACGCGGGTGCGCGATGTCGTCGAGGTTCGCGCAAAGCACGACGGCTGGCAGGACGTGACGATCCGCGATTGCCTCAACATGGCGACGGGCATCGGCACCCGCGGGCCGGTGGCAGAACCCGTCGATATCTATGCCGACAACCTGACCGAGCCGGAGAATGCCGAAGCCGATCCCAACAGCGCGGCAAGTTATCGCGCCTATCAGAACTGGTATGCCGCGCCGTCGCTCGCCAACAAGCTGGCGCAGGCCTTCGCCTGTCCGTCCTATCCCTGGGGGCCCGGTGAAGTCGCGCGCTATCGCGACCAGGACCTCTTCATGGCCGGTGTCGCGATGGACGCGGTCTGGAAACGGCATCGCGGCGGGGGCGCCGACCTCTTCGCCATGGTTGTCGAAGAGGTCTATGCACCGCTCGGCATCCACGGCATCGACATCAACCGGACGATCGAACCCGATCGCTCGACCGGCGTGCCCTTGACCGCATTCGGTCTCTATATGGGTCTCGACGATGTCGCAAAGCTGGGCCGTCTGCTGACCGATGGCGGGAAACACGCAGGCGAACAGCTTCTCGAGCCCACATTGCTTGCATCCTGCCTCAACGGGGAATTCGACAAGGGCCTGTCCACCGGCACTTTTACCGCCGAAGACCGCGAAGTGACCTATCATCTGGCCTATTGGCAGCTTCCCATGACCACGGCATCGGGCAGCGATGTCCGCATCCCCTCCATGCGCGGCTATGGCGGTCAGATCGTCCAGCCCCTGTGGAACGGCATCACCTGCTTCCGCTTCGGCCATGACCACCCCGATAAGCAGGAACGTTACGATGCGCTGAAGCTGCCACGTCTGGCCGATGCCGTGCGGCCCCTCTAGCGATGGCCGAACAACGCTATCTCACCACCCGCGAGGTCGCCGACCTGCTGCGCATCAAGGAGCGCAAGGTTTACGATCTGGTGTCCGACAACGCCATTCCGGTTTGCCGCGTGACCGGCAAGCTGCTTTTCCCACGCGAACTCATCACGGCCTGGGTCGATGCAAGCGCGGAGTTCGGTGGCGACCTCCAGGCGCTCAAGGAACTGCCGCCGGTTCTGGCGGGCAGTCACGATCCCCTGCTCGACTGGGCTTTGCGCGAGTCACGGTCCGGTCTGGCGACGGTCTACGAAGGCAGTCTGACGGGGCTCGACAAACTGGCGCAGGGCAAGGCGCAAGCAGCTGGCCTCCATGTCTTCGAGCCGGAAAACGGCGGCTGGAACCGCGTCCATATCGCGCGTATGCCGGGGCTCACCTCGGTCGTGCTGATCGAATGGGCTAGACGCCAGCAGGGCCTTGTCGTCGCGGCGGGGAACCCGCTCTGTATCAGCAGCCTCGAAGACCTGAAGGGGCGCAACGTCATTCCTCGTCAGGCCGCGGCGGGAAGCCAGGTGCTGCTGGAACATCTGCTCGCCAAGGCCGGCATGGCCGGGGCGGTAACGTTGCTGGACAACCCAGCGAGCAACGAAACCGACATCGCCCATGCTATCGCAGGCGGCAAGGCCGAAGCCGGTCTTGCCATCGAGTCGGTCGCGCGCCAGTTCGGTCTTGATTTCGTGCCACTGGTGCGCGAACGCTTCGACCTTGCAATCTGGCGCCGCGCCTATTTCGAGGAGCCGGTCCAATATCTGCTCGCCTTCGCCCGCACCCCGCGCTTTGCCGAACGGGCCGCGGAAATGGGCGGCTACGACCTCTCCGGCCTGGGCACCGTGCAGTTCAACGGCGCACGGTGAAGGCTGGCGCCCCTACCTCGCGTTGGGGAAGAAAAGCTGCTGACCGTCAAGCCGATAGGCAGCGATGGCAGCCTGACCTTCATCGGAGAGCAGCCAGTCGATGAAGGTCAGGCCCTCTTCTTGCTTCACATGCTCGAATTTCTCAGGATTCACGAGAATGACGCCGTACTGGTTGAAGAGCGCATCATCGCCTTCCACCACAACTTCCAGATCGCCCTTGTTCTCGAACGCGATCCAGGTGGCGCGATCGGTCAGCGCATAGGCGCCCATGCCCGCCACGATGTTGAGCGTCGCACCCATGCCCGATCCGGTTTCCTGATACCACTGGCCGCTGGCTTCGCTGGGATCGACTTCCACTTCGAGCCACAACGATTGCTCCTTCTTGTGCGTTCCGGAGTCGTCGCCGCGCGAGGCAAATGCCGAACCCGATTGGGCGATCATGGCAAGCGCATCGGATGCATCGGTCATGCCCGCAATACCGGCGGGGTCGGCGGCCGGACCCGCGATCACGAAGTCGTTGTACATCAAGTCGAAGCGTTCGACGCCCAGACCCTCGGCGACGAAGGCCTCTTCAGCGCTCCTGGCGTGCACCAGCAGGACGTCGCCGTCGCCGTTGGCAGCATTCTTGATCGCTTGGCCGGTACCCACCGCCACCACGCGCACCTCGATCCCGGTCGCGTCTGTAAACAGCGGCAGGATGGCGTCGAACAAGCCGGAGTTCTGCGTCGAGGTGGTCGACTGCACGATGATGAAGCGGTCATCACCCAGAGAGGGAAATGACAAGAAGCTCAGTCCCAGAATCAGGATGGTCAGCGCTTGGACGAGGCAACGTCGTGTCATGTTTTGTCCTTTTCTGGTGACGATGAAACCACGAGCCGGCCGGCGACAAAGGCGCGGGCCTCCGCCAATGCCGGTGCGTCGAAAAATACGTCTGCCGGAACGGCCGATTCGAGCGTTCCGCTGTGCATGAAGGCGATGCGGTCGGCTAGGCGGCGCACCTGCGAGGGATCATGGGTGACCAGCAGAATGGACATACCCGATGCCGCGAATTCGCGGATCAGGGTCTCGATTGCCAGGGTCGACCCGGGGTCAAGGTTCGCGGTCGGCTCATCGAGCAGAAGTGCCTGGGGACCCGGCGCCAGGGCACGCACCAGGGAAAGGCGCTGCTGTTCGCCGCCCGAAAGCACCCGGGCCGGAGACTGGGCCAGGTGTTCGAGGCCACCCCTGGCAAGCGCCACCATGGCCTTTTCCTTACGCCCCTCTCGGGGAACGCCCGCAACCTTGAGCGCAAAGGCGATGTTCGCCAGCGCGGAACGGCGCAACATGACGGACCTGTGAAACACCAGCCCGACGCGGTTGGCCCGGTCGCGGTCGGGCGGCCTGTCGGCCCAGGTGACCGATCCCCGATCGGGTAACAGGAGACCCGCCAGCAGGCGCAGGAGCAGACTCTTGCCCGCGCCATTGGGACCCATCAGTGCGGTGATGCCGGGCTGGTCCAGGGCGAAATGCACACCGTTCACCAGCTTGCGGCCATCGCGCAGCACGACGAGATCTTTGCCGCGCAAGGGCAGGACATCGTGGCGCCGCTCCACGGCCGGCGCCCCGGTCATGGCGACGACGTCAGGCATGGGCGCGGTCCGCCAAGCTCATGCGCAGCAGCCCTGCTAGGGCATTAACGGCCAGCACGATGACAAGCAGGACGATGCCCAGTCCCAGCGCCATGTCGAGCGCGCCCTTGGAGGTTTCCAGCGCAATCGCGGTGGTCATGACACGGGTGACGTGGTTGATGTTGCCGCCCACCATGATCACGGCCCCCACCTCGGCGACCGCGCGGCCGAACCCAGCCAGCAGAACCGTGAAGAGGCCGATGCGCGCTTCCCACAACAGGGTCGCGATCATGCCCGAGCGGCCGATGCCGAAGGCGCGGAGCTGTTCATCATAAGCGCCGTGCAGGTCCTCGATGGCCTGGCGCGTCAGCGCAGCGATGATCGGGGTGACCAGCACCGTCTGGGCGATAACCATAGCCGACGGCGTATAGAGCAGGCCCCAGTCGCCCAACGGACCCGCCCGCGACAGCAGGAGATAGACGGCCAGACCGGCAACCACGGGAGGAAGGCCCATCATGGCGTTCATCCCGGCGATCGCGACGGGACGTCCGGGGAACCGGGAGACGGCGATCGCCGCACCGATGGGCAAACCGATCAGGGCTGCGATGGCCACGGCTGACAGGCTGACCTGCAGCGAAAGCGCCACGATCTCGATGAGATCGGCATCAAGGCTGATAACCAAACGTATCGCCTGCGTGAAAGCACCGGAAAGATCGTCCATATCGCAACCCTAAGCGGGCCGAGAGATTTACGAATTCTGGGTTTCTGTTCTAGCAATAGGACAATTCATGTAGAAATAACATAAAATAACCGATTTTTGCAAAGAAACTTATCACTCTCCCTTGTCGCTGCCGAAGAGCTCGGCCTCAAGCTGCCTTTCCAGGATCTTGAGATCGTCGGGCGCCTGCATGCCATAGGCGCGCATTTCGTTGAGCATCTCGCGCAGCCGTTCATAGATCTCCATGCGGTCCTGCGACTTGTCGTTGACCAGCCCCAGCAGAATGCCGACTTCAGCCTCCAGATCCTCGAACGCCATGGCGTGTTCCTTATATCCCTGTTCTTCTCTCACATGGGCACCGCCGTGGGCGCCCACAAGCGGTCTGGACCAAGGGCGGCGGGTGCCGCGGCGAAAGCCATAAGCGCCATGATGGCAAGCACCACTGCATCACCTGCGAACTCCGCGATCGGACCGAACACGCCGCCTGCCAGCAGCAAGGCCCCGATCACGGTGTTGGAAAGCGCGGTATAGGCGGCCCGCGTGTTTCGTCGTCCATGTCCACGATATGCGTGGACCGGCCCAGGCGAACACCCCAACGAAGAGCAGGACCGGCATCAGCCATCCCGTGCCAAAGCCGATCCCTGCCAGACCAAGACCCGCCGCAGCGGCCAGTGCCAGACCGCCCACCAGACCCGACAACATGAGCACCTTGCGGCTGGAACGATCCGATAGCCTGCCCCAGACATAGATGCTGAGGATTGCCGCGAGACTCGACGCCACCACGAATGGACCAAGTTCGCCCAACCCGCCGGATTCCCCGCGCCCGGCCATGGCGAGAAGAAACGGCGGCGAGAGCGCGGTCGAGACGAGCAGGGCGCGGGGTGAGAACGAAGCGCTGAAGTTGCGTGTCTGAAATCAGAAGCGAGAGCTGATCGCGCACGACACCGATGGCATTGCCGCCGCTCTGGATCGCACCTTCGGCTTCGGCGAGCGCGGTGAAAAGCGCTACCGCAAAGAGCCAGAGGCCGCCAGCGACCGCGAGCGCTCCGACAATCGTCATCACCTCCAGAGGAAGTGGACCGAAAGTCAACAGCAAACCCACCGTCCAGGCCGGCGCGCCAAGGGTACCCATCAGCCAGGCCAGGACCAGCTTGGGGTCGGCGAGCCCGTCGCCGCGCTTGGTCGACGCCAGGCTGACGATATGGACCAGGAAACTGCGCGGCTGTTCGTTGTACGCTTCATCGGGAATGTCGCGGCACACCCGACCCTCATCGTCACCAACCAGAATTTCATGGATGCGGCCGGTCAACGCCATCGTGAGCCTCCATGGAACCGCGTTGGAACCAAGAGAATGGGTTGGCTGGGGCGCCTGGATTCGAACCAGGGATCACGGGATCAAAACCCGTTGCCTTACCGCTTGGCCACGCCCCAGCAGCGCGTCCTATAAAGCGGAAACCACATCAAGACGCAAGGAGACCCGAGGAGTTTCGGGGATCAGGCAAGCACAATCCGGTCGCGGTGTTCGCGCACGGCGCGCGTCGCATTGCGCGTATCGACGATGAGCGGGCTTGCATCCACCAGCGCCGCATAATCGATGGCTTCGTGATCGGTCACGATCAGCGCGACGTCGTGGCACCCGGCCAGCACGTCGTCCCAGGAAACGCTCTTTCGCCCCGAAAGTTCGGCGTGTTTCCTGCCTCTCTGGATGACATCGATATAGGGATCGTGGAACGAGACTTTCGCGCCGCGCGCCTCCAGGAGGGCGGTCAGCTTCAAGGCCGGACTCTCGCGGATGTCATCGACGTTCTTCTTGTAGGCCATGCCCATCAGAAGCACCTTCGCGCCGTTCAGTCCGCGCGCGAAACGATCGTCCAGTTCCTCGGCGAGCCGGGAAACCACATGCGCGGGCATGCCCGTGTTGATCTCCCCGGCCAGCTCGATGAACCGCGTCGCGACCTCGAACTCGCGCGCCTTCCAAGTCAGGTAAAACGGATCGATGGGAATGCAGTGTCCACCCAGGCCCGGACCCGGATAAAACGGCATGTAACCGAACGGTTTGGTCTTGGCCGCATCGATGACTTCCCAGATGTCGATGCCCATGCGGTCGTAGACCAGCTTCAGTTCGTTCACGAGCGCGATGTTGACCGAGCGGAAGATGTTCTCGGTCAGCTTCACCGCTTCGGCCGTGCTCGTACCGGCGACCGAAACTGTCCCCGCATGGGTCATGGATTCATAGAATGCGCAAGCCGTCGTGCGGGCACGTTCGCCATCGCCGCCGACGACCTTGGGAATCTGCGTCGTTCCATAGTCGACATTGCCGGGATCTTCACGCTCAGGCGAATAGGCCAGCAGGAAGTCTTCAGACGAGGAAAGACCGCCATCCTCAAGAATGGGTTTCACCAGTTCCCCGGTCGTGCCGGGATAGGTCGTCGATTCCAGGATAACGAGCTGACCCGGCCGCAGCGACGCGGCGATGGCCCGTGCGGTCAGTTCGACAAAATGCATGTCGGGTTCGCGATTGACCGTCAGCGGCGTGGGCACGCAAATCAGCACGATGTCGGCCTCACCCAGACGTCCCATATCGCTCGTGGCCGAAAAGCGCTTGGATGCCGCAAGTGCAGCGATCGTGTCGGTGGCAATGTGGCGAATGTAGCTCCGTCCGGCACACAGATGCTCGATTTTTCCGGGATCTGTATCGTAACCGATGACGGGATAGCCGGAAGCATGGGCCGCCAGCACGAGCGGCAGGCCCACATAGCCCAGCCCGATGACACCCACCTTCGCCTGACGGCTCTCAATCAACTCGCCGAGTTTCTCGATTTTGTTCATGACGGTCCGTTTATCGGCTCGTCGGGTCGATGGGAAGTGGCGATGCGGGGGGATCGCACAGGATTTCGGCAGCAGTGACCCACCAGTCCGGCTCACGCTGGCGCACCCCCGCGGCCACCTCTTGGGCATCAGCGAGGCCTTCGGTCAATCCAAAGCAGGTGGCGCCACTGCCGCTCATGCGTGCCAGCCCAACGCCCTGCTGTTCGCGCAGGATAGCGAGAACCCGGGCGATTGCAGGGTCCAGGCGGCAGGCCGGCTCCTCCAGATCGTTCCTGCGTCGCGACAGGGCGTCGACAAGATCGGCGAAACCCTTCAACGGCCGGTTGAGAGGCCGAGCAGACGTGAAGGCGCCCTGGCGCGCACCGAACACCTTCGGCGTCGCAAGCGGAGTGCCCGGGTTGACGAGGATCAGGGCGGCGGCGGGCAGTCCGGGCGCAGACCGCACGATCTCTCCGACGCCCGATACCAGAATCGGAGTCTCATGCAGACACGGGAGGACATCGGCGCCCAACGTGCGCGCCAGCGACGGAAGATCGTGCGCTTTCCCGATCAGGGTTGCGGCGCCTTTCAGTGCCGCGGCCGCATCGGCCGAACCTCCGCCCAGCCCAGACGCAAGCGGCAGGTTCTTTTCCAGGCGCAGGCAAAACCCGCCTTCATGACCCGTGGCGCGGCGCACGGCATCGACGGCGCGCATGACCAGATTGTCGCGCGTGTTCTCTTCGGCGAGCGCCGCACCGAAGGGGCCCGTCAGTTCCAGGCCCAGGCTGTCGGTGTCCGCATGAGCAAGCCAAAGCCGGTCTGCCGCCGATACGCGCACGAACAAGCTGTCGAGTTCGTTGAAGCCGTCCGCGCGGTGGCCCGTGACATGGAGATAGAGATTGACCTTGGCCCGCGCTTCCAGTGGACCGACGCCCCGGCTCACCCGCTCAGATGTCGCTGCCGTCGTCAAGGCCGTACTGCAGTTTGATGCCGATGGCCTCAATCAGTTCAGGATCGTCCTCGCCGAGCGACATTGCGCGCCGCCACTGGAAACGCGCTTCGGCACGCCGCCCGACCATCCAATAGGCGTCGCCCAGATGATCGTTGAGCACGGGATCGCCCGGCTCATACTCCACGGCAAGCTCCAACTGGATGACAGCGTCCTCGAAACGGCCAAGTCGGTAATAGGCCCAACCCAGGCTGTCGATAATGAAGCCGTCCAGGGGGCGTTGGTTGACCGCACTTTCGATCATTTCCAGAGCTCGTTCGAGGTTCTCTCCCCGGTCAACCCAAGTGTAACCCAGGTAATTCAGAACGAAAGGATGATTGGGCTCGACCTCCAGCGCCGCTAGGAAATCACGCTCCGCGCGGTCCCAGTCGCCTGAGCGCTCCAGGGCGATGGCGCGGACATACAGCAGGCGCCAGTTTTCCTTCACTTGGGGATTGCGCAGCGCAAAGGCCTCGTCATACGCTTCTACCGCTTCCGTCCAGCGCTCGTGAACCCGCAGGATATCACCCAACACGATCATCGCATCGCCGCGGTCCGGGCGCTCTTCAGCCATATGACGCAACAGGGCAATGGCCTGGTCGGACTGGCCGGCGTCATCCAGATTGAGCGCAACACGCAATCTGGCGGTCCAGTCAAGCGGCGAGTCCGCGCTGATCCGCCGATAGGCATCGATGGCTCTGAGATGCTTGCCCTGGCTCTCGAGAATGTCGCCGATCAGCAGCGAAACGACATCGTTCTGGGGTTGCAGATAGGCCGCAAGCTGGCCGTAGGCCAGCGCGATTTCGGGCTCGTCGCTTTGGTGCGCGGAGCTTGCAACCGCGAACATGGCTTCCGCCGCACCCTCGCGCGCTTCGTCCACGTGAACCCTTGGCGTACCGGTTCCGCCCAATCTCGCCAGCACGCCTTCAAGCCAGAGGGATTCAGGGTTTGCCGCCAAGAAGTTCTCGTAAACCGCGCGGGCGTCTTCAGGACGGCCCAGACGTTCGAGCAAGCCGCCGTAGCCCAACACCACGCGATAGGCGCCGCCGGCCTGGCTTTCCAGGGCAAGAATAAAAGCCTCCTCGACCTCGACCGACCGACCGGCCAGATCCAGGATCAGCGCCAGATGGTAGGACCGCAGGGCATCGAAGCCATCGCCCATCTCGGTCGGGTCGAGCGCTGCGAGCGCCTCATCATAATCGCCACGTCCCGCCGCCACCCAGGCTTCCAGAATAGGGGCAAGAATGGCGTTGTAGCCGGTGATCGGAAGGCGCATGAGCGCCTCTTCCGCCTCGTCGAAAGCGTTGCGATCCAGCGCGTCGGCCACCACCGTCAGGGGCGAGAACTGATCGCCGCCTTCGCCGACCAGCAGCCGGCGTGCGATGGGCAGTGCTTCGGGAATACGCCCCGCCGAAATCAGCGCGAAATGGGTCTGACGCATCAGATCCTTGTTGCCGGAATCGGCCGCCATGGCGACCAGCAGGTAGTCCGATGCCGCCGACATGTCGCGTTCGACGATTGCCGATTGCGCTGCCAGATAAGCGCCCGAGGAGGACGCGGCGGCAGATAGCGGAACCTGCGTCGTGCCTGAGGAGAGATCGACAAATTCGTCACTCACCTGAGCCAGCGTGGTGGGCGGCACGTCACCGCGCTGTGCAACATTGAGATCGTCACCGGTCTTACAAGCGCCAAGAACGAGCAGCGCCGCCATCAAGCCTGCGGCAGCGTTGCCCGAAAAGGTTCTGGAACGATCTTGGTCACGCATGGTGCGTCAAATCTTTCTTGGGCAAAAACACCAAGACAGCCACCGAAAATTTTGGATGTTCGCCGTCAGTAGGTACCATAGACGACCCGATGCCGCGGCACAAAGCCGAGCTGCTCAAACATCCGTGTGAACCGCCCCGGCTACATGTTGGGATAGTTCGGACCGCCTCCACCCTCGGGTGTCACCCAGACGATGTTCTGGGTGGGATCCTTGATATCGCAGGTTTTGCAGTGCACACAGTTTTGCGCGTTGATCTGCAGCCTTGGACCATCGCGCTCCTCGACGATTTCATACACGCCCGCCGGACAATAGCGCTGTTCGGGCGCATCGTACTTCTCAAGGTTGATGCGGATCGGCGCGCTCTCGTCCTTGAGCTTCAGGTGCACGGGCTGGTCTTCCTCGTGGTTGGTGCTGGAGAGGTAGACGGAGCTGTTGCGGTCGAACGAAATCTCGCCGTCGGGCTTGGGATAGTCGATCAGCTTGCATGCGCTCTTGGGCTTGAGGGTTGTGTAGTCTGGCCGATGGTGGAACGTCCACGGCGCCTTGCCGCGCAACAGGATGGTATCGATGGCCGAATAGATGAAACCGGCCCAGAAACCCTTGTGGAAGCTGGGTCGGATGTTGCGCACCTTGTGCAGTTCCTCCCACAGCCAGGTCTTCTTGAGACGTTCGGGATAGCTGGTCGCCTCCATCGAAGACGGGCTCTCCTCGCCCAGCCACTCGAAGATCGCTTCGGCGGCCGTCATGCCGCTCTTCATGGCCGTGTGGCTGCCTTTGATCTTGGGCACGTTGAGAAATCCCGCCGAACAGCCGATCAGCGCGCCTCCGGGAAAGGTGAGCTTGGGAATGGACTGGAATCCGCCCTCGTTGATAGCGCGCGCGCCATAGGAGACCCGTTTGCCGCCTTCGAGAAACTTGCGAATCTCCGGATGCGTCTTGAACCGCTGGAATTCCTCGAACGGCGAGAGATAGGGGTTCTCGTAATCCAAGCCGACCACGTAACCGACGGAGACCTGATTGTTTTCCAGATGATAAAGGAAGGATCCGCCATAGGTCTTGCTGTCCATCGGCCAGCCCGTGGTGTGCACGACGAGACCTTCCTGGTGCTTGACGGGATCGATCTCCCAGAGTTCCTTGATGCCGATGCCGTAGGTCTGGGGGTCGGCATCCTCGCACAACCCAAAATGCTCCATCGGCTGCTTGGAGAGATGGCCGCGGCAGCCCTCGGCGAACAGGGTCTGGCGAGCATGCAGTTCGATGCCCGGCTCGTAATGCGACTTTTTCTCGCCGTCCTTGCCGATACCCATGTCGCCGGTCGCGACACCTTTGACCGAGCCGTCCTCGTTGAACAGCACTTCGGCGGCGGCGAATCCGGGAAACACTTCCACACCTGCCGCCTCGGCCTGCTCTCCCAGCCAGCGGCAGACATTGCCCAGGCTGACGATGTAGTTGCCGTGGTTGTTCATCTGCGGCGGCGTGGGCAGGCGAATGGCCTTCGATTCGGTCAGGAAGAGAAACCTGTCCTCGCCAGCGGCCGTATTCAACGGCGCGCCCTTTTCCTTCCAATCGGGGATCAGTTCGTTCAGGGCGCGGGGTTCCATTACCGCACCCGAAAGAATGTGTGCGCCGACTTCCGAGCCCTTTTCAATCAGACACACGCTGATCTCCCGGCCGCTTTCCTCGGCCAACTGGCGCAATCTGATGGCGGCGGCCAGTCCGGCGGGCCCGCCGCCAACGATCACCACATCGAATTCCATATTTTCGCGTTGCACTTCGTCCATTGGATCGATCCCAACCAAGTTGCTTCCGGATTTGCCTTCTCTTAACCTGGAATTTTAATGAGCACCATGGTTGGAAGTCCGCGCAACGCTCCGTCATGGAGAACTTGCGCGCCGTGGTTTATGGTCGGCGCATGACGATGAACCGGGAACAAGCTGCAGCGCTGCTGCGCTGGTATGGAGAGGTGGGGGTCGATGAAGCCGTCGTCGAACATCCGGTCGACCGCTTTGCCAAGTCCGTGCGGCAACCGAGCAAAAGTACAGGTCCGGTTTCCGGCCCTGCCCAACGGGCGTCTGCCCCGGCCTCACGCACGGCGGCGCCTGCACCGGTGGCCGATACCAGCGAAGTCAGCGCCCTGAGCGCCGCGGCCCAGACCCATGACGAACTGATCGCGACCATCCAGGGTTTCGAGGGCTGCCCGCTCAAACGCACAGCGACGACCACCTGCATCTTCGACGGCAACCCCCGGGCACGCATCATGATGGTCGGCGAGGCGCCCGGCCGCGAAGAGGATCGCCTGGGCAAACCCTTTGTCGGACCCGCGGGAAAACTCCTCGATAAGATGCTCGCCGCCATCGGTCTGGATCGCGAAACGGTCTACATCACCAACACGCTCTATTGGCGGCCGCCGGGCAACCGCACACCGACCACCGAGGAAATCGTACTTTGCCTGCCGTTCCTTGAGCGCCAGGTGGCGCTGATCAAGCCAGATGTCCTGATCTACACCGGCGGCACTGCGGCGAAGGCCATGCTGAACCGCAGCGAAGGCATCACGCGCCTGCGTGGGCGGTGGTTTTCCCTGGAACGTCCCGAATTCAACGCCATCCCGGCCATTGCCATGTTTCACCCGGCCTATCTGTTGCGGCAACCCGCGCGAAAGCGCGAATCGTGGCGCGATCTCCTCGAGATTCGCGCGAAAATCGATGAACTGGGATTGCTGGAGGTCGCGACTCGGCGGAAATCCTGACGCCCGCCCTGTCAAGTTGTCGGCATTCGCTGGAAACCCCTATAAATCGCTGCAAGACGAGGGGCGATAAGAAGAATGACGGGGCAACCTGCCGCAACGACGGCTGGAATGCGCATGTTCGGCATTGGCCGTGCGAGCGCTCTGGTGGTGACCGCGATCCTTGCGACCAACTCCCTCGGCACGTGGGCGCAGACCGTACCGCCACTTCCCTCCGTAAAGCCCCCTCAGCCCAGCGAAGTGATCGCGATTGCTTCGGCCATTCCTGATCACGACCTACTGGTCGTGGGTCCCGAAGAAACCGCCACAGTTATTCCGGTTCCAGAGACCAAGCCTGCAATTCCAGACGATATGCTGTTTGCCGTGCTGACCAGCGAGGATACCGCCCGTTACACACAAATCTTTGCAGCCCAGCAGCTCGCCGACTGGACGACGGCGAATCGGCTGATCGCCGACCTCACCGATCCCATTCTGATGGGCCATGTCCTGGCACAGAGATATCTGCATCCCACCGGCTGGCGTTCGAGTTATGCCGAGCTGAGCAATTGGCTTGTCCGCTATGCAGACCATCCCGACGCCGAGCGGATCCACCGCCTGGCGCTGAGACGTCAGCCCGAGGAAGCGGCCGCGCCGCAACCGCCCCGGGACGGCCGTCTCGACAATATGCAATATGCCGGTGCCCAACTGCAGCCGGCCAGCGATCAGGTCGACGAATCGACCTGGAATCATCTTTCATTGGGAGAGCGAAGCACCTTGCGCGGGATTGTCGCACAGGTCCGCCGCCACATACTGGACGGCTCGAACGGCGCCGCGCGCAACCTGCTTGGGGACACCACGTTCACCGCCCTCGCCGATGGTCTGACGCGCAACCGCATGGCGGCCGAAGTCGCGCGCGGATACTACGTTGGTGGAGACGATGTTGCCGCGCGCCAGCTTGCCGAACCGGCCCTGGAACACTCGGGCAGCGGTGCGACCCTGGCTGGCTGGATCGCGGGGCTCGCGGCCTATCGCCAGAACGACCTTCAGGCGGCCCGTCGCGCTTTCGAGATTCTCGCGGCCGGACGTTCGGGTGAAGACCTTGTGGCAGCCGGCGCCTATTGGGCAGCCCGGATGAACCTTCTGACCGGCAAGCCTGAGAAGGTCGCCACCTATCTCAACGTCGCGCTTGCCAAGCCCTACAGCTTTTATGGCCTTCTGGCGCAACACGCCTTGGGCAGCGACATCATGCTCGACGAGCGCCTGCCTGTGTTGTCGGAAACCGAGCGCTCCAGCCTTGCGGTTTTGCCCGAGGTGCGGCGCGCCATTGCCCTGGCGCAGGTAAGTCAGCACCACCGCGCCGATCAGGAATTCGATGCGGTCAACGCCTATGACCGGCCCGGACTGGCGATCGCCATGCTGCGGTTGGCGGCCGATCTCGACCTTCCCGCCGCTCAGTACCGTTTGGCGCGCGAACTGCTCTATGGCTACTCCGAGCGTTTCGATGCCGCGCTCTATCCCGTTCCCGATTGGGAGCCCGAAAACGGTTTCGATCTGGATCCCGCACTGATGTTCGCCGTGATGCGCCGCGAGTCCGAATTCCGCGCCTTTTCCAGCAGCGATGCTGGCGCCCAGGGCCCGATGCAGATCATGCCCGGGACGGCGGCCTATATCAGCGGAGACGACAGTTTCACCGGTTCGCGCAAACATCTGCTGAGCGATCCGGTCGTCGCGCTGGAACTGGGCCAGGCCTACTTCTCCTACCTGCTGGATCTCGACAGCGTAGACGGTAATCTGTTCTTTGCGCTCGCCGCCTATAACGGCGGACCGGGGAATCTCAACAGATGGCTTGAATCCACCGGGGCCACCTACGACCCCCTGCTTTTCATCGAAACCATCCCCTCGCGCGAAACGCGGTTTTTCATCGAACGCGTGATGGCCAATTACTGGATCTACCGCTTGCGCTTGGGCGAACCGGTAACCACCTTGGGTATGGTGGCCGCAGGAGAGTGGCCGCTCTATCAGGGCGAGGAGAGACACGTTGTCGGGAATTGACGAAAGCAAGACGTTCCTGCCGGTCCAGATCGCCGTGCTCACGGTCTCCGATACGCGCACGCTCGAAGACGACAAGTCGGGCAATATCCTGGCCGATCGCCTTGAAGACGCCGGCCATGTTCTGGCCGACCGCCGGATCGTCGAGGACGATCAACCCCGCATTGAGGAGACGCTGCGGGAGTGGATCGCCGATGACGACATCGATGTGGTGATCGCGACGGGAGGAACCGGCGTCACCGGCCGCGATGTCACGCCCGAGGCCTTCGAAGCGGTCTATGAAAAGGCCATCCCGGGCTTTGGCGAACTGTTCCGCTGGCTCTCCTATCAGAAGATCAGCACGTCCACGGTGCAGTCGCGTGCCACGGCTGGTGTCGCCGGCGGCACTTATCTCTTTGCCCTGCCCGGCTCACCCGGCGCCTGCAAGGATGCTTGGGACGATATCCTGGTGCACCAGCTCGATTACCGGTTCGGCCCCTGCAATTTCGTCGAACTGATGCCGCGCCTGACCGAAACGGGTCGTGCCACCGCACGAAAGTAGTTCATGGCCACGTCGTCGCCGCCCGCAAATGCCGCCGCAGCCGGGATGGCCATCGCCCTTGTCGCGCGCGACGACCCCGACAGGACAGCAGTCGTTTCACTCAAGGGCGAGCGCAGCTTTGCCGAGCTCAACGCCAACGCCAACCGGGTTGCCCGGATGCTGCGCAACGCCAGCCTGAAGGAAGGAGACGGCGTCGCACTGCTGTGCACGAACCGGCCCGAATTCGTCGAGGTCATCATGGGCGTGATGCGCTGCGGCCTGCGCATCACGCCGATCAACCGGCACCTCGCACCTGAAGAAGCCGCCTACATCGTCGAGGACTGTGAGGCCCGCGCGCTGTTCGCCGACACCGCCTGCGCTGAATCCGCACGGCGATCCCGCGCGGTCCCCGGCGTCGAGTTCGGCTTTGCCATCGGCGGCGCAATCGACGGGTTCGAGTCTTATGATAGCGCGCTGGATGCCTTACCGGGCGAAGACATCAATGACCCCGTCATCGGCGAGCGCATGCTTTATACCTCCGGCACGACGGGCCGTCCCAAGGGTGTCAAGTTCCTGCACAAACGCAAGGTGCCCCTGCTGCCGGCATTGACCGCTTCAGCCGATCTCAAGCCGCGAAGCGACCTGCTGCTCAACCCCAGCCCGTTCTATCACGCAGCACCGATGAGCCTGAACCTGTGGTGGGGACTCAACCAGGGCATGGGCATGGTGGTGATGGAGCGTTTCGACGCGCAGGAATTCCTGGCGCTCATCGAACGCCACAAGATCACCCATACCCATGTCGTCCCGGTCATGTTCCAGCGCCTGCTGGACCTTCCCCGGAACGTGCGTGACGGCTTCGACCTCTCCTCCCTGCGCTGGGTCCTGCACGGCTCCGCACCGTGTTCGCGCGATCTCAAGGAACGCATGATAGCCTGGCTGGGGCCGATCCTGCACGAGTTCTTCGGCGGCACGGAAGGCGCCCTAGTCTACAGCACGCCCGACGAGTGGAAGAGTCATCCCGGCACGGTCGGCAAGGCCGTCGAGGGCGGCGCCATCGCGATTATGGACGAGGACGGCCGTCAGCAGCCTGTCGGACAGATCGGCACAGTCTACCTGCGCGCGCCCGAATCCGAACGCTTCGTCTACTTCAAGGCGCCGGAAAAGACGCAAGCCGGGCGGCGCGGCGACTGGTTCACCATGGGCGACATGGGCTATGTCGACAGCGACGGCTATCTCTATCTCACGGGGCGGGACGCCGACATGGTGATCTCAGGCGGGGTGAACATCTATCCCGCCGAAATCGACTTGGTGCTCAACACCCATTCCGCCGTGAAGGAAGCGGTGTGCGTCGGCGTGCCCAGCGAGCGCTGGGGCGAGGAGATCAAGGCGGTGGTCGAACTGGAAGACTGCGCGGAGCCCGGCGACGATCTCATCGAAGACCTGCTCGACCACTGCCGCCGACACATCGCCGGATTCAAGCTGCCCAAAACCTTCGACTTCGTCGACACCTTTCCCCGCTCGAGCGTCGGCAAGGTCCTGCGCAGCGAACTGCGCAAGCGGTATTGGTCCGAGGACACCTAATGGCCGCTGACGTCAGCCGCGGTAGCGCACCAACCGCAGAGCCACCGCCGTGGCATCCAGGGTCCAGAAGCAGAATCAGCGTCGCCAGCACATTGATGTCCGGATCGAGCGAGGTGGGCAGCATCGCCCAGACCATGGTCGGAAGCGTCAGCCCGCCCCCGATTGTGTAATTGGGTGATGATGAACTCATCAAGCGAGAGGGCGGCCGCGATCAGCACCGCACCCATGATCTTGGGCCGGATGATCGGAAGCGTGATCGTGAAAAAGATACGCACCGGAGAAGCGCCCAGATCGCGCGCGGCTTCCAGATCGATTTCGGAAATCGCGCTCAGGCCACCATAGATCGGCAGCACCGCGAGCGGCGTCAGGAAGTGCCGTGGCGTGACGACGACGGCACCGGGATTGTTAAAGCAGCCAAGGCAACGGCTCGTCGACGATACCGAGCGACACCAGGGCCACATATTGAGAACGCCGTAAGTCCCCAGGATCGTCTTCCAAGCGTAGATCTTGACGAGATAACCACTGAACAGGGTAAACAGCACCCGGACGAGCAGGGCCGGGCCGTAGCCGCCCCACGACAAAGCGGATCAGATAGGCGATGGCGAACGCAAAGGTGACGGTGAGCAGCGCGATGCAAAACGTGAAACCCAGGGGATAGAGATTAGTTCTCGAAGACGCTGACGTAGTTGTTCGGGCGTCAGCCTGAACAGCCGCACACGCCAGAAACTCACGACTAGGAAGTAGGAAAAGGGCGCGGCAAAGAAGAGTAGTAAAGACGACCACGGCCGGCAGCGAAAACAGCACCTGCGTCAGCGTTTTGCACGGCATGACCGGCCCCTACTCGCACCCCTGGATCGAACGACCACCCGGTCCGGCACAAGGAACGCGCCGGGCCGAAGGCCGGCTCACCATGTTAAGCCTTGAGGATTTCTTCCCAGACCAGAATGTAGTCGTCCCGGGTGGCGTGCACGCCATCGGGCTCGAGATTAGTACATCGGATCGACACACAGTGTCATCGTGAAGAAGCTCTTGATGTTGTCATGGGGATAGGCGTTGCGGTTCCATTCGTCGAGCAGCGGAATCGCCTTGGCATTGGTCACCGGCATGCCGTTGAACGCGGCGCCGGCGAGCTGGCCTCCGATTGAGATCGACTGATCGATAAGTTCATAGACCGCATCGGGTTCCTTGGACCCCGCGCTGATCGACCAAACCTCGACGAAGGTCATGCAGCCTTCCTTGGGATAGGCGATGGCAAGCTTGGGCGTCTCGCCGACCCAAGCCATCAGCGCATCGCCGCCCTCGGCCTTCTCGACTTGGGGCCGTGTCACGACCGATGCGCCTGAACCCAACCTGATGACCCACGAGCAACTCTAGCAGACGGTCGACTTCATCATGGACATGAAAGAGAACAACATGCGCACACTGGTGGCGAGTGACGGCGAACTGGTCGACATGCTCGCGCGCGAGGAGATCGCCTTCACGTTCGACCAGAGCAGGTATTCGATGCCCATGCCGCAGGCGACAAGCAGGATGGAGGCCAGAGCCACGCGCCATGCCGGGAGGCCGTCGCCAGACCTTCGGGTACAGCAAGGCCCATCATGACGGCAGTCCACGCGGTCGCGCGGGATAAAGCGACGCACCAGGTAACGTCGGTGCTCATCGGTCCTCTCTTTCGCGGGAACCATGGCCGGGGCTCATGGCACCGCGCCATCGTCTGAAATCCTCGGCAGTGTCGATATCGGTCAGAACGCCCAGCCTTGCCACACGCACACCCTCGGGCAGGCCCGCGACCGTGTCTGCCAGCGCATGTTCGCTCGACCAGCGCACCGTTCCGAAAAACCTGACGCCGCGCAGCAGCGGCGCCACGCCGATCAGCCAATAACCTCCGTCATCGGACGGCCCCAGAACCACGTCATGACGCTGCAGCGCGCGAAAAGCGCGGGCCACATGGCGGGCGGCAAGATCGGGAATATCGCTACCGATCAGCACGACGGGACCCTCCGGCATCCCATCGACTGCGGCCTGCATCCGCTCACCCAGGTCGCCCGACGCCTGCGCCAACACCGGTAAGCCACATGTCCATAGGCTCCGCTTCGGGACTTCATCGGGCGGCGTCACGGCAAGCACGGTTTGCCAGCGACCGCCGCCCGCAACCCGCTTGAGCAGCCGTTTGAGCGTGCGCTTATAGAACGAAAGTGCCGCCTGGTCGTTCAACCCTTCCGCCAGCCTCGTCTTGACCGCGCCCAGTCGCGGCCGTCGTGCCATCACGACAACACTACGCCGGACCCTCATTCGTAGAGCTTCACGAGCAGGCGCGGCGGCACACCCACGAAGTAGGCCGTGAGACAAGCGAGGTTGCGCAGCATGCGCGGCGCATAGCCCATGCGTTTGTAACGCCGCGCATCGGTGACGGCATCACCGTCCAGGGTGACCAGCCGACGACGGCCGATGCGCCGGACCATGGCGACATCCTCCATGATCGGAATCGCCTCGAACCCGCCCAGGTCATCATGGAACTGCCGCGACAGGATGAGGCCCTGATCGCCATAGGGCAGCCCCAGCCAGCGGCTTCGTTTGTCGGCAATCCACTCCAGGCGCCGCGCCGCAGCTGCGGCGTCGTCAAACTGCAGACGGAAGACGCCTGCCCTCTGGGCATTTCCGGGATCGGCCATGAACGCCGCCAGCGCCGCGTCCCAGCCGGCCGCGAGCCGCGTGTCGGCATGCAGAAAGAATAACCAGGGCGCGGTGCTGGCCTGTGCGCCAGCGGCCATCTGGCTGCCGCGCCCCCGCGAAGCCGCAATGACGTGCGCCCCATGGTCCCACGCCACCGCTTCTGTGGCATCGCCCGATCCGCCGTCAACCACCAGAACGTCCGAATCCAGCGCGCGCGCATGTGCCACCATGTCGAGGGTTGCGCCCAGGGTCGAGGCGGCGTTGAGCGCGGGAATGATGACGGCAAGTCGGAGCATGACGAGCGGCATTGTGCTTTGCCCCAAGTCGCTTGCACATCACTCATTTGTTCCATTAATGTTCTTTTCTGGATTCGGAGAAAACTAATGACAAAACGGACACATCTTCTGCAGCGCAAGGGGCGCGGTGCCGCGAGCAACGAAGCCGGGCGCTTCGAACGCCATACCCAGGAGGCTGTCGACGACGGCTGGGGCTCCATCGACGAGGATCTGGAGCCCCTCGCCACCGAGGTTGCGGTCGACGCCAACCGCACCGTGATCGCGCGCAACAACTCGCCCGACATACCCTTCGACCGTTCAATCAACCCCTATCGCGGATGCGAGCATGGCTGCATCTATTGTTTCGCACGGCCTACCCATGCCTGGCTCGGACTTTCCGCCGGTCAGGACTTCGAATCGAAACTTCTGATGAAACTCGATGCCGCCCTGCTGCTGCGCCAGGAACTCGCACATCCCGGGTACCGTCCGCGCGTCCTGACGATGGGCACCAACACCGATCCCTACCAGCCCATCGAACGTGAATACGGCATCACACGCCAGATCCTCGAAGTGCTCTCGGAGTGCCGCCATCCCGTCGGGATCGTCACCAAGTCGGCGCTCATCGCCCGCGACACCGACATCCTGGGGCCCATGGCCAAACAGCGGCTGGCGCGCGCCTACATCTCGATCACCACACTCGACCGGGATCTGGCGCGCCGCATGGAACCGCGCGCACCCACGCTCGCCAAACGCCTCAAAGCCATCGAGGCTCTCGCCCGCGCGGGCATTCCCGTGGGCGTCATGTTCGCGCCAATCATTCCCGGCCTTAACGACCATGAGATGGAGGAAGTACTCCAGGCCGCAAACCAGGCCGGTGCGCAAACCGGAAGTTATGTCCTTCTGCGCTTGCCGCTGGAGATCAGGGATCTCTTCACCGAATGGCTCCAAGCGCACTATCCCAACCGCGCCGAGCGCGTCATGAGCCTAGTGCGCGACTGCCGAGGCGGGCGCCTCTACGACGCCGAATGGGGCAAGCGCATGAAGGGGATCGGGCCTTTCGCCGACATGATCGCGCGCCGCTTCGCCATGGCCTGCCGCCGCCAGGGCCTCGATAAGCGGAGTTGGGGGATGGACACCACCCTTTTCCGCAAACCCGCCGCGGATGCCGATCAACTGGCGTTGTTGTGATGATAGGCCCTAAACTCCGCCACAGAGGGAGAGGGCCATGCCATATTGTCATGATGTTGCCATTCTAGGGGCCGGTGTCGCCGGACTGACGGCTGCTTATGGTCTGCGCGACCGCGATGTCGTCGTTCTGGAAGCTGCGGACCACATCGGCGGGCGGACGCTCTCGGAGACCTTCGACGACGACAGCTGGGCCAACTATGCCGCTGTAGCCGACGAACTGGGACTGAATCTGATTCCTAGCGGCTTTCATTCCGGCGAGTTCCGTCTTGCCGTGACGCCCGATTAGGAACGTAACCTCGCCGCTTGGCTGAAACGGCTTGATGCCGAGATGGCCAATCCGCGCCCTGTCGACGCGCCCGAACTGGATCGGCGTACCGTGGCAGAGTGGCTCGACGGCGCGCCCGGCCGGCCATGTTCACGACTTCTTCGAACTCTGGTGCGGGCAGCTGATCTTCGGCTCGACCGTGGAGACCTCGCTCTACAGCCTGATGCTGCTGTGGAGCGACCAGCGCACCAGCACCTTCACGACCGAACCCGTGCCGCGCAGCAACCGGGGGCGACACGGTTTTTCGCGGCGGCACCAACACCCTCACGAAAGCCCTGGCAAAAGCCAGCGGAGCGGACATCCGCCCCGCACACAAGATCAAGCGTGTGATACAGGAAAACGAAGCCGTTCTGATCGAGGCCGAGGGTCCCGAAGGCTAGGCAGTCGTTCATGCCCGCCAGGTGATCTGCGCCCTGCCCGGCACAGTGGCGCGCCGGGTCATTGAAAACCTGCCGCCGGCGAAGTCCGAAGCGCTTGCCAAAGTGTGTTACGGCCACAACATCGCCACGCCCATCTCGATTCTGCTCCAGGGGCAGAAAGGCCCGCCTATCGAAATGGTTCCCTCGCACCACAGCGCGGCCTACTGCACCAACGGCTTCGCCCTGAAGACTCCCGGCGATATCGAGCGCGACGGCGGCTGCTTTCATAGCTACATCCACGACTGCCACGCCCGTGTCGTGTGGGACGACGATCCCCGCTCGATCCAGTCGTCGGGCATGTTACACACCTTCGGTGAGGCCTTCCCGCACCTCGCCGACCGGGTCGCGCGCATCGGATTCCGGCGCTGGGAGAACGCGCTGCACCATTACCATCCCGGACGCATGGCCGATCTCAAGACGCTTCAGGACAGCGTCGGTTCCGTCCACTTCTGCGGCGACTACACCTGGACCGCCAACATGGATGGCGCGGCCAGAACCAGAAGCGGAGACCACACGGCCTAGCACGCACGCGACACCCTTTGAAAAGGCAGGAAGGCCCGATCATGATCGATATCTTCGAACGCCTTGGCGTTGCGTCCATCATCAACGCAAAGGGACCAGCGACGCACCTTTCGGGCGGCATTCTTCGACCGGAAGTCGCCGAAGCCATGGTACAAGCCTCCCAACGCTGCGTTGACATCGCCGCCATGCAGGACGCCGCGGGCGCCTACATCACCGAGGTCACAGGCGTCGAGGGCAGTTACGTATCCGCGAGCACGGCCAGCGGCCTGCATCGCCGATTATGATCCCGCCGCCATGGACCGCCTGCCCAACACGAAAGGCCTGAAGAACGAAATCATCGTCGCGCGCAGCCTGCGCAACATGTACGACCACGCCATGCACACGCCCGGAGCGCGCCTCATAGAGATCGGCATCGTCGACCGTCATGCAAGTGCGAACGTGCGGGATGCCGAACCCTGGGAATACGATGCCGCGATCGGTGAGCGCACCGCGGCAATCTATTACGTGGCCGCGCCGGACAACCAACCAGTCCTGCCCGAGGTGGTGGCCGTGGCCAGAGCGCGCGGCCCGTCATCGTTGTAGCCGCGGGCCAACTCCCGCCCATGGCGAATCTCAAACGGTGCATCGCCGAGGGCGCCGATCTCGTCTGCTTTTCCAGCGGCAAGACGATCGGCAGGCTTCGGGCATCGTGGCCAGCCGGCGCGACTTCATCATGTTGATCGCCATGCAGCATCTCGACATGGATACGGCACCGGCCGCTGGAACCCGCCACCGCGTCTGATCAACCGCGATGCGATCAACGACATGCCACGCGACGGCATCGGACGGGTCTGCAAGATCGGCAAGGAGGAAATTGCGGGACTCGTGACCACCCTGCGCCTGGCGCTTGAGGAGGATGCGTCGGGCGCCCTGCGTGCGGGCTGGTCGCGCCGCATCCATGTCCTAGCCAAGGACTTGGCCGGGCTCAACCACGCCACCCTGACCTTGCGCGACGATCCCAAGCGGGACCCCGCACCGATGCTCGCCATCACGATCGATGAGAAGGCGCTGGGGCGCAGCGCCGAGGACATATCTGGTTGCCCTGGAACGCGGCAGTCCTGCGATCTACATGGAGTCCGGCAAACTCAACCACGCGACGCTGGTCGTCCAGCCGCAATGCCTGGCCGAGGATGAAGCCGAAATCATAACGGCAAGAATGCGCGACGTACTGCGCAGCTAAGATATTGCCCGCGATCACGCAAGTTCCATCAACGCGCCGCAATGCGCGTGGTAGCATGAGACATGGAGCACAGCCACGAACTCACGGAAATCGCCATCGTCGTCACCGTCGCGTTGGGCTGCGGGCTGTTGCTGTCGCGCCTGAAACAGCCCGCCATCGTGGGTTACATCCTGGCTGGCGTGGTGTTGGGCCCCTCGGTTTTGGGCTTCGTCGAGGATCGCGAGCAGATCAACCTGCTCGCTGAACTGGGCGTTCTGCTCCTGCTCTTTTCCATCGGCATGGAGCTCGATGTCAGCGACTTCAAATCGGTCATCCGCTTTGCTTTTATGGGCACCGGAATGCAGATCGTCATCGCCGTGGTGGTCATGTCGCTGGTGGCCCTGGTGTTGGGCTGGACGTGGCAGCACGGCATTCTGATCGGCTTTGGCGTGGCGCTCTCCTCGACCGCCGTCGCGATCAAGCTTCTCGAAGACGTCGGCGAAATCAAAAACGACGTGGGCAGACGAGCATTGGCAATTCTGATCGCCCAAGACCTCGCCATCGTGCCGATGATGCTCTTCGTCGCGACCATGGCGCCCAACCAATCGTTGAACGTTGCCGACATCCTTCCGCTCATCGGATCGATCGTGATCCTGGCGGCATTCCTCTGGTTTCTCGGACGTAAAGGCCAAATCAAGCTGCCGATCCGCGAACTCACGCGCGGGCAGGCCGACCTTATCGCGGTCTCCGCGATGGGCCTCTGCTTTGCCGCCGCGGCGATCAGTGGTCTCTTCGGCATGTCGACGGCCTATGGCGCATTCCTCGCCGGCCTGCTCTTGGGCAACAGTACCGACCGATCCATGATGCTGCGCTCCACCCTGCCCATTCAGGGCGTCCTGCTGATGGTCTTTTTCCTCTCCATCGGACTTCTGATTGATCTCGCCTTCATCTGGGAGCATCTCGCCGCCATCCTGCTCATGCTCGTCATCGTGACCCTTGGCAAGACCGCAATGAATGTCGGCATCCTGCGTCTTCTCAAGGAACCCTGGCCGCGCGCCTGGCTGGGCGGTGTCGCCCTGGGTCAGATCGGTGAGTTTTCCTTTGTTCTGGCCGCCCTGGGGCTGTCGGTGGGCGCCATTGATCAAGAGGGATACCGGTTCTTCATCGCGATTATCGCGCTCAGCCTTATCATCAGCCCGCTCTGGCTTGACAGCGCGCGGCGTTTGCAGCGCATGGCCGTGCACGTCGACTCCCTGCGCGGTCTGATGGCCGACCTCTATCCCCAGACGGCAAGAAAGACCAAGCAGACCATGATCTTCACCAAGGAGTTCGGCCACGAGTTGGCGCAGCGCCACGCCAAGGCGTTGCCCGACAGCCTGCTGGACGAACCGCCAAGCCTGCCGGCCCAGAAACGTGAAACCGACGTTTGAGTTCGAACAAGGCTGCGTCGCTCCGGTCGCCGGCATCGACGAGGCCGGCCGGGGACCTTGGGCGGGCCCGGTGGTGGCCGCGGCCGTGGTGCTGACACCTTCGGCCATTCCCGAGGGGCTGAACGATTCCAAGAAACTCCCGAAAGCCCGGCGCGAAGCACTTCTGCTCGCGCTGGAAGAGCATGCGACCGTCGGCGTGGGCGTCGCCGATGTTACCGAGATCGACCGCCTCAACATCCTGGCCGCATCGCTTCTGGCCATGCAGCGCGCCGTCGATGCGCTCCCCGCATGCCCGGCCCACGCGCTCGTCGACGGCAACCGTCCGCCCGCACTTGCCTGCCCCGTCACGACCGTGGTTAAGGGCGACGCGCGCTCACTTTCCATCGCGGCAGCGTCCATCGTCGCGAAGGTGACGCGCGACCGCATCATGGAATCCCTAGCGGCCGACCATCCAGGCTACGGCTGGGAACGCAACGCGGGCTACGGTACGGCCGAACACCGCGACAGTCTGGACCGGCTAGGCATCACGCCGCACCATCGGCTATCCTTCCGTCCCATCGCGGAACGCGCGGTCCTTATCGCGATTGGCTCATCACATGTTTGACGACTTTGCGCGTCAGGGTCGGCAGGGCCAGTGTAGAAAACCGGTCGGGATGGTGCCAGGCGCCATCGACCTTGCTCTCAACATAGCCTGACCGCGCAACCTTAAGATCGATCGTGAAATGGGTAAAGCCGTGGCGCACAACGCCGGGCAGCAACCTCCAGTCTCCGGGGGCGGGCGTTGCGTCCAGCGCTTCGGGAAGGCCCCATTCGGCTTTGCGCCAAGCCGTGCCCGGCACCTCTAGCATACCGCCCAACAGGCCTTCATCGGGCCGCGTGCGCAGCAGCACCGCACCGTCGCTTCTCTGGAGCCAGAACACCAGGCCGTGGCGATGCGGGCGGTTCTTTTTCGGCGCGGGAATGGGCAGATCTTCCGCCATGCCCGACAAACGTGCCTGACACCCTTCGCACCAAGGACACAGGTCACAGGCCGGTTTGCGCGGCGTGCACAACGTCGCACCCAAGTCCATCAGCGCCTGGGCAAAATCTCCGGGACGCTCGGCGGGAACCAGATCCAGCGTATGGGCGCGTACGATCTTCTTGGCCGCCGGCATGGGTTCCTCAATGCGATGGACGCGCGCCATGATCCGTTCGACATTTCCGTCGACCGCCGCAGCTTTCCGGTTGAAGGCGATAGCGGCAATGGCGCCAGCCGTATAGGCACCGATCCCCGGCAGCGCACGCAGGCCTTCCTCGGTATCGGGAAAGCGGCCCCCGAAGGTCTCCGCGACCTCGCGCGCGCAATCGTGAAGCCGCCGTGCGCGGGCGTAGTAACCAAGCCCAGCCCAGACCGCCAGAACCTCCTCCCGTGGCGCCTCGGCCAGCGCCGCGATAGACGGCCAGCGCCCTAGAAACCGCAGAAAATAGGGAATCACAGCGCGAACCTGGGTCTGCTGGAGCATGATCTCCGAGAGCCAGACGTGGTAGGGATCGGCCGTCTCACCCGGCTCCACGCGCCAGGGCAGATCACGACGGTGCCGGTCATACCATGCCAAAAGGTCGTCTGCCGCCGGCTTACTTGTTGACGCTGTCGCCATCGCCTCGCCACATTGTCGTATTAGGGTTTTGGGTAAAGAAGCGTCGAATTGTCCAGCGCAACATCGCAGAACCCCGTGCTTTGTTAACACACACCCCGACCAGGGGAAGCAAACCGCCCGTGCCCAGCCGCAAACCAGCAAAGGCCGAAGTCAAGCCCAAACGCCGTGGGGGTGCCCTTACGCGCGCAGGGCTGCTTTTGCCCCAAGCCGCAGCGCAGTCCTACCGCAAGCACGGCTTTGCGGAATCGCGCCTGCTGACCGACTGGCAGGCTGTCGTCGGGGGACGTCTAGCGGAGGTCTGCCTGCCCGAGAAGCTCAGCCGCGACGGGGTTCTCACGATCCGCGTATCGCCAACCTTCGGCCTGGAATTGCAGCATCTCGAACCGAAGATACTGGAACGTATCGCCACCTTTTTCGGCCATCGCGCGGTTAGCCGCTTGAAGCTGCGCCAAGGCGAGGTCGAACAGCCCGAACGCACCCGGCTGCGCGAAACCCGGCCGCTCACCCAAAGCGAGGACGCCGCCCTGGAAGCGGAACTGGCGCAGGTCGAAGACGGGGGCCTGCGCGAAGCCCTGAGCCGTCTGGGGCGCGCCGTGCTGGGCGCTAAACCCGTGCCACAGAGTTGAGACTTGTCCACAAAAGGAAGGCATCCCACAGGGGCCACGAGCGTTGAGGCGCCGGACTTGCAGCCCTTACAATGGTGTAATGGCAAGCGGTTGCCTTGCCGACACCGAAGACTTTGATCGGGTCACCCGGTTCCGGCGCCTGTCCCCTGCATAAGGATCGAATTTTTGCTGAAACGACGCCAATTTATCGCCGCCGTCGCCGCCACGGCGGTACTGCCCGTTGTTGGAGCACGCACCCAGGAAGAGGTTGCGCTGCTGCCCGACATGATCATGGGCAATCCCGAGGCCCCCATCGAGATTATTGAGTATTCCTCGATGACCTGCCCGCACTGTGCGGCTTTCCACATCAACACGCTGCCCGAACTCAAGGCGCAGTATCTTGATACCGGCCGGGCCAAGTTGGTCTTCCGCGAGTTCCCTCTGGACCGTGTGGCGCTAGCCGTTTCGGTCATCGCACGCTGCATGGGCGAGGAACGGTTTTTCCCGTTCGTCGACGTTATGTTCCGCACCCAGGAACAGTGGTCCCATGCCGACGATCCGCTCGCCGAGATCAATAAGATCGTTCGCATGGGCGGTCAGGATCCCAACATGGTCGATGCCTGCCTGGAAGACCAGGCCCTCATCGACGGCGTTCTCGCCGTGCGCTTGGCCGGCGACCAGCAGTACGAGATCAACTCCACGCCGACCTTCATCGTCGATGGCGAACCCACGGCCGGCAACATGAGCTTTGAGAAGTTCGACGAACTGCTTCTGGACCTTGAGGGCAATGTCTGAATGAGCCGACGCGCCGCCACCCGCTTTTTCGCCACGACCTGAGGGGGCCGGACGTGCATTTTTCACGCCTGCGTCTCTCAGGCTTCAAGTCATTCGTCGACCCGACGGACTTCGTGATCGACGCCGGGCTGACCGGGATAGTCGGCCCTAACGGTTGCGGCAAATCCAACCTGCTGGAATCGCTGCGCTGGGTCATGGGCGAGGCTTCGGTCAAGAAGATGCGCGGCGGCGAGATGGATGACGTCATTTTCGCGGGCACGGATTTCCGTCCGGGCCGCAATGTCGCTGAAGTCCTGCTCGCCCTCGACAATTCCAAGCGTGATGCGCCCGCGTCATGGAATGATTCCGAGGAACTGCAGATTTCGCGCAAGATCGAGCGGGGCGGCGGCTCGGCCTACCGCATCAACGATCAGGACGTGCGCGCCCGTGACGTGCAGATCTTCTTCGCCGATATAGCCAGCGGCACCAAGAGTTCCGCCTTGGTGAGCCAGGGCCAGATCACCGATCTGATCCGCTCCAAACCGGCTGCTCGCCGTCATCTGCTTGAGGAAGCCGCCCGCATCGCCGGGCTCCAGTCGCGCCGCCACGAGGCGGAACTGCGTCTGAAAGCGGCCGAAACCAACCTGGAGCGGCTGGGCGACATCGTGGGCGGTCTCGAACAGCAGCTCGCCAACCTGCAGCGCCAGACCCGTCAGGCACAGCGCTACCGCCGCCTTTCCGACCGTATCCGCGGAGCAGAGGCCCGCTGGCGGCTGCGTCGCTGGATGGACGCCTGCACCGCCGTCACAGTGAGCGAGAAGGCCCTGCAAGTGATCGAAGCCGAAGTCGCCGAGGCGACCCGCGCCGTCGCCGAAGCGACCACGGCACAAGCCATGGCCGCCGATGCTCTGCCGCCCCTGCGTGCGGTCGAGGGTGAAGCCGGCGCCACGCTCAACGAACTGCAGGTCGGCCGCGTCGCCCTGGAAGCCGAGGAACGCCGGCTCAACGAACAACGCCGCGAGATAACTGAACGCCTGCGTCAGATCGAGGCGGACCTCGAACGCGAGCGCACGCTCGCTGAGGACGCGGCCCGCGCCCTTGCGCAGATGGAGGAGGAAGAAGCCGCGCTCAAGCTCCAGCGTGACGGCGAAGCCGAAGCGGTCGCCACCGCCGATACGGCCAGCGAAGAGATGAAGGCCGTGGTCGTCGACCTCGAGGCCAAGGTCACGGCCAAGGCGGAGGAACGCGCGGCGCGCACGGCTAGGCGCCAATCCCTGGAGGCCCGCGCAAGCGATCTGGAAGGCCGCATCGCCAGGCTGGACAACCAGGCCCGCGAGATCGATGCCGAACGTGGTCAGCTCAACTTAGGCCTTGACGACACCGACTCTCTCGATCGCCTGCGTCGCGAGGAAGTCTCCGCCGAGGAACGTCTCGCCCAGACACGCGAGGCCTTCGCACAGGCTCTGGCCGAACACCTCGCACAGCGCGAGGAGGAAGAAGCCGCGCGCACCACGTTCCGCGAAGCTGACTCCGCCCTCGCGCGCATGACGACCGAACGCGATGCCCTGCAGGGCATCGTCACACGCGGTGGCGAGGGGCGCGGCGAGCCGGTGCTCGACAGCTTGCAGGTCGCCGAGGGTTACGAGACCGCATTGGGTGCTGCGCTGAGCGAGGATCTCGACGCACCGCTCGGCGATGCCGGCGCATCCGGCTGGACCCTGTTGCCACCCTATGGCGATGCACCAGCGTTGCCCGGGAATGCCGAATCCCTGTCGCACCATGTCACCGCCCCGGTCGAGCTGGCGCGCCGCTTGAGCCAGATCGGTGTGGTGAGCGATGCGGAGGGTCCCACATTGTGCCGTGAATTGCGGCCGGGCCAACGTCTGGTCAGCACCAGTGGACAGCTCTGGCGCTGGGACGGTTATGTCGTGCGCGATGCCAAAACGGGCACCGCCGCGCGTCTGGCCCAGCGCGCCCGTCTGGAGGTACTGAACCAGGAACTAGGCGATGCCGCTGGCCGGCGCGACACTGCGCAGCAGGCGCAAAACGCCGCAGGCGCGCTGGCCGCCGAAGCGGCATGCGAAGAGAATAAGGCACGCGCGGCAGCCGACGAAGCGGCCGAGGCGCTTTCGGCCGCACGCGAAGCACGCCGTGCACAGGAAAGCCGCAGCCAGGCAGCCGAAGCACGCCGCAGCGATCTGGCCGCCGTGACCGACCGGATTTCGTCCGAACGCGCGGAACTTGCTGCGAGCCTTGCCACGACACGTCAGGAACTCACCGAAATTCCCCCCTCCACCTCCGATGACGGGCTTGATACCCTGCGCGAAACCCTCAATGCGCGCCGGGCCGACCTCTCTCAGCGCCAGGGCGAACGCGATTGCTTGCATCGCGAAGCGGAATTCCGCGAGCGGCGCCTGACGGTGATCGGCCAGGAACGCCAGTCCTGGCAGGGCCGCGCCCAGGGTGCCAGCGGACGCATCGCCGATCTGGAAACGCGCCAGACCGCGGGGTGCGACGAGGCCTTCGCGCTGGAGAACAAACCCCAGCAGATCGAAGCCCAGCGCCACGATCTCGCCGAACGGCTGGAAGCCGCCGAAGCAGCGCGCCGCGAAGCCACAGACCGGAGCGCCGTCGCCGAGACCCTGCTCGCGCAGTGCGACCGCGCCCTGCGCCAAGCCGATTCGGACCTCTCGGGCTGGCGGGAGGAGCGTGCGAGACGCGAAGGCAGCGTGGAAAACGCGCGCCAGGTCGCCGCGGAGGTCGCACGCCAGATTCGCGAGCGCCTGGAGACCGAGCCCGAGGCCCTAGGCGAAACCGTCCCCGATTCGGACAAGCTGGCCCCGACTCAAGAACTCGAAGAGAAGTTCGGCAAGGTCGTGCGCGAACGTGAAAACACGGGACCGGTCAACTTGCGCGCCGAAATCGAGGCGCAGGAAGTCGAGGAGCAGCTCTCGGTCATGCTCTCCGAGCGCGAGGACCTCGAAGCAGCGATCCAGAGGCTGCGACGCGGTATCGGCGAACTCAATCGCGAGGGCCGCGAGCGCCTGATGGCCGCCTTCGAGGAAATCGACGGTCACTTCCAGCGCCTCCACAAACGCCTTTTCGGCGGCCATGCGCGGCTCTCCCTGGTCGATTCGGACGATCCTCTTGAAGCTGGCCTCGAAATCGAGGCCAGCCCCTCGGGCAAGAAGCTGCAGATTCTCTCGCTGCTGTCGGGTGGTGAACAGGCACTGACGGCGCTGGCGCTTATCTTTGCTCTCGTTCTTACCAATCCCTCACCGGTTTGCGTGCTCGATGAGGTCGATGCGCCACTTGATGACGCCAATGTCGACCGTTTCTGCGATCTGCTGGATGAATTCGCCGATAACGGCGACACACGCTTCTTGGTCATCACCCATCACCGCCTGACCATGGCGCGCATGGACCGCCTGTTCGGCGTCACCATGAGCGAGCCCGGCGTGTCCCAACTCGTCTCTGTGGACCTGGCCGGCGCAGAGCTTCTGCGGGCGACGGCCTGAGCATCTCAAGCACTTGATATAGAACCGTTTTTTGCCCCCACAAAGAGTTGCTTCGCTGCCTTGACACGGTGGGGGGCCATACGTATGGTTCGCGCGCTCTTTCGCCCGGCCCACGGGGTGCCGCGCAAGCCAGAGGGGTGGACGCTGTGACCGATCAGAAACGTCCGCCGGGTCTTTCCGACCTGCAATCACGGATCGCCGCCGCTCAAGAAAGGGAACAGGCCGCAGAATGGCCCAATCCCCAGAAACGCGCGATGGCATCCGGATATGGCATTGCCATCCGGCTGGCGATAGAGATGGTTGCGGCGCTTGGCGTTTCTGTCTTTCTGGGTATCTGGATCGACCGGGAACTAGGCGTGGCGCCTCTGTTCCTGATCATTCTTTTGATCATGGGCATGGGAGCCGCGTTCATAAACGTCTACAAGGCCGTCAGCGGGTTTACCCACGGATCGCTACGCGATCTGGCAAACAGTAAAAAGGACGGGAAGGCGCGTGGCGACTGAATCCCATGGCGAGGGCGGGCACAGCCCGCTCGAACAGTTCGCGATTAGCTCGCAGGTCGATCTCAATATCGGCGGCGTGGCCCTGCACATCACGAACTCGGCAATCGTGATGATGTTGGCGACCCTGCTCATCATCATCTTCACCACCGTTTTCATCTCCAGGCGCGCACTAGTTCCCGGCCGCATGCAGTCGCTTGTCGAGATTTCCTATGAATTCGTCGCGAACATGATCCGCGACAACGTCGGCAGCGAGGGGCGGCCTTACTTCCCCTTCATCTTCACGCTCTTCATGTTTATCCTGTTCTGCAACATGCTGGGTATGCTGCCCTACAGCTTCACGGCGACCAGCCAAATCATCGTAACCTTCGGGCTCGCCTTAGTCGTCTTTGTCGGCGTCACCATCATCGGTTTCGTCAATCACGGTCTGGGCTTCTTCGGGTTCTTCCTGCCCAACGGCGTACCGGGCTTCCTGGCCCCGCTGGTCATCCCGATCGAGGTGCTGAGCTATCTCATCCGTCCGGTCAGCTTAGGACTGCGTCTCTTCGCTAATCTCACCGCCGGTCACACCATGCTCAAGGTATTCGCGGGCTTTATCGTTCCGCTGGGCGCCTTCTATATCATCCCCGGGGTCATTCCAATGGCCGCCGTGGTTGGTCTCACCGTTCTCGAATTCGCGATTGCATTCCTGCAGGCCTACGTCTTTGCGGTCTTGAGCTGCATCTACCTGCACGATGCGATCCACATGCATTAAGTCACCGGCAACCTCCGGGTCGCCTGTATAAAACCTCGAAGCTTAAGGAAAGAGGACAAGTCTCATGGAAGCAGAAGCTGCAAAGCTCATTGGTGCCGGTCTGGCCGTGATTGGTCTGGGTGGCGTTGGTGCCGGTATCGGCAACATCTTCGCCTCGATGATCTCGTCGGTCGGTCGCAACCCCGCCGCTGCCGGCAACGTGCAGGGCTTCATGTGGATCGGCTTCGCACTGGTCGAGGCCGTCGCGCTCTACGCCCTGTTGATCGCGCTGCTGCTGCTCTTCGTATTTTAGTTCGCGTGCCGGTCGAGATTGTCCGGTCCGGCATTTTCTCTGGCTGAACAAAAAGGCGGGAGCCCATGCCCCAGCTCGAAACTTGGCACTTTCTGCCCCAGTTCTTCTGGCTCGCGGTTTGTTTCATCACCCTTTATGTGGTGATGGCGTTTGTTGCATTGCCCAAGATCGGCAGCGTGCTTGCGCAGCGCAAAGAAAAGGTTGAAAGTGATCTTGATGCTGCCGAGAAGGCCAAGATGGCCGCCGACAACGCGATGGAGGCCTATGAAGCCTCGCTGGTCGGCGCACGCGAATCCGCGCACAAGACCATCGGCGAAGCGTCCGAAGCCAGTGCCAAGGCCGCCGATGCGCGCAACCGCGAGCTTGATGCCGAGATTTCCGCCCAGATCGAGGAGGCCGGCAAGGCCATCCAGGCTGCCAGGTCTGATGCCATGGCTAATCTGGAATCCATGGCGGCCGATGCCGCGCGCGAAGCCACGGCCAAGCTCATCGGTGTCGACGTTGCTGAGTCCGACGCCGCCAGCGCCGTTGCCGCGGTCAAGGAGGGTTGAACATGGAAAGCTTGATTCAGGATCCGACCTTCTGGGTTGCCGTTGCCTTCGTTCTCGCGATCGCGATCATCTGGAAACCCGCATCCAAGATGATGCTGGGTGGGCTGGATGCGCGCAGCCAGCGTATTGCCAACGAATTAGATGAGGCCCGCCATCTGCGTGAGGAAGCCCAGGAACTCTTGGCCTCCTACGAGCGCAAGCAGCGCAAGGCCGAGAAGGAAGCAGAAGGCATCATCGCCGCCGCGCAGGAAGAAGCCGAACGGCTCGCCAAGCGGGCGGCGGGCGATTTGGAAATCCAGGTCGTCCGCCGCCGCCAGATGGCGCTGGACCGCATCGCCCAGGCCGAGACCGACGCTGTGCGCGACGTACGTGCGGCTGCCGTCGACCTCGCGCTCAAGGTCACGCGCAAGCTGCTTGACGAAAAGATCGGCGACGCCGAACAATCCAAGCTGGTCGATGAAGCCATCGGAGAAATCGGCAAACGGCTGCACTGAGACGCTACAAATTTTGTTTGGCGGCATCCGAAGCAAGAGAGCGCACCACGCTGCGAAGCGAGCGCCCTTTTCTTAGTTTGACCGCCCACAATCAACGGACGCGACCAACACCTCTATCGTGGACGGTTGGCGGGAGACGCCGCCTCGAAGCGATCATAAGGATGACGATATGCTTCATGCCTGTGGTCATTCCGCGGCGGGCGCCGATCTTCGGCGGAGTTCGGCCAGAGCCGCCGAAATATGTTCAGGATGGCGCGAAGCGTGTTCGATCTCCCAAAGCCATGGTTCTCCATCGGCCGCGTAGTGGATGACCAAGTCATCCCCCGCATCCTCTCCACCGATTTCGCGTTCTTCGCCGTCCTTGCCGCCAGGCCAGGGCCGGACTCCAATCGCCAGTGTATCGGTCTCAGGGTGATAGCGAATCTCGTTCTCGACAATCATGGTTTGGACCCGCAATCCCAAAATGCGTTGTGTACCGTTTCACCATCTGGCTCAAGAATAACACGAAGCTACTTTTTCCTTTCACCGACCCACACCCAGCATCTCCATCGGCCGTCTGACTGTCTCAAACTGTGCGCAAACGCACGTAATGCCCTGATGATTGCATCCTCACTGATGTCTCGGCGATCAGGCCGACCAGTCACGAACTGGGCAAAGTAGCGTGTGCATCAAAATGGCGACGGTGGAACGCGCGGTGGTTCTTCCGTCAATGTCTAGGCCGCCTCGCCCTTCTCTTCTTCCGGCTTCCAGGTCAGTACCGGACGCCGGGCGGCGGCGGTTTCGTCGAGGCGGTGCCAGGGGGCGAGATGCGGGGCTTCGCGGAACCAGTCGGCCTCGCCGGCTTGGGCCTTCTCCATCAGATGCAGCATGGTGTCGCAGAACTGATCGACGCTTTCCCTGCTTTCGGTCTCGGTCGGTTCGATCAGCATGGCGCCGTGCACGACCAGCGGGAAATACATGGTCATGGGATGGAACCCCTCGTCGATCATGACCTTGGCAATATCGAGTGTTGTGACGCCGGTGTCTTTCAGCGTGTGGTCGTCAAACAGGCATTCGTGCATGCAGGGACTGGAGAACGGCGCGCGATAGGCCTCCGACAGCCGCGCCATGACATAGTTGGCGTTGAGCACGGCGTCCTCGGCGACCTGGCACAGGCCATCCGCGCCATGGCTCATCATGTAGGCGAGAGCCCGCACGAACATGCCCATCTGGCCGTGGAAGCTCCGAAGCCGTCCGAACGACTTGCCGCTGTCGTCGTGCTCGACCATGCGGAAGCCGTCACCGTCTGTAACGACATAGGGCAGCGGCGCAAAGGGCACCAGGGGCTCTGAAAGCACCACCGGTCCGCTGCCCGGCCCGCCCCCGCCATGGGGCGTGGAGAACGTCTTGTGGAGATTGAGGTGCATGGCGTCGATGCCCAGATCACCCGGGCGCACACGCCCGACGATGGCGTTGAAGTTCGCCCCGTCGCCATAGAAGAACGCGCCGGCATCGTGCAGCACCTCGGCAACCTCAATGATATCGTTTTCGAACAGACCGCAGGTGTTGGGGTTGGTCAGCATGAGTGCTGCAACATCCTCCGACATCGCGGCTTTGAGCGCGTCGAGATCAATCCTGCCGCGTTCGTTGGCGGGGATGGATTCAACCTTGTAGTCGCACAGCGCCGCCGTCGCGGGGTTCGTGCCGTGGGCCGATTCGGGCACTAGCACGGTCTTGCGGGCGTCACCGCGGTCGGTCAGCGCTGCGCGGATGGTCATCAGCCCCGCCAGTTCGCCATGCGCACCTGCGGCCGGTGACATCGCAACCCCGGACATACCGGTCAGCGTGGTGATCCAATGGGCCAGCGTGGCGATGAGTTCCAAGCAGCCCTGCACGGTCTGCTGGGGCTGCAGGGGGTGCGCCATGGCAAAGCCCGGCAGACGCACCATCTTTTCGTTCAGGCGCGGGTTGTGCTTCATAGTGCACGAACCCAGCGGATAGAGCCCGGAATCAATGGCGTAGTTCTTCTGCGACAGGCGCGTGAAGTGGCGCACGATCTGGGGTTCGGAAAGGCCCGGCAGGCCGATGCGCGCCTTGCGCTCCAGCCCGCCCAGCCGCAGATCGGCCCCTTCGGCGTCGGGCAGATCGACACCGCTCCTCCCATCCGCGTCCTGTTCGAACAGGAGCGGTTCTTCCATGACAAGACCGCGATGGCCCGACGAGGTCGCGCTCATGACAGCACCTCCTTCAGACCCTCGACCAGTGCATCGATCTCGGCATCCGTCGTCATTTCGGTGGTGGCCACAACCAGCACGTCGGTCAGCGCCGCGTTGTCGGGCGCAAGCCTCGAAAGCGGCACGCCGCCCAGCACCCCACGTTCGGCCAGGCCGTCGACTACCTCGGCGGCCTGCCTGGAAAGACGCAGGGCGAACTCGTTGAAGAACGTGTCGTTGAGCAGGGTCACACCGTCAATTGCGGCCAGACGGTCGGACGTGCGTTGCGCGGCTTCGTGGTTCAGGCGGGCCAGAGCGGTGAACCCTGTCTCGCCAAGCAGCGAAAGATGGATCGTGAAAGCGAGCGCACACAGGCCGGAATTCGTGCAGATGTTGCTCGTCGCCTTCTCCCGGCGGATATGCTGTTCGCGCGTCGAGAGCGTGAGTACCCAACCGCGCCGGTCCTCGGCATCATGGGCTTCGCCCACCAGACGGCCCGGCATCTGGCGCACGTATTTCTCGCGCGTCGCGAAGAGCCCGACATAGGGCCCGCCAAAGCCCATCGGATTGCCCATGGACTGGCCCTCGCACACCACGATGTCGGCGCCCATCTCGCCCGGAGAACGGACAAGACCCAGCGAGACGACCTCGGTCACCACGGCGACCAGCAGGACGCCAGCCGCATGACAGGCTTCGGCAAGTTCGGAAAGGTCGCGCAGGCGACCCATGACATCGGGCGTCTGCACCACGACACAACTTGTGTTCTCGTCGATCAGTTCGGCCAGATCCTGCGTGCCGTCGGGATCGAGCGATTGGCTGGCGATATCGAAATCGCCGTAACGCGCATAGGTTTTCACGGTCTCGCGGTAGTGGGGATGCAACCCGCCCGAAAGCACAGCGCGGCGGCGGCGGGTTACCCGGTTGGCCATCAGCACCGCTTCGGCCGCACTCGAGGCACCGTCGTACATAGACGCGTTGGCGACATCCATACCGGTCAGCATCGTGACCATGGTCTGGAACTCGAAGAGCATCTGCAGCGTGCCCTGACTCACTTCCGGCTGGTAGGGCGTATAGGAGGTGAGGAACTCGCCGCGCTGGATCAGGGCATCGACCGAAGCCGGCACATGATGACGGTAGGCCCCGCAGCCAACAAAGAACGGCGCATTCGCGCCGTGTAGATTCTTCTGCGCCATCGCTGCCAGGGCCCGCTCCACTTCGAGCTCGCCCTGGTGATGGGGCAGATCGACCGGTTTCTCCAGCCAGGCGGCACGGGGAACGTCGACATAAAGATCGTCGATCGTGTCGGCCCCGATCACGCCCAGCATGGCTTTGCGGTCGGCATCGGTATGCGGGAGATAACGCATCAATCGAGCTCCGCCAGAAACTTCTGATAGGCTTCTTCGTCCATCAGTTCGTCGAGCTGATCGGTTTCGTCGACACGGATGCGGATGAACCAGCCCGCGCCATAGGGATCGGCGTTCACCTGCGCGGGATCGTCGGTCAGCGTCTCGTTCACCTCGATCACCTCACCGGAAATCGGCGCGTAGATCTCGCTTGCGGCCTTAACGGATTCGACCACCGCGGCTTCCTCGTTTTGCACCACCGCGCGCCCGATCTCAGGCAGTTCGACAAACACCACGTCCCCAAGCTGTTCCTGTGCATGGTCCGAAACGCCGATGGTGCCGATGTAGCCATCCATCTCGATCCATTCGTGGTCCTTGCTGTAAAGCCTGTCGCTCATGGTTCGGCCTCCCAATGCCGTTGTCGTTCAAGTCCGTTGATAACCACGCGGCACAAAGGGGAGCGCCGCCACAGCCGCGGGAATGCCTTTCCCGCGCAGTTCCAGTTCCAGCGCCGTGCCCGCTTCGGCTTGCTTGCTGGCCACATAGCCCATCGCCACCGGTCCGCCGACCGTCGCGCCAAAGCCGCCGCTGGTCACTTCACCGATGGCATTACCGGCCTTGTCACGGATGACCGCGCCTTGGCGCACCGGCGCGCGGCCTTCGGGCCGGATGCCCACCCGCTTGCGCACAGTGCCTTCGGCCAGTTGGTTCTGAATCACCGCCGCGCCCGGAAACCCGCCTTCCTCGCGCCGGCGCTTCTGGATGGACCAAGCCAGATCGGCCTCGACCGGCGTGGTGGTTGTATCGATGTCGTGGCCATAAAGACACAGACCCGCCTCCAAGCGCAGGCTGTCGCGCGCGCCCAGACCGACCATCCCGACGGCGTCGTCCTCCAGCAGACAGCGCGCCAAGGCCTCCACGTTCTTGCCGGGCACGGAGATCTCCAGGCCGTCCTCGCCGGTATAACCGGAACGGCTGACCAGCAGACGGTCGCCATTGATCTCCCAAGTGGCGGCATGCATGAAGGAAAGCGCAGCACTGTCGGGGACAAGCCTGGCGAAAGCGGCCACCGCTTTGGGTCCCTGCAACGCGATCAGCGCGCGTTGCCTCAGAACCTCGATCTCACAGCGCTCGCCGAGCATGACGCGCAGGTGCGCGATGTCGTCTTCCTTGCACCCGGCATTGACCACCAGATAGAGGTGACCGTCCATGCTGGTCACCATCAGGTCGTCCAGAATGCCGCCATCCGCGTTGGTGAACTGCGTATAACGCATGTGGCCTGGCTTCAGATTCACGATATCGGCGGGAACCAGGGTTTCCAGGGCACGCGCCACGTCGTCCAGGTTGCCGTCGCCCCGCGTCGTCAACCGCACCTGACCCATGTGGGAGACATCGAACAGACCCGCGGAGTTCCTAGTCTGCTCGTGTTCCCTGATGATGCCCGTGGGATACTGGATGGGCATCACATACCCAGCAAAAGGCACCATGCGCGCGCCCAGTTCGCGGTGCAGCGCATCGAGAGGCGTGGTCAGGAGATTTGCATCGTCGTTCAAACGGCCACTCCGCGCGGTTGCAACGGCCGGTGCGTCTGTGCACTGGCGGTCTCACCCCCTCTGTCGCCGTACCTGAGAGCATCGCCGAGCGAACCGGTTTACCCCTTCGGTGAGGCGATAAAACAATATCGCCTGCTTTCCAGAGTGGCCTCAATCCCAACGGTCCGGTTGCCTGAGAGATTCCGGGGCGGTTTGCTCCTTCGGCGCCGGCTCATTGCCGGACTCTCCCGCTGGGTTTCAGCAGCCGGAGGCATCTTGGTCCGAGTTTCACGCCTTGGTCAACCGCGGACACGCCGGGCGCGGACGTTCATCCACCGTCTATTCGGACATCATTCACGCGTGCGTGCGTCCGCGAGCTGTTCGGGTGTGAGCTGGAAGCCGACATAAACCGTGTAGTTCGCGGCATTGCCCAGACCTGCGTATTCCAGCGTCTGGAAGACGCGCTCGAGATGACCGACTTCCAAGGAGTTGCCGGGGAACCGGATTTCGATGACAAAGACCTGTTTTGCCAGAATGGTGCCCTGCGGGTCGGCCACAGCGACGAAATAGGGGAAGCGCGCCACATCGTTCTCTGCAGCGGGACCGCGCAGGGCCAGCGTGGCGAACCGGACATCGATTTCGACGCGGTTCTCCTCGACGAAGAACTCACAGACCCAGTTCACCCGGCCTATGTCTGCATCGAACCGCACGTCGAGCATGTCGCGCCCTTCGCCGGGCACGTACTGCGTGAGTTGCGAGGCTTCTTCAACAATCAGCACCTGTGGGCAGGTCATGACGAATTCGACCTCGTCGCCCCCACACGACGCAAGGAAACCGATCAAACCCAGCGCCAGAAAGCGCATGCGCATCCAGAGCGCCTTCATGACCTCACGCACCCTTGCAAAACGCCGGTGCCGGTCACAGCTTGCTGTGCGTCCCGTCGCAAAACGGCTGGCCACCGGTCTGCTTGCAGCCACACATCCAAGCCGTCTTGTCCTCACCGGACGTTACGATGACGGGCTTGAACGCGCTTCCCTTGTGCGAACCGTCGCAGAACGGCTGCTTGGCGCTCTTTCCGCAAGCACACCAGAAATACTTCTCACCCTTCTTCATTTCGACCTTGTAGGGGTTTTTCTGGGCGACGACGGCCTCTTCGCTCATGCCTTTTCCTTCCATGCACCGGCTGGAACGTTTATGGGAACGGGCTGGCACCATAGTGGTCCATCGAATGGCAAACAAGACTGGCGGAACACCGAGCCACTCGCACGTTTTCAAGGGATGGGATAGGGTCTCGACACTATGAACAAACCCGCACAAAAACCCCATATGCGTGTCCTGCTGGCGAGCCCCCGCGGCTTCTGCGCGGGCGTTGACCGCGCCATCCAGATCGTGGAACGCGCACTCGATCAGCACGGCGCGCCGGTCTATGTGCGCCACGAGATCGTGCACAATCGTTTCGTCGTCGAATCCCTGGAGGCCAAGGGCGCCATCTTTATTGAGGAACTCGACGAGATTCCCGACGACGACCGTCCCGTGGTATTTTCGGCCCACGGCGTGCCCAAGGACGTTTCCACCGATGCGCAGCGCCGCAATCTCTACTACCTCGACGCCACCTGTCCGCTCGTCAGCAAGGTCCACCACGAGGCCGAAAAACACCATGCCGTGGACCGCAGAATCGTTCTGATCGGCCATGCCGGACACCCCGAGGTGATCGGGACCATGGGGCAGCTTCCCGACGGTGCCATCACGCTGGTGCAGTCGATTACGGAAGCCGAGGCGTTGCCCCATGACGGGGAGCAGGGACTGGCCTACATCACCCAGACGACGTTGTCGGTCGACGACACGGTCGAGATCGTCGAGGTGCTGCGCCGGCGATTCCCCGATATTCACGGCCCCCATCGCCAGGACATCTGTTACGCCACGACCAACCGTCAGGAGGCCGTCAAGGCCATCGCGGAACGCTGCGACCTGATGCTGGTGATCGGTGCGGAAAATTCGTCCAATTCTGTGCGCCTGGTCGAGGTAGCCGAGGCGGCCGGTGCGACGAACGCCGTTCTGATCGCCAGGGCGAGCGAGCTTTCCGGCGTCGACTTTACGGGTGTAGCCAGTGTGGGCGTAACCGCGGGTGCATCGGCGCCCGAGATCTTGGTCGAGGAGGTCATCGAAGCGCTGCGCGAGAATCACGAACTCACGCTTGAGGAAGTCGAAGTGACGCGCGAGGACGTGCATTTCAAGCTTCCCCGCGCACTCACCCACTGATCTTTTCATCCGATGGCCGTTTATACCGACGTCGCCGCCGAGGACCTCGCGCACTTCCTTGCCGATTATGATCTGGGCGGGCTGCTCTCGCAGAAAGGCATCGCCGAGGGCGTCGAGAACAGCAACTACTTCGTCATGACCGAGAGCGGACCGTTCATTCTTACGCTCTATGAAAAGCGCGTGAATGTGGATGATCTACCGTTTTTCCTAGGACTCATGGAGCACTTGGCCGAACGCGGCGTGCTGTGCCCCACACCGATCCGCGATCGCGGTGGCGTGGCTCTCAAGACCCTGAACGGCAGACCCGCGACTCTGATCAGCTTTCTCACCGGCGTCTCGCCGCGCAGGGTGTTGGCCGAACATTGCGCCGAAGTCGGGCGCACCCTTGCCGACCTTCATCTCAAAGGTGCGGATTTCGCGTTGAAACGGACCAACGCACTTTCGCTCAACGGTTGGCCGCAATTGGCGGAGGGCTGCACCACACGTGCCGATGTCGTGGAAAACGGATTGACTGAGGAGCTTCAAAGCGAAATCGAAGCCATGCAGAGAGGTTGGCCCGACAGCCTGCCGGCCGGCGTGATCCATGCCGATCTCTTCTGCGACAACGTGTTCTTCGACGGACCCAGACTGAGCGGCCTGATCGACTTCTATTTCGCCTGCAACGATCAGTTCGCCTATGACGTGGCGATCTGTCTCAATGCTTGGTGTTTCGAAAATGCGAAGGAATTCAACGTCACCAAGGCGCAGGCCATGCTCAACGCCTATCGCCAGGTGCGCCCCTTCGAAGCGCAGGAGATTGACGCCCTGCCCCTGCTGGCGCGCGGCGCAGCGCTGCGCTTCCTGCTCACGCGGCTCTATGACTGGCTCCACCCCGTTGACGGGGCCCTGGTCACGCCCAAGGACCCGCGTGAATACCTCTACAGGATGCGCTTTCACCGTGGGGTCGACAGTGCGGTCGCCTACGGTCTGATGTGAGCGCATGAGCGACACGATCACGATCTACACGGACGGCGCCTGTTCGGGCAATCCGGGGCCGGGCGGCTGGGGGGCGCTCATGCTGTGGCGCGATGAGGAACGCGAGATCTGCGGCGGCGAAGAAAAAACCACCAACAACCGGATGGAACTGACAGCAGCGATCCGTGCGCTCCAAGCGCTCAAGCTCCCCTCTACGGTCGTGCTGCATACCGACAGCGTCTACCTCAAAGACGGTGTCAACAGCTGGCTACCGCGCTGGAAGTCCAACGGCTGGAAAACCACCGCCAAGAAAGCGGTCAAAAATGCCGATCTGTGGCGCGAGATCGACGATGCCATCGCACGCCACACCATCGACTGGCGCTGGGTCAAGGGCCATGCAGGCGACCCCGGCAACGAACGCGCCGACGCATTGGCCCGCCAGGGCATGACGCCCTATCAGTCGGACTGGGACTGATACCGACGTCCGATGCGCTTGACTCATCGGACGTCAGAGGTCCGCGACTGCGGCCCCGCGCCGCATGGAGCGTGAGAGTAGTGTCCAGAATCTGACGACGCAGCTAGCTGGTGACCAAGCGTTTCCACCAACACCGGACTTATGGACCCCAGCCTCCGCTCTATGGCATACACACATCTGCGGTTGGACTTGTGGCTCAGATCGGCGCATGGACAGTGCGGAAACGCAAGGTCGCCAGCAAGGGCGCTCGTTTTCGGTTCCGGTTCTCCCTCCCCCAAGCGTGTCATCCCGAACAAGTGAGCCATGCGACCGCGATCCGGGATGACACGCTTGGGTCGGGCTCGTTGTCTGACGAAATCTAGATGGGTGCATCCCCAAGAGCCTCCGCTGGGGATCAACTCAGAGAGGATTCAACGCCTGCGGCACCAGGACCGGCGGTACAGGGCGCTTGTCACGGCGGTTTGTAGGTGGGAGGCCCCTTATCATGCGACTGCATGCCCGCGTCGTATGGCGCGTAAGCCAAGCGTGCGGATCACGCGCCCAGCGCCTGAGAGAACAAATAAAAAGCGGAGCAAGTGCCGGCCTGCCTACGCCAAAGCGAAGCCTCGGCTTAGCACAGGCGGGCGTTTGAGGGCACGCAGAGCCGAACCAGGGGGTTCGGCTCTGCGCTCATGAATCTCAGCCAAGCTGCTGAAGCATCTTTTCCGCGCTGGTCTCGCCAAAACCGCTCTCGTCGACATTGATCTGCTTGACGACGCCGTCGTCGACCAGCAGCGAAAAGCGCTTGCCGCGCATGCCGAAGGCGATACCGGTAAGGTCGAGCTCCAGGCCCAGGGCCTTGGAGTATTCGGCATTGCCGTCGGCCAGCATGACGACCTTGTCGCCGACCTTCTGGTTTTCGCCCCAGGCGCCCATCACGAAGGCGTCGTTGACGGCCATGCATGCGATGGTATCGACGCCCTTGGCCTTGAGATCGTCCGCGTGGTTCACGAAACCGGGCAGGTGCTTGGCCGAACAGGTCGGCGTGAAGGCGCCGGGCACCGAGAACAGGACCACCTTCTTGCCGGAAAACAGCTCGTCGATGCTCACCTCGGTCGGGCCGTCGGACGTCATCTCGTGCACCGTGCCCGAGGGCATCTTGTCGCCAACTTTGATTGTCATGGATATCCCCTGTCGTTGCATGAAACGGTCCCGGTTGGACCGGGTTGGTTCAGATATGGTCTTTCTCGCCGCCACACTCAAGCCACGAATTGATTGTGACATGGTGCTGGCCATGCCCGATGAAGCAGGTATCCTGCTCTGTGGGTGGGTTGTTGTTCCAGGGCCAGCAGGAGTCCATGCCATGGCTGAAGAGACATATCTTGAAGGTCACTGCCTGATTGCCATGCCGACCATCGGCGACCCGCGCTTTGACCGGACCTTGATCTACATGTGTGCGCACAACGCCGACGGCGCTATGGGTCTGGTCGTCAACAAGCCGCTGGACGACCTTTCCTTCGGCGATCTGCTGCAACAGCTCGGCATCGAGGAGAGCGGCGGGCACGAGCCGATTCGCCTCCATTTCGGCGGACCGGTCGAAACCGGCCGTGGTTTCGTGCTGCACTCGGACGATTACAAGCAGGAAGGCACGCTCGATATCGGCGGCGGCGGCGTCGCACTGACGGCCACCATCGACGTCCTGCGCGCCATGGCTTCGGGCGAAGGGCCGCGGGAACGCATTCTAGCCCTAGGCTATGCGGGCTGGGCGCCGGGCCAGCTCGATATGGAAATCCAGGCCAACGGCTGGCTCACCTGCAAGGCCGATGCCGAACTTCTGTTTGACAGAAATCTGGAAGGCAAATGGCGTCAGGCCTTGGGTCGCATCGGCATCAATCCGGCCATGCTCTCCACCGACGTCAGCGACACCGGCAAGCCCAATTAGACGTTACCGCGTTTCTCGCGCGCGATGCGGTCGCGCCACTCCGAATCGATCATCGCGAACAGCAGGTGGTCGCACCAGACGCCATCAATCTTGAGATAGCTCTGCGCCAGACCTTCCATCCTGAACCCACGGGATTCCAACAGACGCCGGCTGGCCTCGTTGACCGGCAAGCACGCGGCCTCCAGACGATGGAGTTCCAACGGCCCGAAGACATGGGCCGTCACGGTTTCGACAGCCTCGGCCATGTAGCCCTTACGCGCGTAGCGCTGGCCGATCCAGTAACCCAGTGTAACCGCCTGGGCCACACCGCGGCGCAGTTCAGAGAGCGTCACGCCTCCCATCAGGACGTTGTCTTGCCTGCGCACCACAAAAAAGCTGTAGCCGGCTCCGGCTTCGCGGTCCCGCGCCTGGTTGCGCAGACGGCGGCGAAAGGCGGTCTGGGTCAGGGCGTCGCGAGGCCAGGCGGGCTCCCAAGGCTGCAGGAACTCGCGGCTCTCGCTGCGCAGCTGCGCCCAGTAGGTCCAGTCCTCCATCGCCGGCGTGCGGAGCACCAGGCGTTCGCTCTCCAGACGGATCTCACGAGGATCGGAGGTGGATCGTTTTAGGAGACCGAACATGACGTTGACCTTAGTTCAGTCGCGCGGCGAAGCGGTCGTATTGCGAAAGGCCCGACTTGGTGCCGATCGTGGCGACTGTCGGAGTGATGTTGTTGAGCAGGCGGCAGGCGCAGCGGCGAACATCCTCGTGACACACACCGTCCAGCTTCTCGACGATCTCCTCCTGGGAGATCGGACGGTTGTAGATCAGCATCTGGCGCGCCAGGGCCTCGCAGCGCGACGCCGTGCTCTCGCGCGACATCAGCAGGCCGGCCTTGAGCTGCGTGTGCGCGCGGTCGAACTCCTTGCCGTCCAGGCCGTCGCAGGCCCGCAGCAACTCGGCGGCGATGACATCGGCGACCTCGTTGGCATCCTCGTCCGCGCTACCGGCGTAAACACCGAACAGGCCGTTGTCAGCGAAGGAGGAATGAAAGGCATAGATGCTGTAGGCCAGCCCGCGCTTTTCGCGGACCTCCTGGAACAGGCGCGAGGACATGCCCCCGCCCAAGGCATTGATGAAAAGCTGGATGGGATAGTAGTCGCCATCCTCGAACCCGACGCCGTCGCAACCTGCAATCAGATGGACCTGCTCGACATCGTCCTCACGCTCGATGGCGCCGCCCGCATAGGCGGCAGGCGGGGTTTCATGGCCGTTGGAAGGACGTAAGCCAGCGAATTGTTCCTCGGCCAGACGCACGACGTCATCGTGATCGACCGATCCGGCCGCCGTCAGGATCATGCTGTCGGCGGTATAATGCTGGCCCATGAAGTCGAACAGCGACTGGCGCTGAAAGCCTTCCACGCCTTCGGCCGTGCCCAGGATCGAACGGCCCATGGGCTGATCGGGAAAGGCGCGTTCCTGATATAGGTCGAAGATTAGATCATCGGGGGTGTCGAAGACCTGGGCGATCTCCTGCATCACGACCCAGCGTTCCTTTTCCAACTCCGCTTCATCGAAGGTCGAGTTCTGGAGGATGTCGGCCAGCATGTCGATGGCCAGCGGCACGTCGTTTTTCAGGACGCGCGCGTAGTAGGCGGTGTTTTCGCGTGAGGTATAGGCATTCACATTCCCACCGACATCCTCGATTTCCTGCGCGATGGCCTGGGCATCCCTGCGCGCAGTTCCCTTGAACGCCATGTGCTCCAAGAGATGGGAGATGCCGTTGAGTTCGGCGGGCTCATCGCGTGCGCCCACGTCGACCCAGACCCCCACCGCGGCCGACTCGACCCTGTCGATGGCGTCGGTGGCAACCCGCATACCGTTCTTCAACGTCGTGATTTCGACCGTCATGTCACTCCCTGATTCGGTGATCCCAAAGGCACATCCGGCCGCGTTCCACGATCATCTTAACTGTTCGATTCGCCCAGGATGAAAGCCTGCACATCTGCCAGATCGTTTGGCAAGAGGGCCACCCGTTCCGGCTTTTCCATGATTTCCGCCAAAGCGGGCGGAACAGGAGGATTCCGGCCCAATGCCGAGGCTACGGCGTCGGGAAACTTCGCCGGATGGGCCTGTCCGTGGGTAATGACCGGCACGGCGGGATCAAGACCCGCACTGCGCGCCGCCGCTGTTCCGCACGCGGTATGCGGATCGACTACGATGCCGGTTGCATCGTGCATACGTCTAATCTCGTGACGAATGCCCTCATCGTCAAGGCGATAGCTCGCCATCAGTGCACTGGCGCGCCGGTGTGCGCCAGCCTCGGCCTCGAATTCGCCCGACTGGGAAAGGCGCGCCATCAGACCCGCCGTGGCTTCGGCGTTCCTGTCGTGCATCTCGAAAAGCAGCCGCTCGAAATTGCTGGAAGCCTGGATATCCATGCTGGGCGACAGCGTGGGCTGCACGCTCTGCGTCCGGTACGCACCGGTCTCCAGGAAGCGGTGCAGGATATCGTTGGCGTTGGTCGCGACGATGAACCGTTCGATGGGAAGCCCCATCTGCAGGGCGACATAACCGGCAAATGCCGCGCCGAAATTTGCCGAGGGAACGCAATAGGCCACCAGCCGGTCCGGCGCGCCTAGGCGCACGGCCGACGCCACGTAGTAGGCCGTCTGGGCCATCACCCGTACCCAGTTGATGGAATTCACGGCTGCCATCGCGATGCGCTTGCGGAACGCGGCGTCGTTGAACATGGCCTTCACCAGGGCCTGGCAATCGTCGAACGTGCCTTCGATGGCGATGCAATGGACGTTCCCGGCTTCCACGGTCGTCATCTGGCGGCGCTGGACCTCGCTGACCCGACCCTGCGGGAAGAGGATGTAGACATCCATGTTCGCGCGCCCCGCACAGCCTGCAATCGCGGCCGGCCCGGTATCGCCCGACGTTGCGCCCACAATGGTGATGCGCTCGCCGCGACGCCCCAGGGCGCGGTCGAACAGGCGGCCGAGCAGCTGCAGGGCCAGATCCTTGAAGGCAAAGGTCGGCCCGTGAAAGAGTTCCAGCAACCAGTCATTGTCGCCGGTCTGGACCATCGGCACGACCGCCTGATGATCGAACACGGCATAGGTTTCACGGGTCATGGCGAGCAGTTCATCGGCCCCGATCCAGCCCTCGACAAAGGGCTGCATCACGCACGCGGCGATTTCGGCATAGGTCATGCCCAGCATGGCACGCAGGGTGCCCCCGTCGAACAGCGGCCAGGTTTCGGGCAGATAAAGCCCGCCGTCAGGCGCCAGTCCCGTCAGCAGGACATCCTCGAAATCAAGCGCCGGCACCTGGCCGCGTGTGCTGAGATACTGCATCGCCCTAGTCCAGATACCGTTCCTGTACATGCACCTCGAAGGCTTCCGTCCCCAGCGGCGCTCCCGTCGCCTGGGTCAACAGTTCCTGGGTCGAGAGCAAGGCCCCTTTTGCATGCACGTTCTCACGCAGCCAGGCGAGCAAGGGACCGAAGTCGCCCTGCGCCAGGTGGTCGATGAGATCTGGCACCTGTTCCCTGGCCGCCCTGAAAAGCTGTGCGGCGGCCAGAGCGCCCAGGCTGTAAGTCGGGAAATAGCCGAACAGGCCCGAGGCCCAATGCACATCCTGCAGGCAGCCCACGCGGTCGTCGCCGGGCGTGAGCCCGACCAGCTCGGCCATGCCCTCGTTCCATGCGCCGGGCACGTCCTTGGGCGCAAGTTCGCCCGCGATCAGCGCGCGTTCCATGCGCGTGCGCAGCATGATGTGGAGGGGATAGTGCACTTCGTCGGCATCCACGCGGATGAGGCGCGGCGCGACGTGGATGGCAAGCCGGTGCAGGTTTTCCGGTTCCCAGCCGGCCCCGCTGCCGCCCAGCATCTCGCGCATGATGGGTGCGGCATGAGTGAGGAACTCCGGTGTGCGGCTGGCCTGCATCTCAATCAGGAGCGACTGGCTTTCATGCACCGTCATGTTGGCGGCGGTACCCACGGGCTGAAACTTCCAGTCCGCAGGCAGACCCTGCTCGTAAAGCCCGTGACCAGTCTCGTGCATCACGGCCATCACGGAGCTGGTGAAGTCAGCCTCGTCGAACCGGGTGGTGATGCGCACGTCGCCCGGCGCACCCGCGGTAAAGGGATGGGCGCTGACATCCAGACGCCCGCACCGGGAATCGAAACCCGCGATCGCCATCAGCCGTTCGCCCAGAGCCTTTTGGCGGTAGGCGGAAAACGGGCCGGCAGGCAATTCGGGGCGTGGTGCGTTGTTCTGCTTTTCGAGAATACGGTCGCGCAGGCCGGGAAGGATTTCCGCCAGCCTGGCGAAAAGGCCGTCGATCTCCTCTCCGCTGATCGAAGGCTCGTAGGGCTCAAGCAGGGCGTCGTAGAACGTGACGTTGAACGCTTCGGCCTTGGCCTGGGCGATTTCGCGCGTGAGACGCACGACTTCCTCGAACGCGGGCACAAATGCCGCGAAATCGGCCGCGGGACGGGCTTCAAGCCAGCTTTCGATCGCCCTGGAGGTCGCCCGCGACGAGGCCTCGACCAAGTCAGCGCTCAAGGCATTGGCGTGGCGCCAGGAGCGGCGCATCAGCGCCAGATTGGCGACCTGCCAGACTTCCTGCGGCGCACGCTCCTCGGCCTCATCCAGCAGGTCGGAGAGCACAGGGTCGGTCATCTTCTCGTGATGCACGAGGCCGAGCGCGGCAAGCTGCTCGCTGCGCGCCTCCGCGCCGCCTGGGGGCATGATCGTCTCCCGGTCCCAGTGCAGCATCTCCTGGGCCTTGTCGAGCGCGGCCAGATGCGCGAAGCGGCGTTCGAGTTTCTGATAGGCGACGTTCACAGGCCCGCTCCTCTTCGGCGGCGGAGCAGCAGGACATAGATGACAAGGGCCGCCACGGCAAGGCTGTACCAGGTGATGGCGTACTGCAGGTGCTGGTTGGGCGGATCGAAACGGGCTTGGTCGCCGATAAGCTCTCCGCCCGCTGGGTCGGCGTCGGCCACGATCATCACAGGAAGCAGTTCCACACCGGCCTCACGTCCCAGCGCGTCGAGATCGATCCAGTACCAGGCGCCCGTCCTGGGATCGTTGTCGTTGGTGAAGGCTGACTGCTCCTCGTCGGGACGCAGGATTCCGGTCACAGTCACAGCCTCGTAGGATGGCGGTGCCACACCCGACAGGGCGTCTTGGAACGATGAGGCCGCGACAAACCCTCGGTTGATCAGGATGTCCCCGACGCCATCCACGGCCATCGGCGTGAGGATCTGATAGCCCGCATCGCCCTCGGTCGAGATGCGGTAGAGCGCGACGCTATGCCGATCAAGCAGCCGCCCCGAAGTCGTGACCGGGCGCCATTCGGCCTCGGCGACCGTCAGGTCGAGCGCGTCTTTCAGGTTTATCGCAGACGCCTGCATGCGCGCTTCCATGGTCGCGATCAGATCGGTCTTCCAAGCCAGACGCTGCACCTGCCAGGTGCCCAGACCGACAAGGGCCGAAACGATGGCAAGGGCGATCACGGTCGCCAGAGGACGGGAACCCTGCAATCAGCCCCCCGAGGGCCCGCCGGGTTTGTTCTCGAAACCGGCAACACTGTGTTTGTACTGCAGCGCGACCAGCATGCCTTTGAAGGGGCGCAAAAGCAGGGCCGAGCCGCCCAGGACCAACGGCACAAAGATCAGTGCGTGGACCCAGAACGGCGGTTTGTGGTTGAGCTCCACGATCGCGGACAGGACGGCCATGACGAGACCGTAGATCAGGATGACGAAGACAGCCGGACTGTCGCCGGCGTCTTCGTGGGCGAGTTTCAGGCCACAGACATCGCAGGTCCCGGCGACCTTCAGGAACCCGTCAAACAACCGTCCCTCGCCACAGCGCGGACAGCGACAACGCATTCCGGCGGAAAAGAGCGGGACGTGGCCGTGGTAGGTGTTCAACACGACCGGCCTCCGCAAAGGGAACCGGCTCGCTCATCTGCGGGCCGGATCAGTGCCTTGGATGTGTACGCCTCTAGTGATGGGCGATCTCGCCAACACCCCACCAGTAGATGCAGCAGAACAGGAAGAGCCAAACGACATCGACGAAATGCCAGTACCAGGCCGCCGCCTCGAACCCGAAGTGCTGCCCGGGCGTGAAATGGCCCTTGTAGACACGCGCCAGACAGATGGCGAGGAAGATGGTGCCTACGATGACGTGGAAGCCGTGGAAACCGGTCGCCATAAAGAAGGTCGAGCCATAGATGCCGTCGCGGAACCCGAACGGCGCCAGCAGATATTCCACCGCCTGCAAGATCGTGAAGAGCAGGCCCAGGATGACCGTGAGCCACAGACCGGTGATGGCCTGGTCGCGCTTACCCTCGCGCAGCGCGTGATGCGCCCAGGTCACCGTCGTTCCCGAGGTCAGCAGGATCAGCGTGTTGATGAAGGGAAGATCCCAGGGATCGAAGGTCAGCGTGCCTTCGGGCGGCCACACCCCGCCCATCCAGTCGGTCGGAAACAGTGCCGTGTTGAAATAGGCCCAGAACCAGGCCACAAAAAACATGACCTCCGAGGCGATGAAAAGCGCCATGCCGTAGCGTAGGCCGATCTGCACGACCGGGGTGTGCGCCTTGTCGACGACGGCCTCGCGGATAACGTCGCGCCACCACAGGAACATCGTGATCAGCACCAGGATCAGGCCCGGAATGATCAGCCACCAGTTGCTGTGGGTGGGGTCGGCAAACACCATGATCGCGCCACCGGCCAGAACCAGCGCGGAAAACGCGCCGAGCAGCGGCCAGGGACTCGGATCAATCAGATGGTAGGGATGCTTCTTTGCGTGATCGGCCATCTGCCTGCTCTCCCGTAACGACGGTCAGTTCATCGCGGCATCGGCCCAATCGGCCGACACAGCGCTCGTTGTGGTTTCTTCCTGCTTGATCTCGAAGAACGTGTAGGAAAGGGTAATGGTGCGGACTTCCTGGGTCACCGGATCGAGCGCGAGCTCAGGGTCGACGTAGAAGGTCACCGGCATCGCCACACTCTGGCCCGGCGCCAGCATTTGTTCGGTGAAACAGAAACAGTCGATCTTGGCGAAGTACGCGCCGACCTTCTGGGGCGTGACGTTGTAGGTCGAGGTTCCGGCAACCGTGTGGTTCGTGGGGTTGTATGCCTCATAGAACACCGTGACCTGCTCTCCCACACGCGCCGTGATCTCAAGCTGCATGGGCCGGAATTTCCAGGGCATGCCACGTCCGGTATCGGCGTTGAAGCGCACGGTGACCAGCGGCGCGCCTTCGGCCGCACCGGGTGCCGCCTCGGCCGTCGTGGTCGTGCCGCCGAACCCCGTGACTTGGCAGAACAGCCTGTAGAGCGGAACGGCCGCCGCGGTCAGCGCGACCATGCAGCTCAGCACCAGCACGCTGGCCAGAACCGTGATCCGCTTGCCTCTGTTGGAGTCCTTTTCGCTCATGACCGGTTATCCGCCCAGCCGCACGATGGTGACGAGATAGAGCAAGATAATGAACGCAAAGAGCACCATGGCAATCGCGATGTTGCGCTTGCGGCGCTGGCGTTTGACCTGCTGTTCATCGGCCACCTCACAGCATCTCTGCGACAGCACGGTCTGCGGCCAGCAGCGCAAAGACCAGCGCGAGATAGAGAATGGAATACCTGAACATCCAGCGCGCGGCTTCGTCGCTACACTGGACCAGGATGCGCACGGCACCGGCGATGAAGACGAACGACAGGATGCCCGCTCCTGCGGCGTAGACCACGCCCGCTGTGCCCAGCAGCCAGGGGGCGAGACAGAGCGGCAGCATCAGCACGCTGTAAAGCAGGATCTGACGCCGTGTCGCTTGCGCGCCGGCAACCACCGGCAGCATGGGTATGCCCGCGGCCTCGTAGTCGCACGAACGATAGAGCGCCAGGGACCAGAAGTGCGGCGGCGTCCAGAAGAAGATGATGGCAAAGAGCGCGATCGAGGCAAGCGAGACGTCACCCGACACCGCGGCCCAGCCGATCATCGGTGGGAACGCGCCCGCTGCGCCGCCGATCACGATGTTCTGCGGCGTGCGGCGCTTGAGCCAGATCGTGTAGACGAAGACATAAAATGCGATGGCGCCGGCCAGCAGGGTGGCCGCGGTCCAGTTCACCGCCACGCCCATGACCATGACCGAGGCGCCGGCCAGCGTGACGCCGAATTCCAGCGCGCTGCGCGGTGCGATGCGTCCCGACGGGATCGGACGGTGCTGCGTTCGGCGCATGATGGCGTCGACATCGCGCTCGTACCACATGTTGATGCAGCCCGACGCGCCCGCGCCCACTGCAATGCACAGCACCGCGACGACGGCCAGAACGGGATGAAGTTCTCCGGGCGCCAAGTAGAGGCCGACCGCACCGGTGAACGCCACCAGTGACATCACGCGCGGCTTCAGCAACGCGAAATAGTCGGCGGGCGCGGCGTCTGGCCGCGCCGCGCCCGCCGGGACTGTGATGTTGATGTCGACCGTCATGGGAAGCGTGGTTCACCTTCCGCCCTAGTATGCCGACGAGCCTGAGGAAGCGCCCATATAGGGCGGGTCTTCAAACGTGTGGAACGACGGCGGCGAGGAAACGGTCCACTCCAGTGTGGTCGCGCCTGCACCCCACGGATTGGCCGGGCATTTCACCCGTCCGACCAGGAACACGCGGATCAGCACATAAAAAAAGACCAGCATGCCAAGTGCGGTGATGTAGGAGCCGTAGGACGACACCAAGTTCCAGCCCGCATAAGCGTCGGGATAATCGGGAATGCGGCGCGGCATGCCCGCCATGCCCAGAAAATGCTGCGGGAAGAACGTGACATTCACGCCGATCAACGTCAGCCAGAAATGCAGCTTTCCCGCCCATTCGGGATACTGGTAACCCGATATCTTGCCGATCCAGTAGTAGAACCCGCCGAACAGCGCAAACACCGCGCCCAGCGAGAGCACATAGTGGAAATGCGCGACCACGTAATAGGTGTCGTGCATGGGGTTGTCGATGCCCGCGTTAGCCAGCAGCACGCCCGTGACGCCGCCCACGGTGAACAGGAAGATGAAGCCCAGCGCCCAGAGCATCGGCGTCTTGTACTCGATGGAACCGCCCCACATCGTGGCGAGCCAGGAGAAGATCTTCACGCCCGTGGGCACCGCGATCACCATGGTGGCGACGATGAAGTAAGCCTTTGTGTCGACGCCCATGCCCACGGTGTACATGTGATGGGCCCACACGATGAAGCCGACCACGCCGATTGCGACCATGGCATAGGCCATGCCTAGATAGCCGAAGATCGGCTTCTGGGAGAAGGTCGAGATGATGTGGCTGACGATGCCGAAGGCCGGTAGGATCAGGATGTAGACCTCGGGGTGGCCGAAAAACCAGAAGAGATGCTGGTAGAGGATTGGATCGCCGCCCAGGGCGGGGTCGAAGAACCCGGTGCCGAAGTTGCGGTCGGTCAGCAGCATCGTGATCGCGCCCGCCAGAACCGGCAGAGAGAGCAGCAGCAGGAAGGCCGTCACCAGAACCGACCATGCAAACAGCGGCATGCGATGGAGCGTCATGCCCGGCGCGCGCATGTTGAAGATGGTCGTGATGAAGTTGATCGCGCCCAGGATGGACGACGCACCGGCCAGATGGATGGCCAGGATCAGGCAGTCAACCGCCAGACCCGGATTGCCGTAGGTCGAGAGCGGAGCATAGATCGTCCAGCCGCTGCCCGTGCCGCCGTCGATGAAGACCGACATCACGACCAGGATGCCCGCGGGCACCAGCAGCCAGAAGCTGATGTTGTTCATGCGCGGGAATGCCATGTCGGGCGCTCCGATCATCATGGGCATGAACCAGTTGCCGAAACCGCCGATGAAGACGGGCATGATCATGAAGAAAATCATGATCAGGCCGTGGCTGGTGATCAGCACGTTGTAGAGCTGGTGGTCGCCGCCCAGGATGCCAACGCCGGGATGGGCGAGTTCGATGCGGATCAGCATCGACATGACAAAGCCGACCAAGCCGAAGACGAACCCGTAGACGATATACATCGTGCCGATGTCTTTGTGGTTCGTCGAATAGAGATAGCGCAACAGGCCCGTGGGATGATGATCGTGATGATCAGCGTGGTGGGCGTGGCTTTCGCTCATGTCTCTTTCATCCTTCCGCGCGCGGAATAGCATTCTTCTCGTTCAGTCCTGAGCCGTTGCGGCGAGTTCGACTTCCGGTTCGATACCAAGAGCGGTCTGCCGTTCGGCGGCCCATGCCTCAAAATCCTGGGGCGAGCGGACATCGACCGTGATCGGCATGAAGCCGTGAAGCTGGCCGCACAACTCCGAACATTGGCCATAGTAGATGCCGGGCTCGTCGATTTGCATCCAGAAGTCGTTCACGCGCCCCGGTACGGCGTCGGTCTTGATCCCCGCCGCGGGCAGGGCCCAAGAATGGATGACGTCCTCGGACGTCACCAGGAAGTGGATCACCTGGCCGGCTGGCAGCACGACCCGCGTATCGGTAGTCAGAAGGCGCGGCTGTCCGGGCTCCAGATCGGCGTCGTCCACCATGTAGGACTCGAAGGCAATGCCGTACTGGGGATATTCGTAACCCCAGTTCCACTGGTAGCCGATGGCCTTGACGGTCAGGTCAGCATTTTCAGGAACGGTCTCTTCGAAATGGAGCAGGCGCAGCGAGGGAATCGCGATACCGATTAGAATCAGGATCGGCACGCCGGTCCAGATCACTTCCAGCAACGTGTTGTGCGTGTTGGGCGAGGCCTCCGGATTCCGAGCGCGGCGGAAGCGCACCATGATGTAGACCATCAGCACAGCCACGAACGCCGAAATGATCAGCATCATAGGCAGCAAGACGATGTCATAGAACCAATGGATGTCTTCCATGATCGACGATGCCGGTTCCTGGAAACCCCATTGCCAGTCGGTCGAAATACCCCGCGTTTCCGCCTCTTGCGCCAACGCGGCGCCGGTCCCGGTGAACAACGCCAGCGCCATCGCTGCGAACATCAGGAGCGATCTTGTCACTACCTCTCTCCTTTCCACGATGCGGCACGCATACCGGTGTAAATCACGAACGAACCACACAACCCGGACCGAACGCCGCATACGCCGTCTCGGGTCCCCTGATCCATGCCGCCAAGGGATAGCCAATTGCGGCGGACCATACACGAGCAGCCTTGCGTTTCACAAGCCCGTGACACCGGGATTCAGTCCCTGAAATTGCAAGAAATTCGCAGGATTTGGCAAGCTGGCCTTCGGACCCAGAAACACCATATGCATAGAGCCAATCAGAGAGCCGGAGGATTCTCACATGTTTGCATCGGATCACGGGCGATTCGGCGCGCACGTGATATGCTCCACAGTCCGACCCCGGAGTTGACCCAATGAGCCAGAATCCCTCGCCAGACGAGTTGTTTTTCACCCGCAGCGGCATGGATGAGGACCGCGTCGCCACCCTCGTGGGTGACGCTCTCACCGGTGCCGACGATGGAGAGATCTTCATGGAATACCGTCAAGCCGAGGCCTTGGCTTTCGACGACGGCCGCCTGAAGACGGCCAGTTATGACGTGACACAGGGCATCGGCCTGCGTCGCGTGGTTGAGGAAGCGACCGCCTACGCGCACGCTTCCGAGCTTTCCGAAGCCGCCATCAGGCGGGCCGCCGAAACCGTGCGTGCCGTCGACGGCCGCGCCGGAACGCTGGCGACCGCACCGGCGCGCACCAACCAAGCGTTCTATGACGACGTCAATCCGCTTACCGAGATGTCCTTCGACGACAAGGTGAAGCTACTTCAGGACATCAATACCTATCTGCGCGACAAGGACGACCGCGTGCGCCAGGTCAGCGCGTCGATCACCGGCAACTGGCAGGTCGTCGCCATCGTGCGCGCCGACGGTTCCAGGGCAACGGATGTGCGCCCGCTTGTGCGCCTCAACATTTCCGCCGTCGCCGCGGAGGGCGAGCGCATGGAGACCGGCAGCCAGGGAACCGGCGGACGCGTGCTCTACCAGGAATTTGTGCAGCCCGACCGTTGGCAGGCCCAGGCGGACGAGGCCCTCCGCCAGGCTTTGGTCAACCTGGAGTCCGTGGGTGCGCCCGCCGGCGAGATGCCGGTGGTGCTGGGTCCCGGCTGGCCCGGCATCCTGCTCCACGAAGCCATTGGCCATGGCCTGGAGGGCGACTTCAACCGTAAGAAGACCTCGGCATTTTCCGGTCTGCTGGGCGAACGCATCGCCGCTCCGGGTGTCACCGTCACCGACGACGGCACCATCGGCGACAGACGCGGTTCGCTCACCATCGACGACGAAGGCACGCCAACATCCAACACGATCCTCATCGAGGACGGCATCCTGAAAGGCTACATGCACGACCGCATGAACGCCCGTCTCATGGGGCACGAACCCACGGGCAACGGCCGCCGCGAGAGTTATGCCCACCAGCCCATGCCGCGCATGACCAACACCTGCATGATGGCGGGCGAAGAAGATCCCGCCGGGATCATCGCGTCCGTCAAGAAGGGTCTCTATGCCGTCAACTTCGGCGGCGGCCAGGTCGACATCACCAACGGCAAGTTCGTGTTCTCGGCTTCCGAGGCCTATCTCATCGAGGGCGGCAAGGTGACCCGCCCCGTGAAGGGCGCCACGCTCATCGGCAACGGCCCCGATGTCCTGACCAAGGTTTCGGCCATCGGCAACGACATGGCGATGGATTCAGGCATCGGCACCTGCGGTAAGGCCGGCCAGGGCGTACCGGTCGGCGTGGGTCAGCCGACCCTGCTGGTCGACCTGACCGTAGGCGGCACCGAGGCGGCGTAGCGGACTGCCAGCACGCGCACCTCCGGCACGCCTTCCCAACCGCACTCTTGTCGTCCTTCGGCTTGGCCAGGAGGACCCATGCATGGAACCCACCTTTTGCGCGGAGTTCAGTCCTGGGCACGCCATGACCGGGCGCGCGGTTTCCAGGGTTGCGGCACCGCACCGCCGGTCGACGCGCGACAAGACCGGCTGCCGCACTCGGGAAAACGCAGGTCCCCGCCCTGATAGTTCCCGACATTGAGGTTGATCGAGACGGCAAACTTGCGATGCGCGGTCCCCTTGGTGCGGTTGTCGCGATGGGGCCGGAAATATCCACCCGGATCGGCCGAATACTTCGCCACGATATAGCGCTCGATCTTGGCCGAGCGGAACATGAAGGCCTTTCCGATCTGCGGAAAAGGCCGTGAGCGGATCATGCGCTCGCATTCAGCCGGCGTGGCGGCATCCTCGACCACATGGTCGGTACGGCGTTTGTGACGGTAATCGTTGATCGCCACGGTGCGCCCCTCGACCTCGCGCATGAAACCGGATTCCTGGCCGCCGTGTCGGTCGTAGAGTCCGATAAGGTGCTTGCACAGGTTGACTTCGAAGATGCGCGGCGCGACCAGGACCGGAGCGTGCATCGCCACACCGGCATGGGCTTGGGGGGCCCCTATCGAAAGGCAGAACGGCCAGCACGCCCATGGCCGGATCGACCACGATCGTGTGACAGGCGTAGCCGCTCTGGGTCTGCGCGCCATAGAGGGTCGAAAGGTTGCGATCCGTGTCCCAAAATATAACGGATGCTCGGAACGCGCTGGGTCAACGTGCCTTGGTCTTTGGGATCACAGGTGACGCCGAAAAAACAGATCCGGTCATCGTCGTAATGACGCTTGAGCGCCAGCAACTAATCGAGATGTGTCCGGCCGGCTGGGTTCTGCGCTGACTCAAGAAACGCCGGAACAATGAACCGCCCCCGGTGGTGTCGAAGTAGAAGCTTGGGTTGTTGCTCGCGCGCGCCTTGAAATAGGGCGCGAACTGACCGCACACCGGTGCAGCGCCCGGTGGTTGCGGCAATTGTTCGATGGCGGTCGTCTGGGCCATGGGCGGTCGCTTCTCCAGATAGCACCATGAACTCCGTGGGGCGGTTCAGGACAACCGCTGAATGTAGCCTCAAACGGCTAGAACGCGTAGTCGGTGAACACCTTGTCGATGTCACCCTTCCAGGCGTTTTCGTAGCGGTCGAGCAAGTCTTCGGCGGGCGTGCGCCCGGAAATCGCGATTTCCATCAGCGCATCCAGGAAATGCACCTCGTCCAGGCTGCCGTCATAGATGCGGCGCAGGCGCAGGCCTTCGGCGGAAATCGCCAGCATCTCCTTGGCGACGTCCTGCACGGTGCCGTCGCGGAACGGGGCTTTGAGGCCCAGCGCCGGGACGTCTTCCTTCATCTTCACCTGTTCTTCCCAAGTCCAGTCCCTGACCATATCCCAGGCAGCATCGAGCGCGGTCTGTGCGTAGAGCAGGCCGGTCCACAGGCCCGGCAGGGCGCAGATGCGCCGCCAGCCCGCACCGTCCGCGCCGCGCACCTCCATGTAGCGTTTGATACGCACATCGGGGAAAAGTGTGGTCAGATGGTCTTCCCAGTCCGACACGGTGGGAGTTTCTCCCGGCAAGGCGGGCAGCTTGCCGTTCAGGAAATCGCGGAACGACTGGCCCGAGGCGTCGATGTACTTGCCGTCGCGCATGACGAAATACATCGGCACGTCGAGCGCATAGTCGACATAACGCTCGAAGCTGAACCCATCTTCCGCGACAAATTTCAGAAGACCGCTGCGGTCGTTATCGACATCGGTCCAGACATGGGCGCGCATGGAGAGGCAGCCGTTGGGCTTGTTTTCCGTGAACGGCGAATTGGCGAAGAGCGCGGTGGCGACCGATTGCAGCGCCTGGGCCACGCGGAACTTCTGCACCATGTCGGCTTCCGAGACGAAATCCAGGTTGGCCTGGATGGTGCAGGTGCGCAGCATCATGTCGAGCCCCATGGACCCAACCTTGGGCATGTAAGCGCGCATGATCTTGTAGCGGCCCTTGGGCATCCAGGGCACGTCCTCGCGCGTCTCGCGCGGACGAAAGCCCAGGCCCAGGAAGGTGATGCCCAGTTCCTCGGCGATCTCCTTGCACTGGTCGAGGTGCGCGTTGGTCTCGCGGCAGGTAGCATGCAGGTCCTTGAGCGGCGCGCCGGAAAGTTCGAGCTGTCCGCCCGGCTCCAGCGAAACATGCTGGCCGTCCTTGGAAAGCCCGATGACATTTTCGCCCTCGTTCATCGGCTCCCAGCCGAAGCGCTGCAGTTCGGTCAGGACCGCGCGGATGCCGTTGGGCGCATCATAGGTCAGCGGTTTGCAGGTCTTAGCGTCATAGGCAAACTTTTCGTGTTCCGTGCCGATGCGCCAAGTTTCCTTGGGCTTGCAGCCGGTTTCCAGACGCTCGATCAGCTGCGCCTTTTCGGTCAGCGGCGTGGCGTTCTGTACGGATGGGATGGACACGACTGCTGCCCCTTATACCGTGGGTGGTCTACGAGGTCGGGGCCCCGCCTGGCTGGTTGCTGACACTAGCCCTTGATGATCGCAGATGCCAAGTGGCAAGCGCGGCAAGGCAGGCCGTCTCGACACGCAGGATATGGGAGCCCAGGGACACGGGCACAACCTCGGGTTTCGCCCGGAGCGCTTCAAGCTCCCCCGGAGCAAAGCCACCCTCGGGCCCGACCAGGAAAGTGCATGGGCCATAATCCACCGCCCCGAGCGGCGCACCGCCGCTCGTTTCGTCGCACAACAGCAGTCTGCGATCGCCCGTCCAGTCGGCAAGAACGGAATCCAGCCCACGTTGCTCCAGACAGTCGGGCACGTCACAGCGCCCGCATTGTTCGGCTGCCTCCACCGCCCATTCATGCATCTTGCCGGCCTTGGCGGCCAGCGATTCGGTGCGTTCGGTCGTGACCGGGATCAGGCGCGCGGCGCCCAGTTCCGTCGCCTTTTCCACCAGGAAGCGCAGCCTGTCGCGCTTGGGCGGCGCGAACAGCAGCCAGGGCCCGCCGGCTGCGGGCTGAACCTTGTGTTGTTCTCGGCAGAGCGCCTCGTCGCCGTCCAGATCGGCCAGCCATTCGCCATCCCCGCCGTTGAACAGGCGCACACCGTCGCCTTGCCCCAGACGCATGACCCGTGCGACGTAGTGCTGTTGCCCCTTGGACAACGCCACATGGCGATCCGGGCCCAAGGGCAGATCGACAAAAAGACGCGGCACGGGCCGTCCGTCTCGACGCATGGATTCTTATACCTTCGATGATGCCTTCCAGCGATAGCGCATCCCCGCCCCCCTCGTCCACCTGGGCCGACACCCTAGCGCCGCGCCCGCTGCGTCCCTGGCTAAAGCTGGCGCGCGCCGACCGGCCCATCGGATTCTGGCTGCTGATGTGGCCGTGCTGGTGGTCGATCGCGCTTGCGAGCCAGGACTGGCCCTCGCCCTGGCTGCTGTTCCTCTTCCTGGCCGGCGCCGTGGCGATGCGCGCAGCGGGCTGCGTCGTCAACGACATCATGGACCGGGATTTCGACGCAAACGTCGAACGAACGCGGACACGACCCCTCGCCAGCGGCGAGATAGGGCTTCTGGGTGCGCTGGTCTTCCTTGCACTCCTGCTCACCGCGGGTCTGGCGGTGCTGGTCCAGCTCGACCGCGCGGCAATCTTGATCGGCGCGGCCTCGCTGGGCCTCGTCGCGATCTACCCCTTCATGAAACGCATCACCTACTGGCCCCAGCTTTTCCTTGGCCTGGCGTTCAACTGGGGCGTGCTCGTGGGCTGGGCCGCCGTGCGCGGGGAACTCGGGCTTGCTCCCCTTGTGCTCTACGCAGGCTGCATCGGCTGGACCATTGGCTACGACACGATCTACGCCCACCAGGACAAGATCGACGATATCCGGATCGGCGTGAAGTCCACCGCCCTTGCCTTCAACCACCGCACCAAGCCTATCGTCGCTCTCTTCTACGGCCTGTTTCTGGCGGGCCTTGTCGCCGCCGGAACCCTGGCCGACCTACACTGGGTGTTCTATCTGGCGCTTCTCCCCACCGCGCTCCATTTCATCTGGCAGGTCACGACGCTCCAGATCGACACCCCGATCTCCTGCCTGAAACGCTTCACCTCCAACGGCCAGGCCGGTTTCCTTGTCTTCCTCGCCATGGTCCTAGGCCAAATCCTGAGCTAAACAAAACCTGTGTCATCCCGAAAACCGCCCTTGATCCGGTCAAGGGTAAACTCCGCGGTTATCCGGGATCTCATCATGACGCGTTTCTGAAGCAACGTGTGGAACGAGACCCCGGCTTAAGGCCGGCATGACACATTTGAGGTAGTGGTAATGATGTTCGGCGGCGAGAGCGAAGCGGCAGCCGAACGGTGCGCATGCGGCGAAAGCCAAGTGACCGGAGGGAACGCCGGCGCTTGAGGCCAATAATAGACCCGCTCAAGACCGGGGTGACGACGGTTGTTCTCACCTAATACGCCGGGCCTAATCGCTTCTCCACATGCCGGATGGCCCGCTCGCGCATCTTCATGACCAGCGTCAGGCGGTGATCGTGATCCCGCACGGCACGCAGGATGAAGTCGTGGAGTTCTGCCCCTTCCCCGACATGACCGCAGAGTTCGGCCAGCATGTCTTCCTGCTCGCGCGCGGCAAAGCGCCGGTTGTCGGCATGAACCTTCGCCAGCGCCACGGGTTCGCCAGCGTAGCCATAGACGCCGTGGCTGGTGATGTAAGCCGCCGCGCCTTTGACGTCGCCCATGCCGTCGGCCTCGACCCGGCCGTCGAGCAGCGTGAAGCGATGGTTCTCGCCTTCCGAGGCATGCATGATCTCGAGTTGCGAGTCGGTCAGGAACGAGACCGAGACATGGGCCACGGTACCGGGGCTGGCGTAAAGACCGGCCGGGACCGAACCGTAGGTCGCGATATGCGTGGCATAAACGACATCGTGGCCGTGCAGGCGGCAGCGCAGGACGGGGATCACGCTGTCGGCGTCGTCGCCATACTTCTCCAGCAGCCGGCGCGGCGAGGCGTTTGAGCCGTAGCCCACCACCGCCGTGCGCCATTCGGTGCCACCGCTTACCACGCCCAGCCTGCGCAGCGCTTCACCTGACGCCATCACTTCCCCGTCCAGATCGACTTTTGCATCGCCGAGCGGATCGGACCCGTCGGCGACGAAGCGCAGGCCCCGTCCGGCTGCGAACAGAAAGCCGTGACCCGGCGGATCGAACGGATAACCGAAGGCGCGCGCAATCTCGGGCGGCAACGTGCTCATGCCTGGGCATCCTTGACCGCATCCCTGCCATCGCGCGCCATCGCCAGCGCGGCGATCACGAGGTCGCGGACATAATCGAGCGCGGCGCACAGACTGTGGTCGCCCGCAGCGAACGATCCCCGGTCGGTATCGAACCACAGGGCATTGCCACCGTATTGTCCGCGATCAATGCGCAGGCCCTTGATCTCGGCGAGCATCAGCTCGGCGCTGATCCGGAGCTCCTTGCCGTCGTTGCCCAGGACGGCGATGAACACGCGGTCGCGGGGCACGATCAGCTGACGCCGTGCCTTAATGCTGCGGATGACGCCGACCATGCCGACCAGAACCGCGACCAGCCAGAGCGGCATGCGCGCCTTCAGGAAACTGACGATGATCATGTCCGGTCCAGTCTCGACATGGACTTCCGCGGGTGCCGTCTTGCCAGAGCGATAGCCGGTCATGACCTTGCCCTCGGCCGCGAGCTCGGCGAGCGGGCAGGCGACATCCTCGGGCGCGCACGCCACGAAACCGTCTACCGTTTCCTCCAGCGCGGGCATGTCGAGCAGGCGCGCGTAGACTTCGGCCAATCTGCGCCCCCGGGCCTCGTCGCGGCTGGCGCCCAGCACGACGCGTCTGGCCTTGTCGTCATGCGGCAGGGCCGCGATCCATGTGATATACGTCCGCTTGTTGCGCCGGTAGGTCACCCGTTTGCGCAGGACGCCTGGATAGTCCTTCAGCAGCACTGTCATGCTCCTGGTGCAGAACCACACGCGCCGCTTGATCGTCACTTGGCACCCGCCGATCGCCGCCTCGATGCACAGCAATGCGATGTAGAGCCCGAAAAACACCAGGCCAGCGCCGGGAAGCACGAAGACCAGGGGGACGAAAAGCAGCACACTGCCGGGCTCGTTGTCCTGGTTCAGATCGAAAGTATAACCTTGGCTGGTGATCGCCATATCGCCTCTCGGTTGATCCCTGTTCAGCCCCGGACGGCTCTCCCGGGCGTTGCCGTCATGGTGCAACGGCGCGGGGACCACCAAGTCCATAACACGATCCGCAGGTCATGGTCGCGCGTGGCCGGCTTGACGGCAACGCCGCGAGGCGGTCCCAATGGGTCATGGACGATGATCTTCTGTTTCTCTCCGCCCAGCAGGCCGGGCGCCACATCCGCGACGGCGAGTTGCGCGTGGCCGACTACGCCACCGCAGTGCTCGACGCGCTGGAAGCCAGCCAGGCGACGCTCAACGCCTGCGTCACGATCAACCGCATGGAGACGCACTCGGCCGCGGACTTCGATGCCACCGCCGAAGTCACGGTCAACGGCAAACCCTGCGGCATCACGCGCCAGAGTTGGACGGCCTGTCGGTGCCCACGAGCCTGTAGATCGTCGCACCGTGGAACGGCGATCCCGTCGTTCTCGCCCTGGGCAGCATCCTGGAACTGCGCCGCCCCTTGGACCGACAAGCGGCCCACGCGCGAAACACGGAGCCTCGCACAAAAAATCACGGACCGCGCGTCTAAATCCATCCCCAACTGTGCCGTCGTCGAACGTACTTCGACGCTCCCTGCACCGGCGCGAGGTCCAGCTTGTCGGACGGAAGACGGGATGACCCTGTCCCGAAACCTATTCAAGCTTGTGGGGTTCGACTTCCTTGGCGATAGCTTTGCCGTCCTCGCGGCGCGCCGCCGGATATGACCACGGGTCTGGCGAGCGGCGCATTGAGATCGTCTAGCGTCTCGACGGCATCGAGCATCATCATGCGCACCATGCCCGCCCGCTGCTGGTTCGGCGTCATGCCATGCACCCGGTAACCCTTCAGCAGGGCGCCGGTGCGCGGATTATCGAAACTTTCGATCATGCCCTGCAGCAATCCAGCCCGAGCCCTGCGTCATTGCCACAATCATCCCCGCGCCACACCCCAGATTTCCACCGTCATGTCCTCGTTGTGCATGTGCGACTGGACGACACAGTCGGCCACCGCATCAAGAAACCGTTCGGTCGTGGCCTGCTTGCCGTCGGAGGTGAAGTAGCAGACGAGCAGGGCGAGATAGGCGCTGGTCGCGCCGAAGCCGTGCAGGATGTCGTCGATATAGGACATGGTGAACCGCGTCTGGCGCACCAGATCACCTGGATAGACCGCCGTGCCCCCGTTGAAGCCCGGCTCGAACGGCGCCTGCCCGCCGGTCCAGATCACCCCGCGCAGGCGGCTGCACTAGCGGTAGGGCACGGCAAAGAACTCGCCCGCGCGCAGACCGCGCGTAATCTCTGGCTTCTCGAACAGCCCGGCGTGGGCTTTCAGCGCCGCGTCGCTCACCGCGCGGACATCGTCCTCATCGCACCAGCCTTTCGACGCGATGGCCCGGATCTGCACCAATTGCCCCTCGAAGGGTTGCAGCGGAACGGGATTCGCCGTGATCGCCGGTGCGGGGTCGCAGCCCACTCGGCGCTGGATCACCGCTAGGATCTCCCACTCGCTCATCCCGGCAACGGGCGCACAAGAAGAGCTGCAGCAACACGGCATCGGCCAGCGTGCAGCCCTCCACGCCCAATGCCGCCTCGACGTTGTCGAGCGTGTCGGCAAGCTGCGCCTTGAGATCCCCGCTGTTGCGGATCGACCCGCTCGCGCTGAAGTCGGCGGCGCCACCGACAAAGGCAAGGCCGCCAGCCGCGCGGGTCACCTCATGAACGCGCCCATAGGTCAGTTGCCCGACCGGTTCGCTCATCGTGTTTCCTCCTTTGCCATCGGGACAAGGCTGTGCCGTGGCGTCTTGGCGATCAATGGTTATCATGCGTTCCGTGGGCAGGGAGACCATCATGGCAAACGTGGAACTGCATCCCGACATGACGCACCTGATCGCCGCACGCGATGCCGCCGGAGCAAAGGGGGAAACGCCCGAGGAACAGCGCGCGTTCTGGACCGCCTATACCTCGGCGCTCAACCAGCCCCACCCTACCGACATGAAGGTCTGGGACGAGACGGTGCCCACACCCGACTGCGACGTTCCCGTTCGTCTTTACCGCCCGTCGGACGTGGCAAACCCGGCACCCGCCATCCTTTACATGCATGGCGGCGGTTTCATGCTGGGCGATCTCGACAGTTCCGATGCCATCGCCTGGGGTTTTGCCCAGCAGGCCGAGGCGCTGGTGGTCTCGGTCGACTACCGCCTCACGCCCGATCACCCCTATCCGGCAGCGGTCAACGATTGCTGGAACACGCTTGTCTGGATACAGGAGAACGCGGAGCGCCTCGCGCTCGATCCCGAACGCTTGGCGGTCGCGGGCGACAGCGCCGGCGGCAACCTGGGTGTGGTGATGGCGCTCAAGGCGCGCGATGCCGGCGCCCTCGCGCTCCGCTGTGCGGCCATCGTCTATCCCGGCACCGGCCTCGATCAAGACCAGGCGAGCTACCTTGAGCACGCCGACGGACCAGGCCTCACGCGCGCGGGCACCGTCAAATACCGCAAACTCTATATCCCCGACGCGCGCGACCAGGACGATCCCTATGCCCGTCCGATCCTGGCGGACCTTTCCAACCTGCCGCCCTTCTGGGTGCATAGCGCCGAGATCGATCCGATACGCGACGACGGCCGCGCCTTCGCCGCCAAACTCGCCATGGCCGGCAACCACGTCACCTACCGTGAAGCCCGCAAGATGATCCACGGCTTCATGCGCGCCCGCTTCAAGGGTCCTGCCAGCCGCCTTGAGTACGATCTGATCTGCCGATTTCTCAAGCACCATCTCCATCCGAAGAACGGCTAAACATGGAGCCATTCGATCACATCGTCATCGGGGCCGGATCGGCCGGCTGCGCGGTCGCCTCGCGGCTGAGCGAGGACCCGGCGCGGCGCGTTCTGCTGCTCGAGGCAGGCGGGCGCGACACCAGCCCGAAAATCCATGTGCCGGGCGGCTATTTCTGGATGATGTACGATCCGAAGTTTTCCTGGTGCTATGAGACCGAGGCGGTGCCGGGTTCCAACAACCGGCCCATGGTCTGGCCGCGCGGCAAGGTCTTGGGCGGTTCCTCCTCCATCAACGGCCTGATCTATATCCGGGGCCAGAAGGAGGACTACGACCACTGGCGTCAGCTCGGCAACACAGGCTGGTCCTATGACGACGTTCTGCCCTTCTTCCGCAAGGCCGAGGACAACGAGCGCGGTGCGGACGACTATCACGGCGCGGACGGACCTCTCCAGGTCTCCGACATCCGAGGCCATCGCGCGATCTGCGAGGGGTTGATCGCCGCCGCGGAGTCGCGTGGCATTCCGCGCAATCCCGATTTCAATGGTGCGAAGCAGGAAGGGGCAGGCTACTATCAGACTACGACGCGCAACGGACGGCGCAGCAGTACGGCCGCCGGTTACCTCAAGCGCGCCAGGGGCCGCGCCAATTTGAAGATGGAAACCGGCGCCATGGCCTCGTGCATTCAAATCGAGGAGGGGCGCGCAGTCGGCCTACGTTATCTCAAAGACGACCGGGAGATCGAGGCCCGCGCGTCAGGCGACATCGTACTTTCGGGCGGCGCCATCAATTCGCCGCAGTTCCTCCAGATTTCCGGCATCGGGCCCGGCGCGCTTCTTCGCGACATCGGCGTCGAGGTCGTGGTCGATCTGCCCGGCGTAGGCGAAAACCTGCAGGACCATTACCAGGCCCGCCTGGTGCACGAGGCCCATCCGGGCATGTCGCTCAACGAGGATGTCGCCGGACCGCTGCGCCGCGCGCGCGTCGGCATGGAATACATCTTCAAGCGCACCGGACCGCTGACCGTGGCCGCGGGCCAGGTCGGCATCTTCCTCAAGACGCGCCCGGAGCTCGCCACCCCGGATATCCAGGCGCATTTCATCTGTTTCAGCGCCGACAAACCGATGGAGCGCAAGCTGCATGATTATTCGGGCGTCACCTTCTCGGTCTGCCAATTGCGCCCGGAAAGCCGCGGCCATGTCCGCGCACGATCGGCCGACACGACAGCGAGACCGGAAATCCAGCCCAACTTTCTCGATTCCGACAACGACTGCCGCACCATGGTCGACGGCCTCAAAGCCGCGCGCGAGATCACCGCGGAAGCGCCATACGCCCGCCACGTCAAACGCGAGACGCTACCCGGTCCCGAGGTCGTCAGCGACGAAGACCTTCTGGATTATGTGCGCGAGACCGGCGGCACGATCTATCACCCCAGCGGCACCTGCAAGATGGGCCCCGATCCCATGGCCGTGGTCGACGAACGCCTGCGCGTGCACGGCATCGCCAACCTGCGCGTCGCCGACTGCTCCATCATGCCCACGGTCGTCTCGGGCAACACCAACGCGCCGGCCATCATGATCGGCGAAAAATGCGCCGCCATGATCGCAGAGGACAGCCGCGCGTGACGCCAGCCCGATCCTGGAAGCACGTTCTAGCTGACGACTTGGCCGACGGCTGCCCGATTGTGGTCTTGAAGTCCTGCTTCATGTCGCCTTCCGGCTTGATTGGAAAGCGACATGAAGGGATGTGGGAACTGTGTGCACACCGCTTTATCCTTCTCCACCGTGTCATCGTCTAACTTGATTCGACGATCCATGCACCAACGGCCCGCCAAGCGGAGGCAGGGATGGTGCGCTCGGTCAGGACGATGTGGGCGTGCTGAGGACGGCGGCGGCGAGAATCGACTGCTCGTCGGTGGGAAGAACGAACGCGCCGGGCCGTGGCTCCGCCAGCGAGACCGCTGCCGCGTGATTCCGGTTCACCTCGGCGTGAAGCCCATGGAAGTCCAGGCCGATGCGCCGTCCACCACGCCCGCCACGCTGCAGCCGTTGCCCAGATGGCAGATCACCGCCTTGTGTGCCGAAGTCGCTTGCGGCAGGCGCGCGACGATGGATTGGTACGAAAGCCCGTGAAAGCCGAACCGGCGCAGTCCCGCATCGGCATGACGCCTGGGCAAGGCCATCAGCTGGCGGTGTTCGGGGATCGTGCGATAGAACGCGGTGTCGAAACACGCGACCTGCTGCACCTCGGGGAACGCGCGGGCGACCGCGTCGATGCCCGCGAGGTTGTGCGGCTGATGGGACGGCGCCAAGGATGAAAGGTCGACGATGGCTGTGCGCGTGGCGTCATCGATCACAGCCGGACGGTCGAACACGGTCCCGCCGTGGACCACGCGATGCTCGAAGTCGCTGAGCGCACCGAATTCCGACAGGATCACCGCGTGCAGAAGATGTCCGATGATCCTGGCGTGATCAACGAGGTCGCCCGGAAGGTCGGCCGCGGTCGCAAGGTCATCTTTCAGACGCGAGGTCATGGTCGCCCCGATGTTCTCGACCTGACCGCGATAGAGCACGTTCAGCGCCGTATCGAAGGCCGCAAACTTGACCGATGACGATCCGCAGTTCAGCGCCAGAACGGTTTGTTCCGTCATGTCACGCAACAACGAAGCGACCACAGCGATTGACGGCGTTCGACATGGGCCGGAAACTCTCTCAGCATGGCGTCAACCTCTTTGGCCCCAGCCTGGACCTTGTCCAGCGCGACCACCTGCATCCGGGAATAAGACCATGAAGATGACCACCGAAGAAGCCTTCGTGAAGGTGCTGCAGGCACGCGGCATCGAGCATTGTTTCGGCATCATCGGTTCAGCCTTCATGCCGATTTCCGATCTCTTCCCCAAGGCCGGCATCACGTTCTGGGATGTCGCGCACGAGGGCAATGCCGGCTTCATGTGCGACGGCCTGACTCGGACGACGGGCAAGATAGCCATGGTCATCGGCCAAAACGGTCCGGGCATCACCAACCTCGTCACGCCGGTGAAGACCGCTTACTGGAACCACACGCCCATGCTGCTCGTCACGCCCCAGGCGGCCAACAAGACGATCGGCCAGGGCGGCTTCCAGGAAGTCGAGCAGATGGCGCTCTTCAAGGACATGGTCGCCTATCAGGAAGAAGTGCGCGATGCCATGCGCATCGCCGAAGTGCTGAACCGCGTGATCGAGAACGCGCTGCGCCGCTCCGCACCGGCCCAGATCAACGTGCCGCGCGATCTCTGGACCCAGGTCATTGACATCGAACTCCCCCAGGCGATCCATCTGGAGCGTTCCGCCGGCGGCAAGGATGCCGTTGCTGAGGCCGCGCGCCTGCTTTCGGAGGCCAGCTTCCCGGTCATCCTCTCGGGCGCGGGCGTCGTCATCGGCGGTGCGATCCCCGATTGCCAGGCGCTCGCCGAGAAGCTCGATGCGCCGGTCTGCTCAGGCTATCAGCACAACGACAGCTTCCCCGGCTCGCACCCGTTGGCGGTCGGTCCGCTGGGTTACAACGGCTCGAAGGCCGCGATGGAACTCATCGCCCGGGCCGACGTCGTGCTGGCGCTGGGTACGCGTCTCAATCCCTTCTCGACCCTGCCCGGCTACGGCATCGACTACTGGCCCAGGGACGCGGCGATCATCCAGGTCGACATGAACGCCGACCGCATCGGGCTTACCAAGAAAGTCACGGTCGGCATCTGCGGCGATGCCGGCAAGGTCGCGCACCAGATCCTGGCCAAGCTTTCCAAATCCGCCGGCGACAAGGACCGCGAGGCGCGCATGGCCGCGATCCATCAGACCAAGTCGGCCTGGCTGCAAACGCTCTCGGGCATGGATCACGAGGACGACGATCCCGGCACGACGTGGAACGCCGACGCCCGTGCGGCCGAACCCGAACGCATGTCAGCGCGCATGGCTTGGCGCGCGATTCAGGCCGGACTGCCCAAGGACGCGATCCTCTCCAGCGACATCGGCAACAACTGCGCCATCGGCAACGCCTATCCGACCTTCGAGGACGGCCGAAAGTACCTGGCGCCGGGCCTCTTCGGCCCCTGCGGCTACGGCTTCCCGGCGATCCTGGGCGCTAAGATCGGCTGTCCCGATGTGCCCGTGGTCGGCTTCGCGGGCGACGGCGCCTTCGGCATCTCCATGAACGAGATGAGTGCCTGCGGACGCGATGGCTGGCCCGCCATCACCATGGTGATCTTTCGCAACTACCAGTGGGGCGCGGAGAAGCGCAACACGACACTGTGGTACAATAACAACTTCGTCGGCACGGAACTCAACCCCAACCTCTCCTACGCCAGGGTCGCGGAAGGCTGCGGCCTCAAGGGCGTGCAGGTCGCGACCATGGATGGACTGACCTCCGCGCTGAAGGAAACCTGCGAGGCTCAGAAGGACGGCGTGACGACCTTCATCGAGGTCCTGCTCAACCAAGAACTGGGCGAGCCGTTCCGCCGCGACGCCATGAAGAAACCCGTCGTGGTCGCAGGGGTCAGCCAGGACGACATGGCCGAACAGCTCGCGTTGGGTTGAACGGGGTCAGTGCGTCAACGGTCCCTGCCCGCCGTCCGAGCCATGTTCGGAAACGTAGCGGACCTGATCGCCGTCGTAGATGACGCAGAGAAAATCGCCGTCGACGCCCATGCCTTCAAAGGACCCATCGGCGCGGTAGGTCTCCGACTAGGTCGCGCCCTCGGCGGTGAGACCGGTGATCGTGCCGCCGACGATCCGGGCCTCGAATTCCTCGGCTGTCAGGAAATCCCAATCCGCGGACACGGACCAGAACGGGAATCCCAAGACCAGAACCAGAGGAGCCGCCAAACGGGCCATCATGTCCACCGCCAGGGCGCACGGGCGAAGAGGCAAAGAAAGTCGAGGGCCAGCGTTGCGCCAGCAAGCGCGGTGATTTCGGCATGGTCGAAGGGCGGCGAGACCTCCACCAGATCGGCGCCGACGATGTTGATGCCGGAAAGACCTTTCAGGATCTCGCGAGCCTGAGCGGTGTTGAGACCACCGCAGACCGGCGTGCCCGTGCCCGGCGCAAAGGCCGGATCGAGGCAGTCGATATCGAAGGTGAGATAGACCTTGTTGTCGCCCACGATGCGGCGCACCTCCTGGACGACCGCGTCGGTGCCGTGTTTGTGGACCCAAGGCGCATCGAAGATGTTGAAGCCCATGGTGTCCTGGTTGACCGTGCGCAGGCCTATCTGAGCCGAGGTCTCAGGGTCGAGATAACCCTGCTTGGTGGCGTGCCAGAACATTGTGCCATGGTCGATACCGTCGTCATATTTGTCGGCCCATGTATCGCTGTGGGCGTCGAAATGGATCATTGAGATCGGCTTGCCCTGTTTCATGCTGTGTGCCTTGATCAGCGGCCAGGAGATGAAGTGGTCACCGCCCAGCGACAACACCATGGTGTCCTGTTCGAGCATCCAGGCGACGTATTTCTCAATCTGGCCGGGCACATCAGCGGGCTTGGCGAGATCGAACGGCAGGTCGCCGTGGTCGGCGATCTTCATTTCGGCGACGGGATGAAAGTCCCAGCCGTAAACCAGCGTCTGGAAGGTGAGAGTGACCGAGGCCGCACGGATGCCGCGCGGGCCGAAGCGCGTGCCCGGACGGTTCGTCGTCGCGGTATCGAACGGCACGCCCACGATCGCGACATCAACGTCGGAGAGATCCTTGCGATAAGGTCGGCGCAGGAAGCTCGGTACGCCCGCATAGGTGATCTCGTGGGGCATTTCGTGGAGATCAGTCGCGGTGATCGCGTGATCGCCCCAGGTTTCGGGACAGTCGGCCATGCTGCGCTCCTGCTGCTCAGTACTGCGTTTCCGGTCGGCTTTTTGGCGTTCCCTGCGCAAGCTGTCAAGCGTCCGTCCTCTTGACCCTCGAACCGGCGTAGCCCAACAAGGCGCATGGCTTATCGATCCCTGCGCGAGTTCATGGTGAAGCTGGAAGCCGCGGGTGACTTGAAACGGGTTGCCGCGCCGGTCTCGCCCGTGCTGGAAATGACGGAGATCCAGACGCGGCTGCTGGCCGAGGGCGGCCCGGCCGTGCTGTTCGAGAACGTCGTCGCCGAAGACGGTTCGCCCTACGCCATGCCCGTGCTGGTCAACCTGTTCGGCACCGTGGCCCGTGTTGCGACGGGCATGGAGCGCACGCCCGGCCGGCTGCGCGAGATCGGTGAGACGCTGGCCTTCCTGCGCCAGCCTGAACCGCCCGGCGGCTGGCGCGAGGCGATGGAGATGTTCCCGCTGCTGAAGACCGTGATGGCGATGAAGCCCAAGACGGTCGCAAAAACACCCTGTCAGGAAATCGTGCTCAAGGGCGAGGAGATCGACCTTGGCCAACTCCCTATCCAGACCTGCTGGCCCGGCGAACCGGCGCCGCTGATCACTTGGCCGCTGGTCGTGACGCAAGGTCCCGGCAGCGACAAGCGTGACACGCCGAACCTGGGCGTCTACCGCATGCAGGTCACGGGCAAGAACACGACGCTGATGCGCTGGCTGAAACACCGCGGCGGCGCCCAGCACCATACACGCTGGAAAGATCAGAAGCCTGAGCCCCTGCCCGCGGCCGTCGTGATCGGCGCCGATCCCGGCACCATTCTGGCCGCGGTAACGCCGGTGCCCGATACGCTCTCCGAATACCAGTTCGCCGGACTGCTGCGCGACGCGAAGGTCGAGCTCGCCGACTGCAAGACTGTACCGCTGAAGGTTCCTGCCGAGGCCGAGATCGTGCTGGAGGGCCATGTCTCGCTCACCGAGTACGGCGACGAAGGCCCCTATGGCGACCACACCGGCTACTACAACGCGGTCGAGCCATTCCCGGTCTTCACGTTGAGCGCGATCACGATGCGCCGCGACCCAATCTATCTCTCGACCTTCACGGGCCGCCCGCCCGACGAACCCAGCGTGTTGGGCGAGGCGCTGAACGAGGTCTTCATCCCACTCTTCCAGCAGCAGTTCCCCGAGATCATCGACTTCTGGCTGCCGCCCGAAGGCTGCAGCTATCGCATCGCCGTGGTCTCCATGAAGAAGGCCTACGCGGGCCACGCCAAGCGCGTAATGATGGCGGTGTGGTCCTATCTGCGCCAGTTCATGTACACCAAGTTCGTCATCGTGGTGGACGACGATATCGACGCGCGAAGCTGGAAGGATGTCATGTGGGCCGTCTCGACCCGCATGGATCCCGCGCGTGACATCACGGTGATCGAGAACACGCCCATCGACTATCTCGATTTCGCGAGCCCCGTCTCGGGCCTGGGCGGCAAGCTGGGCCTGGACGCGACCGACAAACTCCCCGGCGAGACTGAGCGCGCATGGGGTACGAAGATCCGCATGGACGCCAAGACCGTAGAAGAGGTCACCGCCAAATGGGCTGACTACGGCCTGCCCGGCAGCGGCAAACCGATCTGGAAATGAAATGAACACCTTGAGTGTCCCCCAGACAAGCGGCCAACGGCCGCGCCGATCCGGGACCTCGAACGTTCAGCGCCACCCTGTCGAGGTCCCGGCTCGCGATTGCTTCGCTCCCTTGGCCGGGATGACATGCGATTGATGGCATGAGCGCGACGAACGACCGTTTCTATCAAAGACCTGCCAGCCTTCGAGAGCTTCGAGGGCGTGACGGAACTTGACGCCTATACGCCGGTGTTCGAGGACTGGGTCGTGGTGATCTCCGATGTCGTGGGCTCCACCGTTGCGATCGGCTAGAGGCGCTACAAGGACGTCAACATGGTCGGCACGGCAACCATCACCGCGGTGCTCAACGCCTGCGACACGATCATCATCCCCTTTGTCTTCGGCGGCGACGCCGGCACGCTGATCGTGCCGGGCGCCATGGCCGAACAGGCCAAGGTCGCGATGCTCGATTTGCAGACCTCCTCGGTCGCGCTCTACGACCTGGAGCTGCGCGTCGGCGCAATGCCGGTCGCCAAAGTCCGCAAGCGCGGCACCGACGTCACGGTGCGCAAGTTCCTACTCTCGCCGGGCAACCATCTGGCCACGCTGGCCGGCGGCGGCGCCGACATGGCCGACGCGATGATCAAGGACCCGGCCGGCACCTGGCTCCTGAAGGCCCAGAGCGAGCGTCCGCCGCCCGATCTCGAAGGCCTGTCCTGCCGCTGGCAGCCGTTGACCTCGCGTGACGGCTCCATGATGACGCTGATGGTCAGGGCGCTTTCCGAAGATCCGGTCTCCGAAGGCGTGCTGATGCGCCGCGTGCTCGCCAACATCGCCCGCATCCTAGGCCACGATCTCACCGACAGCGCGGCGGCGGCTACGATGCGCCCAAATACCGCGCCGAATTGCGCGCCAACACCGACTTCCGCAAGTATGACGACGTGCTGCGCACGGTGCTCGACGCCGAACAGGCCGACACGGTCGCGGCCTATCTGGAGCGCGAATACCGCGACGGCCGCCTGATCTACGGCGTCCACCGCACCGGTGCGACCCTCATGACCTGCCTGGTCTTCAGCCTGGAACCTGGAGCACAACGAACACGTCCACTTCATCGACGGCTCGGACGGCGGCTTTGCCATGGCCACCGTGGGCTTCAAAGAACGCCTGAAAGCCGCCGCCTGAGTCTCGGCGCGTGCATCGACGCCCATGAGAATTCCTCATCCGCGACCGGGCCGGAGTCCCGCAACGGAACAGCGGGAGGGGACCCTTTTCAAAAACTCGAATTCAACCCCATGCACCCTAACCGTTTTCGCTTGTTTAACGTGATGATCCATCCTTTATCCAAATGAGAACATAATAAGAATATCCAACACCCAATCGCCGGTGTTAGCAAGCACTTTCCCGCCGTTAGCGTCGCAACTGGCTTCCCGAAGAAGAAGGATTCGGCACGTGGAGGACGCGGAGTTAAGCGTTGCTTCCAGGTGCAGTGCGTTTGTCGGAACGAACCCGCCACGCAGGCGCGGTAAGCAAATCGGCCTCCAACAAGCGCCTTTCGGCACTGTGTTCGGCTGTTCCATCACAAACCACTACCTCTCCGCTGTCTCCGCGGCTTCGCGTGCAACCCTTATCCTTTGGAGCAGTCACCACGCGTCCCGGGGGCTGGTGTGGGCGGGTTCGGAGCGCTGTAGGGTGGGCAGCGATGGGATGGTATGTGGGACATGGCGATGACGGGTAACGGCTTGGAGACCGGGTTCTTTGCGCCGGCGGAGACGGCGCGGCATGCGCGCACGTGGATGTGCTGGCCGAGTGATGCGGGGATCTATGGCGGGCCAGGCGCGTATCACGAGGCGGTGCAGGAGCATCTCGCGCGCCTTGCCGCGGCGATCGCCGAGCACGAGCCGGTCACGCTGGCGGTGGGCGCGGAGCACCGCAAGCTGGCGGGCGAACTCTGCGGCCCGAAGGTGGACCTCGTCGACATTCCCACCGACGACATGTGGGCGCGCGACAACGGGCCGGTGTTTCTGCTCAACGGCAAGGGCGGCCTTGCCGCGCGTGACTTCAACTTCAACGGCTGGGGTAACAAGGAACGCCACGGTCTCGACAAGGACATTGCCGCGTCGATGGCGGCGCAAGCCGGCTGCATGCGCCTGCCATCCGGCCTCACCGGCGAGGGCGGCGGGCTGGAGTATGACGGCGAGGGCACGCTGATCCTGACCGAGAGCTGCTGGGTGAACGAGAACCGCAACCCCGGCAGGAGCCGTGCGGAGATCGAGGCCGCCCTGAAGGCCGATCTGGGCGTCGAAAAGGTCATCTGGCTGCCCGGCATCGCCGGCGAGGACATCACCGATGGCCATATCGACGGTCTGGCGCGCATCGCCAACCCCGGTGTGGTGGTGATCAGCAGTGCAGAGAACCATCCGGACGATCCCTGGCACGCGGTGATCGCCGAGGCCTGCGCTATCCTGGCGCGCGAAACCGATGCGCGGGGCCGCCCCTTCGAGGTGATCGACATCCCGTGCCCCGAGGTCGTGCGTTCCGACCACGAGGATTTCGAGATCGGCTTTGCCAACTATTACGTCGGCAACGGCGCGGTCTATATCCCCGAGTTCGGCGACCAACGCCGCGACCGCTTCGCCCAGGAGACCTTCGCGCACCTGTTCCCGGGCCGGAAGGTCGTGGCGCTCAACGTCGACCGCATCCTGGAAAACGGCGGCGGCATCCACTGCGTGACCCAGCAGCAACCGGCGGTGTGAGGGACCAACCCACACTCCCATGTGTCATCGTCGCCATGGCCCGCAAACTCACCATCGCCATGTGCCCGGGCTGAATCCGCCTCGAAACCGGCTTCGGCCATGGCTGCAAAATGCCGCAATCAAGATGGGTCCCACCCCCTGGAGCCCGCCGCCCTCGCACGCCCGTGCATGAGGGACCCTGGTGCGGCAAACGAAAACTCGACCGGATACAGGTTTACGCGGCGTGCGCCGCGGCACTCAAATCAGGTTCCATCCATGGATCACAACGCCTTGAAACCCAACAAACCCCATATAAGCCGATGGACGACACAAGGCGGTGAGGAAACGCCAAGCCTCTGCCACACCCTCAGTCGTGTCATCGTCGAACGTGATTCGTCAATCCATGCGCAGTCCGCCGATCCGCAGTGATGTCGGAGACACCGTCAGAACGATGGCTTCGGCCGGTTATCGTAGAGCAGGTCGGCTACGGCTTTGTGTCTGACGATGGCGCAACCCGGAAATCGGCCGAGCCCGAGCTTGCGCTCTATGGTATGCACACATCTTACGGAGTCCATATTTCCTCTCTCCCTTGCTGAAGAGGGGAGAAAAGATGTCAGCATGTCCCAACAACCATCAGCAGCAGCCCTTCCAAGGGAAGCCGGGAGCCGATAGCAAAATGTGTGCATCCAGAGCCTTCGCTGGGCTCCATACGCACGGATTGAGGATGGTGGTACACAAGGCGTGGTCCACGCGCAATGCAAACACCGGGCTTTTGGAACCCAGCTCCCGGATCGACGCCCAGGGCCTGCGTCGCTGGGGATCCGTTTCTTCGAAGGCCGTCGCTCTTATCGATTTCCGGAGAACAACTGTGTAAGGCATGCCCTTGGTCAAATATCGTACCGTGCCATGACGATGCGTTCCCGGGGACCGTGCAGAACGAAGCGGAGTTCGTGTCCGAATGGCGATGACGACCGAAAACAGCCGAGGCCACTGGCATGGTCGGGTGTGGCGCATGGCGCTGCCGATCATACTGTCGAATCTGACATTGCCGATTGTCGGCGCGGTGGATACGGCGATGGCGGGACATCTGCCCGGTCCGGAGTATCTGGGCGGTGTCGGCGTTGCCGTGATGATCTTCAGCTTCGTTTTCTGGACCTTCGGTTTCCTGCGCCTTTCGACCACCGGCTACATCGCCCAGGCGCTGGGCCGCGGCGACCGGACCGAACTCAAGGCGGTCATCCTGCGCGCCGGCGTGCTGGCTCTGGCCATCGCCCTGCCGCTGATGATCCTGCAAGGTCCAATCCAATGGCTGGCGCTCGACCTTGTCAGCGCCAGCCCGGATGTCTCTGCCCAGGCGGCGACCTATTTCGATGTGCGCATCTGGGCCGCCCCGGCGGTCATGGGCAACTTCATCATCCTGGGCGTCTTGATCGGCATGCAGAAGGCGGTCTGGGCGCTGGTCGTGCAGGCCATCATCGCGGCAACCAATGTCGCTCTCGACCTTCTGTTCGTGCTGGAGCTCGGATGGGAGGTGCCCGGTCTTGCCGCCGCGACCGTTCTGGCGGAATACACCGGCCTTGCCGTGGGCGTGGTGGTGATGCTGATCGTGGTGCCCGGCGCACGCGCCGCCTGGCCCATCTCGGCGGCGGCCAAGCTCGCGGCCTATCTCCCCCTGCTCGCGCTCAACCGCGACCTCCTGATCCGCACCATGGTGCTGAGCCTCGCCTTTGCTGTTTTCATCAGCCTGGCGGCGCGCATCGGCGACGTGACCTTGGCGGCCAATGAAGTGCTGATGATGTTTCTCACCTTCGCCAGTTTCGCGCTCGACGGATTCGCCAATGCCTGCGAGGCCATCGTCGGCGAGGCCTATGGCCGGCGAGACCGTAACGCCCTGAAGAACGCCGTGCAGGTCTCGACCGTCTGGGCGGGGCTGACCGCGAGCCTGGCATGCCTGGTCTTCGCGGTCGCGGGCGATGCCATCATCAACCTGATGACCGATGTGGCGGAGGTACGCGCGGCCGCACGTGTCTACCTGCCCTATGCCGTGCTGATGCCGCTCTTCGGCGTGTGGTCCTTCCAGCTCGACGGCATCTTCATCGGAGCGACGCGGGGGCGCGATCTTAGAAACGCCATGCTGCTCTCCATCGCGATCTATATGCCTGCAGCATGGCTGCTCTGGTCCGTCCTGGGCAACCACGGCCTATGGCTGGCGCTAATCGTGCTCTTCCTCGTGCGCGCCGTGACCTTGTGGGTGCGTTACCCTACCCTGGTGCGCGAAGCCATGCCGGATGTTGCCTAACGGACGGAACCACTAAACGGCAGCACGGCAAGGCCGGTGAGCGGCAGTTCCGGCTTTCCCTCCACACCCAAGGACATGGCCGGGGTGCGCCGGGTCGGGCTGCGGCTGGCGAACAGCCGGTCCCACACCGACAGGACTGTGGCGTAGTTCGAATCAGTGTCGCTGCGCCGGTCATGGTGGTGCACCCAGTGGATGCCGGGGGTCACGACGACCCAGGAAAGACCGCGCTCCAGCCACGGCGCCAGCCACAGATTGGAGTGGTGGAAGGACGCAGCCACCAGCACCAGCGCCTCGAACGCAACCACCGATTCCAGCGGCATGGCGAGGGCGACGATGACCGGCACGCGCACGAGTGCCGAAAGCAACACCTCGCCTGGATGGAAGCGCACGGAGGTCGTTACGTCGAGCGCGCGGTCGCGGTGATGCACCTGATGGAAACGCCAGAGAAAGGGAATCCGGTGGTTCATCCGGTGCCAGAGATAAATCCACCCGTCGAGCAGCAGCAGATTAAGCGCCAGCCCCTGCCAGCCGGCCCACCAGGGCGGACGCCAGCCCAGGCCGTGCTGGGCGGCCAGGACCGTCACCGGCACGACTACCACGAGCGAAAGCACGATGTTGCCAACCCAGAGGACGAGGTTGCGCACGATCCTGTGGCGGTCCCGCGGCTGCGAGACGGCGGGAAGGAACCGCTCACCGGCGAGCAGCGCCGCCATCACGGCGAACGCCGCGAGTTTGATGATGATGAGATGGTCGCCGTCGAAAGCCATGGAGTTTCGCGTTGTCCTCTTGCCACGGGGATATGGTACGCTCGCGCCTTCCAACGTCCCAAACAGTGATCACACCATGACACAATTCGGTTCGTTGCCGCTTGTCGGTATCCCCTGCGATCTGCGCCAGATCGGCATCCATCCCATGCATGTCGTGGGCGAGAAGTACATCAACGCGGTCGCCCACGGCTCGGAAGTCTTGCCCATGCTGATACCGTGTTTCGGGCAAGGCGCCGACCTCGAGCCGCTGGAAAACCTCTACAGCGTCGACGATCTGCTGGATCGTCTCGACGGCGTCTTTCTGCCCGGCAGCCCCAGCAACGTGGGACCGCACCACTATGGCGGTCACGATCCGCGTCCCGACACGCTGCAGGACCCCCAGCGCGATGCACTGACCCTGCCCATGATCCGACGCATCGTCGAGCGAGGCATTCCCATGTTCGCCGTCTGCCGGGGCATCCAGGAGGTCAACGCGGCGCTGGGCGGCACGCTTTTCCAGCATGTCGAGGAAGTGCCCGGACGCAGGGACCATCGGGAGAACAAGGCGGACCCCCGCGAGACCCAATACGGCCCTGCCCATGCCATCGCCGTGACGCCCGGCGGCGTGCTCCACGGCATCGTGGGCATGGAGAACTATGAGATCAATTCGCTGCATAGCCAGGGTTTCGACCGGCCGGCCGAGCGCCTGCAGGTCGAAGCCGTCGCGCCCGACGGCCAGATCGAGGCGGTGTCGGTGAAGGGGGCGCCCTTCCTGCAGTTGGGCGTCCAGTGGCATCCCGAATGGCGCTTCCGCGAGCGCCCCGCCGACGCCGCGCTCTTCACGGCGTTCGGTGAAGCCTGTCGTACCTATCACGCGGCGCGCCGTTCTGCTTCCGCAGCCTGAATCCGTCCGGAGTTTTCATGACGCTTGATCCCGAATCTTGGCTGCGCGAGCACCGCATCGACGAAATCGAATGCATGGTCGCCGACCTCACTGGCATGCCGCGCGGCAAGATCCTGCCCCGCGATCGTTTCCTGCGCTCGCTGACCGACAAGTCCCTGCGCATGCCCGGCGACGTCTTCTATCAGACGGTGACGGGCGAATATCCCGAGCCGTTTCCAGGCGATGAGACCTCGCCCGACATGATCCTGCATCCCGATGTCGAGACGCTGCGCCGCGTGCCCTGGTACGACGACCCCACCGCGCAGGTCATGTGCCATGTCACCTGGCGCGACGGTTCGCCGGTCGAGATCGCACCGCGCGGCGTGCTCCAGCGCGTGCTGGATCTCTACGCCGCCAAGGGCCTGGTGCCGATCGTCGCGCCGGAGCTGGAGTTCTATCTGGTCGCCAAGAACATCGATCCGGACTATCCCCTAGAGCCGCCGGTGGGCCGCTCGGGCCGCACCGAGGCAGGGCGCCAAGCCTATGGCATCGATGCGGCCAACGAGTTCGATCACGTGGTCGACGACATCTACGACTTCTGCGAGGCGGCACGAGTCGATCTCGACACCCTGATTCATGAATCCGGCCCTGCGCAACTGGAGGTCAACTTCAACCACGGCGATCCCATGGTGCTGGCCGACATGGTCGTGGTCTTCAAGCGCGTGTGCCGCGAGGCCGCCCTGCGCCACGATGTCTATTGCACCTTCATGGCCAAACCGATCGAGGGCGAGGCGGGCAGCGCCATGCACATCCATCAGTCCGTGGTAAAGGCCAAGGGTGCTAAGAACATCTTCGCCGACGCCAAGGGCAAGGACACCAAGGTCTTTCACCACTATATCGGCGGCCTGCAGAAGTTCCTGCCCAGCGCCATGCCGCTCTTCGCGCCCAACGTGAATTCCTACCGCCGCCTGCGCGCCGACAGCGATGCGCCGATCAACACCCACTGGGGTTTCGAGAACCGCACCGTGGGCCTGCGCGTGCCGGAATCGGACCGCAAGGGACGGCGCATTGAGAACCGCGTGCCCGGTGTCGACGTGAACCCCTATCTCGCCATGGCCGCGACGCTGGCCTGCGGCTATCTGGGCATGGAGCACAGAATCGAGCCCAGCAAGACCATGGACGGCAACGCCTACCTGCTCAAAAGCCACGGCCTGCCGCGCCACCTACCCGAAGCGCTGCAGCGTCTCCACCGCTGCAAGGAACTGCGCGGAGTTCTAGGCGGCGCGTTCGTCGGCCTCGTTGTCGCGGTCAAGCAGGCCGAACACGACGAATACCAGGACGTTATCAGCCCTTGGGAACGCGAACACCTTCTGCTCAATGTTTAGAAGAGTTCATCTCTCAAGACAAATAACCCGCCAACCTGATCTCCAGCGGAGACTGGGCCCATACGCACTGGTGTCCAAGCAACGTGCCGATGTGGCGGTGCACAGGGAGCGAGGGGAGAGGGACGTCTCCAAATTTCCTGCACCGGGCTTATGGTCCTCGGCTTTCGAGTTTGTGAAGGGATCGCGATTCGTTTGATTTGTGCTGCAAGGCAGTGAGGCCCGTCGTTGCTCTCAGGGTGCCCGGTCGTTTTGATCTTGTTTCAGGTGTTTTGCGCAGCGGCCCTGATGCGTTGCGTTGCCAGGATGTCGTTGGCCGGTGCGTGCCACAGGGACGATGGCGTGTGCCTTGAGCCTCCGTGCACGTCGATGCGCTTGAGGGCCCGGTTCCTGCAGTGGGCGTGGATGAGTTCGGCGCATGTGCGTCTTCGGGGCGATGTCCCGGGCCTTCCGGGTTTCCATTCCGGCGCGCCGGCTTTCGATCGCTTCGGGTTCTTTCCTGCGTCTGTAACGCAGGCTGGCGCGCGATGCCGGGGAGAGATCGTTCTCGCCGGCCTCATCGGGCGTGGGCATGTAGACCGTGACCGGCCCGGCTTGCGTTCTGGCCGGGGCGACGATGGCGTCACGGCTGTCACAGCCCCGATCGAGCGGCACGCGCCGGGATCGAGGGCGACCTCCGCGCGCGGGGCGGTAACATCCTTGCAGGCAAGGCGCGTGTCCCGCGATACGCGATGTCCCAGGCGACAGGAGGTTCAGGCAAACGCGCCGAACCCACCCCTTCAAGGATCGCGAAAAGCCACAACGCAGGCAAAACATGCGGTTCCGCAGGAAGACGGCCCGCAACACCCTCGCGCGCACTGATCGAAGCGTGGAACGCGCCAGGACCCGGACCCTCGCAAAACGACCGCACAGGCCGGGCCCGCAGCCGGTGCTCATGATACACATGGGCGACGCTTTGCGCTCCAAATCCCTGATCTGAGCGTATGGACCCCCTCCGCTGGAGAATCACATGGGGTGAACTGGTTCAGCCGTGTTCGGCGATGAGCTTTTCGAGATAGGCGTTCGCGACCTCGGGCGCGTGGCGGTTCAACGAGACGTGGCCCAGGCCGGGCAGTTCGTGGAAATGGCCGTCTTGCGCGGCATCGGCAACCTTCTTCACGAGTTGCGGCGGGGTCTGCACATCCTCTGAAAAGGCTATGGCGTGGATCGGCACGGGACAGGATTTCAGATCTTCAGTCACGTCATAGTCCAGGCAAGGCTGCCACTGGGCGACCAGCATGGCGGGATCGCGTCCCGAAAAGCGCAGAGTATAGGCGGCCTTGACCCGCTCCCACAGCGCGTCGTCGGCCAGGGCTTTGGCGGGATAGGCGAAGACCGCGTAGTGGCAGGCGGCGAATTCCGGCGTCATTTCCAGACGTCCCTCGTTTCGGGCGTCTATCTCGGCCTGCATCCAGTCGCGTGTGAAGCCGGTGATCTTTACGGCCGTGCCCATAGGAATCGCCAGCTTCACGAGATGAGGGAAATCGACCGCAACCTTCTGGGTGATAAGCGCGCCCATGGAAAGACCGGTCAGGATGACCGGCGGCTTGCAGTAGGCCTCGATGATGGCCGCACAGTCGGCGGCGAACTGCTTCATGGACCAAGGCGGTTCGCCGCTCGTCGTCTCGCCCACGCCACGCGGGTCATAGGCGGTGCAGCGGTAGGTGCGGTGGAACCAGTTGAACTGGTCGGCCCAGTAGTGTGCCGGGCTGTCGCCGCCGGGCACCCAGACGATGTCGGCCCCTTCACCCGCCTGGGCGACACGGAACCGCGCGCCGTCATGGTCATGGAAACTGATGGTGGCGAGGTCTTCGAAAGCAGTCATGGCGTTATCCCGGTCACAGGCGGGCACGATAGGGTGCAACAACCTGCACGGGCAATGGGCAGAATGAAGCAATCCCGTCGCTACGTCATGGACATAGCGCGGACTCGCGAACTCCTTTGAAGATCGAGCATCTTCTGGAGCCCAACGCGATTCCATCCCATCCTGATCTGCTCTAAAGTCCGCCGGGAATCGTTCACACCCAAGAAACCGAGGACATCCATGGCACGTGCAGCGGCACAGCAGAAACTTTCCCAGATCGCCAAGTCCAAGGGCATCAAATACTTCCTGATCAGCTTTTGCGACCTGGCGGGGGTCGCGCGCTCCAAGTTGGTTCCGGCCCAGGCAATCGACAGCATGGTGAAGGACGGAGCAGGGTTCGCCGGCTTCGCCACCAACCTGGACCTCACACCGGCCCATCCCGACATGTTCGCGGTGCCCGATCCCAATTCGCTGATTCAGCTTCCCTGGAAGCCGGAAGTCGGCTGGCTGGCCGGCAACTTGGTGATGTCGGGCAACGAGGTCGAGCACGGACCGCGCAACGTGCTGCGGCGCATGATGGCTCTGGCCGCCAAGAAGGGCTACCACCTCAAGACCGGTGTGGAGTGTGAATACCATCTGATCAACGCCGACGGTTCGGACATCTCCGATGCGCGCGATACCATGGCCAAGCCCTGCTATGACCAGCAGGCCCTGATTCGCCGCTATGACGTTATCTCGGAAATCTGCGACGCCATGCTGGAGTTGGGCTGGGGGCCCTACCAGAACGACCATGAGGATGCCAACGGCCAGTTCGAGATGAACTGGGATTTCGACGACGTGCTCGTCACGGCCGACCGCCACGTCTTCTTCAAGTTCATGGTGAAGTCGATCGCCGAGAAACACGGCCTGCGCGCGACCTTCATGCCCAAACCGTTCTCGTACCTGACTGGCAACGGCTGCCACACCCATGCCAGCGTCTGGGACAAGACGGGCAAGAAGAACCTGTTCCACGACCCCAAGGGCGAGTTGGGCATCTCCCAGCTGGGCTATCACTTCCTGGGCGGCGTGATCGCCAATGCCGAGGCTTTGACGGCGATCTTCAATCCCACCGTCAACAGCTACAAGCGCATAAACGGCTCGACCACGGCTTCGGGTGCGACCTGGTCGCCCAACACGATCAGCTATACGGGCAACAACCGCACGCACATGGTGCGCATTCCCGATGAGGGCCGTTTCGAGTTCCGTCTGATGGATGGTGCGACGAACCCCTACCTGGCTCAGGCAGCGCTGCTTGCGGCAGGTCTTTACGGCATCGCCAACAAGACCGATCCCGGCAAGCGTCTCGACATCAACATGTACGAGGTGCGCTGCAACGCCGATCTCAAGAAGCTCAACGTCAAGCGCTTGCCGCTCAACCTGATGGACGCGGTGCGCGTGACCGAGAAGAACGCCATGCTGCGGTCCTATCTGGGCGACGAGACCATAAACGCCTTCCTGCGCATGCAGGCGCGCGAATGGAACGACTACGCCGGACACCTGACCCAGTGGGAACGCGATCACACGCTCGATTGCTGAGTGCGGTGCTACAAGTTCAGAGCGACTTGTATTGTACTTTTATACGCTAACGTATAATTGTCATCGCATGTCTTGTACTTTCGTATATCACGATGGATGAGGAGGCGTTCGCCTATTCTCTAGCAGGAGATTTCGTACCTACGGTGAGGGGGCGTAAAGCGTTCCTGCCCCATGCACTGCTACCCGAGATCACTCTGGACGCGGTGCTCGAGAAGTTGCTCCAGGCGCACACAAATCTTGGAGAGCTCAGGGGAATCGGTAGAACTTTGCCCAATCCCTATCGTTTCACGCGCCCGCTTCAGCGTTCGGAAGCTGTGGCGTCCTCCAACATTGAGGGAACGTATACGTCGCCATCCGATCTTTTTCTCCTCGAAGCAGGAGCAAGTGAAGAGGGTCGCCAGCCCGACACGCGGGAAGTGTTCAACTATGTCGCGCCATGGAACACGTCATGGCTCGCTTGGAGGAGATTCCCATTTCCCTGCGTTTGATCCGGGAAATGCACGGGAAGCTGCTCGAAGGTCTCCCGAAACGCAGAGGCGGCAAGATCGTCCCCGGCGAATTCCGAACCACACAAAACTGGATCGGGGCAACCGACCTTGATCATGCACGCTTCGTCCCCCCGCCTCCGAACGTACTCAACGAATGCCTTGCCGATCTTGAGCGCTACATCAATGGAGAAGACGGTCAGGACATCTTAATCCGTTGCGCACTTCTTCATTATCAGTTTGAAACCATTCATCCGTTTCCCGATGGCAACGGACGCGTGGGCCGCCTACTCATTCCGCTCTATCTGAAGGCGTCGAAGCTGATGCCGCAGCCGTTGCTGTATCTCAACCCCTATTTCGAGAGAAACCATGACGCCTACATCGATCTGATGTTCGCAGTAAGCGCGCAGGGTGCCTGGGACAATTGGATCAACTTCTTTCTACAGGGTGTGTCCGAACAAAGCGCAGATACGATCCTTCGCGTTGAGCGATTGCAGGATTTGCAGCGAGAGTACCGAACTCGCCTGCAGGAAACGCAGCGTTCAGCTTCGGCACTGCAATTGATGGAAGCGTTGTTTGATCGTCCGGCGACGACCATTCCGGCCGCTCAGGCATTGCTGGACCTCACCTATCGTGCGGCCCAGTCGAATGTCGAGAAGCTGCGCGATGCCGGAATCCTGTTCGAACTGCCGCACGATGAGCGACCGCGCTTTTTTGTCGCCCGCGATATCATCGCCACAATCAATGCGCCTTTCGGCACATTGGACGCACACCTCATACACGCAGACATCCCATGATCGTCGTCTTCGGTTCGCTCAACATAGATCTCATCGTGCCCGTACCGCACCTGCCCAAGCCCGGCGAGACCGTGCTGTCTCCCAGCCATGCCAAGGCGCCGGGCGGCAAGGGCGCCAACCAGGCCGTGGCCGCGGCGCGGGCGGGCGGTGAGGTCGTGATGGTCGGTTGTGTCGGGCGCGACAGTTTCGGCGACGAACTGCTGGAGATCGTCTCGGCCGAGGGCGTGGCCCCGAGCCTGATCGAACATGTCGACGCGCCTACCGGCATCGCCGTTGTGACAGTGGCCGACGACGGCGAAAACCAGATCATCGTTGCGAGCGGAGCCAACATGGCGCCCGGCCACGACATGGTGGACGAGGATCTGCTGGCGGACTGCTCGACCGTTCTGGCGCAGATGGAGACGTCCTTGCGCGAGGTCTTCACGCTGACCGGGCGGGCCAAGCAGGCCGGCAAGCGGGTCATTCTCAATGCCGCGCCGGCGGGGCCCATCATGCCCGAGACACTGGACCTGCTGATCGTGAACGAGGGCGAGGCCGATGTCGTGGCCGCCGAACTCGGGCTCGAGGAACGCGGCGGCAACAAGGTGGCCGAGCGCTTGGCGCAAAGCCATGGCATCACGACCATCGTGACCCTGGGCGCGGCCGGAGCGGTCGCGATCGGGCCCGACGACCGTTGGCAGATCGACAGCCTGACCATCCAGCCCGTCGATACGGTAGGCGCGGGCGATGCCTTCTGCGGCACGCTGGCAGCCGCGCTCGACAACGGTCTTGGCCTCAGGGATGCGTTGCGCTGCGGCGCCGTCGCCGGTGCGCTTGCTTGCCTGGAGCACGGCGCCATGCCGTCGCTGCCCGACGCCGCGGCTATCGCTGCCCGGCTGGGCGAACTCGCGCCAGCGGAACGGTTTTAGAACATCGGCGTGCAATGCCTCAATCAGGGCGCTGCGCAAAGATTGGTCGCATGACTTAGCGGTCCAGGGCTCTACCCAGCGATGTCAGTAGATCGGGATGCAGAAGTGATGACAGCGGATCCTCGATTTCTGATGCATGCTCAATGGTGAGCCGATGGATCATGTTGGCGCGCTCACTGGGTCCAAATGCCGTGCCAGGTTGTTTCGAATAGAGCGAAAGGAGGGTGTTGAGGCCTCCTTCAACGGTGCTGCCTGTGTCAAGAGCGTTGTGCAGATTCTTCTTAGTGCCCTCAGGGTTGATCGGGAACTTGTCGAAGTCGAGCAGTTCCCGGTTGTTATGGCACATCACCGCGACGAAGTCGCCGATCGGAATGGTCAGGAAAACCGCCCGATTGTCGGGAAAGAAAGTCTGGCATGAGGACGGTCGCGACGCTCGAAGGCTTGACCACCACCGGGTGGGAGGTTCGAAACCCGTGCGAGAGATGGCCGTAGGTGAACGCTGCGAGTTCATTCAATTTCTCCCCCACCTCCGTATTCCCGCCGTACCTCTGTAGCCGCGTCAGTTATGCAGGCAGGTTGAGCAGCTGGGGTTACGCAGGGGCAGGACACCCACGTCAATCGACAGGGCTCGCGAGATCAGGGTGGAGCCGCAATACCCGATGTGAAAGATGGCCGAGGATCGTTGGATGGGTTCCGGGCCTTCGAGGAATTCCGTCAACGGAACCTTTCGGTGGGTGCCGTCTTCGGAAATTCCACGGTCGTCCAGAAACGACGCTTGGCGGCAGATTGTCTCGTCGAGGGGCCGCAAAACGGCGTAGTCTTTCGACACCGATGCGCGCACCACAAAATCACGGATTGAAGGCGCCTGATCCTTGGTTTCTCAACGTTCGTTCATCCCATGCATTCCACTGCAACGCTTCGCGTGTAGCCCGCCTCGCGTCGGCAAACAAACTCAGACCATGGCGGCCAGGGCTTCGATCAGGACGTCTGGATAGGTGTGGTTCGTATCGATGTAGTGCTCTCGCCGGGGTTGTCCCGACTGTGCTGTCGTGATTGCGTTGAGATCGACCAGTGGCAACGCCCGGCGTGCCGTTTCCTCCCTTAGCCGCGTGTTGAAACGCTCAATGAGGCCCAGGAACACGTCCCGCTGGTGGCTTATAAGAAGGAACGTGGCGATATTCGACATGGGCGGGCTTTGCACCCAGAGCGTCCAGGTTTTCGCTTGGGCGAGCGTGGCCATATGATCGAGATATCGCGTCACCAGATCGTCGGCCATGGATCGCCAGTCCAGCGAAGGGTCGCTTCTGAGCGCGCGCATTATACCTTCCTTGAGGCGGATATCGAGCTCTCCGAATGCCGTCACCACCGTGCTTCCTTCGGGAATTCGTGCGGCAACGGCGTCGAAGTATCCCCGTTGTGCGGAAGGTTCGTCGCGGACGATGTGCCAGATCTTGCAGCCGTACACCAAGTGGCTCCGAAGCTTCGTAGTGTTGCCGCGGATGGACACGGAAAGGTTGGCCGCGGTCAGAACATGGCTATCACCCACGATATGAAGCTCCCGATCCATGTGCTGGCTGTAGGCGTCGGGGTGATCCTCGCGCCAGCTGGTCAGTGCTTCAAGGATGGCGAGATAGGTAAGGAAGAGACGCCGGTTGGGCGCTTGCATCGTCGCGTCGCGACCAAGTGATCGTGCTTTCCTGAGCAACAGAGCACAACGTTCAGGATCGTCGCCAAGCCATGCGCCAATGGCTTGGACCATGATTTCGCCGAACCGTTGGTTCTGCGAGAGACCCATTTTCAGATCCGCGATCTCCCGACTCCGGCCGAGTACAAGGAGACCCAGAGCAAGATGATGGTTGGGATCGGCGACCCCTTCGGCCTGCGCGCGGATCCCCAAGTACAATTCCGTGGCCTCTTCAATCCTGCCGGTCCGCATGTAGAGGGAAGCAAGAAGCTGCCGCGTGCCCACCAAGCCAGGATCGATTGCCAGGGCCTGTTCTGCGGCGGCAAGTGCTTCCTCGCGCCTGCCAAGGCGCTCCAGCAGAATGCCTTCCTGCAGGTGCCCCGAGGGATCTTTAGGATTGAGCATGCACGCTTGGCTCTGGGCAGCCAGGGCGGCTTCAAGATCGCCCGTGCCCAAAAGGATTTCCGTGCGCGCCCGCACGATCTCCGGCTTCTGCGGGTTCTTCGCTTCCAACTCGTTCAGCATGGCAAGTGCGCGGCCGGGATCGCCGTCCTGATAGATGATCACCGACAGCATGGAGGTCGCCCGGATATGGCCGGGCTCAATGCTCATAACATCGCGCAGCACCTTGGCCGCTTCGCCTCGGTTGCCCGCGCGCAGGTGGCTCATGGCGGTCTGGATCATGGAGTCGGTAATGGCCATGGATCGGTCTTGACGTTCTTAAAATTGGCGGACTAAGACGGACGGGACGCGGGTCGATTGCGGCTCAGACCTGCGCCTCGTCGCCGCGGCGTCCAAACAGCATGGTGACGTTGATACACCGGTTCTCGTAGCCCGGCTTGAAGGAAAGCGCACCCGTTTCGTGAAAAAGATCCGAGTTGAAAAGAACCGCCCGGTTCTGGCGGTGCGGCACGGTGACCGGCTTGGCCCCGGCCTGGTGCAGGAGCCGCCGCACGGCGGGCGTGTCGCGGTTGTAATGGGTGAAATCCCAATCCAGCGGCGCCTCGGCATCCCAAACCACCAGGCCGCCGCCGTCGGGATCCAGATTGGCGTCGTCGGGCGTGAGCCAGAAATTCACATTGATGGCCGCGGCATCGGCATGCATGCGAATGCCGTGTAGCCGGCTGTCGTACTTGAAGGCCCATGTCTTGCACAAGGTATGGGGGTCCGACCACGTTGGGCATGGCCGCGCGCAGTTCCTCGGCGATCTGGATGAGCAGCGGACAGGAAAAGCCCTCTTCCTGAAAGGCTCCCAGATAGCCGTTGTCGTAGCGGAACTCGTACCAGATGGTCGAGCGCAGGCAGAAACGCCGCAGGGCCTGCAGCGCCTCGGCGGCGAGCAGGCCCTCACCCCAGGCGATGCCCGGGGGGTACCGCGCCTCGGCCGCGGCGCCGGGATCGCGGTAGATCAGACGGTTGTAAAGCGGCGTGATCGTCGTGCGCGTGGCGGCGGGCAGCGGAACCATGTGGGTGTCGGCATCGGGCGTTCCCAAGGCTTCGAGTGTGCGCGACGGAATCGTCGAAAAGAGGCTGGAGCACCCCATGCTCGCGCAGATGACGGAGTTGCTCGGCATCGTGCTCAAGCTTCGTGCGGCTAGTCGTCGTGAAGGTCTTTTCGCTCGCCGTGCGCGCGCCGGGCTTCCGCCGGGTCGCATGGGCCTTGTCATAGGCGGCGAAACCCTCCGCGACCTCGCCCAGATCGACCAGCGTGTTGCCCAGGTTGTGCCAGGCCGGCCCGAAGTCGGGCGCCAGCTCGACGGAACGCTGCAGGTGATGGTGCGCCTCCTCGAATCGTGAAAGGCGGTGCAGTGCCGTGCCCAGGTTGTAGTGGAGCGCGTGGTGGTCGGGTTCCAGCGCCAGTGCGGGCTGAAGCAGGCCGATGGCTTCGTCCGCATCGCCGTGTTCGGCGAGCAGGGCCGCCAGATTTGCTCCGGAGCCCGGCGTGACGGGGAATCGCCTGGGTCGCATCGCGCAGAACCCGGATACAAGCGTTCCAGTCCTGGCTTCGTCGGTGCAGGGTGGCGAGCGCCAGCCAAGCATCGGCCAGGCCCGGGTTGAGGCGCAGGGCGTTGTCGAGGTCCGAGGCAGCGCCTGCGATTTCTCCCAGCCTCAGTCTTGCAGCACCCCTGCTGGGCCAGCGCATCGGCGCATTCGAGACCCGCGGCGAGCAGCCGGTCGAGTTCGGCGACGCCGCCTTCAAGGTCACCCGATTGCAGCAGCATCAGGGCAAGGGCGTAATGGCCCTCGCCATCGTCCGGATTGGCCTCGACCAGCGCACGGCAAGCCGACAGGCCACCGCTGCGGTCGCCGCCCTGAAAGCGATGAATCGCAGCCTGGAGTTGTTCGCGCGCTGATGGCTTCGGCGTTTCCACGCTCCGACTATGCCCCGACCGCTCGCCATGCGGCAAGGCGGTGGGGTTATACCAACGGCCTTAATGACGAACCCATCGGTTCGCCTTTAAGGCGCTCTCAGGTGCCGGGCGGGATGCGTCCGTATCCCTTGGCTCACGCCGCATACGCGGCAGGGCCGCGGTTGCGGCTCTCCAACGGTCGATGAGTCAAGCTCTTCGGCCGTTGGTATTAGTCGAGGTCGGCCGCCAGCGAATGTCGGGTCGCGCCGGAGATGGCGGCGCTGTGGCCATAGTTCTCGTGTTCGATCTCCAGCGAGGCGCGCAGGCTCTCATCGTGGAAAGCGGCGGCGGCAGCATCGTCGAATCGGAAGATCAGGAAATGCACACTGCTGGTCTTGCCGTCGGGCGTGTTGCGCTCGGTTTCCTGAAGTGGCTCGACGGAGATGACGTGTTCGCCGACACGCAGGATAATCTTCTCGTCGATCCAGCCAAGCTGGCGCAGGGTTCTTTCGCGGCGTGCCTCGTCGTCGATCTCGATCATCATGGTGCAGCGCAAGTCGCGGCCCTCCGGCACGAGTGGGTTGTAGGCTTCCAGCTCGTTGGGAATCTGGGCCTCGCCGCCTTTCTCAATATAAAGCATCTCCTGGATCTGCAGCAACATGGTCTCGCGGTTCTCAAAATAGAACGAGACATAGGGGCCGACATCCACGCGTCGGTCGCGCTTGATCTCACGCGCGCGGACGCGGTGTTCTTTGCGCGCCGCGGTATAGGTTTCCAAGTCGATGATGTCGTCACGGGTGATCTTGGTCATGGCTGTCATCTTCCTTGTTGCATCCTCTCGTTTCAGGCGGGCGCGCCTTCAAGGCCATAGGCCTTGGCGAGGAGCTGGATGGGATGTGCAGCCGCTGGCGGTGGTGCGTCACGGCCATCCATTTCCTCCACGCCCTGACGGATGTGAAGGCTGGCCAGCGGGCATTCCGACACCACGTAGCCGGCGCCTTCGGGATCGTGTTTCGCGGTGTTGCGCATGACGGGTTTGCCGACCTTCATGCCCATTTCGAAGGTCTCTTTCTTGATACCCCATGCGCCGCCGTGGCCCGAGCAGCGCTCAACCACGTTGATGTTGGAGTCGGGGATCAGCCGCAGCATTTCAACGGCCTTCGCACCCATGTTCTGGGCACGCGCGTGACAGGCTATATGCAGCGTGACCGGCACGTCGATGGGTTTCATGCCTTCGACGAGGCCTTCCTTCTTGGAAGTCTCTATGACGTATTCACTGACATCGCGGGTCGCTTGCGCCAAGCGCTGGATATCGGGGTCACCGGGCACGATCAGCGGCCATTCGAACTTCATCATCAGCGCGCAACTGGGCACCAACGCCACCACGTCCCAGCCCTTGTCGACATAAGGCAGCAGGGCGGCGGCGACTTGCTTGGCGCGCTGGGTCACCTCGGCCAAGTCGCCCTGCTCCAACTTGGGCATGCCACAGCATGCCGGGTGCACCACCTCGGTTTCGACACCGTTGTGGGCAAGCAGGCGGCGCGAGGCCTCACCGATCACGGCATCGTTCCAGTTGGAAAAACAGGTCGCGTAAATCACGGCCTTGCGGCCATGGGCAGGTGCTTGCCTGTTGGGCGCGATGGGATCGTTCTTGGCTTGATCGACCAGACTCTTCGGATTGAATTTCGGCAATTCGGCCTTGGCATCAATGCCGGCGACCATTTCCATCACCGGGCGGGTCAGCTTGTTGTCCTTCCGGCAGGCCCAATTGGCGATGGGCGAAAAGGTCGTGCCGAGTTTTCCGTTGGCGTCGGTCTCGGCGATCTTGCGGTCGACAAAGCCGACCTCGCCGCGCTGGAACTCCGCCGTGCGGGCGCGCAGCATCAGATGCGGGAAATCGAGATCGAATTCGTGAGGCGGGACATAGGGGCACTTCGTCATGAAGCACATGTCGCAGAACGTGCAAGCGTCGACCACGGTCTGGAAGTCCTTCGAGTCGACGGTATCGAGTTCGCCGCTTTCCGATTCGTCGATCAGATCGAAAAGCCGCGGAAACGAATCGCACAAATTGAAACAGCGGCGGCAGCCGTGACATATATCGAAGACACGGTGCATTTCGGCATCGATCTTTTCCGCATCGGTGAACGAAGGAGCCTCCCAGTCGAGCGTATTGCGGGTTGGCGCGTCCAGGCTGCCTTCACGAGCGCTCATGATCTCTATACTCCGGTCTTGTCGCCTGACCTTTTGTGGGGCGGCACACCATCAGGGCTCGTGGCGCCGTGTCGCAGACGCCTCGCGTACCCTTGCAAGAATGTTCAGAAGTCCAGTCCGGAACCGTCCGCCCCTCCTCAGCGGGGGCGGACGGACTATATCGTCCGGATCAGTCGTTCAGGGTATCGAGCGCCTTCTGGAAACGTCCAGCGTGGCTCTTCTCGGCCTTGGCGAGCGTCTCGAACCAGTCGGCGATCTCGTCGAAATCTTCATCCCGCGCGGTGCGCGCCATGCCCGGATACATGTCGGTGTATTCGTGAGTTTCGCCGGCAACGGCGGCTTTCAGGTTCTTGTCGGTCGATCCGATGGGCTCGCCTGTGGCCGGATCGCCGGTCTCTTCTAAGAATTCCAGATGGCCGTGGGCGTGGCCGGTTTCGCCTTCCGCGGTCGAACGGAACACTGCGGCAACATCGTTGTAGCCTTCCACGTCGGCCTTTTGTGCGAAATAGAGGTAACGGCGGTTGGCCTGGCTTTCGCCGGCAAAGGCTGCTTTGAGATTGTCTTCGGTCTTGCTGCCTGCAAGCGACATGGGTTTCTCCCTTATCCGTTGACGCCCCTTTTTGAGGGACTGCCATGTCGCAGCATTGATGTGCCGCGACGGTTGAACTGACATGGTGGAACGATGAGCAGCCCCACGGACTTCTACTTAGAATATTTCTAAAAAACTTTCAAGGCTGGCGCAGAAAAATCAGCGTCAAAAACGCGCAGGAATCAGGGCCCGCGCGGCGTAATCCGGATCACGACATGCACGCCTTCGATCTCCGTTCCGCTGGGAGGCACGGGAAGGTTGCCAACCACAACGCCATCGGCAGGTATATCCATCAGATCCTGACTTTCCGTGTTGTAAAAATGATGGTGCGGCCTAGTTTTTGTGTCGAAATAGGCGCGCCCAGAATCGACCACGATCTCGCGCAGCAGCCCGGCCTGGGTGAATTGATGAAGCGTGTTGTAAACAGTGGCCAATGAGACTTGGATGCCGTCCTGAAAGGCTTCGCGGTGCAGAACCTCGGCCGTGACATGCCGATCGCCCTCGGCAAACAGCAGGCCGGCAAGCTCCTCACGCTGGCGTGTGAGCCGTAGTCCGGCATCGCGCAGACGCTGGCGAAGGTCTTTCTGGGGAATGGCGATGGTGTGGGTCATGACCGAGTATGTGGTGTCGATAACTAGAATTACTACAAAGTTGCGGGCGGGTTCAAGCGGCACGCCATGAACCCCCATATGTCATCCGCGCATCACCGCGATGCGCCACGCCTTCGTCAAGGCTGACATGGTTGCGCGGTCCGACCAGGGCCTCCAGCGGGCCGGTGTCCGACGGGATCGGTTCGCGGAACCCGGCATCATCCTCCGGCAGGTGAATTTGGCAGCCCGGCACCTGATTTTCCAGAACCGCAATGAGATCGTTTTCGTCGGTGACCTCGGTGGTCATGTCGCAGGCGTGTGCGCCCTCGACCTCCAGGGCCCGCGCATTTGCAGAACGCATCGGCGATTTCCTTGACATACTCCACCCTATGGCGCCAGCGGGTGGTGAGTTGATGAGGCCTTCCGGCCACCGAATCCTCGATCGCGGCGTTGACGAAGGCCGTCGCGCCGACCTCGCGCCCGGGACCGTAGACGACGGCGGGCGTAATCCGATGCTGGCGATGCCCCGGTCGCGCCAGCGCGTGGCGCTGAACTCCTCGTTCCAGTGCTTGAAGGTGCCGTAGACCGTGAACAGCGCGCCGTCGCGCGCGGCCGGTGGTGGCCATAGACGACATGGCCGCGGCCTCCATGGCATCGATGTGGCCGATCACATTGATGCGCGCGCCCATGACGGGGTTGTTCTTGCACACCGGGCAGGACGGCTGCCAGATGAATCACGCGGTCGGGTCTACGTTGCCGATGGACGTGTCCGATGATCTCGGGGTCGGCGATGTCGCCGCCATGCCAGGTGGCCATGTCCGCGGCAGCGTCACTGGCGATGCGCCGGAGTTTCGCGTCGTCGACCTTGCGGTCGAAGGCCGTGACCTCTCATCCCTCGTCGAGCAACTGTTTGACGACCCAGGAGCCGAAAAACCCGGCAGTCCCTGTCACGACAATGGAAGACGGCATCGATTCTCTTCACGACGGTGAAAGAATGCCCCTACCACGCAGCAGCGGACCGGGCCACACTTCGCTCATGACAACCCTCTCCAAAGACTTCCTGGATGCGCTGGCCCCCGCGGTGGAACCCTGCGATCTGCGCACAGGCAACGTAAGCGAGATACTCGATTCCAGCATCAACAAGAAGAACCTGGACGCTGATATCGTGGTCACTCCGACCTCCACCGAACAGGTCTCCGCGCTCGTGCGTTTGTGCGCCGAACATGGCGTCCCCCGTCCCACAGGGCGGACGTACGGGACTGGCGGATGCCGTAATCGTTCCCGGGGCAGGTGGTGATCGCCATGACGCACATGAACCGGACCGTGGATGTCGACGTTGCCGGCGGCACCGCGCTCATTGAGGCGGGCGTCGTGCTCTCGGCCGTACAGAACGCCGCGGGAGAGCATGGCCTTTCCACCGGCATTGATCTGGCTGCGCGCGACAGCTCGACGGTCGGGCGCTCTCGGACCTGAAGCGGGTCGTGAAGGCCAACAAAGGTTACGACCCAAAGCAGCTCCTGATCGGCGCGGAAGGCACGCTGGGCATCGTCACCGGCGCGGTGCTGGACCTGGTGCCCGAAGACCAGGACGGCGTCACCGCCTTGGTTTCGTGTCCCGGCGTGGACGATGTCATTGATCAAGCCATGTTCGATGGCCTGCAGGCCATCGGCGGCTCGTTCAGCGCTGAGCACGGCATCGGCCTAGAAAAACGCGCCCATCTGGCGAGGCTTGGTCAGCCGAGGATGCTGGAGACCATGCGCGCGGCCAAACAGGTGCTCGATCCCGCCGGGATCATGAATCCGGGAAAGGTTCTCTAATCTACCGAATCGGGGCCGCTTACTGGCCGGTCTGCAAGCGTTCCATCAACTGTGCCACGGTGGGCACGAAGCCGTCAGCGTACCAGGGATCGCTGGCGAAGTGGAAGGCGTTGTGGCCAGCAAACATCAGCTGGGTTTCGATGTCGTCGCTGTGGCTGATGCTCTGCAGGGTCTTCTGGATGCAGAAGCTGCGCGGATCGGGCTTCTTGCCGGTCGTGCCGCTTTCATCGCACTTCCAGTTCGAGAACCGACACTGGGAAAGGCAGCCCATGCATTCGATCTGGTGGGTGCGGATCTGGCGCGATTTCTCCGGCGTGACGAAGACCAGCGTCGAGTCGGGCGTCTTCAGAGGTTCGGTGAATCCGGCGCTGAGCCAGTCCCTCACATGGACTTCGTCGTGTTCGGTCAGCCAGACGCTGCGCCCGCGCGGGCCGAACTTGAACTCGACGATGTGGTCGCCGACCTCTTCGGTGGAATAGGCGACCTGGCGTTCGTTGCGGTTCTTCAACTCCATCAGGAAGCTGTTTTCCACCGCCGAGGAATAGAAGCCGGTCGGGCTGAAACGGTTGAGATAAATCTCGCCTTCGCGCAGCGTCGGCAGGCGCCGTTTCCAGGTATCGGAAATCGGACTTTCCTTGGTGAGCAGCGGGCGGGTGCCGAACTGGAAGCAGATCGGCCCGATCTCGGGATTGTCGAGCCAGTCTTCCCACTCGTCGATGCGCCACACGCCGCCGGCCATGACGATGGGCGTTTCGTCCAGGCCGCACTCAATCATGACCTTGCGCAGCGCGGCGACCCGGGGGAGCGGGTCTTCGGGCTCGTTGGGATCTTCGACGTTGGAGAGCCCGTTGTGGCCGCCCGCGCGCCAAGGATCTTCATAAACCACGCCGCCCAGCCATTCGGGGAAGCGGTGGTAGGCGCGTTTCCAGAGAATCTGGAAGGCGCGGGCCGAAGAGATGATGGGATAATAGAAAACGCCGTATTCGGCGCAGATTTGGGCCATCTTGTAAGGCATGCCCGCACCGCAGGTCACGCCGTTGACGAGCCCCTTGGCCCCTTCGAGGACGCCGTGGAGGATGCGTTCGCAACCGCCCATCTCCCACAGCACGTTCATGTGGATGACGCCCTCGTCGCCGGAGAGCTCATGGGCCACCTGGGCCTGATGAATACCGCCCTTGATGCCGTAGGCGACCAGTTCTTCGTGACGGTCGCGGCGGCTCTTGCCGTGATAGACCTGTTCGACAATCTCGCCATTGTCGCCGCGGAAGTCGGCATTGACGCCAGAAAACGTACCGACACCGCCGCAGGCCGACCAGGCGCCGGAACTTTCGCCATTGGAGACGGCGATACCCTTGCCGCCTTCAACCAATGGCAGTACCTCACGACCTGAAATTCGAATGGCGTTGAGCGGTTTCACACTCTGTCCCATCATTTAGAACAAACAGCATAACGGCAACGGCCGGATGGCGGAAGTTCGCCGTCCGGCCGCGCCCACTTATAATCTGCAAGTGCAGAAACTGCACCAGCTCACCCGGCCACCCAGCAAGGGTACGCTCGTGGGTGGGGGAGTGGGCTGGCACGGCTCAGCTTACACCGGATCAGTCGTCGTTCCGCGGGCGACGCCGGCGCGGACGGCCCTCGCCACCCTTGTCGTCGCCACCGCCACCTTCGGCCTTGCGGGCATCCCGCTCGGCACGGCGCTGCGCGTCACGCTCGGCGATCTGGGCGGAGATGTCTTCGCCCGTCTCCTGGTCGATAACCCGCATGGAGAGCTTGATCTTGCCGCGGTCGTCGATGCCCAGAACCTTGACCTTGACCATGTCGTCTTCCTTGACGACGTCGGTCACCTGACCGACCCGGCCTTCGGCCAGTTCGGAAATGTGCACTAGGCCGTCGCGCTTGCCGATGAAGTTCACGAAGGCGCCGAAGTCCATGCATTTGACGACCTTGCCGTCGTAGATCTCGCCGATCTCGGGCTCGGCCACGATGTCGCGGATCATGGCGATGGCCGTGTCCGTGGCGGTCTGGTCGGCCGACGCGATCTTCAGGGTGCCATCGTCGTCGATGTCGATCTTGGTGCCCGAGGTCTCGGTGATCTCGCGGATCATCTTGCCGCCCGGGCCGATGATGTCGCGGATTTTGTCGGTCGGGATCTGCATGGTGGTGATGCGCGGGGCGAAGTCGGAGATCGACTCGCGTCCCGCACCGATCGCCTTGCCCATTTCGCCCAGGATGTGCATGCGTCCGTCCCTGGCCTGACCAAGCGCTACCTTCATGATCTCCTCAGTGATCCCAGCGATCTTGATGTCCATCTGCAGGCTGGTGATGCCCTGATCGGTGCCGGCGACCTTGAAGTCCATGTCGCCCAGGTGGTCTTCGTCACCCAGGATGTCCGACAGAACGGCATAACGGTCGTTTTCCTTGATCAGGCCCATCGCGATGCCCGCGCAGGGCCGCTTCAACGGCACGCCGGCATCCATCATGGCGAGCGACCCACCGCACACCGTCGCCATGGAGGACGAACCGTTCGATTCGGTGATCTCCGAAACGATGCGGATGGTATAGGGGAAGTCTTCCTTGGCAGGCAGCAGGGGACGCAGGGCGCGCCATGCCAGCTTGCCGTGGCCGATTTCGCGGCGGCCGGGCGAGCGCATGAACGAGGCTTCACCGACTGAATAGGGCGGGAAGTTGTAGTGCAGCATGAAGTGCTCGCGGTACTCGCCCTCGAGCGCGTCCATGATCTGCTCGTCCTGGCCGGTGCCCAGCGTGGTCGTGACCAGCGCCTGGGTTTCGCCGCGGGTAAAAAGCGCCGAACCGTGCGAACGCGAGAGAACACCCACCTCCGAGACGATCGGGCGCACGGTCTTGGTATCGCGGCCGTCGACGCGGATACCCCTCGAAAGCGTGGCTTCACGCAGGGTGTGCTTCTCAATCTTCTTCAAAAGGGCCGAAAGCAGGCCGTCGAGGACGTTTTCGTCGTCGGCGAAGTGATCCCTCGCGATCTGCTTGGCCGCGGCGACCTTGTCCTGGCGTGCCATCTTCTCGGGCTCCTTGAAGGCCTCGGACAGCGCTTCGCCGCAAAGCTCTTCGATTTTGGCTTCCAGCGCGCTGTGGTCTTCCGGCTCGGGGATGTCCCAGGGGTCCTTGGCGCAGGCCTCGGCGAGTTCGATGATCGCCTGGATGACCTGCTGGAAACCCTCCTGGGCCGCCATCACGGCACCCAGCATGACCTCCTCGGAAAGCTCGTGGGCTTCCGATTCGACCATCATGACCGCGTCGGCGCGTCCGGCGACGACGAGATCGAGCTTGGTGTCGGCCATCTGCTCAAGCGTCGGGTTGATGACATATTCGTCGTCGATGTAACCTACGCGCGCGCCGCCGATGGGGCCCATGAAGGGAATGCCCGAAAGGGTGAGTGCGGCCGAGGCGCCGACCAGGGCGACGATATCGGGATCGTTCTCCAGGTCGTGGCTCAGCACGGTGCAGATCACCTGGGTTTCGTTGCGGAAACCCGGCGCAAACAGCGGACGGATTGAACGGTCGATGATGCGCGAAGCCAGGGTCTCCTTTTCCGCCGGGCGGCCTTCACGCTTGAAGAAGCCGCCGGGGATCTTGCCCGCCGCGAACGCCTTTTCCTGGTAGTTCACTGTGAGCGGGAAAAAGTCGATGCCCTCTTTGGGCTGCTTCTGGGCTACCGCCGTGCACAGCACGGTGGTTTCGCCATAAGTCGCCAGCACGGCCGCATCGGCCTGGCGGGCAATGCGTCCGGTTTCGAGCGTCAGCTTGCGCCCGCCCCAGACAAGTTCTTTCGTGTGAATGGTAAACATGTGCGTTTTCTCTTCCTCTTCCTACGGATCAAACGGCAGTTCGTTCATATCAGACACGAATCCCGGCCCCCGTATGCGGCCAGACTGCCTGTGAATCGGTTGTTCATCGTGAACGTCGGTTTCATGACGCCCCCCATGGGCGCCACACGGAACTGCCGTGTCTGCTCGGCGTCATCCGGTCTCTTGCTGTCGAAACACCAACGGAGACACGTTGCCGCACCCCCGCCGTGGTTCGATCAACGCCGGATGCCGAGTGTCTTGATGAGCGCCTGATAGCGCTCTTCGTTTACACCCCGCAGATAGTCCAGCAGGGAGCGGCGGCGGCTGACCAACATCAGCAGGCCGCGGCGTGAATGCTTGTCCTTGCGGTGTGTCTTGAAATGTTCGGTGAGGTTGGCGATGCGTTCCGTGAGGATCGCGACCTGTACCTCGGGCGAACCGGTGTCGTCTGTATCACGCCCGAATTCCTTGATGATTTCGGTCTTGCGTTCAGCCGTTATCGACATCGTGGCCTCTCTTTTCGTTCAGGTTGAAAACACGCAACGGTTTCAGGATGCCGCCCGCAACCTCGCCTAGTGCGACAAGACTTTGGGCGTCATGGACCTGAACGGTGCCGTTGCAACCTTCGGGAGCCTCGACCGACTGTCCCTGCCGAAGCAGTTGGGCCCGGGTCTCCGTGACGGCGAGCGCCGGGATGTCGTCCAGCGCTGTCTCCACGGGCAAAAGCACCCCGGAAGGCAGCGGTTTCTTAACATATTGGCCGAGTTTATCCACCGAAATCGCCATCGCCTCGGTAAAAGGCCCAACCCGCGTGCGGCGCAAGGCCGAAACATGGCCCACCGTGCCCAGATGGTGCGCCAGATCCCTGCCCAGCGCCCGGACATAGGTGCCCTTGCCGCAGACGACCTCGAAGCAGGCATGATCGGGGCAGGGAACATCGCTCAGGATGAGCCGCTCGACGGTCACCTGACGGGGCTTCATCTCCGGCGTTTCGCCGCGCCGGGCGAGATCGTAGGCGCGTTCGCCATCGATCTTTAGGGCGGAAAACACCGGCGGAATCTGCGTGATGACGTCTGTGAAGGCGGGCAACGCGGCCTCGATAGCCTCGCGCGTCGGCCGCACCGGACATTCGGCCGTCACCTCGCCTTCTGTGTCGTGGGTGGTCGTCTCGACGCCCCAACGCACCGTGAACCCATAGACCTTCGCGCCGTCCTGGCACCAGGGAATGGTCTTGGTCGCCTTGCCCAAGGCGATCGGCAGCAGGCCGGTCGCTTCGGGATCGAGCGTGCCGCCATGGCCCAGCTTGACCGCCTGTGTGGCACGCCGGACGCGCCCGATGACCTGGGTGGAGGTCATGCCGGCAGGCTTGTCGACGATGATCCAGCCGTCGACCTTCTTGCCCTTGCGCCTACGCGCCATGGGTCTCAAACGTCATCCGTGCCTTTGAGAAGCTCATCGATGCGCTGGGCGTGATCGAAACTAAGATCGGGCTTGAAGCTGAGTTCGGGCACCAGACGCAGGCGGATGCGCCGGCCGACCTCGCCGCGCAGGAACGGCGCGGCGCGTTTGAAACCCGCCAGGACCTCCTCGACATCTTCACCGCCAAGCGACATGACGAAACAGGTCGCATGACGCAGATCCGAGTTCATGCGCACTTCGGAAATCGTGATCGCGCGGCTGGCCAGGGCGCTGTCATGCACCTCGCCACGGGCGAAGAGTTCCGAAAGAACATGTCGGACCTCTTCGCCGACGCGAAGCTGGCGCTGTCCCGGAGGTGCATTCTTTCTCTTAGCCATGGTTTGCTTTGCTGGTTGTCTGATCCCTCAAGCGCCGGGCGCATGCTCCGCTTTGTCTTCTAGCTTCTGTCGCCGGCACTCGCTCCGCTCGTTTGGCTTTACGCGCCGCTGTTCAGATCGCAGGCACGCCCACGGGCCTGCGATCTGAACAGCGCTTTATAGGTTGGGTCGGATTCACGATGGGCCCTTTCGGCCCATAAAGGGCCTCCCGACCACTCACCATCCCAAGGGGTGTCATCCCGGAAACCGCAGTGCGGTTATCCGGGATCTCGTCATGACGCATTCCCGAAGCAGCCTGCGGAGCAAGTGCCGGCGACTGAGGCTAGACAAATTAATCATCCAGGCTGCGGGCGACCTCGGTCATCTCATAGGCTTCGATCTCGTCGCCGACTTCGATGTCGTGGTAGCCGTCGAGCTGGATGCCGCACTCACTGCCCTGCTTGATCTCACGCACCTCGTCCTTGTGGTGGCGCAGCGATTTCATCGCGCCGTCGAACATGATCTGGCCGTCGCGCAGCAGGCGCACGCGGGCGCTGCGGCGCACCAGACCGTCCATGACGCGGCAACCGGCGATGCGGCCGACCTTGGAGATCTCGAAGGTCTCGAGAACCTGGGCGGCACCGAGCACCTTTTCGTGAGTCGAGGGTGCCAGCATTCCCGAAAGCATGGCTTTGGCGTCATCCAGAAGTTCATAGATGATGCGGTAATAGCGCAGCTCCACGCCTTCCTTCTCGGCCAGCTGGCGCGCCTGGCTGTTGGCGCGCACGTTAAAAGCCAGAATTATGGCGTCGGACGCCTTGGCCAGCGTCACGTCGCTCTCGCTCACACCACCCACGGCCGAAACCAAGATGCGCGGCTTGACCTCGTCGGTGCCCATCTGCTCCAGGCTGTGGGAGATCGCCTCGGCGGAACCGTGCACGTCGGCCTTGATGACCAGCGGCAGTTCCTCGGCCGAACCGGCCGCGATGTTGGCAAAGAGTTGTTCGACCGAACTGCGGCCCACAGAGGTGAGCTTATCCTGGCGTTCCTGTTCTTCGCGATAGGCGCTGATCTCCCGGGCGCGCTTTTCGTTTTCGACGACGACGAACTCATCGCCCGCAACCGGTGTGCCCGAAAGGCCCAGCACCTCGACCGGCACCGAGGGTCCCGCCTTCTTAGCCTTCTTGCCGTGGTCATCGATCAGCAGGCGGATGCGGCCCCATTCCTTGCCGGCTACGACCATATCGCCGACTTTCAGCGTGCCGCGCTGGACCAGCATGGTTGCGACCGCGCCCCGACCCTTTTCCAGCTTGGCTTCCACCACAATGCCTTCGGCTGCGCGGTTCGGATTGGCCTTGAGTTCCAGAAGCTCGGCCTGGAGCAGGATGTTCTCTTCCAGCTTGTCGAGACCGGTGCCCTTCAGCGCGGAGACCTCGACGTTGAGGATGTCGCCGCCCATTTCCTCGACGACCAGTTCGTGCTGCAGCAGGTCCTGGCGCACCTTGTCGGGGTTGGCGCCGGGCACGTCGCATTTGTTGATCGCCACGATGATCGGCACGTTGGCCGCCTTGGCATGGTCGATCGCTTCGCGCGTCTGGGGCATGACTGAATCGTCGGCCGCCACGACCAGAATGACGATGTCGGTCACGCTCGCACCCCGCGCACGCATCGCCGTAAAGGCGGCATGACCCGGCGTATCGAGGAACGAAATCCGGTCGCCGCCGGGCAGCTTCACCTGATAGGCGCCGATGTGCTGGGTGATGCCGCCGGCTTCACCGCCGACTACGTCGGTCTTGCGCAGGGCATCGAGCAGCGACGTCTTTCCGTGGTCGACATGGCCCATGATGGCCACGACCGGCGGGCGCGACTTCTTCAGCTCGTCGGGATCATCGTCCTGCTTCAGGCCGACCTCCACGTCGGCGGCTGAAACACGGTTGACTTTCAGGCCGAATTCCTCGACCAGCAACTCGGCGGTATCGGCGTCAATGGTCTGGTTGATGGTGACCATCTGGTCCATTTCCATCAGCTTCTTGACCAGCTCGCCGCCGCGCACGGCCATGCGGTTGGCCAGTTCGCCCACGGTGATGGCTTCGGGAATCGTCACCTCGCGCACGAACTTCTTGGCCGGCGCGGTCGAGGACTGCTGTCCGGCCTGCTGCGCGCGAAGTTTGTCGCGCGCGCGCTTGGCCGCGGCCTGACTGCGCGCGCGGTCCTGTTCGCCATCGCCCGAAAGCGCCTGAGCGACAGTCAACTTGCCGCGGCGGCGGCGGTCGCCGCGATTCTTGGATGCCAGCGGCGAACGCTTGTCGCGTTTGCCCTTGCGCGTTTCACCGTCATCATCGTCGTTGGACGGTTTGGATGGGTCAGGTTCGCTGGGTGCAAAATCGACCTCGGGGTCGCTCTGCTTCCTAACCAGCCGCTGGGCCTGTTCCTCGGCGCGCAGGCGGGCTTCTTCGTCGCGTTCGCGACGGACCTCTTCTTCCTTCTCGCGCTTCTCATTCTCGGCGCGCTCGGCAGCATCGCGTTCTTCCCGTTCGGCCTGTTCCTTGGCGTCGATCTCGGCTTGCCTGCGTGCTTCCTCATCGGCCTTGCGCGCCTGTTCCAACGCGCGCAAGCGGCCCTCGCGCTCCTCGTTGGTGAGGTCCTTCAGGATCATGGAGGCGCGCGCGCCGCGCGGCTTGGACTCGGGCGCCTTGGCCTCGGTCTTTTCAGGCTCGTGCGCGGGATCGGGAGCCTTTTCGATCGCGCGTTCGGGCGTCTCCTGCTCGGAACGGCCGGGGCGGATGACGCGGCGCTTCTTGATCTCGACCGCAACCGATTTGGATCGGCCGTGGCTAAAGCTCTGGCGAACCTGACCGCCATCAATGGTCCTCTTCAGCCCCAGCCGCCCGGAGCGGCCGAGACTCAGCGTTTTCAAATTCTTATCGCTGTCGTCTGTATCTGCCATGACTACCGTCCGTCCTTCCAAACACCGGCCGGGCTGCGAAACCCTTCTAACCGGGAACATTCACGCTTGATTCCATCCGCGAGCCCGCCGGGCATCACGGCAACATGCACCGCCGAGGGGCGGCCGAAAGGCGAACCCAGTTCAACCCCGTCCAGAACGCGGATCACATCTTGGTGGGCCGCACCGGCCAGTTTCGCCAACCCGTCCATAGAACCATCGCGGGCGTGCAGCAACACCGTGTCACCGCGGCCCAGGAGCGCGCGGCACTTTTCAAACCCCGTCACAGCCTCACCGGCGCGCCGCGCCAAGGCCAGAAGATCGATCACGCGCGCCAGAAGGCGGCTTTCGACCAAGCGATCGAGATCGGCATCGGCCAGCGCGCGCGCCTTGAAGCCGCGCGAGAACAGATCCTTGGCCATGGCGTGGCGAACCGCCTCGCCATCGGCGCTCACCCAGACGCCCCGCCCGGGCAAACGCTCGGCGAGATCGGGCACGACGCTGCCGTCCAGGCTCAAAACAAACCGAATCAGACCGTCCTTGTCGCGCGACACGCCAGAGGCGAGGCAGCGGCGCTCTCCGCCGCTCTTCTCAGTCTGCGTCATGATGGTGGCCGTGTTCAGGATGCCGTTTCCTCCTCGGTTTCCTCTCCGCCTGCTTCCTCGGCCGGCTGCTCCTCATCGGCGAACCAGTGTGCGCGCGCGGCCATGATAATGGCGTTGGCCTCGTCCATGTTGAGGTAGCTGTCGGGCAGGTAGTCCTTGAGCAGTTCGTCGCTCGCCAGATCGCCGAGATCGTCGATCGTCTTGATGCCCTTTTCGCCGAGCTGAACGACCATCGAAGGAGTCAGGCCCTCGATTTCGGCAATCGCGTCCTCGACGCCCAGTTCGCGGCGGCGCGTATCCATCTGCTGGTTGCGCTCCTCTATATAAGCGAGCGCGCGGTTCTGCAGTTCCTGCGCGATGGCTTCGTCCAGACCGTCGATCCCGGCCAGTTCCTCGACGGGGACATAGGCGACCTCGTCGGCCTCGCTGAAACCTTCGGTCACCAGGAGACGTGCGAGCACGTCGTCAACGTCGAGCGCACCCATCAGATGCTCGGAACGCACGCGCATTTCCTCGATACGGCGCTCGCTCTCGTCTGTTTCGGTCATGATGTCGATGTCCCAGCCGACCAGTTGAGAGGCCAGGCGCACGTTCTGCCCGCGCCGCCCGATGGCCAGAGAAAGCTGATCGTCAGGCACCACGACTTCCATACGCCGATCGTCCTCGTCCATCACGACCTTGGTCACCTCGGCGGGCTGCAGGCCGTTCACAACGAAGGTCGCGGTATCGGGCGACCAGGGAATGATGTCGATCTTCTCGCCGCCTAGTTCGCTCACCACGGCCTGGACACGGCTGCCGCGCATGCCTACGCAGGCGCCCACGGGATCGATCGAGCTGTCGTTGGATATCACCGCGATCTTGGCGCGGCTGCCGGGATCGCGCGCCACGGCCTTGATCTCAATGATGCCGTCATAAATCTCGGGCACTTCCTGGGCGAACAGCTTGGCCATGAACTGCGGGTGGGTGCGGCTGATGAAAATCTGCGGGCCCCGGGGTTCCTGGCGCACGTCATATATATAGGAGCGCACGCGGTCGCCGCGGCGCAGAATCTCGCGCGGCAGGCAGTCGTCGCGGCGCAGCATGGCTTCGGCCTTGCCCAGATCAATGACCCAGTTGCCGTGTTCGGGCCGCTTGACCAGACCGTTGATGATCTCGCCGATACGGTCCTTGTATTCGGCGTACTGACGCTCGCGCTCGGCTTCGCGCACCTTCTGCACGATGACCTGCTTGGCGGTCTGGGCGGCAATGCGGCCGAATTCGATGGGGGGAAGGGTTTCGGCGATGAAGTCGCCAAGCTGGGCAACCTCGTTCTGTTTCCTGGCCTCGCCCAGTGTGACCTGGGCGCTGGGCACCTCGACCTCCTCGACGACCTCGATGAAGCGCTGCAGCAGCACGGCGCCGGTCTGGCGGTCGATCTCGGCGCGGATGTCAAGTTCGTGGCCGTACTTGCGTTTGCCGGCGTGCTGGATTGCCTGCTCCATGGCCTCGACCACGGTTTCGCGTTCGATGCCCTTTTCGCGCGCAACGGCGTCGGCGACCTGGATCAACTCCTGATACGCGACCGTTCCGACTGCTTCCGTGGCTGCCATATCCTACTCCACTTCCTCGTCTTGCCCGCCCTTGGGCGGCGTCATCGTCTTTACCAACCCATCGGTCAGGACCAGCTTGGCCTCATCGATGGCCTCGAAGGAGAGATCGACCGTGCGATCGTCCTTCAACGCAAACCGTATCTTTCCGTCCACAACGCCGAGCAGCCTGCCGCGAAACCGGCGCTGCCCGTCCTGGGCCGGATCGACCGTCGCGACGGCTTCGAACCCCACGAACCGGTCAAAATCCTCCAGCCGCACCAACGGCCGGTCGATGCCCGTGGAACTGACCTCCAGGTCGTACTTGCCCGGGATCGGATCCTCGACATCCAGCACGGCCCAAACGACCCTGCTGATCGTCGCGCAGTCGTCAACCACGACGGCTGAGCCATCCGCGCGTTCGGCCATCACCTGCAGGGTCCGTTCGGGCGCAGCGAACATCTTCACACGCACCACCCGGTAGCCCATCGCTTCGATGGTCGGGTTGATCAGACCCTCGATTTCGTCCGCAAGGCTCATCTTTTCATCCAGCCCCGCGCGCGAAGCCGGGTCCGGATCGTCGGCAAAGACCTCACGCACAAGCAGGTGACCGAACCAACAAAAACGGACAAACCAACGTCCCAAACAAAAAAGTGGGCCGATGGCCCACCCTGTCAATTGCCCGGAAGGCCATGCTTCAAGGCGACGCGATCATAGTCATGGAGCGCGCAAGAGCAAGTGTTTTCGCGCCGCCCGAGCAAGTCCCTAGTGCCGGCCTTCCGGGAGTGGCCGGCCGACAATTCCCAAAATTAGGAGGGCATGCCGCTTGACTTGATGGGCGACCACCGCGAAACGTCATCGCATGAACGGTGAGATTGTCTGGTATAGTGGGGCCAAACGGTACGGTTTTGTGCGCCCTAGCAACGGCGGAGCCGAGGTTGTGTTCCGCTTGGACGAGACCGAGACTGCGGAACTGATGCCAATCACGCAAGGCATGGCGGTGCATTTCATGGTGCGCCAGAGCCCCGAAGGACCGGTCGCGTGCCGCATCACACCGGGGCACATGGCTGACGATTCGCTCTGATTGCGAATTCATCGCCGCTACCGGACCGTTTGCCGGTGTTCCATCTCCCGCGTCAGCGCCACGCCGATCCCGATACAAAGCCCGGCCACGATGTCGGTGGCGAAGTGGACGGAGAGAACCACACGGCTCATCGCCACACATCCGATGACCATGATGGTGGCATTAGGTGATATCGTATCATATTGAGGACCTGCTTGTGGTGCGCGCCAGAGCCAGGCGACAAAGGCATAGACCGCCATGGCGCCGGCCGAGTGCGCACTGGGAAAGGACGGCGAGAGGGTCGCTTCCACGGTCAGGAACTCGAGCCGGTCGCGCGCGATCAGGAACTTGCCCGCCCAGGTCATGATGTGTGCGCACAGGCATGGTGGTCCAGAGCCCCCATACGACGGGAACCCGGCGCGCCAGCAGGAGAAGCCCGGTGCCAACCAGGGAAACGGCCGTCAGACTTGCGCTGTCGCCAAGCTTTGTGACCCACAGGACGACGTACAGCGACGTGCCTCCGCGCAGCCAGGTAAGCGCCGCGTTGATTTGTGAATCCAAACCGCTGAAAGCTTGCCCTCCGAGAAGCAGCAACACCAGAACGGTGAATGCGGCAAGGGTAAGGAGCGCAATCAGAACTAGCCAGAGAGAGACCAGCGGCCCCTCGTCGCCGAGATCGGCTGGCTCGCTGTGATCAACGGCACGCCTGCGCAGAGCGAACCACGATCCTACCGAACAGCAAAAGCAACCAGATCATGTTTCCTCCCGCTCCAAGGAACGCTTGTGGACCCGGAGTTGTTCCCTTTGTGCCTCGCGGTTGAAAGGAACACATAGTGGCAAAAAAGGCCGGATTACATTGGATTACATATACAGAGCATGGCGCGGCCGGGATACGCTGCACGCGGGCTCGTCTACCTTCTCTCGGGTGTATTCGCCGGCATTGCCGTTCTGGGCGTCGCGGACGGCCAGGTGGGCGGCGAAGGAGAGCAGTCCTGGGCCATGGAGTTGATGGCGCAGCCCCAGGGGGCCCTGGTTCGTGGGCGCGGTTGCCATCGTTGTCATCGCCCACATAGTCAAGGGCTTCAAGACGGGTTTCGAGAAGTATTTCGATGCAGATGCGCAGACCATGCGCAAGCTCCGTCCGATCTGTCAGTTCGGTTTGATTGCGCGCGGCGGCGGCGTCCTGATCATCGCCTATCTTGCCCTGATGGCGGCATGGCAGTCGGACGCCGCGCGCGCGGGTGGAATGGCGAAGGCCCTGGAAGTTCTCTCGGGCACCTGGGGTTCGCCCTGGCAATGATTGCGTTCGGCGCCTACAACGTGATTGAGGCGTTTTACCGCCGTGTGTCCGATCCCAAAAGCTGATAGAGGCCCAATCTCCGACGTGCTATCGCTTGGCGCAAGATGGCGACAGGCGGAATAATCATGACATCGGGCGACGCGGCGGCATTGACCCAGAATCCCCATGCCGGGTCAAACGAGGAGCGCAATCTGGAAGCCGCCATCGGCGCCCAGGTCCGCACGCAACGCAAGAAGCTGGGCATGACCGTGGGCGAACTAGCCTCTCTGGCGGGTCTTTCCGCAGGCATGCTCTCGAAGATCGAAAACGGACTGACCTCGCCCTCGCTCACCACCCTGAAGAACCTAGCGCTGGCGCTCAACGTGCCGTTCACCGCCCTGTTCCAGCGTTTCGAGGAACAGCGCGACGCCAGCCACGTCAAGGCCGGCGAGGGCCTCAAGATCGAGCGGCGCGGCACGCGGGCCGGCCATCAGTACGCGCTGCTGGGCCACAGTGTGCACAAGCAGGTCGCGGTAGAACCCTACATGATCACGCTGACCCACGAATCCGAGGTCTTCCCGCTCTTCCAGCACGACGGCCAGGAGTTTCTCTATGTCGTGGAGGGCGCCATGGACTATCACCATGGCGGCCGCAACTACCGCATGGACCCCGGCGACTCCCTCTTCTTCGACGCTGATGCGCCCCATGGGCCGGAAACCCTGCACGACCTGCCGGTCCGCTTCCTCAGCGTCATCGTCTATCCAAGAGGCGGGGAGTAGTTTTTCAGCCTCAAGCGCCGGGCGTTCGCTCCGCTCACTTGGCTTACGCCGCATGCATGGCGGGGACGCAGTCGCGTTCCTGTCGGCTCACAAGGGGCCTCCCGCCTATGAATCATCTCAATGTATGTCATCCCGGACAAGGGAGCGGAGCGACCGCGATCCGGGATCTCGTCATGACGCGTTTCTGAAGCAACGTGCGAGCCGAGATCCCGGCTCTTCGGCCGGGATGACACGGTCGAGGTGGTTGTGACAGTTGCCCTGTACGGCCGGTCATGATGCCGTTCGGCGGCGTGAGCGCAGCGGCCGCCGAACGGTGCGATCGCACCGGCGGGCCGATAGGCGTGCAAGCCAAGCGCACCCTCGATCGGGTCGAGGGTAAACTCCGTGCCCGCCTGGCGTCTGAGGGAACAAACAAAAAAATCAACCCGCGTCGAAGACCCGCGGAAACCTGTCGCAGTCGAGCGGGTCGCCATCCTTCAGGCCGCAGTCGGGGAAGTCGGGCTCCATGACGCCGGGACGTTCGATGTAGACGGTGTCGTCACCGACCCAGGTGGTGTTGGTAGCGCGCCGCCGGTTCGGTCCGGGATTGCCGGGCGCGCCGTGGATCGTCATGCCGTGAAAGGCGATGACGTCGCCGGGCTCGAGTTCCCACTTCAACAGCTTGTCGACATGGTCGGCCTCGACATCGGGCGGCTCCATGTAGCCGTGCTCGGCATCGCGCCCGAAGCTGCTGCCGTCGCGGAACTTGATCGGTCGGAAGGCCGTGCCCCAAGTGTGCGACCCCTTCACGCATTGCAGGCTGGTCTCTGCCGGGACGGGGTCGAGCGGCGCCCAGATGACGACGATCTGGCGTCCCTCGACACAGTAATAGGGTTGGTCCTGGTGCCACACGCTGCGCTTGGCGACGCCGGGCTCCTTCACGAAGACCCCATCGAACAGGAAATTCGCCCGCTTCGAACGCATGATCGCCGCGGAGAGCTCGGCTGCGGGGCCCTCCAGCGCGAAGCGTTTCAGCGCGGGAACACGGTCGGATGCGATGTAGTCGGTGAAGAAGTCCGGCTCGCCCTCGTCCTGAATGCGGCGGGCATAACGGTCGCACGTCCGCATCGCCTCGTCCACGCCTTCACGCAGCAGTTCGACCCATTCAGGCTGGTAGACGCCCTTGAGCGCGACCGCGCCGTCGGCCTCGAACGCCGCGATCTCTTCCCTGCTGGGCAAACGTGCAGGATGAATGGCCATGGGATTGCTCCTTGGTTGACATGCGCTCCCGCGCATTCGCACCGGCCCTCTTCCCCCGACCACCCATTCAGGATACTGCCGTGGGGGAGAGGGCCGGTGACGTCCGAATCATTTCACCACCAGATCGTACGGCATGGAAGAGACCGGTTCGAAATGGTCCTCGTGCATGAGGCCGGTCTCACCCAGACTCATGGTGAGCTTGTTGGCTGCGTCGACCAGAATCATGTGCATGAAGATTACCATGCCCGGTTCGATCACGGTGGTGTTGCCGGAATAGATCATCGGCTCCTCCATCCATGACGGCGGGTAATTGGCGCTAAGCGAATAGCCGCAGGCGTTGAGCCGGCAGTCCTTCAGGCCGTGATCGTCGACGACGCGGGCATGCGCTGCGTAGATATCGGCATAGGTCGCGCCGGGCCGGGCAACTTCCTGACACGCCCCCAGGGCCTCGACCCCCGCGGTATGCATGGCCTTGTGGCGTTCGCCCGCCTCGCCGGTCAGCACCGTGCGCATGATCGCGACATGGTAGTGGCGGTAGGCCGCGCCGTATTCCAATTGAACCTGATCCCGCACACCAACCTTGGAGCGCCCGGTGAAGTAACGTACCAGCAGGGCACCGTCGCCCGAACCGATGATAGGCCGGCTGGCCGCGGGATCGCCGCCGCCCTCCAGGATGGCCTGCATCATGCGGGAATAGAGCAGCCCCTCGTCGACACCCGGTGCGATGGTTTCGTTGAGCGCTTTCAATGCGTCGTCGCAGAGCGCGCCGGCCTTGCGCACGTATTCCTGCTCGGCGGGGCTCTTGATCAGGCGCAGGCCCTGGACGAGGTCCGTGGCGTCCTCATGGCTGCAGAAACCGTCGAGTGCGCCGCGCACCATGTCCCAGCGCTGGCCCGTCAGGCACCAGGCATGGAGTTCGACGCCGACATGTTTGCCCGAAAGCCCCTTTTCCTTCAGCACGGCGACCACGTCCTTGGCCGGATTGGCGCCGCCCTTGTCGACCCAGATACGGACATCGGGAATGATCGAGGTGCGCGCGGCCTGCTGCTTGTCGGCCGAGCGCGTGACCAGCACCAGATCGCCGTCGGCACGCATGATGAGACACTGGAAGAGCGAATAGCCGCCGGTGTCGTAGCCGGTGAGGTAATACATGCTCTCCTGCTTGAAGAGCAGCACGGCGTCCAGGCCCTGCTTTGCCATCTTCTCACAGGCGCGCCGGCGGCGCAGGGCGAACTCGTCTTTCGAGAAATGCAGAATGGCCATGAATCAGGTCCCCGTTCGCTGGATACACGATCATGCCGTTGCGGGTGCCGGGAGGTAAAGGCTAGAAGTGGGGTTATGAATGCAGCGCTGCGACATCGTCAACAAGGAGCCCCCATGGAGATCGACGCCCGCCTGCTGCAGTACCGGACCGTGGTGAAGCCCGAATGGATCGACGAATACGGTCATCTCAACATGGCCTATTACGTTCTCATCTGTGACCACGCCACGGCGGGATTCTGGGATGCGATGAACGCGCCGAAAACGCTGGAGGAGCGCGACGGCGCGGAATATGCGGTCGTGGAAACCCACGTGAACTACCTCGACGAGGTACGTGAAGACGACCCGGTTCTCGTCACGACCCAACTCATCTCGGCCGATGCCAAGCGGTACCGGCTGTTCCATTGCATGTATCATGAGGACAAGGGCTATCTGGCGGCGACCAACGAGGTCATGTCGCTAGGTTTCAACCTCAAAACGCGCGGCATGATGGAATTCATGCCCGAGGCGTTCGAGAGGCTGCAGCGTACGGTCGCCGACCACGCCGCCATCGATCATCACGACAACATCGGCCGCGCGATCGGACAGCCGAGGAAACGATGAGCGAGAAATCTGAGAAGAACGAAGAGGCTTCCGACGAGACACCCAAGGTCGGATCGGACGGCAAACCGTTGCCCAAGGAGATCGGTGGGCCCAAGGGGCCGGAGCCGACACGGCACGGAGAGTGGGAAGTCAACGGACGGGTAGTCGACTTTTGACCACCCTGCGGGCCCTGCCGGCAGTCGCGGCGACTCTGGGTCTGCTCGCCGGTGCCTGCTCTCAACCCCTGCCCACCTCGCGCGATCCGCTGCAGGAGACTCTCGCGATCGCCGAATTCAGCGATCCCGTCGCGCAGACCGTGGTGGGCAACCTCTATGAGGCAGGCGCGTTCGGCGCACCCGATCCCCGCACCGCCGCACTGTGGTACGGCAAGGCGGTGCGCCAGGGCGACGCTCTCGCGGCCTTTCACCTCGCGGTCCTGCTTGAGGATGGGCGCGGGGTGGCGCACGACTATCCCGCCGCCGCGCTGTTCTACCGCCGCGCCGCCCAGGCGGGACACGGCAGCGCTGCCTTCAAGCTGGGTTATCTCTATGAGAAGGGCCTAGGCGTGGAACAGGACTTCCTGGAGGCACGCGCCTGGTACGATATCGCCCAGCAGGGTTGGCGGGATGCGGGGATCAACCCGTTACTGCCGGCCTACCTTAACCCCTCCGCCAATCCCGAGGCCATCGACACCAGTCTGCCGGTCGCGCTGCCGCCCGGGTCCACGGCTGATCCCGTGGTCATCAATACTGTGTTGTCCGAGCCGGTTCCCTATCCGCCCGCGGCCAGCACGGCCGTGACCGTTCCGAACGTTCCAACCGTTCCCGCGCTGGATATGATCAAGGGTCATCACGTGCATCTGGGTTCGGAAAAAAGCGTCGCGGCCGCGATGGCACAGTGGGACACGCTGCGCGTGCGCTTCGCCGACCTTCTGGGCGATTTCGCGCTGGCCATCGCCAAGCTGCAGCTGGCCGGCGGTTTGACCTACTATCAGATCCTCGTGGGCCCACTGATGACCGAGTCCGATGCAGACATTCTCTGCGCGCTGCTGCTGCCCCAGGGCCAGTACTGCAATCTCATCCCGCCAACGGGTTTGATACTGCATCAGCGTCCATCCTCGGCGAGAACGAAGAGTCCCAGACCGACCAGGACCGAACCGGCCAGCGCCGCAGGCGCGTGGCAGTCGCATTCGCACCCACCCGCGCCAGGGAGGCCGAGGCGCCGAAGGCGATGGCGAGATCGACCGGCAGCGCAGTCGCCGGCACCAGCAGATCCAGGATCAACATCTCAATGATGAATCCCTGGCGGAAAAGATGCCAAGGCTTGCGGCGGGCAACGGGCGCGTCGGCTTTCCGGTGTCCATCCCTTATCCCGCCAAGTTGCAATGCCCAGCCAGACAAGATACGCGGCGCCGATCCAGCGCACGATGTCGAAGAGTTCCTGCGTGACGGCCATCAGTGCGGTGAGCCCCGTCGCGGCTAGAATGACATGCGCCACCGCGCCGCTTGCCAGACCGGCCGCCGAGGCAAGACCGACGGCCCGTCCCAGCGCGACGTGCGTCACGAAATAGAGCTGCCAAGGTCCGGGCAGCGCGTTCATGATCGCCGCGCGGCCAGCGTCACGACCAGCAACGTCTCGGGCTCGGCAGGCGTCAGCCAAGCTTGATCTTGGAGAGGTGCTTGGGCTGTTTCACGCCTTTCTTCAGGCGCGGGTCGTCCTCAGGCTCGCCGATCACGGTGTGGATCGGAACGACGCCGGCCCAGATGTCAAGTGCATAGTCCTCCTCGTCATCCTCGCAATGGCCGGTGCGGATTTTCGCGCTGGCTTCCTCGATGGTCATGCCGACGATGGTGGTGGCCTTGAGTTCCTGGCTTTGAACCGGACGCAGCGTGTCCCACCGGCCCGGCACGAAGTGCTCCAGGAATGCCTTGAGCGATGCCTTCTTCTCTTCTGCGCCCTCGATCATTTCGGCCGTGCCGAACAGGGTGACGGAGCGGTAGTTGACGCTGGAATGGAGGCCCGAACGCGCCAGCACCAGGCCGTCAAGATGAAAGACGTTGACGCTGACGGGAATGCCCGTCTTGACCTGACGCAGCATCCGGCTTGCCGACGAGCCGTGCCAATAGACCTTCTCGCCCTCGCGCCAGACCAGCGTCGGCGTGACATGAGGCTGTCCGTCGATGACGTAGCCGACCGAGCCCGTGCCGATCTCGTCGATCAGGCGGTGCACGGTTTCCCGGTCATAACGCGCGCGTTTATGAAGGCGTTTCACCCGGCTGCGTTCGCCGGATTTGAAGGCATCGGCTGCCTGCCCGTTCGTCACGGCTTGCGGCCCGAGAAAATCGCGTGGCCGGCTTTCAGCCAATGGACATCCACGTCCACCAAGCCTGCTTCGTCCATCCAGCTCATCTGATCGAACAGGCCCGATGGCATGTCGACGGGATCGGCATCGGGCGCACTGTAGTAGTTCCAGCCGTCCTCACGGAAGAAGTGGAGCATCTTGTCGTTGCCGTCGAGCTCCCGGGCGCGTTGTCCCACCTCGACATCCCAATGATGTTCCCATAGCTTGAGGCCGGCATCGCGCTGCGCCTCGACCAGATCGCAGATGACGATGACGCCGCCGGACGCAAGCTGGCCAGCGAGGTCCTTGAAAAGCTGGGCCTTGCCGGGTCCATCCAGATGGTGCACGGCCAGCGAGGAAACAAAGGCATGAACCGGCTTGTCGAAACTGCGCCACCCGGTTTCGACGATATCCATCAGGGTGGCGTGGTGTTCGACGCCCAGTGCGTCCAGTTTGGCCGCGGTCGAGTCGAGCATGGTCTGGGAGCCGTCCAGCGCATGGATGACCGCATTGGGGAAACGCTTGGCGATGGCTTCGGCCAACAGACCTTCGCCGCTGCAGATCTCGGCGATCACGGCGCCGTCGGGTGCAGGAGGGATCACGCTCACCACGGTATCGATCTGCACCTCCCGCTCGGGCACGAAATAGGCACCGCAGTTGATGAAATGCTGGGAGGTCTCTTCAGTCCAGGCGTTGGGATCGGTTGTATCGGTCATCATCGTTTCCGCATCTTGTCGGTGTCTGATCCTGATGTGAAATTGGTCTTTTGAAAAGTGCCATTGAGGTCATTCCAAGGGGTCTGTTGGCATCCTCGTTCGACACGTCAGGGCTCTCGCGCAGGGAATCGACTCGCGGGCCATCACATCACGGTGACTCTCGACCGGCTTGCCACGCTGCTCGAGAAAAATGGCGTCACCGTGATGGCACGCATCGACCATGGCGAGAATGCGCAATCAGCCGGGCTGGAGCTACGGCCCACGGAGCTGTTGATCTTTGGCAATCCCGCCAAGAGCACGCTTCTGATGCAGGAAAGCCAGACAGCGGGCATCGATCTGCCGATGAAGGCGCTGGCATGGCAGGACGACGAGGGTCGGGTGTGGCTTGCCTATGTCTCGCCAGCCTCGATCGCCGAAGAACGTGGAATCGACGGCGCGGCGGAAATCATCGAGGCCATGGAAGGCGCCCTTGCCAAATTGACCAATGGTGCCGTAGCGCCCTGAGATGATCTGCCGCCGTGACCTTCAGAGCGGCGGCCGCTTGTCATGAAGCGGATTGGCCTGTTCGAAGGTGCGGGCGGCCTGCAGGACCAGCGCATCCTCGCGCCGGCGTCCGGCGATCTGCAGGCCATTAGGGCAATCCTTGCATAGTTAAAGCCGTAGGACACACGCTGACCGTGGGTTGTCCTGTCGCGTTGAACGGTTGGGGAAAGGTCTCGTAGTTGTCATCCCTCATGGGCCAGTCGCTAGGCGCATCTTGGCCGGTGGGATAGGCGGTGACGGCCGCGGCGGGGCGTGACGATCAGATCCCAGTTCCAATGGAATTCATCCATCAGGCGGGTCATTTCGCCGCGCATGCGCCGGGCGACCGGCCAGTGTCCCACGGATTGACGGCCAGGCCGGTCAGCGGTGAATCGGTGACGTCGAAATTGCCAAACTCCGGCATCGTCACCTTGCCCGTGAAGACGCAGCCCACGGCGCGCAGGTGGGCCACCGCTGGGTCGTCGTCCGGGTTGGGTTCATCGGAAGAAGCCAAGCTGCCATAGCGGGTCGGCCAGCTCTTCAGCCACATCAGATCCTTGATCGAGACCGGCACTTCATACGAGCGCGCACAGCATCAGCCAAGGCGAGAAATAGAGCGTAGTAAGCGCCAGCACGAAGTAGAAATAGACCACCGTGTGGTTGTCCAGAAAGGTCTGGTGTGGCCAGGGCGGGTTGAGGAAAAGCTGCGCGCCGAACATGACAAACACGGCGACGCCGATCTCAAGCGCGATGATGATGTAGATGTGCCACCACTGAAAGCGCTCGCCCGACATCAGCACGATTTGCGCCGCCCCAAGGCCCAGCATGACCAACAGGCAGGCCTCGGCAAGCAGCAGGATGTTTCCTGTGTAGCCAGAACGTCATGGCGAACATGACGAGCGGAATCGCGACCATGCGCAGCCGCGCGCCCAAGCGTGAGCCGGCGATCTCCTCCTCTCGGATTGCGCGCCAGGTTTGGAGAACGGGTCCGCGCGTCGAGGGTTGCCGCGGCTGGATCATGCCGGAATCGTGGTGACGCCGGTCCATTCTGCCATCTCGACCAAGCCCTGCCAGACGCCATCATGGATGGCGATGCCCTGGACGCGCGCCCGGGCTTCCTTTTCGGTCTCCGGATCGCCCGCGACGCGCACGCGATCGAACCCCGGCGCGGGTGGACTTGCGCGCAAGCGCTCGACTTCGCGCGCGGCGGTCTCGGAATAGTGTGCGCCCATGCCGAAGGCATCGGTATCGAGCGCGATAAGCAACCAGTTGAATTCGAAGGCGGGACCCAGCATGGCGCCGCCGACCAACTCGGCGATGGTCGCAAGGCCAAAACCTTTGTAGCCGCCGGCCGGGAGCAGCGCGCCGCCATCGTCATAGGCATCGATGCTGGTCGTCGGGTTGCCGTCGCGGTCGGAAAGCCAGCCTTCGGGTACCGGTTCTCCCGTGCGGCGGCGGATGCGCACCTTGCCGTTGGCCACCACACAGGTTGCGAAATCGGCCGAGACCATGCCCGCATCGCCCGCCTCCATGGAGAGTGCCCACGGGTTGGTCGACATCGTCCCGCCGCGCCCGCCGTGCGCCGCAACCATGGGAAATTTCTCCGCGCCGCCCCCGCCGAAACCGATCGCCAGCTTGCCCGCGCGCGCCAGGCGCTCGCTATAAGCGCCCATGCGTCCGGTGTGGCCGACTTCCGCGATGCCTGCACAGACGACCGGTTGATTCCTGCCCATGTCGAGCAGTTCGTCCACGGCCCGTTCCATCGCGGGAATGCCCAGCCCCCGTCCGCCGTCGACATGGACCACCGTGGCGCCACGCCGTGTTGCGCTGATCCAGCCCACGGGTCTGGCCTGATCGGTGTCGAAGAGGTCCAGATAATAGGCGACGCGGTTGACGCCGTGGGAAACCACGCCCTTCATCTCCGCATCAACCAGATGGCGGGCGACCGTACCGGCGTCGCCGGGCATCATGCCTGCACTGGTCAGAATGTCTCCACAGAAGCCTTCCAGGCGTTCGGGTGATAGGGTCGGCATGAGGGAAACCTCGTAGTGAACGTGTCACCGGGCACGCTAACCTAAGCGGAACCGCAAGGGGAGAGACGCATGGCACAGCAGGGCGGCGACTTCGCCTTCACCTCGGATTCGCTCTACGGCACATCGGAAGACAACACCTATTCGGGCGCGCTCAGCTTCATGCGCCGCCGCTATACGCGCGATCTCTCAGGTGTGGACGCCGTGGTTTCGGGCATTCCGTATGATCTCGGCACGTCGAACCGCGCCGGCACGCGTTTTGGCCCGCGCGCCATCCGCCAGGCCTCCAGCCACATCGCCTGGGGTCCGCAATGGCCCTATGACTTCGATCCATTCCATCGCCTTGCCGTGACCGACTGGGGCGATCATAGCTTCAACATCGGCTACACCGACCGCATGCTGGAAGCCGTGGAGACCAACACGCTGGAGATGTTCCAGTCCGGCTGTTTCCCCATGACCATGGGCGGCGATCACTTCGTCACGCTGCCCCTGCTGCGCGCCGCCGCCAAACACCATGGCGGCGCGCTCTCGCTGATCCATTTCGATGCCCACACCGATACCTCGCGCAGCGACAACCTCAACCACGGCACCATGTTCTGGCATGCCATGCAGGAAGGTCTGATCGACCCCGCACGCTCGATCCACATCGGCATCCGCATGTTCGTGAGCTGGGACGACGGCTTCACCAAGATCAGCGGCTGGGACGCCCAGCGCATAACGGCCGATGCCATCGGCGAACGCATCCATAACGTGGTCGGCGACAACAAGGCCTATGTCACCTTCGACATCGATTTTCTGGACCCAGCTTATGCCCCGGGTACGGGCACACCGGTCGTCGGCGGGCCCACGACCATGCAGGCGATGGATATCCTGATGCGCCTGAAGGGCCTCAACCTCATCGGCATGGATCTGGTCGAGGTCGCACCAGAACACGACAACGGCGAGGTGACCGCACTGGCGGGCGCATCGCTGATGTATCAGGTCCTGCATGTGCTGGCCCAGGACCGGCCGGCAGTCGAGGGCGTTTGACCGCCGGAATTTGGAAAGTTAGAACTTTCCCACAGCCAAATGCAGCCCAAGAGGACGTCATGACCAAACGAGCCTTGGTGACCGGTGCCAACCGCGGTATCGGATTCGAGATCTGCCGCCAGCTTGCCAACACGGACCACGCGGTCCTGCTTGGCGCACGCGATCTGGCTCTGGGTGAAGAGGCTACCGCCGAACTGCGCGACAAAGGCCTGGATGCGACGGCCGTCGAAATCGACGTCTCGAAAGCGGCCTCGGTCAGGAAATGCGCTGCCGCACTCAAGAAGCAAAGCCAGCACGTTGATGTCCTCGTCAACAATGCCGGCGTTCTCGCCGAGGGGGAACTGCTTTCGGACCCCGATCCCATGAAAGGCGCGTTGGCCGTTAATCTGATGGGGCCGCTCCACACCGCGCGCGTCTTCATGCCTGCCATGGCCGAACGCGGCTGGGGCCGGGTGGTGAATGTCTCCTCAACCTGGGGGTCGTTCGAAAGCGGCCTGGAGGGCCCCGCCGCCTATGCCGTGTCGAAGGCCGCGCTCAACGCGCTCACCGTACGTCTGGCGCGCGAAGCCGGTGACGGCGTGCTGATCAACGCCATGTGCCCGGGCTGGGTCCGCACACGCATGGGCGGAGATGCGGCAGACCGCTCAGTCGAGGAAGGCGCCGATACTGCGCTTTTCCTGGCGACCCTTCCCGACGGCGGACCCACGGGCGGTTTCTTCCGCAATCGCGCGCCAGTGGCCTGGTAGACGGTTCGCGCGACCGCCTTGCGCGTTCGCAGGGACAATGATCTAGATGTGCAAGAATTGATGGGAGACCCAGCGATGGAAAAGGTCAGCTTTGTTCATATGGAGGACGGTACCGCCGACGACTACCGTATCATCGGTGAAGCGATCAAGGGCGCGCATCATTTGTTGGCGGGCGAACTTCTGACGCTTCTGCAAGCGACCGAAACCGCCGAACAGGGAATTCAGGTGACCCGGTTCCAACATGCTCTCCAGACTGCGACATACGCCTACAAGGATGAGCAGGACGAGGACATGGTGGTCGCGGCGCTGATGCACGACATCGCCGACAACATCGCGCCCTACAACCATGCTGAAGTCGCCGCCGGCATTCTCCGTCCCTATCTCAGCGAGAAGGCGGTTTGGATCGTCAAGCATCACGGTCTCTTCCAGACCTATTATTACGCGCACCACCTAGGTCGCGATCGCTATGCCCGCGACAAGTACAAGGGCTACCCGCATTATCAGGCCTGTATCGATTTTTGTGCGAAATACGACCAGATGGCCTTCGACCCCAACTATACCGAGACCATGCCGCTGGAAGCCTTCGAGCCGATGGTGCACCGCATCTTCTCGCGCGAACCCAACTTCGACATGGCGACCAAGGATGTCGCTGCATAGACGACGTTTGCGCCCGTTGGGGCGGTCACGAACGTTGACGATTGAGCATCGTTCGTAAATCCCCCACCCTGTTTTCATCGGGGAACCAGTCGCGTTTTGGAATGTTTCAAAAATGATTCGAAGGCGCTCGTCTTCGTAGGGTAAAACAAGACAAAATGGGGACAGATCCATGGCGAAGCAAGGCGAAGGCCCGGAGCAAGGCCACGCGTGTGACGCGCGGTAACGGCTGTGAAACTCAGCCAACTGGCCGACGGCAGTCCTGTTCTGACGACCAATCAGGGCGTCTCCGTCTCCTAATAACCTAACCAGAACTCGCTGACCACCGGAGAGCACGGCCCGACGCTTCTGGAGGATTTCGTCCTTCGTGAAAAGATCATGCATTTCGACTACGAGCGCATTTCCGAGCGCATCGTGCATGCGTACGGACCGGCTGCCCATGGCGTGTTCGAGTGCACCCATTCCATGTCCAAGGTGACCAGAGCCGGGTTTCTGCAGAAGATCGGTCAGAAGACGCCGGTCTTCACCCGCTTCTCGACGGTCGCTGGCGGTGCTGGATCGGTCGACGTACCGCATGACGTGCGTGGCATCGCCGTGAAGTTCTACACGGAAGAGGGCAATTTTGATCTCGTCGGCAACAACATTCCCGTCTTCTTCATTCAGGACGCAATGAAGTTTCCGTACCTCATCCACTCGGTGAAGATGGAGCCCGATCGCGGTTTCCCCCAGAACGCGTCGGCCCACGACACCTTCTGGAATTTCGTCTCGCAGAGCCCCGAAAGCATACACATGGTGCAGTGGGCCGTGTCGGACCGCGCCATTCCCCGTTCGCTGCGCACGATGGAGTGCTTCGGCATCCACACCTTCCGCCTCGTCAACGCCAAGGGTTAAGTCGACGTTGGCCAAATTCCATTGGCGGCCGGTCCTGAGGCTCCAGTCCATCGTCTGGAACGAGGCGGTCAAGCTCAACGGCGCAGACCAGGACTTCCATCGCGTCGACCTCTGGGCACCATCGATCATGCCGACTATCCAGCCTAGGATATCTTATTCCAGTTCTTCTCGGAAGAGGAAGCCAACGGCTTTGACCTCGACGTTCTCGACCCGACCAAGCTTGTTCCCGAGGGAACTGGCGCAGTTGACGCCGGTCGGGTGTATGACGCTCAACCGCAACCCCGACAACTTCTTCGCCGAGACAGAGCAGGTCGCCTATTGCCCGGCCAACATCGTGCCCGGCATCGACTTCTCCAACGACCCCCTGCTCCAGGGACGGCTGTTTTCCTACCTCGATACCCAGCTCAAAAGTCTGGGCCGGCCCAACTTCCACCAGATCCCAGTCAACCAGCCGGTCTGCGACGGGCACATGCAGATGAACCGCCCCAAGGGGCGCGTGGCCTATAAGCCCAATACGGTCGACGGCATCGGCAGCAAGAGGGCAGTCAAGGATTTCATGAAGGCCGCCCGCAAGTTGCGTTTTGGACGTGTGAAGACAGCCTGGTTTTCAATCTTGATCCCGACCCGGAGTTGGGCTTCGGCGAAGTGTGCCGCGCCGCCCGGGAACTGCGCTCGACACTCGACGCGCTCGAACTCCAGAGCTTTGCCATGCTCACCGGCGGCAAGGGTGTCCATGTCGTGCTGCCGGTGCGGCGTCAGTACAGTTGGAAAACCTGCCATGCCTTCACAAGGGCACTGGCCGAACGTTTCGCCCACCACGCGCCGGAGCGTTACGTCGCCACCATGAGCAAGGCCAAGCGCAAGGGGCGCATCTTCATCGACCACTTTCGCAACCAGCGCGGTTCGTCGGCGGTTGCGCCCTAATTCGCCGCGTGCACGCGAAGGCGTACCCGTCGCTTGGCCGGTTCCTTGGGAGGAACTCGAGGACATCGACACCGCGGCCTTGGTTAGGATTGATAGGGCTGCGGAGAAGCTAGGCCGCGACGACTCATGACAAGAAGATTACGCAGGCTTTCGCCAGGCCTGCGCAAGGAAGTTCTGGGCGCGCTCGACGTGGAGCCGGAGGACTGACCGACTTCGCCGTGTTCATCGTCCCACGCGGCGATAGCGTGTGCATCATGGCGATCTCCAGACCTCTCCTTGGCGGATCAGCGGTTCTGACGGTTTTGCACCAGATCGTCGACCACGCCGGGATCGGCGAGCGTCGAGGTGTCGCCCAGGTTGCTGTAGTCGTTTTCGGCGATCTTGCGCAGAATGCGGCGCATGATCTTGCCTGAGCGAGTCTTGGGTAGGCCCGGCGCCCACTGCAGCCAGTCAGGACTGGCGATCGGGCCGATGTCCTTCCTGACCCACTGGACGAGCTCCTCCTTCAACGCGTTGCTGGGTTCCTCGCCGGCGTTCAGCGTGACATAGGCGTAGATGCCCTGGCCCTTGATGTCGTGGGTCGCACCCACGACCGCGGCCTCGGCGACCTTGGGGTGCGCGACGAGCGCGCTTTCGATCTCGGCCGTGCCCATGCGGTGGCCCGAAACGTTGAGCACGTCATCGACCCGACCCGTGATCCAGTAGTATCCGTCCTCGTCGCGTCGCGCGCCGTCGCCAGTGAAGTACTTGCCCTTGTAGGTCGCGAAGTAGGTCTGGATAAACCGTTCGTGGTCGCCATAGACGGTGCGCATCTGGCCGGGCCAGGAGTCGGTCAGGCACAGGTTGCCCTCGCACGCGCCGACCAACACCTCGCCCTCGTTGTTGACGATGGCGGGTTTGATGCCGAAAAACGGGCGCGTCGCCGATCCGGGCTTGAGTTTCGTTGCGCCGGGCAGTGGCGTGATCAGGACGCCGCCAGTCTCGGTCTGCCACCAGGTATCGACGATGGGGCAGCGTCCATCGCCCACCACGCGGTGATACCACTCCCAGGCTTCCGGATTGATCGGCTCGCCCACGCTGCCCAGCAGGCGCAGGCTCTCGCGGCTGGTCTTCTTCACGGGATCGTCACCTTCGCGCATCAGCGCGCGGACCGCCGTGGGCGCGGTGTAGTAGATGTTGACCTTGTGTTTGTCGATCACCTCCCAATGCCGGCTGGCGTCGGGATAATTCGGCACGCCCTCGAACATCAGGGTGGTCGCGCCGTTGGCGAGCGGTCCATAGACGATGTAGCTGTGGCCGGTGACCCAGCCGACATCGGCCGTGCACCAGTAGATATCGCTGTCGTGGTAGTCGAAGACGTACTGGTGCGTCATCGAGGCATAGACAATGTAGCCGCCGGTGGTGTGGAGCACGCCCTTGGGCTTGCCGGTGGAACCCGAGGTGTAGAGGATGAAGAGTGGATCTTCCGCGTTCATCACTTCGGCGGTACATTCGGTCGAGACTTCCTTGCGGATTTCGTGCCACCAGTGATCGCGGCCCGCCATGATGTCGACATCCGCGCCGGTTCGCTTGACGACCAGGGTGTGCATGACGCTGGGACAGTTCACCAGGGCGTTATCCACGTTGGCTTTCAGCGGCACCTTCTTGCCACCGCGCAGGCCTTCGTCGGCAGTGATGACGATGTTGGAATCGCAGTCGTGGACGCGGTTGGCCAGCGCATCGGGCGAGAAGCCGCCGAACACGACCGAATGGATCGCGCCGATGCGCGCGCAGGCGAGCATTGCGTATGCCGCTTCGGGGATCATCGGCATGTAGATCGTGATGCGATCGCCCTTTTTGGCACCCATCAGCTTCAACGCGTTGGCCATGCGCGAGACCTCGTCGAAGACCTCGCGGTAGGTGATGTATTTCGCCTTTTCCTGCGGGTCGTCAGGCTCCCAGATGATGGCCGTCTGGTTGGCCCGGCGCGAGAGGTGCCGGTCCAGGCAGTTAGCCGCGACGTTGAGTTCGCCGTCCTCGAACCATTCGATCGAGACATCGCCGCCATAGTCGGTGTTCTTGACCTTGGTGAACGGCGTGATCCAGTCGACCCGGTGCCCGTGTTCGCCCCAGAAGCCGTTGGGATCCTCGACCGAGCGCTGGTACATCGCGATGTACTTGTCGTTGTCGACCCAGGCGCGTTTGGCCCAGGCTTCAGGAACCTGGTGAATTTTCTGGTCAGACATCTGGCCGGTCTCTCCCGTCTTGTTTTTCCCGACCCGCGCCTCGCGCGAGTCGCCGTGGCGGCATTTTCACCGCAATGGGGGCAACCCGCAACACGCCCGCGGGCTGCCGGTTCAGCCCCGGTTGCGTTTCAGGCGCTTGATCACGCCGTTGCACGAGAGGACCGGTTTCGCATCGACTTCCAGGATCGCGCGCATGAACACGAAACCGCCGGTGCGGCGCAGGATTTCAGGTTGCGTCTCGATCAGCGATCCCGTGTGGACTGGCGCGATGAATTCGCAGGCGAATGAGATGGTGAGCGGCGCGTCTTTGGGGAAGCCGCGCACGGCTTCGGCGCAGATCGCAAAATCGGCGAAGGTCATGAGCACGCCGCCATGGATGGCGCCGCCGGCATTGGCGTTTTTAGCGTCCATGCGAAACGCGTAAACCCGGTCATCGCCGATATCGCACGCATAAAAGGGACCGGTCTCCATTTCGAAGGGGTCGTCGGGGTCGAGGACGTAAAATCCTTCCAGCATAGCGGATGTCATGGTGCGGCGTGCCCTCTTGATTGCCTCTGGCGCGTATGGCCGATGCGGGTAGACTTGGCCATTGGCATGGGAGGAGACTTCTTGCAACTGCAGCTTGCCACATGGCAGAGGGTCGAACGTTACCTCCAGACCTCGACGGGGATCGTTCTCGCCGTCGGCTTGGCTGAACAGCACGGCCCCAACGGCCTGATCGGCACCGATGCGATCTGTCCCAAGTGATCGCCAAAGGCCTGGGCGAGGCTGCCGGCGCGATGGTGCATGCCGCCTTTGCCGAGATTCATTCCGAAGTATCGATGCTGACACGCGAGGCGGGCAAACGGCTTTGCGAGGCCTCCATTTGCGACCTGACGGAAACCTATGGGCATTCCTGACGGGCGATTAGCTCTGGCAAGGTTCCAACCCCATGTGATCCGCTCTAGGGTCCAGCGATCAATCCGGGAGGGAACATGAACGGAGCCGAGAGTCTGGTGCGCACCCTGGTCGAGGGGAACGTCGACGTCTGTTTCACCAACCCCGGAACATCCGAAATGCACTTTTGCGCGGCCCTCGACCGGGTCGATGGCATACGCTGCATTCTGGGTCTGTTCGAGGGCGTGGTGACCGGTGCGGCCGATGGCTATGGCCGCATGATGGACAAACCAGCGGCGACGCTGCTCCACACCGGTCCGGGCCTAGGCAACGGGTTTGCCAACCTCCACAACGCCAGGAAGGCCAAGACGCCCATCGTCAACATCGTGGGCGAACACGCGACCTACCACATCGCCCATGATGCGCCGCTGACGGCAGATATCGAAGGTATCGCCTGGCCTGTATCCCATTGGGTGAAGACCTCGGCCGATGCCACTTCCGTCGCCGTGGACGGGGCTCAGGCGATTGCCGAGGCGAAAACCGCGCCGGGCCGTATCGCCACGCTCATCCTGCCCGCCGACACCGCCTGGAACGAAGCCAAGGACACGGCGAAGGTGCCCGATATTCCCCCGCCCACGCCCGCCACGGAAGACGCGGTGCGCGATTGCGCCGATGCCCTGCGCTCGGGCGAACCGACTATGCTGCTGGTCGGCGACCGTGCCCTGCGCGCCGATGCCCTGGAGATCGCGGGCCGCATCGCCGCCAAGACCGGCGCTGATATCCGCACCGAGTTTGCCGCCGCCCGCGCCGAACGCGGCGCGGGCCAGGTCACGCCCGAACGCATGCCCTATGTCGTGGATCAGGCGCTGGCGGTCACCAACGACGTGCGCCACATGATCCTGATCGGGACCAAGACGCCGGTGGCGTTTTTCGCCTATCCCGACAAGCCCAGCGTGTCCATCCCCGAAAGCTGCCAGACCCATCTTCTGGCTTCGGCGGAAGAGAATGTCATGGGTGCGCTGGAATGGCTGGCCGACGAACTCGATGCCGGGGATGCCGAACCGGTGCGCGAGGAGGCCCATCGGCCCGAACTCCAGACCGGCGAACTCACCATCGACGCGATCGCCAGCGCCATCGGCCACCTGCTGCCCGAGGGTTGCATCGTCTCGGACGAGGCGATCACGTCGGGCCGCATGCTCCATCCCTATACCAAGGGCTGCCCGCCCCATGACTGGCTCTTTGGCACCGGCGGCTCCATCGGACGCGCCCTGCCGGAGGCAACCGGTGCGGCCGTGGCATGCCCCGACCGCAAGGTGCTGTGCATCTCCGGCGACGGCAGTGCGATGTACACACTCCAGGCCTTGTGGACCCAGGCGCGTGAGAACCTGGATGTCGTCACGGTCATCTACGCTAACCGCACCTACGCCATTCTGCACGGGGAACTGCGCAACGTCGGTGCCAACCCGGGGCCCAAGGCCCACGACATGTTCGATCTCGACCGCCCCAATCTCGACTGGGTCGCCATGGCCAACGGCATGGGTGTGGAAGCCACCCGCATCGACACCGCCGAAGGGTTCAACCGTGCGCTCGCCGCCGCCTTCAACAGCGAGGGGCCGTTCCTGATCGAGGCGGTGGTGTAGGACTGCCGCAATACGCTGCCGGATATCGCCGCCAGCGATTGCGCCAGCCGCGGGATGATCCGGTTCAACAGGTTCTGAAAACACATCACCCGTTCAGACGAATGCCATCTGAACGGGTGATGTCGTGTCGTGACCGGAACGCTCCCCAACAGGCAGCACATCGGACCTTCCTGGTACACCTCGGCTCGGCGAGGTGTACTGGTTAGGATTTTCCACAACTAAGGCATACAACAGATCGATGACAAACCGATCTGGTTTCGCTGAACCTTGGCTACACCGTGCCGTGCTCGCACGAGACCGGAGGCCGCGCTTGAGATCTGCTTACCGGTCTGCTGCGTGGCGGCGGTGGCCATAGTCTCCGTGGCGCCGGTGGTATCGATGCCGTTTGCGTTGGCCACCCTGGCTCCGGCCAAACCGATTGCCTGATAGGCCGCCGGATTGCAACCAACTCCGCGATCATTTCCGCGCTGAGAACACTGAAATTGTTGACGCCCAAGGCCTTGATCGCCGCGGCGACCTGCTCTCCGGTCGCGTTCGCCGGATCGGTGACGCCGTTGACCACCACCAGATTAGGTCAGAAGCTGATCCAGGGCGCCATAAGGTAACTTGTTGCGCCCGCGCGTCCGACGGAAAGGCCACCGCCAGCCCCACGAACAACACCAAAACGCCTGCAAGACCACGTACCGTCGTTTTTTCCCAAGATCCTGAACATCGCGCACGGGCCGATTTCATGAACCAGCCCATGAGACGCAGAAGTACATAGCGTTGCAGGATACAGGCAAGCAAGTAGCAACTTATAGCCTTGAATTGCCTACCCGCGCCGTCGAAACCGGGTGCGAAAGTTCAAGGCTTCACGCCCGCCATCTCGCACAGCATCTTCCAGTGTTCGTCGCTCACCGGTACGACGGATAGACGTGACTGACGCACCATGCCGAAATCTGCGAATCGGTCATCGGCCTTGATGTCGGCGAGTGTGACGGGGCTTTTCACTGCCTTGACCGGCTTGACGTCGACCACGACCCACTTGCTGTTTTTCCCGTCCGTGGGGTCGGAATAGGCTTCGCGCGTCACCTTCATGATACCGACGATGCGTTTCTCGTCGACCGAATGGTAGAAAAAGGCCTTATCGCCCTTTTTCATCTTGCGCATGTTGGCGGCGGCCTGGTGGTTGCGCACGCCGTCCCAGTAGCTCCCTCCTTCGGCGACCAGATCGTCCCAGCCCCATTCGCTGGGTTCCTGTTTCATCAGCCAGTATGCCATCGTTGTCTCCCATTTCAGCGCATGGCCATCCTAACAAAAGAAAACCCCCGGCGGTGACCCGCCGGGGGTTTGATCGTTCAAACCGGATGCCGGGTCAGGCCGGGCTGGCATCCTGGTTCGGGTTCTCTTCGATGATGTCGTCCACCAACTCGATGAGCTCGTTTTCCTCAAGGCCGTGGTCCGAAGCGGCCGCGAGAATCGCCCGCGTCGAGCGGTCCGTCCTGACGGCGATGGCGGTGACAACCTGATCAAGCGTGACAACGACCCCTTGTGTCGCAGCGGCATCCACGGCGTTGGAAGCAATGGCCGCCAGAGCCGCGTCATCGGCGCCTGCCGCTGCGGCGGCCGCAGCGGTGTCCTCGGCGATATTCACGGCTTGTGACGGAACTGCGTTCACCGCGGCGCGCGTGATCCGCACGGCAGCGCCGGGGCGGGCCGTGGCCGCGGCGCCGGCGACATCGGCCGCCGCGGCCGGATTGGCATTCGCCGCGGAATTCACCAGAGCGGCAACCGTGGCGGTCGAAAGGCCGGGATTGTTGGTGATGAGTGCGCTGACAGCAGCGGCTACCTGGGCCGACGTGGCGGCTGCAACGCTGGTGCCGCCGAGCTGCGCCGAAATCGCGGCGGTGAGAACGGTGTCGAGGGCAGCGCTGATCTGCGTCTGGCTCGCCGTCGCGGGATCAATACCCTGTGCGTTCAACTGCGCGGCAACCTGCTCCTCAATGCTCTGCGCATGGACCGGCGCGGCAAACAGAAGGGCGGCGGCGAATGCGCCAACAATAATCCGTTTCATGATTTCATCTCCTTGTCCGAACCACCCGGTTCCATCATCACACCAGCATATCCAACGGTCGTTCCGGCAGGGCCGAAGCGAACGGGTATGGCTTTCCGTGCATGTTTATAGCAAAGCTGTACCAAAATGAAAACGCCTTAATCGGGCCTTGAACCAAATCCCACCGCATCGTTGCATCCAGAACACAGTGTAACCGATCAGCCCGTCTATCCCGCATGTCGGGTGCCGGGCTCCCGGGACCCCCGGCTGGCGGCCGACATTGCCATCCTCTCGCGCAACTCCTTTGCCGCCAATCTCGGCGAAGTGGTTTACGATCGGGAAGGAGCGCTGGGGCAGGCCTGAACGCGAAACCGTTCAGTAGGCATTGGGGTGGATCAGCACCAGAGCCGTGCGCGCCAGGATCTGAAGATCAAAGGTGAACGACCAGTTGTCGACATAATAGAGATCGTGCACCACGCGAGGCTCCATATCATCAAGCGTTGCGCGCCCGCCACGGAAGCCCTTGACCTGGGCCCACCCGGTGATGCCCGGTTTCAGGCGATGACGTCGCATGTAATCGTCGATCTGCTTGTTAAATGTATGATTAATTGAGATGGCAAGTGGTCGCGGACCCACAAGAGACATGTCGCCCTTGAGCACGTTAAAGAGCTGCGGCAGTTCGTCGAGGCTGATCTTGCGGATGAACTTGCCGACACGGGTGAAGCGGGGGTCATGGCGCCGTGCCAGCGTGACTTCAGACGATGCCTGTTCCGCCTTGTGGATCATGCTGCGGAACTTCAGAATCTGGAACTGCTTGTTGTTGAAACCGTGCCGTGCCTGGCGGAACAGAACCGGTCCCGGACTGTCGAACCTGATTGCCAGGGCAATCAGGGCCATGATGGGCAGCCCGGGAATCAGCAGAATGCAGGTCAGAAGAACATCTTCCAGGCGCTTGGCGAGCAGGGCGCCGTCCGAGAGCGGTTTGGTCGCAAGACGCCATGCCGTAATCGTATCGAGCCGGTGCGATTCGTAAACCCGCATGTCGAGACTGATGGACGGGACCAGATCGACATGCACGTTGAGCGCGCGACAGTGGATTACCCAGTCGTTGAGACGGTCGGCTTCGTTGGAATCGAACGCCAAGACGACCCGGTCCGCATCGCCGATGACCGCAATGACGTGCTCTGGAAGTTCTGCACCGGCCACCTCGCGCTGATCACGGATGAAGACCGCATGACAAACCGCTTCCTGCAAGCTCGTCCGGTTTTCCTCGCTGAATTCGCCGGATACGGCGAGCACGATGTATTCGCCAAGAGAGCCGTCTGCAGCCAAGCGACGTAGGAAGCCGCTCCAGACTGCGCGCACCGGCAGGGCGAAAACGGGCACAAGCAGATACCAGATGCCGACCCAGAGCCTGGAGAATTCGCTGCCCGATTGTGTGAAGAACAACACGGTCAAAATGACGGCCATGGTGGCGGACCAGGATGCAAACCAGCGCAGCAGAGGCAGTGTGCGCCGCATCATCATGCCGGTCGTGTAGAGCCCCAGGACACGGTTGAGAGTAAGTAGGGTCGGAATGGCGACCAGGATGATGGGAATGACGGCCTGCAGCGCCAAAGGACTAGCCAGCCGTATCCAGGCGGCAATCATGGCGGTGACCAGCAGCACTGCGATCTCGACGACCATGATCGTGGTGATCAGCATCACGGGACTCCATCGCCGTGGCCGATAGGGCTTGCGGACTTCCACAATGACGTCGTTGTCAGGGATTTGCGCGCTCTTTAGTTGCAACCATTGGTCTCAGATCAGCTTCTTTCGCCGGAGAGTGGACAGGGGTCTATTCGGTGCATCTGATAAACCTGCACAATCTCAATTTGCAGTGCTGCGTCAGCATATTTGTTCTGAGGCCATTCATCAAGCAGTGTGTTCAAATCGCCACACACGCTGGCTAACTTACGTGATGACAATTGACCGAACCCGGGCGGTATGGCTAGTTTCCCCGTAATTTCAAGTATCCGAAGGCGGAGTGACAACAGGCCGAAGTAGCTCAGGGGTAGAGCAACTGATTCGTAATCAGTAGGCCGGGAGTTCGAATCTCCCCTTCGGCACCATGACCGGTTCCGGCGGGTTTTCATCGTGATGATTTGGGCGTGAAACAGCGGGAATTGCGTTAGACACGGTAATTGGATTGAGCGTAATGTTTTGTGATGATACGTTGACTGCGTTGCCATGGAGATGTGTGATTGGCAGTGGCGGGAGAGCGTGAAACGTTAAACTCAAGGGGTCGCGTGCGATGCGGTGCGGTTCCTGAATAGAGCATGGAGTGCAGGCTGTGATGAACAAGATTTCCCTGGCCGTCGGTGTTTCCGCGATTGCGTTGCTGTTTGGCGCCAACCTGGCTTCAGCCCAGGAACTGGATGTCACCAAGCGCCCGCTGCCGGAGTACGATCCGGTCGGCATGCCGGTAGGCTCGTTCCTCGTGTTTCCCAAGCTTGAGTTTTCGGAAACTTACAACGGCAACATCTATGCGCAGGAGACCGGGGAGACCGACGATTTCGTCACGCGCATCGCGCCCTCGGTTGCGGTCAACTCCGACTGGAGCAATCATGCGCTCAATGTCGTGGCCGATGCGGTCTGGGGTGTTTACGCCGATAATTCCGACGAGGATTTCATCGACTACGGCATTGCCGCCGATGGCCGTCTGGACGTCCAGCGCTCGTCCAATGTCTTCGGTGGCTTGAGCTATCGCCGTCTTCATGAAGAGCGCGGGTCGCCCAACGACGTCAGACTCAGCACGGAACCCACCGAATACGATCGCGTCATGGCCAATCTCGGCGTGACCTACAAGCCCAACCGGTTTGGCGTCACGGTCGAGGGCGATTGGCATGATCTTGACTACGACGATACGAGGGGGACGACCGGCAATGTCATCAACAACGACGACCGTGACCGGGGAGTCTGGGGCGGCCGTCTGCGGCTGGGCTACGACATCCAGCCCGACTACACGGCCTTCATTCAGGGTTCCTTCAACGAGCGCGACTACGACAACGTTCCCGACGACCGCAACTTGAACCGTAATTCGGACGGTTATCGTGTTGATGTGGGTATGGAGTTCCGGGTAACCGGAACCGTCGATGGTGAAGTGTTTGTGGGGTATTTCGATCAGGACTATGAAGATCAGGCTCTTGCCGATGTGAGTGACTTCGATGTTGGCGGGAACCTGGTTTGGAGCGTGACGCCCCTCACGACCATCAAGGGATTGCTTGCCCGTGATGTGAACGAAACCGTAGTCGCAAGCGCCTCATCGTTTGTCTCTACCGCAGTTGCGGTCGACGTCGATCACGAGTTGCGGCGCAATTTCCTGATCGGTGGCACGGTTGTTTTCGCCAACAATGACTATGAGGGTATCTCCCGCGACGACGACATCATCCGGTTGGGATTGCGCGCCAGGTACCTGATCACCCGCAACTTCTATGCGGGTGCGAATGCGGGGTATACCGACCGTGATTCCAGTGTCGCCAGCTTCAGCTACGACCAGTTCCGGGTTGGTCTCACGTTGGGAGCCCAGTTCTAAAACATCCAGTACTAAAACGTTGATGGGCCAGAACATCTCGGGCCAGAACATCTCGGGACGTAATTTACTGTGACATCTCGCTTCTTGCCTGTCTGCATTTTGGTGGTGGTCTGTCTGGGTCGGTTTTATTGGCCTGCATATGCGCAGGTCGACTTTGTCGAAGAGAGTTATGTACTTGGAAAGGGTGACGAGATCAAAGTCACCGTCTTTGGTGAAGAAGATCTGTCAGGTGAGTTTACGATTGGGGCCGACGGCAATGTCACCATGCCACTCATTGGCGATGTGCCAGCCGTCGGCCTGAGTGTCGCCGATCTTGGTTCGACGCTTATACGGCTATACAAGGCTGGCTATTTGCGCGACCCGAAGATAGGCGTCGACGTTCTCACCTATCGTCCTTTCTACATCATCGGTGAGGTTCAGGCTCCGGGAAGTTACCCTTTCGTATCGGGGATGGCGGTTTTGAATGCAGTCGCACTGGCTGGCGGCTTTACATATCGAGCCGATGAGGACACATTCTTTTTGAAGCGGGAAGGCGTGTCCACGGAGATTGAGGTGAGCCCCGAACACCTGATTTTCCCAGGAGATATAATTCGCGTTGATGAGCGTTTCTTCTGAAATTTGTCTCCGTGATGTTGCGGCACGAACTGAACGCCCTTGGTATCTGACAGGATTGAGATGAACGAACGAGCGTCTATCCCGCAGGGCGTCACTCAAGAAAACCAGTCCTTGGAGTCCCTGGAGGGACTGCGCCGATCAGTCGTAATGATTCGCCGGCGCTGGCGCTTTGGCTTGTTTCTCATCGCTGTGTTGATGATCCCGAGCTATGTGCTGATCAAGCAACTCACCCCGCAGTTTACGGCTGAAAGCCTGATTCTGATTGAGGTGCAACAACGTTCTGTGGTCGACATTGAAGCGGTGCTGGGAGGTATAGGAGGCGACAACGCCGAGATGGCAAGCCAGGCGGCAATCATCGCATCGCGAGGAATGGCTGCCCGTCTGGTCGACGAAATGAACTTGATCGAGGATCCAGAATACAACGTGGCCTTGCGTGCACCAGGTATCGTTCGGTCATTTTGGGCGTCCGTTGCAGAAGAGGCCGGGTTGAGTACCAGGAGCGTCCTGGAAAGCCTCGGTTTGTTGCCGCCCGAGGATATGCCCTCTCCCGAGCGTCAACGTGCAAACACGATCGATAGGCTCTTGTCCCGCCTCGTTGTTGAAGCCCTGCCGGTTTCGTTCGTCCTTTCGGTGCAGCTCACTTCAGAGTCGTCCGCCAAGGCTGCGAGCCTGGTCAACAAACTGGCTGACCTCTATGTGCTGAACCAACTCGATGCCAAGTTCCAGGCCACTCAGCAGGCGAGCGATTGGCTCGGCGAGCGGCTCCAGGCTCTGCGGGCAGAGGTCGCGCAGGCGGAAACGGCCATTACGGATTACAGGACCGAGAACGAACTCAATGTGGTTGGCTCAAACAGTCTCATCGAGAGTCAACTTGCAGAAGTAAATACGCAACTTACCACGGCGCGCTCGGAGCGCGCAGCACTCGAAGCCCGTTACAGCCAGATGCGTTCAGTCCTTGACAGTTCTGGACCTGGATCGGTTGCAGAGGTTCTCACCAACGATCTAATCCAGGATCTTCGTACACGTGAGGTTGAGGCCCTTCGAGAACTTGCAGAGCTTGAGACGCGCTACGGTGACCTTCACCCCGAGATTATCAATGCCCGCGCTGAACTGGCAGACCTTCAAAACAGCATCGCCGCTGAAGTTGGCAAGATCATTCAAAACATGTCCTACGAGGTTGACGTAGCGCGCGCGCGTGAAACGACGCTGCAGAACGCGGTTACAGAACTGGAACAGATCAACAATCGGCAAAACCAGGCCAGCGTTCAACTTAACGAATTGTACCGTCAGGCCGAGTCGGTACGCACACTCTACGAGAACATGCTGGCCCGATCGAAAGAGGTGCAGGAGCAGGATGAACTGCAGACACCCGACGCGCGGGTGATCTCATACGCTGACGCTCCAAGGGAAGCATCGTTTCCCAAGATACGTTTGTTCCTCGTGGTTTTGTTCGTTGCTTCCAGCGGCATTGCCATCATCGTGATCCTCCTGCTTGAGAGCCTCGATACCGGCGTGCGCACTCTCAGTGAACTGGAGAGTCGCCTCCACAAGACGGGGCTCGCGGAAGTACCGGAAATCCGGCAGGGTCTGAGGCAAAAAACCAACCTGCCGGATTACCTCAAGAAGCACCTGCAAAATCGTTATGCAGAGTCTCTGCGAAAACTGAGAACTTCAATCTCACTGGCCCGGATCGACTCTCCGCCCAAAATCATCGCGATGTGTTCGGCTCTGCCGGCCGAGGGCAAGAGCACGATCGTGACATCGCTCGCGGTCATCGCAAGCCAGGGCGGACATCGCGTCCTGGTGATTGATGGTGACCTTCGCCGTCCACGGGTTCATGAGCATCTGGGTATCGAACGGTCTCCCGGCATCTCCGAGCTGATTGCTCACGGTGCCAGCGATGACGAGGTCATCCAGTCCCTCGACGGAGGCGTGGACGTCGTCACTGCGGGCGGCTCGGTGAATACACCACTTGAATTGCTGCAATCCCAGGGCATGGCTTCATTCGTGGAGCGGATGCGTGAACGCTACGATCTCATAGTCATCGATACGCCGGCTCTGGCACCCATTTCAGATGGGCTGGTCCTCAGCAACCTGGCTGACGTCACGGTTATGGTGGTGCGTTGGGCACGGACACCGCTGGCCTTGGTGAGCAGTGCGCTTGATGACCTTGAGAACGCTGGCGCTGAGGTCGCAGGGCTGGTTCTCTCACAGGTCGACATCAAAAAACAGTCAAAGTATTATAGTTATGCAACATATGGCTATTACTACAAATACTATAAGAACTACTACAGCAGCTGATTCACCGGGCGTAAAAAAACAATACGACCACAACAGGCACCCGGCATCAGGGCAGCGGTGTGGCTGGTATGTTGCCATACTTCTTGTGGTCCTCGTGACCCTGCTGCAGAGTCGCGAGTTGGGAGCGGCGCTCGCCGCCCTCCCCGGCACGATCATCAAGTGGGAAACTGATTTTCGGGGTCCTCACAAGGCCAGGGGAGTTTCACTTAGCGCATCGCGCCGGGCGCACTGGATGGCCTCGGTCATGAACGCCCAGGCATGGAGTCCGTCCCTGGATCGGGAGTTTGAGCTTGCGCGTCTCACCTTTGCCGAGGGGAAGGCTTCCCTGGATCCTGAGAGACGCATCGCCCTCTTCAACGATGCACGGGCAATTTTGACCGATGCTCTGGCGCAGAGGCCGACCGAGGCCTTCGAATGGATGCGTCTGGCGAACCTCCACCGTATCCTGGGTGACGAGCCCAGACGCATCATCGGCGCCGTGATGCTCTCAATCGCCGCGCACCCAAGCAAAAACCTTTTATTATATTCACGCATTCGTGCTGCGATCGCCCATAGTAACAATCTGACGCCAGCGGAATGGACGGTGATTGCTGAACAGATCGTCATGCTGTGGCATCATGCACCTCGTTCTGTCATGACGCTGGTTCGAGAAGAGGCACTTGATAGCGCATTCGTATCGATGGCTCTGTCCGATGATGCCAAGGCTCTGGCAGCATACCAGGCGCGCATGCGCAGGGCAGGTCTCGGCGAACCGGACGGATCCTTATCGGATTGAAACAGTCCGATCCGTTAGAGCAATAAGGTCGCCCCTAGGGCTTCCAGGTTCACACTCCGGTTGATTGTGGCGTGACAGCTTCAACGCCTTTGGAAATGGTCACCCGGCGCCGCCGGGCGCGCTGATCGAGTTGGGCAACCCCCAATCCGACCAACACCAGAATCATTTGGTTGAGCCCCGGAATCTGGAGGCTGAAGTCGACTAGCGAATGAGAGGCAGAAAGCACTGTCACGCCGGCCACGAGCAGCACCAGGATATTGTGTTCGCCACGAACTACGGCGACCTGGACAAAACGGCCCATGACAATCAGCAAACCAACAAGACCAATCGACCCGAAAACAATGCCAAAATCAGACAGTGTCTCAAGATAGCTGCTATGGGCCTGGCCGACCATCAGAAAAATCTCCGGAGGTTGGAAAAGTTGGAACACATCGGCAAAGCTGCCGTAGCCATAGCCCCACAGAGGGTTGGCGGCGATCATTTTGAACGTGATCCGCCAAAACTCCCAGCGAAGCGCCGATTCGCCGAACACTACAGTACGGCTGGGGAAGAGGCTTGCGTACGAGGTTGCCAAAGCTGGAACTGCCACCAGAAGCAGCAGCAATAGAAACATCACGCCGCTCGCCAAACGAACGCGACCGCTACGGATCGCTGCAAGCATCATCAATGCGATGGCAAATGCCAAGGCGACCATGGCGCCTTTCGAACCGCTCAACAGCAAATCGACCGATGCCAGAACGCAACAGGCGATGCCGCCATACCGCAATGCCCCCGCCCTTCGATTCGAACTTCGTTCACCGCGGTCAGGGCGCCACTTGCTCTCGAAATAGGCCGCCTGACCGACGAGAAAACCAATCCCACAGAAAAACCCGAAGTTGTTCTTGTTGACGAACGTGCCGGTTGCGTAGCGTTCGTAGGCCCACTTCGGTATCCAGAGCAGATACTCGAACCCGGCGAGGCAAAAGGCCAACGCCATGCCGAGATAAATCGTGAAGCCCGCCAGCAAAACCAGGAGGATCAGTCTGCGGTCACACCACATCGAAAACAGCAGGTAGGCCAGGAACGCCGTCAGGCCGTAGCCAAGCGCCCTTAACACCAGACTCAACGAAATGTCCGGTGTCCAGCTTATGGTCTCGCGTACCGGCATTTCTAGCAAGGTCGCCGCAGATTGGCGCAGATCGTTATGAGGCGCCAGACCGCCCAAGTCGATCACCTGTACGAAGGCATAGGTGGCGACGATCCCCAAGCACACAATTGCACGTCGAATCCAGCGGTCTTGGGGCACGGGTATCTGGAGACCCTGACGCATGCCCTTCAGCAGCACAACTAAGAGGAGCAGGCCTGCAAACACCGAAAAACCGTACCAGACTGGCGGCCGGTTACCGCCCAGCAAGCTGGCTTGTACGAAGAGCCCAAGAACGAGCATAACGAACACGACGGAGCCGAACCGGTTCGTATTGGCCCGCCGCCCGCCAGCTTCACGCCTGTGATTGTCCGACTCTGACATTGCGTTCTCCACACGGCGACAGACAATAAATACAGAAATCCACGGGTGGTGATCGGTGATTACCCCAGACACAAACCCAATAACGGCCGCTTGACGTGCCGCACAGGTTTGTGTGCAAACTGCATGATCCTAGGTGACGTCTGCGAGCACCAAAGGAGCAAGGGATCCAACAAGCGCATGCTCGACCGAAGACGCACATATACGTTCAGCGACCATGCAATTCCCATCGTTTTCACCATGTTGCTTTGCGTGCTCCCGCTGTTCTGGATTAGAGTTTTCACATTCGACACATTTTCGTTCGCGCCATTCCACTTGATGAGCGCCCTGATGCTGGTGACGGTCGTCTGTCATGACGGTTATAGACGCGCGACCCTGGAAGTTCTGGTCGTGAACAGGGTGTTCTGGCTCCTTGCCGTTTTTTTTGTTTTGGCAATGAGTTTCTCGTTTCTGCGGCTCAACCCTTACTTCTCACTACGTGACTTAACCCGGCAAGCGTATTACATCATCGTTGCCATAGGCATTGCCGCGATCGTATATCACTGTATTGTTGAACGCAGGACGGCCTACTTCGGTCACGTTGCCTACGTCGTACTGGCCTTGTTCCTGATAACCTTCATCTTCTCGCACGTGATAGCCGGTGGCAACCCGGCAAAGCTGCTCTGGCAGGGCATTGTCAACGCCGACCCCCGCATTATCATGCGCGATCTGTACCAGACCGGCTTCCAATACGTGGGCGAGGACAGAACTTCGTTGAAGGCCAACCTGCGCCACGAGATCTTCTCGGCTCTTCTCTCGGTGCTCCTGTTTTCTCTCGCGTTCGCGCGTTCCCATGGGTCCTCCGATGGTGTGTTGGCCGGGCGTGTCGTGCCTTATACCGCATTGACCATCGGTGTGTTGCTGATCCTGACCTCGCTCAGCCGGTCGGCTGCTCTGACACTGTCGACCTGTTTCCTGCTCTACCAGGGGATACGTTTTCTCACCCCGGGCTCACAGATCCGTGCTTTCGTCATGATGTTCTTTGTCATCATGACGGTCGTCGTGGCGGCCTTGACGCCGGTTGGTGACCTCATATGGTCGAAGTTTGTCGGGGAAACCAGGTCCTATCACACGCGGATCGGTAATGCGTCTTACGCCATGAAGATCATCGAGGATTCGATCTGGTTGGGCATGCTGTCGGGTCCCTCGCTGCGCTCGAACTCGCACAACGCCCTGGTCGACATGTGGCTGGCCGCGGGATTGTTCGGGTTTCTTGTCGCGCTCTCGATCATACTCACGACGATCGTGACTGTGCTCCGGCTTGCCTTCGGCACACTGCGGCGGACCGTGGCAGACGACGAACGGATCGACTGGCTCTTTCTGGCCTGCCTTGGGGTGTCGCCGGTGGTTCGCTGGGGTACAGCCTCAGAAGGCCAGCTGTCACAGAGCGAGTGGGTTTCCCTGGGCATGCTCCTCGGAGCCGTTGCGGCGCGCCGCCGGCTGTCTAACCGGGAACACCGTGTCATGGTCGCGGCATGACGTCCGATCCGGTGCAGCGACCCCTCCGCATCCTCCACGTCATCGAGAACATCGCGCGCGCCTACGGGGGACCGTCCCGGGTGCTGGAAGGGCTGGCCATGCGTCAGGCGTACCTGGGCCACGAAGTCGCACTCATGGCCTCGGGTCTCGACTATCCCTCCGGACGCTTGCCGGCCGGTCGTCCCGGGGAGTTCGAGCGTCACGGTGTCCGGGTCCGGCTGTTCCGCACGGCCCCGTCGCCGTTTGACATCTCCATCGCCATGGCAGCAGCGCTGCGCGGTGAGGTCGGCCATGCCGATATCGTGCACATCCATGGCATTTACCGCATGCCCCAGGTTGCGGCCGCCCACTGGGCTATGTTGGCGGGAACCCCGTACTGGATGTGCTTGCATGGCAGCCTTGACCCCTGGCACTACGAACGCTCCTCGATCAGCCTGCCGATGAAACGCCTGTTCGAGCGGATAGCCGTGCGCCGCGTATTGCGGAGAGCCGATATCGTTCACTACACCACCCGGGACGAACGCCTCCGGGCATGTCTGGTGGATCGCACCCAACCCGGTGTCGTGGTGCCGAACGGCATCGACACCGAGCTGTTCCGGCCGGGTGAGCCGGGGCGCTTCAAGGCGGCGTCCGGCCTCGCCGGCATGCGCTTGATGACGCACTTGGGAAGACTCACGGAGAAGAAGGGCCTCGACCTCACGATCGCTGCCTTCGGGCGCCTCGCCCGGCGTCATGACGATCTGCGTTTTGTGATCGCCGGTCCGGACAACGAGGGTTTCGCATCCCGCATCGCAGCCTGGACCGCCGAGCACGGCGTCGCCGACAGGGTGATCCTGCCCGGCCTCCTCAGCCCAGAGGAGTCTGTCGAACTGCTGAGCGACAGCGCGGTCTTCGTGCTCGCCTCGCGAACCGAGAACTTCGCCGTCGCCGTCGTCGAGGCCATGGCCTGCGGTACGCCCGCGGTCATCTCGGACCGGGTCGGAGTCCAGGAAGCCGCTCTCGCGGCCGACGCGGCGCTCGTCGTGCCCTGCAGCGTCGATGCGATGGAAGCGGCTATCGAACGCGTCCTCGAAGAGCCGGGCCTGGCCGGGAGCCTGTCCGCGAATGGGCTGGCGCTGGCGCGCAGGGACTACGCTTGGGAGAGTGTCATGACGCGCGTGATCAAGGGCTACCGAGACACCATCGCCGCACGCCGCCCTCGCCCCGGTACCTGAACAGCATGCCGGACTGAATATGTCGCCCGCTGAAGGCCGGTTCCGGCAGTTGCTCCAGGATCGATCGCAGAAGGTGCGTGCCCGATTGGGCAAGGAATTCACCAGAACGCGGGGCTGCCGGCGGCGCCGCGAAGGCGGAAGCCGATTCGCGGGAGAGCCCAACCCAGATCCCTGGCGAAGGTCGGTAGGGACGCATTGCGATCCAGCATCCTCCTACACCTTCTCATGCCATGCGGGGTCGTCCTCGTAACCGAGTTCCAGCAGGGCGCCGTTGGCCTTCTCGGCGAAAACGCGTGCCGCCTCCGGACCGAAGTGGTTGCGCCAGTCGCCGACCACACCCTTGCGCTTTGCCGACCGCCAGTCGGCCTTACCCTCGCGTCTACCGGTCTGGGCCTCGAAGCCAAAGTTTGCGACGGTCTCGGCAATGCGAGCGAGCTCTGCCTCGCCTCCGCCCAACGCGGCCGTCACGCGACGGAGTTCGCCCACGGGATCACGGCGGAGCGCCTCGTAGGTCACGATCTCGGCGCCAGGGTGTCGGCACCATGTGAGCACGTGATCGCCCCAGTGGCTGCGCGTTCCCAACGGGGCCGCGAACCACTGCTCCAGGAAACCCGGCAGCCGCTCGGCGGCATCGGTCTCTTCGAACTCTGGCGTGGTGAGCGCGGGGTAGCGCTGCCCGATGATGCGCCTTTCGCGCACAGAGTTGGGGCACTCCCAGAGTGCGCGCACGTAGAACAGGGCGGACACCGCCACATCGCGGCCGTCGCGGATGACATAGACCGTGCGGCCGGCGAGCCTGCCGCCATCCCAATGAGCATGGATCAACTTGCGGCCGGCCCCTGGCCAAGGCGATCGCTTGGGATAGGGCATGCGGAAGATTTCTGCGAGCTGATCGCCGATCCAGGTACCGCCCGAGCGCGGAAATTCGATCACGAACAGCGTCTCGCGACAGGCCGGGCCCGGCGCCAGAAGGCGCCGGGTCGCGGCCTTGGACATCAGGCGCATCAGTTCGGGCATTGGAACGGCCGGAAAGTGAGGACGGGAGAAGCCGCCCCGCCTGCGTGCCAGCGCGACCCCAGGGACGGCATTTGGATCACGTCCATGAGGCACGGGGACGCGAGAACAGTACGTTGGCCTGAACCAGCCGCCCCAGCCTGTCGTGCGTCAGTTCGGCTATATTGGCGATCTCGTAGTTGCAGGCGGCCATGCGCGAGAAGATCTCGGGGAACAGGTCTTGCCCGATATAGAGTTCGACAAACGAGACTTCCAGGTAGACATGGTCGATCGCCTTAAATAGTCCGTCCGCGCCGTCCAACACCAAGAGTTCCGCCCCTTGAACATCCAGCTTGAGGAGACAGGGCCGCAGGATCTCCTCCACGTCGAGCAGCCGGTCGATCCGCTCGACCTTCACCGTGATGGTCTCCGCCTCCGCGGTCTGCGGCCAGATCTCGACCTGCTGCGGACCTATCCCAAGCAGGGAGGAGGAAGCCCGCGAGGACGACACGTGAAAAGTGCTCTCTCCGGCAGCATCGGCCAGGGCGGTATGGTGCACATGGCAACGTGGATCGCTGGAGAACAGGCTGGCCATTCCCCGGGCCTCCTTGTCCAGGGGCTCGAAGGCATGGATCGTGGCAGTGGGCCAGAGATGGCGCGACAAGGCGGAAAACTGACCCTTGTTGGCGCCGACATCCAGCACCGTGGCGATCGGGAGACGCCGGAGCGCCTCGTAATGCTCCACGGTCGGCGCGACACCATGGAACAGCCACCTCAACAACCCCGGTCGGCGGGCCAGGGCGCAGAGTTTCCGGGCACGCCTCACCGACTCGGCTCCCGTCATCGGCCCGCTGCCTGCGGCTGCTTGCCGCGCCACGCCGAGAGATCACGTCCGATGATGGGCTCCAGCGCATCGATCTCTTCCTGGAAGATCTGTTGCAGGCGTGCCCGATCCTCGGGGCTGGCATTGTATCTGCGCAGGTTCACGTGGCGCATCTTGTTGATCAAGAGCATGCGCCTTTCCTTCGACAGGAACGGCTTCAGCGCGCCGAGCAGCACACGGCCCGAGGCCGAACGCTTGACAAGGCGCGGGGTCAGGAACCACTGGAGCCAGCGCAGCCGGGGCACACCCGATGGATTCATGACTGTATCGATGGTGGTGGGCACGAAATCGTCGGCGACACCCAGAAAGCCAAAGACATCGCGGAACACGCCCGACGCATCGGCCTTGAGATCGTCGAGCAGCACCACCTTCACACGAGAGAAGGCCGCCTGATAGGCAGCGACCTGACGGCTGTAGCGGCCGGCCTCGACAAGCAGCCATAGCGCTGACCCATCGTCCAGCCGCATCGCTTCATTGTCGAGCACATCTCCGAGGCTCTCGGACGTACCTCGGTCGCGCAGAATGTGGCTGTAGGACGATATGGCTCGGTCAACCGGATTGCGCAGGATGAGCAGGATCGATACGTCGCCCAGCAGCGCCCTGATCCCGGGAATCGCGAGATCCGGGTGCATGAGGTATTGCACGCTTGCCTCGCCGATCGCGCGCTCCCCTGCCACACCGTCGAACAAGCGCTCGTACTGTTCGAGTTCCACGATAAGGTGGCGCCTCTGGAAATGTTCTGCCGCGGGCACCTTGAGAAGTCGGTCTGCAATGAAATAGCCGGGTTCCTTCTCCTCGGGCATGTAGATGTCGGGGTGCTGACGCAGGGCATGGTACAGGGAGGTCGATCCGGCCTTGGAGGCCCCGGCGAGCAGAAAATTCGGCAAACGATCGTTACGGGCCATTTATTGGGACTTCTCCGTGCTAAAATTGACCGGCCCTGCAGTCCGGGCATCTCCCGATCCCGGTCGCCAAGGCAATGGCTCGACGTCGCCCGGAGGCTACATCCCGCAGCGACCGGATCGGGGCCAACGAGCCTCACCATGTGCCGACGCCATTTCTTGCCCTAGTTGTCTTGCAATCGTCAAGTGCCACTGCCCCTGCGGATGAGAAGTCGCTCGGTCGCCGCAACGACCTCGGCGACCGAGATGTCTTTCAGTGGCGCCTTGTGGATCACAGCGTGGCCCGTGCCCCAGGGATACCAGCGACCGGGTGGGCTGTAGCTCCAGCCACCGAACAGCGCCACGCAAGGAAGGCCAGCCGCGGCGGCGAGATGCATCGGCCCGGAATCGTGTCCGACGAAGACATCGCACCGCTCAATGACAGCGGCGGTCTCGCGTATTGTCGTCGCGCCGCTCAGGTTCAGGCATCGGCCGGACCATGTCGCGGCGACGCGGCTGGCAACCTCCCGATCCCCGGGACCGCCGACGAGCACGGCCGAGACATCCGGATGCCGGGCGGAGAAGGCCTCTGCCCAGGCGGCCCAGTTGGCGGAGCCCCAGTCCTTCACGGGTATCTTGGCGCCGGGGGAGACGACGAGGCAGGCCCGACCTCCGGCGAGGACCGGCGCGAGGCGTGTCCTCGCCGCCGTGATCTCGTCATCGCCGAGATGCAGGCGCCAGCTCGCCGCCGACTCGGCCTCGACCTCCAGCCCTGCGGCAGCCGTACATCGTGCCAGCCGAAGGTACTCGGGCTCCTCTTCACCGGTTGCGGGGTCACGTCGATTTCGCTGCAGATCCTCGGTCAGCGGCACGCCATCGACGTGACGTAGACCGCAAGCCAGCCGAAAGAAGGCGAGATCGCGCCAGGTGTGGGCGTGGTGCCGACCGTGCGTTGCCGCGAGATAGATCAGTCGCTCCGCGCCCAGGGCGCGCACCCTGCGTGCCAGACGCAGCAGCTCGCCGGGTGAGCGCAGGCCGGGATCGTAGTCGATGAACTCGTGGATCAGTCCGGTCGGCGCGAGCAACGCTTCCGGCGACACCTCGGCATGACGGGGCCGCGTCGAGAGCAGGATGCGACGGTGGCCCGGAAAGTGGCGCGCCACGGCATGGAAACAGGGCATTGCAACCATGGTGTCACCGATGCTGCCGAGTCGGTAGACCAGCAGGCGGGGCGCCCCCTCGCCCATCAGTGCCGCCAACTCGTCAGCGGGCGGCCGAGCAGCGCCTCGAGCGCCCGGTTGTGGGGCTCGAAGTAGTCCGCGATCTCCGCCATCAGATCGTCACCGACCCGGACCCTGTGGTCGCCCGGCAGGCAGCGATCGAAGCGGCGCACCCAGCGCCGCGCGCGGGGCAGACGCCAGGAAAGCCAGCACCCCGGCCAGCTGACGCGCATCCGGTTCTCCGGCCTGGTGAGTTGCGCCTCCGTCCATTCGTGATCGGGAAGCCCCAGGTGCCGAGTCACGCGCGCCATCAGGGCGCACGGCGCGCCCAGCACATCGTCCTCGAAGATGCCGACCAGCAGACGCTCCGAACTGAAGAGCACGTTGTAGATCTCGAGCTGCTCGGCGTAGCGGCCTCGCTCGAGCAGGCCGTGAAAGGCGCCGGTCTCCCTCTTCCCGCCAAACAGCAGCTCGCGAGGATCGGAGTCGGGCGGCACATGGCCGTAGTGCACCGCGTGGTTCAGGGCCGAGACGGTTCGCGCCACCGGATCGCGAAGGATCGCGAGAAGGCGGACGTTCGGCAACGCATCGCGGATCGCCGGCGCAATGCCCATGTCACCGTAAGGGCGCACGCTCCACAGATAGTCGGGCGTCTTTTCGCCCGTGAGCCGGTGGGGGCCGGCCGGAGCGAACTGGGCCTCGTACCATACCATCCTCCGGGCGCGAATCTCGGCATGATCGAAAAAGTGCAGCTCGTGCGGGACGACGTAGGCCCCCGGATGCTCGCCGACCCTCCGGGCGAGCCACGTCGTCCCGGCCTTCTGGGCACCGATGATGAGGAAGTCGGGGGAACGTGCCATGGACAACCCTGGACATTGTAGGACGATTTCATCACAGAGCGAGCAGACGGTCCCGGCCCTGCTCCCACCGGCAAGAGAACCCGTCCCTCTGCCCGTCATCAATCTCTAACGTGCCACGAACCACATTGCGAGGGCATCCTCGACACGGCGCGCGCCCTTCGACCTCGATGACGGCCGCACCGGGGGCTCATGCTCCCGTTTGCCGGATGACAGGGACCGGAAGCTGCGCTACGAAGGCACCCTACCGACAGTCGGAAGATACCACAGCAGCGGGCTGCCATGAAGATTGTTCATACTGGGTTCGGCAAGACGCAACCACCCTCCGACGACACGTCTTTCCGCATCCCTGTGAGCGCGCGTACGAAGCCCCGCCGGAACGAAGCTGCCTCTCCGGAAATTCCGAAGGCGCGAGCTTGAGCCCGGGCGTCCCTCGCATGACGATCGCGGCACACGGCCGGCAAGGCCAGCGCCGGTGACTCTCATGAGGTCGGTCACACGCGGCTTCGGCGCCCTCGCCAAACGCAAGCGCCTGATTGCGGTCGGCGTTTACGGCATCACCGGAGCGATGCCGAACGCGGCGAACGCTCTGCTCGTGGTCATCCTTGCCAGCTTTCTGCCGGTCGAGGAATTCGCGGTGTACGGCGTCTGCTTTGCGCTGATCCGGGGCGTCGGCACGCTGAGCGACTGTGGGATCAGTCAGGCCATTTTCCGCGAATACTACGACAGGCACCAGAGCGACGAGGTAAGTGCCTATCTCGCACGCATGCTTGTCGCCGCACGCTTCTTTTCGTTCGCCGTGATGATCCTCATGTTCTTCGCGGGCCTCGTGCTCTGGGGGCCACTGACCAATGACCGCATCGCCATATGGCCGTTCATGCCGCTCGTTCTGGCCGCAGGTTTCTTCGAGCGCGCCATCGCCACGTTTGGCGAGGTTTGCCGGGCACTCGAGAGGCCCTTCGCGTTCTCGAGCGGGCGCATCGTGCAGACCGTTGTCCTGATCGCTGCGGCGGCCATTCTGGTCATCTGGCTAAAGATGGGCGTCGTTGGTGCCGTCATGGCTCTCGTAGCGGCCAGCGTGGCGGGCTCCCTCACGATGTCGGCCGTGCTGGCGCGCATTGTCGGGATCGGCCTGCGCTTTGATCGGGCGGCCTTCGAAGAACTCAAGGACGCGCTGCGCTACGGCGTTCCGCTGCTGCCCAACCAGTTCGCGCGCTATGGCCGCTCGCTCCTGCCACGCCTTGTCCTGATACACGTCACGACCATGGCACAGGTCGGCATCTTCGTGCTGGGCAGCACGCTGGCCGCCCTCCTGCAAGCGCTGACCCAGCCGATCGAACTCGCCCTGCGACCCCAGTACTTCAAGCGGCGCGTCGATGGAGCGGAGGGTTTCCGAGACAACATACTGGCGTTCGGGCGAGTGTTTCTCGCCTCGATGACGATCGTGAGCTTTTTCCTCATCCTGTTCGTCGGAGAGATCGTCACGACGTTCTTTCCCCCCGACTATGCCGGCGCTGCGCCCGTGGCGGCCGTCCTCATCGTGGCGGGCTTTCTGCAGATGCAAACGCCCATCCTCATGAGGCAGATGCTCTATCACCGCAGCACGGGCCGTGCCGCCATGTCGACGGCCATACCGATGGCGCTCTTCCTGGTCGCCCTTCCGTTCGCGGTGCCGGCCTGGGGGCTGATCGCGGCAGCCTGGCTGCTGGCCCTGGCCAATGCCCTGGCGATCCTGATGCTGAGACAGGCTATCAGGCGTCACGAGGAGCCCGATCATCCCCTCGGGACATCGGCACTGCTCGGCATGGCGCTGGTCGCGGTGGCATGGTGGGTGTCGGAGGGCGGCGGCGACGCCTCACTGCAGGTCCGCGCCGCCGTCGCACTGGCCGCGACCCTGTGCTGCAGCGCCATCTGGATCTGGCCCAACCGGCGCCTGGTTCGACGGATACTGCGGCATTGAACCTGCACCCGGACTCAGTGAGCCGGTGCCCCCGCCTGTTGCAGCGTCTCGAGAAAACGTTCACCGATCGCATCGATGTCAAAGGCTCGCTCCGCGTGGCCACGGGCCGCCTTGCCCAACTGTCGGCATCGGTCGGCGTCGTTGCGCAGGGCGTGGGCACGGGCCACGAAGTCCGCAGTGGCGCCCGGAGCGGCGATCTCGCCCGCGCCGGCCTCCTCGATGACACGGGCGGCCTGGTTTTCCGGTGGCATCATGCAGAGCATCGGACGCCCGGCCGCAAAGTACGTGAGAACCTTCGATGGCACCGAGAGGACACTCGCCTCGGGCTCCAGCAGGGCCATCAGCACATCGGCCGAGGCCACCACCTCCGGAAGCCGTTCGAACGGCTGGTAGTCGAAGAGCAAGAGGTTGGTGAGGCCGAGTCGGACACGCGCCTCCTCGAGCATGCGGCGACCCAGGCCCTGCGAGATGACCACCACGGCGACGTCGTCGCCTGCGGCGAAGCTCCGGGCCAGTTCGACGAGGCAGGACGGGTCGTGCTTGAGGCCGAGCGTTCCCGAATAGAGCAGCACGAACCTGTCGACGAGGCCACGCTCCCGCGCCCAGGGGTTGTCGCGGGAATGCTGTGGCAATTCAGGCAACGGTGCCCAGTTGGGAATCGTCGTGATCTTCGCATTGTCGACGCCGCGGATGGTCAGGATTTTCCGGAAATCCTCGGTGATGACCACCACGCCGTCGCTGCGGGCCATGGTGCGGAACTCCATTTGGGCAAACCATGACGCCACCATGTCGCCGACCACCGGCAGCTTGCTGCGAAGGTGGTTGCGGATGGCGATGGAGTAGATGTCCTGAACCCAGAAGATGAAGGGTGTGCGGTTGAAATCATCGCGCAGGCGGCGCTGCATTTCGATTGGTGCGTTGCCCGATAGAATGGCGTCGGGCGAGAACTTCCGAATGCGCGCTGACAGTCGTCGCGCGAAGCGCAACTCATGGAAGTATCGGCGCACCAGATCGTACTTCGGCAGAGGCGTACCTAGCGATACTGGCGAGATGGTGAGACTTGGCGGATCGTTGGGTACAGGCTTCAGCTGGCCGCGCGGGCTCTCTAAATCGGCCGAGTATACGTGCAGCACCTCGTGACCTTGACTGGCGAACCAGCGGCTGAGCTGAATCGGAAAGGCGTGTCCGGGATAATCGTGAATAGCGATACGCACGGGTTATCTCCCTTCAGTCACTGCTGTGCGGCACGTTGACATTGTAACCGACGTTGACCAAGTCGAGTTCACGCCATGCGAGATCACGGTCGTGGGCGACGTGCCGCTGCGGCTCGGAGCGTAATGCGCGCCTTGCCCCGCCCGGATCATGCCTGTATTCCTTGCGCAGAGCGAGAAGGAGTCTGCGGTATCCACCCCCCCCCCCCCCCGCACCACACACCGGCCGGTTTGACCCGAGAGTACAGCGACATGGCGAAAGGCGTGACGACCATCCATTCAGTTCGGGCCGGCGACCTTGTCCGGCGCAAACTTGCGCTGCTGCTGACGCGGCGACTGTGCCCGTCGATGTATGGGTTCGGCCCGTTCCTGCGGCGCGGCGACCTTATCTCCCAGGATTCTCTCATCAATGGGCGCCATGAGGCATATACCGACGCCCTGGTCGACTGCGCCGTGTCATGCGGCTACGACGGGTTCTTCGTCGACGTCGGCGCCAACATCGGGCTCACTCTCTACCAGAACGCCGCGAAGTTCCCGCGCTGCGTCGCCTTCGAGCCCAACGGCATGGTCTTTCCCGCGCTCACCGCCAACGCCGGGCTGATCGACCATCCCGACATCAGCCTCCATCCGGTCGGCATCGGGCCCGATGACGCCGAACTCGAACTCATGGTGCCGCGCCACAACATGGGCGGCGCCTACCTGCGCGAGGGCAACGCTTACAGCGACGAATTGCTGGCAGCCAAGGATCAGCTGGACGGCGTTACCGACGGATACCTGCGACAGACGGTCCGAATCATAGGCCCCGCTTCGCTCGCGGCGATCATTGCGGAACGCCTGCCGGAGCGGGTAAAGGGATTCGTCAAGATCGACGTGGAGGGCTACGAGCAACATGTTCTTTCCGCCTTGCTGCCGTTGCTGGGCGCACGCCCGACCTGCGTTTTCTTCGAGAACTGGAGCGCCGTCGACGTGGCCGAACTGCGGAAACGTCTGCGCGTCCTGGTCGATGACCGGATGGCGCTGCGCATCGCCACGCTCGATGCACAGACATGGAACCGTGCCGGACGCCTGCGCCAGATCGGGCACCTTCTGACGGGCGGGACCAGCGACACCGTGCTCGCGGAGACCCTGGACGGCGACACCATCGAGCACCAGGACATCGTGGTCGAGATCGCGGAGGAAGGAGCGCACCGGCTCCTCGGGGTCCAACAAGGCAATCCACGACGATCTATGGACAAACGACGCGCAGGACGCTAGTGCAGCACGCCTGAGACCCGCTCCGCGTCCCAACCGTATTCGCCGGCCATGCCACATCCGGCACGCCTGTGGCGGAGAACCTTGACGATGGTGACATCGACCATGGCATATTCCACGTTGGGCTCGTCCGGGCAGGCCTCGAAGAGCCGCACGAAGACGTCGCCCTTCGCCCGGTCGTGGTAGCGCACGCAGGCGCTGTTCCAATTGCCGAAGAACTCGGGAAGATCGCGCCAGGGACTGCCCGTGCGGGCAATCCATAGCACCGCTTACAAAAACAGCCGGTTATCGCGTCCGCTGCGCCCGGGGTCCGACGGCTTGCCAAGACAATGGGGCTCCATCTTCGCCCACTGGGCTTCGCTCAAAACAAGACGAACCGTCTTGCACTCCCACAGTTTGAGAGCTTGAATCAGAAATCAAACCAAACGGGAATCCCGATTCTCGACAAACCCCAGAACATCGTTCGAGATGTGGACAGTCGCGATGGGCAATCTTATCTGGCTTGCGTCCTATCCCAAATCCGGAAACACTTGGATGCGCGCATTTATCGCCAACCTGTTCGCGAATCGCGAACGCCCGGTTGACATCAATGATCTCGCGATGTTCGCGATTTCTGAATCCAATCCCCATCATTACGAACTGATCTCGGGCAAACCGGTGAGCGAACTGGATACCGAAACCATCGCACGGCTCCGGCCAGTCGTGCAGGCAAAACTCGCGTCCGAATATCCGGATACACGGTTCGTCAAGATCCATAGTGCCATCATGCGACACTCCGGACATCCCAGCGTGAACCTGCAGGTAACGGCTGGAGCTATCTATATGGTCCGCAATCCGCTCGATGTCGCAGTTTCCTTCTCACACCATTTGGGCGTTTCAATTGACGACGTAATCTCGCTCATGGATCGCGAATACGCCCTGACCACGACGACTACGTCCGATGTGGCCGAGTTGATCGGCAGCTGGAGTCAACATGTCCGGAGCTGGACCGGACGACCCAGCGCCAGCCTTCATGTCGTCCGCTATGAAGACATGCTTGGCAATCCTTTGAAAGCATTTGGCGGCGTGGCTAAATATCTACAAGTCGATGTTTCCAAGGATAGACTTACGAAAGCCGTACGATGTGCTTCCTTCAAAGTTCTGCAAGACCAGGAAGGCCGCCACGGCTTCAATGAGCAAAGCCCACACGCACCCCGGTTTTTCAGGTCGGGCCAGTCGGGTGTTTGGAAACAAATACTCACGCACAATCAGGTCGATACATTGGTTGGACGCAACAAGGAACAAATGGCGCAGTTTGGCTATCTGGACCTCTAGAATTCGTGCAGGAAGGAACATGGGTAAAATCGTTTGGCTAGCGAGCTATCCCAAGTCTGGCAACACTTGGATGCGTGCCTTCATTCACAATTACTTCCGTAATTCAAACCAACCTCTTTCTTTGAAGCAGTTGGGCGGCGGGCGCCTGACCACATCGGAAACCGCGCTGCATTGGTACAAGGCGCTTGACGGACGTGAGCCTGAGGAATGGGCCCAGGATGACATCGACGCCATGCGCCTCAAGGTCCATGCCATGATTGCCGCCTCGGTGCCGGACAACATCTTCTGCAAGATACATGGCGCAATCTTTCAATTGCGCGGGCGCCAGACGGTCAACCTCTCCGTCAGCGCCGGGGCGATTTACATAGTGCGTAACCCTCTCGATGTCGTTCTCTCGTATGCGGATTTCCAGGGAATTTCCTTGGACGTCGCAGTCCGTTTGCTCGGTACCCGCAACTTTGAACTGCCGCGCGACGGCGAGAATGTTTCCGAACCCCTGGGCAGCTGGTCGCAGAACGTGGAAAGCTGGACCGGCAAGCCCAATCCCGCGCTGCATGTCGTGCGTTACGAGGATCTGTTGGCCAAGCCCGTTGCGGTGTTTGGTGGAGTGACCAGGTTCCTCGGTATCAGGGCGCCGCGTGCGCGTGTGGAAAAGGCGGTCCGCCATTCCTCGTTCAAGGTTCTGCGCAGCCAGGAAGACCGCTCCGGATTCTCCGAACGATCACCCGTCCAAGACAGGTTTTTCCGCAGCGGCAAGGCTGGCGGATGGCGCGACGTGCTTGGCGATAAACAGATTGAGAAGATCATCACGGATCATCGCGAGCAGATGGAACGTTTCAATTATGTCCCGGCCGGCTACCGATGACCGCGCCTGCAAACCGCACGCGTGACGGCCTTCTCCGGCTGAGGGCATGACCATGGGCAACATCCTCTGGCTCGCCAGCTATCCCAAGTCCGGCAACACCTGGATGCGCGCCTTCCTGCACAACGTGCTGCGCAATCCCGACCAGCCCGCCGACATCAACCAGATGACCGGCGCGCTAACCCAGGGCGAATCGTCTCTTGGCTGGTACCGCGTCGCGAACCGGCGGCCGCCCGAACAGTGGAAACCGTCGGAAATCGCGCGCATGCGCCCGCATGTCCACGAGATGATCTCCAGGGGCCAGAAGGGCACGGTGTTCTGCAAGACGCATAACGCGCTGACACGGTGGCACGGCCAGCCGACGGTCAACACGCGGGTCAGTACGGGCGCGATCTACATCGTGCGTAATCCGCTCGACGTGCTGCTCTCCTTTGCCGATTTCCAGGCGGTGCCGGTCGACGAAGCCATCACCATGATGGCGACGCGCGATTTCGCCACGCCGCTGACCGACCGCAACGTGCCCGAGCTTCTGGGGAACTGGTCCCAGCATGTGGCGAGCTGGACGGCCGAAGGCAACAAGGGCCTGCATGTCGTGCGCTACGAAGACATGCTCGCCGATCCTCATCAGGCCTTCGGCGCGGTGCTCGCCTTCATGAAGCTCGACGTTCCCCGCGCGCGCCTCGACAAGGCGATCCGCAATGCCTCGTTCAGGGAACTGCGCAGGCAGGAGGACGAACGCGGCTTCAACGAACGCCCTGCGCATCAGGAACGGTTCTTCCGAAAGGGTGTCGCGGGCGGATGGAAGGAAGCGCTCACCAAAGAACAGGTTGCACGGATCTGCGCCGACCATGGTGACCGGATGGTCCGTTTCGGTTATCTCCCCGATGGCGAGAAACGGCCTGCATCAAGGAAGAAGTGACCCTTGGGTCAGATTATCTGGATCGCGAGCTATCCGAAATCGGGCAACACCTGGACCCGTGCGTTTCTGCACAACCTGTTCCGCGATCCCATGTCCTCGTTCAACATCAACGACATGGCGCTGATCAATGTAAATGAGGCCGCCACGGCAAATTTTCGCGAACTCGACCCCCGCCCGTGGGAGGAGTGGACCAACGAGAACGTCGCGAAGATGCGCCCGTATGTACAGGACAAGATTGCTGCCTCCCAGTCGCACACGGTCTTCGTCAAGACACACCTTGCCGTCCTGCAGGTGCGCGGCCATCCCACGATCAACATGAACGCAACGGCGGGCGCCATCTACCTCATCCGCAATCCGCTCGATGTCGTGCTCTCCTTTGCCGATCATCAGGGTCTCATGATCGATCGGCTGATCGAGCTCCTGAACCTCAAGAACTACGAAACGCCCAACACCAAGACCATGGTAAACGAACCGATGGGGTGCTGGTCGCAGCATGTCGAAAGCTGGACCGCGCGGCCCAATCCGGGGCTGCATGTCATGCGTTACGAGGACATGATCGCCAGTCCGGTCAAGTGCTTCGGCGGCCTCGTGAAGTTTCTGCGCCTGGACGCGTCGCGCTCGCGTGTCGAGCGCGCGGTCAGGAACTCCTCGTTTGAGGTTCTGCGTCGCCAGGAAGAAATGCACGGCTTCCACGAACGCACGGCGGCCCAGAAGCACTTCTTCCGCTCGGGCAGGACCGGCGAGTGGAAAGAGGTGCTGACCGAGGAACAGGTGGCGAAGATCTGCGCGGTCCATCGCGACCAGATGGCGCGGTACGGTTATCTTCCCGAAGGCTGGTGAGCGCATGGGGAGGATTCTCTGGCTCGCGAGTTATCCCAAATCGGGCAACACCTGGGTCCGGCTGTTCTTGGCCAACCTTTTCAAGGGCGACGGTTCGGGTCCGGTCGCGCTCGAGCGCATGGGCGAGGCGACCCTGGCCGAACCGGGCACGGCCGGCTTCGCCCTGCTCGATGCGCGCCCCTGGCAGGACTGGTCGATTGAGGAGATCGCACGCATGCGCCCGCGCGTGCAGGAAAGGATCGCCGCGACCGGCGAAGGCGTGGTGCCGGTCAAGACCCACAGTGCCTTTGTCATGGTGCGCGGTACGCCCGCGATCAACATGACCGTCACCGCAAGCGTGGTCTACATCGTGCGCAACCCGCTCGATGTCGTCGTCTCCTATGCCCATCATCAGGGGATCACGCCCGACGAGATCATCGGGATCATGGCGACCAACATGTTCGCCACGCCGACCAACGCGACCAACGTCTATGAGGTGATGGGCTCCTGGTCCCAGCATGTCGCGAGCTGGACCGCTTCGACGAGCCCGATGATCCACATCATGCGTTACGAGGACATGCTGGCCGAACCCCAGGGCGTCTTTGCCGGTCTGGTGTCCTTCATGCGCGTCCGGGCCGACGAACGGGCGGTGAAAAGGGCGGTCGAACTCTCCTCCTTCGAGTCCGTGGCGGACCAGGAAAAGCGCGAGGGCTTCCAGGAACGCACGCCCGCCCAGGACCGGTTCTTCCGCGCCGGCCGGGCCGGGCAGTGGCGCGATGCCCTGAACGACCGCCAGGTCGCCGCCGTGGTCGCGGCGCACCGCGAACAAATGGCGCGCTTCGACTACATCCCCGACGGTTTCTAGGCCGGCACGCCATGGGCAGGATCCTCTGGCTCGCCAGCTATCCCAAATCCGGCAACACCTGGATGCGTGCCTTCCTGCACAACCTGATCCAGCGAGAACACCGCCTTCGACCGGCTGGCGGGCCAGGAAAAGAAGTCCGGCTTTGCCGAACGCTCCCACAGGCAGGAACGATCCTTTCGCCGTGGCCGGGCGGGGGCCTGACGCGCTATCCTGAGCGGGGAACAGGCGTACCGGATCGCCCGCGATCACGGGCCGGTCATGAAGCGCTTCGCATATCTTAGGTGACGAGGAACGATGAGCGGGAACAGCGAAGTCAGCGAAAACCTCGACCGTGTGAAGCGCGAGATTGCCGCTGCGGAAAGGGAAGCCGGGCGCGACGCCGGTGCCGTGACCCTGGTCGCGGTTTCGAAGACCCATGACGGCCCGCGCATCCGCCCCGCCCTGGAAGCGGGCCACCGTGTCTTCGGCGAAAACCGCGTTCAGGAAGCCCAGGGCAAGTGGACCGGGCTCAAACGGGAATTCGCGGACATCGAACTTCATCTCATCGGGCCGCTGCAGACCAACAAGGCGGATGATGCCGTGGCGCTCTTCGACGTCATCGAATCGGTCGACCGGCCCAGGCTGGTGCGTGCGCTCGCCAAATCGATGGAAAAGCTCGACCGTCATCCCGCCTGCTTCGTGCAGGTCAACACCGGCGAGGAGAAGCAGAAGGCAGGCTGCCTGCCCGAGGAAACCGATGCGCTGGTGCATGAAGCGCGCGGGGCCGGTCTCGACGTCGTGGGCCTGATGTGCATCCCCCCGTTCGAGGATGAGCCATCCCTGCATTTCGCCCTGCTCGCCGATCTCGCCAAACGCAACGGACTTGACCGTCTCTCCATGGGCATGTCGGGCGATTACGAAACCGCAGTCACCTTCGGGGCCACCCATGTGCGCGTCGGCACGGCGATCTTCGGCAGCCGGTGATCCGTTTCTCCTTTGCAAAGAAGTGCTTGACGTCTCCTTGACTTAGCTCTCATGGATTCTTGTGGAGGCTTTGTGACGCTCCGGCGTTGCATTGCCTTTTTTATGCAATCTCGTCATCTCTTTCCAATCTCGTCCTCAGGTCCGGGATGTGCGCGAGGCTCCATATCCGAAAATCGGGATTGCCCTGTCTCTCGCGCGTGGTTGCGTGACGAAGCCGGGCAACCTGCCCGGCGAAGCCGGAAAGCTCCTCGCGTGCCGGTTTGGTCATCTGTGGAATACGAAAGGCCCGGCAAACCACATACGCCACGAGATCGGCCAACTGTACACCGGTAGCCAGGTCGCTATGCACAAAAAAGGGGTTCGGGCACGATCGGCTGGCTCGATGGCGTCCCACGGCTGTCCGAGTGAAGTACTGATGTGCCTGTTGCACGAGGATGTGACTTTGTGACTTTTCGAGTTCATCGAAGACGGAGGAGACATAATCGAGTTTGGCCTGGGCCAGAGCTTTCAGCATGCGGACGTCTGCATCTGCGCCATCGTCCAAAGCCTGTCGGGCAAGATTCGTGATGTCCTCGTCCGGCACCTCGGCATTCAATGCCAAATGCTGAAATACCTTTCGTTTCAGCAGCACCTTGCCTTTGAGTGCCCGCGGACCCTCACTGTAGCGGCGGCCAAAACACCGAAATTCGCATTGATGGATTTTCTCGATGAGATTCCACAGGTCACGATCCCGCACCGCAACACCCGCCAGGACCTCATAGGGTGATGCATTTCTGTCGTGTCCGCTCTCATCGACAAACAGGAACCAGGCCATTTCTCAATACTGATCGCGGAACGCTCCATGCGCGGGCAGTGCCGCTTGACCGCCCCGCCGGTGCGCGCAATAACGCGCCGTTCCTGACAGTGGAGTGGTCCCGATGAATCGGGTTTTTTCCGGCATCCAGCCGACCGGCAGCCTGCATCTGGGCAACTATCTGGGTGCACTCAAGCGCTTCGTGGAAATGCAGGACGATTATCAGTGCATCTATTGCATCGTCGATCTGCACGCCATCACCATGCCCTACGACCCCGCCGAACTGCGCGCGAGCACGCGCGAGGTGGCGGCCGGCTTCCTGGCCTCGGGCCTGGACCCGAACCGTTGCATCATCTTCAACCAGAGCCAGTCGCCCATGCACACGCGCCTGGGCTGGATGCTCTCGTGCCTGACGCCGCTGGGCTGGCTGAACCGCATGACCCAGTTCAAGGAAAAGGCGGGCAAAAAGCGGGATCAGGCAAGCCTGGGTCTTTTCGGTTATCCCGTGCTCCAGGCCGCCGACATCCTGGGTCATTACGCCACCCACGTTCCCGTGGGCGAGGACCAGAAACAGCATCTCGAGCTCTCCCGCGATATCGCGGGCGCCTTCAACCGCCAGTTCGGGGTCGACTTCTTTCCGCTGCCCGAACCGGTCATCACCGGCGAGGCGACGCGCGTCATGTCCCTGCGCGACGGCAGCAGGAAAATGTCGAAGTCCGACGAGAGCGATTATTCGCGCATCAACCTCAACGACGGCCGCGACACCATCGCCAGGAAGTTCCGCAAGGCGCGCACCGACAGCGAGACCGGGGTGACCTACGATGCGGAAAACCGCCCGGAAGCCTCGAACCTTGTCACGATCTACGCCGCGCTGGCCGACACGACCCGCCAGGCCGTGGTCGACGAATACGCCCATGCCCGGTTCAGCGACTTCAAGAAGCAACTGACGGAACTGGCGGTCGAGAAGCTGGGTCCGGTGGGCGAGGAAATGAAACGGCTCAACGCCGATCCCGCCTATGTCGACGGCGTGCTCAAAGACGGCGCCGAACGCGCCCGCGCCATCGCCAACCCGATCCAGGACAGGGTCGAGGACATCATGGGCTTCCTGAAGGCGTGATCGGCTGAAGATCCTGGAACGCGCATCGATCCGGCCTGATCTCCGGCTTGCGCTCTGGCCGGGGCGACGATGTCGTCACGGCTGCCACAGTCCCGATCGAGCGGCACGCGCCGGGGCGCGGCCCGGTAGTGGCGCGCGACGGCTAGGATGCCGCGGTCAATTACGCACGCAACCGGGAGGCCGCCGATGCCGTGGTCGCCGTGGTCAAACTGCGGCGGCATGCGCCGGGATCAAGAGATTAGGTGTTGGAATGCTGGTCATGCCCGGCCCCGGAACTGTCGGGAAGGATCATGGCGGCAACGGACTATTAAAGAAAGCAATTACTTTTCTATTATAATACCCTTGTCGACCTTCAATCCCACCATAGCATCGGCGAACCGGTCAGGAGTTCCACGCCATCGGCACCGACCAGCATGTTTTGTTCGAAGCCCGCGCTGCCCAGGCCCGGCAGGCCGAAGAAGGCTTCGACACCCAGAGCCATGCCTTCCTCGAAAACATCGTCGTCGGTGCACATGGCCACACCCAGATAGGGTTTTTCGAAGAAGAGGCCGAGGCCGTGGCCGAAATGGGGCCATTTCTCCGCCATCTGGTTCGATTCCGCGCCGTACTGGCGCGAGAGGTCGAGACCGTGCTGGGCGACCTGTTTTACCTTCACGCCGGGTTTGATCTGCTCCATGACCGCTTCGACGATGCGCGCGCCGGTCTCGACCATCTCCTTCTGTTCGGCCGATTGCGGCCTCCTGCCGCACACCGTGGTTCGGCCCGGGTCCTGGTAGTAACCCTCGAACATCGGTCCGTAGACCCAGGCGCGCACCAGATCGCCCTCCCTGGGCGCATCGAACGTGTAGCTGGCGATGGGATTGGCGACGAACTGGTTGATGAGATCGCCGTGGCAGGCCGGCAGCATGTGGATGGTGCCGCCCGAGCGCACGACTTCCTTGGCCGCTTCCGAGGCTGCCTCGGTCTCCGAACGGCCCATGATGAGCCCTTCGATGAAGCGGTTGAGAGCGCGACTCGCCGTCGCGCCGCCGATGCGCAGGGCGTCCTGCTCGCGCGGCGACTTGATGCGCCGGCACGCGACCACGAGATCATCCTCAAAGCGCCAGTCGATCTCTGGCGCTTCCTCCTGCATGACGTTCCAGTAGCGCAGCGGCACGACATCGCTCCCCACCAGACCGACCGGACCCTTCAGCCCGCGCACCTTCACCGCTTGGACGATGTCGCGGAACGGCGTGTTGGACGACACGATGCGGTCGGTCGCGATGAGCTCCTCACGGATGCCGGGCTCGTCGGCGTGAAGTTCCGGCTTCTCGCCGACCTGCAGCAGCACGGAATTGAACGAGCGCCCCTCGAAGACCGCGGAGTCGTAGCCCTGACCCGACGCGGTCGAAAAGAAGTTGGTGAGATAAAGCACATCGCCGCAGCGGTCGTTCGTCCCGCCCGAGCGCCCGAAGACGACGGCCGCGTCGAGCCCGCGCCGCTGCATCTCCGCCCCCACGGCGCTCCAGCGCGCCTCGTACTCCTCGTTGGGGAAAAACCTGCCCAGTTGTGTCATCGCACCGTTCCGTTCTCACGTTGTCGTCTGCGCGCCACCGCGCCGTTCAGCAGACTCGCACCGGGCACAAGCATCGTCTATCGTAAACCTGTCATCAACATGTACAGGTAGCACGATCCGTTTCGGCGGCCTGTCCAAACAAGCGGCGACGCGAGGGAGTGACCATGACACGCGGCATCATCAAGGGCTTGGCAACCGGCGCGGCATTGGCCGCTCTGACCGGGACCGCCGACGCAGACACTTTCTGGATCGATCTCAGCCATCCCATCCCCACCTTCCACGCGGTCGAGGGCAGTCCGCTGGAATCGGACCTCAACGCACCCTGGCTCGACAGCACGCCCCATGTGGGCTTTGCCCAGCAGGCAATCCTCACCATCGGCGTGTGGCCCACCAACACCGGACATTTCGATTCAGGCACGCTGATCATCGACGAGCATTACGGCACCCATCTCGATTCGACCAACCACTTCCTGAACAACGACGAAACGATGATCGAGGGTGGCATTGAGCCTGCGGACCGGCTGGATTCGGCTCGGCTCACCCCGGACCATCTGATCGGACCCATCGTGCTGATCGACATTGGTCCGCGCGTCCAGGCCGAACTCGACAAGAACGGCGGCGTGCCGAGTCCCGATCCCAGCGTCACCGATTTCAGCGATGCCACCGGAGCGGTCGTCGGCCCCGATGATATCGACGCCATCGCCGACCAGCTTGAGGACGGCGCCTGGATCATCGTCAATCAGGAATGGGCCCAATTCTACTTCGATGGCGGCGCGGACTATCGACATTGGTCCGCGCGTCCAGGCCGAACTCGACAAGAACGGCGGCGTGCCGAGTCCCGATCCCAGCGTCACCGATTTCAGCGATGCCACCGGAGCGGTCGTCGGCCCCGATGATATCGACGCCATCGCCGACCAGCTTGAGGACGGCGCCTGGATCATCGTCAATCAGGAATGGGCCCAATTCTACTTCGATGGCGGCGCGGACTGGGGCGAATCGGTCTATCTCAACGGCTTCAACCATCCTGGCCTGAACCATGCCGCCGTCGACCGGCTTGCCGCCATTATCGACGAACGCGGCCTGAAACTTGGCGGTATCGGCGCCGACAACCTGGCGATCGACACCGGCGAAGGCAATGTCGGCGAGGGTCCCAACATGGATACCGATGTCTGGTACAGCCACACCGTTCTTTTCCAGCGCGGTGTGCTGATCTTGGAAAACATGAGCAATCTCGATGAGCTGGCCATGGCCATGAACGCCGGCGCGGAATGCCAGTTGGTCGTGGGCGCGCCCAGGACCGTCCGCGGCACCGGCGGACCCAGCCGCGTCTTCGCCATGTGCGAGAACTGATCTGGGGGCCCGTCTCCGGCCTGTTTGCCTGACCGCGCTCCTCCTCCTGGTTTTCCTGCCCGGAGGAGGAGCAGAGGCACATCGCACCAGTCTCGCCACGCTCGAAATCCTTGCCGAAGGTTCCACCGTCACGGCCCGCTGGACCGTGTCGGTTCACGATCTCGCCGTCGCGCTCGGGATCGCAACCGATCTGGTCACCCCGATTCCCCGGCCCGCGTTCGAAGAACGACGCGGCGATGTCGGCGACTATCTCACAGGACGTTTGCGCATCGACTCTCCGTCCGGTCCCTGTCCGGCCGATCTCAATGACATCGACTATAAGGGGCTGCCCGAGAGCGTGACCCTGGTGCTGGTCGCGCAGTGCCCAACCACGGGCGAACGTATTTCGGTCACCTATGACCTCCTGTTCGAGATCGATGCCGATCACATAGCCGCCGGCCGGATCACCGTGCCCGCCGGCGGGCCGGAACTTGTCTTCGACCGGCTTTCGCGCGACGCCAGCTTTGAAACGACGGCCGGCGTGCAGGCCACGGCGTCGGTGTTCGGTGAATTTCTGCTTCTGGGCGCCAGACATATCGTGCTGGACTGGGATCACCCACTGTTCCTGTTCACCCTTCTGCTGGGCGTGTCGAGACCGCTTGCCCTCGTCAAGATCGTCACCGCCTTCACGCTGGCCCACAGCCTCACCCTCGCACTCGCCTGGTTCGATGTGGTGCGCATTGCACCCGGCATTGTCGAACCACTGATCGCACTCTCCATCGTCATCGCCGCGCTCTTCAATCTATCGTCCCGGCTGGACGGTCTTGGCTGGCGTCTGGCGGCTGTATTCGGCTTGATTCACGGGCTCGGGTTCTATGGCGTTCTGGCCGATCTGGACCCGGCCGGGTTTGATCCGGTTCCGGTCCTGATCGCCTTCAACCTCGGCGTGGAAGCCGGTCAGCTCGCCATCGTGCCGTTGTTTGCCCTGCCCCTCGTCTGGTTGGCACGGCAGCCCTGGCGCCGTGCCGCGGTACGGGCCCTATCGGCAGGCATCATGGCACTTGCCCTCGCCTGGACCGCCGTGCGTATTGCGCCCTACGTCGCTTAACCTACTTAGCCGGCAGCAGACTGAGCGCGTACCCGGCGGCAGCGCGCACGGAGGCATCGGAGTCCTCGTCGGCCACCGCGGTCAGCGCCGGGCCGGCAGCGGGGTTGGCGAGGTACCCGAGGCTCAGACTCGCCTCGCGCCGGACCAGGCTGTGCGGGTCATCCAGGGCATCGATCAGCGCGGCGACGGCAACATCACCCCCGCCCCCGAGACGTCCCAATGCCAACGCGGCGGCGGTCCGCACGTCCACCACAGGATCACCCAACATCGGAACCAGAAGATCGGCAGCGCCGGGAGCATCCAGCATCGCGATCGCACGCACGGCCGCCCCACGCATGGCCGGATTGCCATGAAGCAGACCGCGCTCATCGATCAGCAGAGGCATCGCCGCGGCATCGCCGGCATAACCCAAACCCAGAATTGATAGCCTCTGGACATCGATCAGCGGCCCCAGGATTTTGAGCGCGATGGTGCCAGACGGGCGATAGGCCTGCAGTGCGGCAAGCTTGGCAAACGTCTCTTGGGCCACCGGCGCATCGAGATCGATCAAGGCACGCAGCGCCGTGGAGAGGACGCGCAGTTCCAGCATCATCCTGGCCGCAGGGTCTGGATCTTCCGCCGCCTTGGGCAGACTCTCCTGCAGCCAGGGCAGGATGGTCTCGACCGCGCCCAGGATCGCTTCGGCATGGGCGGCATCGCCCGTCTCATGGAGACCCAGCATGGCGTAGTGCCGCACGACCGGCTGGTCGTCGTTTAGCAGGGCGACCAGCGTCTCCGTGACGTTACCGTCCGCGGTCGCGCCCAGCGCCACGGTCGCGGCAATGCGCAACGACGGGTCCTCGGATTCGGCCAGCAAGTCCTGCAGCGGCCGCACCGCACCGGGTGCGCCGATCCCGGCCAAGGCCTCGACGGCGAGTAGACGTTCGGCGTCGTCCGCCGGCATCGCCAGAATCTGCAACAGCGGCCCGGCCGCGCTGAGCGAGCCGGTTCGGCCCAGCGCGATGATCGCACGGCGGCGCAGCGAGGGGTTGGCATCGGGACCGGTAAACCCGCTGAGCACGTTGATCGATTCGGCCTGATCGAAAAGACCCAGCGTATCGATGGCCCGCGCCCGCACGACAATGGACTCGTCTTCATCCAGTGCGGCCAGGACATCTTCCAGCGTACCGAATTCCCGCATGGCACCCAGCGCGGTCACGCAGGCCATGCGCAGTTCCTGACGCGCCTCGCCGGTCATGCATTCGCGCAGAACCGGCAGCCCGCGCGCATCGCCCAGTTCACCCAGGGCGCCATAAACGGCGGCCCGCACGCCAGGATCCACCTCATCGCGCTCCAGTACGGCAATCAGCGGATCGACCGCTTCCGGCCTGCCTCTTCGCCCCAGATACTGCGCCGAGCGCGACTGTGTTGCGACATCGCCGGCTTCCAGACCGGCGATCAACGCCTCGAACGGGATAGAACCATGCGCCCAGCCGTTCGCCTGTGCCCAGGTGAACGCACCTGTCACGATCATCAAAAGGCCCGTCAGCAGACTGCGCATGCGCGTTTCCCTGTCACCGGTGTCAAATCTAGCCCGCCCTTCCGGCCTTCGCCACGGCATGCTGACGCAACCCCCCATTTGCGTTATGGTCTCTGCCATGAAACCGCGCATGCACGACGTGACCGACCTGACGCACAGCCACGATCTGCTGATCCTGTGCGCGCGCATCGGGTTCAACCCCTAGCGCCTGACGCACGGGTGGGTCCCCGGCCCCGTGGACGGGCGGCGCCAAGCGTAGCACACGGTTTTCACAAGACATTTCCGACTTTGAGGAGAGTATCCATGGTCACCAACCTGACCGCGGTTCTGCAGGACATGGACCGCCGGCATCACATGCATCCCTTCACCGACAGCAAGGCGCTGAATGAAAAGGGCGTGCGCATCATCACCAGGGCCGAGGGCAGCCACATGTGGACATCCGGGGGCGAACGCGTGCTCGACGGCATGGCGGGGCTGTGGTGCGTCAACATCGGTTACGGCCGCAAGGAACTGGCCGACGTCGCCTATGCCCAGATGCAGGAACTGCCCTATTACAATACGTTCTTCCAGACCTCGACGCAGCCCGCGACCGAACTTTCGGCCAAGCTGGCGGAAGTCACGCCCGAGGGGTTGAACCACGTCTTCTATGCAAACTCCGGTTCGGAGGCCAACGACACGATCGCCAAGATGGTGCGCTGGTACTGGAACACGAAGGGCAAGAAGTCCAAGAAGACGATCATCAGCCGCGTGAATGCCTATCACGGCGTCACCATGGCAGCCGCCAGTCTGTGCGGCCTGTTCGACATGCATCCGCAGTTCGACCTGCCGCTGCCCGGTTTCGTCCATGCCGACTGCCCGCACTGGTACCGCTTCGGCGGCGACATGGACCCGGAGGAGTTCGGCATCCAGGCGGCCCGTTCGGTCGAGAGGACGATCCTGGAGCTGGGCGCGGAAAACGTCGGCGCCTTCATCGGCGAACCCATCATGGGCGCTGGCGGCGTTCTGGTTCCCCCGGCAAGCTACTGGCCCGAAGTGCAGCGCATCTGCCGTGAACACGACGTGCTGGTCATCGCCGACGAGGTCATCTGCGGTTTCGGCCGCACGGGCAGATGGTTCGGCTGCGAGGAACTGGGCATCGATCCCGACTTCATGACCATGGCCAAGGGCCTGTCCTCGGGCTACCAGCCGATCAGCGGCGTCATGATCCATGACCGCATCGCCGACACGCTGGTCGATATCGGCGGCGAGCTGCAGCACGGCTTCACTTATTCGGGCCATCCCGTCGCTTCGGCCGTGGCGCTCGAGAACATCAACATCCTTCAGCGCGAGGGTATCGTCGAGAACGTAGGCGCCGAAACCGGGCCCTACTTCCAGAAACGCCTGCGCGAGCTGGTCGATCATCCTCTGGTCGGCGAGGTGCGCGGTCACGGCATGATGGCCGCGGTGGAAATCGTCGAGGACAAGACCAGGCGCAAGTCCTTCGACAGCGAGAAGAACGCGGGCAAGGTCGTGCGCGATTTGGCCTGGGACCGCGGCCTGCTGGTCCGCGCCACCGGTGACAGCATGATCATGTCGCCACCGCTGGTCGTCACCAAGGCCGATATCGACGGGCTGATGACCGCGCTTTCGGGCGCGCTCGACGCCGCCGAGCCGAGTCTGCGCGGCTGATTGTCGTTGCGTCGTTTGCCATTCTGAAATGGAGCCGCACCCATGATCGGACGCTTCGCACGCGGCATGTCGAACCGGCTTCCGGTCCCGTTGATCGCGGGCCTCATCCTGTTCGCCGTGGGCGCGTGGTTTGCCAGCGAGCCGCTGCGTCAGGCCTATCCCACGGCCGATCAGTTGCAGCCTCTGGAAGGCACGGCGTTCGACGCCATCGAGGTGCGCCGACGGCGCGGCGCGTTCCTGCGCTTCCTGTCCGACGATGCGCTGGAGGTTCAGGCTGCGGTCAGTCCCGGCGAAGAGATCGTCATCTACAGCACCTCCATGCCGCGCTACGATGCGTTCAAGGAAGCTCTGGCCGCCGGTCCCGCCACCTTCTACCGCTGGCCCGGCGCGCCGGACGAACGCGAACGTTATGTGGTCTGGCGGTTCGAGAATGCGAACGGCACGCTGGTGACGCTGGACGAATCCATGGCCTCTCTCAAGGCCGCGCGGATGGATGCTGCATGGCTGCCCGGCGCCATTGCGCTGTTCGGGCTCGTACTCATTGTCTTCGGCCTGCGCCTGCGCCGCGCCCTGAAACCCCATTGAGATGCCTGCAGGAGAGAACACACCGATGGGCCAGCCCGACTACACGCTTTACGGACATTTCGAGTCCGGCAATGTCTACAAGGTCGCCCTGCTGCTGGCGCTGGCGGGCAAGGCCTATGCCTATCGCCATGTCGATATCTTGGCGGGCGAAACCAGGAACGACGACTTCACCGCCATGAATCCGTTCCAGGAAGTTCCGGTGCTGGTGCATGGCGAGCGCACGATCACCCAGTCCGACGTCATCCTGCGTTACCTCGCCGACGATCTCGGCCGCTTCGGCGGCAAGGGCGAGGACGAGCGCCGCCGCATTCAGGAGTGGATGGTCTGGACCGGCAACAAGTTCACCAACGGCATTTCCCTGGCCCGTTTCGGCACACGTTTTGCCGGATACGATCCCGCGGTCATCGCGTTCTTCCAGCAGCGCGCCAGGAACGCCTTCGACCTGGTCGACCGCCATCTCGCCGACCGGCACTGGCTGGTCGGCGACGGGCCGACCATCGCGGATTTCTCGGCCGCCGGTTACATTTATCTTGCCAACGAGGCCGGGCTCGACACCACGCCCTGGCGCAGGATGCTTTCCTGGGTCGGCCGTCTGTCCCTGCTGCCCGGCTGGCATCATCCCGACAAGCTGCCCCGCCAGGACGCCACCGTCGCGCCGACGGCGACCTTCACCGCGCCCGTCGACGGCGACTCGGGATGAAAGGCCGGTCGGCGGCTTGCCTCCACAACTGTGCGAATGACGCGCGGCGCGCTAACGCGCCGCCCTGCGGCGCAGTATGTTCCGGAGATCGGCGAAGTTGAAAGCGCCCAGAAGCTGGCCGGCCAGCGCATAGACCGCCAGCCCCAGCGCCACCATGGCAGCCAGCGCGCACGCCTGGAAGACAAAGACGTCCGGAACGTAGCGAATGACCGCCCGGTTTGCGACCAACAGGACAACCGCCATCACAAGCGAGGCTGCAACAATGCGCGGCAGGCGGCGTTTGAGGCGTTCGTCCGGGCTGAAATGGCCCCGGCTGATCAGGATGTAGCAGAGAATGCCGCCGTTGATCCACGCGGCCCCGGCGGTGGCGAGCGCGATACCGACATGGCCCAGCGACCAGATCAACGCCGCCATGATGGCAAGGTTGCTGAGCAACCCGACGACCGCGACCTTGACCGGTGTCCTGGTGTCCTTGCGTGCGAAAAAACCGGGCGCAAAGACCTTGATGAGGACATAGGCCGGCAGGCCGAACGCGAAGGCGACGAGCGCGGCCGCGCTGGCGGCGGTGTCAGCGGCGTCGAACGCGCCGCGCTCGAACAGCACGGCGATGATCGGCTCGGCGACGATGATGAGCGCCGCGGTACCGGGCAGGCAGAACAGCATGACGAGTTCCACCGCGCGGCTCTGGCTGTCGTTGGCGCCGCGCCGGTCACCCGCCTCGATCTGGCGCGAGAGCAGCGGCAGCAGGGCGGTACCCACAGCGATCCCCACCACGCCGAGAAGGAGCTGGTTCACCCGGTCCGCGTAATAGAGATAGGAGATCGAGCCGGTCTCCAGGAACGAGGCGACCCAGAGATCGACGACGAGATTGATCTGCACCACGCCCGCGCCCAGGGCGGCGGGGCCGAAAAGGCGCAGCACCTGACGCACGCCCTCGGTGAGACGCGGCATCACGAGGCGCGGCATGAGGCCGGCGCGGCTGAGATTGGCGAAGAGCAGCATGAGCTGGGCGACGCCGCCCAGGGTCACGCCCCAGGCCAGTGTATAGTCCGCACCGACGTTGTCAGAGTAGTAGGCGACCAGCGCCGCGGCAATCAGCGTGAGGTTGAGCAGGATGGGCGCTGCGGCATAGGCCGCGAACCGGCCGGTGGAATTCAGCATGCCGCCGAACAGCGCCACCAGCGAAATGAGCAACAGATAGGGAAAGGTGATGCGCGTGAGGTCGACCGCCAGGTTGAACTTCTCCGGTTCGTCGACGAAGCCCGGTGCCAGCACCAGCATGACCCAGGGCATGGCGATCTCGAAGACGATGGTAAGCACGACGAGGACGAGCAGCAGCACGGCCATGGTTTCGTCGGCCAGCCGCTTGGCGTCCGCTTTGCCTTCGCCTTCCAGCTTGCCGGCGAACATCGGGATGAAGGCCGCGTTGAATGCGCCTTCGGCAAACAGGCTGCGGAAGAAGTTGGGCAGCTTGAACGCGATCAGGAAGGCATCCGCGCCAACCCCCGCACCCAGTGCGGCGGCAAACAGCATGTCGCGGACAAAGCCCAGAACCCGGCTGACCGCGGTCAGTCCGCTGACGGTTACAAAGGCGCGGGCAAGATTCATAGGGGGCGCGATTTCTGGACCGGAAGGAGGGCGTTTTCGTGGCGTCGCCGAACGGGCAGCGCCGATTCGGACATCGCGATGTCGCAAGAACGCTATCATGCACCGAAATGTCGGTGTAGTCGGCACATGCCGCCAACTGTTCCGTCAGGGAGCCGTGTTGCAACGGTCCGTGCCCATGCCCCAATCCATCAGGCGCCTTCTGGTTGCCAACCGTGGCGAAATCGCGATCCGCGTCATGCGTGCGGCCAACGAGCTGGGCATCCGCACCATCGCGATCTATGCCGATGAGGACAAGCTGGCGCTGCACCGCTTCAAGGCCGACGAAAGCTACCTGATCGGCCAGGGCATGGGGCCGGTGCGCGCCTATCTGGCGATCGCGGAGATGCTGCGCATCGCCGCCGAGGCGAAGGCCGATGCGGTGCATCCGGGCTATGGTTTCCTTTCCGAAAATCCCGATTTTGCCGAAGCGGTGATCGACGCGGGTATGATCTGGGTCGGGCCGCGCCCCGAAACCATGCGCCTGCTGGGCAACAAGGTCGCCGCGCGCAAGGCCGCCGAGGAGGCGGGCGTGCCGATGGTGCCGGCGAGCGGCCCCCTGCCCGAAACCATGGACGAGGCCGCGAAACTGGTCGAGGCGGTGGGTTATCCCGTCATGCTGAAGGCAAGCTGGGGCGGCGGCGGGCGCGGCATGCGCCGGGTCGACGGGGCCGCGGACCTGGAACGCGAACTGACCGCTGCGCGACGCGAGGCCGAAGCGGCCTTCGGCAACGGCGAAATCTATGCCGAACGGTTCGTCGCACGCGCACGCCATGTCGAAGTGCAGTTGCTTGGCGACGACCATGGCAACGTCGTGCATCTCTTCGAGCGCGACTGTTCCGTGCAGCGCAGAAACCAGAAGATCGTGGAGCGCGCGCCCGCCCCCTATCTGGACGATGCCGCGCGCGGGAAGCTCTGCGGCTCCGCGCTGGCGCTGGGGCGTCACGCCGGATACCGGGGTGCGGGAACGGTCGAGTTCCTGATGGATGCCGACGACGGCGGGACCTATTTCATCGAGGTCAATCCGCGCGTTCAGGTCGAGCACACGGTGACCGAGGAGGTGACCGGCATCGACATCGTGAAGGCCCAGCTTCTGATCGCCCAGGGCGGCGTGATCGGCGAGGCCACGAGCGGCGTCCCGGCACGGGAGGAAATCCGGCTCAACGGCCATGCCCTGCAGTGCCGCATCACGACCGAGGACCCGGAAGCCAACTTCATTCCCGATTACGGGCGCATCACGGCCTATCGCGGCGCGACCGGCTTCGGCATCCGGCTGGACGGCGGCACCGCCTATTCGGGCGCGATCATCACGCGTTACTACGACAGCCTGCTTGAAAAGGTGACGGCCTGGGCGCCGGGGCCCGAGGAAGCGGTGCGGCGCATGGACCGCGCGCTGCGCGAGTTCCGCATCCGCGGCGTGGCGACCAACCTGGCGTTCCTGGAAAACCTGATCAACCACCAGGCCTTTCTGGATGCCAGCTACACGACCCGGTTCATCGACACGACTCCCGAACTCTTCCATTTCACGCGCCGGCGCGACCGGGCGACCAAGCTCTTGAACTACATCGCCGACGTCACGGTCAACGGCAACCCGGAGGTCGAGGGGCGTCCGCATCCCGCCGGAGGCCACGATCCCGTCGTGCCGCAGCATGACACCGGGACGCCACCATCGGGCACGCGCCAGTTGCTCGACGAACTGGGGGCGGAAGGCCTGGCGCAATGGATGCTGGCCCAGGAGCGCACGCTGGTGACCGACACGACCATGCGCGATGCGCACCAGTCGCTCATCGCCACGCGCATGCGCAGTTTCGACATGGTGCGCGTGGCAGATGCCTATGCGCACCGGATGCACGGCCTCTTCAGCCTGGAATGCTGGGGCGGCGCGACCTTCGATGTCGCCATGCGGTTTCTGGACGAGTGCCCCTGGGAGCGGCTGCGCGCGCTGCGCGAGCGCTGCCCCAACATCCCGTTCCAGATGCTGCTGCGCGGGTCCAACGCTGTGGGCTACACCAACTATCCCGACAACGTGGTGCGCCATTTCGTGCACCAGGCCGCGTCGAGCGGCATCGATGTCTTCCGCGTGTTCGACAGCCTGAACTGGGTCGAGAACATGACGGTCGCCATGGACGCCGTGCTCGGGACCGGCAAGATGCTCGAAGCCGCGATCTGTTACACCGGCGACATCCTGGACCCGGAACGGCCCAAATACGATCTCGACTACTACCGCCGCATGGCCGCCGATCTGACGAAAGCCGGCGCACATGTCATCGGGCTCAAGGACATGGCGGGTCTGGTCAAACCCGACGCCGCACGCCTGCTGATCGCCGCGATCAAGGAGGAAACCGGCCGTCCGGTGCATTTTCACACCCACGACACCAGCGGCATCGCCGCGGCCAGCGTGCTGGCGGCGGTGGAGGCGGGATGCGATGCCGTCGATGCGGCGATGGATTCCTGGTCGGGTCTGACCAGCCAGCCCAACCTGGGCTCGATCGCGGCCGCCCTGGCCCACGGGCCGCGCGCCACGGGCCTGGACGCCGCGACGATCCGTGAATTCTCCGACTACTGGGAGGCGGTGCGCCAGGACTATCTGGCGTTCGAGAGCGATCTGCGCTTCGGTGCGTCCGAGGTCTATCTTCACGAGATGCCGGGTGGCCAGTTCACCAATCTGAAGGAACAGGCGCGCGCGCTGGGCCTGGCCGAGCGCTGGCACGAGGTGGCCCGCGCCTATGCCGACGTGAACGCGATGTTCGGCGACATCGTGAAGGTCACGCCGACCTCCAAGGTCGTGGGCGACATGGCGCTTTCCATGGTCTCGGGCAACCTGACGCCCGGGGATGTCCTCAATCCCGGCCACGAAATCTCGTTCCCCGAATCGGTGGTTTCGCTCTTCCGCGGCGATCTGGGCCAGCCGCCCGGCGGCTGGCCCAAAACGTTGCAGAAAAAGGTGCTCAAAGGCGAGACGGCGACCACGGAACGGCCGGGCGCCCGCCTGCCCTACGCCGATCTGGATGCCGGTCGCGAGGACGCCCAGGGCAGGATCGGCCGCCATGTCAGCGACGAGGAATTCTGTTCCTGGCTGATGTACCCCAAGGTCTTTGCCGATTACGCCAAACATCTGCGCGAGCACGGACCCGTCGACGTTTTGCCCACGCCGGTGTTTTTCTATGGCATGACGCCCGGCCAGGAAATCGCCGTCGACCTGGAGCGCGGCAAGACGCTGGTGATCCGCTGCCAGGCTGTCGGCGAGCCCGACGAGGAAGGCCATGTGAAGGTCTTCTTCGAGCTCAACGGCCAGCCGCGCATCGCGCGCATTCTGCACCGCAAGGCCGCCGCGACCGCGCCACGCCGCGCCAAGGCCGACGCGGCCAACCCGGACCACGTTGCCGCGCCCATGCCCGGCATGGTGGCGTCCGTCGCGGTCTCGGCGGGCCAGGATGTGCGCAGCGGCGATCTGCTGCTCACCATCGAAGCCATGAAAATGGAAACCGCACTGCACGCCCAGCGCGACGGTAACGTGGCGGAGGTGGTCTTGCCGGCGGGCACGCAAGTCGACGCCAAGGACCTGCTGATCCGGTTTGGAGCGTGATCCCTTGACGGTTCAGGCCGACCCGGTCCGATCGGACTCGGATATCGCGCCCGTATCCTGGAACAGGGTTCCGCTGCCCCGTGCCGAGAGGAAATGCCCGAGCGGTTCCAGCGGGGCGATGTGTTCGCAGAAGGCGCCCGTACCGTGACCAGAAGCGGAACGACGACAGGCATGCCGAAGACGGACCACAGCTAGGCAAAGCTAAAAGTAAGAAAGCGGTGCGGTAGATCCCTATATTCTCTCTAAACGGTCAATCCTTCGTCTTGAACCCGCGTAAGAACGTCAAGCAAAATGACACACTGCTTCTCGGACGGTATCTTTGCAGGGATCTGACATGCAACGTTGACCACACCAACTTCTTTGGGGGTAAATATCTTCTTGGCCCGCCCAAAATCTCGAATCTCAACCCACTTCTGAGCGGGAATCTCGAAAACTGTCTTCTGTGCGTCAATGCCGTTATCAATTTTCTGGGTCTTTTTCGCTGATTTCGCTTGGGCCGCCAAGACTTCCTCTGAAACGAGGCTAAACCAGAATGCTTCATCAATACGGTTCTGGAATTCATCCAGACCGTCAAGCAATCTGAGCCAGCATCCATCCTTTTTGCACCATTCAGAGATGTTCGATATTCCTTGAGGAGGAGTTACTATGTCGTCGTTGACATGTTTTGCGGCAAGGACGAGGGCATCAATTAACGGTTCAGGTAGGGCCTGTGCATCCCATATAGCGTTAAAATCTAAGTCCTTCTTGGCCCTTTGGCAGCATTCATTGATGACCGCGATTGCATACGCAACTATGTTTGCCCGGTACCCGCCATTATACCAGGGCTGCTCGGATACAAGTTTTTCGACCCGACGAAAAATAATGCCCCTTGACACTGCTCTTTTGAAATAGAATTCGTTGAACTTATCCGGTGACTTTGACCATTCCTTGCCAATCCTTGCCGCATAACGCGCAAAATTCTTCTGCGCCCCCAAGTTGACCCATTTAGGTTCGTCGTCCCAGACGTTTTCGAACTTAGCAAGGTCCGTCTTCGCAAACATCTGAGATTTAGGGAATTCAGCTTTAAAGCGACGCCGTTCGCCAGCCGTGAGTTTGGACTGAGCATCTCCGTACTGACCGCGAGCGCGCTCGTAGAACCATTTCGTTTCTCTTTGGGCACCCTCTTGAGCAGGGGCCCAGATGCGGCGAGAAAATTTTTCGATACGGATATGGAACGGATGGTTGGAAAAGAAGTCTGCTGCGTTCACCCGGTTCTGAGTGTTAGCATATTCCGAAATCTTCGGAACCACCTCTTCCCCGGCTTCACTGGGGATGACCGAGAGCTTCATCTGTACAAAGACGTGCTCCAGTGAAATCTTGTCTTTCCAGCGAGCATGAAACAATGAGGCAGTGGTTTGCCCACCGTTTACAATCTGTAAATCGACCAAGCGGCTGATTTCCAGCCCGCTTTTTCCCAACTGCGTATCAGCTGTCTGGGCAATAGCAGTGATTCCGTTATTATAAGCGAAAAACATGTCGGGTTCGTTGAGGATGGTCGCCCGAATGCCCTTGTTCACCTTGCCCCGCGCTTGGAGAAATGATCGAACATTCTGTTCCAGAAGGCGTGCACCATGGCGCTCATAAAGGGATGCAAGCATGTCTCCAGGGATAACAATCAGATACGATTGATAAGCGACCGAACCGACGTGTACGGGCAGGCAGGGCAGAGCTTCCCCAAAGGCTTCCACGAAATCGATATCCAGTGCCTCTTTATGCCCCCTTGAGCTGCGTTGCCGCTGGAGACGGGAAATATCCCAAACGTGATAAGTGGCAGTAACGCCGTCGACCTCATTGCTCTCAAGAGCCTGCAGTCGATCACTCAGAACGCGCTCGGAAAGAATATAGAAGTTGACCCGTTGGATCGTGCCCTTCCGGTCGGCTATATCTCTTGCAAGTCCGTATTCAGGCGAGGTCTCTTCGAGGTCGTTGTATAGGTTCTTCTCACGGCTCGCCTCGTAGAAGTTCAGCAGCCTCTTGAATAAGACATTGGTATCGGTCTGGGTAAGTGTGGCGAGTTCCAGCCGGCTTTCAAAGTCGGCGATAAACAGGTCCAATCTACCCTCATCATTGAACCAGTACCCATCGACACGGACACCACGCGGAGTTCGATAATGGCAGAACTCGAAGCCCTCGATGAAGCCGGTTTCCATAAGCTCATCGGCGAAGGTTTCCATAAACTCGGCGAGCTGAAACGTGCTATTCGCTTCAGCTCCTGCCATGAGTTCCTGTCTGAAATTGTGAAAAATTTCTTGTGTTGCCTGCTCCAATTATGCTCCCCCTATTTCATCAGGGCCACATTCAAACGCCTCAATTTTTTCCAGTTCCAGTTCATAACTCAGCCGCACGATTCCATCGGGCAATCCTGAGCGCATGAGACGAGGAAACTTGTCATTCACACGATACGCACGCCGGGACATCACAAGGAATTGGGGTCTGTCGTATTCGACCATTTCCACATATCCGTATGCGGCTAAGCGCTGAAAAAAGCTCTCCAGTGCTTCGGCTTCAGAAAGCTCGGTTTCGATTTTGCACACGAGGCCATTTAATGAAATCGACTGGTCTGGGTCTGGCAGGTCACTGAGCCGATAAGTGAAGAGGTACAGATTATCGCATAACGCTTCAAGCTGATCCTCGGACGAAATCCGCACTGTACTTCGCTCCTTGCCGGATAGAGCTTTGACCTCAACTGCGGAATTCTGGAAGATGAAATCCTGGTGCGTACCTTCAGGTCCGCTCCACGCGGATATGGCTGAAATCTGGTCAAGGTGTTTCCGATAGAGGTTTCGCAAAAAGTGCAGCTCGCAGAACAACCCTCGGACCTCTGCGGGGCTTAAAAGACGACTCTTTCTACCTGCCAGAAATGCTTTCCAGCGCTTGATATGAGCCAACGCCACAGCCAAAGCCGTCGCAGAATCCTCGACGGCTTTGAGACTTGATATCATTGTTTCACAAAGTCCTAGAAAGAGGTCACTATCGACCTGCTTTTCGAGGGTAAGTACCAGCCCCTGCTCTTCGCCCCCACCGAACGTTCTCAGATCCACGTTGATGCCATGAACTGACGTGCCATCGCTCTTGAACTGAGCGGCGTGATCCCCATCAAGCTTAATTACGAAGAGATAATGGCCAGCACAATCCTTGCCCCAGTAAAGTGACACCGTTCCACAATAGGCAACTCGCCGTACAGTGTAGTCCGACGTTGGCACGCCGATCTGCTGCCATGGGCTTTTAGTATTCGTCAAAATCGTCTTCCTCATCAGGATTATCGACTTCTCTTCCCAGCATCTGTTCAAGCAAGATTGAGTTTGCAACCACTTTGACAGTCTTGTCGTAATGTCCACCGGGGAAACTGATGCCGAATGCAGGAACCCGTTCCTGCGTCTCATTTTTGCCTTCCAGTCCCAGCACATGAAGCATCAGCAGAGGTTTGTTCCTGATCTCCCGATAATGGGTATCAGAAGGCGCACCGGCACCTCGCTCAGATGCATTGGCTCCCGCTTCGGTACGCTGTTTCTCCGTCAGGCCGAGCTTCTCGTCCCCACGGCTCGCCACACGGTATCTGGCAGTCAGCCAACCATCATCATCCTGCCTCCGGCTTTTCCGTTTCTGAAAGCCAAGGCGGAAATTCTGCGCATCTTCATCGTTCCCCTTGATAGAAATCAGCAGAACATCCCCCACCGGATGGTCGCCGGAAATCTTATTAAGATAATCCAACGCGGCAGATTTCTGGAGTGCATATCCAGGGTGGGCCTGAAACTTGGTCAAAACCTCTTCGATGACCTCGACGGGCACGTTCTCAACGAACCAGCCTTTGCCGGATTCTCTGACTGAACATCCGCCAAAACCGTTTTTCCAATATTCGGCGATCAGTTTTTCGTTCTGCCTGTTAATCTCATCGTCAGCGGGTAGCCGGTAACTTTCCAGCTGTTTCAAGCTGAAGTTCTGCTCCATGAGCATCTTCTCACCGCTTCGCATCTTATTCGCAGCGGTGATAAGCAGGCTGTCGGGGTGAGCTTTAACGTAAAGACCAAACTGTTTCGGGCTCAGGCCATCGCGTCTCATCCGCTTGATCTGCTGGCGCAGTTCTTCGGAAGCTTCGGCGATATGGGCGTACCAGTCGATAGAGTCAGGAGACAGGTGAACGCGGCAAAGGTCTTCATATCCGGGACGATACCCAAACCAGCGCCCCATCTGCATGAGCGTGTCGTACATTCGGGTATTACGGTACATGTAGCTGACACACAGCCCTTCGACTGTCAGACCGCGTGAGAGACTCAGTCCGCCGACCGCAATTGCTGTCAAACCCTGGCCACTCTTTTCATATTTCCTGTAGTCCAGTGCTTCATCGGATTTGCTGTTCACAACAAACAGCCGAAGGCTATCAAAGACGCCGAACAGCACAGACCTGACTTCTTCCCACTTAAATTTGCAATCTGGAAATTCTTCCGTAAAGATCTGTTTCAATGCGTGCATGTAGGCATTCTTTTCGGAAATTTTTTCAGGCATTGCATAATTTGCTTTTACAGCTTCCCTGAGCTTCCAGTAAGCTCCCCGCGCTCCGTGAGGGAGAACAGACGGTAACTCAGTCCATTCTTGCAACGTGAAGGCGCAGCTTCAGGATTTGCCAAGCCATCCAAAATCTTCTTGATGACTGGCGTGCCATTGACTTTTGCGGATAAGAGTCCTTTTACGTTTTCCATCACGAAGACCGGCGGCTTGTGATCGGCGATAATCTTCAGATATTCCCGGTAAAGTAAGTGTTTCTCATCTTCCTCGAAGTCAGGATCATTTGCACGTCTGGATCTCCCCACGAGTGAGTAGGCCTGACAGGGTGGGCCGCCGACAAGAACCCATTTTTTATGGCCCTGCAGTCTTGTGCTGACGAGCCCCTTCACTGAGTCATGATTTTTTCTACCCAAAGATAATCTGGGAGCGGATTCTTCCGCAGAGGACCATTGCTTTGGAAAGGCCGCTCGAAGATCATCTCGTGTCAGCTTCCCTGCAAGATAAGAGTAGTATTGCTCTGGAATCTGGTCGCCACCAAACTCACGAATAAAATGGCGAAGGTGAAGCGTCTTGTGGGCGTATTCATCACGTTCGATGGCAACTATCGATTTAAATCCGGGCACCTTCCTTACGCACGAGAAACCTTCTCCTAGGCCACCGGGGCCAGCAAACAGGTCTATTACTGGGTAATACGGGTTACTCATGAGTAAGCACATTCACTTCGAGACCTACCCCGCCAAATTCCGCAGGGCGCGGCTCGCGACCGAGGCCATGGCGAGGTCGATCGGAGTGTTGGCGCTCTTGAGGTCGGCGAGCACGGCGCGGGTGCGGTTGACTTCGGCGCGATTGGCGTCGATCCACTGGTCGGTCGCCTTCTCGGCGGGCGTGCCTGGGGTGGAAGCGAGCACGGCGGTGGTCAGAGCGCGCTGCTGCTGGAAGCTCTCCTCGATCAGCACCTGCTGGGCAAGGCGGTCCCAGCGGTCCTCGATGGCCAGGCGGCCGACCATGTCGCGCAGCCACTCGTTGCCCAGTTCCTCGCCGACATCGAAGAAGACCGTGGCGACGTCGATGACATCGACTCCGGAGGTCTCGGCGCCGTCGATCACGTCGCACACCGACGCCAGGGTACGCAGGCTGGCGACCGTGGCGGCGGTCCCCTTGGGCGCGCCGCTCTTCTCGTAGTGCTCCGCGCCGCGCCGCATGGACTGACGCCGCTGCTTGGAGACGAGATCGGGCAGTTTCTTCTGCAGCGCCTCGACCGCGGGACGAAAGGCCGCCACGTTCTGGCCGATCGCCATGGGCTGAGGCCGGTGGCGCAGCATCCATGAGGTGACGCGCTCGACCAGCAGCATCGTTTCCTCGAACATCGCGGTCTGGACCTCGGCAGCGACCCTGTTGTCGAGCCCCTCGATGGCCAGCCAGATATCGCGCAGGCCGAAGGCATCGCGCGCCACGGCATAGGCGCGCGCGACCTGGGCCACGTCGTGGCCGTTCTCTTCCGACATACGCCGCACGAAGGTGATGCCCGCGCGGTTGACGATGGAGTTGGTCGTGAAGGCCGCGACGATTTCCCGGCGCAGACGATGCGTCATGATGCGATCGTGGAAGCGCTCCTGCAGCGCGGCGGGGAAGTAACGCACCAGATCGCCTTCGAGATCGGGATCGTCGGGCAGGTCCGAGGCGAGCAGGGCGGGATAGAGATCCATCTTGGCATAGGCCAGCAGGACGGAGAGTTCCGGACGTGTGAAGCGCCGGCCGCGCTGGCGCCATTCCGCCAGTTCCTCGTCGTCGGGCAGGCCTTCGATGCGCCGGGCGAGCAGGCCGGTCTGCTCGATCTCCTTCATGAAGCGGATCTGTTCGTCCGTGCGCGTTTCGCCATGGCTCTGCAGCACGGTCAGCGCCTGGGTCTGCAGGTAGTTGTCGCGCAGCACCAGATCGGCGACCTCGTCGGTCATCTCCTCGAGCAGGCGGTCGCGCTGCTTGAGCGTCATGTCCCCGCCTTCGACGACATCGCCCAGCAGGATCTTGATGTTGACCTCGTGGTCCGAGCAGTCGACGCCGGCCGAGTTGTCGATGGCGTCGGTATTGGTGCGCCCGCCGTGAAGCGCGTATTCGATGCGCCCGGCCTGGGTCACGCCCAGGTTGCCGCCCTCGCCCACGACCTTTGCGCCCAGTTCACCGCCGTTGACGCGCAATGCGTCGTTGGCGCGGTCGCCGACTTCCGCATGGCTCTCGTGCGTCGCCTTGACATAGGTGCCGATGCCGCCGTTCCAGAAGAGCTCCACATCGGCCTTCAGCATGGAACGGATGAATTCGCTGGGCGTGGCGTTCTCGGACTTGATGCCGAACCGTGCGCGGGTCTCTTCGGAAAGTTCCAGCGATTTGGCGCTGCGTTCGTAGATGGCCCCGCCCTTGGACAGCAGGGATGTATCGTAATCGGACCAGGACGAGCGCGGCATCTCGAACAGGCGCTTGCGTTCGGCAAAGCTCTTCGCTGCGTCTGGCTCAGGATCGACGAAGATGTGGAGATGGTTGAACGCGCCGACCAGACGGATGTGTTTGGAAAGCAGCATGCCGTTGCCGAACACGTCGCCCGCCATGTCGCCGACGCCGACGACCGTGAAGTCCTCCTTCTGGATGTTCTTGCCGACCTCGCGGAAGTGGCGTTTGACAGCCTCCCAGGCGCCGCGCGCGGTGATCGCCATGGCCTTGTGGTCGTAACCGGCCGAACCGCCGGAGGCGAAGGCGTCGTCAAGCCAATGGCCGTAGTCGCGCGCCACGGCGTTGGCGATATCCGAAAACGTCGCCGTGCCCTTGTCGGCGGCGACCACCAGATAGGGATCGTCGCCGTCATAACGCACGACCCGGTCGCGCCGGACGATCTTGCCGCCCACGATGTTGTCGGTGATGTCGAGCATGCCCGACATGAACGTCCGGTAGCAGGCGATGCCTTCGGCCTGGAGGCCCTCGCGGTCCCCAGGAGCCGGCGGGCGCTTGACGACAAAGCCGCCCTTCGAGCCCACGGGCACGATGACCGCGTTCTTGACCATCTGGGCCTTCACCAGGCCTAGGACCTCGGTGCGAAAATCCTCGCGCCGGTCCGACCAGCGGATGCCACCCCGCGCCACCGGACCGCCGCGCAGATGCACCGCCTCGACGCGGGCCGAATAGACGAAGATCTCGCGCCAGGGCCGGGGATCGGGAAGATCGTCGATCTTGCCTGAATCGAACTTGAACGAGACACAGGATTTGGGTCCGCCGTCCTCGCCGGTCTGGAAGAAGTTGGTGCGCAGGGTCGATTCGATGAGATTGAGGTAGCGGCGCAGGATGCGGTCCTCATCCAGCGAGGTGACACCGTCGAGCGCCTCGTCGATCGTCTCGCGGATGGCCCCGGTGCGCGCCTCCACCTCGACCTGGTTGTCGGGATCGAAGCGCGCGACGAACAGTTGGACCAGCTTCAGCGCGATGCCGGGGTTCATGGCCAGCGTACGTTCGACATAGGCCTGGCTGAACGGCGCGTTGGCCTGGGTCAGATACTTGGCGTAGGCGCGCAGCACGACGATCTGACGCCAGTCCAGACCGGCCAGCACGAGGTCGTTGAAATCGTCGTCCTCGATCTCGCCCGACCAGACCCTCTCGAAGGTCTCGTGGAAGCGCTGGCGCGCCTCGGCGACATCGACGTCCCAGCCGAACTCCAGCCTGACGTGGAAATCGTGAATCCAGACCGGCTCGCCCTGCTCGGGCCTGATTTCGAAAGGCGTTTCCTCGATCACCACCAGGCCCATGTGTTCGAGCATGGGCATGATCGCCGAAAGCGGCACGGGATGGCCGGCATGGTAGATCTTGAAATTCAGCACGCCGTCTTCGGCATCGACGCGCCGGTAGAGGTTCATGGCGATGCCACCCTGGGCCATCTTCTCCATGCGCTCGATGTCGGCGACCGCAAGGCGGGCGCTGAAGGTTTCCTTGTATTTGGCGGGGATGGCGCGGGCGTAGCGATGATAGTGCACCATGCCCTGGCCCTCGCCGTATTCGTCGGCCAGCGCATCGGCCAGGTCGTCTGCCCACTTGCGCGAGGCGGCGATCAGGCGCTGTTCGATGGCGCGCGGGTCGGCCCCGCCACCCTGGCCACCCTGGCCACCCTGACCGCCCGGTGTGTGCACGATGAAATGCGCGCGCGCCATGGGCGCATCGGAAAGCTGGGTCGTGACATCGACGGAATTGCCGTCGAGTTCCTCCATCAGGATGGCTTCCATGCGTGTGCGCAGGTCGGTCGAGAAACGGTCGCGCGGCACGAAAACCAAACAGGCGACGAACTCGCCATAGGAATCACGGCGCATGAAAAGCCGGATACGCTGGCGATGCTCCAGGTGCAGGATGCCGTGGGCGAACCGTTCCAGCGTGTCGACATCGATCTGGAAGAGCTCGTCGCGCGGGAAGGTGTCGAGGATATTTTCCAGTGCCTTGGCGTTGTGACTGCCGCGGGTGAAGCCGGAACGTTCGATCACGGTCTCGACCTTGCGCCGCAGCAGCGGGATCTGACGCGGCAGGGCGCTGTAGGCGGTGGAGGTGAGCAGGCCCAGGAAACGGCGCTCGCCGGTGACGTTGCCGTCCTCGTCGAAGCGCCGCACGCCGATGTAGTCCATGTAGACCGCGCGGTGCACGTCCGAGCGGGTCCAGGCCTTGGAGATGATGAAGAGCTCTTTCTTCTCCAGGAAGCTGGCGTAGTGCTCGGGCAGCGGCTCCTTGTGGCGCTCACGGCTTTCCCGGGAAACCTCGCGCAATACGCCCAGGCTCTTGTCCTCGACGATCCTTGCGAAAACGTCGCCGTCGCGCCGCTCGAACTCATACTCGCGCTGGCCCAGGAAGGTGAAGTGGTTGTTGTGCAGCCATTCCAGGAAATCGAGGCCCTCGGCGAGGTCCTCCTTGGGCACCGGCGGCGGGCTCGACTTCAGTTCGGCGATCTGCGCGTCCAGCTCGGCCATCATGGCGGGCCAGTCCTCGACCGCGGCGCGCACGCCGCCCAGCACCTTGGCAAGACGCGCCTCGATCTCGTCGTGGCGGGGCCCGGCGGGCTGTTGCGTGATCTCGATATGGAGTACGGATTCGGGCGCGGTTTCCTCGATCGCGCCGCCGCGTCCGGCGAGCCTGGTGACGACCCCCTTCTCGTCGCGCACGACATGCACGATGGGATGGGTCAGCATCAGCACGGGCAGATTCATGGTGTTGAGCGACGCAACCACGGAATCGACCAGGAACGGCATGTCGTCGTTGACGACCTCGATGGCGGTATGCGTCGACTGCCAGCCGTTCTGTTCCAGATCGGGGTTGTAGACGCGGATCTTCGGACCGGCGTGTTTACGCTGCTTCAGGCTTTGCCACATGGACGCGACCGCGCCGTAGAGGTTCTCGACTGACTGGCCGACGATGTCTTCGGTCAGCACGTCGGCGAAGTAGCTGCGGGCGAAGGTCTCGACGATCTCCGCATCGGCGCCGAACCGCTCGCGTACCAGCGCCAGCACCGCGTCCAGCCGTTCCTCCAGCCGATGCTCCTCTTCCTGTCGCATCCATTGCCTCCTCGAGACGCCACGGAGCGGAACCCTAACAGGTTGCGCAAGCCGCGCGAAGCCGGGGTTGGGTTGTTGTGTGTTCCCTCAGACGTCGGGCGTTCGCTCCGCTGTATTTTGTTCAGCCTCGATCGCCGGCGTTCCCTCCGGTCACCTGGCTTGCGCGCGCCTGTTCAGATCGCACGTCCTTGGGCGGACGTGAATCTGAACAGGGGTGCGGAGCGCCTGTCACGACCACCTCAAGTTTGTCATCCCGGCCGAAGAGCCGGGATCCCGGTCCGCACGTTGCTTCAGAGACGCGTCATGAAGGGATCACGGATAACCGCGGAGTTTACCCTCGACTCGATCGAGCGCGGTCTCCGGGATGATCCCCTTTGGGGTGGTTTGTCGGCGAGAGGCCCCTTGTAGGCCGACAGGGAGACGACTGCGGCTCCGCGCCGCATGGCGCGTAAGCCAGGCAAACCCTCGATCGGGTCGAGGGTAAACTCCTTGCGTGCCCGGCGCTCGAGGGAACGAACAAAACAGCGCAGCGCCGGCGCCCGAGGCCAGAGAACGAATCCCGCTTCTACATCTCGCCCATGGCTTTCAGCCATTTGTGCTGGAAGTCATGGACGGCGTGTTCGCTCACTTCCGTGCGGCCGGCGTCGACGTTGAAGCGGCCCTGCTTGTAGCCCAGGCTGTGGAGGCCCTTCTGCACGCTTTCGCAAAGCGGGATGTCTTCCAGCCGGACCTCGTGCACGAAGTCGATCACGCCCTGCTCTTCCTTGGTCGGCGTGGCGTGGGGAAAATACCACTCGCATTTCTGCACGGTGGTTTCGGGCCCGTCGGGCACGTGGTGGAACACGGTGAGATTTCCGCCGGGATAGGCTTCCAGCACCCAGTTGGGCCAGAGCAGCAGGCTGGCGAATTCCTCGGGCTTTGCCGCGCCGTCCGTCACGTTGGAGTAGGCGACGTTCTTTCCGCGCGTGTGGTGCACGTGATGGTATTCATGCGTCGTGATGCGGTAGGTATCGTAGTCCAGCGCCTCCTCGATCAGCGAGCGGTGCTGGTTGGGACAGTGGAAGCATTCGTCGTAGTTCTCGACCGAGTTCTTCCAGTTGGCCTGAAGCACATATTCGCTGCGGTCCGCACATTTGAGCTTCGCGGCATTCGGCGAAAACGCCACGATCTCGGCCCGGATACCGGCGGTGACGGTGTCGAAGCCCTCCGCCTTGCCGTCCAGGTTGACGAAGATGAAGCCCAGCATTTCGCCCAGGCGGATTTCCTCCAGGCAATAGGCCTGCGTGTCGAAATCGGCATCGTTCTCACGCCCGCGCGCCGTGCGAAGCTGACCGTCCTGACCGTAGGCCCAGCCGTGATAGGGACAGGTCACGACCGGACCGACCTTGCCTTCGCCTTCGAGCAGGCGATGGGCGCGGTGCTGGCAGACGTTGAAGTAACTCGTCAGGCTGCCGTCCTTGCGTCGGAGCACCACGATGCTCTGATCGTGAATGTCGCGCACGATGAAGTTGCCAGGCTCGGGCAGCATCGAGACATGCCCGACATACTGCCAGGTGCCGTAGAACGCCGCCGCCTTCTCACGCTCATAAACCGCCGGGTCGAAATAGTATGACGCGGCCATTGTCTGCGAGCGCATCGGATCGTCGGTGAAACCGTTGACGGGCATTGCGGTGACGGAAGCCATGATCAGCATCCTTGTCGAATCAGGTTATTGAACACTCATACAATAAAAACCATCGCGCATCAACGCTGTCTTGCGTGGTGTTCATGTTGAAAAATTTGGCTGATGATCGATCTGAACCACCTCATTCCTGGTGGACGTGGCGCTTCCTCGGTGCGTGCACTTCAAGAGCCTGCTGACTGGGAGCTTCTCATGGAGGTCCTTGATCAAACTGAGCGTGGGTTTCCGGAAATTCGGCAACATGTTTCCGTTTTCTGCATGTCGCCCATCCCACCAAATCTCGGACAGTCCCGGCTAATCCCACCTAGTATCACCCCATCAATTCCATCCACCCCTGGTCAATAACAATCCATCCAGTGGGCGAAACAATGTGAACTCAACGAGTACCCTCGCGCGCAAAACGGGACTACGCTTGTTCCTGCCATGAGTGGATCGCAGAAAGTCGACATTGCCTCCCTGCTCCATGCCAAGCTGGAGGAACTCAACGCCGACAACAAGACGGCCGCGGAGTCGCGAGCGCCGGTCGCGCTGGACCAACAGAGCGTGGGGCGCCTGTCGCGTATGGACGCCATGCAGGTTCAGGCCATGGCCGAGGCGCAGGAACGTCGCCGCCGCTGCGAGCGCGTGCGCATCGAACAGGCGCTGGACCGCCTGGCCGACGGGGAATACGGCTATTGCGCCCAGTGCGGCGAGGAGATCGGCCTGAAACGCCTGGAGTTCGATCCCGCCATCCAGACCTGTATCAAGTGCGCCGGCCGATCAGGCTGAACGGGCGCAAGTCGCACGCTAACGCTCCAGCCACTTCCACCTCCTGTGCGTCATCCCGGAAGCCGCCCTCGATCAGGTCGAGGCTAAACTCCGCGAGTGCCGGCGACTGAGGCTAAAATAAAGTGCCCCGGCCGAGGCCAATCTTTTTCGCGACCCGTCTTCTTCACCTCGTTCCTGGGACGACCTACGATGAGCACATTCAAGAGGTGCCATGAAAGCTGCCGTCATAAGGGAACAGGGACCGGTCGAAAATATCGTCTATGACGATTGGCCCGACCCACAGATCGGAAACGACGAGGTTCTGGTACGGGTGAAGGCCTGCGCGCTCAACTATCTAGGTCTTGAGGTGTGCCGTGGCATGCTCGGCTTCCCGATCGAAACGCTCTGGATTTCCAGCGGCGATGTCGCGAGTGTCGTCGAGGTAGGCGACCGGGTCGTGCTGGACTCGTTCGGGCGCGAAGGCATGATAGGCGAGGACTGCCAGGGCGGTTTGGCGGAACTCGCCAAAGTGCCCGAACAACAGATCATCCATATTCCTGAAAACGCCAGCTTCCAGAAGGCCGCCGCCTTGCCTGTGGGTTACGGCATGGCGCACCGCATCGTGTTCGACCGCGCGAAGGTTCAAGAAGACGAATTGGCGCTGATTCTGGGTGCCGGCGGCGGCGTGGGCCTTGGCTGCCTGCAGATCGCCCGGGGGATCGGCGCGCGCACGATCTGCGTTTCGTCGCGGGCCGAAAGCCTGGAGAAGCTGACCGCCATGGGCGCGGATTATATCATCAACACGTCCGACGAGGACTTCGGCCGTGCGGCCTGGGTGCCCGCCCTGCGCGCGATGACGCACAACGGCCGGGTGGTGACGTGCGGCGCCTGGGCAGGGTTCGACCCCCAGACCGACATCCGCTACATCTGGACGCGCGAGCTCAACATCATCGGCGCCAACGGCTGGACCGACGACGGCATCGCCTGGCTGCTCGAAAAGACCGCCACGGGCGCGATGGAGCCGGTCATCGACTCGGTATTTCCCTTGCACACCATCCAGGACGCGCAGAAAAAGCGAGAAGACCGGCAGGTCTTCGGTAAGATCCTTCTGGAGCCCTGAGAACAGCCATGACGAAAGGTACTTACTCCGAAAACACGTCGGTGCGGTTCGAGGATCCGCTTCCCGAGGCCGTGGACGTGGTCGTCATCGGCGGGGGCATCGCGGGCGTGGCGACGGCCTGGTTCCTCAGTCAACGCGGCAGAAAGGTTTTGGTCGCCGAGAAGGGCCGCGTGGCGGGCGAACAGTCCAGCCGCAACTGGGGCTGGGTGCGCCAGCAGGGCCGTGACTGGGCCGAACTGCCGATCATGATGGAGTCCAACCGCATCTGGCGCGGCCTGGCGGAAGAAACCGGCGAGGCGGATCTCGCCTTCACGCAGTCGGCCAACGTGAAGCTTGCCGAAAGCGCAGAGGCCCTGGCGAGGTACGAGGCCTGGCGCGAACTCTCGATGCGGCATCAACTGGAAACCAATATGCTGTCTGCGGCGGAGGTCACCCGGCGCTTTCCCAACGTGAAGGGAGATTTCGTGGGCGGCATGGAAACGCCTTCGGACGGACGGGGCGAACCTTGGCTGGCGGTTCCCGCTCTGGCGCGCGCGGCCCAGAAGAACGGCATCGCGGTGATCGAGAACTGCGCGGTGCGCACGCTTGACCTCCAGGGCGGGCGCGTCGCCGGCGTGGTGACGGAAAAGGGGCGCGTGGCCTGCGACCAGGTCCTGCTTGCCGCGGGCGCATGGTCGACCTTCTTTGCCGACAACGCCGGGATCGATCTCCCCCAGCTTGTCGTGCGTTCGACCGCCGGGCGCACAGAAGCCGCGCCGGAGTTTTATTCCAACAACATCTATGTGCCCGGCCTTGCCCTGCGGCGGCGCAGCGACGGTGGTTACACGGTCTCGACCGGCGACATTGCCGAGCACTATGTATCGGCGAAATCGTTCCGCTATTTCACCCGCTTCCTCGCTTTGATGAAGTCCGCCGCGCGCGACATCCAGATCCGCCCTGCCGCACCCAAGGGGTATCCCGGCAGCTGGGACATGGCGAAACGCTGGTCGGGCGAGGACACCAGCCCGTTCGAGCGCATGCGCGTGTTGAACCCCGAACCGTCCCGCAAGGCGGTACAGCGCATGGAGGAGCGGCTGCCCGGGCGCTTCCCGAAGCTGGCGGGCGTGAAGCTGGCGGAAACCTGGGCAGGCATGATCGACGTCACCCCCGATGCCGTGCCGACCCTGGGCGAACTCGACATTCCCGGTCTCTTCGTCGCGACCGGCCTGTCGGGCCACGGCTTCGGCTTCGGCCCGGCGGTGGGCCGCGTCATGGCCGACCTGCTCTGTGGACGTGAGCCCGGCCATGATCTCACCCGCTTCCGCCCGGAACGCTTCTTTGACGGCAGCCCCATAAAACCGGGGCCGTATTAGGCAAAAGGGACGACCATGGAACTCGATGTCGAACGCCTGTGGCGGGGGTGGAAACGCTCACCCTTTCACGCTTTCCTTGAAATCGACCTCACCGGCTTCGACCGCGATGCCGGCACGGCCGAGTTCACCATACCGTTCAAGGAGGTCTACAAGCGCACGCCCGGAGAGGAAGGCATCCACGGCGGCGTGCTGGCCAGCATCATCGACATCACCGCCGACTTCGCGCTGGCCGTCGCCATGCACAGGATGGGTTTTCCCACGATCGATCTGCGCATCGACTACCTGCGCATGGCCCATGACGGCGCCATGACCGCCAAGGCGAGCACGATCAAGAAGGGCCGCACCATCGGCGTCGCCGACGTCGAAGTCTACGACACCAAGGGCCGCCTCTGCGCCGTCGGCCGCGGCACCTACGCCACCGCTGCAGGCTGAGTTACCCTCCAATTATTGTCACCCTCCGGCTTGACCGGAGGACCCATGCCGCACTGAGGGGGCAATTGCGCATTGCGTAGGACGGCACGGCACCCTGCAGCTTTAGAACTCGAAGACGACGATGACGCCGCCGGTGTTGGTGTGCGGTAGTCGGCGAGCGCGCGCAGGCTCGTGGCTGAAATAGCCCGGGTTGTTGCGACGTCTGGCATCCGTCATGGTTTTCCCGCTACGTTGCGTTCAGAAGATGACATCCGGCGTGAAGCCGCGCCAGCCACCGGGTCCGCACGCAATGCCCCAGCGCCCCAACATCCTGATGTTCTGCACTGACCAGCAGCGCGCCGACAGTCTTGGGTGCTACGGCAATGCGCTTGCCCGGACCCCGGCGATCAACGCGCTGGCCACACGCGGCATGCGTTTCGACAACCACATGACGCCCAACCAGATCTGCTGCCCCAGCCGCGCAGCCATGATCACCGGTCTCTATCCGCGCCATCACGGCATGACGACCAACGGCCGCACGATAATCGAGGGTCTGCCCACCCTGCCCGGCCTGCTCGCCCAGGCCGGCTATGCGACCCACGCCGTGGGCAAGCTGCATCTGCAGCCGATCATGGCCGATGAGAACCATGGCTATCCAGAGTCCGTACCGTTCTGGCGGGCCGGCCACGGCAAGGACTGGCGCGGACCCTATTTCGGTTATCGGACGGTCGACCTGATGATCGGGGAGTCACTTCTGGCGACCCGGGGCGGCCATTACGCCGCCTGGCTTCACGAACACCATCGCGATGCCGTGCCGCTTTATCGGCCCGAGGCCGCGCTTGCGGGGCCCCTGGGCGATCTCGAGGAAGCCTGGACGTCGGCCGTGCCCGAGGCGCTGCACTACAACACCTGGATCGCGGACCGGGCGATCGACTTCCTGGACCGTGTGGACGGACCCTTCATGCTGTTCGTCTCCTCGCCCGATCCGCACCATCCCTTCAGCCCGCCCCTGCCCTGGGCCGATCTCTTCGATCCTGCGGTCATGCCCGAACCCGATGTCGTCGATGGCGAGCTCGACCGCATGCCCGGTTATGTGCGCGCGCATCTTTCCGCCGACTGGATAGACAACGATGCCCCACCGGTCGAACAGGGCGGCATGACCATGACCGATGCGATCTCGCCTGCAAGCATGGCGTGCGCCGTCGCGCTCACGCGCGGCATGGAGGCCCAGATTGATCATGAGTTCGGCCGTGTCCTGGAAAGGCTTGAGGCCCTGGATCTCACCGACGACACGGTCGTTGTCTTCACTTCCGACCACGGCGAGTTCCTGGGCAACCACGGCCTGCTGCACAAGGGACCGCCGCCTTACGGCGACCTCAGCCGCGTCAGCTTCGTCATGGCCGGACCCCACGTGCCCGAAGATGCGAGCACGCTGGCCCCGACCAGCCATCTCGACATCATGCCCACGCTGCTGGAACTGGCGGGCGTACATGAGGGCGGCCTTGTCCAGGATGGCGAGAGCCTGATACCGGTTCTGGAAGGACGCGACACCGAACGCCGCGAGCGCTTTCTGGAGTTCCACCCCCGCATCGATCCGCGCGTCTACAACCACTCCATCGTTACCGAAGCCTGGCGCATGACGCTCTATCCGCGGGCGGAGGAGGACTGGGGCGAGCTGTTCGACCTGCGAGACGATCCAGGAGAACACCGCAACCTGTTCCACGAAAGCGGCCACGCCGCGATCCGAAACCGGCTGCGCCAGCGCCTGGAGGCGCACTTCCCCGCCATGCCCGATGCGGGAACCCGCCTGATCGCCAAGTGGTAATCAGGCTCTGACGGCTGGAGACAGAGGTTTCCAAAAGCCAGCCGCGGAACAGGAGGGAAGCATGGGAAGCCGCGCACGGCACACGCACGGCGCAACAAATAACGCTTGCCCGGCAACGCAACCTGGCCTTCAATGGCCGGGGTACAGGAGGGTCTCCATGGCACAGGCCGCAGCGGTACAATCCCAATCCACCCTCGCCGAACGGTTTTCGCGCGACGGTTATTGTTTCCCGCTCGAAGTCATCGGCGCGGAAGAGGCAATGGCACGGCGCGCCGAACTGGAGCGCCTGGAAACCCGTATCGTCGGTCAGCGCCTGGGCAACAAGCGCCAGCTTGGCCAGGCCCATGTCGTCTTCCGCTTCGCCAACGACCTCGCGCGCAACCCGATCCTTCTCAATGCGGTCGAGGAGATCATCGGCCCCGACATCATGATCTGGGGCTCCACCTTCTTCACCAAGGAGGCCGCGAGCCCGTCCTACGTGAGCTGGCACCAGGACCTGCGCTACTGGGGCCTCTCGGGCGATGCCCTCGCCTCGGTCTGGATCGCGCTGGGTCCGGCCAAACGCGAACACGGTTGCATGCGGTTCGTGCCGGGCTCCCACAAGCTCGACATCCTGGAGCATCACGACACCTATGACGAAGCTAATTTCCTGACCCGTGGCCAGAAAGCCATGATCGACATCGACGAGGATGAAACCGTCCATGTCGAACTCGAGGCGGGCCAGGCCTCGCTGCATCACGGACGGCTTCTGCATGCTTCGGGTCCCAACCGGGCTTCTCAGCGGCGCGTCGGTTTTGTCGTGAACTACCTCGCACCCTCCATGCGCCAGGTCGTGGCGCATGAGGATTTCGCCATGCTGGTGCGCGGCCAGGACCGCTTCGGTCATTTCGTGCAGGTGCCCCCTCCGGAAGACGACCTGACGCCCGAAGCGCTCGCCTGGCACCGGCGCATTATGGGAACGCAGAACGAAGCGATCTACCAGGACGCACCCGTTACCGAGACCTGATCTGCCCCAATCCAAGAAAAACCCCGGCGGGGCCACCCCGGACGTCGATCCGGGTGATGCGCAGACTTGGTCCGACGGGATACCGGGCCTAGCCGCAGCCGATTGAGAGGGCGGCAACGCATCAGGGCCGCTGCGCAGGGCACCTAAAACGGTTTCACCACGACCATGATGACGATGACCGCCATCAGCACGGCCGGCACCTCGTTGACGATCTTGTAGAAGCGCGCCGGGTACGTGTTGCGATCTTCGGCAAAGGCGCGGCGCCAACGTGAAAGCTGGCCGTGCAGACCGGCCATCGCCAGGACGGCGACGAGCTTCGCGTACCACCAGCCCTCGCTCCAGATACCCGGACCACGATCGAGGAAGAGCAAAATGCCCAGAACGAAGGTCGCGATCATGGCGGGATTGATGATGCCACGCAGCAGGCGCCGTTCCATGACCTTGTAGGTCTCGGACTGTTTCGAGCCCTTCTCGGCATCGACGTGATAGGCAAAGAGGCGGGGGAGGTAGAGCAGGCCCGCCATCCAGGCCATCACCGTGATGATGTGGAACGCCTTGATCCAGATATAGCCGCCACCCAGCGCGCCCTCCATCATCACGCTCCCATGCAGGGACACTTACCCCATTCGGGCGGACACCGGACACCGTCGGGCCCAAGCGGCGGCGTCGATGCATCCAGCGTCCTGCGCACGATGGCGGCAAGACCGTCGATGAAGGCACCCTCCACACCCAGGGCCGGTACGCGCAGATAAGGCCGGCAGCAGTGTTTGCGCGCCATCTGGGCATATTCGACATCGAGTTCGACCAGCGTTTCGGAATGTTCGGAGACAAAGGCGACAGGCACCACGACGGCACCCTTGCCGTCCTTGCCCGCGCGCTTGATCTCGTCATCGGTCGAGGGCCCGATCCAGGTGAGCGGCCCCACGCGCGACTGATAGCAGACCCGATAGTCGAGCTCCGGCCGAGCGAGTTTCGCCACGATGGTCGCGGCCGTCCGTTCGATCTGCCACGGGTAGGGATCGCCAGCCTTGACGATCTTTTCGGGCAAACCGTGCGCCGAAAACAGCACGCGCACAGGATCGTCGCCAGCGTCCCGCAATGCCTTTTCCAGCAGGCGGGCATGGGCGACGATCAGGCCCGGCTCAATGGGATAACAGCACACCGCCTTGGTCGGCGCGCGCAAACCCGCCTTGGCCACCGCGCGGTGCCAGGCCTCGAGCGATGATCCCGTCGTCGTGGTCGAGAACTGCGGATAGAGCGGCAGCAGGACCACACGGTCGGGCGCAAAGGCGGCAACCTCCAGCGCGGTGTCGTCCGCCATGGGATGCCAGTAGCGCATGGCGATGAAGACCTGGGTCTCCTCGTCGTCCAGGGCGGCTTCCAGCTTGGCAGCCTGGGCGCGGGTCTCCTCCAGCAGCGGCGATTTGCCGCCGATCTGCGCATAGATCGCACGCGCTTCCTTCTGGCGCCTGTTGGAAATCACCGAGGCCAGGAGCGGACGCAGCGGCCAGGGCAGGCCGATGATCGCGGGATCGTTGAAGAGGTTGTTGAGGAACGGCTGGATCGCATCGGGCGAGTCCGGTCCGCCCAGGTTGAACAGCACCACGGCCGTTCGGGTCATGACGCGCTTCCCGCCTTGTGCGCCCGCACCGTCTCCACCAGATCCACGACATGCTCGGGCGGGGTTTCCTTGATTACGCCATGGCCCAGGTTGAAGACATGCGGCCCGCCAGCCAGCGAATCCAGGATGGCGATAGCGCCTTTGCGCATGGCATCCCCGCCGGCGAGCAGCAGCCCGGGATCGAGATTCCCCTGCACGGATCCGCCCTTCTGGAGTTCAGCCATCCTGCTCGATGGCACATCCTGGTCGATCTGGAGAACATCGATACCCGTCTCCGCGCGGTAACGGCTGTAAGCCTCACCCGCGCCGCGCGGAAACCCGATGAAGGGCACATCGGGGTGCGCACGTTTGACATCCGCGACGATGGCGCGCCCGGGTTTCACGGACCAGCGGTCAAAGGCCTCGTTCTCCAGCAGGCCCGCCCAGCTGTCGAAGAGCTGCACGGCCTCTGCACCCGCATCGATCTCGCCGATGAGCAGCGCGGCAACGGCACGCGAGAGAACATCGAGCAGACGATCGAGCACGGCCGGATCCTCCTTCATCAGGGCGCGCGTCCTGGGAAACGCGCCGCCGCTGCCCCGGCCATCGATCATGTAGACCGCCAGCGTGAAGGGCGCCCCTGCGAATCCGATGAGTGCGGTCCCGGGATCGAGTTCCCCGCGCACCTTCGCCAGCGTCTCCATCAAAGACCGGTTGCCCGGCACGACGCGTTCGGGATCGAGCGCGGCGACATCGCTTTCCCCGCCCAGCGGTTCCAGCAGGGGCCCCTCGCCCTCAACAAAGCGAACAGGACGGCCCATGGCGTGGGGCACGATCAGGATGTCGGAAAAGACGATCGCGGCATCGAGGGCAAAGCGGCGGATCGGCTGCAGCGTGATCTCTGCAGCGACTTCCACCGTATTGCAGCAGGTTATGAAGTCGCCGGTCTCTTCGCGCAGGGCGCGGTATTCGGGCAGATACCGTCCTGCCTGGCGCATCAGCCAGAGCGGTACGGGATCGACGCGTTCGCTGCCCAGAGCCTTGATCAGGCGCGGGTTCGGGGTTGTCGGAAGAGACGATGACGTGTTCACGAGGCGGGGACTTACACCCTTCTCCCCTTCAATAAAAGAAGGTCTAAAAGGTTGTGGTTGTAGTGAATCCCTGTCGATGGTGTGGATGGTTGGTTGTCCCCGACATTACCGACAGGCTTGTCGCGGGTGAGGATAACGGCGCACCGGCCGTGTGAGGAAATCAGGGACAAGCCGGGGTCTCCACCGAGTCGCATTGTGGAAAATCATGTGGATGGCACGTTCACGGCGGCCGGGGATTCCGCGTTTTGATTCGCTCGTCCACAGGGCGCGGCGGACACGATTTCCCATGGGGACAAACACGCGCTGGAATCTGGATGAAAGGGACGGGGGTTGCGCGTCTGTGCAATACCGGTGACTTATCCCCGATGATCCATAACGCACCCACAGGCCGATGACGCAGTTTCACTTCCATCTTGTCTCCGATGCGACCGGCGAGACGATTCTCTCCGTGGCGCACGCCGCCGTGGCGCAGTTCGAGGAAGTCGAGGCGATAGAGCATATCTGGGCCCTTGTACGCTCGACGCGCCAGATGGATCGCGTGCTGGCTGCGATCGAAGCCAATCCGGGCGTCGTGATCTATACCCTGGTCGATTCAGCGCGGCGCGATCATCTGACATTGGGCTGCCAGAAACTCGGCGTGCCTTGCGTGCCCGTGCTCGATCCCGTGCTGGGCGTGCTTTCGACCTATCTCGGCCAGCAGGTCAAAGGCTTGCCCGGCGAGCAGCACACGCTGGATGCCGAATACTTCGCGCGCGTCGATGCCATCCAGTTCGTCCTGCGCCACGACGACGGCCAGTCGCCGCACGATCTCGACGAGGCCAACGTCATCGTCGTGGGCGTGTCACGGACGTCCAAGACGCCGACCTGTTTCTATCTCGCCAACCGGGGTCTCAAGGCCGCCAACGTGCCCATCGTGCCCAGCGTGGCGGTGCCCGACGAACTGCTCAGCGCCACCCGTCCGCTTGTCGTCGCGCTCTATCAGAGCGTCGATCGCCTGGTGAAGGTGCGGCGTAACCGCATGACGATGCTCAAGCAGGAAGGTGAGAGCGACTACACCGAGCCTGACGCGGTGCGCCGTGAGCTCGCCTATGCACGCATGCTCTATGAGGAAAACGGCTGGCCGGTGATCGACGTGACGCGCCGTTCGATCGAGGAGACCGCCGCGGCGATTCTGCAGCTCTACCAGGAACGCTTCGGGGCCCTGCCATGATGTGCTTCCCCATTACCCGTGTCACCCCGGTTCGGTTTGTTTTTGGCCTCAGTCGCCGGTACTCGCTCCGCTCGTTTGGCTTCCTCCGCATGCGCGGCGCCGGTGCGGTCGCACCGGTCGGCGGCCGCTGCGCACGGCATGACAAACAGAGAGGGGATCCTGATCATGCGCTCTGAAAGACCCCGCCTCATCCTCGCCTCGGCGAGCGCCGGACGCCGGGCGATGCTGGAGAACGCCGGGGTTGTCTTCGCGGTCGAGGCCGCGAGCATCGACGAGGATGCGGTCAAACAGTCGCTCAGGGCCGAAGGTGCCGCGGTCGAACACGCCGCAGAGACCCTGGCTGAACTCAAGGCGCGGCGCATCAGCGCGCGCCACCCCGGTGTGCCGGTGCTGGGCGCGGACTCGATGCTTGAATGCGAGGGCCGCTGGTTCGACAAGGCCGCGTCCATCGAGGAGGCGCGCGAACATCTCATCGCCATGCGCGGGCGCGTCCATCGCCTGGTGACCTCGGCCGTGCTGGTACGCGACGGGGGGCGCGTCTGGCATTACACGGCCGTCGCGGCAATGACCATGCGAACCTTTAGCGACGCCTGGCTCGACGGTTATCTCGAGCGCATCGGGGAGTGTGCCTGCGCCAGCGTGGGCTGCTATCAGGTCGAAGGCGAGGGCCTGCAGCTTTTCAGCAGGATCGACGGCGACTTCTTTGCCATTGTCGGTCTGCCCATGGTCCAGATCCTCGACCAGTTGCGCAGCCAGGGAGTGTTGGCGGCATGAGCCACAGCGGAAAGACCATGCTGGCCGGCGTCATGGGCTGGCCCGTCTCCCATTCCCGTTCGCCGCGTCTGCACGGCTTCTGGCTGGAGGCTTACCGCATCGACGGCGCCTATGTGCCGCTTGCTGTCCCGGTCGAAGGGTTTGAGCGCGCCCTGCGCGCCCTGCCCGATCTGGGCTTCCGCGGGGTCAACGTCACCCTGCCGCACAAGGAACAGGCCCTGGCGCTGGCCGACGATGCCGACGACATCGCCCGGCGCATCGGCGCGGCCAACACCGTCGTCGTGCGCGAGGATTCCAGCCTCTTTGTCACGAACACGGATGCTTTCGGGTTCATGGAAAACCTGGAACAGAAGGCGCCGAACTGGCCCGCCGGACGTCCCGCCGTGCTGCTGGGCGCGGGCGGCGCAGGCCGCGCGGTGATCGTGGCGCTCCTGGAAGCGGGCGTCCCGTCGGTCCGCGTCGCCAACCGCACGGCCGAACGGACCAGGGCGCTGGCGGCGGATTTCGGAGCCGTTATCGAACCGGTCGGCTGGGACGAAAGGAGCGACGCACTGGACGGTGTGGGGCTCCTCGTCAACGGCACCCAGCTCGGCATGACCGGTCAGCCGCCCCTGGAGATCGCGCTCGATGCCTTGGGTGAGGATGCGGTCGTCTACGACCTCGTCTATGCCCCGCTCGAGACCGATCTGCTCGCCCGCGCGGGCCGGCGGCACCTCACCACGGTCGACGGTCTGGGCATGCTGCTTCACCAGGCCCGTCCGGGTTTCGCCGTCTGGTACGGACGCGAGCCGGAAGTCAGCGGCGCGCTATATGCCCATGTCGCCGAAGGCCTCTGAACCCGGTTGGCCGCGCTGATGTTCGTTCTCGGACTCACCGGCTCCATCGGTATGGGGAAGTCGACCGTGGCGGCGATGTTCGCCCGGCACGGCGCGTTGATTCATGACGCCGATGCCGTGGTGCACGGGCTCTACGGTCCACGGGGTGCCGCCGTGCCGGTGGTTGCCGCGCTGGCGCCCGATGCGGTGGTGGGCAAGGGCCCGGCGGCGCGCGTCGACCGGGCGCGGCTGGGCAAGGCGGTGCTGGGCGAGGTGGATGCGCTGAAGGCGCTCGAAGCCGGCGTGCATCCCCTGGTTGAAGCGGCGCGCGACACGTTCCTGCGCTGGGCCTGCCGCCGCGGCGCGCACCTGGTGGTGATGGACGTGCCGCTGCTCTTCGAGACCGGCGGGGAGAAACGGGTGGATGCCAGTTGCGTGGTGTCCGCGCCTGAATTCATCCAGGTGCGCCGGGTGCTCGCGCGCCCGGGCATGACGGCCGAAAGGCTCGCCCGGATCCGCGCCCGCCAGATGGCGGATGCGGAGAAACGCCGGCGCGCCGATTTCGTCATTCCCACCGGCCTTTCCAGGGCCGTCACCTGGCGCTGCGTCTGCGCGCTGGCGCGCGAACTCTCCGCCGAGTCAGGAACCGTCTGGCCGCCGCGTTAGCGGTGCATAAGCCTGTCCCGCACGGTCGCGGTCGTCGCCATCCCGATGTAGGATGGCGTCACACAGACCTGCAGTGACCCATGCGTGAAATCGTTCTCGACACCGAAACCACCGGACTGGACGTTCTCGACGGCCACCGTCTGGTCGAGATCGGCTGCGTGGAGCTCGTCAACCTGGTGCCCACGGGTGTGGCCTGGCAGAGCTATCTCAATCCCCAGCGCGGGAACGAACGCGAGGCGTTCAGCGTCCACGGCCTTTCGGAGGCTTTCCTCGCCAGGCAGCCGCTGTTCCGCGACAAGGCCCAGGAGTTCGTCGACTTCATCGGCGACGACATGCTCGTCATCCACAATGCCGAGTTCGACCTGAAGTTCTTGAACAACGAACTCAAACAGCTCGGCATGGATACGATCAGCGGCGCACGGGTAACCGATTCGCTCGCGCTGGCGCGCACCATTTATCCCGGCCAGGCCAACAGCCTGGATGCACTGATGAAACGTCTGGGTGTCGATGCCACCGCGCGCACGCGCCACGGCGCCCTGCTGGATGCCGAACTGCTCGCTCGGGTCTATTTCGAATTGCGCGGCGGACGCCAGGCCGATCTGGCGCTGGTGCCGGAAAGGACCGATGACGGGTTGGCCGCGGGCGGCACCGAGACCAGCCGCGAATATCGCGAGCCACGCCCCCACGACGCCACCGCCGAGGAGATCGCCCGCCACGAGGCCTTCCTGGATAGTCTGGATGACGCCATCTGGCGCCGCTTCACCGCCGGTTGAGAATCAGGCTTCCGTTTTCCGGCCATCACCATGTCGTCCTCCGGCTCGACCGGAGGATCCGTGCACGGACCTCAACGTCCACGCCGCACTGAAGTGATCCCCGGCGGGGCATGCCCCGCCGGGGATCAGATAAACCTCAGGTCCGCATCACATCGACCCCTGCGGCAGGATCACCGTCGAGCCCACCGTCCTGCGCCCCTCCAGGGCGCGGTGCGCGTCGGCGATTTCGCTGAGCGGAAAGGTCTGGCCGATGGTAATCGAAACCTTGGCCGAGGTGATCATCGATAGCGCACGTTTCGCGCAGGCAACCAGTTCCTGGCGCGTCGCCGTGTAATCGTGCATGCCCGGGCGCGTGATGAAGATCGAGCCATGCTGGGCCAGGACGCGTGGCTGAAACGGTTCGGGCTCGCCCGAGGACTGACCGAACGACACCAGCGTGCCCAGACGCGCAAGACAGTCCAGGCTCATCTCGAATGTGTCCTTGCCGATGGAGTCATAGACCACCGGCACGCCCTTGCCCTTCGTCTCTTCGCGAACCCGCGCGACGATGTCGTCCTCGCCCAGGATCAGTGGCAGATCGCAGCCGTTCTTGCGCGCCAGTTCCGCCTTGGCGCTGGTCGAGACCGTGCCGATGGTGCGCACGCCCAGCGCCTTGGCCCACTGGCAGGCGATCAGCCCCACACCGCCCGCCGCGGCGTGAAACAGAATCGTCTGGCCGCGCCGCACCTTGAAACAGCGCTCCAGAAGATATTCGACGGTCATCGCCTTGGTCATGGCCGCGGCGGCGACCCTGTCGTCGATGCCCTCGGGCAGCACGACGAGCTGGCCCGCGTCCGCGATCATGGCCTGGGCATAGTTACCGGGTCCGCCCAGCACGGCGACGCGCTGGCCCACGGCGATGTCCTTGACGTCCGCGCCCACCGCTTCGACCGCGCCCACGGATTCGCTGCCCAGGGTCGCCGGCAGTTCGATGGGATAGAGTCCCGTGCGCTCGTAGACGTCATAGAAGTTGAGCGCGATGGCCGTGTTGCGCACCAGCGCCTGGCCCGGCCCGGGATCGGGCAGCGTGACCTGCTCGAGTTTCAGAACCTCGGGACCGTCGTGTTCGTGGATGCGTGCAGCCGTAATGGTGTTTGGACCGTGCATGGTCTCTCCAGGTTTGTCGATCACCGGTATGAGGGATGAAGGCGGACCGAGTCCAGCGTTCGATCGCCCGGAACCTCTGCTGCCCGGGATGTGTTGTGTGCGCGAAGGCAAGAGAAAAGGTTTTCATGGAGATTTTGCCATCGGAACCCTGCAGCGTGTTGCGGCCCGTCGTGGCGGTAAGCATCGCATTCGTTGCCGTGCTGGCGTTGGTTCGGCTGCTTGGCCACCGCGCGCTTGCCCGGGTATCGAGCGTGGATTTCGTCGCAACGCTCGCCATCGCCTCGGCAGCGGCATCCATTACGGTGTCCGATTCGGTTCCCCTGCTCACCGGGGTTATCGCTCTGGCGACCGTCCTTGCCCTGTAACGCCTTTACGCCTTACTACAGGGAGCGAAGCGGACCAGGTCCGCCCGGTCGTCGACAACGTGCCTCTTCTGCCGGTGCGCAATGGCGAGGTGCTTGAAGAAACCATGAAAGCGGTCTCGCTCACACGTCATGATCTGTCGGCCGGGCTGTGCTCCCGGAAGGTCCATGACTGGTCGAAGGTCGATGCGGTCGTTCCCGAACGCACCGGTCGGCTTTCCGTTCTGCAAGGTGGCGCGGACCTCTCGGCGATGCTCGAAGGCATGTGTCGGACAGTGGGAAGAAGCTTCGGCAGGACAGGGTTGCTCACGGCAGCAGCACCGTGGAGCCTGTCGTTTTGCGGCCCTCCAGATCGCGCTGCGCATGCCCGGTTTCGGCCAGCGGATAGGTCTGGTTGACGTTGATCGTCACCTTGCCGGATCCGACCATGTCGAACAGACGTTTGCCGGAAAGCTCCAGCTCCTCGCGCGTGGCAATGTAGTTGGCGAGACCGGGCCGCGTGTAATAGAGCGATCCGCCCGCGGCCAGTTTGGCCGGATTGAAGCTGGTAACCGGTCCTGACGATTGTCCGAAGGAGACCATCATGCCGCGCGGCGCCAGACTGGCGAGCGAGGCCTCGAACGTGGCCTTGCCGATCGAGTCGTAGACCACCGGCACGCCCCTGCCCCCGGTGATCTCCTTGACCCGTTCGGCGATGTCCTCGCGTGAGGTGACCAGCGCGTGGTCACAGCCGTGCGCCATTGCCAGTTCGGCCTTCTCGTCGGTCGATACGGTGCCGATCACCGTGGCGCCGATGGCCTTGGCCCACTGGCAGGCGATCAGTCCGACGCCGCCTGCCGCGGCATGGAACAGGATGGTCTGGCCGGCCTCGACCGGGATCGTGCGGCAGAGCAGGTATTCGACCGTCATGCCCTTCAGCATCATCGCCGCGGCCGTGCGGTCGTCGACCGCATCCGGGATTTTCACGACCTTCTCGGCCGGGATCGTGCGCTGCGTGCAATAGGCGCCCGCGGTCATGGGATAGGCTACGCGGTCCCCGGGCTCCAGCCCGCGTACGCCATCGCCCGGCACCTCGACCACGCCGGCGGCCTCCATGCCCAGGGTCGCGGGCAACGCCATCGGATAGAGACCCGAGCGCTGGTAGGTGTCGATGAAGTTGAGCCCGATGGCCGTGTGGCGGATCAGGATCTCGCCGGGCCCGGGTTCGCCGACCGTGACCTCCTCGACCTTGAGAACCTCCGGCCCGCCGGTTTCGTGTATGCGAATCGCTGTCGCCATGGTTCGGTATCCTCCGTTTCTCGTCACGACTCTGCACCGGCATATCCATCTCGCGCCAGTCCTGAAATACGGGATCGAAATGCAGCAGGGCTGTTCTGGTTTGGAAAGTGAAAGATCGATTCACGGTTTAGGTCGATCCGAACTGACACGATCTCGCTCTGGGTAGCCGAGCAGAGCGGCCAGCGCGTCGGTCTCGACGACCGGCAGCGAGCAGACCGGACCCTCGCAGACATAGGCGGTGGCCTGCCCGTCGACCTGCTCCTTGCCGGCGGCGGGGTGGCCTTCCGGCAGGCGTTCGCCCGGTGCGATGACCTGGACCACCATATCCTGGCGTCCGCTCTTCCAGATCTCCCCCAGAAGCGCTTCCGTGCTCTCCCTGCCGCGTTGCCCGATTATGACGATTTGCACGGCATGATTGAGAAGGTCGAGATTGGTGATCAGGACCGCATGGGCCATGGGGTTTGCAAGGACATCGTTGGAGAAGGTTTTGACAAGGGCTTCCGCGCGGTCGCGACAGCCGTTTTTTCCGGTCAGATGCCACAACTTTGCGTTGACTCCCACCATAGTGCCGTTGCCCGATGGCGTGGCGTTGTCGAGTGCGGTCTTGGTCCGTACGATCATCGCTTCGGCATGATCGGCGGTGAAGAAGTAACCGCCCGCCTGATCGTCCCAGTAATGGTTGTCGGCGGTCGCGACCCAGGTGCGCGCATGGTCGAGCAGCGTCGCATCGCCGGTGATTTCATGGAGTGCCAGCGCGGCATCGGTCATGTGGCTGTAGTCGTCGATCATCGCGACATCGAGCACGCGCCCGTTGCGCGCGCTGTGCTTGAGCCGATCGCCGTCGGTCATGGCTGCAACGATGTGGTCGAAGGCGCGCCGCGCCATGGCGATCCATTCGGGGTTGCCCAACGCCGCACCGGCACGCGCCAGGGCGCGGATCATCAGCCCGTTCCAGTCGGCCAGCACCTTGTCGTCGAGACCCGGCCGGGGGCGCAGCGCGCGCACCTCCAGCAGCCGGGCGCGCAGGCCGGCGAGTTTCGCCTCGATCTCCGGTTCGGCCTCGCCGGTCGCCAGACGGTTCAGGATGGTCTTGCCTTCCCAATTGCCCTGCGGCGAGACGCCGTGGTGTTTCTTGAAGAGCGCGGCGTTCTCGCCCAGAGCCGCGTCGATCTCGTCCTCGCTCCAGACGTAGAACGCGCCTTCCTCCGCATGGCCGGAGCCATCGTCGGAATCGGCGTCCAGGCTCGAACAGAAGGCGCCGTCCGCCGTCATCATCTCGCGTTGGAGCCAGCCGACGGTCTCGGCGATACGCCTCCGGTAGAGATCGTGGCCGGTGCCGAGCCACAGGCGGGTGTAGTGCTCGATGAGCTGGCTGTTGTCATAGAGCATCTTCTCGAAATGCGGCACCAGCCAGATCTCGTCGACTGAATAACGCGCCCAGCCGCCACCCAGGTGGTCGTATATGCCGCCTGCGGCCATGGCGTTGGCGCTGGTCAGCACGGCGCGCCCGAAGCTGTCGCCGCGGCCCTTGCGGTAGGCGCGCCACAGCAGGTCGAGGTCGGGCACGTGCGGGAATTTAGGCGCCTGGCCGATGCCGCCGTAGCGCATGTCGACGGCCTGCATCAGTTTCTCGGCGACAGTGTCGGCAAGGTCGTCGGGCAGGGCGCCGCCGGCCTGCTTGGTCGAGAGCCTGGTCAGCGCCTCCTGCAACGCCAGACGGTTCTGCTCGACCTTCTCCTTGCCGTTGCGGAACGTGTCCTCGACCGCAACCAGCACGTCGGTGAAGCCCGGACGGCCGTATTTGGGCGTGCCGGGAAAGTAGGTCCCGCCCCAGAACGGTTCGCCGTCGGGGGTGAGGAACATGGTGAGCGGCCAGCCGCCCTGCTGTCCCAGAAGCTGCAGGGCCGTCTGGTAGATCGTGTCGATGTCGGGACGTTCCTCGCGGTCGACCTTGATGTTGACGAAGAGATCGTTCATCACGTCCGTGATGGCCGCATTCTCGAAGCTCTCGTGCGCCATCACGTGGCACCAGTGGCAGGCCGCATAGCCCACCGAAAGCAGGATGGGTTTGTCCTGCTCCCTGGCATGGGCCAGCGTTTCGGCGCGCCATGGCTGCCAGTGCACGGGGTTGTCGCGGTGCTGGTGAAGGTAGGGGCTGGTTTCCCGATCGAGGTTGTTGCGCTGAAAATCCATGGCACGGGCCCGCCGGGCGTTGCGTTGAAGGGGACAGAACCCGTAACGTGGACGCCGCACCCGGCAATCTCAACCCCAGGCGGGGTGGGGAATTGGCGCGAGGGAGAAGAAAACCATGAAGATCACGATCGAAGTCGATTGCACGCCCGAGGAAGCCCGCGCGTTCATGGGCATGCCCGACATGCGGCCCCTGCAGGACGAAATCATGGCCGACATGAGACAGCGCATGCAGGAGGCCGCCGCAAACTTCGAGCCTGAGGCCGCGCTGAAGGCCTGGATGGGCGCATCCGCCGACGGCATGGAACAGATGATGCGGTTCTGGCAGCTGATGGGCCAGGGAAAGGGCAAATCGTGAGCGATTCCGGTCAGGAAGGCGATCCGGTACCCTGTTACGCGCGCCACGTCCTCTGTTGCGCCAGCGAACGCGCCGCGGGCCATCCCCGCGGGTGCTGCAGGGAAAAGGGCGCGGAGGCCCTGCGCAATCATCTCAAGGCCCGGACCGGGGCCTGCTGACCCGGGCCCGGCCCCCGAGCCGGAATGTGTTTCACGTGAAACATCCATGACGATCTTCGCTCTCTCGTCCGCGCCCGGCCGCGCCGCGGTGGCCGTGGTCCGTGTTTCCGGTCCGGCTGCGGGCGAGGCGGTGCGCTCCCTGACCGGAAAACCGCCGGGGGTACCGCGCCGGGCGGCATTGCGTCGTCTTTGCGATCCCCAGAGCGGGGAGCGCCTCGACCAGGCTTTGGTTCTCTGGTTCCAGGGACCTGCGAGCGAAACCGGCGAGGACATGGCCGAATTCCAGATCCATGGCGGGCGCGCCGTGGTGCAGGGCGTGCTGGCAGCCCTGGCGCGTATTCCCGGCCTGCGGCCTGCCGAACCCGGAGAATTCACGCGCCGTGCCGTGCTCAACGGGAAGCTGGACCTGACCGCTGCCGAAGCCGTTGCCGATCTCTGCGAGGCCGATACCGCCCACCAGCGCGAGCAGGCCCTGGACCAGCTCGGCGGCGGGCTTTCGCAAGTTTACGACGGCTGGCGCGACCGGCTGGTGGCGCTGATGGCGCGCCTGGAGGCTGTGATCGATTTCGCGGACGAGGATCTCCCCGGCGACGTTGCCGAAGGGCTCGCCGAGGCGGTCGCGGCGCTTGCCTCGGAGATAAAGACGCATCTTGGCGACGACCGGCGGGCGGAGCGCCTGCGCGAAGGCCTCCGGATCGTTATCCTGGGCGCGCCCAATGTCGGCAAATCGAACCTGCTCAATCGGCTCGCCCGGCGCGAGGCCGCGATTGTCTCCGAGGAGGCGGGCACCACGCGCGATGTCGTGGAGGTGACGCTCGACCTCGCCGGCTTCGCCGTCACCCTGGCCGATACCGCAGGGCTGCGGGGCGATGCGGGCGCGGTGGAGCAGGAAGGCATGCGCCGCGCGCTCGCCCGCGCGCAAGACGCCGATTTCAAACTGCTGCTGGCCGACGCCGCGCGCTGGGACGAAACCCGCGCCGTGATCGCCGACCATGTGGGAGAGAACGCCATCCTGGTGGCCAACAAGGCCGATCTGGGGGGTGTTTCACGTGAAACAGGGGCGGTGGCGATCTCCTGCGCAACGGGCGCGGGGCTGGATTCCCTGATTTCGCTGCTTTCCCAACGACTGGAGACGATCTGGCGGGGCGTTCCGCCCGGTCCGACACGGGAGCGGCACCGCGCCGGGCTGGAACAGGCCGTCGCCGCACTCGACCGCGCGGGGCAGGCGCAAGAGGCCGCCCTCATGGCCGAGGACCTGCGCCTCGCGGCAACTGCCCTGGGGCGCATCACGGGCAGGGTCGATGTCGAAGACCTGCTGGACGTGATCTTCGCGGAGTTCTGCATCGGCAAATAGGGGCCGGGCCTGCACCGGTATGTGTTTCACGTGAAACACCCTTCACGCCCTTTGACCTCGACCCCCGCCATCCCTACATTCCGCGCCATGACGGACACGACCACCTTCGATGTCATCGTGATCGGCGGCGGCCATGCCGGCACCGAAGCCGCGGCGGCTGCCGCGCGCTGCGGCGCGTCGACGTGCCTGGTGACACACAGGGCCGCGACGATCGGTGCGATGTCCTGCAATCCGGCCATCGGCGGCCTGGGCAAGGGCCATCTGGTGCGCGAGATCGATGCGCTCGACGGCCTCATGGGCCGCGCCATCGACCGCGCCGGGATCCAGTTCCGCATGTTGAACGCCAGCAAGGGCCCCGCCGTGCGCGGTCCCCGCGCCCAGGCCGACCGCGTGCTCTATGCGCAAGCCATTCAGGACCTGCTCGCTGAACAGGACAGCCTCACAATCCTGGAAGGGGAGGCCGACGATGTCACGTTGGACGGCGACGGCGCGGTCACCGGTCTCGTCCTTTCCGACGGATGCCGGCTTTCCTGTCGCGCGGTGACGGTGACGACCGGCACCTTCCTGCGCGGCATGGTGCATATGGGCGAGGAGACCTGGGCGGCGGGCCGCATCGGCGATGCGCCCGCCATCGGGCTGGCGCTGACGCTGGAACGGCTGGGTTTTGCCCTGGGCCGTCTCAAGACCGGCACGCCGCCGCGGCTCGACGGCCGCACGATCGACTGGGAGGCCTGCAGGATCCAGCCCGGCGACGATCCGCCCGTGCCGTTCTCCTGGCTGAGCGATGCGATCATGGTGCCGCAGGTGCCCTGCCACATCACGCACACGACCGAGGCGACGCATGCCATCGTCCGCGCCAACCTCGACCGCGCGCCGATCTATTCGGGGCGGATCGATGGCACCGGCCCGCGCTACTGTCCTTCCATTGAGGACAAGGTCGTCCGCTTCGCCGGGAAGCCGGGCCACCAGATCTTCCTGGAGCCCGAGGGCCTCACCACCGATACGGTCTATCCCAACGGCATCTCGACCTCGCTGCCGCGCGACGTGCAGGAGGCCATGGTGGCGACGATCCCCGGCCTGGAGAAAGTCAGGATCGAACGCCAGGGCTACGCCATCGAATACGACTTCGTCGATCCCCGCGAACTGCGCCATACCCTGGAAACCCGCAGGATTCCTGGACTTTTCCTCGCCGGGCAGATCAACGGCACGACCGGTTACGAGGAAGCGGGCGGTCAGGGCCTGGTCGCCGGGATCAACGCGGCGTCGTGCGCCGCGGGCGGCGGGGCCGTCACCTTCGACCGCGCCGAGGCCTATCTCGGGGTGATGATCGACGATCTCGTGACACGGGGGACGGCCGAGCCCTACCGCATGTTCACCAGCCGCGCGGAATACCGCCTGATGCTGCGCGCCGACAACGCGGACCTGCGCCTGACCGAAAAGGGCGAGGCGGTCGGCTGCATCGGCGCCGAGCGCAGGGCGGTCTTCGCGCGCCGCCGCGAAGAGGTGGACCGTGCGCTCGCGCACGCCGCCGCGATGACCGTGACACCCGCCGAGGCCTGCGGCGTGGGCATGGCGGTCAAACGCGACGGTCGCCGCCGCAGCCTGGTCGACCTCTTCGCCTATCCCGACGCCACGCCGGAGCGCCTCGCCGCACTCTGGCCCGAGTTGACCGACTGGCCGGCCGATGCCCTGGAACAGGTCGCGATTGCCGGGCGCTATGCGGGTTACGTTCACCGCATGGAAGCCGATATCGCCACCCTGCGGCGCGAGGAGGCCTTGAAGGTTCCCGGCGACCTCGATTTTGGCGCCATCGGCGGCCTCTCGACGGAGATGCGCGAGAAGCTGGCGGCGAGCCGCCCGGAAACCCTGGGCCAGGCCGCGCGCATCCCCGGTGTCACGCCCGCCGCGCTCCAGGCGCTGATGGCCCATGCCCGCGGAAAGGCCGCCTGAAACGGCGTGGGGCCGTCATGGCAATGAATGCGGATGACGCCTGCAGGCGGCTGGGTGTTTCACGTGAAACACGGGAGAAACTCGAGGCCTGTGTCGCCACCCTGCTGGAATGGCGGGGGCGCATGAACCTTGTCGGTCCCGGCACCATCGACGATATCTGGGAGCGTCACATCGTCGGTTGTGCCCGGTTCGCCTGCCTGATCCCGTCGCCATGCCGCCCGCCTGGTCGGTCTCGGCAGCGGCGAGGACCTGCCGGTGTCTCGCCGGTTCTGCACGGTTGCCGCGCCGAGTCGCTTGCGTCAGAACCCGCCGATGTCATCACTGCCGGGGCGGTCGCGCCGCTGGAACGTCTCGTGTCCATGGCCGCGCGGTTCATGGCTGAGGGCAGCATCGTCATTCTGCCCAAAGGCGGGGCGGCAGGCGACGAACTGAAAGCCGTAGCGCGCCGCCGGCACCTGTGGTACACTCGTCACACAAGTATGACAGACCCTACGCGGCTGTATCCTCGTGATCGACAGGTTGTGCCATGACCCACGCCTCTGACCTAACATATACCACATATGCCGACGTCTTGTGTGATACAGATCGTCTGACACAAGCACTTGGATATGACAGATCACGCAGGATCATTGCGGTCGCCAACCAGAAGGGCGGTGTGGGCAAGACCACGACCGCGATCAATCTGGCCACCGCGCTGGCCGCTGTGGGACGCAAGATTCTGGTTGTCGACAGCGACTCCCAGGGCAACGCGAGCACCGGACTTGGTATTGCACCGTCCGACCGGTGTCAGACCACCTACGATCTGATGACGCGGGGTGCTGCGGCCGCGACGCCGATGGCAACGACCGTGCCCGGCCTCTTTGTCATCCCGGCGACGGTCGATCTTTCGGGTGCGGAAATCGAACTGGTCGACACGCCAAACCGCCACGCGCTCCTGAAAACGGCGCTGGCCGAACTCGCGGGCGATTTCGACCTCGTGCTCATCGACTGCCCGCCCGCGCTCGGCCTGCTGACCTTGAACGCGCTGGTCGCAGCCGACGAGATTCTGGTGCCGCTGCAATGCGAGTTCTTCGCCCTGGAAGGCCTCTCGCTGCTGCTCGACACGGTCGAGCGGGTCCGCCAGGCTTACAATCCCGGTCTCACGGTGTCGGGCATCGTGCTCACCATGTACGACAAGCGGAACCGGCTTTCGCGCGAGGTCGTCGACGATGTGCGCCGCGTCATGGGGGACAAGGTCTACCACACGCTGATTCCCCGCAACGTCCGGGTATCGGAGGCGCCATCCTACGGTAAGCCTGTGATGTTGCACGCTTTTCACAGTGCGGGCGCGCAGGCCTATGTGCACCTGGCAGGCGAAATGCTGCGCCGCGAGGCTGCCGCCCGACAGAACGTGATGCGGGGAGCGGCCTGATGGGCGAAACACGGGGACTGGGACGCGGCCTTTCCGCGCTGATCGGCGAACCGGCCGCCACCGCCGCGGCGAGCGCGTCCGGGGCAGAAGCCGGCGAGGGTCTGCGCAGGATCGCCATCGGCAATCTGGGTCCGGGCAAGTATCAGCCGCGCACGCATTTCGACGGCGAGGAAATCGACCGGCTGGCCGATTCGCTGCGCCACAGCGGCATGATGCAGCCGATCATCGCGCGCCCGGTTGCGGGTGAGGCCGATGCTTTCGAAATTGTCGCGGGCGAACGGCGCTGGCGCGCGGCCCAGAGGGCGCGTATGCACGACGTGCCGGTCATCGTGCGCGAACTCTCCGATCGCGAGGTTCTGGAACTGGGCCTCATCGAAAACCTGCAGCGCGAGGATCTCGGCCCGCTGGAAGAGGCCGCCGGTTTCGAGCGCCTGCGCAGCGAATTCAACCTCAACCAGCGCGAGGTCGGCGAGGTTGTCGGCAAGAGCCGCGCCTATGTCGCCAACATGATCCGGCTGCTCCAGCTTTCGCCCGTGCTGCGCCGGATGCTCGACGACGGCAGGCTTTCGGCGGGCCACGGCCGGGCGCTGCTGACCGCCGAGAATCCCGAAGCGCTGGCCGAACAGGTCGTCGGCCAGGGTCTTTCCGTGCGCGAGACCGAAGCGCTTGTGCAGGGCGAGGGAAAGAGTCAATCCGGCGCCTCAGGCTCGAAAGGGTCGCGGAAGGGCCGGCCCGAACCCGTCAGCGCCGACCTTCGCGATTTACAGAACCGGCTCTCCGAGCAGACCGGCCTCAAGGTTACGATCAAACCGCGGGGCGAATCGGGCGATCTGGTGCTGACCTACGGCAGTCTCGAACAACTCGACGACGTGATCGCCCGCTTGGAAAGCCCGCCGCGCCCCAGACTGGTGCAGAACTGATCGGGCTCTCGCTTTGTGAGTCGGAGCAGGATCGTCGACGATCAGGCCGGGATGGTCCCTGTGCGCGGGCCGGAAATCGGGATCGACGCCGGGCTGGAGACCGAATTCCGTCCTCCGGCACGAACCACAGGCCGCCGCCTGCAGGCATGGCGGGTTGCAGGTGATCGAGGCGCATGCGGCTCAACCGCGGCCCGCGGCGTGGGCGGCACGGGCGAGATCGAAGAGGGCGCGCCGGCAGATCGTTTTGGCGGGCATGCCGGTCGTCTTGCACTGGATTTCGGCTTCCGTGAGGTGGCCCAGTGCGCGGCCGGCGCCGTCCGCGTTCCAGCGGCGTCCACCGGCTTTCAGGGCATCGACCGCGCGGAAGTGGAAGGCCTTGGCGCTGCGGGTCGCCGCATCTTCCTTCACGCCGCGTTCGCGCAACGCGAGGAAAAGCTGCAGCTGGGTCATGTGGCGGCGCACCGCGCCCAGGATCGAAACCGGCTGCTCACGGTCGGCGAGCGCGCGCTCCAGGCTGCGGTCGAGATCGTCCAGGAGCCCGCCCGATACCGCCTGGGCGATACGGTCGAGCGACAGGAACGAGCTGTCGGCCACCGCATTTTCGACATCCTCGACGGTGACACGCCCGCCCTCGCCGACATAAAGCGCGAGCTTGGCGACCTCGTTGCGGGTCTGACGGCGGTCGCCGCCCAGATAGGCCGACAGCAGCGCGACCGCATCGCGGTCAGCCTCGACCTTGTGGCTATTGAGTTCGTCGGCAATGACGCCCGAAAGGCCTGCTCCTTCATCGCGATAGCAGGCCACCGCCGCGCCTTCGTGCGATTTCTCCAGAAGACCGCGCAGCTTCGAGCGGCCCTGCAACTCGCCGGCCTCGATCACGATCAGCGTGTCGCCGGTCTGGCGGGCAAGCAGGTCCTCGACCGCACCGGCCAGGCGGTCGGTCGCGCCCTTGACCCGCACCACGCGCCGGCCCCCGGTGAGCGCGATGGCGCCGGCCTCATCGGGCAGGAGGCCGGCGTCCGAAGCCACTGCATCGCCGGCAAGCTCGGCAACCCGGAAGGGATCGGAAAGGTCGTCGACCACGCCGGAAGCCAGCAGATCGGCGCGTTCGCGCACCATGCCGGTATCGGCGCCATGAATCAGAACGACGCGGACCCCCGGTTTGGGATTCCGGCAGAAGGCATCGGCCTGTCTGGTCGCGATCTTCAAGGGCTTCAGCCCTGCCTGAAAAAATAGAGCGAGAGCAGGTTGGTAATGGTCCCGGCGAGATCGCGCGCCGCGTTCTCGGCCGTGAACTGCTCGGCGGCCAGGGTCGCGTATTCCGATTCCAGGACGTCGTAGCTGCCGGTCGCCGTCGCGTCCGTGCCGTAGAGGATGGCCGTCTGACCCGCGTCGTAGAGAGCGAACTTCGCGTTCAACACGAGATTGAGGCGGGTTATGGTGTCGTTGGTCTGAACCTGCAGCGCCCAGCTTTGCTGGTAGATCTCGACCAGGAGCACATAACGTGTCGGTTGGCGGCCGATGCCTGCGGTAAACCTGTTGATGAGTTCGTTGCGCAGGATCTGCCCGACGCGGCGTTCGGCGCCCTCGCTGATCGTATTGATGTCGATGGCGGCGAGTTCCGGCGCCACGGCGCTATCGACCGTCCTGTCGTAAAGCGGCTGGAAACCGCAGCCCGCCAGCAAGGAGAGGCCGGAAAGGCCGCCCAGCGTGAGAAGACCGCGCCGATCGATCATGGGTGATCCCTGCTTTCCGTCACGGCGCCAACCCTACACCATCAGCCGACCACGATGTTGACGATCTTGTTGGGCACGACAATCACCTTGCGCACGGTCTTGCCGACCATGGCGCGCTGGACGTTCTCGTCGGCCATGGCGGCGGCTTGCGCGGCATCCTTTGCGGCGTCACGCGGCAGGTCGAGCCTGGCGCGCAGCTTGCCGTTGACCTGCACGGCCGTGGTCACCGTGTCCTCCATGATGAGCGCGGCATCGGCCTTGGGCCACGGCGCATCGGCCAGAAGGCCCGCGTGCCCCAGCTCCTGCCGCATCTCCTCGGCCAGGTGGGGCATCATGGGCCCGATCAGCAGCACGAGGGCTTCGAGCGCCTCGCGCCGGACCCAGCCGTCGCCGGCGTCCTCTCCCTTGAACTCGCCGATGGCGTTGGCAAGCTCGTGGATGCGCGCGACCGAGCGGTTGAAGTGAAACGCCTCGATGTCGCCCGTCACGCCCGCGATCGTCTTGTGCACCATCTGGCGCAGGGCGGTTGCAGCCTCGCTGAACGATGCGGGAGCGGGATCCCCGGTTGCGGGAAGATCTGCCGCCGCTTCGCCGACCAGACGCGCAATGCGCTGGACGAATCGATGGGCGCCGGCAATGCCGCTGTCGGTCCACTCCAGGTCGCGCTCGGGCGGCGAGTCCGACAGCATGAACCAGCGCGCCGTGTCGGCGCCGAAATCCGCGATGATGCGTTCGGGGTCGACGACGTTGCACTTCGACTTCGACATTTTCTCCGAACGGCCGACCCTCACGGCTGCGCCGTCGGAAAGGCGCACGGGATCGCCGCCGTCCGCGCGCTCGACCTCGCCGGGCTCGAGATAGCCGCCGTCGGGCGCCTGATAGGTCTCATGGGTCACCATGCCCTGGGTGAACAGGCCATCGAACGGTTCGTCGAAGTCGAGATAGCCGCAGCGCCGCAGGGCGCGCGTGAAGAAGCGCGAATAGAGAAGATGCAGCACGGCGTGTTCGACGCCGCCGATATACTGGTCGACCGGCATCCAGTAGGCGACCGCATCCGGGTCCATGGGCGTCTCGGCTCGCGGCGAACAGAAACGCAGGAAATACCAGCTCGAATCGACAAAGGTGTCGAGCGTGTCGGTATCGCGCAGCGCCTCGGCGCCGCAATCGGGACAGGCGACATGCTTCCAGGTCGGATGACGGTCGAGCGGGTTGCCCGACTTGCCCGGTTCGATGTCATCGGGCAGCACGACCGGAAGGTCGCCATCGGGTACCGGAACGATGCCGCAGGATGCGCAATGGATGATGGGGATGGGGCAGCCCCAGTAGCGCTGGCGCGAGACGCCCCAGTCGCGCAGGCGGTAGTTGATCGTGCGCTCGGCCCGGCCCGGGGCTTCCAGTCGCGCGGCGACTTCCTCCTTGGCTTCCTCGACCGTCATGCCGTCCAGGAAGCCGGAGTTGGCGAGCCTGCCCTCGCCCTTGAAGGCTTCCATGCCGACCTCGAAGACAGCCGCATCCGCATCGGTGGGGACCACGACCGGCGTGACGGAAAGCCCGTATTTCCGAGCGAAATCGAGGTCGCGCTGATCGTGCGCGGGGCAGCCGAAGATCGCGCCCGAGCCGTATTCCATGAGCACGAAGTTGGCGACATAAATCGGAAGCTCGCGCCCGTCGAAGGGATGCACGGCCTTGAGCCCGGTGTCGTGGCCGCGTTTTTCGGCGCGCTCGATCGCTTCCTCGCTGGTGCCCACGCGGCCGCATTCGGCGATGAACTCGGCCAGAGCCCTATCGCGCGCGGCCAGTTCCGTGCTGAGCGGGTGCTCGGGCGAAAGCGCCATGAAGCTCGCGCCGAAGATGGTGTCGTGGCGCGTCGTGAAGACCTCCAGCAGGTCGTCCCGGTCTTTCAGCGCGAACCGCATCTTCAGACCTTCGGACCGCCCGATCCAGTTGGTCTGCATCAGGCGCACCTTGTCGGGCCAGCGGTTGAGCTCGGAAAGCGCGTCGGCGAGTTCGTCGGCGAACTCGGTGATCTTGAGAACCCATTGATTCAACTGGCGTTTTTCGACCTGCGCGCCGGAGCGCCAGCCCTTGCCGTCAATCACCTGCTCGTTGGCCAGCACGGTCTGATCGACCGGATCCCAGTTGACCCAGGCCTCGCGCCGGTCGACCAGGCCCACCTCGTAGAAATCGGTGAAGAGCTTTTGCTGATGACGGTAGTACTGGGGATGGCAGGTCGCGATCTCGCGCTCCCAGTCGAGCGAAAGGCCCATGGACTGCAACTGGTCGCGCATGGTCGCGATGTTGTCATAGGTCCAGTCACGCGGATGCACGCCCTTGGCCATCGCCGCGTTTTCGGCCGGCAGGCCGAAGGCGTCCCAGCCCATGGGATGGAGCACGTTGAATCCCCGGGCGCGTTTGTAGCGCGCCACCAGGTCACCCATGGCGTAGTTGCGCACATGACCCATGTGGATGCGTCCGCTGGGATAGGGAAACATCTCCAGGACATAGGCTTTCTTCCGGTCGTCGGGCGGACCTGCGCGGAAGGTGCCGGCCTCGTCCCAGACCTTGCGCCAGCGGGCCTCCACCTCGCGGAAATTGTAACGTTCGCGTGCCATGATGGATCTGTCTTTAGTCTGACTGGGCGTTCGGGTCGCGCAGGCTAGAGCGGATCGCAGCCGGATGGAACCACGCGATGGCGCTCCGCCGTCTCGGCCTTCCGCCGCGCATGGAAAACGCGCAACGTCCGCTGGAACGCGAATCCGCGCCGCGGGTGGTTACTGCCCCAGCTGGGCGATGCGCATCTGGCGCGCGCGGGTCAGGATGGCGTCGACCAGGGCCACGGGGGTCGCGGGATCGACCGCGCCCTCGTACCAGGTACCGTCCGCGCCGCGCAGCTGGCGGTTGACCTGGACCCGCACGCCGTCGGCGCGCAGCCGCGTATCGAGGATATAGACCGTGACCTTGAAGCGTTCGTTGGGCGTTTCGGGCGAGGCATACCAGTCATAGATGATGATGCCGCCCAGCGGATCGGCCGAAACCGGCGGCAGGAAGGAGAAGGTGTCGAGCGACGCGCGCCACAGGAAGGCGTTGACGCCCAGTCCCGCGCCGCCGGATTCGTCCGGCCGGGTATCGTCGAAGAGCGAGTTGATGCCGCCTGGGCCGAAAATGGTCTGCCGGTCGGGGTCGTTGACGTCGGGTTCGAAACGTCCCCGGGGCGTCTGCGTGGTATCCTCGACACCGTCATAGGATACACCGCTGCCCGAGCAGGCTGTCAGAAAGCCGGCCAGGAGCGTGATGGCGACGCCCGGGCGCCAACGCAGGGCGGCTCCGGGCGAGTCGTTGTAGATGCAAGAACGAGTGGTCAAGACGTGATGGTTCCTGTGGGGTCGGGAAGCGGCGCACCTTGGCGCAGGTCACCGTTGCGGGCAAGCATGATCTTGAAGGCGGACTTCCTTCGATTGGTGTCGCACCACGTTCCATTCCCGATTCCATGCCCGGGGTTCTGCTCGAACGGCGACCCTCCATCGGCAAAGTGGCGATGGCGTGGCAGAATGGTTGGCGCGTACCGGCGACCGAAGCTGTTTCAATCCGGGCCAAAGTGATGCATCGATGCAACAGTGCGCCGGAAATGCAACGACAACGCAACGAGAGGTAACGATTGAGGTGTTGAAATTCGTTGAAATCCACGTGTCTGTCTGGTTTGGTATCTCTCGAAATCGAGAGGCGGTTTGTTATCAAGCAGGCTCCAGGCATGCGGCACAGGCCAAAAGCAGGGGTGTTTGAGGGGATCGAGTATCGATATCCTTTCCGTTCCGGAAAGATGTTTTGGCACTTGAGCAACCTTGGAGGTTTGCGCTTATGATAAATGCCCGTAAAAAGGTCCTTCTTGGAACCACGGCGCTTGTCTCGGCGGGTCTCGTTGCGCAGAACGCGCAGGCAGCCGATCCGATCGAGTTGAGTGTTGGTGGCTATCACAACTGGGCGTTCTTCTTCACCGATACCGACGATGGCGCCGGTACCGATGGTCTGCCTGCCGAGCCCGGGTTCCAGCTGGGCGACCACGACCTGAAGTTCGACGGCGAGGTTCAGCTTCGCGGCTCGACCGTTCTGGACAACGGCCTTGAAGTCGGTGTGCGCATCGAGATCGAGGGCGAGACCAATGGCGATCAGTTCGACGAGAACTACGCCTGGATCGAAGGTTCTTTCGGTACGTTCAGATTTGGCAACGACGATCCCGCCGCTGCCCAGATGGCAACGGCAGCCCCCTATCTGAACTATGTCTTCGGCGCCAACTCGCCGAGCGTGTATACGAACGGTCTCTCGCAGTTCTTCGCCCGTGGGGACGTGGATGGTACGTTACACGACGGTACTCGGGAGGTGGAAGTAATGAGGACCGCCGCCCCAGTTGAGGTGACCGCTTATTTAGTGGATATGGACGGTAACGTCCAGGTGGACGACGCCGGTGACCCGATAGAGCGTCAAGTGGTGGTGCATGAAGATGTGACGGAGACGGTGACAGAGGATGTGGAAGGTACGGTCCGCTCGCGGTTCGCCGCCGGTGCGGGTGCCACGTTCACGACGTTCTCGTCGCAGACGGGTGACGATGCGACGCTTCTGTACTTCACGCCTGTGTTCAACGGGTTCCAGTTCGGTGTCTCCTACGCTCCGAACAACTCCGAAGCCCGACCCGGCGATGTCTACCTGCTGCCCAACGAGGCGGCGACCGACCATGGTGAGGTCTACTCGGTGGGTGGTCGCTATGACGGTAGCGTAGGCGATCTTGGCGTTACGGTCGCGGCCGGTTGGTACAGTGCGGAAAACAAGGTCGATTCGAACGATGGCCTTGCGCTTGACACCGCAAGTGCCTGGGATGCCGGCCTGGTGCTCTACTGGGACAACTGGAGTCTGGGCGGATCCTACAACCAGATCGACAACCTCCGGAACGTCAGTGACACCGATCAGGCGACCTATGACATCGGTCTGGCCTATTCGTCCGATGGTGCCTGGTCTGCCGGTATTTACTGGCTCAATTCGGAGATTGACTATGCAGCCGGCACCCTGGTCCCGGTTGCGGTCACCGACGAGATGGATTCGTATCGCTTCATGGTCAGTTACGATCTTGGTCCGAGCGTCGGCGTTACGGGAACGGTGGGTTATGACGAGTTCCAGGACGGCGTCACGGATCGCAACTACGAAACCCAGTTTGTCGGCGCAGGCATCATGATCGGTTTCTGATCGACCTGTTGCGGACTTCGACGTCAAGGGGCGGCTGTCATGCCGCCCCTTTTCGTTTGACTCGCTGTTTGGCTCGCCCTCGCTGTTTGGCCCGCCATGGGGTCTTGGGATCGGTTTTATCGCTGCGTATGGGATACGTTTGAGCTCTCTGGAGTTTGCCGAAGAAGTTCTCGATGAGGTGGCGACACCTGAACTGCAAGGCACTCCCCTGATCGGCCGCGACTGGTGCGAGTTCACCTGTGGAGCCTGACACCAGCGACGGCCGCTGCGCCACCTGCCGTACCCCCTGCCAGGCGTCCTCGATGGCCCGCCGCGCGGTTATCCGGGATGACACAAGGTGTTGGGGGGTCAGTTCCTCACAACACCGGGACGTCGGCGTCCACCTTGCCTGACTTGATCTGGACGGTCTGCGCCAGTTCGAGCACGTAAATCCGGCCGTCGCCCTCGGTCCCGGTGGTCGCGGCCTTCTGGATCGCCTCCACGGCGCGGTCGGCCAGGTCTGTCGAGATCGCGAATCCGATCTTGGTCTTGGGCATGAACCCGACCTGGTACTCGTCGGCGCGGTAGAACTCGGTGTGCTCTTCGGTGCTGCCGTAGCGCTTGACCTCGACTACGCTGAGCGACTCGATGTCGAGGCCGAGCAGGGCGTCGCGCACATCCTCGAACTTGTGCGTGTGCACGATGGCGATGATGTACTTCATGGCACCTCCCTCCCCTCAGTACTCGTAGCCGCGCTCGCCGTGGAGCGAGATATCGAGGCCGATCGTCTCGGCGGTTTCGTCGACGCGCAGGCCCATCGTCTTGTCGAGCAGCTTGAGCAGCACGAAGGTGACCACGGCGCAGTAGACAATGGTGGCGACGATGCCCCAGACCTGGGTCAGGACCTGGCCGGCGTTGCCCTCGATCAGACCGGCTGTGCCGCCGACCGCCTCGACGGCGAAAACACCGGTGAGCACCGCGCCCACGATACCGCCGATGCCGTGGATGCCGAAGGCGTCGAGCGAGTCGTCGTACTTCAGCAGACGCTTGAGCGTATTCGCGCCGCAGTAGCAGGCCGCGCCCGAGAGCAGACCGATCATCAGGCCGCCGACGGGACCGACGAAGCCGGCCGCGGGCGTGACCGCGACAAGGCCGCCGACCGCACCTGAGATCAGGCCCAGCCCGCTCGGCTTGCCGCGCAGAACCCACTCGACCAGCATCCACGAAAGCGCCGCCGCCGCCGCCGCGATCTGCGTGACCGCCATGGCCATGCCGGCACTGCCGTTCGCACCCAGCGCCGAACCCGCGTTGAAGCCGAACCAGCCGACCCAGAGCAGGCCCGCGCCGACGATCGACAGGACGAGGCTGTGCGGCGGGAAGTGATCGCTGCCGTAACGCAGGCGCTTGCCGATCACGATGGCCGCGACGAGCCCCGCCATACCGGCGTTGATGTGGACCACGGTGCCGCCGGCGAAGTCGAGCACGCCGTCACCGTGGAGGAAGCCGCCGCCCCAGACCCAGTGACAGACCGGAGCGTAGACCAGCAGGATCCAGGCCGTGTTGAAGACCAGCAGCGTCGAGAATTTCATGCGGTCGGCAAAGGCGCCGGTGATGAGTGCGGGCGTGATGATCGCGAAGGCCATCTGGTAGGTCATGTAGACCGCTTCGGGGATCGTGCCCCTCATCGAGTCGACCTCCATCCCGATCAGGAACAGCCGGTCCAGGCCGCCGACAAAGGCGTTGCCCTCGGCGAAGGCCAGGCTGTAGCCCGCGATCATCCAGATGACCGAGGCGAGCGCTGCGGTGGCGAAACACTGGACGAAGATCGCCAGCACGTTCTTGCGGCGGACGAGCCCGCCGTAGAACAGGACGAGCCCCGGTATCGTCATCATCAGGACCAGGGCCGTGGATGTCAGCATCCATGCGGTGTCGCCCGTATCAAGCCCGTTCTGGGCCAGGGCTCCCTGTGTCGAGAACAGCAATGCGGCGAACGTCGCAGCAACGCCGGAAACGGCGCGCGGTTGCCGGAACAGAGTACGCATACTCATCTTTTCAAGCTCCAGATCGTCATAATCCCCGCAACGGCCCGCCGCCGTTACCCTCAATCTCTCACGAACAGTTACCGCACTCCGGTTCTCACCGGAAGTGCGGCAACTGTCTTGCGGTTGGTCGTCTCGATCCGATCAGACACTGTAGTACATCTGGTACTCGAGTACGCTCGTCGTCGTTTCGGCGAGATGAAGCTCCTGCCGTTTGATGTGCAGATAGGCCTCGATCATGTCCTCGGTGAAGACGTCGCCCCTGAGCAGGTAATCTTGATCCTGCGCAACGGCGCGTACCGCTTCGCGCAGGCTGCGGCAGACCGTCGGCAAGCCGACGATCTCTTCTTCGGGCATCTCATAGAGATTCCGCTCCAGCGCCTCGCCCGGATCGATCTTGTTCTCGATACCGTCGAGACCGGCCATCAACATGGCTGAAAACGCCAGATAGGGGTTCGCCGCGGCGTCGGGAAAGCGGATCTCGACGCGTTTGGCGTTCGGCCCTTCCGCATGCGGGATGCGGCACGACGCCGATCGGTTGCGCGAGGCGTAGGCCAGGAACACCGGCGCCTCGTAACCCGGAACCAGGCGCTTGTAGCTGTTGGTCGTCGGGTTGGTGAAGGCGTTGAGCGAACGGCCGTGCCTGATGATGCCGCCGATGTAGTAGAGCGCTTCCTGCGACAGGCCCTGGTACTTGTCGCCGGCAAAGACCGGATTGCCGTCCTTCCAGATCGACTGGTGGCAATGCATGCCCGAACCGTTGTCGTACATGACGGGCTTGGGCATGAAGGTCGCTGTCTTCTCCCAGGCGTCGGCCACGTTGTGGACGACATACTTGTACTTCTGAACGTTGTCGGCGCAGTTCACGAGCGTATCGAAACGGATACCGAGTTCATGCTGGCTCGGCGCGACTTCGTGATGGTGCTTCTCCACGTTCACGCCCATGTGCAACAGACTGAGTACCATGTCGCTGCGCATGTCCTGGCGATGATCGACCGGCGGAACCGGGAAGTAACCGCCCTGCGGTGCCGGCCGATGGCCGCGGTTGCCCTCGGGATACTCCCTGCCGGAGTTGAACGGGTCCTCCCGGGACTCCGTGAAGAAGTAGGTCGAGTGCGGCATGACCTCGTAGCGCACGCTGTCGAAGATGAAAAACTCCGGTTCCGGACCGAAGTTGACGGTGTCGCCGATGCCGGTGGATTGCAGATATTCCTCGGCGCGCCGAGCGACACCGCGTGGGTCGCGGTCGTAGCGCTCACCCGTCGAGGGCTCATGCACGTCGCAGACAATGACCAGCAGGTTCTTGTAGAAGGGATCCTTCACGCAGGTTTCGAGCTGCGGCTTCAGCAGCATGTCCGAATCGTTGATGTCCTTCCAGCCAGTGATCGACGAGCCGTCGAACAGCAGCCCCTCGGTCAGGAACTCTTCGGTGATGGTGTGTTTGTGATGGGACAGGTGCTGCCACTTGCCCTTCGGGTCGGTGAAACGGAAATCGACAAAATCTATGCTGTCGCGCTCGATGCGCGCGCTGATCTCAGCTGCAGTGGTCACGGCATCCTCCCTCTGTCCGCATAATCCCGAGACGCGACCATAGCGACCGCGCCGGGACTAATATACGTTCTCGATTGCGAATTTAAATACGTTCTCAATTGCGAATTGGATTGATCGGAGGACCGAATTTCGTAAACGTGGTGACAAACGTCACTGATCTGTCGCAGGGAGGCGAGCCGGGGTTGTGCAAGACAGCCGCGGTGCAACTGGAGAGCGCGGCTGCGCTGCGTTCAGGCAGTCGGGGTGCCGAAGACCTCGTCAAACACCTCGTCGGCGCGTGCATGCATCTGTGCCTCGGTCAGAGGCTGGATGGGATGTTTCACGTGGATGACCCCGGCATTGAAGCCGTGGATGTCACGCCATGCCTCCACGCCTGACTCGAATTTTTCTGAAAACGAACCATCCTGCACTCCCACAGTTACGGCTCGATCATCCCTGGACAAGGCAGGCTTTGGAAGATAATGCAGCCTTCATCGACTCCCTAATTGGCCGTCTCGTCACATGACCTGCCTCACCCATCTCCGTCAGCTCGAAGCAGAGGCGATCCACATCATGCGGGAGGTGGCGTCGGAGTTTTCCAATCCGGTCATGCTTTATTCGATCGGCAAGGATTCCTCCGTCATGCTGCATCTGGCCAGGAAGGCGTTTTATCCTTCGGCGCCGCCGTTTCCGCTCATGCATGTCGACACCACCTGGAAGTTCCCGGAGATGTACGCCTTCCGGGACCGCATGGCCGACGAGATCGGCATGGATCTCATCGTACACATCAACCAGGAGGGTCTTTCCCGGGGTGTGGGGCCGTTCACCCATGGCTCGGCCGTCCACACCGATGTCATGAAGACCCAGAGCCTCAAGCAGGCGCTCGACAAATACGGTTTCGATGCGGCCTTTGGCGGCGCGCGCCGCGACGAGGAGAAGTCGCGTGCCAAGGAGCGCGTGTTCTCCTTCCGCACCAGGACCCATCGCTGGGATCCCAGGAACCAGCGCCCGGAACTCTGGCGCCTCTACAACACGCGCATCAACAAGGGCGAATCCATCCGCGTCTTCCCCATCTCCAACTGGACCGAGCTCGACATCTGGCAATACATCTATCTCGAAGACATCCCCATCGTGCCGCTCTACCTCTCCGCCCCGCGCCCCGTGGTCGAGCGTGACGGCACGCTGATCATGGTCGTCGACGAGCGCATGCCGCTGGCCGACGGCGAGAAGCCGGAGATGAGAAAGGTCCGCTTCCGAACCCTGGGCTGCTATCCGCTCACCGGCGCGGTCGAGTCGGACGCCGACACCCTGCCCGCCGTCATTCAGGAAATGCTGCTCACCAGGACCTCCGAACGCCAGGGCCGCGTCATCGACCATGACTCGGCAGGCTCCATGGAGAAAAAGAAGCAGGAGGGCTATTTCTGATGGCCCACCAGTCCGGTCTCATCGCGCAGGACATCCACGCCTATCTCAAGAGCCAGGAGGAAAAGGATCTTCTGCGCTTCATCACCTGCGGCAGCGTCGACGACGGCAAATCGACGCTCATCGGCCGGCTGCTCTACGATTCCAGGCTCATCTTCGAGGATCAGCTTGCTTCCGTCACCGCCGATTCCAAGAAGGTTGGCACCCAGGGCGGCGAGATCGATCTCGCCCTTCTGGTCGATGGTCTCCAGGCCGAGCGCGAACAGGGCATCACCATCGATGTAGCCTACCGCTTCTTCTCCACCGACCGGCGCAAGTTCATCGTCGCCGACACGCCCGGCCACGAGCAGTACACGCGCAACATGGCGACCGGCGCCTCCTCGGCCGAACTCGCCATCATCCTGATCGACGCGCGCAAGGGCATCCTCACCCAAACCCGCCGCCACAGCTTCATCGTTAGCCTGCTGGGCATCCGCCACGTCATCCTGGCGGTCAACAAGATGGATCTGATCGACTGGGATGCCGGCACATTCGAAACCATTGCCGGGGCCTACCGCGCCTTTGCCCGTGATCTCGGCATCGACGACGTCACCTGCATCCCGGTCTCTGCGCTCACAGGCGACAACGTCTTCGATCACAGCCCCCGGATGCCCTGGTACGAAGGTCCGGCCCTGATGGAGGTGCTCGAAACGGTCGACGCCTCGACCGATGTCACCGGGCGCGCCTTCCGCATGCCCGTGCAGTGGGTCAACCGGCCCAATCTCGACTTCCGCGGGTTCTCGGGCACCATCGCATCGGGCACCGTCAAACCCGGCGACCGCATCATGGCCTGCCCTTCGGAGCGAACGTCCACGGTGGCGCGTATCGTCACGCTCGACGGCGACCTCGATGCGGCCATCGCCGGGCAGTCGGTCACCCTGGTGCTCGACGACGAAATCGATGTCAGCCGCGGCGATGTCCTGGCCGATGCGGAACAGCCGCCGGCCAGTACCGATCAGTTCTCCGGCCATCTCATCTGGATGCATGACGAGCCGCTTCTGCCCGAGCGCCAGTACCTCATGAAGATCGGACCCAAGGTGACGACCGTCCAGGTCACGGACCTGCGCTACAGGGTCAACGTCAACACCATGGAGCATGTCGCGGTCAAGACGCTGGGCCTCAACGAGGTCGCCTGTTGCAACTTCGCTCTCGACCAGGCGATCGCTTTCGACCCCTATGACGAGGTGCGCGAGACCGGCGGCTTCATCCTCATCGACCGCTTCACCAACGGCACGGTCGGTGCGGGCATGATCGATTTCGGCCTGCGCCGCGCGACCAACCTCACCTGGCATCAGCTCGAGGTGGGCAAGGACCTGCGCGCCCGCCAGAAGGGCCAGAGGCCCTGCATCCTGTGGTTCACCGGCCTCTCGGGCTCGGGCAAATCGACCACCGCCGACAAGGTGGAACAAAAACTCGCCGCCATGGGCCGTCACAGCTATCTCCTGGACGGCGACAACGTGCGCCACGGCCTCAACAAGGACCTGGGCTTCACGGATGCCGACCGCGTGGAGAACATCCGCCGCGTGGCCGAGGTCTCGCGCCTCTTCGTCGATTCGGGCCTCATCGTGCTCGTCTCGTTCATCTCGCCCTTCCGCGACGAACGACGCATGGCGCGCGAGATGGTCGACGCGGGCGAGTTCGTCGAGGTCTTCGTCGATACCCCGCTCGAACTCTGCGAACAGCGCGACCCCAAGGGCCTCTACAAGCAGGCGCGGGCGGGCAAGATCAAGAACTTCACGGGCATCGATTCGGACTACGAACCGCCGGAAGACCCCGAACTCGTACTCAAGACCGCTGACCATGCGGTCGAGGATCTGGCCGATCAGGTCATCGCCTACCTGAAACAGGGCGACTACGTCTAGCGGGTTGGCCGACAACGCGGATGAAGCCGCGAACGGGTGTCCTCACCCTCCTTGTCGTCCTCCGGCTTGCGGGGGACCCATGCACGCCCGCGCCTCCCGTACGGACTTCAGTCGCGGTACTGATTTCCTGCAGGGCTGTGGCCCGCATCGACCAGCGTGCGTTCGCGCCGCGCCAGTTCACGGTCATGGTCCACCATCATCGCCACCAGCTGTCTGAACGATGTCTTGGGTTCCCATCCAAGCCGCCTGCGTGCCTTGGAGGCGTCGCCCTCCAGATGGTCGACCTCGGCGGGGCGCAGGTATCGGGGGTCGAACTCCACGACCCTATCCCAGTCCATCCCGGCATGGCCGAAGGCTTCCTCCAGGAAGTCCCGTACGCTGTGGCTCTTGCCGGTCGCCACGACATAGTCGTCGGGCTGGTCCTGCTGGAGCATGCGCCACATGGCATCGACATAGTCGCCCGCGAAACCCCAGTCGCGGCGCGCGTCCAGGTTGCCCAGGTAGAGTTTCTCCTGCAGGCCCTCGGCGATGCGCCCCAGGGCGCGGGTGATCTTGCGTGTCACGAAGGTTTCGCCCCGGCGCGGGCTTTCGTGGTTGAACAGGATGCCGTTGGCGACGAACAGGCCATAGGACTCGCGGTAGTTCACGCCGAACCAGTGCGCGGCAACCTTGGCCACGGCATAGGGGCTGCGCGGATAGAAAGGAGTCGATTCATCCTGGGGCGCGGGTGCCGCACCGTACATCTCCGACGATCCGGCCTGGTAGTAACGCACGTCCCGCCCGGTGCGCGCGACGTGATCGCGCAGCGCGTCCAGCAGGCGCAGGGCGCCCATCGCGGCCGTGTCGGCCGTGTAGTCGGGCAGGTCGAACGAGACGCGCACATGGGATTGCGCCGCCAGGTTGTAGACCTCGTCGGGCTGGATCTCCTCGACCAGACGGGCCAGCACGGAACTGTCGGTCATGTCGCCGTAGTGGCCGAAAAACCGCGCTCCGCTTTCGTGGGGGTCCTGGTAGAGGTGGTCGATGCGCCCTGTGTTGAACAGGCTCGCGCGGCGGATGACGCCGTGCACCTCGTAACCCTTGGCCAGCAGCAGTTCGGTCAGATAGCTGCCGTCCTGGCCGGTCGTTCCGGTCACCAGTGCGCGCCTGGTTTGTGTCATGAAGGTTCTGCCACGTTTTCCAGAAACCAGTGATAGGCTTGGGCCAGCCCGTCCTTCAGGCCGATGCCCGGCGCCCAGCCCAGGGACGCAAGGCGGCTGGAATCGATCAACTTGCGCGGCATGCCGTCGGGTTTGGACGTGTCATAGACGATTGTCCCGGCAAATCCCACCACCTCCCGCACGATCCCGGCAAACTCCCTGATCGCGACCTCCTGGCCCGTGCCGATGTTGACGATTTCTTCCGCACTGTAGTTCTCCATCAGAAAAACGCTGGCATCGGCCAGGTCGTCGACATGGATGAACTCGCGCAACGGCGTTCCCGTACCCCAGACCGTCACGGTCGGCGCGCCCGACACCTTGGCCTCATAAAACTTGCGGATCAGCGCGCCCACGACGTGAGAGGTCTCCAGGTCGTAGTTGTCGCCGGGCCCATAAACGTTGGTCGGCTGCACGCAGATCGCGTCGAACCCATGCTGCCGGCGATAGGCCTGGCACATCTTGATGCCGGCGATCTTGGCGATGGCGTACCATTCGTTGGTCGGCTCCAGCGGACCGGTCAGCAGGCTGTCCTCGGAAATGGGCTGGGTCGCCTCGCGCGGATAGATACAGGACGAACCCAGAAACAGAAGCTTTTCGGCGCCATGACGCCAGGCCGAATCGATGACGTTGGTCTGGATCTGCAGGTTGTTGCGGATGAAGTCGGCGGGATAGCTGTGGTTGGCGAGGATACCCCCCACCTTTGCCGCGGCTAGGACCACGGCCTTGGGCTTGTTCTCGGCAAGGAAGCGGTCGACGGCCTTGCGGTCGGTCAGATCGACGTCCTTGCGCGACGCAATCACCAGGTCGCTGTACCCGGCGCGCTGCAAGCGCCGCACGATGGCCGATCCCACCATGCCGCGATGGCCGGCCACATAGATTCTGTCGCTCGTTTGCATGTCGGGTCCCGCAGGTTGCCCTAGCGCATTGCCCATTCGGCGCGTCGCGTCAAGCCCGACGCGTGCGCTCCTGGGGGATGATCTTTGGCAAATGGGCCGTCAGGTATTATGTAGACGACTTGTTTCTCCCACACGGGCCGGTCGCCCTCACCATGTTGCGCCGTCTTTTCCAATCGCGTTCCGCGCCTTCTGTTCCCGTCTATCCGCCCCGTGTGGACGACGACACGGTCGTCTATGCCGTGGGGGATGTTCACGGGCGCGTCGATCTGCTCGAACGCCTGCTCGATAAGATTCGCGCCGATGCGGCCGAACGCGCCGAAGAGCGCAAGGTGCTCGTCTATCTGGGCGACTATGTCGACCGGGGTCTCGAATCGCGCCAGGTGATCGACAGCCTGATCAGCCAGAGCGGCGACGGGTTTGAACGCGTCTATCTCAAGGGCAACCACGAAGATGCCATGCTGCGGTTCCTGGACTCGACCGATGTCGGCTCTTCCTGGATGGGCTTTGGCGGCGATGCCACGCTTTATGCCTACGGCGTGGATGTCTTCGGTGCGCCGCCCGAAGGCGTGGAGCGCATGGACCACATCCAGCAGCAGCTGATCGCCAACATTCCCGATGACCATGTCGCCTTCCTCGAAGGTCTTGAGCTCTTTCATCAGGAAGGCGACTATTTCTTCGTGCACGCTGGCGTTCGGCCCGGTCTGGGCTTGGGCGGACAGGATCCCAACGACATGATGTGGATCAGGGATGAATTTCTCTCCAGTTCGGAGGACTTCGGCACGATCATCGTCCACGGCCATTCCATCAAGGCTGAACCGGTCGTGCGCGCGAATCGTATCGGCATCGACACCGGCGCGTTCGCCACCGGCATTCTCACCTGTCTCGTGCTGGTGGGGACCGAACGCGCGTTCATCCAGACGCCATGAGCGACAATGGATGGCCGCTCAACGATGACGGCGCATGGTGCGAGGTTCTGGACCACGACGTCGCGTGCGGCAGGCCCGGACTGTTCCTCGACCGTGACGGCGTCATCGTCGAGGAGGTGACCTATCTCCATCGCGTGGAGGACGTGCGGCTGATGCCCGGCATCGCCGATCTCATGCGCGCTGCCAACCGGGCCGGGTCCCCGATCGTCGTCGTGACCAATCAGTCGGGGGTGGGCCGCGGGCTTTACGGCTGGGATGATTTCGTCGCCGTGCAGGAGATGATCGCCCTGCTGCTCGGGGAAGCCCATGCCCGCTGGGACGCGGTTTTCGCGTCACCGTTTCCGCCTGGCGACTATCCCATGCGAAAGCCCAATCCCGGCATGCTGCTCGCCGGGGCCGAAGCGTTCAACATCGACCTTTCCGCCTCCTGGATCCTGGGCGATCGCGCGACCGACATGGAAGCGGGCCTTCGCGCCGGAATTGCCGGCGGCCTCTTTATCGGTGAGGGTTATGAGGCGGGCGAACTCGAACAGGCGCTCGGCCATGCCGGGCCAGGCTATGTCGTCGACCGGATCGGAACGCCCGGGGATGCCGCCGGCCGTGTGCCGTTTCTCATCCACGCTTGAACTTGCTCCCGCGCGGGGTCATGCTGGAACCTGCCCGACCGGAGTTTTCATGGACCTCGACCGTTTCTACGCTTGTGAGTTCGCCCAGCATGCCGAAACGGTCCAGGCCACGCGCGATGCCCTCGCCGATCCGTTCCGGTGCCTCGTCGAGGCCTGTGTGGACAGCCTGCGCCACGGCGGCAAGGTGCTCTTTTTCGGCAACGGCGGCAGTGCGGGCGATGCCCAGCATCTCGCGACAGAACTCGTCGCGCGTTACGTCACCGACCGTCCGGCAATCGCCGCGCTCGCGCTCACCACCGACACCTCGATACTCACGGCCATCGGCAACGACTTCGGGTTCGACCGGTTCTTTTCACGCCAGATCGAAGCGCTCGGCCGACCCGGCGATGTCGCCATCGGCATCTCCACCTCAGGCCGCAGCGCCAATGTGATCAAGGCGCTGAAAACGGCCAGCGCGATGGCGATCATCCCGGCTGCGCTTTCAGGCCGTGGCGGAGGCGATCTGGTGGGTCTTGCCGATCCGCTGCTTGTCGTGCCCAGCGACGTCACCGCGCGCATTCAGGAAATGCATATCACGCTGGGCCAGATGCTCTGCGGCGCCATTGAGATCGAACTCGGGCACGCAGCGGAGCGCGGATCGTGATCCTGGTGACCGGCGGTTCGGGCTTCATCGGCTCGAACATCGTGGCCACGCTGGTCGCGCGGGGCGAAGCGGTCACGGTCTGCGACCGTCATTTCGACGACGCACGCGACCGCCACCTGGCAGGCCTTGTAATCGCCGAGCGGATCGAGGCGGATGCTCTCCCCGATTGGCTGAAGGAGCGCGATGACATCACCGCCATCGTACACATGGGCGCCATCTCGGCGACCACGGAAACCGACGTCGATCTCATCATGCGCACCAATGTCTGGCTGTCGCTGGAACTGATGGACTGGTGCACGGCCCGCGGGGTTCCTTTCCTTTACGCCTCTTCGGCCCAGGTCTACGGCGACGGCGAACTGGGGTTTGACGACAATCCCGCTCAGGATGCCATGGCCGCGCTGCGCACCATCACGCCCTACGGCGCCAGCAAACTTCTGTTCGACCGCCTCGTCGCGCGCGAGCGCGATGCCGGCAGGACCCTGCCCCCGCAATGGGTCGGGTTGCGCTTCTTCAACGTCTACGGCCCCCACGAGGACCACAAAGGCGATATGCGCAGCGTCATCGCCAAGACCTTCCCCGCATTGCAGGCGGGCGAGCCCATGCGGCTTTTCCATTCGGACCGGGCCGACTATGGCGACGGCGGCCAGATGCGCGATTTCATCTATGTCCGCGACTGCGCCGATGTCGTGCTCTGGCTGCTCGACCATCCCGATGTTTCGGGAATCTTCAATCTTGGGACCGGAGGGGCGCGCACTTGGCTCGACCTCGCGCACGCCATGTTCGCCGCCCTGGAGCGCGAGCCCGATGTCGAATTCTTCAAGATGCCCGACGCGCTCAAGGGCCGCTATCAGTATTTCACCCAGGCCGAGATGGGCCGCTTGCGCGCGGCGGGCTACGACCGGCCCTTCACCTTGCTGGAGGACGGCGTGGCCGACTACATCAACGGTTACCTGAAGGGCTGACAGGCCATTGCAAAGCCCCTGATTCTGGCTATCGATCAGGGCACGACCAGTTCCCGTGCCATACTGTTCTCGCTCCAGGGCGAGGTGGTCGCGACCGCACAGCAGGAGTTCCAGCAGTTCTTTCCCAAGGACGGCTGGGTCGAACACGATCCGGAGGAAATCTGGTCCTCAGTGGTCGCGGTGACGCGCCAGACGCTGGAGAAAGCCGGCGTGACGGCGGGCGATGTCGCTGCGCTCGGCATCACGAACCAGCGCGAAACCACGATTCTCTGGGACCGCCGGTCGGGCGATGCCATCCATCCCGCCATCGTCTGGCAGGACCGGCGCACCGCCGGGCGCTGCGAGGAGCTCAAGGCCGAGGATCTGGAAGCCGAGGTCACGGAGAAAGCCGGCCTCGTCCTCGATCCCTATTTTTCGGCCACCAAGATTGCCTGGATTCTCGATCACGTCGAAGGTGCGCGGACCCGCGCCGAACGCGGCGAACTGGCCTTCGGCACCGTCGACAGTTTCCTGCTCTGGCGCCTGACCGGCGGGGCGGTGCACGCCACCGATGCCACCAACGCAAGCCGCACACTGCTGTTCAACATCGCGGATCAGTGCTGGGACGACGCACTTCTGGAAATCTTCGACGTCCCCCGCTCGCTGCTTCCGGAGGTCCGCGACTCCTCAGACGATTTCGGAGAGACCTTGTCCGATCTCTTCGGCGGCGCCTTCGCCATCGGGGGCATCGCAGGCGACCAGCAGGCCGCCACCTTCGGACAGGCCTGTTTCGAACCGGGTATGGCGAAAAGCACTTACGGCACCGGCTGTTTCATGGTCGCCAATACCGGCGACGAACTGGTGCGCTCAGGCGCCGGTCTTCTGACCACCGTGGCCTACTGTCTCAAGGGCAAACCGACCTATGCGCTCGAAGGCAGCATCTTCGTTGCTGGCGCTGCGATGCAGTGGCTGCGTGATGGCCTGCGCCTCTTCGACGATGCCGCGGAAAGCGAAGCGCTGGTCGCTTCGGCCCACGACGACCATCACATCTATCTCGTGCCTGCCTTCACCGGACTGGGCGCGCCCTATTGGGATCCGCATGCCCGTGGCGCCATTCTGGGTCTGACGCGCGATACCGGCATCGGTGACATCACCCGCGCCGCGCTCGACGCGGTCTGCCACCAGACCCACGACCTGCTGTGCGCCATGGCCGATGACGGCGCCGTTTCGGAGGTCCTGCGCGTCGGTGGCGGCATGACGCGCAATGCCTGGTTCCTGCAGCGTCTGGCCGATCTCACCGGCGCCATGGTGGAACGCCCGGCCGTGGAGGAAACCACCGCGCTGGGCGCGGCCTCACTCGCGGGAATGCAGGCCGGGGTTCTGGGCGGACCGTCCGATATTGCCAAACGCTGGTCCGCTTCCGCCCGTCACGAGCCCATCATGGATGACGCCGTGCGCGCCGCGCTTTATGAAGGATGGCAGGATGCGGTCGGCCGCATCAGAAGCAACCACGGCGAGAATTAAGGGGAGAATCCAACATGGCACGTCCGGCACCCGACAAGGTTCAGAAGATCGCCTGCGTGGGCGGCGGTTACATCGGCTCTGGCTGGGCCGCGGCGTTTCTTGCCGCGGGCAAGGACGTCGTGATGAGCGATCCCGGTCCCGATGCCGAAGCCAAGGCGCGCGTCATCATCGATCAGGCCTGGGGTTATCTCGAAGGCCTGGGCTTAGCGGACGGCGCCAGCCCGGACCGGTTCAGGTTCGCCTGCTCCGTCGAGGATGCCGTGGCCGACGCCGATTTCGTCCAGGAAAGCGCGCCCGACCGCGAGGATCTCAAGATCGCGCTCTTCGCGCAAATGGACACTGCCGCCAGGCCCGACACGGTCATCGCCAGCTCCTCCTCGACTTTCGTACCCACGAACCTGCAATCGGAGTGCAAGCACCCCGAACGGGTCATCATCGGCCATCCCTTCGCGCCCAGTTACCTCGTTCCGCTCGTCGAAATCGTCGGTGGCAAGAAAACCGATCCGACGGTCATGGACTGGGCCTTCGACTTCTATGAAGCGGTCGGCAAGAAGTCGATGAAACTCAAGAACGAGATCGAGGCCTATGTCGCCAACCGCATCCAGCATGTCGTGTTCGAGGAAGCGGCCAGCCTGGTTGCCCAGGGCGTGTGCGACTATCAGGACATCGACACCGCGGTTGCCTATGGCCCCGGGCTGCGCTGGGCCTTCGCCGGCCCGGTCAGTTGCTATCACCTTGGCGGCGGCAAGGGCGGCATACGCCACATGATCGACCACTTTGGCTGGAAGCGCGACGAGGAAGCCAAGGACCAACTCGTGGCCGCTGTCGATGACATGTATGGCCACCTCTCCATGGACGAGCTTGAACGCTGGCGCGACGAAAACCTGATGGTCATGCTGAAGGGCCTGAAACCCGCACTGAAAAAGGGCTGATCGCATCCCCGGCCCGGCCGATGGCGAACGTCCCTGGTAGCGCGCCGGGGGGCCTCGCTCACATCCGGCTTCGAGACGCTGGATCGGTTTACGGGGCGCTGAACGGGGAACGCCTGGAATCCTTCGAGGTTATGGGCGGCGGCTATGGCCAACACCAGTCTGCGCCTGAAATGCAAGGGCTCGACTAGGGATCTGGTCTTGTACCTCTACCAGCGCGACCCGGAACAACGGGAGAAGGAAGTCGCGATTTGCGGACTTCTCTGGGATGAGGTGCCCGTGCCCGATATCATCGTGCATGGGGATTGTGCCGTTGTTCTGCATGAGCCCTACGCCCTCATGGCGTGGGTCGACTTTGCCGGACGTCCAGACGCAGGCGAAGATCTGCTGGATCATGCCCGCACCATGATCGACCGCGTCCTGGACTGGGCCGTTCCTCAACCGAAAACGGGGTGTCCAGGAAGACACCCCGTGATCGTCGTCGTTTCAGCAGGTCGATCAGAGAACGCTGTCGGCGCTCGTGTACTTGTAACCTAGGGCGTCGGCGACTGCCTTGTAGGTCACCTTGCCGTCGTGAACGTTGAGGCCTTCCTTCAGGTGCGCGTCGTCCTTGCACGCCTGCTGCCAGCCCTTGTTGGCGAGCTGCAGCGTGAATGGCAGGGTCGCGTTGTTGAGCGCGAAGGTCGAGGTGCGCGCCACGCCGCCGGGCATGTTGGCGACGCAGTAATGCACCACGCCGTGGACCCGGTAGGTCGGCTTGGCATGGGTGGTGGCATGGCTGGTCTCGAAGCAGCCACCCTGGTCGATGGCGACGTCGACCAGGGCGGAACCGCGGCGCATCTTCTTGATCTGCGCTTCGGTCACTAGCTTGGGCGCCGCCGCACCGGGGATCAGCACCGCGCCGATCACCGCATCGGCGTCCAGCACATGCTCTTCAAGTACATCCACGGTGGAATAGAGAACCTTGGCGCGGCCCTCGAAAAGCTCGTCGAGTTGACGCAGGCGTCCGATCGAACGGTCGAAGATAGTGACTTCCGCACCCAGACCCACGGCCACGCGCGCGGCATGAGTGCCCACCACACCGCCGCCGACCACGACGACCTTTCCGGGCGGGACACCGGGCACGCCGCCCAGCAGGACGCCAGAGCCGCGCTGTGCCTTCTCCAGGCAGTGTGCTGCGGCCTGGATCGACATCCGGCCGGCCACCTCGCTCATCGGGGCCAGCAGGGGCAGGCCGCCGTGGGCGTCGGTCACGGTTTCATACGCGATGGCTGTACAGTCGGACTCGACCAGCAGCTTGGTCTGCTCGGGGTCAGGTGCGAGATGCAGATAGGTGAAGAGAAGCTGGTTCTTGCGCAGCATGCGGCACTCGTTGGACTGGGGCTCCTTGACCTTCACGATCATGTCGGCCTTGGCGAAGATCTCCTCGGGTGTGTCGATGATCTCGGCGCCCGCGCGGACATACATCTTGTCGTCGAGTCCGATCTCGCGTCCCGCGCCCTTCTGTACTATGACCTGATGCCCGTGGTGGCAGACTTCGCGGACCGAGGCGGGCGTCATGCCCACACGGTACTCATGGTTTTTGATTTCCTTCGGCACGCCCAGAAGCATCACTGACTCCATAATTGTGAAAAGGAATGGGGCGCTTCAGGAAAACGCGCATTGTTGCTGCCCAAGCCCCTGTAACGGCGCTAGAAACCACGTTGCGGGGCTGAAATCAACCAAGGTCTGAGATTTCTACCTGTGCATGGTTGGAGCGGTCCGGGTGTGCCCCTAGAGGCTGGGCCGCAGCATGCGGAAGGTGCCACCCACGACGGCGTAGTTGGCATAGCCCAGCCGAGCGATGATCTTCTGGGCTTCGGGATCGAACCGTCCGTCTTCGAGCGCGTCATCGCGGATGTGGACGCCGATCACCTCGCCGAACACCACTAGATTGGGACCGTCTTTGCCCTTCTGAGGGATCTCCAGGGTTCGCATGGTGCGGCATTCGAACGACGCCGGACTGGCGGCGATGCGCGGTGTCTTGATGAGTTCGCTGGGCGCCAACTCCAGGTCGGCCATCTTGGCTTCGTCGATGCCCTCGGGAACCTCTTCGGAGGTCGTGTTCATCTTTTCGCGCAGGTCCCAGGTGACCAGGTTGTGCACGAACTCGCCCTGCTCGGCGGCGTTGCTCGCGGTGTCCTTCACACGGCCCAGACTGCCGGCGGAAAAGAAAACCACCGGTGGATCGTCGGCAACCGCGTTGAAATAGCTGTAGGGCGCAACGTTCGTCGTTCCATCTTGGTTCAGCGTCGTGAACCAGCCGATGGGGCGGGGCGCGACCAGCGCCTTGAACGGATCGCGGAGCAGTCCATGCCCCTTTTTCGGCTCATAAAACATACTCTCGCCCTTCTCTCAGTCCTCGGCGTATTTCGTGTAGCGATCAATGTAGTAGTTGTCTTCATGCATGGTCGCCTTCACCGATTCCCACTCACGCATCAGGTTCAGCCTGCGGATGATGCGCAGGCAGTCATCGGGGATTGTGACGCCGCGATCGTGGCTCAGCATGCCGAAGCGCTCGAAAAACGGATGAGTTAAGTCATGTCCAGGAGGGACACCTCCGTGCCCAGCCAATTAAGGGCCGTCAGAAAGCTTCGCCATGCAGTCGAATCGATCTTCTTGAGATTGGCGGTGACCTTGTCGCGCTTTATCTGCCTGCTTGTCGGCTTCGCGTTCCATCAGGAGGCCATAGAAATCATCGACCCAGCGCGTGTTGCAGAAATCGATCCGGATGCGTGCTGGGCGCGCAGATAGAGGCCGTCTGGCATTATCGGCGCATCGGGAAACGCCTCGTCGATGAATTCGTCGATGATCGTCGATTCCCACACGACTTATATGAGTTTTGTTGGGTGTCAAGGCGTTATGATCCAGGGACAAGGCCGGTCTCGAGGCGGCGCTGCGGGCCTTGGGGTTTCAGGCCCTGGAGACGCCCCCGGTCGCGGCTCGGTCCGCTGCCCCCCAAGGGCGGCCCGCGAGGCCCGGACAGCTTCCCAACCGACGTCGGCTGGCGAAGTCGCGGCGATAGACCTCGCCTGTGAGCGCGGTGGCGAACAAGGCCCCGATGCCCTTGAAGGCGGTGAGCCTGACGATCCTGTCGGCATGGGGATGGTCCCTGACCTGGCCCGAGGCGACCGCATCGCACTCGGCCTCGACCCTGGACGCCCCTCGCCGCGCCGCGCATCCCCTTGAGCCGCAGGAAGACCCCTTGATGCGGTTGACGTGCCGGATGCGTCCGTTGACCGGGCGGGCGCGCTCACGGTGCAGCCGGCGCGCGTCCTCCCGCTCCGGATCGGGAACCTGAACCACGCTCACCGCACCGGGCTCGCCGCGCAGATGCGCCATCGGAGCGCGCACAAGAACCCGCACGTCGGTCCGGTCGGGTCCTGGCCGCCGCGTGCGGCGGCCCACCTGAAGGCCCGCAGCATCGAACACATGGCTCACAACCCCATGCGCCCGCAAAAGACGATGCAGCCAGAACCCGTCACAGCCCACCTCGCAGCACGGGATGATCTCCACCGGGTGCCCCGGCGCCATCCCCGGCAAAGCCGTCCGCGAGCCCGGCAACCGGCTCTTCTTGCTCAACTCGACTGCAACAAGGCAGCACTCCGGCCCATCGTCAATCCCGCGGGCGAGGCGTGTCGCGCAAGGTCGTTCATCAATCTCTCCCAGGCTGATGGGTGAACGGAAACCAAACCGTAACCCCCCGATCGCCAAACCCCATACAAGCTTGACCGGAGGACCCATGTACGGACCGGACCTCCCGCGCAGGTTCCGATCTATGGCACATCATGATCGGCCACGACAGCGCTTGGCGCGCGCGCCGTGGCGGTGTTGAATACGCGCCATGAAAGAACGGTGCGACATCGCCGTTGTGGGCGGCGGGCTGAACGGACAGACGGCGGCACTGGCTCTGGCGCGCGCGGGGTTCGCGGTCGCCTTGGTCGAGCGCGGCGGTCCCGCGGCCAAGCTCACCGACGCCTTCGACGGGCGTGTGTCCTCCATCGCCTACGGCTCCAAGCTGGTGCTCAATGCGCTGGGCGCCTGGGACGCCATGGCCGGGCATGCCGAGCCGATCCTGGAAATCCGCGTCTCGGACCGCGACGCGCCGCTCTTCCTGCACTACGACCATGCCGATGTCGGCGACGAACCGCTGGGTTGGATCCTGGAGAACCGATTCATCCGCCGCGCGCTAGACGCCGCGCTGGATGCCGCGCTAGGCGTGCGCGTGCTGGCTCCTGCTGAAGTCTTGGCCATGGAACGCGAGACCACCGGGGCCACCTTGACCATGGCCGACGGCGCCCGCCTGGACTGCGGCCTGGTCGTGGCCTGCGACGGGGCGATGTCGCCGCTGCGTGCTATGGCGAGCATCGGCCACTGGAACCATGCCTACGGCCAGCAGGGCATCGTCTGCACGGTGCGCTACGCACTTCCCCACCGGGGCATTGCGCACGAACGCTTCCTGCCCTCGGGGCCCTTCGCCATCCTGCCCATCCCCGGCAACCTCGCCTCGCTGGTCTGGACGGAGAAGGACGCCATCGCAAAGCGTGTCATGACGCTCGACCGCGAGGACCTGCTCGAAGAGATCGAGTGGCGCTTCGGCGATTTCCTGGGCGATCTGGAGCTCATCGGACCGGTCTGGAACTATCCCCTGCACCTCGTCCTGGCGGATCGCTACACCGACGACCGGCTGGCACTCCTGGGCGATGCCGCGCACGCCATCCACCCCATCGCGGGGCAGGGCTTCAACCTCGGCATCCGCGACTGCGCGGTTCTCGCCGAGGTGCTGGCCGACGGCCGGCGTCTGGGCCTCGATCCCGGCGATGTATGCCTGCTTGATGCCTATGCGCGCTGGCGGCGCACCGACACCATGGCGCTGATCGCCGTGACCGACAGCCTCAACCGGCTCTTCTCCAACGCCTTCCCGCCCGTCGCACTCGTCCGCGACCTGGGCCTTGCCGCGGTCAATACCGTGCAGCCGCTCAAGCGCCTCTTCATGCGCCACGCCATGGGCACGGTCGGCAAGCTGCCCCGCCTCATGCGCGACGAGGCGCTGTAACAACAAATGAACTTGAATGTGTACATAGAACGTGTATACTTACTCAACGATCATGAGCTAATTGATGTTTGAATGGGATGATGCCAAAGCCGAGCAAAATCTTTCGAAGCATGGCGTCGATTTCGTTGATGCCGCCCAGATTTTTGCTGGCCAAACGGTCGAAAATATCGATCGTGATCCCGGTCACGGCGAGGAGCGCCATCGCGCAGTCGGCGTGGCGAACGGCGTAGCCCATGCCGTGATTTACACATGGCGTGACACAACGATCCGAATCATCTCGGCATGGTAAGGCGAACAGACATGACAAAAAACGCTACAACGAAGCTCTCGCTCGATGATCTCAAGGGCCGCACACGACTGGATGCGCCTGAAGAACCCGAATTGGGCGATGCGTTCTGGGCACGCGCAAAGGTTGTCGAACCGCGAAACAAGCAGTCGGTCCATCTGCGTGTCGATGCCGATGTGCTCGATTTTTTCAGAAGTCAGGGCAAGGGTCACCTGACCCGAATGAACGCGGTGTTGCGAAGCTACTATGAAGCGCGCAGGGATAAGGCTGGCTAGTCAGGCTCGGATTCGGGGACCGTGTGCAGGATGAGGAGGCCGATCAGCATCAGCACGACGATGACGCCCATGCCTAGGCGCTGGCTGTCGGTGGCATAGGTGACCATGCCGACCAGCAAAGGCCCCACGAAGCTGGTAAGTTTGCCCGAGAGCGCAAAGAAGCCAAACATCTCGCCGGTCATCTCCGGCGAGGTCATGCGTGCCATCAGCGAGCGGCTGGCAGACTGCACGGGTCCGATGAACAGCCCCAGCACCAGGCCGAGCGCCCAGAACCAGATCACATCCTCGACGATCAGGATCGCGGTGCTGACCAGGATGAGACAGGAAAGCGTGAAGAAGAGCGTGCGCCGCGCGCCCGCGATGTCGTCCATCCAGGCAAAGCCCGCCGCACCCAGGCCCGCGCTGATGTTAAGCGCGATGGCGAAGATCAGCACGTTCTCCTCGTCCATGGCGAAGGCCGTGGCGGCGTAGATCCCGCCCAGGGCAAACAGCGTGTTGAGCCCGTCGATGTATAGCAGGCGCGCGATCAGGAAGCGCAGGATGTTCTTGTGTTTGCCCAGTTCGCGCGCGGTCTCGACCAGCCGGCGCATGCCGTTCCTGGCCGCCGCGCCGATCGTGACGCGCGAGGAGACGCGGTCGGGCGTCCACACGAAGAGCGGCCAGCCGAACACGACGTACCAGACTGCCACCAGCAGGGCGACGGCGCGCACATGTTCGGAACCCGCCTTGTCGAGACCGAAGGGTGCTTGGACGGGCATGATGAAGACGAAGAGCGCGCCACACAGGCAGGCTATGCCGCCGGCATAGCCCAGGCCCCAGGCCCAGCCCGACAGCCGCCCGATGGTCCGTGCCTTGGCCAGATCCGGCAGCATGGCGTTATTGAAGACGGTGCCCGTCTCGAAGCCGATGTTGACCAGCGCGACCAGGATCAGTGTGGGCACGATCCAGGCGGGATCGGGTGCGGCGAACCACAGCCCCGCCGTCGCCAGCACGGTCAGCAGGCTGAAGCCCGCCAGCCAGGGCTTGCGCGGACCCGCCGCATCGGCGATCGCGCCGGTGACGGGTGCAAGCACCGCGATGATGAGAGCCGAGGCCGCGATGCCCCAACTCCACAGCGCCAGACCCTCGGCCTCGTTGCCCACGATGCCGCGCGCGAAATAGGGCGCGAAGACAAAGGTCACGACCACCGTGGGTGTGGGTGAGTTGGCCCAGTCGAACAGGCACCACGCCGCAAGTCCCCGTTTCTTCACGGGTCGGTCGAGTTGAACGGGATTCATAGGCTCTCCGGAACAGGGCCCCACTCTAGCGGCAGGGCGACCGTTAGGCGATGACGCATTGCGGCTCTGCCATGCGTTCAGAAAGCCGGGATTCGCGCTGCTTCAGGAAGTGCCACAGACGTTCATGGTAATCCCTCGCGGTGTTGCTGCGATCACGGATGGGCGTGTGGCCAGGGCACCACGCCATGCCGCGACCCGCGGTTTGTCATTCAGAATGCCGAAGTTCGCGATCCGGTCGAACGTGTCAAAGCAGCGAAAGACCGGCCCCCAGGTGGCGTCGACCAGGGAGAAGGCATCACCGGCGAAATGCGTCCCTGCGCCCAGATGCTGCTCGAGTTGTGCGAATCGTTCGCCGAGCGTGCGGGTTTTCGCGTCAAAGACGCCGGCGTCCCTGGCCGAATAGAATCCCGCAATGTCCGAAAGAACTTCAGAGCCGAACGCAATCCAGGAACGATGTTTTGCGCGGGCCACGGCATCGGACGGAAGCATGGGATTGGGCTGGGTCTCCTAGGAATTCCAGGATGATCGAGGATTCGAAGATGCACGTTCGGTCCACCTTCAGCATCGGCGTCTTGCCGAGGGAGACATGGACAAGAGCCAGCCCGGCTTGTTGGAAAGACCGATGTCGATGCGTTCATAGGCGGCACCCTTTTGGTCAGCGCAATGACCGCGCGCTGCACGTAGGGGCAGAAATGACGGCTGATCATAGGTTCAAGGTGATCCGGTTAGACCGGATTCTGGTCATGGGTAGATCTTTATCCATGTAATTGCATGAATATTGATCTGATGAACCAGCAATCAAGGTTGATGCAGTTACATTCATGTGATCGGCATCGTCGGATGCCTGAAGAGCCGACACAGACAACGATCCGTGCCTGCGTCCGCCTCACGCTGGTGCAGCGTGCAACGCTGACGCAGATCGAGCAGACATTGAAGCATGCCGGCTCCCCTTTGGCTGGTACGATGTGCTTCTCGAGTTGGAACGGGCCGGGTGTCCTGGATTCCCTGCTGGGCTACATGCTGCCCGGCTCGATTGCGTGACTCGGAAATCCGCCGCAGGGAGTCGGGGTACCTGCGAGGAGTGTCCCATGGCCGATCATTTTGACCCCCTCACCCTGCGCAACCGGATCGGCATTTCGCCGATTTGCCAGTACACGACGACCGACGGGTTCGTCGGCGACTGGCATCTAGTCAACCTGGGCAGCCGCGCGGTGGTCGGCGCGGGTCTCGTGATCGCCGAGGCTTCGGGCGTCGAGGCGCGCGGGCGCATTACTCACGGCTGTCTAGGCATCTGGAAAACCATCTCGCCCATGGCTGAACTCTTCAGTGACCCCGCCGCCGCGCGTCTCCTGATCGATGACGGCAAGAATGCCGTCATCGATCAGGAGACGCGGTCGTGTTCGAAACCCATGCCGATCTCGACATCCGGGTCGTTACCAGGCCGGTGCCGCCCGCGCTTTCCTTCTCGGTCGGCAGCGGCGAAACCACCCTGGAGTTCGTCTCCCTCGCGCTCGCCGCCGACCCGGGCGAAAAGACCTGTGGATCGGAGAAGATCGTGCCGATCGATCTCAACCTCACCTTCGTCAGCCTCACCGAACTAATTTACCCAATCTTCGCCCTGGACGCTCAATGCGGACGGCTCCCTGCTCGGGTTGGAGTTCGCCGTCGCGCGAGGTCACGCCGTCCCTGGAGATCTATGCTCATCCCGTCACCATGCGCATGCGCTCCGATGGTCTGCGCGCCACCTTCGCATTGACGGAGGCACAGCTCGCCAACACCGATGTCGCGGGAAGCCTGGATGTCTGGCTGGAGGGTGAGCCCCAGCGGATCGAGGCCGATTTCGACAACCGCCTGGTCTCCATCGACGATTTCGTCGAGGAAAGCCCCGAAGAGGAGGCACGGGAATTCGACATGGACCGTTTCCTGGCTACACTCATCCCGGTCTGGACCGTGCCTGACATCGCGCTCCGCCTGCAGTTCGACGCCGATGCCATCCATTGGGACGACACCGTCTTCAGCGAGGCAACATCAACGCCCAATGCGCCGCCGCGCAGGGGTGAGAGGTGGACAAACCAGTTCCCTGCCACAGGAAACCGTGATTGCGCAGATCATCGTCAACGTTGGAGATCATGACGTTGCAGACCACACACCGAAAGAGCGCCTGGGCATCTCTCGCACCTTGTGCGCCATACTGCGCCAGTGTGTCGACGATTTCGGGATAGCTGGCCCGTTCGCTGTCCCTGGCGCCCATCATCGCCATCGCCGAAAGAAACGGGATCCGGATCGCCCCGTCGCGGTCGAAACGCCGTGACAGCAGAACTGCCTTGCCGGTCACGTTGATGCATTGATGCTAAGGAGTGGCTATATCGGCTTGGCTGGCAAGGCGCAGCGCGATCTCCTCCCATGCCTCCATGCTGTATTCGCTCGTCTCCTTGGGAAACTTGGCGATTGCGAGACGTCCGTATTTATCGATGCCTTTGGCCGGGCGCCGCCCAGAGACGATCCGGGCGCAAGAATAAGCTGAAGGTCCTCGTCCGTCTCCTCGTCCCGGAAGATGCGCTCGGTGATCGTGAGCAGGCGGCCCAACTCGATCAATGGGGGTACGCCATCCCTGATCGGAGCCTGAAATTCCTCTTCACCGACCTTGCGGAAGCGCAGCGCTCCTAGGCATGTCTGATCGGCGACGCCGAGCAGGTAGTCGCTTTCGCCCAACGAGCGGACGGCACGCCCTTCCCGTTCGGCAAGGCGGCGTCCCCAGGTGCCCGGTGCGGAATCGCCGATGGAACCAAAGGTGATCTGCTGACCTCTTCACGCAACATAATTCAATGATTTGTGGCATGAAGTTGACGTTTTCTAAACCAACGTTCAACGCTGTCGGTGGTGTATGAGCAGGGGTAAGCAGAAAACACCCGATAGGCGGTTCTCGGACCATCGACTTTGATCTTAGTAAAAAATGGAGCGGGCGATGAGATTCGAACTCACGACCCCAACCTTGGCAAGGTTGTGCTCTACCCCTGAGCTACGCCCGCTCATGTTTCGGCCCTATGGGTATTGGGCGCGGAAGCGAACGGCTCTATAGCAGATCGCGCGCCCGGCGCAAGAGCCTTGAAGGGGCTAGGCTTCCCGGCGCGCCTGATGTGTGCGGGCCTTACCCCGCGCCGACGATCACGAGGAGGATGAATAGCACCAAAGGCAGCATGCAGGCGCCCCCTTCGAGGTCTTGCATGCTCACTTCGCCGGTCCTGATCTTCTCGATAAGTTCCTCGGCCTTTTCCTTTTCCGCCGCCGTCAGCTTTTCGCCAACTTCCGTCTCGTAGGCCTTGGCTAGGACGCCCAGCTTGGCGTGGGAGGCCGCCACCTAGTCCGCCAGGGCGCGGAACTGCGTTTCGAGCGCCGCCTTCTCATCGGCGGTCACCAGCACCGCGACAAGGATTCCAAACACCTTTTCTCATGCATTGCTCCTCTTGTCTGGAAATCTTGCGCGCGGCGATCAGCGCTGGCAAGAGCGTACGGTGCTGGCGCAGGCCCGGACCAACACGTTACGTTATTGAAATCACCCCAAGGAGGCTCCATGGCGGATCCGCCTTGGCGATTCAGCAACAGAACCGGAAAGATGACGCTCAAGCATCGCAGCCTCTCATGCTACGGGACAATGACCTTGGATGACATTGCTCAATTGCTGGTGTCCGACGTCTCCTGATGATACGGCACACCTTTAACTCTGGGCGCCAAATGCACTTTTGCCGGAGGGATTACAAGGTTCTCGATACTTGGTATTTCACCTACAAGACCAACCTGATTTGGCACAAGGTTCGTAAAGAATGGTGGATCGGACGGGCGTGGCGTGGGGTTCTATTTTCGCAATGTGACGGAGATGATCCTGTTTGGCGTATGGAGAAAGACCGCGCGGACGCTTCAGCCCGGCCGCAGTCAGGTCAACTAATTCTTTCCTCTCGTAAGAGAGAACATTCAAGAAAACCAGATGAGCAATATCCGTTGATCGAGGTCTGTTCACCAGGACCGTATCTGGAACTCTTCGCTCGGAGCGCACGGCAAGGATGGACGGTATGAAGCAACGAAGCCGATACCGACCCACCTGAGCTACCTATCAACTACTAACAGCACGAGCACGCACGTGACACCGGACGAGCCGGAACTGAATTTCACGCTGCAACATTCATTCCATGGTGACTGACAACGGCAACCTGATCAAGAGCAGGGGACAAGGATTGCCGACACCACGATGAACGCGGTCCTGCAACTTGCGCCAATGTGTTGTTGCTTCGCCAAACTAGTCGGCTACGAATGCTGCTGACCACGCGTCGAAAAAGTTGGAGCCTTGTCTGAACCTGGCATCGATCATGGCTCTTAGTCTGCTGGTGAGCTCGTAGTCATAATCGGCAAGATCGGCGACGGTTCTCAATTGCTTTCTTCGTGCAAAATCCAAGAAAAGGCTGCGGAAACTATCTTAACATGGTCTGACCTCTGGTCACGATACAGCCTAGCGATATTGCTCCTTCGGCGTGCAGGCGTTTGAAATTCTCAAGGTCGCGGTCGAAAGACGGGTCCTTGTTGTTCCATCCGATCTCAAGCGCTGCGACCGACTCTCCGAATGCCTTTACATGGCCGATTTTGTGAGAAAGCGAGGCAACCTCCTGATCATCAACATACTTTACGAATTGAGATATTTCGCTTTTGCCAGCCGAATTCGAGCAAGTTCCGGCGCAGGCGCTGTGTATACCTAGCCTCGCCACCTCCTCCTGATACCAACTCTTCAAGTGGAATGCACAACTCCGACAACGCACGTTCGATTTCCGTCAAAGCTTCCGGCATGTCGTGCCGAGGAATTGCTTCGGCGTGATGTAGGGCCGTCACTTCACAAGTTCTGATCTCGCAAAGCGGATAGAATCATGGACGGCGCCAAGACATGCTGCTTTTCTACTGATTTTCTGGTGTGTTCCTTGCGATGATAAGATTTCGCAGAACAACACAGAATCAAATGGCGACCATGATCACTCCCAAGGCAAGTGCAACCGATACAACCCCGCATCAGCGCACCGCCGAGTGGGTGCTGGTCGCGGCGCTCGCTGGGCTCGCGTTGTTGCTCATGGGATCGGCGCTGGGCCTGCTACTCGCGCCCAAGGACGATTCGACGCTTGGTATCATGCGCGCGCTCGTCTTCCGCTGCCATTGAACGCAGCCTGGCGTCCTTGCACGCGGCCCCATCCGCATCATATCTTTCCAACCCTTCCCCCTGTAGGATGGGGAAGAGAACGATGGAGAGCATGGATAGCCGCGGTGAGGAAGGCAAACAAGACGGGCAAGAACGTGGGGGCGTGCCTGCCTGCATCTTGATGAGGACGCGCGCAAGGACGCCAGGCTGCGGCTGCTGTCGGTGCGTGGCCATGTCGAGGGCATCCTGCGCATGCTTGAGCACGACAGCGTCTATTGCGTCGATGTGTTGAAGCAGATCAAGGCCGTGGATGGCGCGCTCGACAAGGTCGGCAACCTGATCCTCAAGGCCCATCTCGGCGGCCAAACGCGGGGACGAGGACGCCATCGTCGCCGAACTGATGGAGGTCTTCAAATACCGTGACCCAGCAGATCGACTTCACGGTGGAAGGCATGACCTGCGGCGGCTGCGTCGCCAAGGTCGAGCGCACGCTCGCAAAGGTCTCCGGCGTCGACGATGCCGAGGTCAATCTCGCGACCCACCGCGCCCGCGTGCGCGCGGAGATCCTGCCCGACACGCCCAGCCTGCGCACGGCCATCGCCAGCCTGGGCTATGAAACACCGACCGTTGAAAGCGACTACGACATCGAGGGCATGACCTGCGGCGGCTGCGTCGCCAAGGTCGAGCGCACGCTCGCAAAGGTCCCCGGCGTCGACGATGCCGAGGTCAATCTCGCGACCCACCGCGCCCGCGTCACTGCGCTCGCCGGTTCGCTCACCGATCAGGCCGTGGTCGACGCTGTCGCTTCGGTCGGTTACGCCGCGCGTCCGGCGGGCGAGAAGGGCCTTGCTGAGGACGACGGCGAGGCGCGCCGTCAGGCCGCGCTTGCCACCCTGCGCCGGCGTGTCGTCGTCGCCGCTATCTTCACCGTGCCGCTCGTCATTCTCGCCATGAGCCGCCACATCGGCCCGGTCGAGGCCTGGACATCCGGAATCATGGGCCATCGTGGCTGGATGACAGTCGAGTTCTTCCTCGCTCTGCCGGTCCAGGTTTTCGCCGCGGGCCTCTTCTACCACTTGGCCTGGCGCGAGCTCATCCATCTCGCACCGGGCATAAACAGTCTGGTCGCCATCGGCACCACTGCGGCGTTCGGCTATTCGCTGTTCGCGCTCATCGCACCCGGACTTTTCCCCGAAGGCACGGCCAACTCCTATTTCGAGGCCGCGGCCGTCATCGTCACGTTCATCCTGCTCGGCCGCCTCATGGAAGGCGCGGCCAAGGGGCGCACGTCGGCGGCGATCCGCAAGCTGATGCAGCTTGTCCCGCCCACCGCGCGCGTGCGCCGCGACGGCCAGGATGTGGAGGTGCCCGTGGCCGATCTGGTCGAGGGTGACGAGGTGATCGTGCGTCCGGGCGAACTGCTTCCCGTCGACGGGGTGGTGATCGAAGGCAGCAGCCATGTCGACGAGGCCATGATCACCGGCGAACCGCTGCCCGTCGAAAAAGCGCCCGAGGATGCCATCACCGGCGGCACGGTGAACGGTTTGGGCGCGCTCACGATCCGCGCCACCCGTGTTGGCGCCGACACGGTGCTCGCCCAGATCGTCGCCATGGTCGAACAGGCCCAGGGCTCCAAGCCACCCATCCAGCACATGGCAGACCGCATCGCCGGTGTTTTCGTACCCATCGTCATGGCACTCGCGGTCATCACCTTCGGTGTATGGATGGTCTTCGGCCCCCAGCCGTCGTTGTCTTACGCCTTCATCACGGCAGTTTCGGTGCTGCTCGTCGCCTGCCCCTGCGCCATGGGTCTCGCCACGCCTACGGCTGTCATGGTCGCCACGGGACGCGGCGCGAGCAGCGGCATCCTGATCCGCCAAGGCGCGGCCCTCGAACGTCTGGCCAGGGTCGATCTCGCCGTCTTCGACAAGACCGGCACCCTGACCCAGGGACGGCCGTGCCTAGGTGCCATCGTCACCGTCCCCGGCGTCGATGAGGACGAAGCGCTCGCCCTTGCCGCCGCCCTGGAGTGCCAGAGCGAACATCCCATCGCGCTGGCCCTGGTCGAGGCCGTCCGGGAACGCGGGTTTTCCCTGGGCACGGTCAGCGACTTCAATGCCGAATCGGGCATGGGCGCCACCGGCTGCGTTGAGGGTAAAGAGCTTCTCGTCGGCGCGGCGCGCTTCATGGCCGCGCGAGGCATCGACACCGGACCCCTTGATGACGTCGCGGTAGACCATGCCGCACGGGGCGCCACGCCCATCATCCTTGCCGTCGACGGGCAACTCGCGGCATTCTTCGCCGTCACCGACGCGGCCAAGCCCGGCAGCGCAGCCGCCCTCGCCAGGCTCAAGTCAATGGGCGTGGAGACCGCCATGCTGACCGGCGACAACGCCAGCACGGCCCAGGCCGTCGCCAGGGATCTGGGCATTGATCACGTCGTCGCCGAGGTCATGCCCGGCAACAAGGCCGCCGAGATCACCCGCCGCCAGGAAGCCGGCCGCACCGTCGCCTTCGTCGGCGACGGTATCAACGATGCACCTGCCCTCGCTGGCGCGGATGTCGGCATCGCCATCGGCACGGGTACGGACATCGCCATCGAAGCGGGCGATGTCGTGCTCATGTCAGGCGATCCCGCCGGGGTCACCGATGCCGTTGCGCTCGCCCGGCGCACGCTCGCGACGATCAAGCAGAACTTTCTCTGGGCCTATCTCTACAACGTGCTGCTCATTCCCGTGGCGGCGGGTCTGCTCTATCCCTTCGCGGGTATCTTGATGCACCCCATTTTCGCCGCGCTCGCCATGAGCATTTCCAGCGTTTTCGTCGTCACCAACTCTCTGCGCCTCAACCGCTTCCGCATGGCACGGGCCCGATGATGAGTTCACGGAATTTAGGACGGGAAACACTTCCAAGCCTGGGGCGACACATCCGCGATACTCAATGTTCTGAAACGCGATGGCGTGATCATCGTCGAGCGCCTGATCGGGGATGCGGATGGACCGCTCCATGGATGAAATGCGTCCCCATCTGGATGCGGCCGAACCCGGCGGTGGCGAGTTTTTCGGCGACGCCATGAAGCAGGTCAACGAACTGGCGGCCCCGCACGCCCGCCGTCGCCGACATCCTTGCCCATCTCAAGCTGGTCGAACTGGGCGACGGTGTCCTGCTGGAGGTTCGGGCAGGCGGCAAGGTGCAGCCGCTTCACCGCGATGTCGGTGTCTACGAACCCTACATCGTCCGCGAAGAAGACATCGAAATCGCCGAGATGCCGCGAGGATCGGCGCTGCACGGCGCGCGGTCAAGAGGAGAACCAGTATCTTTACCTGCCCGCCCGAAGCGGCCGCCCGGCTGCCGAAACTGGCGCAGCAGCTTCTGGGCTATCGTACCCATTCTAGGCCGCTCGGGCGATCGCGATACCGAATGGCTGCTGGGTCCCATGCGTGAAAACAAGGACGCGGGAGGCTATAAGGTCCAGGATCTGCAGAACGTCTGAATCCGCCGTCCACCGCTCTCACAATCGTATTTGTTTGCCCGGTTAGCCATCCATGCCCGCAACAGAACAAGACCTCCTCGTTCGGCTCGATGCCTTGGGCATCGCCTATGCCACGCACCGCCATCCCGCCGTCTTCACGGTGGAGGAGGCGCGCGCCCATTGCGGCCATTTTCCCGGCTGCCACTGCAAGAACCTCTTCCTGAAAGACAAGAAGGGCTCACTCTGGCTGGTCGTGGCGCGCGACGATGCACCGATCTCCATGAAACATCTCGACAAGCAGATCGGCTCGGCGCGCCTTTCCTTCGGCAAGCCGGACCTTCTGATGGAGGTGCTGGGCGTCATCCCCGGCTCGGTGACGCCGTTCGCGCTGATCAACGACGGCGAGAAGCGCGTCAACGTGGTGCTCGACGCCAGGATGATGGCGTCCGACCTCGTCAACTATCACCCGCTCACCAACGAGGCGACGGTAGCGCTCACGCCCGACGCGCTGGTGGCTTTCATCAGGGATTGCGGCCACGAACCCGCGGTTCTCGACGTGGACGCGCCCGAATAGAGGCACAGCCTTGCGAACCGGGCGCAGCAAGGCCATTTAACGGGTAGCAGCAACCAGCAGAACGACCATGCTCCGGCGTACCCCGGCGGACGTTGATCAGGATAAGGTGACGATGATGGCGATGATCATTGGTGAAGGCGCAGACGCAGGACAGGGCGGCGATGGTTCCGTCAAGGATGTCACGACCGAAAGTTTCCAGACTGATGTGCTGGAGGATTCGGCCAACCAGCCGGTGATCGTCGACCTCTGGGCCCCCTGGTGCGGTCCCTGCAAACAGCTTGGCCCCCTCCTGGAAAAGGTCGTCAAGGCGACAAAGGGTTCCGTCAAGATGGTCAAGATCAACATCGACGAGGAGCCCCAGATCGCCCAGGCGCTGCGCGTGCAGTCGATTCCCGCCGTGTTCGCCTTCGACAAGGGTCAGCCGGTCGACGGGTTCGCGGGCGTCCAGCCCGAAAGCCAGATCAAGGCCTTCGTCGAGCGGATCGCCGGCGAGGTCGGCCCCAACCCGGTCGATCAGGCGCTGGAGCAGGCCACCACCGCCATGGAAGCCCGGGACTACGCCCAGGCCACGGCGATCTATCAGCAGGTCATGGCACACGAGGACGACAACATCGACGCCATCGCCGGCATGTGCCGCGCGCTGATCGGCATGGGCCAGACCGAGGACGCCAAACAGCTGCTCGAAGCGCTCGATGAGGAAACCTCCAGGGACGACCGCATCCAGGGTGTGCATGCGCAGATCGCCCTGCTCGAATCCGGCGCCGGCGATACCGCGGAGTTGGAGGCCAAGGTCGCCGCCAACGGCAACGATCTCGCAGCACGGTTCGAACTTGCCAAGGCCTACGCCGCGACCAACAAGCGCGAGGAGGCGGTCGACCAGCTCATCGCCATCATTACGGTCAAGCGCGACTGGAACGACGATGCCGCGCGCCAGGAACTCCTGAAGTTCTTCGAAGCGTTCGGCCCGACCGATCCGGCGACCGTCGAGGGGCGTAAGAAGCTCTCCTCGGTCTGGTTCAGCTAGAATCGGCCGCCGCAAGCCGAAGGGACCTGCGGCGCCGAACCGTTACTTCGATCAGGGAGCACACACGTGCGCCATCGCGCCTCATGACGGGCATGCCTTTTTATCACGCGGTCGACGAGCTTCCGCGCACGTTGGCGATCTTCCCTCTGCCGGGTGCGCTACTGCTTCCGCGCGGCACCCTGCCGCTTAACATCTTCGAGCCGCGTTACCTCGCCATGATTGAGGATGCGCTCAAAGCCGAACGGCTGATCGGCATGATCCAGCCCAGCGAGGATGCCACCGATGTCGGCGCCGCGGCCTGCTATTCTATCGGCTGCGCAGGGCGCATCACGCAGTTCACCGAAACCGACGACGGCCGGTTCCTCATCACGCTTACCGGCGTCGCCCGGTTCCGCATGTCGCGCGAATTGCCGCAGATGGACGGCGGCTACCGTCTGATCGAGCCCGACTTCACGCCCTTCGCCGGCGATCTGCGTGTCCAGGGCGGTACCGGGATGATCGAACGCGAGACGCTCATCGCCCACCTCAAGGCGTTCTTTTCGCGCAAGCAGATCGAAGCCAACTGGGAAGCCATCGAAAAGGCCGACGACGAAAGCCTCGTCACCGCGCTTTCCATGGTCTGCCCGTTCCAGCCGCCCGAAAAACAGGCGCTTCTGGAAGCAGTTGATTTCGTCGCTCGCGCCGAAACGCTCATCGCGCTGCTGCAGATGGGCGGCGACGGTGATGAAGACGACGCGGTGCGCCAGTAGCGGTTTTGTTTTAGGATCGGCTGTTCACTTCGGTACCGGCAATCCGCCGACCGCCATCCGGCGCAAACAGGAGAACACTCATGACCCAGTCTGGCATTGATCCGAAATTGCTGGAAATCCTCGTTTGCCCGTTGACCAAGGGTCCGCTTGATTACGACCGCGAAACCCAGGAACTCATCAGCAAGCAGGCGGGCCTTGCCTATCCCGTGCGTGACGGTATCCCCATCATGCTGGTGGACGAAGCGCGCAAGCTCGACGACGCATGAAGTCGGACGCCGAATCCACGCGCCACTGGCCCAGCGAAATCCGCCTCAAATCGGCCGAGAAGGTTCTCGAAGTCGATTTCGACGACGGCTTCCAGGCCGTCCTTACCGCCGAACTGCTCCGCGTGGAAAGTCCGTCTGCCGAGGTCCAGGGCCACGGTTCGGGCCAGAAGAAGACCATTTCTGGACGCCGCCATGTCGGCATCATGAACGTGGAGCCCGTCGGCAACTACGCCATCAAGATCGGCTTCGACGATCTCCACGACACCGGCATATTCTCTTGGAACTACCTCTACGAACTCGGCCGCGACCGCGATGCGGTCTGGCAGGCCTATCTCGACCGCCTCGAAGCCGAAGGCCTAAGCCGAGATCCCTGAAGGCCGCTGATCCCATTCCCCAGTCGTCCTCCGGCTCGATCGGAGGACCCATGCACGGACCCTGCCGCCCGCACGGATCTCGGTTCCGGCGCATGCAGATCGTGCGCCTGACCGGACTCCGTACTCCGCGCACTGCCGGTGGCATGGATCGACTAATCATGTTCGACGATGACAGGTTGGGAGTGTGATCGGGGCGTGGCGTTTCCTCACCACCCTGTGTCGTCCATCGGCTTGTATGAGTTTTGTTGGGTTTCAAGGCGTTGTGATCCAGGGATGGGGTCTGATTTGAATGCCGCGGCGCACGCCGCGTAAACCTGTATCCGGTCGGGTTTTCGTTTGCCGTAGCAGGGTCCCTCATGCACGGGCGTGCGAGGGCGTCGGGCTCCAGGGGGATGGGACCCGTCTTGATTGCGGCGTTTTGCAGCCATGGCCGAAGCCGATCACACATACTCACTGGATCCTGCCATCGCCCTGTGCGCTGCTGTCAGGCCTTGAGCACGGCGCCGTCAGGGACGAGGCCGGTTTCGAGGCGGTGCCACAGGACGATGGTGAGTTTGCAGGCCATGGCGACGATGGCGCTGCGCCGGGTGCGTCCCTTTTGCGTGCCGACGCGCTCGCGGTGCAACCGGCGCGTGTCCTCCCGCTCCGGGTCGGGACCTGAACCACGCTCACCGCACCGGGCTCGCCGCGCAGATGCGCCATCGGAGCGCGCACAAGAACCCGTACGTCGATCCGGTCGGTCCTGGCCACCTCGCGCGGTGGCCACCTGAAGGCCCGCAGCATCGAACACATGGCTCACAACCCCATGCACCTGCAAAAGGCAATGCAGCCGGAACCCGTCACAGCCCGCCTCGCAGCACGGGACGACCTCCACCGGGCGCACCGGCGCCGAGCCCCAGAAACGCCGGCGCCCCAGCGCCATCCCTGGCGGGAAGATCGTGCAGGCCGGTTTGTCCGACAGATCCACCTCCCGGCTCGAATTCCAGACCCTTTTCGATCAGCGTCATGTGTGTGTGCTGGGCAAAGGGGCAGACTCGGCCGTGATCAGTTCGATATTCGCCATGGTTTCCTCCGTTTTTCTGGAGGACGGTCTAACCCAAATTCTCCGTTACCAGAGTCCGCAGGTTGGAATGCGGACGTGCGCCTAGGTGGCTGATGACTTCGGCGGCGCAAACTCCGCCGATGCGCGCGGCGCGGTCCAGGCTTGTTCCCTGCGTGTAGCCATAGAGGAAACCCGCGGCATAAAGATCGCCCGCGCCGGTGGTGTCGACCACGCTGGCGTTCACGGCTTCCACGGCGACGCGCTCGCTGCCCGAGACGACGATCGAACCTTTTTCGCTGCGCGTCAGGGCGGCTAGCTTCACGTCTTCGGCTATCGCCCCGGCGGCCTCGTCGAAACTGTCTGTCTGATAGAGCGAGATCACTTCGTCCTCGTTGGCGAAGACGATGTCGACATGTTCGCGGATGAGCGCCAAGAATGCATCGCGGTGCCGGTCGACACAGAACGGATCCGACAGGGTCATCGCGACGTCCCGGCCCGCCGTCGCTGCCGCCTTGGATACCGCCGCGAAGAGATCCGGACCTGCGGGCGCATCCCACAGATAGCCTTCCAGATAGGTCACCTTCGAGGCCGCCACGACCTCAGGGTCGAGATCGTCGAGTGAAAGATTGATCGCCGCGCCCAGGAACGTATTCATTGTGCGCTGTGCATCGGGCGTAACCAGCACCATGGAGCGTGCGGTCAGCGGCCCGTCCGTGGCGGTCGGCGTGGTGAAACTGACTCCTTGGGCGCGGATGTCGTGGGTAAAGACCTCGCCCAGCTGATCGTCACGCACCTTGCCCACAAAGCTGCCCAGGCCGCCAAGAGCGGCCATGCCGGCGATGGTATTGGCCGCCGAACCGCCCGAGATTTCAGTGCCCGGACCCATACCGTCGTAAAGGCGTTTGGCTTCGGCTTCGTCGATCAGACGCATCGAGCCCTTGACCAGTTCATGGCTTTCCAGAAAAGCATCGTCGGTCTCGGCAATGACGTCGACGATGGCGTTGCCGATGCCAAGGACGTCGAAGCGGGTATCGGTCATGACACTATGCGCCCGTGATAAATCGTGCTGCGAGTCGTGCTGCTGGCCGTTGACGGCCCCGTTTGCAGGGTGCGCGAGTATAGGGAGACGGGGCGACCGGGCAAGCCTTGCCACGCGCTTTGTTGCCACGTCATACTTGACCCCGCAACGGGCCGAGGAGGGCCATTGATGGCGGAGCTCTGGAGACTGACAGCGCTCGAGGCGGTGAATCTGCTGAAGAAAGGCGAGGTATCGCCTCTGGAAATGGTCGAAGCGAGCGCGGCCCGCATCGAAGCGACCGACGAAGGCCTCAACGCCATTCCCACACGCTGTTTCGAGCGCGCGCGCGATCACGCGAAACGGTTGGAGGAAAAGGCAATGCATGCCTATGAGGGTCCAGGTGCCCTGCACGGCCTCCCCTTTGCCGTGAAGGAACTCGAAGATGTCGCTGGCGTGCGCACCACCTATGGGGCGCCGCTCTGGGCGGATCATGTGCCGGAGCGCTCCGACATCATGGTCGAACGGCTGGAAGAACGCGGCGGTATCGTGATGGGCAAATCCAACGTGCCCGAATACGGCGCGGGCGGCGTCAGCTTCAACGAGGTGCTGGGCTCTTCGGCCAACCCTTGGGACCAGCAGCGCACGCCCGGCGGTTCCTCGGGCGGTTCTGCCGCCGCGCTCGCCGCGGGCCAGGTTCCCCTGGCGACGGGATCGGATCTGGGCGGCAGCCTGCGTATTCCGGCCAGCTTCTGCGGCGTCGTCGGCTTCCGGCCCAGCCCCGGTATCGTGGCGAAGGGTCCCGATCCGGCCTGTTTCGCCGACATGCCCGTCGCCGGCCCCATGGCGCGCAACGTGCCCGACACCGCGCTCATGCTCGATGCCATGGCGGGAACCCACCGCGAGGATCCTCTATCGCGTCCCGAACCGGTGGTGCCCTACCTCGATCATGTCCTGACGGCGCTCGACGATGGCGCATATCCGCGCCGGATCGGCTATTCACCCGATCTGGGCGTCACGCCGGTCGATGTGGAAGTGGATGCCATCTGCCGTTCTGCCGTCGCCAGGCTGAAATCTCTCGGTTCGGAGACCGGCGATGCGGAAATAGATTTCTCCGACGGTCCGGAGGCCTTTCATACCCTCCGCGCCCTAGGCTTTGCCGGCAGTCACGAGGACGAGCTCAGGAATCATCGCGACAAGCTCAAACCCGAGAATATCTGGAACACGCAGAAGGGGCTCGATCTCACGCGCGAGGAGATCGTGCGCGCAAACCGCATTCGTGGCGTGCTGTTCCATCGCGTGGCGGCCTATTTCCGTGACCATGATGTTCTGGTGCTGCCTTCGACCATCGTGCCGGCGATTCCCATGAACCAGCGATACCTCAAGGAGTTGAACGGGCACCGCTTCGGCAACTACGTCGACTGGATCATCCTGACCTCGGTGATCACGCTGACGGTCTACCCGGCCATTTCGATTCCTTGCGGTTTCACCAAATCCGGTCTACCCGTGGGCCTGCAGCTTGTCGGCCCGCCGCACGGTGACGGACAGCTACTGGCCTGGGCTGCGGTGGCCGAGCGGCTGTTCGACCTTGCCGGTCAACTCCCCATCGACCCGCGCGGCGAACGCGGCGAACATCCAGGGCCCGAGCCCGAGCCGCATGGCGATTGATTATTCCGCTGCGTGAGCCCATTTCAACGTCAGCCCTGACGGAGTTATCATGTTCTCGGCGTTGAACAAGGCCTTCGGCGATCTGCGCGACCCCACCCTGCGCAAGGCGCTTTATGCCATTGCCGGCCGGAGTTTGGGATTTTTCGTCATCCTGATGATTGTGCTCTTCGGAGGAGTGGGCGCCTGGAACCCCGGCGCCTGGGTCGAAGGCCAGATTTCCTGGCTGCCCGACTGGCTAATCAACATCGTCGCCGTGTTGGTCGTGTTCATGACCTGGGTCGCGCTGGTCTGGTTCGGTTTCATCGTCGTTTCGCAGAACGTAGCGGCCTTCTACTTCGAAGGGATCGTCGGGCGTGTCGAGGAACTGCACTATGCCGATCTGCTGGCGGCCAAGGGCACGACCGTCGCCCAGGACGCGGTCTCAACCATCCGCTTTACCGGCATGTTGCTGCTGCTTAACCTGCTTGCCCTGCCGTTCTATCTGATCGGCCTTGCCTTCCCGCCGGTCAGCATCGCGATCTTCTATCTGGTCAACGGTTACCTCTTCGGGCGCGAATATGCCGAGATCGTGACGTTGCGGCGCATGCCGCCGCGCGAGGCCCTGGCGTGGCGCAAGGCCAATGCCACCAAAGTTTGGCTGGCCGGCGCATTGATCGCCTTTGGAATGACCATTCCGATTCTCAACTTCCTGGGTCCGGTCATCGCCGCCTCGTTCATGACCCATATTTTCCACGCGAATCGCCCTGAATCTGGTCTTTCCAGGGTCTAAATCGTCCCAAATTTGTGACTGTCGTCGCGGGCGGCCGTTTTCTGCTTGCTCGCGCACTCTCCACCGGGTGATTGAGGAAGTCAGGTTGCGGGGGCATCAAAGATGACGCATACAGAGCGGGGAAACAGGAGGTATGGTGTCCTGGCGCGCTTTGGCGCGCTCATCATCAGTTTTGGTCTGGTTGCTTGCACCGCCGATCCGACGCCGGGTGTTGTCGACTCCGACGTCACCGCGGTCGAGGCAGGCGACGTTGTGCTGGTCTCCACTCCCGATAGTCTCATGCACTACAGCGAAGCCGAGTTGATGAGTACGATGGGCGAGCCCGAATTCGTCTGGCAGGAGGCGGGCGCCTCCATGTGGCGCTACGACTCCTCGGGCTGCTCGGTGTTCGTCTATCTCTATTCCGACGGCGTGCGTCACGTCGATATCCGCGGCGAAGGCATGGACGCAGCGCAGCGCCGCGACTGTTTTCACAATCTGATGGTTGACCGCCCCAGAATCTGAGCCGTTTGTCAACCGTTGTTGCGAAGCGGGGTCAGGCGCTTGTAGTGCAGGTGCTGGTAGATCGAAGTCTCGGCCACATCGACCCCGGCGATCATGCGGATATCGTCGTCGAGCACGCCCAGCAGTTCCTCCTCCGACGTACAGGCGACCTCGGCCAGAATGTCGAACCTGCCCGCGCAGATCGCGACATAGGTAATCCGTGACAGGCTGGCCATGGCGCCCGCCACATCGATGACGCGCGCGCCGCCCGCCACCCGGATCGCGACCCAGGCGACCGTGCCGTACTCCACGCTCATCGGATTGACGATGGCGATCACGTTCATGACGCCCGATCCGATCATGTCGTTGACCCGGTTGCGCACCTGCGATTCGGATATCGAGAGCGCGTCGGCGATGGTCTGGAGCGGTGTGCGCCCGTCGATCGAAAGCGCCCGGATGATTTCGCGATCCGTGTCGGTCAGCTCACGCGGCCGTACGCCCTTTTCATCAGTCTGTTTGTTTGCGGCGGCATGAAAGCGGGCCAGCTGATAGTGAAGCTGGAGATAACGAAAACTCTCGATGCCCGTGATCCCCGGCACCCGTCCCACCGCGTTCTCGATGGTCGCCTGCAGGGTTTCGCGGTCGCGGCAGATGAGTTCGGCGAAGATGGTGTAACGGCCCGACGCCACGACGACGTAGTCGACCGACTCGATCTTCAAGAGAGAGAGCGCGATATCGGAGGCGGGAATCGCCGGGTCTGTCGTGATACCCAGCATGGCCGAGGATCGATAGCCCAGCGCCTGGGGATTGGTGACGGCGGCAATCTGGATGATGCCATCGTCGAGCAGATGCCGGACCCGGCTGCGCACAGTTTTTTCCGCCAGGCCGGTCTCGCGCGCAATATGCACGAACGGCCTCCTCCCGTCCTCCTGAAGCAGGCGGATGATCGCACGGTCGCTTTCGGAGACATGCGGAACCTGTTTGAGAAAGCGCTCCGCGGGTGTGGGAGAACGTGCCATGGGTTATAGGCCGCCGCGTCAGCCGGTGATCAGCGCCAGCGATTTGCGGAACGCCGGACTGTCGGATTCGGCAAGGCGTTCGAGCTCATGGAAGTGGTTCGAATCGGGCACGTCGTAGCGTTCCATCCTGCGCGATGTGGTCCGGTAACGCTCGCAATAGGCATCGGACTGGCGTTTGAACTCGGGCGTTTCGTCACCGCCGGCGATGACAAGCTGCGGTGCGTCGGTGGCGGGTTCCATAAAGAGCGGGCTTTCGCGCCGCGCCTCCTCAACATCCATCTGCGGACCCTGGTTGATCGAGGTGTGGACCAGGGGTTCGAGCTCGAAGATGCCCGAGATCGGCATGCCCGCCTTGATCGCATCGGCCGGCATGGCGGCATCGAAGGCCGGCCAGTCGGTCGCCATCATCATGGCGGTGAGGTGTCCGCCCGCCGAATGGCCCATGACCGAGATGTTGTCCCGGTCGATCTTCAGATCTTCGGCATTGTGCCACAGCCAGGCCACCGCGCGGCACACCTGGGGTGCGATCTCGCCCAGGCGGCAGACCGGGGTCAGCGTGTAGTTGATCACCGCGACGTTCACGCCCGCGGCCCTGAACGGTTCGGCGACGAAGCTGTACATCGCCTTGTCGCCGCGCTGCCAGTAGCCGCCGTGGATGTAGACCAGCACAGGACCGCCGTCAGCGCCGCGGCACAGGTCCAGCTTCTCCCGCGCCGCCGGGCCATAGGCCAGATCCAGCTTTACGTCGCTTGCGTCGCGGAACGCCCGGCAGCGCTTCAGCCATTCCGCGACCAGCGCGTCGAAATCGGGTTCTTTGCTGCGCAGTTCGTACTGGAACTCCAGTTCCTTGGCGTCCATGCCGCGGTAAAGGCTCATGTCGACTCTCCTGATTCAACGCTTCGCCCAGCATGCCCCAGCGCGTACTGCAAGACCATCATGCGGCGGATTTATTCCTTGACGCAACTCAGACGTGCGAATTACGGTCTCCGTAGGGATTTAGAAAACGAAATACGGATTCGGAGATCGACAATGCAGGTTGGACTTCTTCAGGAAGCGGAACTGATGGAGGGCGTGGATGTCCGCCAGCGCTACATGGAGATGATCGAGGAGGTCGCGCTTGCCGACAAACTCGGCTTTTCGACCTGGGGCACGTCCGAACAGCATTTCAGCCCGCCGCGTTTCGCCGTCGCCGCGCCCGAGGTGCTTTATGCGGCGGTCGCCCAGCACACCGAGAACATCAAGCTGCGCATCATGTGCACGGTGCTGCTCTCCTGGAATCATCCGATCCTGGTCGCCGAGCGGCTCGCCACGCTTGATATCGTCTCCAACGGTCGCGCCGAGCTCGCCACCGCGCGCTCCAACAACGTGCACACGCTCGAAGCCTTTGGCGTCGATCCCGCGACTACGCGCCAGCAGTGGGCCGATTCGATCGACGTCATCGCCAAGGCTTTCACCGACGACATACTGGAACACGACGGGCCGATCTGGAAAATCCCGCCGCGCGAGATCATGCCCAAACCGGTGCAGCGGCCCCATCCGCCGCTCTACGTCGCCGCGTCCAGCAAGGAGTCGCACGTCGTGGCGGGCGAGCGCGGTATCGGGGCACTATGTTTCGAGAGTTACTTCGGCTTCGACTATTTTCAGGAATGCATCGACGGCTATCGCGAAGGCCTTGCCAAGGGCACGCAGATGGCGCCGCGCCGCACCGAACACATGGGGCTTTATGTCGCCACAGCGTTCTGCGCGGAAACCCGCGAGGAGGCCTGCCGCATCGCGCACGACGTCGCCATGGGCTACTACCGGTTCCTGGTCGATATTTACGTTCCGCTGGGCAAACAGAAGTCCTACGAATATCTCGACGACAAGTTGAAGCGCCTGGTCGAGAACCGCGAGAATTTCGACTATCTCCTGACCGAAACCCCGTCAATTATGATCGGCACGCCCGCCGACTTCGTCGAGCGCATCGAACGCCTGGAGGAAATGGGCGTCGATGAGATCCTCATGCGCATCGACGGCGTCGCCCATACCGACATCATGAAGAGCTTCGAACTCATCGGCTCGGAAGTGATCCCGAAGGTCTCCAGCAAGGTGAAGGTGGCGTGACATGCAAACCGCTTCAGTCATGACGACCGTCGACAAGCCTCGCTTCACCCACGCCATGTCGGAGTTTCCCTCCGGCGTCCAACACGTTGAAGGAACTAACGCCCGGCACGTCTTGGCCCAAGGTCAGGAGGTGATCGCCATGGCCTTTGCGTCCAAGGACAAGGAAAGACTGACCGATATGCCTTGGCGCGACACCATGCGCGAGGTCCCGCATATCGAGGGTTGCGCCGTCGTGCTCGACTGCACGGTCGCCAATGTTCTGCCCGGCGTCGACCACCGGGTCGTCACCGCGCTGTTCGCCGAAGCGGATGTGGCTGGCGAACGTGCGCCACTGCTCTATCATCGTCGCCGCATGGCAGCAATGCCGAAGACCTTAAGGAGACACAGCATGATCCGCACCTTCGTGATGTATGGCGCACCCGAAGATCCCGAAGCGTTCGACACGTACTATCGCGACGTCCACATCCCGCTCGTGCGCAAGATGCCACACCTGATCTCGTGTGAGGTGAGCCAGGGCGGCGCGGAAATCGTGCCCGATGGTGGGTCCTATCATCTGGTTGCGATCCTCAACTACGAATCCAAGGTCGATATGGAAGCAGCACTTGCTTCGGAAGAAGGCAAGGTCGCGGTTGCCGATGTCGCCAACTTCGCCACCGGCGGCGTCACCCTGGTGACGGCCGAATACGACACGGTCTGACCGTTACCGTCGCGCTGTGGGGTGACGCGTCATCCCCTATTTCTGTGTCATCCCGGCCTTGAGCCGGGGTCTCGGTCCGCACGTCGCCATAGAAACCCGTCATGACGAGATCCCGGCTCGTGTTCGCTTTGCTCACTTGGCCGGGATGACACGATGGTCATACATTCCGCAGCGCCTGCCAGACGCGCAACGGTGTGGCGGGCATGTCGAAACGGGAGACCCCGGCACTGGCGAGTGCGTCCATGACGGCGTTGGCGGTGGCGGCGGGCGCGGCGAAGGTGCCGGCTTCGCCCACGCCCTTCGCACCCAGCGGATTCGATTGCGCGCGGGTCGCGATGCGCTCGGAGGTGATGGCGCAGAGCGCTTTTGCCCGCGGCATGGTGTAGTCCATGAAGCTGCCGGTCACGAGTTGGCCGGTATCGTCGTAGTACAGCACCTCCATCAACGCCTGACCCACGCCCTGCGCGACGCCGCCGTGGATCTGGCCTTCCACGATCATGGGATTGATCTCGACGCCGATGTCGTCGATGGCGGTGTAGTTGACGGGGCGTGTCACGCCGGTCGCGGGATCGATCTCGACCTCGGCGATGTGTGCGCCGAAGGGGAAGGTGAAGCCCTGGGGATCGTGAAACGCGGTTTCGTCGAGGCCGGGCTCGCGGCCTTCCTCGCCGAAGCCGCCCGCGCTGTAGGCGTTCCTGGCGACCGCCGCGAACGCCACGCTGCGGTCGGTGCCTGCAACCGTGAAGGCGCCGTCTTTGAATTCGATATCGGCCTTGGCCGCTTCGAGCATGTGGGCGGCGAGGTTGCGCGCCTTGTCGATCACCCGCTCGCAGGCAAGCGCGATGGCCGGCCCGCAGACGACGGCCGAGCGTGAGCCGAAAGTGCCGAGACCACGCTGCACACGCTGCGTGTCGCCGAACACGACCTCGACGTTTACGAGCGCAAGGCCGGTGCGTTCGGCGACAAGCTGGGCAAAGGCCGTCTCGTGACCCTGACCGTGGTTATGTGTGCCGACAAACAACGTCGCCGTGCCGGAAGGCTGGATCTGCAGGCGCGCGCTTTCCCAGGTGCCGCCTAGCGCGCCCATCGACAGGCTGTCGGACGATGAACAGCCTCCGCAGCTTGCCGCGTACATCGCGATACCCTGGCCGCGCAGCAGCCCGTTGTCTCGCGCCGCCTCACGCCGTGCGGCGAAGCCGTCGGCATCGGCGACCTCCCGCGCCCGGGCCAGCAGGGCGGCGGCATCGCCGCTGTCGAGCAGGCTGCCCACCGCGGTCGTGTAGGGCAGCTCGGTCTGATTGATCAGGTTCTTGGCGCGTAGCTTCGCGCCGTCCACGCTCAGTTCGCGCGCGGCGTGGTCGATCAGCCGTTCGGTGACATAGACCGCCTCGGACCGTCCGGCACCGCGGTAGGCATCGACCGGCGTGCTGTGGCTGAAGACGTTGCGGATGTCAATGAACGCCGCGCCGAAGCGATAGGGGCCGGGCGCAACATAGCTGTAATAGATCGTCGGCACGGCGGCGGCGTGCTGGCTGAGATAGGCGCCCATGTTGGCGTCGGAGCGGATGCGCAAGGCGAGGAAGCGGTGGTCGGCATCCAGAGCGATCTCGGCATGGGTCCTGTGGTCGCGCGCGCCGGTGTCGGCCAGGAACGCTTCGGAGCGGTAGCTCTTCCAGGCGACCTCGCGCTCAAGACGCCGCGTCGCCCACAGGACCGTGACGTCCTCGGGATAGACATAGGACTTCATGCCGAAGCCGCCGCCCACGTCGGGCGAGATGAGGTCGAGCCTGGTCTCCGAAACGCCGAACACGCTTTGGGCCAGCATGCGCTGCACCTCGTGCGGGCACTGGCTGGTCGTCGTGATCGTCAGGTGGTCCCGGCCCCGGTCGTAGCGCCCGATGGAAAGCCGCGGCTCGATCGGCATAGGCGCGATGCGCGGGTTGACGAGATCAAGCCCGATGACGTGCTCGGCTCGGTCGAAGGCAGCTTGGGTCGCAACCTCGTCCCCGTTGGTCCAGTGCAGGCTGACGTTGTCGGGTTTCTCGGGCCACACGGCCGGCGCGCCCTCGGCCAGGGCGGCGTCCAGCGTGGCGGCCGCCTCTAGATCCTCGAACTCGACCGCGACATGTTCGGCGGCATCGCGCGCCTGGGCTTGCGTTTCGGCGATCACCACGGCATAGGCCTGGCCCACGAAACGCACGGTGTCGCTGGCGAGTCCTTCATACGGCGGAATATACATCGGCTCGCCGTCCGTCGAAGGGATCGTCCATTGCGTGGGAATGGTGCCCAGCCCGTCAGACTTCATGTCGGCGCCGGTCAGTACGGCCACGACGCCGGGCTGCCGCAGCGCCTCGCGCGTATCGGTCATGGCGACGCGGGCATGGGCATGGGGCGAGCGCAGGAAAACGGCCCGCAGCATCCCCGGCTCGATCAGATCGCCGACATAACGTCCCCCGCCGGTGATGAAGCGCCGGTCCTCCCTGCGCGGAACGGATACACCGATGCCCTGTTCGCTCATGTTGCCTCCCAACCGCTTTCTAGGGCCTGTTGACAATCATCTGGCGACGATGAGCGTTGCGTCGGGATGCCAGTTGGCGGCATAGCCGATATCTGTCTTGTCGTATCGAGTGGCTATCACTCTGAATGCCTCGATCCTTGCGAAGCAGTTTTCGATCGGATGGCGCCATTCGTAACATATGCGCGTCATGGGTACGCTGCTCTTTGCGGTTGGCTTTGGGCGGGATGACAGCGGTTGCGCCATGCCTTTCATGTCATGCGCCTGTGCGGGCAGGATCGGGAACCGGAGCAGGTTACCGGGCGTATCCACCAGAGCCACGATCCTGGTCGTCAGCCCGCCGCGCGAACGCCCGATAGCCTGATGCTACGCCCCTTTTGCGTCCGCTGCCTTCTGGTGAACCTGGACAATGGCGCCGTCAACAAGGGTGTACTCAAGGTCGAGGTCCCCGCTTGCAGCATTGAAAAGGCTCTCGAACACGCCTTTCTCCGCCCATCGGCGAAACCGCTTGAAACTGCCGTTACAGTTGCCGAACTCCCTGGGGAGGTCCCGCCACGGGGACCCTGTGCGGACAAACCCCAGGAACAATCGGTTGTTGCGGGCGGCAACACCCGCGTCTGCCGGTTTGCCGGGCAGACGTGGCGCAGTCTTCTGCCGAAGTCCGTCAGAAACCACGAAGCGATTTTCGTTCATTCAAACCTCCATTTTGGAAGCTTGAACCGGAAATCAGCCCAAAAGCGAATCCCGAATGTCAACAGGCCTTAGCAGGTTGGAGAAAAACACACGATCGCGCGATGCTGTCCGGCCGCCTGGGAGGGGTGATGCTGATTTTCTGGTTCAACCCCATGTACAGTAGACATCTGGGATGCCACCGCCACAATAGATATTTATTACGTTCTCATATGGTGCTGGGAAAGGAATTTGCAAGATTTCCTGCCGTGCCATCCATGCCTGAGCCCTTCATCGCGTTTCGCCGGCCGGGAATGAATACCAGTCAGCCAAGCCAACCCCGCGCTTGCCCAGATTGCACTGCGAGCCTCACGCCTCAGGCATGGATGGCCCCATCAAGTGGGACCATGACGGCGCTTAGGGGGAGCCGCCAGGATCGCGTGCTGGATGGGTGGGACGCGGCGTGGCATGAGTAGGGGACGAGTGACCGGGAGATTGGGACATGCGTGAATACGGCATCATCCTGCGCGGGGCCGAGGTGATCGACGGAATGAAGCGGCCGCGCTTCCGCGCCGATGTCGCGGTCGACGACGACCGTATCGCGGCCATTGGGGATCTGTCGGATACACGCGCCGAGCGGGAGATCGATGCCGCCGGGCGCATTGTCTGTCCGGGCTTCATCGACGCGCATACTCACGACGACCGCATGCTGCGCGATGGCGGCGATATGACACCCAAGGTCAGCCAGGGTGTGACGACCGTGGTCGCGGGCAACTGCGGTATCAGCCTGGCGCCGTTTGTCGCGAGCGATCCGGTGATGGCCCCGCTCGATCTGGTCGGCCAGGCAGGCGACTACCGCTATCCCACGTTCGCGGCCTTTGTCGACGACCTCACGCACCATGCGCCTGCCAGTAACGCCGCGCTCCTGGTCGGTCACGGCACCCTGCGTCTGGCGACCATGGACGATACGCAGCGCCCCGCCACAGCCGAGGAAACCGCGACCATGAAGGAAAAGGTCACCGAAGCCATGGCCTCGGGCGCGGTAGGGTTCTCCACCGGCCTGGAATACCCCCCGGCGCGCAAGTGCGAGACGGCCGAGGTCATCGAGTTGGCCGCTTCCGCCGCGGAGGCAGGCGGGGTCTATGCCACCCACATGCGCAGCTATCATCTCGAGGCGCGCAGTTCCTATGACGAGGCCGCGCGCATCGGGCGCGAGGCTGGGCTGCCGGTCGTGATTTCGCATTTCCACTGTCACGTGGAGGAGCACCCGGAAGTCTGTGTCGAGGCGCTTTCCTGGTACGAGGCAAGCCGCGAGGCCGGCGAGGATATTGTCGCCGATGCCTACCCGTACGAAGCCTCCAGCACCTCGATCTTGCCGGAGTTCGTCGAGAAACGGACCAAGACCCTGGTCACCTGGTCGAAACCCCATCCGGAAGTGAACGGCCGTTACCTCGATGACATTGCACAAGAGTGGGGCGTCGATCTGATGGAAGCGGCCGGTAAGCTCGCACCCGGCGGGGCAATCTATTTCGGGCGCGACGAGGAGAACGTGAAACGCCTGATGACCCATCCGGGCATTCTCATCGGTTCGGATGGCATTCCGCTCAACCGCCATCCCCATCCCCGTCTGTGGGGCACGTTCCCGCGTGTCCTGGGCCACTACGCCCGCGATCTGGGTCTCATGGAGATGGAGGACGTCATCCACCGCATGACCGCGGCCTCGGCCGCCCGCTTCGGCCTCAAAGGTCGCGGCCGGATCGAGGTCGGTGTGTCCGCCGACCTCGTGGTCTTCGATCCCGCGACGATCATCGACAAGGCCGATTTCATGAACCCCGAACAGCCCGCCCACGGCATCGACCATGTTTTCGTCAACGGCACGGAAGTATGGAATGGCAACGGCCACACCGGCGCGGCACCGGGCCGTGTCGTGGGCCAGCGCGCAGCCTGACAAGAGAGCAACGCCATGAACACCGCACAACAGACGATGAACCGGCCGAGGTGCCCGTGACCACCGGGCTCATCAGCTACATGCATCCCGATTCGGAATCATCCCTCTTCCGCAACGGCAAGGTCTATACGAAGCGCGACCGCGACGGCAGCGATGCCGGGGATGCCGGTGTCGTGACGCAGGAGGTGACCGTGGCGATCAGCGACGGGCGATCCCTTCCGGAGCGGGAGCGGCGCATGATCGCAGTGCACGGCTTCGAACTGCTCGACCGTCCCCATGAGAAGGACGGTCTGGACTTCTACGACCACCAGCAGGTTGTGCGGACCTATTATCCCGCATGCGCCGAGGTGGTGCGCCAGGCAACCGGCGCTTCCCGCGTCTTCGCTTTCGACCACAACATCCGCTCGACCGCTGGAAACCGCGCCGCGCGTCGTATCAAGGGCGGACAGCAGGTGCAGGGACCGGCCCATCTGGTGCACGGCGACTACACGCTAACCAGCGGGCCGCAGCGGCTGAAGGATCTGGCCCGGCCGCCCAGCCTCAACGACACCTTGCGATCAGTTCTGCCTGAAGGTGAGGCGCTGCTCGACGAGGCCAGCGTGGCGCGGGCGCTCCGGGACGACGGGCGCTTCGCCATCATCAACCTGTGGCGCAACATCGATACGGAGCCGGTCGAGAGCGAAGCCATGACCCTGTGTGACGGCCAGACCGTCACGCCCGAGGAACTGGTGGTCTTCGAAATCCATTATCACGACCGCGTCGGCGAGAACTATTTCGCCAAATCCGCGCCCGGCCACGGCTGGTGGTGGTATCCCGCCATAACACCCGACGAGGCGCTGCTGATCAAGCAGTGGGACAGCGACGGTGCGATGGCGCGCTCGAAAGGCAAACGTGCCGACGCCAGTGCGAGTGAGGGCGCCCCATGCAGCTTCAGTTTCCATACCGCGTTCAAGGACCTCGCCACGCCCCCGGACGCGCGCGACCGCAAGAGCATTGAGGTGCGCTGCGTCGTGCTCTACGACTGAGCGGAGCGTCTGCTCGCCTCCTGACCCACGCACGGACCCTGCCGCCCACACGGATCTCGGTTCCGGCACATGCAGATTGTGCGCCTGATCGGACTCCGCACTCCGCGCACTGCCGGTGCATGGATCGACGAGTCAAGTTCGACGATGACGGGTTGGGAGTGTGATTGGGGCTTGGCGTTTCCTCACCACCCTGTGTCGTCCATCGGCTTATATGAGTTTTGTTGTATTTCAAGGCGTTGTGATCCAGGGATGGGGTCTGATTTGAGTGCCGCGGCGCACGCCGCGTAAACCTGTATCCAGTCGGATTTTCGTTTGCCGCACCAGGGTCCCTCATGCACGGGCGTGCGAGGGCGGCGGGCTCCAGGGGGGAGGATGGGACCCGTCTTGATTGCGGCGTATTGCAGCCATGGCCAAAGCCGATCACACATGCTCCCTGGAGCCTGCCATCGCCCTGCGCGCTGCTGTCAGGCCTTGAGCACGGCGCCGTCAGGGACGAGGCCGATTTCGAGGCGGAGCCACAGGGCGATGGTGAGTTTGCGGGCCATGGCGACGATGGCGCTGCGCTGGGTGCGTCGCTTTTGCGTGCCGACGCGCTCGCGGAACCAGAGGCTGAGTGCGCTTTGGGGCCGGTGGTGAACAAGGCCTCAATGCCCTTGAAGGCGGTGAGCCTGACGATCTTGTCCGGCAAAGCCGTCCGCGAGCCTGGCAACCGGCTCTTCTTGCTCAACTCGACTGCAACAAGGCAGCGCTCCGGCCCATCGTCAATCCCGCCAGCGAAACGTGTCGCGCAAGGTCGTTCATCAGTCTCTCACGGGCTGGTGGGTGAGCGGAAAGCAAACCGTAACCCCCCGATCGCCAAACCCCATACAAGCTTGACCGGAGAACCCATGCACGAATCCCGCCACGCATACAGATTCCGATCCATGACACATTAGAGCCGAGCGCCCGGTCGATGTCTCCGCTCCATGCTGCGGCGGTGCATGAATCGTCAATTTACGTTCGACGATAACACGGTTGGGGGATGAAGGCACGAGGTTTCCCACATCCATCGCGTTGACCAGCTCTATCCGGTCAGCCTCTCCAGCACGCCGTTGAGCACCTGACGGCCCTGTGTGGTGGCGCGTACCCCATGGGCGTCGCGTTCCAGCAGGCCTGCCTCTGTCAGCATGGCAAGCGTCATCTGATCGACCGCGTCGTCCCAGGTCGTTCCCACGGCGCGTTCCAGATCGCCATCGGAAAGGCCATCGCGCAGGCGCAGACCCATCATCAGGACCTCGTTCAGCCGGTCCGTTCCGGCGATCGATTCGGTTTCCGCCGTGGCGTGCCCGTTTTCGGCGACGCCTTTCAGCCAGGTTTCGGGCGCGCGCTCCTGGCGCCGTGCGATGCTGATACCGCCGGCCTTGTTCAGCCTCCCGTGCGCGCCCGGACCGATGCCGACCCATTCGCCTGATCGCCAGTAGGTGATGTTATGGCGGCTTTCGCTGCCCGGCCGCGCGTGGCTGGAAACCTCATAGGCCGGCAGGCCGACCGCCTCCGTCATGGTCTGGGTCGTCTCGTACATCGCTGCCTGGGTGTCCTCGTCGGGCAGGTCCAGCGCGCCGCGCCGCGCCAGCGTGTGGAACTGCGTGCCGGGCTCGATGGTGAGTTGGTAGAGCGAGAGATGATCGCTGCCCACCGCCAGCGCCTCGCCCAGTTCGCCCTGCCAGGAATCCGGTGTCTGGCCCATGCGGGCATAGATGAGATCAAAGGACATGCGATCGAAGGTCTTGCGCGCGAGCGCGAGCGCCGCGCGCGCCTCGGCGTCGTCATGGCGGCGGCCCAGCACGGTCAGCGATGCGTCGTCGAGCGCCTGCACGCCCAGCGACACGCGGTTGACGCCCGCCGCGCGGTATCCGGTGAAGCGGCCCGCCTCGACGCTGCTGGGATTGGCTTCTAGCGTGACTTCGACGTTCCCGGCAACGCTCCAGTGCCGCGCCACCGCATCCAGCACCGCCGCCACGGTCGCCGGGGCCATCAGGGACGGCGTGCCGCCGCCAAAGAAGATGCTCGTCACCATGCGCCCAGGCGCCAGATCCGCCATATACGCGGTCTCGGCTACCAATGCGTTCAACCACGCGGTCTCGTCTATGGTTTCGCGCACATGGCTGTTGAAGTCGCAATAGGGGCATTTCGACTGGCAGAAGGGCCAGTGCACATAGACGCCGAAACCAGGGTTCCATGAAAGCGGAGGGATGATCAGGCTGCCCGGACCATGAGCCGTGTCGCGTTGGGGTCGCGCTCCAGGAGGCGCAACAGGTTGTGGGTTGGCTGGGCTAGTCTGGATACGCCGCGTTCCCACTTGCCCAATGTGGACTCATGGACGCCAATGATCCCAGCAAAAATAGCACGCGTGAGACCAAGGTGCTCCCGAAGTCGCCGGATGGCTCGGGGAGGAAAACTCACCTGCATACGGCGAAAATCCATCTCGATCAGTTCGCGCGTCAGATCCGGATCCATCCTGATCGCCTTACGAATCTCGTGATCGGACATCGCGTCGATGCGTTTCCAGTCCGCCAGATCATCCCTTCGGGTTTGTCGTTTCTTGGTCATCGGTTCTTAAGGTATGCCCCTGTTTCAGGCTTGATTACCTTGCGCAGCGAGATGATACGCCGCGCTTTTCCGCGCATAGTATACACGCAAACGAACACGCATTCAGCGATCAATCCGGTGGCAATCCAACGTTCCTCGCCGTGACTGGGATTATCGTCATAACTTTCAAAAAAGTAGACATCATCGAAAAGTTCGGATGTCAGAGCCAGTGAGCAGCCGTGTTTGCTGCTATTGATCTTGTCCTTTTTTGGATCGAATTCGATCGACAGAGACTCCAAACGATTTGGACGACGCCCTTGGTCTACAACGTTCAATGGAAGTCCGCCGCTCCGATTAGTTTGGCGAAGGCGCGGGCACGGTGGTTGAAGGTTCTCTTTTCGGCCATTGGCATCTCGCCGAAGGTGCGGCTGTCGCCGTCGGGGACGAAGATGGGATCGTAGCCGAAGCCGTGCTCGCCGCTTGGCGGGAAGACCAGCGTGCCGTCGACGCGACCTTCGAAACTGCGCACCCGACCGTCGGGCCAGGCCAACGAGAGGACACAGAAGAAACTGGCACTGCGGTCGGGATTGTCGCCCAACTCCTGTTCGACGCGCGCCATCGCCACGGCGAAGTCCTTGTCCGGACCACCCCAGCGCGCCGAATGGATGCCGGGTTTGCCGCCCAACCCCCAGACCGAAAGTCCGGAATCGTCGGAAAGTGCGGGCAGGCCGGAGCCCTCCACAGCGGCGCGGGCCTTGAGCTTCGCGTTGGCCTGGAACGTCTCACCGGTCTCCTCGGGCTCGGGCAGGCCAAGCTCTGCAGCCCCGACGATCTTGATGCCGAAGGGGCTGAGCAGGTCGTCGATCTCGGCGACCTTGCCTGCGTTGTGGCTGGCGACCCCGAGTCTGGGCGGCAGGACCAGGCGCTCACCAGCCATCACGCGCGCTCCAGCGCCGCTTTCTGATGGCCGATCAGTTCGACGATACCCGCACTGGCCAGGTCGAGAAGACAGTCCAGCTCGCCGCGCGCGAACACCGCGCCTTCGGCTGTCGCCTGGACCTCGACGATGTTGCCCGCACCCGTCATGACGAAGTTGGCGTCCGCTCCGGCGTTGGAATCCTCGGCATAGTCCAAATCGGCGACCGGCGTTCCCTCGAAGATGCCGCACGAGACCGCCGCGACGTGGTCCTCAATGGGGTCGGCGTCCAGGACGCCGGCATCCATCAGCCTCCTGACGGCGATGGCGAGTGCCACGAATCCGCCGGTGATCGCGGCGGTACGCGTGCCGCCGTCGGCCTGGATGACATCGCAGTCGACCTTGATCTGGCGCTCGCCCAGCGCTTCCAGATTGGTCACCGCGCGCAGGCTGCGCCCGATCAGGCGCTGGATCTCCTGCGTGCGGCCCGACTGCTTGCCGCGCGCGGCCTCGCGGTCCGTGCGCGTGTTGGTGGCGCGCGGCAGCATGCCATATTCGGCCGTCACCCAGCCCCGCCCCTTGTTGCGCAACCATGGCGGCACCCGCTCCTCGACCGAGGCGGTGCAGAGAACATGGGTTTCGCCAAAGCGCACCATGCACGATCCCTCTGCGTGTTTGGCAAAGCCAGGTTCTAGGTCGATGATGCGGAGTCGCTCGGCGGCGCGGCCGGATGGTCGTGACATCTATGTTCGCAATTTGTTTGATGGGAGTCCCACATAATTAGTCGCCACCACTTCTGCGATTGGAAAAATCCAAAATCGCATCACTGATCGGCTCCAAACGCAGCGGACCACGATACTTACCGTTCCTATTTCGCCGATGAGCCAATACCATGATACCTGATTGAAGTGTCATTTGTACCTGGTTTCGCTGGAATACTTGGTGATCTCGTTGAACTCGACACAATCTGGCACCAAATCGGCAACAATGATTCAGGAACTCAATGAGCGATCGCGCGAGATTTTCCGCATTCTGGTGGACGAATATGTCCTGACCGGAGAGCCCATCGGCTCGCGCACGATTTCGCAGCGTTTTCCAGGCGGCTTGTCGCCGGCTTCGGTGCGCAACGTCATGGCCGATCTGGAGGATGCTGGCCTGATCAGTGCGCGCCACACCAGTGCGGGCCGTCTGCCGACGGATCTGGGCATGCGTCTCTTTGTCGATGCCCTGCTGCAGGTTGGCGACCTTTCCTCGGAGGAACGCGCGGCCATCGAAGGCGCCTGTGAAGAGGCCGGGCGTGCTTATGACGATGTCCTGCAGTCGGCGACTGGCCTGCTCTCGGGCCTATCGCACCATGCCGGTGTCGTGGTCGCGCCCAAGCAGGAAGCACCGTTCCGCCATGTCGAGTTCGTCTCGCTCGCTCCGGACCGGGCGCTCGTCATCGTGGTGCTGGAGAACGGCTCGGTCGAAAACCGCATCATCGAGCTTCCCGGTGGCATTCCGCCCGCCGCGCTCTCCAGTGCCGGCAATTATCTCAGCGCCCGCCTTGCCGGGCGCACGCTTGATGACGCCCGCACCCAGATCACCAACGAACTCAGCCGCGACGAGGCCGAACTCGACGCACTTTCCCAGCGCGTGGTCGAAGCCGGGCTCGCCACTTGGTCGGGCAGCCGCGGGGTCGAGGACCGCGCGACGCTCATCGTGCGCGGCCAGGCCAATCTGCTCGACGATGTGCGCGCGGTCGCCGATCTCGAACGGATTCGCGAACTGTTCGACAAACTGGATGAGGCGCACCATATGATGCGTCTGCTCGACCTCACACACAGCGCCGACGGGGTCAGCATCTTTATCGGTTCCGCCAACGAACTGTTTCAGCTTTCGGGCTGTTCGACCATCGTGGCCCCGGTTTCCGACCAGGGCGGGCGCTTCATCGGCGCGCTTGGCGTGATCGGGCCGACGCGCATGAACTATGCCCGCATCATCCCCATGGTCGACTACACGGCCAAGGTCGTGGGACGCCTGCTGGGCTGATGCGAAGCGGATTGAACGACGTAGTGTTGAGGAAGTCATGAACGACGAAACCAGGAAGAAAAACGACCAGGAGACGCCTCGGGCCGCCAACGACGATGCCGGCGGCGAGGTCGATCTGGCTGCCGCCGATGCCGCGGCCGACATCGCCGCCGCGCTCGAAGACGGCGAGGAAGAGGAAGCGCAAGACGTCGAATACGACCGCGAGGCCGAACTGGAAAGCCAGGTTTCCGATCTGACCGATCGGCTGCTGCGCGCCGCCGCGGAAATGGAAAACGTGAAGAAGCGCGCCCAGAAGGACCGCGAGGACGCCTCGAAGTTCGCAACCTCGAAGTTCGCCGAGGACATGCTCGCCGTCGCCGACAATCTTGCCCGGGCGCTCGAAGCCATGACGGAAGATCTGCGTGGCAACGAAGCCGCCAGGGGCCTCACCGAAGGCGTCGACCTCACCATGCGCGAACTCAACGGCGCGCTCGAACGCCACGGCATCGTGCGGATCGATGCCGCCGGCGCGAAGTTCGATCCCAACCTGCACCAGGCCATGTTCGAAACCGAGACTCCGGACTTCGAGCCCGGCACCGTGATGCAGGTCCTGCGTGCCGGCTACACTATCCACGGCCGCCTCCTGCGCCCCTCCATGGTCGGCGTCGCCAAGGCCCCGGCTGCCTGAGCGTTTCTGATCGCGCCAAGCCCGCTAGTCGCACATATCGGATCCCCAGCGCAGGCTCTATGGCATGTACACATCTGCCGTTGGGCTTGTAGCCCAGATCGGCGAAGAGAAGGAAGGCCTCCAGCACGGGCGTTCGTTTTCGGCCCCGATTTTTCCCCCAAGAGCCTCCGCTGGGGATCAGTCAGCGCGCACTCGCCAATCTCTTTTTACCCCGTCACCTCACCCATGACCTTGTCGAGCTTGTCGACCAGCAGGTCGGCTTCGGTGCGGGTCAAGGGCATGGGTGGGCGGACTTTGAGGGTGTTTTCGTGGATGCTCGTCTTGTTGAGCAGCACACCCTCGCGGCGCATGCCGTTGACGATCTTTGTCGCGAGTTCCGGGTCCGGCTTCTTGCTCTCGCGGTCCTGTACCAATTCGGCGCCGAAAAAGAGACCCGAGCCTCTGATGTCGCCGATCGCCTCGTAGCGCTGGGCAAGATTGCCCATGCGTTCGCGGGCATAAGCGCCGGCATCGTGCGCGTTCGCCATCAGGTTTTCTTCCAGCAGCACCTCCAGCGTCGCCATGGCCGCCGCGCAGGAAACCGGGTTGCCGCCGAAGGTGTTGAAGTATCCCGTTGCATTGCGAAATCCGGCCAGGATGTCGGGTGAGGTCACCACGCCCGCGGTGGGATGGCCGTTGGCCATGGGCTTGCCCAGGGTCACGATCTCGGGTGCGATACCGACCCACTCGTGACCCCACATGTGCGTGCCCAGCCGCCCGAACCCGGGCTGGACCTCATCGGCGACGATCACGCCGCCGGCCTTGCGCACGGCCGCCACTGCACTGTCCAGGAACCCCTTGTGCACGGCGGGGAAGCCTTCGTTGGCGAAGTACGGGCACAGGATCATGCAAGCCGTGCCATATCCCTTTTCGTGCAACCGGGCGATGCCCTGTTCGACTTCGCCGGCAAAGGCGTCGGCGAAGGGCTGGCCCACCTCGCCGCCCAGCGGGCGGTAGCTGTCGGGGGCGGGCACCAGTTCGACATAGTCGATGTGCTCGCCGATCGGACTGCGGCGTCCGGTCAGTTGCGAGACCAGATGCGTGTTGCCGTGATAGGTATGGTCGGTCGCGATGATGCCGGTGTTACCCGTCGCGGCCTGGGCCATGCGCAGCGCAATATCGTTGGCCTCGCTTCCCGTGCAGGTCAGGATCGCGGTCGAAAGCTGGCCGGCGAACTGCGCCGTCAGGGCCTCGACATAGTTCAGAATGGTTTCGTGGAGATACCGCGTGTGCGTGTTCAGCGTGGAGGCCTGGCGCACGATCGCCTCGACCACGCGGGGATGACAGTGCCCGACATGGGGCACGTTGTTGTAACAGTCGAGATACTTGCGCCCGCCGGCATCCCACAGCCACACGCCCTCGCCCTTCACGATGTGGACCGGATCCTCATAGAAAGTTGGCAGGTTTGGGCCCAGCAGCTCCCTGCGGCGTCCGATCAGTTGGCTGTTGTCCTGGGGCACCGCCTCTCTCCTTGGTTCGCTCCGGCGACACTATCGTGCGGCGATGACGGGGAAGCAACTCGCCAAACCAAGGTGTCACCTCGGACAAAGTGCGGAGCACCGCCGATCCGGGGTCTCGAGAGTTCAACGCCGGCCTCTCGAGGCCCGGCTCTCTCGTTGGTCGGCCGCGGAGGTGACACGCTCTGGAAGTTTGCGCACATACTCAATCCGGCCAGCGGCGGTGGATCCAGAGCCAGTGGTCGGGGTTTTCGCGGATCCAGGCTTCGAAGGTTCGGTTGACCGCCAGCAGGATGGCGTGGACATCCGCGGTCTTGTCGCCGGTCCTGACGACTTCGATGGGTTTGAAGACATGGGCGTGGAAATGCGCGTCCGGCTCGCGAAGGATGCGCACGGGCACCAGCGGCACGTCGTATTTCAGCGCCAGTTCAGCGATGGCCGGTGCCGTCATGGCGTCGCGCCCGAAAAACGATACGGCCACTCCCTCGTTAAACTTTTGGTCCGCCATGATGGCGATCGCACCCTTGTTGCGGATCGCGGCCAGCAGCGCACGGGCACCGTCGCGCCCCTTGGGCACCCAGGTGCCGCCGCGTTTATCGCGCCAGTGCTGGATGATCTTCTCGGACCATGGGTTGCTCGCCTCGCGATAGACCAGCGTCAGATCCAGGCCGCGCTGGATGGCGAGCAGCGTGGAAACCTCGAAGTTGCCGAAATGCGCGTTGAAGAAGATGACGGGCATCGGCGTCGTGGCGGGATTGTTCAGATCGACATCGGCGGTCAGCCGCACCCGGCCGCCGCCATAGACGTCAAGTTTATGGAGATGCGGCGTCTCGCCCACGAAGCGGCCCAAGTTGTCCCACATACCCGTGATCACCGCGGCGGTCTCGTCTACGCTCAAGTGGGGAAGGCTCGCCTCGATGTTGCGCCGGGCAACGGCGTTCTTGCGCGCCATGACGCGGCCCAGCGCGCGGCCCAGGAAACCGCCCACAGCCGAAGCCCGCTCGATGGGGAGCAGCGACAGACAGGCGAATACCAGCCACAACAGACCGGCCTCAAGGAGATAACGAACGGTTTTCATAAGCCCAGGTGCGAACGCAGGGGTAGAAGCAGGTCGTCCAGCATACCCCAGTCGCGGAAGACAAGCTCAACCCCGACCGGCTCGGCCATCATGCGGCTGTCGGCATCCAGGCGCACCCAGTCCTTTTCGGTCGTGACCAGCCGCGCGCTGTCCATGGTCGCCTCCTCCAGCATCGCCATCACGACCATGGGATCGAAGACATGGTGGTCGGCGAAGCTGTATGTCTTGCGCACGACCGTACCCAGTTCGCGCAGCGTCTCGAAGAACTTTTCCGGCCGCGCGATGCCGGCGAAGGCGTGCACCGGTTCGCCCTGCAGCGTCAGGGCATGCGCGCGCGGCCGAAGGTCGGCATGAAGAACATGGGGCACGTGTCCGGCAACCTTTTCGGCCATGCCGTGGCGATCCTCGCCGATGATGACCACGGCTTGACAGCGTTCCAGCGCGTCGTGCAGTGACTCGCGCAGGGGGCCGGCGGGCATCACCCTGCCGTTGCCGATGCCATAGGGTCCGTCAATCACCAGGATCGAAAGGTCCTGCTTCAGCGTCAGGTTCTGCAAGCCGTCATCCATGACCACAATATCGGCATCATCGGCCAAGGCACGCACCGCGCTCGCCGCCCGGTCCCGGCCGACCCAGACATCGACATGGTTCGCCAGCATCAGCGGCTCGTCGCCCACGTCTGCCGCGCTGTGAAGATCGGGGTCCACCTGCAGTGGACCCTCGGCCCTGCCGCCATAGCCGTGCGAGAGGATATCAGGCGACCACCCCTGTGCGCCCAGCCTGTGGGTGATGGTGACGGTGGTGGGGGTCTTGCCCGCCCCGCCCACGGTCACGTTGCCGACGCAGACCACCGGGATGCCGACGCGTTCGGGGGAACGGGTGATGCGCCGCCAGCGCACCGCCAAGGTCCAAACGGCCGCGGCCGGACTCAACAGCCGTGGCAAAACGCCGTTCCTTTCCCAGAACCGTGGGGTGCGCATCACATCCGCCCGTCCAGCACGGGGTACAGCACCGCCATCGCCGCATCCAGAATGCCCGCCGCATCGGCCTCCGCGCGCGACCGTGCGCGCTCGCCGATCTGACGCAACGCCTGGGGCTGCTCCAGGAGCCTTTGCACCGTGGCGGCCAATGCCGTCTTGTCGGCGACCTCGACAGCTCCGCCTGCCTGCAGCAGGGCATCGGCGGCTTGGGTAACGTTCTCCATATGCGGGCCGAACACCACCGCGCGGCCCAGCAGGGCCGGTTCGCACGGATTGTGGCCGCCGATATGCAGGATCGATTTGCCCATGAAGACGGGATTGCCCAGACGCAGATAAAGCCCCATCTCGCCCATGCTGTCGCCCAGGAAGACATCGGTTGCGCCATCGGGCAGTTCGCCCCGGCTGCGGCGCGCGACGTTCAGTCCCATCGCACGAAGCTCGCGCGCGATGGCGCCGCCGCGGTCGGCATGGCGCGGTACGATCACCGTCAACAGGTCGTCATGGGCCGCACGTACCACCTGATGCACCTCGCCGGCCATGACTTCGTCGCCGGTATGGGTGCTAGCGGCGACCCATACCGGTCGGTCTGCGATGGCTGCCGTCACGCGCGCCAGGCTCTCGGCATCGACCGCCAGCGCGGGCACGGTGGCTTTCAGGTCACCGGCCGTGGTGACGCGGTGGGCACCCAGCGCTGTCAGTCGTGCGCCGTCGGCCTCGCTCTGGGCCAGCACGACGTCGAAGCCCGCGATCATGATGCGCGCCAGCGACGGCACACGCCGCCAGCGCGCGAATGATCTGGGCGACATCCGCCCGTTGACCAGGGCGGTGGGAATACCGCGACGCCGTGTCTCGGTCAGCAGATTGGGCCATAGCTCGGACTCGACCCACAGCGCCGCATCGGGACGCCAGCGGTCCAGAAAGCGCCGCACGCAGCGCGGTCCGTCCAGCGGCGCGTATTGATGAAGAGCGTTCCCGGGCAGGCGTTGCGCCATGATCCCGGCCGAGGTCCTGGTGCTCGTGGTCACCAGGATCGCGGTTCCGGCTTCCACTGCCAGGCGCTCGATCAGCGGCAGGACTGAAAGGGACTCCCCCACGCTTGCCGCATGAATCCAGACCAGCCGCCCGTCGGGACGGGCCGCGCACCCATGGCCCAGCTTTTCTTCCATGCGAGCCGCGTCTTCCTTGCCGCGCATGAGCCGCGTGCGCAGCAGTAACGGTGCCGCGGGCTCGATCAGATGCGTCGCCAGGGAATAAAGACCGGCTAACATGAAGACGGTCCGCGCGCCCGGTCAGGAATCGGCGGCGGTTTTCAGCACCACCGGTTCTTCGGTCGCCTGCAGGTTCTGCAGGCCGGCATAAAGCCCGCACTGCGCCAGCAGCTCGCCATGGCTGCCGGCTTCGGCAATGCGGCCTTCGTTCATGACATAGATGATGTCGGCGTCCGCGATGGTCGAAAGCCGGTGCGCCACCACCAGCGTGGTGCGCCCCTGCGCCAAGCGCGCCAGGGCTTCCTGGACCTGGCGTTCCGACTGGGAATCCAGCGCGCTGGTCGCCTCGTCCAGCAACAGGATCGGGGCATCACGCAGGATTGCGCGGGCGATGGAAAGTCGCTGGCGCTGGCCGCCCGAAAGCTTGATCCCGGACTCGCCCACCACCGTGTCATAACCGCCCGGAAGCTCCATGATGAAGTCATGCGCGGCGGCGGCGCGCGCGGCCGCCTCGATCTCCTCCTGGCACGCCTCCATGCGACCATAGGCGATATTGGCCCCCACGGTGTCGTTGAAGAGCGCCACCTCCTGGCTCACCAGTGCGATGTTGGCGCGCAGGCTCGATAGCGTGACGTCACGGATGTCGGTACCATCTATGGCGACCGTGCCGTCGTCGATGGCATAGAAACGCGGGATCAGGTTCAGCATCGTGGACTTGCCCGCACCCGACGGGCCGACCAAAGCGGCGGTCTTGCCGGCTGGGACCTCCAGCGACACGGCGTTCAGCGCAGGCACATCGCCATAGGAGAACGTGACGTCGGTAAAGGTCAGCGCCCCGCCGTCGATCTTGAGTTCAACCGCGTTCTCCCGGTCGGTGATCGTGGGTTCGAGGTCGACCAGCGCCAGCACGCGCTGCGCGGCGGCCAGGCCCTCCTGCAGATTGTTGTTGAGCTTGGCGAAGTTCTTCAGCGGCTGATAGGCCAGCAACAGTGCGGTGATGAAGCTGAAGAACGCGCCCGCGGTCGTCTCGCCCACGATTACCTGATCGCCGCCATAGACGATGATGACGGCGACCGCGACGCCAGCCAGCGTCTCCATGATGGGCGAGATCGCCGCCTTGGCGCGCATAGTCTTGAATATCTTCAGGAACAGCGCGTCGATGCGGTCGCGTGCCCGCTTGATCTCATGATCTTCCTGGCCATAAGCCTTGATGTGGCGCACGCCCCGGAAGGTTTCCGACATGAAGCCCGTCACCTGTTCCAGTTCGGCCCAGGCCAGGCTTGAGCGCCTGCGCACCTTGCGCCCGATGGCCGAGACCGGGAAAAACGCGATGGGGAAGACGAAGAACGCCACGCAGGCCAGCGCCCAGTCCTGATAGAACATCAGCACGACTAGGAAGATCAGCGTCAAGAAGTCCTTGGCCATCGCGGTCAGCGTGTTAGCGACGGCATCGCGCATCAGGTCCACATTGTTCATGCAGCCCGCGATCAGTTCGCCCGTCGATGCGCCGTGGAAAAACGCCAGATCGACCCGGATCAGGCTTTCGAACACGCGCTGGCGCACATCGGCCACGATACGCATGGAAACCCGTGCCATGATCACGGTCTGGGCATAATCCGACAGCCCCTTCACCACGAACACCGCCAGCACCGCGATGGTGATGCCCATCAGCCGGCTGTGGTCCTTCTTGATGAAGATTTCGTCCAGGATCGGCTGCACCAGCCACGCATAGGCCGCGGTCGTGGCCGCCACCAGCGCCATGAACACCACGGCCAGCAGCATCTGAGGAATATAGGACCGGATATGCTCGCGCAGCAGCCGACCCACGATGGCCCTGGTCGAGTGATGCTTCGCTGTGGTGTCGTTCATGAAGTGTACCGTGGAACCGTGGGGCAGTCCCTCATGCAAGTATCTGTTCTAGAACAATTCACGATCATGGGAAATTATGGGCTAGGGACTAGTTGGCGGACTCAAGTCCAAAAAACTGTGTTATCCCGGCCAAGTAAGCGGAGCGCACGCGATCCGGGATGACATCAGATTTATCGACACAATCCACGTCAATCCAGTCTGGCCACCAGTTCGATCAGGGCGTCGTGCAGGGCCGGGTTGGCTGCCGCTAGGGTGGGGTGGCGCGCACTTCTGAGGTTGTAGATATATGTCTCGCCCTCTGCCGTGCCGCAGCATCCGCCGGATTCCCGGACGATGATGTCGGCTCCGGCGAGATCCCAGTCGCTCTTGGGACCCAACGAGAGGGTCGCGTCGTACCTGCCGCAGGCGACCAGCGCCATGCGGTAGGCGACGGAGTTGACGGCGTCATAGGTCGCAGGCTTGGTCGTCATGTCGTCGATCGTGCGTTTGATCATACGCGCGCTCGCCAGCAGGCGCGCATCCTCGAAATCCGCGCGATCCGATACAGAGATCGGTTCATCGTTCAGCCGCGCGCCGCCGCCTTCACGGGCATCGAAGAATTCGTTGGTCGCAGGATTGAAGACGCAGCCTGCGACCGGGCGGCCGGCAACCACCAGGGAGGTCGCCACGGTGAATTCCGGACGTTCCTCCAGAAAGGCGCGTGTGCCGTCGATGGGATCGACGATCCACAGCACGTCCTGTTTGAGGCGCATGGCGTCGTCCTCGGTCTCCTCGGAAAGCCAGCCGTAGTCCGGCCGGGCGTCCAGCAGTTGGGTCTTCAGCAGCGTATCGACCGCGATGTCGGCCTCGCTGACCGGATCGCCCTTGGCCTTGATCCACTGCTCGGGCCGGTTGCGGAAGAAGCGCAACGCCAGCGCACCTGCCTCCCGCGTCGCCTCTTTGAGCAGCGCATGATCCGCGTCGAGGTTCAACAGACTATCCCAAGGCGCGACCGCCCGCACAGCGCCTGAGGGCCAGGCATCAGGTTCCTGCCACCGTCATGCCGTCAATGCGCACGCTGGGGCTGTCGGTGCCGAACAGGAACTCCAGGTCGTTGGCGGGGATCAGGTTGGCGTACATGTCCTTGAGGTTGCCCGCGATGGTGATCTCGCTCACTGGGTTCGTGATCTCGCCTTCCTGGATGCGGAAACCCGCGGCACCCCGGCTGTAGTCGCCGGTGACACCGTTGACGCCGAAGCCGATCAGATAGGTGACGTAAAGCCCGTCCTTGATGTTGGCCATCAGGTCCTCGGGCGAGGCGGTGCCGGGCTCCAGCCACAGGTTGGCGGGAGAGGGGCTGGGCGAACCCGAGGTGCCGCGCGTGGCATGCCCCGTGGGCTGGAGCTCAAGCTGGCGCGCCGAGCGGCAGTCGAGCAGCCAAGTGGTGAGCTTGCCGCCCGCGATCAGTTCGTGCGCGCTGGTCGCTAGGCCCTCGCCGTCGAAAGGACGGCTGCGCAGGCCGCGTTGCAGGTGCGAGTCCTCCACGATGGTAATATCCGAGCCGAAGACGGGTTTCGCCATCCTGTCCTTCAGGAAGCTGGTGCCGCGGGTGATCGCGGGCCCTGAGATGGCGTCGACGAAGTGGCCTAGCAGACTGCGCGCATTGCGGTCGTCGAATACGATAGACATCGCCTTGGTCGGAATTTTTTTCGGGTTCAACTTGCGCAGGGTGCGCCGCGCGGCCTCCTTGCCGACCTCGGCGGGCGCGGGGAGGTCGGAGAGGTAACGCGCCATGCGGTAGTCACCGTCGCGCTCCATACCCAGGCCCTCGCCTGCGATCACCGCGACCGAGATGCTTGATGACGTGCCGTTGTGGCTGCCCGAAAAGCCGTTGCTGGCGGCAAGCGCGGAGGTGATGCGGTGCCAGCCGGTCGAGGCGCCTTCGGTATTGGAGATGCCCTCGACCGAACGTGCGGCGTCCTCGGCCTCTCCGGCCATTTCCATCAGCCGTTCGGGATCGGGCTCGTCGTTGGCGTCGAGATCGAGTTCGGGGAATTCGCGCGCCAGAAGTTCGGGATCGGCGAGCCCAGCCAGCTTGTCTTCGGGCGCGATCCTGGCCATGGCGACGGCGCGCTCGACCAGTTCGGCGAGCGTGTCCTCGGCCGGGTCGGTGGTCGAGATGATCGCCTGGCGCTGGCCAACAAAGACGCGCAGGCCCAGATCGGTCGATTCGGAGCGTTCGAGTTCCTCCAGCGCGCCCATGCGCCAGTTGATCGAAAGCGAGGTGTCGGAAAAGGCGACGGCGTCGGCACTGTCCGCGCCGGCTTTGCGCGCACGCGCAACCAGATCGCCCGCGAGATCAAGGGGAGTTTTCTTGTCTGTCATGGGCTGGAGACATAACGGTCCCAACCCAACTTGAAAAGGCTCTTGAAGGCATGTGGGTTTGTTGTCTGTTCTCTCAAGCGCCGGGCGCATGCTCTGCATGCTTGGCTTACGTGCTATGCGGCGCGGGGCCGCAGTCGCGTCCTGTCGGCCAACAAGGGGCCTCCCGCCTACAAACTACCCCAAAGGGTGTCATCCCGGACAAGGGAGCGGAGCGACCGCGATCCGGGATCCCGTCATGACGTGTTACAAAAAACAACGTGCGGAACGAGATCCCGGCTCTTCGTCCGGGATGACACATCTGAGGTGGTTTTGCTTGAGCGCGGGATCTCAGCACTTGTGATCCCCGGCTTTCGAGTTTGTGAAGGGATCGCGATTCGTTTGATTTGTGCTGCAAGACGGTGAGGCCAGTCGTTGCTCTCAGGGCACCCGGTCGTTTTGATTTTGTCTCAGGTGTTTTGCGCAGCGGCCCTGATGCGTTGCGTTGCCAGGATGTCGTTGGCCGGTGCGTGCCACAGGACGATGGCGTGTGCCTTGAGCCTTCCATGCACGTCGATGCGCTCGAGGGCCCGGTTCCTGCAGTGGGCGTGGATGAGTTCGGCGCATGTGCGTCTTCGGGCGATGTCCCGGGCCTTCCGGGCTTCCATTCCGGCGCGCCGGGATCAAGGGCGACCTCCGCGCGCGGGGCGGCAACACCCTCGCAGGCAAGGCGCGCGACCTGCTCCAGGCGTGTGTCCCGACTGCAGGAGCCACGCGATCGCTGGGCGGTCCCTGGTCCCGTCCACTGCGATCTCATCGAATGACACAGAACCCTGCGACACAAGCGCCGTCGCGCTGACGTTCAAAAGGCGGGACAGTGTCTCGTTCCAGTCAACGCGGAAGTCCGAAGAAAGACCGTGACAGTTCACGCTCACCCCACCGGCCGACCCGCGATACGTGATGTCCCCGGCGACAGGAGGTTCAGGCAAACGCGCCGAACCCATCCCTTCAAGGGTCGCGAAAAGCCACAACGCAGGCAAAACACGCGGGTCCGCAGGAGGACGGTCCGCAACGCCCTCGCGCGCACCGGTCGAAGCGTGGAACGCGCCAGGATCCGGCTCCTCGCAAAACGACCGCGCAGGCGGGCCCGACGGTCGCAGGGCAAAACGCGTCAAGGTCAACAGGCTCGAAACCAGCCTGCGAACGATGCGCCGTCCAATACCCGGCTGCCCGTGACATCGCTCCTCCCTCCACAACCGGAACGAACCACGAAACACACAACCCGGGAATCCTTCACAGGCTCGAAGGCCGGGGCCCGTAAGCCGATGCTCATGATGCACGTAGGCGACGCTTTGCGTTCCAAATCCCTGATCGGGGCGTATGGACCCAAGCCTCCGCTGGGCATCGCTTGGGCGATGAGTCGCGCCAGCGTCCGCGGTCTATCCGGTCGCGCTAACGCTCTTGACGCTTGAAGGTGAGATAGACCGGGGCGCGGCCTTCCTTGCGGGTCTTGGCTTCATAGCGGGTTTCGGGCCAGTCGGACGGGCGGTCGCGCCAGTCGCTCGCGCGCCGGGCGGTCCAGACGAGGTCGGGATGGGGCCACGCCGCGGCCATCATCGCGCGCGCGTAATCCAGGATGTCGGTGGCCAGGCGCAGCTCGCCGCCATCGGCCAGCAGGTCGGCGAAGCGGTCCGCCGACCATGTGTTCACGATGCGCCGCTTCCAGTGGCGCGCTTTGGGCCAGGGATCGGGAAAGAGCACCATGATGCGCTCAAGGCTGGCGGGCGGCAGGGCGTCCAGCAGCGGGCGCACGTCGTTGTCGACGATGCGGATGTTTTCGAGGTTCTTATCCTCGGCATGGGCCAAAAGGCTCGCCACGCCGTTGAGGAACGGCTCGGCGCCGATCACCGTGACACCGGGGTTGCGCGCGGCCTGCCAGGCGAGGTGTTCGCCGCCGCCAAAGCCGATCTCCAGCCACAGCCGGTCGCGGCCCGCGACCGGACCCTTCAGATTAAGACTGCCGTCCTCGCCGGTCTCCGGGCGGATGGCGGGCAGCACCTCATCGACCAGCGCCTGGCGGCGCGCAGAGAGGCCGTGACCCTTGCGCCGACCGTAGAAGCGGCGGTCTCCGGGGGTTGGGGTGTGGTTCGTCATGGCCGTCACAGTCAGAGTGAAGGCCCGGACGGATGTCCGTCGCTATGGACCCGTCAGGCCATCGCCGATTTCAGCGCGTCGGCGAGATCGGTATTTTCCCAGGAGAACCCGCCATCGGCCTCGGGCTCACGGCCCATGTGGCCATAGGCGGCGGTGCGCTCATAAATCGGCCGGTCGAGATGGAGGTGGTCGCGGATGCCGCGCGGAGTGAGGTCCATGATCTCGCGCAGCGCCTTTTCAAGTGCGACTTCGTCGCAGTTTCCCGTATCGTAGGTGTCGACATAGACCGACAGCGGCTCGGCGACGCCGATGGCATAGGAAAGCTGGATGGTGCAGCGGTCGGCCAGACCGGAGGCCACGACGTTTTTGGCGAGGTACCGGCTGGCATAGGCCGCCGAACGGTCGACCTTGCTGGGGTCCTTGCCCGAGAACGCGCCGCCGCCATGGGGCGCCGCACCGCCATAGGTGTCGACGATGATCTTGCGCCCGGTCAGGCCGCAGTCGCCATCGGGCCCGCCGATCACGAAATTGCCGGTCGGGTTCACATAGAACTGGTCGTCAGGGCACATCCAGCCGTCGGGCAGGACTTCCTCGACATAGGGGCGCACCATTTCCTTGACCTGGTCCTGGTCCAGGCTGGCGTCATGCTGAGTCGAGACGACCACGGAGGTCGCACGCACCGGCTTGCCGTCTTCGTAAGCCAGCGTGACCTGGCTCTTGGAATCGGGGCCCAGCAGGGCTTCGGTACCGTCGTGGCGCACGTCGGCCAGGCGTTTGAGAATGCGGTGGGAAAAATGGATCGGGGCAGGCATCAGCGCGTCGGTCTCGCGGCAGGCATAACCGAACATGATGCCCTGGTCGCCCGCGCCCTCGGCCTTGTTGCCCGCGGCATCGACACCCTGGGCGATGTCAGCGGACTGTTCGTGGAGGCGTATCTGAACCTCGGCGTTCTTCCAGGAAAAACCGTCCTGATCGTAGCCGATCGCCTTGACTGCGCCGCGCGCGAGCTCCTCGACCTGGCCGATCACTGCATGGGGCCCGCGCACCTCGCCGGCGATGACGATCAGGTTGGTCGTGGTTAGCGTTTCACAGGCAACGCGCGCAGCGGGATCGGCGCCCAGATAGGTATCCACCACGGTGTCGGAAATGCGGTCACAGACCTTATCGGGGTGACCCTCGGAAACCGACTCGCTGGTAAAAAGATAGCTCTTCCTCGCCACGATCACTCTCCCATGACGCTGATTGTCAGATATGGCTGGTGCGGCCGGCGGTCATCGGCCCAACGGCGGCGACACTCGCTGAAGGGCGCGTATGGGTCAAGGGATTTGACGTGTTTTTGCCGCCGCGACGCGTTGTCTGCGATGCAAACATCTCCCGGGGGAATCGATCCTTCCGTCCGGCATCGGCGCGGAGGGAAGGACCGGTCGGTCAGTCGTCCTGCGTCTTGTCTTTGGGACCGGCCGCCTTGACCAGTTCGAAGACCTTGCGGCGCAGCCGCTCGTCGGGAATGCGGTAATACGCGCGCACCAGTTCCAGGGTTTCGCGCTTGGTCAGGGTATCGGGGCACGACGGGTCCTCGGGCGGTGCGGCCCCGCCGGTGGTCGTGGTTTCCTCGGTCATGCCGTCGAAGAAAAAGCTGACCGGCACATCCAGAATCTGCGAGAGCTTGAACAGCCGGCTCGACCCGATACGGTTCGCGCCGCGCTCGTATTTCTGAATCTGCTGGAACGTCAGGCCCAGGGGCTGGGCCAGCTTTTCCTGGCTCATGCCCAGCAGGGTCCTGCGCAACCTGACGCGGCCACCGACATGAATGTCGATCAGATTTGGTTTGCTCACCATGATTGTTGTTTCTTTCCAGACTGTTTCCGTTCGTCCTGCGCTCGACGGGTGACGGTATGGCGTCTGGTTGCCCCAACAGCAACCACCGTGCCGACAGAAATGTGAACCTAAACAACCGCCGGTGCTAGCACCGCCTGGTTGCGGAACCCGACCCCCCATCGCCCACACGGCGTGACCGTTGCAAGGTCCAGGCCAGAAACACCAAGCCGGGAACAAGAACCAGAAGAAGGGTCCAGTCACCCCACCGGGCATAGGGCGTCAGGGTGGGAAGCGGTTGGGGCAGGACGCCGTCGAGCACGCCGCGGTGGTTGAACGGCAGGCTGGAGAGCACACGGCCCAGGGGGTCGATGAATCCGCTGATGCCTGTGTTGGCAGCACGCACCATGGGAAGGCCCTGCTCGACGGCGCGCAAGCGGGCTGTCAGAAAGTGCTGATAGGGGCCTGTCGAAACGCCGTACCAGCCATCGTTCGTGACGTTGAGCAGCCAGGAAGGGCGCCCGTGCTCGGCGATGATTTCGGCGGGAAAGATCACTTCATAACAGACCAGGGGGCCGAATCCCGGCAGGTTCCCTTGGTTTATGACCACTGGCCCGGGGCCAGCGGCGAAGTCGACGGCCCCGGGCGTGAGCTTGTCGATGGGCAGAATGCCGCGCAGCGGCATGTACTCGCCGAACGGCACTAAGTGGTGTTTGTCATAAGTCTGAGCGATGCCGGCCTCGTCGATCACCAGCAGGCTGTTCCAAGGCCGCAGCGTGCCGTCCGTATCTGGCGCGGCACGCACGGCCCCGGTTAGAATCGCGCCATCCTCGGGCACGATCACGCGGAGCTCGGCCAGCGTCGCCGGCTGGCGCAGCAGTTGATGGGGAATGGAGGCCTCAGGCCAGATGATCACATAGGGTTGCTCACTCGCAGGTTGCGAAAGACTTAGCGCAATATGCATTGCAAAATGCGAATCTATCAGATTGCTGCGCCATTTGTCAGCCTGCGGAATGGCCGGCTGCACCAGCCGCAACACGACTCCTTGCTGATAGGTTGTGGGATGGGCCGCCAGGCGAAGGCTGCCCGCGCCCCAAAGAGCGGCGATCAGCACGGCCGAAGCGCCGATGCCCGCCAAAGCCCGCATTCTTGGCAGCCTGCCGCCGCGCGCCAGGCATGACGGGAAAAGTGCGCCCAGCAGCACCAGCCCCGTAAGTAACCACGGGCCGCCCAAGGCCGCGGGCTGCAGCAGCGCGTCGGAGAGGCCCAAGGCGGTTCCGACCATGTTCCAGGGAAAGCCGGTCAGGATCCAGCTTCGCAGCCACTCGACAGCGATCCAGGCAAGCGCAAACAGCACCGCGCGCGTCTGTCCGGCCGGGGCCATGTGCGCAACCAGTGCGACCATGGCAGGGAAGAGACCGAAACCCAGCGCGATGGCAGCCAGGGCAAAGGGCACCATCCAGCCGTACTGCGCCGAGTCGACCAGCAACGCGTTGGTAATCCAGTAGAATCCGCCAAGGAAAAACCCAGTGCCGAACAGCCAGCCGTCCATCCAGGCGCAGCGATAGGTTGAAGCACCGTCAAGCATCCAGGCCAGACCGGTGAACGCGATCAGCGCGGTGGGCAGAATGTAGATCGGCGGCAAGGCGGCAGCGAGCAACAGACCCAGCGCGAACGCGGAAAGCGCGCGATTCCAGCCCCTTAGCGCAGCCAGACGGCCGGGCAGCTCCTCGGGTGCAATGCTGCGCAGCGGCTTATCCTCGCGCCGCGCCATGACGTACGCGCAACCGCTTGATCCGCCGGGGATCGGCGTCGACGATCTCGAACTCTAGGCCGGATTCATGCGGGATGACCTCGCCGCGTACCGGAATGCGACCCAGCATCGAATAAACCAGACCGCCTAGGGTCTCAATGTTCTCATCGCGCTCGTCGGGCAGCAGGTCGCAGCCGGTCATTTTCTCGAGTTCCTCGACCGATGCGCGTGCATGCGCATCGAAGACCCCGCTCCGCTCGGCCAACAGATGGCCGTCGTCGGTGTCATGTTCGTCCCAGATCTCGCCCACGATCGGTTCGACCAGATCCTCAATCGTCGCGAGACCGTCGATGCCGCCGAACTCGTCGACGACCAGCGCCATGTGAACGCGCGACGTGCGCATCTTGATCAGCAGGTCGATCACCGGCATTGACGGCGGCACGAACAGAACCTCGCGCACGACATTGGCAAGCGGTGGCCCTGGAGGCGGCGAACCCCAGTGGTCGAGCAGATCGCGCACATGTATCATGCCGATCGGGTCGTCCAGTGACTCACGGTAGACCGGCAGCCTAGAATGGCCCTCCCGGCGCATGGTCTCGACCACCTCCGTCAGCTTGACCGATGTCTCCACCGCGACGACGTCGGCGCGCGGCACCATGACGTCGTCGACGCGCAACTCGCCGAACTCCAGTAGGTTGACCAGCATGGCCCGTTCGGTATTGGAAAGCGCGGTGCCGTCGTCCTCATAGGCTTCCAGCAGCTCCTCGACCGTATCGCGCAAGCTCTCGCCGTTGCGCCCGCCTACCAGACGGCGCAGCCATCCGGTAAATCCGACGAGGGTTGTGGGGGGCATACTACGTTCGGCCATGATCCTGATCAGAGATAGGGGTTGGGGATGCCAAGACCGGCCAGCACGGCGGCCTCCAGGCCCTCCATGCAGGCTGCCTCGTCATCGTCTTCGTGGTCGTAGCCCATCAGATGCAGACTTCCGTGCACGACCAGATGGCAAAGATGGTGCGAGGGCGGAATACCGCCCTCGCCTGCCTCGCGCATGACGGTTTCACGCGCCAGCACGACATCGCCCAGTTCGATGGGAAGATCGTCGGGCGCGCCGGCAGGCGGTGCCGGCGTTGATCCGGGCGTGCGTTCCTCGCTGGAGAACGACAGCACGTTGGTTGGTCTGTCGATGCCGCGCCAGCGCAGGTTGAGCGTGCGCAACTCTGCATCGCTGGCGAGCACCACGGCAAGCCCCAGCGGCGGGCCGGTGCAGAAGCGGGTCAGCGCGGCCGTTCCGGCTCTTTTCACATCGTATTGCGCGTCGGGCAGATCGTCCAGCCAGACGGGATCCTGCAGGGCAAGGTCGATCTCAATCCTGCCCTTCGTACTTGATGGCAGACCTTCGACCATCAGCGCTGACCCCCCTCGGTCTTGCCGTCATAGGCGCGCACGATTCGGGTGACCAGTTCGTGGCGTACGGCGTCGGCATCGCTGAACCGCACTGTCGCGATCCCCTTGACGCCGTCGAGAACACGCAGCGCATCGTCCAGGCCCGACGTCTGCCCGCGAGGCAGGTCGACCTGGGAAAGGTCGCCGGTTATCACCATGCGGGCGTTTTCCCCCAGGCGGGTGAGGAACATCTTCATTTGCACGGCCGAGGTGTTCTGCGCCTCGTCGAGAATGACAAAGGCGTTGGAAAGCGTGCGCCCGCGCATGAAGGCCAGTGGGGCGACCTCAATGTCGTCGCTCGCCAGACGCCGCGTGACCTTCTCGCCGGGCATCATGTCGTGGAGTGCGTCATAAAGCGGGCGCAGATAGGGATCGACCTTGTCGCGCAGGTCACCGGGCAGGAAACCCAGCCGTTCGCCCGCCTCCACGGCCGGGCGCGAGAGCACGATGCGATCGACCTTGCCCGCCTCCATCATGGCGACCGCCATGGCGACGGCCAGATAGGTCTTGCCCGTGCCCGCCGGACCCAGGGCGAAGACCAGTTCGTATTCGCTCAAGGTCTGCAGGTAACACGCCTGATTGTGCGAACGCGGCGTGATGCGCCGTTTGGGCGTGCGCACCTCCATCATTGGTGCGGAGGCCTCGCCCTCGCGCACCGGCTCGCTGGCGATACGCAGGGCGGCGTCGACATCGGCCAAGCCGACGGAAAGGCCGCTTTTCAGGCGGCCGTAAAGCTGGTTCAGCACGGCCACGGCGGCATCGGCGGAACCCTCGGGCCCGGCCACAGCGATCTGGTTGCCGCGTGAGGTCAGCGAGACCTCAAGCTGCTGCTCAATGCGTGCGAGATGGCGGTCGTGGTCGCCGTAAAGGGCCGAAAGCAGGGCATTGTCGTCGAAGGTGAGGTAGCGCAACGCTTCGGCTGCATCCGGCGCGGTGGGAATCGCCATCAGGCCACCTGTTCCACGGTCTCACTGGCAATTCCGCCGTCCTGCCGGGTCAGCACGCCGGCCATGGATTTCGGCCCGGCCCCGATCAGCTTCACCTCGGCGATCTCGCCCATCAGGTGCGCGCCGCCTTCGACATGCACCGCCTGAAGCCAAGGGGTGCGTCCGACCATCTGGCCGGGCTTGCGGCCCGCGCGCTCGAACAGAACCGGCACGGAGCGGCCCACGGTGGCGTGGTTGAAGGCGACCTGCTGCGCATCCAGCAACTGCTGCAGGGCGGCCAGACGCTTCGACTTCACGGTGTCGGGGACCTGTTGGGCCGCGGCGAAAGCCGGCGTTCCCGGCCGTGCGCTGTATTTGAACGAAAAGGCTGAGGCATAGGTCACCTCGTTCACCAGCTTCAGGGTATCGGCGAAATCGGCGTCGCTCTCGCCGGGGAAGCCGACGATGAAATCGCCCGAAAGCGCGATGTCGGGCCGCGCCTCGCGGATGCGCCCGATCAGACGGCGGTAGTCGTCGCCGGAATGGCGGCGGTTCATGGCTTTGAGCACCGTATCGCTGCCCGACTGCACGGGCAGGTGAAGATAGGGCATCAGGGCCGGTACCGAACCGTGGGCGGCAATCAGGTCGTCGTCCATGTCGCGGGGGTGCGAGGTCGTGTAACGGATGCGGTCCAGACCGTCGATCTCGGCCAGCGCATGAACGAGACGCGCGAGCGACCAGTCAGCACCTTCGGAGCCCTCACCGTGATAAGCGTTGACGTTCTGACCCAGCAGGGTGACCTCGCGCACGCCCGTGCCGACTAAGCGTTTGGCCTCGGCCAACACGGCCTCGGCCGGGCGGGAGAATTCCGCTCCCCGGGTATAGGGCACGACACAGAACGTGCAGAACTTGTCGCAGCCCTCCTGCACGGAAAGAAAGGCCGAGGGGCCGTCCACACCCTGGGTCCGGGGCAGATGGTCGAACTTCGATTCGAAGGGAAAGTCGGTATCGAGAACCGTTTCCGAGGTCCGGTGCGTGCGTGCGACCAGCTCGGGCAGGCGGTGGTAAGTCTGGGGACCGACGATCAGGTCGACGACCGGCGCACGGCGGCGTATCTCCTCGCCCTCTGCTTGGGCGACGCAGCCCGCCACGGCCACCAGCATGGTTTCACCGCGTTCCGCGGCCTTTTCCTTCAGGGGGCGCAGCCGGCCCAGTTCCGAATAGACCTTCTCGGCGGCCTTCTCGCGGATGTGACAGGTGTTGAGCACGATGAGGTCGGCACCTTCGGGCGTTTCGCTCGTCTCATAACCCAACGGCGCCAGCAGATCCGTCATACGACCGGAGTCGTAAACGTTCATCTGGCAACCATAGGTCTTGATATAGAGTTTTCTGGGCAATCGTGGATCGCGTTAAAGACACTTAAGTGCGTGCACTGTGCATGAGGCTTGTGACACTCTTGCAAGGGTTGGTCTGACCGTCAGACGCGGTTGCGGGCTGGTCGTCATCCCGATTTCAGGCTCTTACCATGCCTTCGAACGGATCACAATTGAACGGAACCAAACGCGCTTCTCCTACCAAGGTGATCCGCTCGCATTGAAACGGACGGAGCACCGTTCCCCTTCGGTTTGCACATCTCACCGGACCATCGTTGAACGTGATGCGACGAAGACAACGATGGGGTGTTAGCGCGCGGCATTACCGACAAGTGCCGGCGGGAAGAAACGAGCGGTCGTTGCGGGTTGCAGCGACCACACGGACGGCGTCGTCGAACTCAAGCTGCGAAACCCTGCCCGCGCAATCCCGGTCGCTCCGGAAGCTGAAGAACCGCAGGTCGCCCCGGACCTTAGCGGTCTTGCCCATCTGTTCGTCGGTTTCGATGAGATCGACCAGGGAACGGCCGATCTGCATGTCGGGCACGAAGAGATTGTCGAGTTTCAGTTCCGCGCAGATCTTCTCGTAGTCGGAATCGGCGATCTTCAGGATAATGCGGTGAAATTCCAGCGCGCAGACCACGAGGGCGGCGATGATGTTGTCCTGGTCGTTGTCGGTCAGGCACAGCAGCGCGTCGGTGTTCTCCGGGCTCGCCTCGCGCAGGACCGAAGGCTTCGACCCGTCGCTGTGAAAAAAGCCACAGGTTATGGTCTCGGAAAGCTGCTCGACCCGCTCTGCGTCCGATTCCACGATCACCACCTCGTGGCCATGCTCGACCAGCCGGTTTGCCGTTTCGATGGTGTCGCCCCGCTGGCGCCAAGGATGACGATGCGCATGTCACAATTTTCTTCTGTTACCGAACCAGGTTTCCGGGAAGAGCAGGATGATAATGGCTGTCGTTTCCACCCGGCCCAGCAGCATGTCCAGGCACAGGACCAGCTTCAGCCCCGCCGGCAGGTCCGCGTTAGTGATGCCCGCCGTTCCCACCGCCGACGTGACCTCGAACAGCGATGCGACGGGGCTGTAGCCCGACGCCACGAAGCGAAGACGATCCAGGAAAGGCTGATCGTCCCAGTATAGGCCAGAATTACGCCCAGGATGGTTTCCATCTCGCGCTAGTTCACCAGCCTGTGTCCCAGGCGCAGCTTTGCTTCGGCGCTGCAGCTAGTCGAACACCGCACCAGAAGAAGCTGGAACAGCCGCAGCAGGATGATCAGACGCAGAATTTTGATGCCACCCGCGGTCGAGCCCAGGCCGCCGCCAAATATGGCCACGCACATCGCCATGGTCGCGGCCGGTCCCATGGAACCGACCGAAACCGTGGAAAACCCCGCCGTCGTCTGCGCCGACACGGCCATCGCTGCGGCGATGCCGTCGGTCAGAGTCTGAAGATAGGGGCATACCCGCGGCCCAGATGGTAGGCTGCCGTGCCGGGCTTCAGCATGACTGCGAGGGTCAGCACCATGATACCTTGGCCGCCCACCCACTGTGCCCAGGAACGGCCGAAATGAAAGCTGAACGGCATGTTCTCGAAGCTGGGAAGAGTGCTGAGTCCCGTGATCGTGACCCCGGAAATAGCATCGAACCAGGCATCGAGCGGGGAAAGCCCGTAGCCGGTGAGCGGAATTGCCACGGCGAAGGAGGAGACCACGAACGAAAGCGCGAAGATGCACAGGGCTTCATTTTGCTGCAAGGCGCTGCGGTCTTCTGTGCCGCGCGCCGAACGCCGACCAGCGACAGAAGCCCGCAGGCCAGCACGTAGCGCAGGCCGACATCGCTGTTGCCGGAGAAAAAACGCAACCGCCAAGGGAACCAGCATCAGCAGGCGGATGCGATCCAGATAATGCAGGATAGCCGAAGGCTTGGCGGCAAATCGGAGCGGAGCGGTGGTGCTGTCGAAAATCATGGTCGCGCGCGGCCTTTGCCCGGCGCGTTCAAGATGGCCGCGGCTTCTTTAGGCGTCCGAGGCCGCGCCGCCGGCGCGGGCCCAGACGGCCCGAAAGCGCCTTGGCGACGCCGTCGCCGATAATCTCCTGACACTGTTCGGCCAGCAGCCGGCGGTCGTCGCCCGCATCCTCAATGGTGAGCGTTGGATGAAATTGGACGATCACCGTTACGACACCGGCTTTCAGCATCTGCCAGACGTGCGGCAGCAGGTCCATGTCGCCGTACCACGCATAGAGCGGGCGCATCTCGCGGTCCATGGGCAGGTTCGAGAACCCGGCGTAGGCGATGGAGACCGGCTGCACCGCGACCGGCTTGCCGTGGATGCGCTGCTGGGCCACAGCGAAGAGCGCGCGCTTGAAGGGCAGGATCTTGTTGCCGTCGCTGGTCGTGCCCTCGGGGAACAGGATCAGGCGTTCGCCCGTTTCCATGCGTTCCTGGATAGCGGTCTTGTGTTTGCCCGCCTGGCTCCTGCGCCGGTCGACGAAGACGGTGCGCTGAAGCTTGGCGAGCAGGCCGAAACCCGGCCATGTGCTGACTTCGGACTTGGCGACGAAGCTGCCGCGGATGAGCGCGCCCAGGATCTCGATGTCGAGATAGGACGTATGGTTGGCGACGAAGAGACACGGCCGTTCGCGCGCGACCCTGCCCCGCACGTCCAGCCTCACGCCCAGGATGCGCAGGGCGATGCGGTGATAGAACTGCGGAAAAGCGTGGCTCGCGCGCGCACCGAAAAGTACCAGGACGGTCTGCACAGGCAGACAGACCAGCGTGAAGCCAACATACCCTAGGGCGCGCATGAAGGCGATCAGGGTCACGGCAACCCGGCTTGGGATGCATCCAGCGTGCGCATCTACGCGCCACCGGGGCCGGACCCCAGTTCCTCTTCCTCGTCCTTCTTGTAGCGCCGGTCGAACTTGTCGGCGATCGTCGCCATGTCGAGCACGACGCAGACATCGGTCGTGTTGAACTGGCTGTCGATCACCGCGCCGTCGCCGAAACGGCAGCCCGCGCGCGCATAACCCTTGATCAGCGGCGGCAGGCTGGAACGGCCCTTGACCGCGCCGATCTCCTTGATCGGTAGCCGGTTCATGTCGATGTAGAGATGATCGAGCGCCCTGGGGCAGATCGCTTCGGGCGCCTGAAGGTGATGGTGGAGATAGGAAAGCGGGCGCGCCAGTTCGTCAGGATCGGTGCCATGCAGGCTGGCGCAACCGAACATGAGGCGGATGTCGTACTTGTTGGCATAGGCGCCCAGACCCCGCAGCAGCGCCTGGACCGCCGCGCCGGCGCGATAGTTCATGTCGACGCAACTGCGGCCTAACTCGACAAGCTCACCTTCGACCGCCAGAAGGCGCGAGATATCATATTCGCCCGAGGTATAGAACTTTCCGAACGTCTCGGCCACGGAACGGCGCAGCAGACGGTAGGTCCCCACGATCGCCTCGTCACCCTCGCGCTTGATGTCGCGCACGATCAGGTGGTCGCAGACCTCGTCGAACTCGTCGAAATCGCGCCCCTCGGCCTCCATGGAGCCGATGGGCTTGGCTTTCATCTCGTCATAGAAGACGCGGTAGCGCAGCCGCTGCACGGCGCGGATTTCGGACTCATCACGGGCCAGGCGCAGTTCCAGCGGGCCCAGCATGATGCCGCCTTCCAGCGACGCCTTATCGGACTTGTTTTCATGCACGGCCAATCACCAGGCTCACGATTCCCCAGCCCGCTTCACGGGTTTGCCGTAAAGTTCCAGGCGGTGATCGACAAGGCGGAAACCCAGGCGCTTGGCGATCTTGTCCTGCAGGGCTTCGAGTTCCTCGTCGAGAAATTCGATGACCTCGCCGGTATCGACGTTGATCAGGTGATCGTGGTGTTCGTCGTCCTCGGCGGCTTCGTAGCGCGCCCTTCCGCCGCCGAAATCGTGGCTCTGGATGATCTGCGAATCCTCGAACAGGCGCAGCGTGCGGTAGACCGTGGCAAGACTGATGCGATCGTCCAGCGCGGATGCCCGCCGGTACACCTCCTCGACGTCGGGGTGGTCTTCAGAATCCGACAGAACGCGGGCGATCACGCGCCGCTGCTCGGTCATCTTCAGCCCCTTGTCGATACAAGCCTGTTCAATGCGCGATGTCATGCGGGCCCGATTCTAGAGCGGATCGTGATCGTGTGGAACCACTGTGTGGTTTCATCCGGCCGCGCGGCGTTGTCGCCGATGCACGGGCGGTGGTTTCATCGAGGCCCGGCCGCAACCATATAAGGCATGCCTGCCGTTCGATCCCGGCGGATCCGACAGCAACCACCAAAGGCCCAGCGGTGACCCAAGCTTCCCAGCACAGCGATGCGGACGTCTTTCTCGACATCACCTCCGATGTTTGCCCCCTGACCTTCGTGAAAACCAAGCTCGCCATCGAAAAGATGCCGTCGGGCCAGGTCATCGAAGTGCGCCTGAACGACGGCGAGCCCCTGACGAACGTCCCGCGTTCGGTTGAGGAACACGGTCACGCCATCCTTTCGCTTGAGGAGGAGGAAGAAGGTTCCGGTACCTGGCGGTTGGTCGTCAAAAAGGCCGAGTGAACGGGCGTCAGCCCAGCGTGCGCGTCAGGGTGAGCGCGTCGGCGCGGTTTTCGCCTGCTTCATAATAGTCCCTGCGCCGTCCGGTCTGGACGAAGCCCGCGCGGGCATAGAACGTGCGGGCCGCCTGATTGTCCTCGGTAACCTCCAGAAACAGGTTCCGCGCGCCCGCGCTGCGCACCCGATCGGTCACGCCGGCCAGAAGGCGCGCGCCGATCCCCGACTTGCGCATCTGCGCGATGACCCCGATCGAAAGCAGCTCAGCTTCGTCGTCCGTCTGGCGCACTAGGGCGAACCCGACCTCACGGCCTTCCGGGTCGGTGGCGATCAGGCCGAAGCTCTTGTCGCGGGCGATGAACTTTTTGATGAACGCCGCGCTCCAGCCTGTGTCGAAACAACGGCCGTGCAGGGCCGATAGCGCGGTGGCTTCTTCCGGCCCTGTCTGGCGCAGCTTGACCGGGGCCAGTTCGCCGGGCCGCCGGGCGTCGGCCGCGCGCAGGTAGACCGGTGCGGGCGGCGCGGCGGGGATGGGCATACCGCCCTTGCCGTAGAGCCTCGCCGCGCGTTGTGCGACATGACGTGCGTCCACCTGACGCGCCGCGGAATCGACAACGACCCGCTCCTGGTCCTCGAAGGCATCCGCGCCGCTGCCGATGGCAAGCCAAGTTCCCGGCCCCAGCCGACAGCCGGTGCGCTCGGCGATGGCGGGTGGGGAAAGCCTCCCACCGTTTTCGTCGAAGGTCTGCAGATAAATCTGATCGCGCCGGGCGTCCAGCGCAACAGCCAGCGAGCAGCCTTCCAGGCGCGTGCGCTCGACCGCTTCGGCCAGCGCCTCATGAGTCGATATGCCGACCGCCGGCAGATCCGCGGCCAGCGCCAGACCGCGCGCCGCAGCCAGGCCCACGCGCACGCCGGTAAAGCTGCCCGGACCCGTCGTGACGGCAATCAGATCGAGGGCGGAAAAGCCGATGCCCGCGTCCCCCAGCACCTCCAGCACCATGGGCACGGCGCGTTCGGCATGGCCACGCGTCATGGTTTGATGGCGCCGCGCCAGGACTTTGTGCCCCTCGCATACGGCCGCGGAACAGGCCTGCAGGGTGGTATCGAGTGCCAGAACCTTCATGGGATGCGTCGTGCTTGCGTGGTAGGTTGGCGCTGGACTGATCTGGAGCGACCGTGGCCCTGCTGGTTGAAATCTCGCCGCCCCGTTTTGATGTGATCGTCGATCTGGCCTATGGCCATGCCGACAACTTCATGGGCGCGCAAATCTATCACAATCCCCGCTGTTTCTTGCATCCCGAGGCCGCGCATTGCCTCGAACGCGCGATCGGTTATGCCGCAGAGCAGGATCGGCGCCTGAAGGTAACCGACGCGTTCCGGCCTTCGGAAGCGCAGTGGGCGCTGTGGAACCACACGCCCGATCCCGATTACGTCGCCGATCCGCGGCGCGGTTCGCCCCACAGCCGGGGGGCCGCGGTCGACGTCACGCTCCTCACGGCCGACGGCGAGGACCTAGACATGGGCGGCCCGGTCGACGACCTCACAACCAACGGGCATCACGATGCGCCGGGTATCGCACCCCACCAGCGCGCCAACCGCTTCCTACTGCTGGGCATCATGACGGCCGCGGGCTTCGACTGGTACGTCAACGAGTGGTGGCATTATCAACTCTTCGGTCTGCGCCGCTTTCCTGTGCTCAGCGACAAGGCGGCCGGTACCGCTATGATGCCTTGATCTGGGCGCCAAACCATGAGCAGGGGTCGCGGTGGGCTTTCACTTGGGTCAGAATGAAGAACGCAGCGCTGCCACGGGCAGTGAAAGGGGAATGGTACATGGGTGATCTTTCCGCGCCCGTCCGATCCGAACGGGTTCGGTTTCAGCGCGTCCTTGCGCGCGTTGCGCCGGGCGCGCGCCTTGTTCGCTGGATGACCGGCGTGGCAATGGTCCTGGGAACGGGCATGTTCGCCGCCGCCGGTGCGCAGGTGCAGACGGCGGAAGAGCCGCCCTCGGCGGTCGTGCTGATGTACCATCGCTTCGGCGAGGAGGGTCTGCCCTCCACCAACATCCGCCTCGATCAGTTCAAGGAACACATCGCCATCCTGACCGACGGCCGCTACCGGGTTCTCCCGCTCGAAGAGATCGTCGAGGCCCTCGCGCAGGGCTCGCCCCTGCCCGACCGCACGGTCGCTATCACGATCGACGACACGTCACGGTCGGTCTTCACGGAGGCCCTCCCCCGCCTGCAGGCTGCGGGCCTGCCGTTCACACTGTTCGTCAACACCGATTCGGTGGGCCAGATCGCCGGTACGCTCAGCTGGCTGGAAATCCGCGCCATGGCCGAGGCGGGCGTGACAATCGGCGCGCACAGCGCGGCCCACGGCCACATGGCGTTCATGGACCGCGGCACGCTGGAACAGGATTTCGCGCGCATGACCTCGACGTTCCTGCGGGAATTGGGTTACGTGCCACGCCTTTATGCCTACCCCTATGGCGAATACAGCGCCGAGCTTGTCGCGATGATCGAGAATGCCGGATATCTGGCGGCTTTCGGCCAGCATTCGGGCGTGGCCGTGGCCGATCTCTTCACGCTGCCGCGCTTCGCGCTCAACGAGCGTTACGGCGAGACCGGCCGCTTTGCCATGATCGTCGATACCATGGGCCTGCCGGTCACCGACATTCTGCCCGAGGACATGCCAATCCGCGGTGCATCGGCAGCCAATCCGCCGCTTATCGGCTTCACCGCGGAGCCCGCGGCCGGTCCGTTGCACCGCCTGGCTTGTTTCGCTTCCAACGGAGCGGAGGTGGATGTGGAATTCCTGGGTGACCGCCGCGTCGAAATCCGCCTCGACCGGCCCTTCGGCCCGGGCCGCAGCCGTCTCAACTGCACGCTGCCCACGCCCGACGGCCGCTTCCGCTGGCTCGGCCTTCCCTTTGTCGTGCCGGGCGGCGAAGAATAGAGCGGATCATAGCATCATAGCATCATAGCAACGGCCGATGAGAATGACTCATCGGCCGTTGGAGGGCCGCGACCGCATTCCGCCCGGCGTTTGAGGTCGCCCTAAAGACGAACCAATGGGTTCGTCTTTAGGGCCGTTGCTATCAGAGGTTCAGATCGACCAGCCGCGCGTTGTCGAAATCCGTCAGCTTGTTGTAGCGGATGACCGAGCGGACGAGCTCAATATAGTCCGACTCCTCGGCGTATTCGTCCAGGCCAACGGCCAGCGTCCAGCCGTCCAGTGGCAGGTTTTCGCTGTGGAGCCCCGCGCGGATCTGACGCAGATGTCGGTAGGCCGGATGGCGGTTCAGGTTGACCAGATAGGCCAGCACGGAATCCTTCAGGCCGTCGAAGGATTTCACGACGTGGGTCTCGTCGGAGCGGCGCGCTTCGGGCACGATGCCGTCGTCCTGATCCCACGAACGCTGGCCGAACACCGCGTTGCCCTCATGGGCAAAGCGCGAGGTTCCCCAACCCGATTCCACCGCGGCCTGCGCGAGAACCAGCGATGGCGGGATCACGTCGACGCGCGCCACCAGCGTGTCGAGATCGGTATCTTCGACATAGTAGAGTTCGGAAAGATCGATGAGCCAGTTCTGCTCTTCGTTCGTCAGGCTCTGGCCCATATCCAGATTCGCCTTCAGGAACAGCAATTGCGCCCGGTCGGCAAGGATGCGCTCGTTGGCGGCTAGCACCAGCGGCAGCATGACCTTGATGAAGATGCGTTTCTTCTCGTCCGTCTGGCTGATCGCGCCCATATCCTCGGGCATCGCGCTGGGATAGAGGCGTGGTACCAGAATCTCGCCTTCGCGCACGGCGGCAACCTGAAAACCCGCCGCGGACATCATCTGGTCCACGGTCTGGGCGTCGGTCACCGGCAGCAGGCCTGCCGTTGTATCGAGTTCGTCCACCGCGGGCTCCATGTCGGCCACAGGCTCCATCACGATCACGGGCCGGGGGGCGATCGTTGTGGTCGCCGACAAACTAACCGGCGATTCCGCGCCGGCACCAAACGCCAGAAATGCCGCGGCCAGAAAGACCACAGGTCTGGAAATCATGTCATACATACGCGGAGGCTCCCTCATAGGCTCCCCGCCGATCGCCGCCGCACCTAACCCTCCTAAGGTGCGATGGGCGCGCCCTATAGGACGGGGCGCACCTCGATCACTTCGGGGATATAATGTTTCAGCAGATTTTCGATGCCCATTTTCAGGGTTATGGCTGAACTGGGACAGCCTTGGCAGGCGCCCTGCATGGTCAGATGGACCACGCCATCCCGGTAGGAACGAAACACGATGTCGCCACCGTCCTGCGCAACGGCGGGACGAACCCGTGTATCGAGCAAATCCTTGATCTGGTCCACGACCTCGGCATCGGCTTCGCCGAAACTTTCCTCGGCCGCTTCGCCGTCACTCTCGACCACCGGACGCCCGGCGATGAAATGCTCCATGATGACGCCCAGAATGGCGGGTTTCATAAGCTGCCAGTCGCCGTTTTCGCTCTTGGTCACCGAAACGAAGTCCGAGCCCAGAAACACGCCCTCCACGCCGGCCACGTCGAAAAGACGCTGGGTCAGAGGCAACCGCTCCGCCGACCCCTGATCGGCAAAGTCGGCCGTACCCGAACTCATGACGGTCTTGCCTGGCAAGAACTTCATGGTCAGCGGATTGGGTGTGTCTTCGGTCTGGATGAACATGGTTCTCTCCGTTCCTTCCGGTCCCCTAGACCGAGTGTGCCGAGGTTAATCGCCAGCACCGTCACGCGGTACCTAAGCCGCAGACATCCAGCATTAGATAGTGACCGCCATCACAGGATCAAGAGGTCTGTGTGCAGATGCATGGCAGGTATGCGAGGGTAGAGTTTGTTTAGCCTCAATCGCCGGTACTCGCTCCGCTCGTTTGGCTTCCGCGCCTATTGGTACGCCGGTGCCGTCGCCCCGTTCGGCGGCCGCTTCGTTCTCGCCGCCGAACGGCATCATGACACCCGTTGGTGTGGTGAGTAGGCAGGAGGCTCCTTGTGGGCCGACAGAGACGCGACTGCGTCCTCGCCGAGCATGCGCCGTAAGCCAAGCGCACGGCGCCTGAAGCTAATCAAACAACAACGCAGGCGCGCTCCGCGCGCCTAAGTAATGTTGATGATCTTCTCGTCGGTCAGGGTGCCCGGAACGATGACGAGCGGGATGGAGAGGCGGCCGGCCAAGTGTCCGGCTAGGAAGCCAACCAGCTTGCCCTTGCCTTCGGCCGGGTTGGACCCCACGCAGAGCAGGTCGATCGAGGGATCGTCGTCGACCGCGCCTAGGATTTCGTCGCCGATGCGGCCTTCGCGTACCAGAAGCTCGGGCATCACGCCGGCCCGGCCGTTGACGTCAGCGGCCATGTCCTGGAGCAGCGCCTCGGCCTCCTCGCGGCGTTCCTCGCGCATCATCTCCTCGACGCCCGACCATTGACGGAAATCGACCGGCGCGATGATGTGGAGCAGCGCCACGCGGCCGTTGGTGTTCTTGGCGCGCCGGCAGGCGAAATGCACGGCAACTCGGCTGGGTGGCGAACCGTCGACGCAGACTAGGAACTTGACCTGGCCTGCGACATGGTCGTCGCGCACATTGGTGCTTTCGGTTTCGTCGCTCATGGTTCTCCGTGTGGCGTATGGGCCGCGCTCGTTGGGCGTTTCGGCTTGCCGGCTTGGCCGGTCCGGGGCGTCGGGGCCTTTTAGGGACGCCGGAACATCAGATTGCCCAGTAAGCCTGCCACCACTGCACCCAGAATCGCAAGGATACCGTAAAGCTCGCCGTCTTCATGGGCGAAATCATAAAGGTCAGCCCCGAAACCCGCCTTGTTGATGACCAGCGGCGATGTCTGGGCCACGACCACCTGACCGTCGCGAATCAGCAAACTCTGGACCAGATAAGATCCCACCGGCACGTCGGCGGGGAAGGGAATTTTCACCCGGAAAAGGCGATCGCCCACGACATCGACGTGCTGGGGAGCGGTCGGGAACAGCCCGTTGCTCTGCTTGAGCTCGACCAGGGCCTGCATGAACTCCTGGTATTCGTCGGCGTCGACATCCTCACCGGGTTCGACGCGCAACCCCTGCAGGCCGATTTCGTTCAGCCGCAGCTTGTCGGGCGTGGCGAGTTCCTCGAGCGGCCGGGTCGTGGCCACGGCATAAAACGCCGGAACGTTGGCGAACTCCGCCGACTGGGCGTTGATCCAGATGCCGAAGACACGCGTCTTCTTGCGCACCACCACCACATCGCGCGGACCGGTCACCACGACCACGACGTCGCCGCCGCCTTCGACCGCGCCGAACACCAAGAGTTCGGTGCCCGTGAAGTCCGAAGTGATGGCGATCAGATGGTTCGAGAGATCGGCGATCAGGTCCTGGGCTGCGGCAGGGCACGCGCAAAGCGCCAGCGCGGCGAACAGCAGCGAAAGGATTGCCCTGTGCGCCGCTCTCATTGCAGCCCCACCACGGAAAGACTGAACAGGCTCGACGGTTCGGCGATCAGACGCCACAGCAGTGTGACGCAGACCCCCAGAACGACGAGCGCCAGCAGCCCGCGCAGTTCCTCGCCGCGCAACTCCGCGCCCACGCGCGTGCCGAACTGCGCCCCGATCACCGCGCCCAAGGTCAGCAGCCCGGCCAGCACGACATCAACCGTCTGCGTGCTCGACGCATGCAGGAAGGTCGCCACCGCCGTGACGAAGGTGATCTGGAAGAGCGAGGTACCGATGACCACGCTGACCGGCATGCCGAGCAGGTAGATCATCGCGGGCACCAGCAAGAAGCCGCCGCCCACGCCCATGATGGAGGCCAGCACGCCGACGAAGAAACCCAGTCCCACGGGCAGGACCGCGCTGATGTAGAGACGCGAGGTGCGGAAGCGCATCTTGAACGGCAGGCCGTGCGACCAGTTGTGTACATGCGCCTTCTTGCGCAGTGCGGTGCCGCGCCGCCGACGCAGGATCGCGCACACGGATTCGATCATCATCAGCGTGCCGATCGAACCCAGCATGACGACATAGGAGATTGAAATGACGAGATTGATCTGGCCCAGATCGCGCAGCAGTTCGAACAGCCAGACGCCGAAGGCGGAACCCAGCGTACCGCCGGCCAGCAGAACGCTGCCCATCTTGAAATCGACCTGGCGGCGGCGCCAATGGGCCATGAAGCCCGAAACCGAGGCCGCCACGACCTGGCTGACCTCCGACCCCACCGCCACGGGCGGGGGCACGCCGATGAAGATCAGCAGCGGCGTCATCAGGAAACCGCCGCCCACGCCGAACAACCCGGAAAGAAAGCCCACCGCGCCACCCATGCCGAGCAGCAGGAAGATGTCGACGGACATCTCTGCAATGGGCAGGTAGATCTGGAACATGGCGGACCGCAGCGCTGAAGCGAGACGGTTATGCTTTTGCGCCCGCAAATCGCCGTCGACAAGGATTAATCGGCGAATCTGGCGCGAGATCGGCAAGAATCACGCAATTGGCCGAGCGAATCGGGCATTGAGATGCCCTGCGATAAAGACAGAGAATGTTCCTGTCCCAAATCCCTGACGCGTGCAATCAGCGGTGTCATCGCGGATAACCGCTGCGCGGTTTCCGGGATGACACCCATGGGGATGGACCTTTCCCCCCGAATGGGACGATACGGAATTTGATTCGGTGTGGAACGTGCAACGTCAGACATTCGAAGGAGGTCGAGACAAAAAGGGGTCGATGATGTGATCGCGCCAGGCGCTCTACGCTCACGCCTCCGGCGGCGCGACGGCCAGGACCTCGCGTTTGCCGACATGGTTGGCCGGGCTCACCACGCCTTCGCGTTCGAGCTGTTCGACGATCGTGGCGGCGCGGTTATAGCCGATCTTGAGGTGGCGCTGGATGAAACTGGTCGAGGCCTTCTGCTCCTTGGTCACCAAGAACACGGCCTGATCGTAAAGCGCCTGGTGCTCGTCGCCGCCGTCGGCGAAACCGCCCGCGCCGCCCATGTCGGTGGGCATCTCGAAGGGTTCTTCCGTCACCGACTCGATATAGTCGGGCTCGCCCTGGGTGCGCAGGAATTCCGCGACCTGCTGGACCTCGTTGTCGCCTACGAAGGGGCCGTGGATGCGCGTCAGGCGTCCGCCGCCGCGCATGAAGAGCATGTCGCCCTTGCCCAGAAGCTGTTCGGCGCCCTGCTCGCCGATTATCGTGCGGCTATCGATCTTGGACGTGACGTGGAAGCTGATGCGGCTGGGGAAGTTCGCCTTGATCGTCCCAGTGATGACGTCGACCGAGGGGCGCTGCGTCGCCATGATGAGGTGGATGCCCGCGGCGCGCGCCATCTGGGCCAGGCGCTGGATCGCGCCTTCGATATCGCGCCCGGCGACCAGCATCAGGTCGGCCATCTCGTCGACCACGACTACGATATGGGGCAGCGGCTTCTCGGCGATGACCTCTTCCTCGAAGACAGGCTCGCCCGATTCCGCGTTGAACCCGGTCTGCACCGTGCGGGTCAACGCCAGGCCTTTGTCCATGGCCTCGCCGATGCGCTTGTTGAAGCCGTCGATGTTCCGCACGCCGACCTTCTGCATAGCGCGGTAGCGCTGCTCCATCTCGCGCACGGTCCATTTCAGCGCCATCACCGCCTTGCCCGGCTCGGTGACGACCGGGGTCAGCAGGTGGGGAATGTCGTCATAGACCGAGAGCTCCAGCATCTTCGGGTCGATCATGATCAAGCGGCATTCCTCCGGTCTCATGCGGTAGAGCAGCGAGAGGATCATCGCGTTGATCGCGACAGACTTGCCCGACCCGGTCGTGCCCGCGACCAGCAGGTGGGGCATGTTGGCAAGGTCTTCAATGACCGGCGCGCCGGAGATTGCCTTGCCCAGCGCGATGGGAAGTTTGAGCCCCTGTTTCTTGTAGTCCTTGGATTCCATCAGTTCGCGCAGCGCTACGGTCTCGCGGTCCTGGTTGGGGAGTTCGATGCCCAGCACGGTACGCCCGGGCACCACGGCGACGCGCGCCGAGACGGCCGACATGTTGCGCGCGATGTCGTCGGCCAGACCAATCACCCGGCTCGCGCGGATGCCCGCCTCAGGTTCCAGTTCATAAAGCGTGACCACGGGGCCCGGCCGCACGTCGGCGATCTCGCCGCGGATGCCGAAATCCGAAAGCACGTCTTCGAGCATGCGCGCGTTTTGCTCCAAGCCTTCCTCGTCGACCTGCCGGCGCTTGCTGGGATCGACCTCACTCAGCAACTCCATGGGCGGCAGGGTGAACCCTTCGGAAGGATCGAAGGCAAAGGAGGTCTGCTTGGGCGTCTTGCGTTTCGCCTTTTTCGGCATATCGGTACGCTGTTTGACTCGGCCGCTTGGCGCCGCCTTTTCGGGTTCCACAAACGACTGGGCGTGTTGCACGGTGGCTGGCGCCGCTCCGGGCTCCTGCTCATCCTCGATCTCTTCTCCGGCTTCGTCGGGATCGTTGCGCAGACGCGCGTGCACCCCATTGATCGTTCGCAGGAGCGCCTGACGCAGGTCCGGCAGGCGTTCGCGCGCCGTTGCCGCAAGCCAGTGTCCTCCCGCGTGCAGACCGCGTCCCAGGGTGGCGAGATCGGTCCACGGCAGCGCGGTGGCAAAAGCAAAGGCCGCCAGGCCCGGAAGCGCCAGGATCAGGATCATCCAGCCCACGGCAAGATCGGCGATGACGGGAATTTTCGCCAGAAATGCCGCGATCAGCGCTCCGGCGAGCCCGCCCGGCCCCGCGGGCATGCCTTGCGCGGGAGGCCACGCGGCAAGAGTCAGCGCGGGCGCCAGCAACAGCAGCGCAACCGGGATCATCACCACGCGCCAGGCCGCGTTGGGCAGGGCATGGCGCACGATCAGGCGGCGCGCCCAGACCGCCAGGATGAGCGCGGGCGCGAAGGCCGCCACACCCAGCCAGGTGAAGGAAAGGTCGGAGACAAAGGCGCCCAGAGCGCCGGCCATGTTGACCGGTTCGGCATTGGTCGCATGGTTCAGCGAGGGGTCGCCCGCGTCATAGGTAAAGAGCGCCAGCAGCAGCCACGCTGCGCCCAGCGCGCAGGCGATGCCCAGAGTTTTGATCGTGCGGCGGCGCAACCACGCCGCCGCCTGAGGTGGCAGGAACTGCATGCTGAAACCGGATGCGCTGCGTGTAGCCATGATCAGGAACTCGTGCTGAAGAAACTGCAGGGAATGTTGCTCATTTGGTGCATCACAAGGTCTCCGCGATGCGCGTCAGGGCGGTCTTCGTGGTTTCCACATCGCTTACTAGGGCGATGCGGATGAACGCGGCGGCTTCGTTGGAACCGTCGGGCAGGTCCTCGGCAAGGTAGCGCCCAGGCAGGACCTTTACCGCGACCTCGCTCCACAGGCGTTTGGCGGCCTTGATGCCGTCGCCGACGTCCAGCCACAGGAAAAACCCGCCGGGCGGTCGGAAGAACCCGAACCGGTTGCCCAGGATGCGCTCGGCGATGCCGATCTTCTCGCGGTAGAGCCGGCGGTTTTCGGCGACATGGGCCTCGTCAGACCACAGGGCCTCGGCAGCCGCATAGTGGGACATCGAACTCGAGGCCGCGGCATATTTGCGCAGGCGCAGGAAGGCGGTCAGGAATTCGGGATCGCCTGCGACAAAGCCATGTCGCAGCCCCGGCACGCTGGAGCGTTTCGAAAGCGAATGGAAACACACGACATTGGAGAGATCGTTGTCTTCGGCGCAGATCTCCATGACGCCCGGCGGGGGCTCCCGGTCGTAGATTTCGGCGTAACATTCGTCGGAAACCAGCAGGAAATCGTGCTTACGCGCTAGATCGACGGCGCGCCGGTAATAGGCCAGATCGGCCACCGTGCCTTGCGGGTTGGCCGGTGAACACAGATAGAAGATCGCCGTGCGGGCCAGCACATCGTCTTTCAGGGCATCGAGATCGGGCAGAAAGTTCGTTTCGCGAGTGCAGGAAAGAAACACCGGTTCGGCGCCCGCGGTCACCGCGCCGCCCTTGTAGGGCTGGTAGAACGGGTTGGGCATCAGCGCGACAGGGGTCTTGCCAGACTTGGCGCGTGGCGCGGCGGCTAGCGCGATCATGAAAAGGCCCTCGCGCGTGCCCTGCACGGGCAGGATGGCGCGGTCAGGATCGATCAGTGTCTCGGACAGGGAGTACCGGCGGGCGAGCCAGCCCGCCATGGTGCGGCGCAAGCCCGGCGTCCCTTCTATGGGCGGATAGATGCCGTAGCCCTCGAAATTGCCAGGAAGCGCCGCGCGCACGATTTCCGGCACGCCATGCCTGGGCTCGCCGATCCACATGGGAATGGCCTCGCTGTGGCCCTGCGGCAGGGGAACATTCTTTACCAGTGCGTTCATGCGCCAGAACGGATAGTCCTGAAGGTCGTTGAGCTTGTCGCTGATCATCGCGCATATCCGGTTCGGTCCGGTACTGTACATGCGCGAATCTTCCAAGGCAAAAATTCTTACATGTCCGCTGCTTAACGTTGTCTCCTCGATTTGGACCTGAACCACCATTGTTGCGTTTTCCACAAGGAACGATGTCCGCCGAAGGGTGTTTGATCCATATTGTCTGTGATGCTCAAATCACGGGGAGTGGGACTATGGAATTTTTCAAGACGTATGTGCGCTGACTAGCCGGATCCTTGGCCGTCGTGATGTTCCTCACGACGTCGGGCACGGGAACCGCCGTCGCCGGCATCGCGGCGACCGACGATGTCGTGCAGCATGAACTGGCGCAGGCCGGCCGTGCGACGCTTCTCGAAGACGTCAAGGCGCAGCTTGAGGCGCTGGGGATCTCGCCGGCCGAAGCGGCCGACCGCATCAACGCCATGTCCGATGCGGAACTGGCCTAGGTGATGGACCAGTTCAACGACATGCCTGCCGGTGACCTAGGAGGAAATGGTCGAACAGGTCTACACTCCCGGACGCGAAGGCAAGCTGACCATCGACATGATCGCCGCGGCGCGGTGCAACGGGCGGCTCGCGGTTGGGATCGATACGCCGGAGAGACTGCTGGGCGAACTGGCCGCGGGCCACCTCGTCATCGTCTTCCAGAACCTCGCCCTTGATCTCTATCCGCAATGGCATTACACCGTCGCCATCTGCTGCTCCATTCCGGGCTGGAGGAAGTTCGCGAGACCAAGCTCGCCACTTTTGAGCGTACCTGGAACCAGGCCGACCGCCGGCCAACGCGGCCGAGGTTGCCGCCGCGCACTACCGCACGTTGACGGAGGTCGCGCCCGACTTGGATGCGGGCAGGAACAACCTGGCCGTCGTCCTGGGCGAACTCGGCGACAAGCCTGCGGCTCTGGCGGCGGTGGACCGGGCCATAGCCCTCAGCGACGCTGAGGTCGCTGCCTACCAGGAAACCAGGACGGAAATCGAAGCACTTCCCTGAACCCGTTCTTACAGCGCACCGCCGCCGCGCACCCGCTCACGGTGCCAGACATAGAGGCCTGACCCGATGATGACGGCGATGCCGGCCCACGACCAGTTGTCGGGGACGGTGCTGAAAATCAGGAAGCCGGCGATCGTGCCCCCGACGATCTCGGAATAACCGAAGGGTGCGAGCACCGATGCCGGGGCATAGAGCAGCGAGCGGATGCGCAGTCCGTTGCTGGCGCCCGAGAAGATCGCCACGGCGAGAAGGCCGGCCCACGCGATGGTATCGGGCCAGACCCAGTAGAACGGCGAGGCAAGCGTGAGCACGATGACGCCCACGATAGGCGACCACAGAATGATCGTGCTGGTGGCATCGGTCGCGGTCAGATGGCGGGTGATGATGATGTGCACGGCATAAAGCGTCACGCAGATGATCGGCCAGAGTGCCGCCCAGCCGATGCCTTCCGTTCCCAGCCACGGGCGGATGATCAGCATGGCGCCGACGAAACCGGCCAGACAGGCGGCCCAGCGCCGGGGCCCCACCCGCTCTTTGAGGACCAGCGCGGCCAGCACGGTGACCGCCAGCGGCCCTACTAGGATGATCGCGATGATGTCGGCGAGCGCCAGCACCTCCAGGCCCTTGTAATAGAAGAGCGCGCTGACGAAGACGCAGGTCGAGCGCAAGACCTGGAGGCGCCAGTTCGACGTTTTCAGGATGCGCCTGGCGTTCAGACTACGCGCTGCGACGAACCCAGTCGCCAGAAAGCCCAGGGCCTGGATCAGCGCGACCTGAAAGACGCTGATGTCGCCGAAGCTCAGCTTGGCGGCGATGTCACTGCCGTTGATCAGCACGATCGCGGCCAGGAACATCAGGATGCCGGTCAGATGCGGATTGGCGGGCTTACCGGGCGCGGTTCCGGCCGCCGGCGCCGACTGGTCGAGCGCGCCGTGAACGTGGCTCATGATATTGTTCCCCGCACCCGCTCGCGATGCCAGACATAAAGGCCGGAGAGCACGACGATTGCAATGCCCGAGAAACTATAGGCATCGGGCAGATCGTCAAAGACGATCAATCCGACCAGCGTTGCGATGACGATCTGCGTATAGCCGAACGGTGCGGGCAGCGAAGCCGGTGCCAGCGCCAGCGCGCGGATGCACGCGCTGTTGGCGACGCCCGACATGCATGCGATAGCGCCAAGCCCGATCCAGCCCGTGGCGTCGGGGGTCTGCCAATAGGTCGGGCTTGCCAGGCTCAGAACGGTGACCGTGGCAAGGGCCGCCCAAGCCATCTGGCTTGGCGCGTTCTCGTCGGCGGAAACTTTACGCGTCAGCACGGTGTAGAAAGCAAAGAGCACGACCGTGCCGAACGGCCAAAGTGCGTCCGGATGGGCTCCGGTCATGCCGGGCCGGGCGATCAGCAGTGCGCCGATCAGTCCGGCAACGCAGGCCGCCCAGCGCCGCCTGCCCACTTCCTCCTTCAGCAGCAGGGCGGCCAGCGCGGTGATGACGAGAGGCAGCAGCATGATACCGGTGATGTCGGCCAGCTTCAGGTGCGGCAGGCCGCGATAGAAACACACCACCGCGCCGAACTGGCAGAGCGTGCGCGCGACCTGGATGGCGGGTCGGGCGGGTCGCGAGCAGCCGGTCCAGGCGCAGCGTGCGACCGAACACGAACGCGGCCAACATCAGCCCGGCCATCTGTGCCAGCACCATCTGCCAGACCGCCATGTCGGCGATCGTGATCTTGCCCACGGTGTTCGCACCCACTACCCCGGTCAGCGCCACCATGTAGCGCCCAATGCCCGCCAGGGGCACGGGCGGGGCAATCGGTCTGGAGGTCTTTCCGGTCATGATGCCCTGGCCGCGAGCGCCTCGCGGCGTAGGACATAAAGCCCCGCCGCCACGATGATCGCCGCACCGGTACAGGTCCAGAGATCGGGGAACTCCCGCCAGAAGAACCATCCGAAGAGCCCGGCCCCGACAATCTCCAGATAGCTGAACGGTGCGAGAAGGGAGGCCGGCGCGATGCTGTAGGCGCGGATCGAAAGCCCGTTGCTCGCGGCAGACAGCAGGCCGATGGTAATGAGCCCCGCCCACTGCCAAGCGCTGGGTTTCTGCCAGGTGAACCACACCGCCACGACGGCAAAGAGCAGCGGGGCGAGCGATGCCCAAAGCATCATGTTGCCCGTGGAGTTGCGCGGCGAAATGCGCCGCGTGATGACAATATAGAGCGACCAGAAACACACCGCCAGCACCGGCCAGATTGCCGTCCAGCCCATCACGTCCGTGCCCGGGCGCACGATCACCAGGCCGCCGATCAGGCCGACCACGCACGCCGCCCAGCGGTGCGGTCCTACATGTTCGCCCAGGAACACATGGGCCAGCGCGGAGACCACCAGCGGTCCGACGAACAGGATGGCGACGAGATCGGCGAAGGGCAGGACCCGCAGGCCGGAATAAAACGCCAGGCCGCTCAACAGCTGGCAGAGCGAACGGGCCGCCTGCCATCGGAGATCGGGGGTGTGGAACAGCTCCGCCGGGTTCGCCTGACGCGCTACGAAGGGTGCCAGCGCCATCATCCCCATGCCCTGGACCAGGATGATCATGAAAATCGGCAGATCCTCAATCGTCCACTTGCCGATGGCATCCGACGTGTTGAGCAGCGCCAGGCTCAGAATGACCAGCGCGATGGCCAGCACATGGGGATGCAGTCCGCGCCCGGCGCCGTCGGGCGGCGACGGATCGGCATACTCCCGTGCCGCCTCCACGCGCGGATCGGCCGGTGTGCTGGTGTTGGCTGAGGTCATGGCGACCAGCGATACAGAAAGAATCCGCTACGCGCCAGACGGGGTTTGGTCACTCACGCCTGCAGACGGGTCGCGCTTTCCTCCGATGTTCATGCCAGTAACCCAGAGACAGCATGATCACGGAGAATAGTGCGACCCAATGGATAGGCACGGACATCGACAATAGCGGCTGATGCAATCCCGCCAGGTATTCGATTCGAATGAAGGGATCGATCATCTCCAATACGGGGGAGCGACGCATAGCCTGATCATGAATGTTCACGAAGCTTAGAAAGGCCGGCAAAGCAACGGTCTTGGTCCAGAGAAACGGCGTCAGCCGTGCCACCTCCGCGCGCTAAGGCACGCACTATCAAGGCCCAATCCATGGCGCCAAAAACTGCGTAATCACCGGAGCTTTGCAGGAAGTCTCAGGAATCAACTCCAATTGCGGGACTTGCGAACAGCAATGCAAGCGGCACATCCACGAACCGGCTAAGGATCAGGAGCCCGGCCAAAAGTCCGGTAGCGTCCCAGAATAGAAGACTGCGATAGTCAGCGCCCGACGCCAGCCGGCGAGTCAGCAAAATGTGAAGTGCGAGGCCGATAAGACCGATCCAGATGAACGGCATATCGTCACCTGCCGCTAGTCGGCGATCGTCTGATTGATGCGAGGTACGACGTAATGCGCCTCCCAATATAGCAAGTGGACAAGTCCGGCCTCCACAATTGTGTGAATCAGTACCAGCATGCACGTGGCGATGGACGGCCGTTCGTACAGAAAGAGTATCGCGAGCAATGCGGCCGCAAACGGAGTGAAGCTCAGGACCCAGTAGACGAGTACAGCATAGTTGCTGACCTCGAACGCAGCGTCGTCTGGAACGTAGAGCCAGATCCGCAAGAACAAATACTCCGTTAGAAGCGCCGTGATGCGTAGCAAGAAGAGATGCACCGGGCGAGGAATGGCTAAACCGGTGAGCCATCCGCCCCGTCTCGTTGCCAGCACCAGGAGCAAGGCGCCAGTGGCATAGGCTACGATCCGTGCCTCAATCGAAAAACTGTGCTCCGTCTGGGCGTCGATCATGGCGGCCAAGCCAATCAGGCAACCTCCGGCGATCATCTGATGTATGGCTTGCAGCGGCTTGTCGTCGGAAAGGGTCGCTGGCCAAACTTGGTGTTCGTTGCCATGTGGGCTCATCGAAGAAAGGCACCGCGTTGCGACGAGATCCATCAAGACCAATACAAACAGCACGAGCGCGATAAGCGCGGCGATCCTGAGCGCCGAGATTTGGTAGAGATTTTCGCGTGTGGTGATGAGGATCGTAGACTGAACAAACTCTGTGCCAAAGCGGATTTGATGAGGGACCAATGCCGCTGCAATGGTGAGCAGTGCGGTCTTCAACGGAATGTAAGGTGCCAAGGTTGCAGTCGACGCCAAGACTAGGGTCCGCAAGATCAGAGTCCAGCCTGTAGCTCCCAGAACGCCGTTCGTGCCAAACGATATTGGGTCGAAATCGAAGGCACGGTAATCACGCAGACTGAAAAGGATGATCGGGCTAAGGAGGATGGTGAGATCTCAAAACAGCAGTGTCGCCGTGCCCGTTCGCTGGGCTGCTTATCCCATGATGACAAAGAATACGGCGAGGCACAGCAGGAGCAGCCATGGTTTGGCATCCACAAAGATCAGCGAAACGTTCTCCAGAAATCCGGAGAAGAGGAGTTGGTTGAAGCTGCGTAGAAAGATCGTTTCAATCAGCGTCAGCAGATCCACCCAGCGATAACCGAAGGGGCAACGGTCTTCGCGAGATAACTCGGACCGTCACGACGACGGCGAGCGGGAGGAAGCTTAGGAACCAAGCGACGTAGGTGCCCTGAAACTGCCACCAGACCCAACCGTAGCCGCCTTGCCATTCGAATAGATGGAAGAGGTCAAGTGCTGCCAAACTTGCGGCGAACAGCGTCGCGGCGCGAGCGCACGACAACAACCTGGTGCCTGGCGCTGTCAAATTTGTCGAGCGTGCGCTGAGACGAAGAATGATGGTTGCCGATAGAAGACCAATAGCGACTGAAGCCAGTTACAACTCGATGGCTGGGAGCCAGTTGATGATTGCTCCAACGCCGCTGGCCAGAGCGAAAAACGCCATGGCCAAACAGAACAAACCGATTCCCTTCAGCACTGGGTCACTGGTTAGCGAAGACGACAGATCGGATGGTGCACGTCGCTTCAGGAGCGGAGTGAATCGCGATATGAAATCCAATCTAATGATGTCGTCTCTCAACCCAGCACGTCTTCCATAGCCTTGCCCAGGCGCAACAGGGTTTCTTCCTGGTTCGGGCGCTGCATCAGCATCAGGCCGGCGGGCATGGCGTGGTCGTCGTGGCCGCAGGGCAGGGAAAGAGCGCAGATTCGGGTGAGGTTGCCGGGCGTGCAGTTGCGCAGGGCCATGACGTTGGCGCGAGTGTAGGCCTCGGGATCGTCGAGCAGGTCGGCGATGGCCGGCGGCGTGGCCGGCACCGTGGGCGCGATCATGGCGTCGCAACCGGCCATCTTGCGGTGGAGTGAGGCGGAGAGCTCGTCCAGACGCCGCATCAGGCGCAGGAGATCGTGGCCGGCCTGCTTCGTGCCCGACTGAAAGCGCGGCAGCATGGGCGGATAGATCGCATCCGGGTCGGCCTCGATCAGGCCCGACCAGCAGGACCACGCGTCGGTCGTGACGAGACCGCCCATGGCGATCATCGCCTCCATGGCTTCGGCGAGTTCGGGCACGTCGCGCCATTCCACGGCGGCGCCCGCGGCTTCCAGTTTGGCGGTGGCCTCGCGGCAGGCCCGGTCGATGCCGGCATCCACGCCCCGCCAGAGCGGCGTGTCGACCGCGACGAACAGCCGTCCCTTAAGATCGCAGGATTTGAGATCGATCGGCGGCCGCCCCGAAAGCACCGACCACATGGCCGCGGCATCGGTCACATCGACGGTGAGCGGCCCCACGGTGTCGAGCAGGGGCGAGAGCGGCAGCATGCCCTCGGCGGGAAGCGCGCCGATGGTCGTCTTCAGGCCCACGATACCGTTCATCGCGGCGGGAATGCGCACCGAACCCCCAGTGTCGCTACCGATGCCGATGGGCCCCAGACCGCTTGCCACCGCCACGGCCGCGCCAGACGATGAGCCGCCTGGAATGCGCGGCGTTTCGGCATCACGGGCGTTGGGCGGCGTCTCGTGGGTCGTGTTGATGCCGAGGCCCGAAAAGGCGAACTCGGTCATGTTGGTCTTGCCCAGATAGACCGTGCCGGCATGGGTCGCGCGGGCCAGCAGCGCGGCGTCGCGTTCGGGCACGCGGCCTTTGAGCGCGCGCGTCGCCATGGTCGTCTCAACCCCAGCGACATCGACCAGGTCCTTCCAGGAAACCGGCACGCCGTCGAGCGGACCCCGGCGCAGGCCGTCTTTCTGGCGTTGGCGCGCGGCCTGCGCCTCGGCGCGCGTGCGCTCGGGCGTCATGCGGATGAAGATGCGGTGTCCGGGATCCTCGGCGGCGATGCGGTCGAGAAAATACTCGGCCAGATCGGGCGGATCGATTTCGCTCGCACCGATGCCGGTACCCAGTTCCATTGCCGTTTGTTTGTGCCACGCCTCACCCATGGTGCTCTCTCGCTCCTGCCCACTTTTCCCACGAACCAGGGAACGCGTGAAGCACCTTCCCTCCACTCCCTCAGTGCCATCCATCGGCTTATATGGGTTTTGTTGGGTGTCGAGGCGTTGTGATCCAAGGGTGGGGCCTGATTTGAGTGCAGCGGTGCACGCTGCGTAAACCTGTATCCGGTCGGGTTTTCGTTTGCCGCACAAGGGTCTCTTGTGGGGGGAGGAAGGTCTTTGTGAATCGGCAAGAAGGCGGGAAGAGGACGGAAGAGGCCGGATATCAAGGGTTTCCGGGGGGTGTGAAACGGCGATAGGCCTCGCCTGTGAGCACGGTGGCGAACAAGGGCCCCGATGCTCTTGAAGGCGGTGAGCCTGACGATCCTGTCGGCATGGGGATGGTCCCTGACCTAGCCCGAGGCGATCGCATCGCGCTCGGCTTCTTTGTCGCTGATCGCCTGCTGGGGAACGCCACCGTCCCCGGCCCGCTCCATCACACGGCGTTGAGTCCCGCGCCGTAGATGAAGACCATGGCGGTGAAGTTAAGAAGAACATCATCGCGCCGATGATGCCGCTCAGGCTGCCATAGGTCAGCGCATAGTTTGCGATGTTCTGGAGATACATCGAATAAAGCGTGGCATCGGCCAGCCAGACGGCTGTTGCGAAGAACGTGCCAGGCAAGGCATGGACCCAGCGCTGCTTCACGTCGGGAAGCGGCCGGTAGAGACACCAGATGACCAGCCCCAGACCGAAGCCGCCCGCAAGATAGCGCAGGGCATTGTAGATGAGCTCGAATTCCTGGGGCACGGGAATGATGGCGTTGAGCACCCTCCAGGCGAGCGGTCCGACCACGACCAGCAGCATGACGATCAGGATGCCGCCCGCTCCGCCGATCAGGGTTGACTTGGGATCAGGTGGTTGACGGGATAAGGTGAACGTTCGTCCGCCGGCACTGCGTAGCTCAGTGTCCCGCCAAGATCGACGGTGCAGACCGTAAATTCGCCCGTCCCGGCACGTAATCGGGAAACGGTCTCTCAGAGGCCCAAGCGCGCGATTGGTCTCCATGGCTGCCCTGCCCGGGCGCTCATCCCCGCGCTCGTGGCCCAATTCCCATCGGGGGGAACTTGCTCTAAAACACGCGCAGTGTGACGGAAATCACGGGTTTGGTATGAGCGACATCAAGAAAGTGGTGCTGGCCTATTCGGGCGGGCTCGATACATCGGTCATCCTGCGCTGGCTGCAGGACACCTATGGCTGCGAGGTCGTCACGTTCACGGCCGACCTGGGCCAGGGCGAGGAACTGGAGCCCGCGCGCAAGAAGGCCGAGTTGATGGGGATCAAGGAGATCTACATCGAGGATCTGCGCGAGGAGTTCGTGCGGGACTATGTCTTTCCCATGTTTCGCGCCAACGCGGTCTATGAGGGGGTCTATCTCCTGGGCACCTCGATCGCGCGCCCGCTGATCGCCAAACGCCAGGTCGAGATCGCGCGCGAAACCGGCGCCGATGCCGTGGCCCATGGCGCCACGGGCAAGGGCAACGACCAGGCCCGCTTCGAGCTCGGTTATTACGCACTCAATCCCGACATCAAGGTGATCGCGCCCTGGCGCGAATGGGACCTCAATTCGCGCACCAAGCTGATCGAGTATGCGGAAAGCCACCAGATCCAGATTCCCCGCGACAAGCGGGGCGAGGCGCCGTTTTCGGTCGACGCCAACCTTCTCCACATCTCCGCCGAGGGCAAGGTGCTTGAAGATCCCTGGGATGCACCGCCCGATTATGTCTATTCGCGCACGGTCGACCCGCGCGAAGCGCCCGACACGCCGACCGAGATCGAGATCGCGTTCGAGAAGGGCGATCCCGTCGCCATCGACGGCGAGGACCTTTCACCCGCCGCGCTGGTGACCCGTCTGAACGAACTGGGCGGGGCGAACGGCATCGGCCGTCTCGACCTGGTGGAAAACCGCTTCGTCGGCATGAAGAGCCGCGGTGTTTACGAGACACCGGGCGGCACGGTGCTGCTAACCGCGCACCGGGCCATGGAGTCGATTACGCTCGACCGCGGCGCGGCGCACCTCAAGGACGAGCTGATGCCGCGTTATGCCGAGCTCATCTACAACGGCTTCTGGTTCTCGCCCGAGCGCCACATGCTGCAGGCCCTGATCGACCGGAGCCAGGAGCATGTCTCGGGCACGGTCCGGCTGCAGCTCTACAAGGGCAACGTCATCGTGACCGGACGCCAGTCGCCGCAGTCGCTCTACAGCCTGGCGCATGTGACGTTCGAGGAAGACGCGGTCTACGACCAGCGCGACGCCGAGGGTTTCATCCGGTTGAATGCCTTGCGGCTTCGCCTGGGACAGCGGCGCAATCAGAATTCCTGACCGACCACGCTGCTCGCCGATCTGCTGACCGTGCCGGGGAAAAGCCTGGTCATCGGCGAGTTGGACCTGCATGCCATGCTTGGCATGGCCGCACGGTGAAACGGCTGCATAGGCTGTTCGTCGATGCCGGTCTGGATGTCGGCAGGAGGCCGCCTGATGTTGGTCGGCCGCGATCTGCGTGATGTCGCGATCTCGTCCTATGACCTGATCGGCCGCTCCCTGATGGCGTTTCCCGGCGGCAAGCTGCTGCGCGACGAGGCCTGGGTGCTGACCCTTCTTGCTTATGACATGCATGAGCTTCAGTCGCTCGCGAAGCTGCCGCACATGCATCTGCGCTATGAGGACTTCGTCGCCGAGGTATCCGCTCGCGACGTGCCGGTCATGTGGGGCAACCGTGCGGATGCGTGCAACCTCGCGCCGATGGTGCTCCATCCCTTCCGCGACGGGCTGGACGGTGGGAGCTTCATCGTGAAGGACAGCTTCGATGATGCGGCCATCGTCAACGGCCTGGAAGTCGGCAACGACGACGTCATGGTCGACAAGTATCGCATGAGCGGCTTCTGGGACACGCAGTTCGACAGTATCCTGCGTAACCCAGATGCGCGCACGCTGCCGTTCGCCGGCGTCAATCTGGACCCAGTGCGTCTCTCACGACGCTGACCGACGCAAGCTTCCTGGGCTACGATTGCATCCTGCCGGAGGATTGTAACGCGACATCCTCGCCCGATTTCTGTGTTAAGGCGGTGCTGCGGAACATCGGCCGCTGTTTCGGGTTCATCACGTTCTCGAAGGACGTTCTAACGGCACTGTCCGGGCATCGGCAAGACGCCGATCACCCAGGGATGGAGCAGGACCAGAAGGTTGGCGAAGAAAATCAGGCTGACGAGATCGCCGTTGGCCAGCAAATGGGCGCTTGCCCACAGCGCGATGCCCCACGTGAGCGGGTGGCGCGTGACCGAGAAGATGCCTTGCGCCGCATTCTCGCGCTCAAGCACTTTTCCTGATCCGACCGAAAAAGGGTTGGGTGTTGCGTTGCCGCACACGACAAAGACGACGCAGGCAATGTCATGGATGAATTCCTCTCTGTGTCAGGCCACCGGCTCATCGACGCCGTGCTGGCGGCAGGCTGCCGTGACCGTGTTGACGAGCAGGCAGGCAATGGTCATCGGTCCGACGCCGCCGGGCACCGGCGTGATGGCACCGGCCACCTGCACGGCTTCGTCAAAACACACATCGCCCACCAGACGGGTCTTGCCGTCGTCCTTTTCTATGCGGTTGATGCCGACATCGATCACGGTCGCGCCGGGCTTGATCCAGTCGCCGCGCACCATCTCGGACCGGCCCACCGCGGCCACGACAATATCGGCGCGGCGTACGACGCCAGGCAGATCGGCCGTGCGCGAATGGGCGATGGTGACGGTACAGTGGTCCTGCAGCAGAAGCTGAGCCATCGGCTTGCCGACGATGTTGGAGCGCCCGACGATCACCGCCTCCGCACCCCTCATGCCATCGGCTCCCAAGTGCTCGCGCAGCATCATCTGACAGCCCAGCGGCGTGCAGGGCACCATGGCGTCCTGACCGGTGGAAAGACGGCCCGTGTTGATCACGTGAAAGCCGTCGACATCCTTGGCGGGATCAATGGCGTTGATGATGGCCTGCTCGTCGACCTGATCGGGCAGGGGAAGCTGGACCAGGATACCGTTGACGGCGGGGTCGGCATTGAGTTCTTCGACCCTGGCCAGCACTTCCTCGTGGCTCGCGGTATCGGGCATGCGGAACTCGAAGCTCTCCATGCCCGCTTCCACGGTCGATTTGCCCTTGGAACGGACATAGACTTGGCTGGCCGGGTCTTCGCCCGCCAGCACCACGGCCAGTCCGGGCGTGATGCCGTGATCGGCTTTCAGTTTGGCGACCTTCCGCGCCACGCCTTCGCGCACCTTCAGCGCAAACGCCTTGCCGTCGATGATGGTTGCTTCGCTCATGTCAGGGCTCCCAGCCATTGTTTGATTCGTTCCACCACCTCAGGGCCTTGCGCCGGTCCTTGTGGCCTGCGATGACCTCGACGGAAGAGGCAGGCACGCACCAGGTCTTTGCAAGCAGCCTGGCGACGGCGCGATTGGCCTTGCCCCTTCCGCCGGCTGGTTGACTCGGATGTTTAAGTAGACCTGGCCCGCCGCGTCAAACGCCACGCCACTCACGGGCCGTAGGCAAGCGGATAAAGAACCGTACCGATGATGAAGCGGCGCAGGAACTCCAGCGCGACGATCGTGATGATCGGCGAGATGTCGATACCGCCCAGATTTCCGAGGAACCTGCCCAGCAGACGCCGGATAGGCCCCAGAACCGGCTCGGTCATCTGCCAGAGGAAACGACCGATCTGGTTGACGATGGGCTGGCGGCTGTCGACGATCTTGAAGGAGACCAGCCAACTCAGGACGACGTGGGCGATCAGGATCCAGAAATAGATCCGGAAACAGGTATCGACGAGCCAGATGATCGCATCCATGACGGCATGTTCCTTACATTGGGAAAGGCGTAGTGTATGCGCGAACGCGCAAAGGGAAAACGCCATGCGCAGCTTTCAAGGTGGGTGCCATTGCTGTGCGGTCAAGGTCGTGTTCGAGAGCGCGGCTGATCCGCTGGGTTGGAGGTGTGATCCTGCGGCTGCTACGTCACCGCGCCGATGCGGGACGGGGCCGAGAACGAGAGCGACCGCCGTGCGAGGAGACGCGCGATGTAGACCCCCGTGACGCGCGCGTCAGGGTTCGATGCCGCTTGACAGGACCCCGGCCCGCTCATACATCGACGCCACCCAACAACGGGTCCGGTGGGGCTGTAGCTCAGTTGGGAGAGCGTCGCGTTCGCAATGCGAAGGTCAGGGGTTCGAATCCCCTCAGCTCCACCATCTTCCCGCCTTCGGGGCGGCGCCTTCACGATCCGATGACCTCTATGCTCCAGATTCCCCGATCTGTTCGGGATTGGCGGTGGGCCGGTCGAGAGGACGGTACGAGAGCGACTGCGTGCGTGCGGAGCGGGACCGCCGCGCCGGGCGTCCGCCCATGGCCCGGCGGAACGCCATATCGACATAGTCGTCGATGCGCGGGAGGTCCTCCACACGCCTTACCCACTTGCACACACCCTTGAAGAGACCGAGATGGTCGCGCTCCTGAAACGCGTTGCGGTCGCGTGAGGAACCCGGGACCTCCTGAACCAGTACGACGCCGGCCTGATAACTGATCCGCGCATGGGCATCGGTCATCACGGCCCCGGAATTCTCCGTGCGGCAGGTGCACTGGCGGATGCCGGATTCCGGTGTGGCGAGAACGAACATGGAGGAGATCGATTGGCCGAAGACGTTCTCGACCCCGTAACGCCGGAAGGCCGCCGTGAACGCCTTCATACCGCCTGCTCAGCCTGGTGGGCCTTCACCATGTCCATCATGCCGTTGAAGCGGAAGTCATAGCTCGGCATGTCGCCGGGATTCATGGTCGCGCCAAACCCTTCCTTGTCGTGACGGCGGTAGATCCAGCAGTTCGCCAGCCCGTGCTTGTTGGCCGGTGCGTGATCGTGAAACATGCTTTCTGCCGTGTGCAGGACATCGTGTTTTCCGATTCCCCGGCGTTCCAGCGCTTCGATCATGTAGTCGAAGTTGCGGTCGGCGGGCTTGTAGCTGCCGATGTCCTCGGCAGTGTAGACGCCGTCGAAGGCGACATTCAGCCTGGCGTTCGAACCGGAGAAGCTCTGGTTGTCGATGTTGGTGAGGACAACCAGCTTGTAGTGCTGCCTGAGGTAGGCCAGTGCCTCGGCGCTGTCTGGAAACGCGGGCCACTGACGCACGGAATGACCATAAGCCTGGCAGGCTTCCCATGTGACCTCCACGCCCCACTCCTCGGCGAGACGGCGGTACACGACCGCCAGGAGTTCGTAATACTTCTTGGCCGGCGTCCAGCGCTGGGTGGTGGACTCGTGATAGGCGTGGGCTTCGAGGATTTGGTCGCGGGTGAGGCCGAGGCCGACCCTGTCGGTCAGCGGCTTGAGGCCTGCGATCATGCCGCTTTCCCAATCGATCAACGTGCCATAGACGTCGAAGGTCAGAACCTTGAAGTCGCTGAGTTTCATGTTACGTCCTCATGCATGCCCGGAGTTCACCAGTCTCACTTCGGTCCGGGAGACGCTAGTGCGCTGCGCCGACCGAGACATGAGCCGCCAATGGTGATGGCAGGTCGAGAGCATGTTTGATGCCTCAAAGGACGATGAGCTTGGAATCCACCATCTGTTCGGGGTCGACCCCGACGGGATGGCCTTCCGCCCACAGCGCGCTCATGGAGGCACCGCATACCTCGCCATGCAGGCGCGATGCGCCCAGACCGTGGAAGACGCATCAGCGCGTGGTGCTGCACCACGCCCATTGAACCCAGATAGAAGAGCGGTATCAGGGCTTCTGCGCCGTCTTCCCTGATGATGGTTTTCCAGCGTTCGGCAATGGTGTCGAGCACTTCGTCCCAGGCGATACGCTCGAACGACCCGCTGCCCTTCTCACCTGTGCGGTGCAGGGGATGGAGCAGGCGGTCCTTCGCACAGGTGCGGGTCTGGTAGTCGCCGACCTTTGCGCACGGCACGCCGCGGGTGAAAGGGTGGTCCCTGGTTCCTTCGACGCGAACGACGCAATCATCCTCGACATGGGCGATCCAGGAGCAGGTGTCCTGGCAGTCGAGCGGGCAGCAGCCCTTGATCTGTTTGGTTTCGGCCATGGCGCACCCCGAAGGTCGGAAGAGACGATGAATTCAATCATGGCGATGCGGGTCGGCATGCCAAATTTCAGCCAAAAGGTTCATGCGATATGCCATGCGTCAGTCCTGCATGGGAAAGCGCCGTTCCAGGCCCTTCCAGCAGGACTCATAGGCATTGTCCATGAGGCCCGAATTCGTGGCAAACTTCGTCAGCGCCAGCGGATAGCGGGTCTCGAACATGAAAGCCAGCGTATCGGTCATCTTCACGGGTTTGAGGTCCGCGGACGTAGCCGCCGCGAACGCATCGGCATCGGGTCCGTGGGGCAGGAAGCTGTTGTGGAGCGACATGCCGCCGGGAACAAAGCCACCTGGCTTGGCGTCATAGACGCCCTTGACGAGGCCCATGCATTCCGACATCACGTTGCGGTGGTACCAGGGCGGGCGGAAGGTGTCCTCGGCTACCGACCAGCGCTCCGGGAAGATGACGAAGTCGACATTCGCCATGCCCGGCGTGTCCGATGCCGATGTCAGAACGGTGTAGATCGAAGGGTCTGGGTGATCGAAGGCGACCGATCCCATCGGTGAGAAGCGCGCGAGATCGAATTTGAACGGCGTCAGATTGCCGTGCCAGGCCACCACGTCGAGCGGGCTGTGCCCGAGAATGGCGGCATGGAGTTTTCCCTGCGCCTTCATCACGAGTTGGCAGGCTTTGTCGCGATCCTGAAAGGCCGCGACGGGTGCGAGGAAATCGCGCTCGTCGGCAAGACCATTCGCGCCGATGGGACCACGCTCGGGCAGCGTCATCGCCGCACCGTAGTTCTCGCAGACATAGCCGCGTGCGGTGTCATCGAGCAGCATGGTCTGGAAGATCATGCCACGCGGGATGATGCAGATTTCGCCGGGGTGGACATCCAGAACGCCGCATTCGGTCGCGATAAGGAGTCCGCCCTGTTCGGGCACGATGAGGAGTTCTCCATCGGCATCGAGAACAAAACGGTCGTCCATCGACGCATTGACAGCGTAGAGATGTACCGCCATCCCGACCTGCAGGGCTGTATCGCCGGAGGTCGCCATGGTCGCCAGCCCCTGAATGAAGTCGGTCGGCTTGTCGGGCAGGGGCAGGGGCTGCCAGCGTTTGGGTCCGATCGGAACATCGCTTTCCGCACGGCACGGCGCCGTGCGGATGTCCCCTGCGTCGATGCTTGAAAATCCGGTGGCATGGCGCACCGAAGGGCGCATGCGGTAGAACCAGCTTCGCCGGTTGGTCGCGCGCGGCGCGGTAAAGGCGCTGCCCGAGATCTGTTCCGCATAGAGGCCCAGTGCCGGGCGCTGGGGCGAATTGCGTCCGACCGGCAGGGCGTCCGGCACGGCCTGAGTCGAGAAATGGTTGCCGAAACCGGTCATGTACCCTTCAGGCACGGCATTCAGGTCCTGATCCTGGGTCATGGTCGGTCTGGAACCCGTCGCTGTTTCGGCACTGTCGCGCCATTGGGGGCAGAGATCGAGGCCATGCTCAAGCGGGGAACGTATGTGTTCAGGGTTTGATGCATCGTCGGGCGTGTGATCGTCTCCTTATGACAGCCCGGCCTTCCCGACCGGCTGGACGGTGGACTGTTTCGATGGCCCCGACATGTCCCTGCGCGGGAACGTGCCCTATCGAGCGGGAATGGGCGGTTCAGGCCGCTCGGGGCCGCTCACCCTTGATCGTGACGCGGTAGCCGGCGCGGGTTTCGGGCCAGTAGTCGAACATGGCCAGATGCTGGGTCGCGCGGTTGTCCCACAGGGCGACGGAATTGGGCCGCCAGCGGAATCGGCACTGAAAGCGTGGCTGGTTCATGTGGCGATAGAGAAAATCGAGCAGAGCGCCACTTTCGTCAGGCGAGAGTTCCACGATGTGGCTTGTGAAGATCTCGTTGACGTAGAGTGCCTTGGCGTCGGTCACCGGATGTGCGGCGACCACGGGATGGTCCGTCTCGGGGAAGCTGCGGTCGCGGGTCTCCTCAAGCTTCGTGCCGTAGTAGCCGGCGAAGTTGCGCTCGCTGGTGTGGATGGCGGTGAGGCCCGCGAGAAACGTCTGCATGGGCCTTGAGAGCGCGTCATGGGCGGCGACCATGTTGGCGAACAGGGTATCGCCGCCGCTTTCGGGTACCTGTTGCATGTGCAGGATGCTGGCCGTGGGCGGCTCGGCGTCGCAGGTGACGTCGGCGTGCCATCTGCGTCCGGCATAGGTCCTGGAATTGCGGTCGGCATGGATCTTCAGAACACCTTCGAAGCCTTCCATGTCGCCTTGGGGATGGACGTGGAGCGGCCCGAAGCGCCGCCCGAGTGCCTGGAGCGAGGCCGGATCAAGCGTCTGATCGCGGAAAAACAGCACCTGATGAGCCATCCAGGCCCGGTGGAGCGCATCGAAGGTTGCATCGTCCAAGGCGGTGGCGAGATCAATGCCCTCGATTTCCGCCCCGATGGTCGGCGTGACGGGGTGGACCGTGATGGTGCTGGCGGTCATGATTCACTCCAAGTGAGGCAGGTTATCGTGATCCCAGACGCGACCGGACGCAATGGCGGCGCTTTCCTCCTGAACCGGATGTGAATTGTCGCGGCGCACATTTCCGCCCATCTTCGGGCTCAGACTAGGATGGAAGTTGCCGATGCAGATGCAAACGCTGGCCGTGCGGCCCGACGCGAAGTTTGTCGATCCCGATACAACGTCCAAGGGCGAACCGCGCGCGAGCATCACGCTGGCGGAGCTCGCGACGCTCTGGATCAACACCGGCACGCTTTGCAACCTGACTTGTGCCGCCTGCTACATCGAATCCAGCCCAAAGAACGACCGGCTGGTCTACATCACGGCCGATGAGGTCGCGATCTATCTCGACGAGATCGAGCGGGACGGCCTGGGCACGCAGGAAATCGGCTTCACCGGCGGCGAGCCGTTCATGAATCCGGAGTTCATGGCGATGGTGGAGGACGCGCTCCGCCGTGGCTTCCGCGTCATGATCCTGACCAACGCCATGCGCCCGATGATGAAATGCGCGGACGGCCTGCTCGATCTGCAGCAGCGCTTCGGCGAACGGCTCATCCTGCGGGTCTCGGTCGATCACTACACCAAGGTGCGCCATCAGATGGAACGCGGCGCGCGCTCCTGGGACCCCATGATCAAGGGCCTCACCTGGCTGGGCGAGAACGGATTCAACATCCATCTGGCCGGACGCACCTACTGGAACGAGGACGAGGCCAGCCTGCGCGAGGGCTACCGCGCGATGATCGCTGGTCTCAATCTGGCCATCGACGCCGCCGACCCCGTGCAGCTCGTGCTGTTTCCCGAGATGGACGAAAAGGCCGAGGTGCCCGAGATCACCACCGCCTGCTGGGGCATTTTGGGCGTTGATCCCAAGGGGATCATGTGTGCAAGCTCGCGCATGGTCGTCAAACGCAAAAGTGCGGACAAACCCGCCGTCGTCGCCTGCACGCTGCTCCCCTATGACGAAGAGTTCGAGATGGGATCAACGCTGAAAGAGGCGTCGGGCACCGTCAAACTCAACCACCACCACTGCGCCAAGTTCTGCGTCCTGGGCGGTGGTTCGTGCAGCAAGACGTGATAACTGCTTGATTGTCATCCCCGCCCAAGTGAGTAACGCGAATGCGAGCCGGGAGCCTGGTCCGCACCAGGACTACGAAACGCGTCGGGCAGCGTTTGCGTGATGGATGTTGGGGTGCGATTGTTCGCGAGGTCAGGGTGGCGAGCGATCCGCTCTAGGGGATCAATTCTCGACGATCAGCCGGCTGTCGGGACCGATGGCGCCCAAGATTTCCAGGAGATCGTCGCGCGTGAAGGCGACGCAGCCGGCAGTGGGGCCCCAGTGTCCCTGGCGCGCCAGATGGAGAAAGATGGCGCTGCCCGCGCCCGGCAAGGGTGGATCGTCGTTGTGCCCGACGACCACGACCAGATCGTAGAGATGATCGTCGCGCCACATCGCCTCGTGGCTGGCGGCAAAGGGCAGGGTGACGGGCCGATTGTAGGCCGGATGGGACGGGTCGTCGCACCAGCCGTCTTCGGGTGCAAGCGCGGCGACGGGAAGCGCGCAGCGGGGCGCTTCGGCGCGGTCGGGACGAAAGAGAACGCGGCGCAGGGGCCAGGAGCCCGCAGGTGTGCCGCCGTCGCCCTCGTGTTTTTCCATCACGACACCGCCCGAACCCAGGGCGCATCGGTAACGCCGCGCGCTCATGCGGCACACGCTGTCCGCGCTGACGAAGAGGTCGTTCACGGCGCCCTGGCCTGACGCCGGTCGATGCCGCGCTCCGACAAGGCGCGGTCGAAGGCCTTGAGCCGTTCCATGACCTTGCCGAACACGGTGCCGTCGGGATAGTTGCCGTCCTTGTCGGGTTCGCCGGCGGGCATGCCGGTCAGCAATTCGATGGCGTCCGACGCGGTCGCGGCACTCCAGATATGGAACTGGCCGGCCTCGATCGCCTCGACCACCTCGTCTTTGAGGATCAGGTTGCGTTCGTTCACGGCGGGTACGATCGCACCGTGTTCGCCGGTCAGCCCGCGTTCCTGGCAGGTCCGGAAGAAACCCTCGATCTTATGGTTCGCTCCGCCGATCGCCTGGACCTCGCCAGCCTGGTTCAGCGATCCGGTCATGGCGATGTTCTGGCGCATCGGCACGCCCGAAAGCGAGGAGACGATGGCGCAGGTTTCCGCCAGAGAGGCGGAATCGCCTTCCACGCCGCCATAGGACTGCTCGAAGGTGATCGAGCAGGAGAAAGAAAGCGGGAAGGTGCGCGCGAAGAGGCCGTTGAGGTACCCCTCGACGATCAGCACGCCTTTCTGCTGGATCGGGCCGCCCATGGCGACGCGCCGCTCGATGTTGACCACGCCATAGGCCCCTACATAGGTGCGCGCGGTGATGCGGCTTGGCAGGCCGAAGGCGTGATCGCCAAGCTGCAGGTAGACCAGCCCGTTGACCTGACCCGTATCGGTACCGTCGGTGTCGATCAGCACGGAACCGTCGGTGATGCGCTCCAGGCTGCGTTTTTCCGCGCGTCCATTGCGCCGCCGCCGTTCGGCAATGGCGCGCGCGACACAGGCCGCGGTGATCGTGTCGCTGCCCGAAAGTTCGGCGGCCTCGGCCAGCAGGTCGGAGATCAGTTCGAAGCGCGACGAGAGCTTGCACCGGTCGTCGGCCCAGCGCGCGGCATGGCCCAGCAGCAGGTTGATGGCGTCGTCCTGGCAGACATGGCCCTGCTCGACCGCCTGGTGCTGGATCAGGCGGGCGAAAAGCGCGACATCCTCGTCATTGGCACGGACATGGGGGTCGATTTCCGCCTTGACCTTGAAATAGGTGCGGAAGTCCTGGTCGGCGCCCAGCATGCGGTAATACCAGACCGGCGCGCCGACCAGCACGACCTTGACGTCGAGCGGAATCGGTTTGGGTTTGGGCGTGCCGGTCAGCGGTACGCCGCCGTAACGGTGCAGTTCCTCGATGCGGATCTCGTGGTCGCGCAGGGCGCCTTTCAGAAAATGCCAGGCGACCTGCTGGGCTGCGATGGCTTCGGCGCGCAGCACCAGGATGCCGCCGTTGGCGCGGTGCAGCGCGCCGCCCCGGATCATCGTGAAATCGGTGTGGAGCGAGCCCGATACCGGCAGGTACTCTATCGCGCCGAACAGGTTCTCATAGGTCGGGTTGGGCTCCAGCACGACATTGGGGTGTTTGGTGTCGACGTTGTCGACGATCAGGTTCACCGAATAATGCCGCGTGAGCTCGCCAGGCCCCTGGGCCTGTTGCTCGGCATGGTCGGGCGGCGCCTCGCCCTGGAAGAGGTGCAGGTTGTCGAGAATGTCGCTCCTGAGTTCGACCAGCCAGCGGATCAGACCCTGATGGCCGCCATAGGCCGACTCCAGTTCGCTCAGCAGTGTGCGGGTGGTCTCGTCGGCGAGGTTGCGGTTGATCTCGCGCACGCGCCGGGTGAGGTCGAGTTCCTCCTTGCGCGCCGTTGCGCGCATCTCCACCATCGCGGGGTTGAGCGTCTCGACCGCCTTTTCCAGTTTTTCGCGGCGTTCCTGGGACAGGGCGAGCAGTTCCTCCTGGCTCACGGGCTTGCCGTCGTCGCCCATCATTACCAGCGACAGCCCCTGGGGCCCCGACCAGACGCCCAGGTCGTGGTCGTGCGCCATCTTGCGCAGATTGTTGTAGGAGGCATCGAGCTTGGTCTTGGTCTCCTCCTGGACCAGGCGGATCCGATCGGCATAGGCGTCCGAGGTGAAGGCCTTGCGCAGGGCGTCGGTCAGCGCAGGCAGCAGCTCGGCCATGTCGTTGCGGAACGCGCGCCCCTTACCCGCGGGCAGCCGCACCGGGCGGGGCTTGTGCGTGCGCTGGAAGTTGTTGAGATAGATCCAGTCGTCGCTGGGCGGCTTGCCCGCGACATGGGCGGTGAGATAGCCGCGGGTCGCGTCCATGCGCCCGGACCGATCCTCGCCCAGGACGAAGATGTTGTAACCCTCGTCCTCCATGGAGAGCGCGAAATCGAGCGTGTCGCGCGCCAGTGCGTGGGACGAGAGATCGAAAAGCTGGACCCCGTCGAGCCCTTCGGTCGAAGAATCGAACCGGCCCGTGAAATCGGGTTTGCCTACATCGTCGTGGCCGAGCTCTTTGGCTGTCATCGCTACCTCGCCTGGGGAGAAGAAACCTAACGCCTTGCAACGGCACGGGCCAGTAGGGACCGACTGCCGGCGATGTGATCGCCGCAACGGCCTCGACCACTTCTCGCTCGTCGCCGAACTCGCGGACGCTTCAAGTGTGTTCACAAATGAGTTGATCGTCATGGTCCGGGGGCCTGCGCTTGGCACCAGGGGGGCCATATAAATGGAGGGGCTCCATATAATGGTGGTGTCGATGGGGTGTGAATCCCCTTATGATGCAGTCAACCAACCGGGGGACCTGATGTCCGGCCGAACCATTCTGATCGTCGACGACGACGAGGCGCTACGCCATTCCCTTGCCGAACAGCTTCATCTCCATGAGGAGTTCGATGTCGAGGAATGCGGCACCGGCAGCGAGGCGCTCGAAGTCAGCAAGGACGACCGCTTCGATCTCGTGCTGCTCGATGTCGGCCTGCCCGACATGGACGGACGCGAGTTGTGCCGCCTGATGCGCCGTGCGGGCCAGAAGATACCGATCATCATGCTGACCGCCGCCGACGGCGAGGCCGACACCATTCTGGGCCTGGAATCGGGTGCGAACGATTATGTCACCAAGCCGTTCCGCCTGGGCGTGCTGCTCGCCCGGGTGCGCGCCCAGCTGCGCCAGCACGAACAGAGCGAGGATGCCGTCTTCAACATCGGCCCCTACACGTTCCGTCCCGCCGCCAAGATGCTGGTCCATGACGAGACCGGCAAGAAGGTGCGTCTGACCGAAAAGGAGGCCTCGATCCTGAAGTTCCTCTACCGCGCGGGCAACAAGGCCGTGGGCCGCGAGGTGCTGCTCGACCAGGTCTGGGGCTACAACGCCGGGGTCGCTACCCACACGCTGGAAACGCACATCTACCGCCTGCGCCAGAAGATCGAGGACGACCCCTCCGAAGCCCGCCTCCTCATCACCGAGCCCGGCGGTTACCGGCTGAATCCTTGAGAAAACGACAGCGAGCCGGGATCTCGATAGCGCCGCGCCGAACTCTCGAGGCCCCGGCCCGGCTTGCGCTCTGGCCGGGGCGACGATGGCGTCACGGCTGTCACAGCCCTGATTGAGCGGCACGCGCCGGGATTGAGGGCGATCTCCGCGCGCGGGGCCGCAACACCCTCGTAGGCAAAGCGCGCGACCCGCTCCAGGCGCGTGCCCCGGCTGCAGGAGGTTCAGGCAAACGCGCCGAACCCGCCCTTCTTCGCGGCGGTCTTCGGCGACGCCTTCTTCCGGTCCTACATGGACTCAATCATCTTGGCGACCTCGTCCGCTTCCTCCTTCGTACCGAAGTCGTATCGACCGCCCTTAGCGCCGTCAGGAAAGACGATACGCAGACGACGCCGGACCTCTGTGCCGGGTTTGCTGATTTTCTCCGACAAGTACTCGACACCGTACTCAATCGGTTTCCGCTTCGGGACCGCCTCCGAGATCTGCTCTTCCGGCGGGGTCAGTGACCGAGTCTCAGCGTCGGTCAGAGGCAGGCTAAGGGCACGCTTTACGAATGCCTTCGTTGCCTGCCTGGATTGCCGGTTTGCCGAGACAGAACCGGCGATGATGCAGACGCCATTCCATTCAGGGTTCGATTTCCTCCAATCGATCTCGGCAAGTGCCTGGAGCCGCTCCTTCCAGTCATCAGGGTGCTCGCGCATTAACTCGGCCCCCGCCCCACCAATAGCGCGCATGGTGGTTGCGTGTGATGCAAGGCTTTCCTGGCGGAGCTCCATCGCCCGCATGTGCTGAGCTTTAACCGAACCCCACCCAGGCATATTCTCGGATACAGTTCTCCAGAACTTTACGGCAACGGCGGTGATCTCGTGATGGCCCTCTTCGTCATCCTCGCTCTCACCGGCCACGTCATGAAATTTCAGGAGCTCCTTGTTGGCCTCGTACATTGTCGAAAGGGTGAACAGCTTTGGTGAACGGATACCGATAGAGATCGCATCACGGTCGACCATGTCGTTGAAAACATCGACCAGCTTGATCACCTCCAAAGTCAACCGAGAGAATGGGTCTCGCTTGTCATAAAGTATATTGAGTGACTTCGAGGTCGGCTTTGAGAACTGATTAAGGTCAGAGAACATCTGCTGCATTCGTTCTCGGCTCTCATACTCAAAGAGAAGAACAGAGATCGTCTCGTCACCCAGGGTGGGGTTATCCTTCAGAGCATGGGCGATTGCCGCGCAGCGGTGTTGCCCGTCATTGATGACAAACTCGGCCCTATCGAAATCCATTGTAACTGTGCCTAGACTCTCTTCGCTCGAAGAAAGCAACGAGAACTCGACGGGGTGATTGTAGGACGCTGTAATGGACGCGAAGAGGTATCCATCCTCATTTTCAGTGATGTATCTTGAGATCTGTGGGATTCGTTTTTTAGTCAAGGTCCTTTGTTCGCGATCTTCGGGCATAAACTCGGCCCAATCCCTGAACGTGAACATCCTGGGCATGACGCGCAGAGGCATCATGCATGAGTAGTATGTGCGGCCACCGATGGTGCCCTTCATCGCGGGAAACGTAACTTTCATAAGATTCACTCCTTGTTAGGGTTTAATAGGAAACTGCGAGGTAGATGCTGTTATACAGCTCAGCCCGCAGCGTGAGCACAGCTCACATCGCCACTGATACGAAATCATCGAGATACTGTCAACAGCTCTTTCAAATATTTGTCGATCTCTAAAAAATATGACGGGGAGCTCTGAAGAAATCTTGACAGAGCTCTTCGAATCGTTTATGTTGTGACAAATGTCAATCTGGGTTCCTAGCGGCGCCAGCGAGCCGGTCGCCTCCTAACTCTCGCGGCGCAACATTCCATTTGCGCTGCTCACCGGCTATTCGCAATTCCATGGCGCCCTCGCGTCATGGGACCGGTCATGCATCCTCGCCCAACCCTGCGACGACAGCGAGATCAGCGCCGTGATCAAGAGGATGTTGGGCAAGGACTGACGCTCTGCCGCGATGCCCTCGGTCGGTATGTTTCCTGAAACTCGGCCAAAAAAAGAGGCCCGGCGGGAACCGGGCCTCTCTCGTGCGTTTGTCTGATCGGGCTTAAGCCATTTCGTCGGAGAACCACCAGCGTTCGGCCGAACGGTAGCCGTCCAGCGTCCAGTCCGCCGAGAGTCCCTCGCTGGCGCGCGCCAGGTTCGGAACCGATGCAAAAAGGTAGTTTATGAAGAACGGAACGATCGTGCCGCCCTCGTCGCGCAGGATCATCTGCGCTTCCGAATACATCTGCGCACGTTTTTCGTTGTCCAGTTCGGCACGGGCCATCACGATCAGTTCGTTCAGGCGTTCGTTGTCGATGTGGGTTTCGTTCCACGCCGCCCCGCCGGCATAGGCCAGCGACAGGATCATGTCTGGCGTCGGGCGCGCACCCCAGGAGACCAGCGAGAACGGCTGGACCAGCCAGACGTTCGACCAGTAACCGTCGGCCGATTCACGCACGACATCGATATCGATGCCCGCGGCCTTGGCCCGTTCCTGATACAGCACCGAGAAATCGACGCCGCCGGGGAAGGGCACGTCCGAAGTCGAGAACGCGACCGAAAGATCCTCGCGGCCGGCCTGCTTGAGATGCCACATGGCCTTGTCGGGATCGTACCTGCGCTGTTCCAGATCGGGATCGAAATAGGGCATGGTCGGCCCGACGGGGTTGTCGTTGCCGATCGTGCCGTGGCCGCGCAGGACGGTATCGATCGCACCTTGGCGGTCCATGGCGTACTTCAGGGCCAGACGCACGTCGTTGTCGGTGAAGGGCTCGACGTCGACATGCATGGCCAGGGTGGAGTGCTGGCCGCTGGCGACCTCGTCGACACGCACGCCGGGGTTCTGCGCCAGGAAATCGACGGTCTTGGTATCGACCGAGATGATCGAGTCGAACTGGCCGGTGACCAGGCCGGACTCACGGGCGTTGGCGTCCGCGACGGCGTGATATTCGACCGAATCGAAGTTTGCCTTGCCTTCCTTGAAGTAGTTCGGGTTGCGCGTGAAGATTGTTTCGATGCCAGGCTCGAAGTTCTCGATCACATAGGGGCCGGTGCCGATGCCGCTGATGTCGATATTGCCTTCGCCGTCAGAAGGCAGGATCAGCATGTGGTAGTCGGTCATGACATAGGGGATGTCCGCGCTGCCGCTCGTGAGGTCGATGCGCACGGTGTTGGCGTCCTCGGCCACGATATCGGCGACGTTGGCCAGCAGCGCGCTGCCGCCCGAGGTCGAGTCCGGGCCGCGGTGATGGTTGAGCGAATCCACGACATCGGTAGCCGTCACGGTCTTGCCGTTATGGAACTCGACACCCTTGCGGATCTTGAACGTCCAGCTTGTCGCATCCGGCGTGGCTTCCCAGCCTTCGGCCAGATCGCCTCCGGCCACGTTTTCCGGCGTGATTTCGGTCAGATAGTTGCCGAACACGCGGGCCTGCCCGACCTGATAGCTGCTTTCGTAGGTTGCCGGATCGAGGTTATCGGTCGTGTTGCCGTCGTCCAGTGCGACGCGATAGTTGCCGCCCCTCCGGGGCTCTTCGGCCAGCGCCACGCTGTCGGCCAGCGTGCCGGCGGCCGCGACCGTCAGGCCCAATGCCGTTGACTGCTTGACGAAGTCACGGCGGTTGATACGACCGTCGAGCGCGGCCTGTTTGAGTTGTTCCAGAGTCGTCATGATGCCTCCCTTGGCATGATTTGTTCGGACGGATGCCGCCGTCACGATTCTGCGCACCAGCTTCCCCTCAGACAAATCCCGGAGTCGAGTGTTTCAGGTCGGTCTGCCGGGAAAATTGGCGCAATTCGTTGAGCGCAATCGTCACAATGGAATACGGCAAGACTGCGACAAACCGTGGAATTAGTCCAGTTCCGGCCGTTTCGTCCCGAACTGCGTGGCCTGCTCATAGGCTCTTGCGACCTGGAGAATCAGCAGGTCCATGCCCGGCCGTCCGAGAATTTGCAGTCCTCTTGGCGAGCCTGACGGCGAGAAGCCGCAAGGCACGGTAATGGTCGGCAAGCCCAACATGGGAGAGACGAAGAGGAAGCTCCAGTCGAGCGACTCGCTCCCTTCTTCGTCGTCATAGGCATAGGCGTCGACCGGATCGTCGGGCCAGACCAGGACATCGTGTTCGGCAAAGGCCAGCGCCACGTCGTTCCAGAGCCGGTGACGTCTGGTTTCGGCATCCATCAGCTCGGCGCCGGTCTCCCCGCGGGTCTTGTGATAGTGCGCTTCCAGCCTGCCATCCAAGCCACGGCCAACGGCGGGCTCGACCTCCCGCGAAACTCGCTGGAACGCGAGCACCTCATAGGCGATTCCCAGGTCGGAAAGGTCGATATCGCGCTGCTCGACGACGCAGCCCAGATCGCTGAAGACCGCGCGTTGCGCCTCGAAATTGGCAGCGAGATCGGATTCCAGCGCGATCGCGTCGCCCCCGCTGCTCCAGCCCACGCGCAGACCTTTCATGTCGATCACAAGATCCGGCAGACCCGGTGCGAAGGGGGCGTTCACCACCACCGGGCAGCGCGGGTCGGGACCGGCCAGCGCGGATAGAAACAGCGCGGTGTCGGCCACGGTGCGCGCCATGGGGCCTGGGGTGTTCATGTTGTGCCACATCAGGGGATTGGGCACGTCGGGGATCATCCAGGAGGTCGGACGGTGCCCGACGACGTTGTTCCAGGCCGCGGGATTGCGTACCGAACCGCCGATATCCGAACCGTCGGCCAGAGAACAAAGTCCCGCCGCCAACGCCGCTCCGCTGGCGCCGCTGCTCGCACCCGGCGCACGATCCTTACCGTAGGGGCTCCTGGTCTTGCCGAACACCGGGTTATCGCACAGGTTCGACGCCATCGTGTATTCGGGCGTGTTGAGTTTGCCCAGGACGATCATGCCCTGGGCCTTTTCGCGCTCAACCACCAGGTGGTCGTAGTCGGGAACATGATGCTCGAAGGCCTTCGAGGCAAAGGTCGTGCGTATGCCCCTGGTCGCGAAACAGTCCTTCACGCCGACCGTCAGCCCATGCAGCACGCCGCGTGCGGTGCCCTCCGCGCGCGCCTTGTCGGCCGCCCTGGCCTCGTCGCGAGCTTCGTCGAGACGCAGCGTGACAAAGGCGTTAAGCGCAGGGTTGTGACGCTCGATCTGGGCGATCTGGGCGTCCACCAGTTCGCTGACCGAAACCTCTTTCTTGTCCAGCAGCGCTTTCTGCTCGACGGCGGAGAGATAACAAAGATCGGTCCTGTTCATGACGTGTCTCCCGATGAGCGCATGACCTTAAGATATGTGTCACCCCGGGCAAGGTGCGAAGCACCGCAGACACGGGTCAGGACGTGCTCGAACGGGCGGCGGATTCACCGGCCTGGCGTCCGAACACCGCACCCGACATGAGCCCCGTGCCGCCGGGATAGTTGAAGTAGAAAAGGCCGCCGACCAGTTCGCCCGCGGCATAAAGACCCGGGATCGGCTCCTGATCGTCGCTCAGCACCTGGCCGGTTCCCGGCACGATGCGCAACCCGCCGAAGGTGAAGGTAATGCCGCAGGTGATGTGATAGGCCTCGAACGGACCCTCGCTCAGCGTGTTGGCCCAGTTCGATTTCGCCACGCGAAGGCCATCGGTCCCCCGTCCGTCCCTGATGTTGGGATCGAACGGAACGTCGGTGTTGACTGCCGCATTATAGGCTTCGATCTCGGCCAGGAACCCGGCCCTGTCGACCCCGTTCATCTTGTCGGCCAGGTCTTCCAGGGTTGCCGCGGAGACCTTCGAGACCTGTTTGATGCGGTATTCGTCGCGCAGCAGATGCGTGACCTTCCGGTCGAAAACCTGCCAGGCGAACTGGTCGGGCTGTTCCAGAACGGCGCGTCCGTATTTGGCATAGGTGTAGTTCCTGAAATCGGCCCCTTCGTCGACAAACCGGCGGCCGTGCGCGTTGACCATGATGCCGAACGGATAGGAGTGTTTCTGGAATCCGTCTCCCACGGCCAGATCGCCGTATTCCGGGGAATTGAAGTCCCAGCCGACCGCATGACATCCCGACCAGTTGCCGTGCGGCGAAGCGCCGATATCGAGCGCCATGCGGATCCCGTCGCCCGTGTTGAAGGCGGTGCCGCGCACCTTCGCCATTTCCCAGCCGGGGCCCAGATAGCGCGTCCGCCATGCGGTGTTGGACTCGAAGCCGCCGCTTGCCAGAACCACGGCCTTGCCCTCGACGTCGTGCAGCACACCCCCGGACTTGACCCGCACGCCCGAAACCTTGTGTCCGTCAAACGTCAGCGCGCGGGCCCTTGCGCCATAGTGGATCTCGATCCCCTTTTGCCGGGCGAGCTCCGTGTGGCGGTCAACCAGTCCGGGACCGCCGCCCCAAGCCTCGAGAGTCAGGCCGCCCCAGAACCTGAACCTGCCGTCGATCTTGAACGCCTGACGTCCATAGATCGGCATGAAGCGGATACCCAGACCCGCCATCCAGGACATGGTGTCGCGCGAGCCTGTGACGAGCTTCTCGCACAGATCCGGATCCGTGCGGTAACGGGTGACGCGGAACATGTCGTCGAAAAACCGGTCGGTGGTGTAGGTGCCGAAATCCGTGATGGCCATCTGTTCGCGGGAAAGGCCGGGACACAGCGCCTTGATGTCATCGGCAGCGTCATAGGCGAACCGGATCGCGCCGGCCGTGAACCGGCTGTTGCCGCCGTTCAGGGGTTCGGGCGCCCGCTCCAGCATCAGGACCCTTGCACATTTTTCCCGCGCGGCAAGGGCCGCGCAAAAGGCGGCGTTGCCCGCGCCCACAACGATCACGTCATAGCTGCTCATGACTTCCCCGATCCGGGCTTCTCAAAAAGGTCCTTGCGCAGTGTGCTCAGCGCCGCCGGATCGATTTTGACATGGATAACCGCGCTGGCGCCTTTCGCCAGTGCCCTGGCCAGCGCGTCCGACAACGCCTCTGGCGTATCGGCGGCGTAACCGTCGGCACCACACAGTTCGGCCACCTTGTCGAATGGCGGGCTTTCGATGTCGGCCCCCAACAGTCGCCCTCCGAAGAATTCCTGCTGATAGGCCTTCTCGGCGCCCCAGGCGCCGTTGTCCAGGACAACGGCGATCACCGGCAAATCGTAGCGCAGGGAGGTTGTGACCTCGGCCATCGTGAACCCGAATCCGCCGTCACCGATGATCGCGATGACCGGACGGTCAGGCGCTGCCGCTTTCGCCCCAAGCGCGGCCGCGTAGCCGAATCCGACGAGGCCGAAATCAAGCGGCGTCAGCAACCCCGGGCATTGGCGATGGGCCAGACGGTCCGCCGCCTGGAGGCAGGCGTTTCCGGTATCGAGCGTGACGATCGCATCGGCGGGCAGCGCCTCGCGAATTTCGCCGAGTGCGCGCCGGGGATGCATCGGCGATGACGGATCGGAAGCCTCCCCGGCCCGTTCCTTCAAGAGCGAGGCCATGTCGTTTGTGAAGGCGTCGTTCCACGCTGCCCACCCGGAAGGTTCGAGATCGCCAGCATGGGCACGGATGGCGTCTACGCTGGCCTTGGCGTCGGCCTGTATGGCGAGCGCGACCGGAAAGTATCGGCCGATGGCGCTGGCCTCCAGGTCGATCTGGACGATGTCCGCGGTGGCGGAGACATAGTCGTGACTATGGAAGGTCGAGTTGAAGGCAAGCCGTGCGCCGATGGCAAGGATCAGGTCGGCTTCGCGGGTCAGACGACTCGCGACGCGGTTGCCGCGCGGCCCGCCCTGACCGGAGAACATCGGATGGACGTGAGGCATCACATCGCCGTGGCCGGTCGATGCCACGACCGGAATTTTCAGACCTTGCGCCAGGGCGCAGAGCGAGGCGGAGCCGCCGGCCCACTTCAATCCGCCGCCCGCAACGATCACCGGCCGCTGCGCCCGCGAGAGCATGGCGACGACCTGGGCAACGTCCTCGGGCAACGGGCCTCCCGGACGCGCCGGAACCAGGGGCGTTGCATCGGGCGCTTCGATCCGGGCGGAGAAGAGGTCGCGCGGCACATGGAGCACGACCGGACCCCGCCGCCCGCTCATGGCCAGGCGCAGCGCGTCGGTCAGCATGACCGGCAGACGTTCGGGGTCGGTCACCATGATCGAGCGTTTGCTGATCGGCTGGAACAGGGCGACCTGATCGATTTCCTGGAAGGTGTCCTTACCGTGGTCGCGCCGGCTTATCGCCCCCGCGATGACGACCAGAGGGGAGTAGGCAAGCTGCGCCTCGGCGACGGCGGTGGCCAGATTGACCACGCCGGGCCCGGCCTGCGCGCCCAGCACGATGCCGGGTCCGCCGGTGATGCGGGCGTAGGCGTCGGCCATGTGTCCCGCCGCGCGTTCGTCCCTGGCACCGACATAAGCGATGCCGCCGGCATGCATGGCATCGAAGAGTTCGAGCATCGATCCCCCGAGCAGCCCAAACACCGTCTCGATGCCCGCCCCCACAAGAACGCGATACACCGCTTCGCCGCCTGTTACCGATTTCGCCAAGGCCTAGATTCCTCTTCCCGCCAGCAGACCCTCGTACACGGCTTCCTCGGCCGTGCGCGGAGACAGGCAATCGCCGATTGCAAGCACTTCAAACACCTCATCCGACAACGCATGGACCAGGGAGTCGACGGCAGTGTGACCCAACGAGAGAACCACCGTGTCCACGCCTTCCAGAACGATGGGCTCCAGGGACAGGGTGTTCTGGAAGTAGACCGTGCCGCCGGCGACGCCAAACAGCCGCGCATGGGTCACCATGGCGACACCCAGGCGGAACAACCGGCCGACATAGTGGTTTCGGGTGTAGACCTGCAGCGACTCCCCCGCCATCACGGCATTGCTGCACAAGGTGACTGCCGAGCCCTTTCTGCTCAAATCCTCGGCCAGGCCCAGGCCAATCCAGTCGGCCCGCCAATCGGCAACGACAACCGTCGAACCGACATGGGTCCTGCCGCTCACCACGTCCCAGGCGTTGACGACATGGGCTTCTTCGCAGCCCTCGAATTCCGGCATGTACGGGCGGGCGCCGGTCGCCAGGATGACAGTGTCAGGCGCGCCGCTGCGGATCGTTTCGGCCGTCATCGCGACGCCCGTTTCGACACGCCCGCCTGCACGGCGCAGCTCACTGGCGAAATTGGTGACGATGCCGCCGAATTCCTCGCGGCCCGGCAGCTTCTGCGCCAGCAGCGCCTGGCCTCCCAGATGCGGCGAGGCTTCGTACAGAGTCACGTCATGGGAACGTTGCGCCGCCGCGATGGCGGCCTGCATGCCGGCCGGTCCTCCGCCGATGACCATGACCCGCTTCGCCCGTTCCGCCCTGGCCAACGGGGGCAACGTCGTCTCGCGTCCGCTCGTCGGATTCTGGATACAGGAGATCGGCAGGCCCTTGTGTGCGCGCCCGATGCACGACTGGTTGCAGCCGATACAGGCGCGTATCTCATCGAGCGCGCCGCGCGCGGTCTTGTCCGGCATGTCGGGATCGGCGACGAGCGCGCGGGTCATGCCGCAGAGGTCAGCCTGTCCTCCGGCAAGCAGCGACTCGGCGACCTGGGGCTGGTTGATCCGGCCTGTCACGATCACCGGCTTGCCGGTGCGTTGCCGGATCGCGGCACCGTAGGGTGCGGTGTAGCCGCTCTCGATGCCCATGGGTGGCACGATGTGTACGGAGGCGCCCAGCGAAGCGGAGGTGCCTGCGACGACGCTGAAATAGTCGAGTTCGTCCGACAGTGCCGCGCAGATCTCGACCACGTCCTCGGCATTCAGGCCGCAATCGTCCAGTTCGTCACCGGAAATCCGCAAACCCAGGGCGAGGTCCGGTGCGGCGGATCGCGCGGTCGCGATTACCTCGCGCACAAACCGCAACCGCCGCTGGAAATCGCCACCGTAGGCGTCCTCGCGCCGGTTGGTTGCCGCACACAGGAACTGGGCCGGCAGATAACCCTGATTGCCGACAATCTCGACACCGTCGTAGCCCGCGGCAGCGAGATATCCCGCCGCGCGGCCGAACCCTTCGACAATGTCATGGATCAGGGACACCGGCATGGGCCGGGGCATCATGTGAAAGCGTTCGTTGGGCACCGCGGAGGGCGCATAGGTCGCGGGAATCATGCCGGTTGTCGAAGAGAGGATCTCGCGCCCCTGATGGAACAGCTGCGCGAAAACCTTCGTGCCGTGTGCGTGCAGACGATCGGCCAGGGCGCGATAGGGCGGGATGCAGGATTCGTCCAGGGCGGAGAGGAGCCGGCCCGAGAACATGGCCGTTTCGTGGACGGCGATGATTTCGGTCACGATCAGCCCCGCACCGCCTTTCGCCCGCGCCTCGTGATAGGCGATCAGTTCCCGGTTCGGCGCCCGGTCGGTCAGATAGGTGTGATGGCCTGTCGACACAATCCGGTTTGGAACGGTCACGGGTCCGATCTCGACCGGCGCGAAAAGATGCGGAAACTGGCTGGCCCCCCGGTTCGCCATCAGGACTGACTCTGCGGCGCCCATGCGGGCAGCATGATCTCATAGTCCCGCCGCAACGCCGCATCGACGTCTGCTGGAATATGGTTGGGTCGGTAGTCTTTCAGGATTTCGCGCGCACGCCGGCGGGCGCGCTCGAGCATGTCGAGCGAGCCTGTCTGTGCCCAGGCGTCCGGCGTCTGACGGTCGGCGACACGGGGATAGACGTAGTCGCTCTCCATGCGTTCCAGGGTCTGGGGATGTCCCAGATAATGACCTTCACCGCTGACCACTTCGCGGATGACGTCGGCCGCGACGGTTGCCGCATTGACCTCCACGCCCTGAATGCTGCGCAGCACGCCGCCCAGCATGTCGTTGTCGATGATGAAACTTTCGATCGAACTGCCAAGCATGCTGGCCAGCGTGCCGCAGGCGTGGGTGATGATGTTGCTGCCGGCCTGAGCCGCCAGCGTGACCGAGAGATTTTTCTCATAACCGGCCTGTGCGTCGTGCACTTTGGAATCGGAGTATCCGGCGATGGAACTGACGGGCAGGTTGTAGTGCCGTCCCATTTGCGCCGCCGACGCCATGAGAACGGCCTGTTCCCCTCCGCCGCCGCACATCGCACCGGTCCGCAGGTCCGAGACGAGAGGCTTGGGCGCGAAGATGATTGCGGCTTTCGGATCGACCAGCCAGGCGAAGGCGATGCCCGCGAGGGACTCGGCGACGGACTGGACAAGCGAGCCCGCCAGCGTCACCGGGCTGGTGGCGCCCATCTGGCCCGCCGAAATCAGTTGCACGGGTATGCCCCGCAGCACCGCCTGTTCGACGACCTCGCAGGCCTCGGTCGCAAAGCGCATGGGCGGTACGACATGGGTTGCCATGATTGTCAGGAAGGGTCGCGCGCGGAAGGCTTCCTCGCTGCCCGCGACGGCATAACAGATGCGCGCGATCATCTCGACGTTCTCTGGCAGCGATGCGCTGATGCACACATGTTTCGACGTGCCGGCAAGGCAGGCATAAAGCGTGTTGATGTCGAGCGCGAGGGGGTCGGGGGCGTCGGTACCCACGACCGGACGGCTGAAAAGATGGATGTGCTCCTGCAGATCGACGACGCGGGCCATGTCGTAGAGATCGCCTATCGTGGTTTCACGGTAGGTCCGGGTGTCGAGATCCAGAATCCTGGGGGCCGCGCCGCCCGTGCCCGTATGAACGCGGCTGCCCGAAACGTCGAGGTGATAGCCCTCGCGCCGGCTCCACAGGACGACGTCCCGGCGAATGCCCGCCAGCGCGTCTTCGATCAGGGATCCGGGAAACAGCAGCCGTCCCGCGGACGTCAGTTCGCCGCCCCGCGCTACGACCCTGTCGATCATCGATTGCGGCGCCTGCGAAAGCCCCAGCGTCTCGAGCAGACCCAGCACGGCCTCGTGGACCAGCGCGATGTCGCCTTCGTCCAGAGGTCGATACCGGCCGCCCGGCAGTCCGAGCAACTTGGAATGGCGCGTCTGCGTTTTCGCACGGCTGCGCTGTTCGTGGCGCGCGCGCCGTCCCCTCCGGACCGACCCCGATCCTGTCGTTGCCAACGGATTGGCTCCTCAAGAAATTCATCTCGATCGAGTATAACGTTCGGCATACTGGCTTCACAAACGATGGCTATTCCCCTATTGGATGAATTTCCTTCACCCGTGAGATTGCCTGATGCCGGCCTCGCTGACCGCCCTGCGCACGTTCGAAGTCGCCGCCCGCAACGGAAGCTTCAAACGGGCTGCGGCGGAACTGAATTTGAGCGCGACGGCAATCAGCCATCAGATCAGGTCGTTGGAGAAAGCCCTCGGCCTGCGCCTGTTCGACCGTGAAGTCCGCCGCGTCAGCCTGACCCCCGAAGGGGAGGAACTCGCACGTGTGTTGACGCCGGCATTCGGTTCGATCCGGGATGTCGTCGAGCGCATCCAGGGACGGTCGCAGCGCCATACGGTGACCCTCGGCGCGGGACCGATCTTCGCCTCGCGCTGGCTGGTGCCCAAGCTGGGCAAACTGTGGCTGGACCATCCAGACATCGATCTCAGACTCCATCACTCGCCCCTGCCGGTTCACCGGCAGATGGCGCGCTACGACATCGCGGTGGCGTGGATCACCGATGACATGCCGCTCGGCGAATTGCGCGCCGATCTCCTGATGCGGGTCGAGGTTTCGCCGGTTCTGGCGCCCCGCGCGTCCTTCCATGACGGGCGCCGTCTCGAGCCCGATGACGTGCTCTCCCTCCCGCTGTTGCATCATCGCGACAAGACGGGGTGGCAGGTGTGGTTGGACATGATGGGCGTGAAAGCGGCCGGTCCGCTTCCCGGCACTGTGTTCGAGGACGCCAATGTCCAGCTTCAGGCGGTGCTTGACGGCCAGGGAATCGGCATGGGATTTCTGCCTCTGATTGCCGATGACATCGAAGCGGGACGTCTCATCCAGCCTTGGCGGGAAACGGTGACGCCGCCGCAATCCTATCATGTGCTGCACAAGCCCGAGGCCCTGGACAGGCAGGCCGTCGAACAGGTCCGCGACTGGCTTCTATCGTTCCGTGCCGGCAGCTCCTGCCAGAGCATGGCGTGTCAGGAACGGAACACCCGGCGGTAAAGCAAGATCGTGCCTGGTCGAATCGACCTGCACGTGAATCCTGCTCCGATTCAAGAAATGAGAGACCGATTCACAGTTCGGATCGCGTGCGGCCTGAACGGATCGGGCTCTGGGCCGCCGTCAGGCGGGCAGGCGCGTTCAGCGCTCGCACACCCGGCCCATCAGGCGGCGCAGGAAGTCCGTGCAGGCCTCGACCTGGGCAAGTGTGATGAACTCGTTGGGCTGATGCGCCTGGGCGATGTCGCCGGGGCCGCACACCACGGCGGGCAGGTCGTTTGCCTGGAAGATGCCGGCCTCCGTGGCGAACGATGCCTGGTGCGTGTCGTTCGCGCCGGTCAGGGCCAGCGCGAGCTGGGTCGCAGGCGAAGCGTCATCGGGCTTGAGCGGCAGCACGTTCGAATGCATCGTCGTCACCACGTCGGTATCTGGATGCTGTGCCTTGAGTTTGGCCTTGAGGTCGTCGAGACAACGCAACGCGCTGGCCTCGATCTCCTTGGGGTCGTCGGTCGGCATGGTGCGGAAATGCCAGTCGACCATGGCGTCCCGGGCGATGATGTTGCTCGCCGTCCCGCCGTTCATGATGCCGACCTGGATGGTCGTATAGGGCGGCACGAAGCCCAGGTCGGGGCGCGCGCGTTCCTGACATTCCCCGAAGAGATCGTCTAGGAAGGCGACGAAACGGCCTGCCGCGTGGGTCGCGCTGACACCGATATGGGTCATGCTGGAATGAGCCGGCACACCCCGGAACGCGGTGCGGAAACCCGCGACGCCCTTGTGCGCATCGACCACTTCCATGCCGGTCGGCTCGCCGATGATCGCCGCTTCGGGCCGGATGCCGTGCTTCTTCACGTCCTCGATCAGATGATGCACGCCCAGACAGCCCACTTCCTCATCGAAGGTGAGCGCCAGATGCACGGGCCGTTTCAGGCCGCGTTCAAGAAACTCCGGCACCAGGGCGAGCGCGATGGCGATGAAACTCTTCATGTCGCTGGTGCCCCGGCCATAGAGCTTGCCGTCCTTCTCCACCACCTGGAACGGGTCGGTGTCCCAGGGTTGGCCGTCCACCGGCACGACATCGGTGTGGCCCGACAGCACGATGCCGCCGTCGCCTTTTGGCCCCAGCGTGGCGAACAGGTTGGCCTTGGCCTCGTCTTCGCCCTTGCTCAGCGAGCTCCCGATGCCCCAGCCCTTGAGATACTCCGCGACCCAGTCGATGAGTTCCAGGTTGGAAAACCGGCTCGTAGTGTCGAAGGCGATCAGCGTGTCGATCGCCTCGTGGGTCGTCATGGTTTTGCCGGCCATGGTCATTCTCTCCAGAAATGGGGGGTCAGAAGCACCAGGATGGTGAAAAACTCCAGGCGGCCCAGCAGCATACCCAGGCACAGCAGCAGCTTGGCGGAATCGGGCAGGCTGGCATAGTTCCCTGCCGGGCCGATCAGCGGGCCAAGACCGGGACCGATGTTGCCCAGAGCGGCGGCCGCGCCCGATGCGCTGGTGATGAAGTCCAGGTCGTGCGCGGCAAGGCTCGCGGTCAAAAGGAAGAACCCGGCGATAAAGATGACCAGGAAAGTCGTCACCGACTGGGCGACATGGTCGCTGATCTGGACGTTGTTGTAATGCGCCACGAAGACGCCGTGGGGCTGGGTCAGGCGGCGAAGCTGGGTATAGAGCGTGGCCGCCATGACGTGGACGCGGAACATCTTGATGCCGCCTGCGGTCGAGCCGGTGCAGCCGCCCAGGAACAGCAGGATAAAAAATAGCGCGGTGGCAAACCCGCCCCAGGAGCTGAAGTCCTCGGTGGCGTAGCCGGTCGTCGTGGCGATGGCGACGATGTTGAACGAGACATCCAGCAGCACGTCCCAGAACGGCGTCCCGCCCGGCGCATCCAGCATGCGCTGCAGGGTCAAAAGTCCGGTCGCGCAGATCAGGATGAAAAAGAAAAGGCGCACCTGCACGTCGCGCCACAGCGGCACGAAACGGCCGCGCGCCATCTGCATGTAGATGACGAAGGGAAGGGCGCCCGAGATCATGAAGATCATTGCGATGATCTCGATGCGCGGGTCGTTGAAGACGCCGATGGAGAGATCGTAGGTCGAGAAGCCGGCCGTCGAGACCGTCGTCATGGCGTGCGCAAGGGCATCGAAACCCGACATGCCCGCGACCCAGTAGGACAGGAAACACAGCACCGAAAAGACCGCGTAGATGGTCGAGATCACCACCGCGATACGCGCCGTGCGCGGCAGCATCTTTTCCTGGTCCGTGAATTCCGTGCTGAAAAGCTGCATGCCCGCGATGCGCAGCATGGGCAGCACGGCCACCGCCGTGACGATGATGCCGATGCCGCCCATCCACTGCAGCAGCGCGCGCCACAGCAGAATGCCCGCCGAGCGGGTGCGCAGCTCGGTCACGACCGTCGCGCCGGTCGTGGTCAGGCCCGCGGTCGCCTCGAAGAAGGCGTCGACGTAATCGAGGCCCAGATCGGCGAAGGCAAAGGGCAGGGCGGCGAAGGCGCACAGGACAAGCCAGGCCACGGCGGTCAGCAGAAACGCCTGGCGCACGGTCAGGCCCGACCCGCCGGTGCGGTTGGTCAGGAACAGCGCCATGCCGACGAACAGCGTCAGGAAGCCCGCGCCCAGAAAGACCTGCCAGTCGTCGTTGCCCTCGATCAGGTCGGCGATCATGGGCAGGAACATGGAAAGAGCCAGCGTGGCAAGCAGGATGCCCGCGACCTGCAGGATGGGCCGGATGTCGATCACAAGGTTGCGCCTGGTGGCATGGGTTTGTTCCTGCGCCTGCCGGTGTCAGGACATCTCCGAGGACACGGGATTGCCGATATGGGCCAGGAACTCGCGCCGCGTCGCCGACTTGGTGCGGAAGTCGCCCAGCATGCGGCTCGTCACCATGGTGACCCCGGTCTTGTGCACGCCGCGCGTGGTCATGCAGTGGTGTGTCGCTTCCACCACGACGGCCACGCCACGCGGCTCCAGCACGGCGTTGATCGTGTCGGCGACCTGGGCGGTCAGGCGCTCCTGGATCTGCAGGCGCTTGGCGAAAATCTCCACCATGCGCGCCAGCTTGGAGATGCCGACCACCCGGTTGCGCGGCATATAGGCGATGTGACAGCGCCCGATCACCGGGGCCATGTGGTGTTCGCAATGGGATTCGAAGCGCACGTTGCGCAGCGCGACCATCTCGTCATAACCGTCGGTCTCGTCGAAAGTGGTGCCCAGGATCTTCGAGGTATCGGCCTCATAGCCCGAAAACCACTCCTCATAGGCGCGCACCACCCGTTCGGGTGTGGCCAGCAGGCCTCCGCGGTCGGGGTTGTCGCCGGCCCAGCGGATCAGCGTGCGCACGGCCTCCTCGGCGTCTTCGCGCGCGGGCCTCTTCAGCTTGGTCGCCTTGTCGGTCACGATGTTCCCCGGTTGCTGCGCCGGGTTCGCCCGACAGCGCGTGTCATATCCCAGCCACCTGGTGCGTTCAATTGACCTGGCGCGCCTCGTGCGGGCTGTCCAGGGAGAACGCCGGCACCACGGCATCGAACAGCTCGCCCGATGCGCTCTGCACCTGGTAGGTCCCGGCCATGATGCCCGAAGGCGTCGAAAGCGGCGTGCCGGACGTGTATTCGAAGTGCTCGCCCGGTTTCAGCACCGGCTGTTCGCCCACCACGCCGGGACCCCGTACCTCGTGGAGCTGGCCGTTGGCGTCGGTGATCTTCCAGTGGCGGGTCAGCAACTGTACGGTCTCGGAGCCCTCGTTGGCGATCATCACCTGATAGGCCCAGACATAGTATCCGCGTTCGGGCTCGCTCTGGTTCTCCAGATAGATCGGGTTCACGCTGACATGCACGCCGCGTGTCGTTTCCTCATACATCGTGCCGTCCTTTCCTGGGTCTTTTACCCGTTGATCATAACGCATGGCAGAGCGTATAGATCAGTGCGGTGCGGGTGTAGTTCAATGGTAGAACGAAAGCTTCCCAAGCTTTAGACGAGGGTTCGATTCCCTTCACCCGCTCCAGCGCCGGGCCGCTCAGTCTTACCAGCCGCCGCCCGACGGGGACGAGGAGTTGCTGCTGGGCGCCTTGGCGGACGAGGACGTGGTGGTTGAAAGCGAGCCGCCCACCGCCGAACCCGATTACCAGAGCGATGGCCGCGCCCAGGAACCACAGGCCCAGGTTCTTGCGGTGACACTGGGACACTGGCCGCTGTCTGCGCCGTCGCGCATCAGGTCGCTGCCGTGGCTCAAGAGTTGGGAGGGGAGAGGGTCAGGCGTGCGACCTCCCGGTGCAGCCCGTCGACATACGTGCCCACGGGCGTGTCGAGCTTCAGCCGACCTTTCTCGCGCAGTTTCATGACGGCCGCCGCGATATAGGCCCTCGAATGGGAGGCGATGCGCTGCATGTGGCGGGGCGTCAGCTTGCGCCCGGTCTCCAGGTTGGCCTTGCCCGTGGCGTGTTCCGGCACGACCTCGCCGTCGGCGACAATGGCGGGCGCACGGCCCGGCTGGTGGTGGCTGCGCACCTGATGGTCGATCCAGGAGGGGATCCAGACAAGCGTCGCGTCCAGCCAGTCCGCCATGGCTCAGTTCTCCGGCCGTTTGTAGAGGCCGGCCTGTTCGGCCTTCTGCTGGATCAGCGCCAGCACGGTATCGAGCGTCGGCGTGGGAAGCTCCACGATGCGACCCAGTTCCTGGATGGCCGTCACCAGGGCGTCGATCTCCATGGGTCGGCCCCGGTCCAGGTCCTGGAGCATGCTGGTGCGGTGCGCGCCCACCTTGACCGCGCCGTCGATGCGCCGCTCGACATCGATGGCAAAGCGCACGCCCAGCGCCTCGCCGACGGCCTGGGCCTCGGTCATCATGGCGCGGCAGACCGCACGCGTGCCGGGATCGGTGCCGATCTCCTCCAGCGTCGCGCCGGTCAGCGCGGAGACCGGGTTGAAGCACAGGTTGCCCCACAGCTTCACCCAGATTTCGTCGCGGATGCGCGGCTTGATCGGCGTCTTGAATCCAGCCTCGCGCATCAGCCCGCCCAGGGTTTCGACCCGCTCGGTCTTCTCGCCCGACGGTTCGCCCAGGATGAAGCGGTTGCCCTCGATGTGCTCGATCACGCCGGGCTCGCGGATGTCGCAGGCCGGATAGACGACGCAGCCGATGGCGCGTTCGGGGCGCAAGCCGTCCCACTGCCGTCCGCCGGGATCGGCGCTTTCCAGCCGCCGGTCGCGCCACGGCCCCTCCAGGTCATGGAAGTACCACCAGGGCACGCCGTTCGCCGCCGTCACCACGGCCGTCTTCTCGCCCAGAAGCGGCTGCATGGCATCGACCACGCCCGGCACGGAATGGGCTTTGAGCGCGACGATGACGAAGTCCTGTTCGCCCGCTTGCCCGGGATCGTCCGTCGAGGCTATCCGGCGCGTCGTGCGCTCGCCACCCATCTCCAGGGTCAGCCCATCCTTCTGGATGGCCGCCAGATGTGGCCCGCGCGCGATCAGCGTGACCTCGGCTTGCGTATCGGCCAGCAGCGCGCCCAGATAACCGCCGATGGCGCCAGCGCCGTAGATGGCAATCTTCGTCATCAAGCCAGCCCGAGTTTTTCGGCAAGGCCGATGCGCTGCAGCTTGCCCGTCGCACCCTTGGGAATCTCCTCCAGGAACAGGATCGTGCGCGGCACCTTGAAATCAGCCAGGCGTTCGGCGGCAAAGGCGCGCAGACTCTTCTCGTCGGTGCTTGCGCCTTCCTTCAGGACCACGGCGGTGGCGATGTCTTCACCCAGCTTGGCGTGCGGCACGACGAAGGTGACGACCTGAGCGACCGCGTCGTGATCCATCAGCACCTCGTCGACCTCGCGCGGGCTGATCTTCTCGCCGCCCCGGTTGATGATCTCCTTCAGCCGTCCGGTCAGGCGCAGGTAGCCGGCCTCGTCCAGCGTTCCCTGATCGCCCGTGCGGAACCAGCCGTCGGTGAAACCTTCCTTGTTGGCCTTGGGGTTGTTCTCGTAACCCTTGGTGACGTTGGGACCGCGGATGACGATTTCCCCGACCTCGCCCGTGCCCAGTAGCTTGCTGGAGTTCTCGTCCATGATGGCGACTTCCGGACCCGCGGCGATGCCCACGCAGCCTGGATAACGCGGCGCGGGCGGCAGCGGGTTCGACGCCATCTGATGGGCCGCCTCGGTCATGCCGTAGGACTCGATGACCGGGCAATCGAACGCCTCTTCCAGCGCGGTCATGACCTGGGGCGGCAGGGACGACGACGACGAGCGGATGAAGCGCAGCTTGAGCCGCTCCATGCTTTCGGCATTGCGCGGCGCGCGCGCCAGGATGGTCTGGTGCATGGTCGGCACCGCCGTACACCAGCTCGGCCTGACCTCGTCGAACCAGGCGAACACCTTCAGCGCGTTGAAACCCGGCGTGCAATGGACGCTCGCTCCTGCCGTCAGGCTGGAGAGCACCGCGGCGATCAGGCCGTGAATATGGAACAGCGGCATGATGTTGAGGCAGCGGTCGGCGGGCGTAAGCGCCAGGGTCTCGCCGATATGGCGGGCCGAGGCGCAGACGTTGGTCTGGGAAAGCGGCACGATCTTGGGCCGCGACGTGGTGCCCGATGTGTGGAGGACCAACGCGATGTCATCGGCCTGTGCGGCCCCCGTTTCAGGCGTCGCTGCACCCTTCGGTTTGGACGCCAGGTTCAGGCTGAACGTTCCGGCCGGCGCGCCATCGGGCACGGCGAGTTCGGCGATGCCCATGCCCAGCTCACGCGCCACGCCGACCGCTTCGCTGCCGCTGCACGCCTCGACGATCAGCAGGCGCGCGCCCAGATCCTCCAGATAGAAGCGGAATTCCTCGGCGCGATAGGCCGGGTTGAGCGGTGCTGTGGTCGCACCCGCGGCGACCGCGATAAAGGCCGACGCCATTTCCGGCCCGTTGGGCAGCACGATGGCGACACGGTCGTCCCGGCCCACGCCCATGCCGTTGAGCGTCGCGACAGTACTGTCGATCTGCTCGCGCAGGTCACCGAAGGTCATGGTATCGCGTCCCGGCGCGCCGATCGCCGGGGCCTGTGCATCAGTTTGGCTCGGAAGTCCATGGATGGTCACGGGTCGTGCCTCGTTCGCCGCTCGCCCCTGTTTAGAGCAGATCAGGGCGGGGGAGGGCAACGTTCCTGCTTGAAGAGCGCTGCCGCGATCCCCAACTTGACGTGGAACGGGCGGCCCGCGATTGTGCTGCCCAACGGGCTGGTGCCTGCTGCGCCAATCACACGATGGATGGAACGATGAGCTGGACCGACGAGAAGATCGAGCAACTAAAACAGCTATGGGATCAGGGTCTCAGCACCGCCGAGATCGGCCGTGAACTCGGCTTCTCCAAGAACGCCGTGGTTGGCAAGTCGCATCGTCTGGGGTTCAAGCCGCGCCCCTCGCCGATCGCCGGCAAGGCGCCCGCGAAGAAGTCCAAGCCCAAGCCCATGCCCAAGGAATCGAGCCGTATTCACGACGCCATCAATCTGGGTCCCCAGATGTGCCGCTGGCCCTATGGCGATCCCGGTGATGACGATTTCCAGTTCTGCGGCAAGACGGCCGTGCCTGGAAAACCCTATTGCGAAGAGCATTGTGCCGTGGCTTACGTTACCAAGTCCAGTTCGCGCGAGCGCGAAAGGGAGCGTGAACGCGCGCGCGAGAAGGAACGCGTCGCCAAGGCGGCGGCCGCAGCCACCACAAGCTGAGTCCTGCCGGCGCGCCCGGTCTGATGCAAACCGGGACAGGTGACCATACGTGGATTTCCACGCACGCGTGGTCCGACAATCTTCGCACCGTCGCCTGGCTGATGGTTTCCAGCGTCGTCTTCGTCGGACTGGAACTGATCGCCAAGCAGTTCATCGTCGAAGAAGGCATGAGCCCGTTTCAGGTGCTGTGGATCCGCGCGGTGATCACCGCCATCGCCGTCGTGCCGCTGGCCGATGCCGTGGCCATCGTTTTCGTCTCGCCTCTCTTCATGACGGTGATCGCGTTACTTCTTCCTGAAGGAGTTTAGTCGGCTGGCGGTGCTGGAGCACCTGCGTCGTCGGCTTTCTGGGCGTGCTGCTGATCGTCCAGCCGGGCATGGGCGTGCACCACTGGATGTATCTGCTGCCGCTGGTTGGTGCCGCGGGCTGCGGACTGGTTGCGTACTTCTGCCACATCCGCGCCTGTTCGCAGGGCGAATCGTCGCCGCTTGCAACGCTCTCCTACGTCCACATCGTGTTCACGACGGCGGCGGCGTTCGGATCGTTTCCCGATGCGCTCGCTTCGGCCGGCATCGTCATCATCGTCAGCGCGGGACTCTACATCCTGCACCGCGAGACCGTGCGGCGCGGCCGGTCAAGGCCGGTCGCCACGCCGGGCATCGACTGATCAGTATTTGATGCCGGTGATTTCCAGCTCGCGCTCGCCCTTGGGCGTCTTGAACGCGACGTTGTCGCCGGTTTCCTTGCCCATCAATGCGCGGGCAATTGGGCTCTTGATCGAGATGCGGCCCTGATCGAGGTCCGATTCGTGCTCGCCCACGATCTGGTAGGGCATTTCCTTCTCCGTCTCCAGATCGACCACCGTGACGAAGGCGCCGAAACCGACCTTGCCGGAAGGCTGCTTCTTGGGATCGACGATCTGTGCTTCGCCCAGCACGGCTTCGAGATGGCGGATGCGTGCCTCGGTCATGCCCTGCTTGTCCTTGGCGGCATGGTATTCGGCGTTCTCTTTAAGGTCGCCGTGCTCGCGCGCGGTTTCGATGGCACGCGAAATCTCGTTCCGCTCGACGTTCTTGCGGTGCTTGAGCTCGGTGCTCAGTCTCTCAAAGCCTTCAGGCGTGATGGGCGAAGTGGCCATCATGATACTCCAGTCGGAGATGTCGGTGCTGCTCGCCCGTCCGTCATGGCATCGAATGGCGCGGCGCGTCAACGCCGGACGAAATGGACGACCAGTTCTAAATGGTGCGACCAGAGGAACTGGTCAATGGGCCAGACGCGCTCCAGCATGTATCCGCCATCCGCCAGTGTTCTGGCGTCGCGGGCAAAGCTGCCGGGATGCCAGGAGACATAGACGATGGTTCCGACCGTCGAGCCGTCGAGCGCCTCACAGGACGGGCGCACTCCGGTGCGCGGCGGATCGAGCACCATGCCGTCGAAGCGTCCGAGTTCGGATGGTGTCAGCGGCTGGCTCTCCAGATCCCGCGTCGTGGCCTCGATTGGGAGATCGTGCATCCGCGCCACCGCAGCCCGCGAAGAGATCGGCCACGTCGCGTTTGCCTGCAAGCGGCGGTCCCACCAGCGCCACGATGCGCTCCCCGCTCCATTGCGTTGGCTACACAAGGGCGGCAGGGTCAGCGTCACGGAGCCGAAGCGCATGATGGGATCGCTCTGCTGTGCCACGACATAGGAGAGCAGGCAGGCGCGCGCCGTGATGCGTTCCTGTTCCTAGCGTGTGAGCACGGCGTAGAGCGGGGCATCAAAGGCGGGTTCCGTTTCAAAAAGGGAGCTTCCTAAGGTGCCGACTTCGAGATAGCGCTCGATCAAACCGCGCCAACCCAGCGCCAGACCCCGGCCGGCAGCCGTAGCCTCCAGCAGGTAGACGTAGTTGCCCAGACCGACCATGCCCAGGGGCGATGCCGGATGCGCCGTGCGGTCGAACCAGTCGTCCCACGTCGCCCAACCCAGATTGGACCGCGTCAGGTCCAGCAGCTTGAAGTCCGACCAGCGTTCCGGTCACTGCAGGAGGACGGAGCGATGCGCATCCAGAAAGGCCGGCGAGCAGACCGGTGTGACCGCCTCGTCGAGAACGACGACGCGGTCTTCGACGCGCGCCACCTCGGGTTCACAGGTAAAGAGGACATCGACCGGGGCGTGGATGATGCTGTCGAGCGCGTCGTATTCGAAGGTCATGACGCGAATACCCGTCTCGGCACCCATGGCCTCCTGCAGCGCATCGAACTGGGGCAAAAGGAAAAGATGGGAGATTTCATGTGTGCAGGCGAGCGCAAGGTGATCCTGACCGGAACTCTTGCGCGACCGTCATGGCGCTGACCTGCAATGTTTCCAGGTCCGGGAGAACCGCGCGAGTAGTACCGCTCGCCCTGATCGGTCAGGCTGAGCGAGCGTTTCTGACGTTCGAACAGTTTTGTCGAAAGGCGCGATTCCAGCGGCGCGATGTGGCGACTGATGGCCGATTGTTAGGTGTTGAACTCATCGGGCCGCACGGCTGTAAGTTGCAGTGCCGCGCGGCGCTTTCAAACGCCAGAAGCGCACTCGTGGACGGAATCCAGCGACGGGAAATCTTATCAATCCTGATATTGACTCCGGGATTAGAAGGCAGTCTACAACTGCCGGGTTGTCGTTTAAGATGACAAACAGGATCGAATCCTTTTTGCCGGGAGACCGCCATGGTGCGTCTGGTCGAGTTTGACGCCGCTACCGAAGAGCGTGTGCGCTTTATCGAAGGTACGCCGCGCGACGCCATTATCGAGAAAACGATTGCCAGGCTGAACGCGGGCGAGGACCGGCGCGAGTTGGTGCGCGCCGCTGCTCTGGCCGTGTCGCGCTCGACCGAACTTCCGGCCGATCATCACGGCGGTCCGATTCATCCGGTGGCCGGTATCCATGCGGTGCTGGGCATGATGGACCGGTTGGAAGAGAAAGACCGCGACCTGCCGATGCTGCAGTGCGTGGCGCTCGCCAACAAGCACATCCATCTGCCGTCCATGGGACCGGCCGTCATGGTCTCGTTCGACGATCTCAACCATGACGTTGCGGCCGAAAAGGCGCTGGCGCGTCTGGAAAAGGCGATGCATGACCGCGAGCCGCGTCTTGGCGAGCGTGCGGTGACGCTGGCCTGCGAGCAGGCAACGTCTGGCCAGATCCTCGAAAGCCTCCTGACGATCTCCATGCGGCGCAACAATCTGGACGATCATTATTTCCTCTATCCGATCTATGCCATGCGTGCGCTCGATGCGATCGGCTGGGAAGACGGCAACGGTCCGACCCTGATGCGCCCGGTGGTGCGGTTTCTCTCCCGTCACGCCTCGTTCGATGCCTTCGGTGAGTTCGACGAATCCTCGATCCTGGAAGGGATCGATCTCTACAAGCGGTTCCCCGAACTCGAGGAACTGGTCGACCGCTACGACCTCAGCGAAGAAAGCGTGCCCGCCAAGACAGGCGAGCACGAGACCGGCGCCATTGCCGCCCTGGCAGACGCGATCGGCAAGGTCACGTCCATCGCTTCCATTCCAGAACTCGTGGCGGCGGCCATGGGCGACGGCCTCTCGCTGGAAGGGACTTGCGAGGGCATGTCGATCGGCGGTGCGCGTATCTTCCTGCGCTCCCACAGCAACAATCCGTTCGACGTGCATATCCACACCGGCATCGCGGCACGGCGCTATCTCATCGGGTTCCCCGAGGTGAGCTTCCGCAACAAGGCGCTCGCGCTGATCGGCTGGGCGTGGAGTTACGAGGTGCGTTACCTCGATGCCACGCTCACCTGGAACTGGCAGGTCGCCGCCGACGCGTTGAGCACGGCCAGTGCCAAAGACCTGCTGGCCGGGATCGAGGCTGGCATTCTGGGCATCGACGGTTACGACGTGACGAACCTCGAGGTCGGCATTAACGAACTCGTCGCGTTCGACGCGGTGCATGACGTCACGCGCCTGGCCGAGGCCTACATGAAGGCCGGTCATGATCCCGATGCCCTGTTCAGGCTGACGACCGCGCTGGTTAGCCGCGAGGATGCCAGCGAAATGCATGCCTACAAGCTGCAGCAGGCGGCTTGGGAGGAGTATCAGGTCTGCCGTGAGCCGTGGCGCTGGGTCCACGCGGTCTCGGCCGTCAAGCAGTGCGCCGTCGTGGTCCCGACCAAGCCGCGCAGTGTCTACCCTGAAATTGCGGAGCGTCTGGCGGCCTGATCCGCGCCCTTTTGACGCGTTCCGTCAAGATTTCGGCGGCTCCATGGCTCGCATTCCCGGCCATGCTGTCCTATATGGGCGTCAATGAGAATGCGTGACGCAGGCCATGTACGCCCGCGAAGAACGGGAGCTGCCGATGACGACCCTGACGCTCAAGGTCAACAAGATCACCCAGGAAGCCGAGGACATCCGGTCCTATGAGTTGTTCGATCCCGAAGGACGGTTGTTGCCGATGTTCACCGCGGGCAGCCATCTCGATATCGAGTTAGGCAACGGTCTGGCCCGTCAGTATTCGATTTCCAGCGATCCAAGCGATGTCGACCGTTACGTCGTTGTCGTGTTGCGCGAGCCCGAGAGTCGGGGCGGTTCGGTCTGGATGCACGACAACGTCGAGGAAGGTGACACCGTCACCGTCCACACGCCGCGCAACAACTTTCCGCTTTCCGATCAGGCCAAGCACCACATCCTGATGGCCGGCGGTATCGGCGTGACCCCGATGATGGCGATGGCGCGCGACCTTTCGGCGCGCGGCGAGTCCTTCGAGATGCATTACTGCACGCGCACGCTCGCCAAAACCGCGTTCAAGGAAGAGATCGCCGCGTCGGACTTCGCCGACGAGGTGCATTTCCACCACGACAACGGTAATCCCGCGGACGGGCTGGATATCGCGGGCCTTTTGAAGGACGTGCGCGACGGCGCCCACGTCTATTACTGCGGTCCCGCGGGTTTCATGCATGCCTGCGAAAAGGCGACCGAGCACTGGCCGCGCGGCACGGTGCATTTCGAATTCTTCTCAGTCGACGAGTCGGTCGAACATGGCGACAGCGAAGCCTTTCAGGTCGAGATCGCGAGCACCGGCCAGTTGCTGGACGTACCCGCCGACAAGAGCATCGTCGAGGTGCTGCGCGCCAATGGTTTCGAGGTCGAGACCATGTGCGAGGAAGGCATCTGCGGTACCTGTGCGACGGTCATGCTGGAAGGTGAGGCCGACCACCGCGACTTTGTCCTGGACGACGAGGAAAAGGAACGCGGCGAATTCATCATGGTCTGCTGCAGCCGCGCCAAATCCCCGGTGCTGAAGCTGGACCTCTAAACCCGTACCGATACGATCTCTGGCTTTCGAGTTTGTGAAGGGATCGCGCTTCGTTTGATTTGTGCTGCAAGGCAGTGAGGCCAGTCGTTGCTCTCAGGGCACCCGGTCGTTTTGATTTTGTTTCAGGTGCTTTGCGCAGCGGCCCTGATGCGTTGCGTTGCCAGAATGTCGTTGGCCGGTGCGTGCCACAGGGACGATGGCGTGTGCCTTGAGCCTTCCGCGTACATCGATGCGCTTGAGGTCCCGGTTCCTGCAGTGGGCGTGGGCATGTAGACCGTGACCGGCCCGGCTTGCGTTCTGGCCGGGGCGACGATGGCGTCACGGCTGTCACAGCCCCGATAGAGCGGCACGCGCCGGGATTGAGGGCGACCTCCGCGCGCGGGGCGGCAACACCCTCGCAGGCAAGGCGCGCGACCTGCTCCAGGAGCCACGCGACCGCTGGGCGGTCCCAGGTCCCGTCCCCCGCCGATCTCATCGAATGACACAGAACCCTGCGACACGAGCGCCGTCACGCTGACGCTCAAAAGGTGGTCCAGTGTCTCGTTCCAGTCAACGCGGAAGTCCGAAAGACCGGGACAGTTCACGTTCACCCCACCGGCCGACCCGCGATACGCGATGTCCCCGGCGACAGGAGGTTCAGGCAAACGCGCCGAACCCACCCCTTCAAGGGTCGCGAAAAGCCACAACGCAGGCAAAACATGTGGTTCCGCAGGAGGACGGCCCGCAACGCCCTCGCGCGCACCGATCGAAGCGTGGAACGCGCCAGGATCCAGCCCCTCGCAAAACGACCGCACAGGCCGGCCCGACGGTCGCAGGGCAAAACGCGTCAAGGTCAACAGGCTTGAAACCAGCCTGCGAACGATGCGCCGTCAAACACTGGGCTGCCCGTGACATCGCTCCTCCCTCCACAACCGGAACGAACCACAAAACACACAACCGGGGAATCCTTCACAAACTCGAAGGCCGGGGCCCGTGGCCAGTGCTCATGATGCACGTAGGCGACGCTTTGCGCTCCAAATCCCTGATCGGGACGAATGGACCCAAGCCTCCGCTGGGGATCGGCTCCTCAACAACTCATACTGATGATCAAGCCGTCATGCCGCCGTCGACGACCAAGGTGTGGCCGGTGATGTAGGCGCCGCCGGTGCCGAGGAACAGGATGGCTTCGGCGTAGTCGACGGGGAGGCCCGCGCGTTTGAGGGGGACGCGGCCGATGCGCGCAGGCTGCTCGTCTTCCGGCCACCGGCATTCCCAGGGACTGTCGACGACGCCGGGCGCGATGGCGTTGACGCGGATGTCGGGCGCGAGCGCCTTGGCGAGCGCCTTGGTCATGTTGATGAGGCCTGCCTTGGTCGCCGCATAGGCGGTCGAGGAACCCACGCCGGTGAGGCCCGCGACCGAACAGGTGTTGACGATGGCGCCATTGCTCTCGCGCAGGGCTTCGACGGCCGACTGGCAGCAGCGGTAGGGGCCGACCAGATTGACCGAAAGAACGCGGTCCCAGAAGCCCTCGTCGATGGCGTCGAGGTCCGAAGGCGGCACGGGGCTCCTGGTGCCGGGCGTTCCGGCGTTGTTGATGAGATGGTCGAGACCGCCCAGATCGGCGATGGCCCGGCTGATCATGCGCCGGCAGTTCTGGGGATCGCCCACGTTGCCGCCCGCGGCGATGACGTCGTGGCCTTCGTCCTGCAGGCGCAAGACTTCCCTTTCCAGGTTTGGGTTCCCCGGCAGATCGTTGATCGCAACCTTCGCGCCGCAATGGGCAAACAGTTCCGCGGTGGCAAGACCGATGCCCGAGGCCGCACCGGTTACCAAGGTGCGCTTACCGCGCAGATCAGCATGGATCATTGGATGCCCCGGAGCCCCAGAATCTGGCGTGCGTCATTGGGTGATGCGACGTTTGCGCCCAAGGCGGTGATAATGTTCGCGGCCTTTTCGACAAGCTGCGCATTGGTCGCAAGCACGCCCTTTTCGAGATAGAGGTTGTCCTCTAGGCCAACGCGGACATGGCCGCCCAGGTTCACGATCTCGGCGACCATGGGCATCTGCTGGCGCGAAATGCCGAAGCCGGCCCAGAGCGCATCCTTGGGCAGCATGTTCTTCATGTAGGTGACGGTCTCGGGCGTAGCCGGTGCGCCCCAGGGAATACCCAGACAAAGCTGGAACATGGGCGGGGGATCGATCAGGCCGTCGTCGATCATCTTGCGCGCGAGGCGAAGGTGACCGGCGTCGAATACCTCAAGCTCTGGCTTGATGCCCGCCTTGCAGATGTGCTTGGCCATGACCGCCAGATGCTGGGGCACGTTGACGAACGCGCGCTCGCCGAAGTTGAGCGTGGCGACATCCAGGCTACAGACTTCCGGCAGCAGCTCCTCGACATGTTCGGTGCGCTCCTCGGGCTTGCGGAACGCACCGGGGTTGGCGTTGACGGCCGGATTGTCGGCCGAGGGTGTGAAACCCGCGCCGGGGCCTGTGGTGAGGTTGATGACGATGTTGCTTTCGGAATCGCGGATGCGCTGGGCGACTTCGGCATAGAGGTCCTTGCGCATGCTGGGCGCGCCCGTCTCGGGATCGCGCACATGGCAGTGGCAGATGGCCGCACCCGCCTTGCCCGCGTCGATGGCGGCATTGGCGATCTGTTCGGGCGTGACCGGCACCTTGTCGCTCTTGCCCACGGTATCGCCTCCGCCGGTGATGGCGCAGGTGATGATGATGGATCGTGACATGGGGTGCTCCCGGGACAATGGCGATCAGTAGGGCGCTGATCCTATCGCACCCATCGACCTGGTACAGCCTTGTCTGTGCACCTAATTGTGCTTCCTTGGGAGACGTCAAAGCGATGGCCGAAGAAGCCATTGGCAAGCGGAGAGGCACGGGATAAGCGTATGAGCCGCCCTTCACGTGAGAGGATGGTGCGCAGGCTGCTGGTTCCGGTCTGGCCGCCCGAGAGTGTGGGCGAAGCACTGCTGCCGGGCATGTGCGTGGTAGTCCTGCGTATTTTGTTCGATCTCTGGCCGCGCGTCTGATCTTGGATGTCGAGGTGCGCATGGCGCTGGCTTTGGGGGCAGCGGTACTCTTGGGATTGTGCCCCGAACCGGTGACCGGGGCGCTGTGGCCCGACCTTATCCCACGACCAAATGCTCGCGGTCTCGGGTGCTAGCGTCGCGCTGATGGCCTGGGCGATGGCATGCACACAGACGCGCCAGCCCCGAGCTGATCCTGGCCTTCGTGATCGCCGCGGTCCTGATCGCCGTCGGCGGCCTGCGCTATGAACAGCTTCATGCTTGGGCGCTCGACCTCGGCGGTTTTGCGGTCAAGGGCGCACCGATCGCCGACCGCAATGAGGCGCACCGCACTTTCCTGCTACACTTGCCCCTGCTGGCGCTCGTGCTGGTGCTCTGGACAGTGGTCGGCGGTGGTCTGCTGGCACTGGCGGCGTTCTGGGCCGGTGCGCCGGCCCTGCCCGATTTCAATCTGGAGAACTTCCTGTCGCGCCGTCTGCTGTTCGTCACGGTGTTCGGTATGGGTGCGGCGGTGGCCGGCTTGGCGCATCTGGTCGATGAATCGACCGGGCGGCGTCCGCCCTAGACGGCTCAGCCCCATGTTCTTACCGTGTTTTGGCTGATCAATCTGGGTCTTGCCTATGCCCTTGCCATCGCGCTGATCGGTGTCGCCGAGCAGGCGTTGTGGAGCATGACTGCTGCGGCGACTCTTGGTCTGGCAGCTATGGCACTGTTCGAACAGCGTCATGGGTGCGGGAACCGTCTCATGACCCTGACCTGTCTCTGGAGTGGCGTCATTCTGATCGTTGTCACGGTGATGATGCTGATTTGAACCGCCCGGTGGAGGGGCGCACGCATGGATGTTGTTTTCAGCGAGGAGCACAGGCTGCACGATCCCCGGAGTTTTCTGGCGCACGCCCATGAACGCTGGTCGCAGCTTCCCGGAAGCGGGCCAGAGATCCTGCCCAATGTTTTTTCCCCGTGTCCCGACGCTACCCGACCCAAACACATCGTCGGGCAGCCGGCTATCACATGGGTAACGGCGCCTGTCCCATCGGAGCCGGCACCTGGGAGGCGGCCAGGGCCTCGGCCAACGTCGTGCTGACCGCGGCCCAGAAGGTGAAGGATGGCGCCAGCCACGCCTTTGCGCTCTGCCGCCCGTCGGGCCACCACGCGTTTCGCGACATGGCGGCGGGATTCCGTTTCCTCAACAACGTCGCCACCGGGCACATGTTGCACAGCCACCAACGCGCCGCGATCGTCGATTTCGACGTGCACCACGGCAACGGCACGCAGGCGATCTTCTGGGGCTATGCCCATGAGCGCGGTGCCGGGCGCGGCATCGGTGCGCCCCGCAACCTGCCCCTGCCGCCGGGAACGGACGATGCAGGTTTTCTGGAGGCGCTGGATTCGGCCCTGTATACCGTGGTGACGTTCGATCTTGGCGTCTTCCTGGTCTCTGCCAGGTTCGATCGGCGCGCGGCTGAAGCCGATAACGCAAAGCGGCGGCCCGTTGCCGGACCGCCGCTTTGGTAATTCTATGACTTGTGGCTTAGCCGCCTAGGCCCGCGAAACGCTTGTTGAAGCGTGCCACCTGACCCGCGGTGTCGTTGAGCCGCTGGTTGCCTCCGGTCCATGCCGGGTGGGACTTGGGATCAATGTCGAGCGTCATGGTGTCGCCCGGCGCACCCCAAGTGGTGCGCGTGGTGAATTCCATGCCATCGGTCATGACCACCTTGATTTCATGGTAGTCGGGATGGATGTCGCTTTTCATGGCGCTCTCCGGATTTAAGGTGCGGTTTATAGGCGAACACGGGCCGTCCCGCAAGCCGTGCGTTGCCCCCTTGGGCGCACCAGCCGAACGGTTCATGATGGTGGCATAACACAAACCAATAAGGAGCACCGCGCCATGGCCAAGATCGACAAACGCGGGACCAACGGCTGGATCAACAATCCTGACTACGAAATCTTCTTCGACCCCATTCCCGCGACCGTCCGCGTGGAATTCGGCGGCAAGACCATCGCCGAGTCAGCAGCCGCCAAGGTGATGTACGAGCAGGGCCACGCACCGATGTATTACCTGCCGGAGGGCGATGCCGACATGGCGTATCTGGAGGCGACCGACCACGACACCTATTGCCCCTACAAGGGCCATGCGAGCTACTGGACCGCGCGAGCGGGCAAGACGTGCGCCGAGAATGCGATCTGGACCTACGCCACGCCGCACAAGGAGATGGCCGACCTGAAAGGGTACTTGGGCTTCTACTGGGGCAAGATGGATGCGTGGTACGAGGATGACGTGGCGATCCCCGGCCCGCGGGAGATTCCCGGGCGCATCGGCACGACCAACCAGTTCAAGCGCACCTTTCCGGACCTTGCCGCCGAATGGAACGCCGAGCGCAACACCCGCACCAGTCCCTATGAGTTCGCACCGACCAGCGGCACGATGGTGTGGTGGCGTGATGCCTAGGGCAAGGAGTGGCAGGAGAGCATCCGCTCGCGCGTGCTGGCGGCCACCGACCTACGCACCGAGGAGGACGCCCATGCCTACGGCTGAATCCAACCAACCGTTACTTGGCTTGGCGTGGCGGCGCTGATACATCGGCGCCCGTGTTGAAACCCAGACGCCCATCCCAGGACAACGGATCGACGGACGGCACGCAGGAGCGCGCCAAGAGCCGCGATTTCGCGCATCTGCGCCGTCTCGCCCCCTACCTGGCGCCCTACAAGCCGCAAATCGCCGGCGCCCTGGTGGCGCTTTTCGTTGCCGCTGTCACGGTGCTGGGCCTGGGTGCCGGCCTGCGCACGCTGGTCGACCACGGGCTTTCCAAGGGCGACGCAACGCTGCTCGACAGCGCGCTCTTCGCGCTGATCGCCATCGTCGTAATGCTGGCGGGCGCGAGCTTCGCGCGGTTCTATCTGGTCTCCTGGATCGGCGAGCGGGTCGTGGCCGACCTGCGGCGCGACGTCTATGCCCGCGTCATCGCCCTGCCGCCGTCCTTCTTTGAAGTGACCCGCACGGGCGAGGTGCTTTCTCGCCTGACGACTGACACCTCGGTACTCCAGACCGTGGCCGGCTCCAGCCTGTCGATGGCGCTGCGTAACACGCTGCTGCTGATCGGCGGCATGATCATGCTGACCGTCACCAGCTTCAAGCTGACCGCTATTGTGGTGCTGCTGGTGCCCATCGTGCTGGTGCCCATCCTGGTCTTCGGGCGCAAGGTGCGGCAGCTGTCGCGGCTGAGCCAGGATCGCATCGCCGATGTCGGCCACCGCGTCGACGAGACGCTGAACGCCATTCCCACGGTCCAGGCTTTCGCGCGCGAAAGCCACGAAAGCGAGCGATTCTCCGGCGCCGTCGAGAACGCCTTTACCACGGCGGTCGAGCGCATCCGCGCCCGCGCGTTCCTGACCGCCAGCGTAATCCTGCTCGTGTTCGGCGGGATCGCGGTTGTGCTGTGGATGGGCGGCCACGATGTGCTGGCTGGCGACATCTCGGGCGGCGATCTGGCGGCCTTCGTGTTCTATGCCGTGGTGGTCGCGGGTTCCGTGGGCGCGATCAGCGAGGTCTATGGCGACCTGCAGCGCGCCGCCGGGGCTGCCGAACGGTTGAGCGAACTGCTGACGAGCGAGTCGGAAATCCGCTCGCCCGCGTTGCCCGAACGCCTGCCGCAGCCCTCGCTGGGCCTCGTGAAGCTGGAGAACGTGACGTTCCGCTATCCCGCGCGGCTGGAGGAACCGGCGCTGGAGAACATCACTCTGGAGGCCCAGGGCGGCGAGACCGTGGCGCTGGTCGGACCCTCGGGTGCGGGCAAGAGCACATTCTTCCAGTTGCTGTTGCGTTTCCACAATCCCGAAGCCGGGACGGTCAGTGTCGATGGTGTGGATGTGCGCCGCGCGCCGCTCGATATGCTGCGTGAGCGCATGGCGCTGGTGCCCCAGGAGCCGGTGATCTTCGGCGACACGATTGCAGAGAACATTCGTTACGGTCGTCTCGGCGCCAACGATGCCGCAGTGCGCGTGGCCGCCGATGCCGCCTTTGCGACGGAGTTCATCGACCGCCTGCCCGAGGGGTTCAAGACCTTCGTGGGAGAGCGTGGTGTGCGCCTTTCGGCGGGCCAGCGCCAGCGCCTGGCCATCGCGCGGGCGGTCCTGAAGGACGCGCCGATCCTGCTGCTGGACGAGGCCACCAGCGCGCTCGACGCCGAAAGCGAGCAGATGGTACAGCAGGCGCTGGAACGCCTGATGGAAGGGCGCACGACTCTGGTGATCGCCCATCGCCTCGCCACGATCCTCAAATCCGACCGCATTGTGGTGCTGGACCAGGGCCGCATCGTCGAGACCGGACGTCACGAGGATCTGGTGAAATCCGGCGGACTCTATTCCAGGCTGGCCGATCTTCAGTTCGACACCGAGAACGGTTCGACCAAAGAAGATCAGGACGAGGCCGGGACCAGCCAGCCGTGGTAGGTCACGAGATCGATGCCTAACGGCAGGCCGATCCCGACATCGAAGGTGAACCGTCCCGCATCGTCGACCCGCCGCGGCCCCAGGCGCGAAGCCAGAGAAAGCGCGGCGCGGGGATGCCGAAGTGACGGAACCCAGCGGCCTCCATGTCGAAACCGTCCAGGCCGGCGACAAGCCTGAGCTTCCCCGCGATGGGACCGAACGTCTCCCAGACACATCCGTCACCAGGACGGCCCAGCACGGAGCTGCGGCTGAAGGCGCCGAACCGGCGGATCAAGCGTTCGCGTCCTTCATCCAGCGTGAAGATCACCTCGGCCCTAATGTCCGTGCCGCTCGCCGGCAGAACGTCAAGCATGTTGAGAAGGCGCGTGAGAGCGTTGGCCGCGACCGTGATCTCGGCCATACTGTGGGTGCGGAAGGATGCCGTGCGGTCGTGCAGATTCCTCACGGGCTCGGGCAAACGCGCGAAGGCATCGACCATGGCATGGCGGAACAGGGAGAGAGGACGATGATCGTCGATGCGGGTCGTGATGGCGTAGGGTGCGAGCACGCCGAGAATGGCATCTAGTCTCTTCGTCGAGCCGGCTGAGCTTGGATTTTCCGCGCGCAACCGCGACAACGGTCGCGTCGCCTTCTAGCGGCAGACGGCAAGCACGGCTGTCGAACACGCCGGTCGCGCTCAGCACCATGATTGGGCGCGTAGCATCCACGGGGCCGCTCAGCGCATCAGCTGGCCGCCGTTGACATCAATCGTGGCGCCGGTGATGAAGCCGGCGTCCTCGGCGACCAGGAACATGACACAGCGCGCGACTTCCTCAGGCGTGCCCAGGCGGCCGGCGGGGATGACGTTGGCTTTGAGATTATCGAGCCAGTCGTCGGGCGCGACGTTGACCATGTCCGTATCGCAATAGCCCGGCGCGACGGCGTTGACCGTAATGCCCTTGGCGATGCTCTCCTTGGCGAGCGCCTTGGTAAACGAAATCATTGCCCCCTTGGCCGCACCATAGGACGTCTCACCGTAATTGGGACCGAAGGCCGAGAGCGAGGCCATGTTGACGATGCGTCCGAAACCCACGTCGCGCATGGGCCCGATCACCTGGTGGGTGACGTGGAAGAACGAATTGAGGTTGGTGTCGATGACCTTCTTCCAGAGCTCGTGGGTCATCTTGTGGAAGAACTTGTCGGGCGAAATGCCGGCGTTGTTGACCAGCACCTCGACGGGGCCCAGGTCCGCCACAATGCGCGCCACGCCCTCCTTGCTGGTCTCGTAGTCGGAGACGTCCCACTTGAAGGTCTTGACGTTCGCCTCGGCCTCCAGCGATGCCGCGGCTTCGTCGTTGCTGTGATAGTTCGCCGCGACCGTGTAGCCGCCATCGGCTAACGCCTTGGCCACCGCACGCCCAAGCCCGCGCGATGCGCCCGTTACCAGTGCAACCCGTCCCATATCTCTTTGCTCTCCTGAGTTTTGCCGTTCGGATTGGAACCCTTAGCATCGCACAGGGCAACTGACACTAGACGGCACCATGAAAGAAAAACTCGCCGGACTGATTTTGCTCACCCTAGTCGCTGCCGCCGTCGTGAAATTCTGGGCGGAGGCCGGCAATTCTGCCGGAGAAACAAATTGCTGGTTCGATCATTCGAAACTCCTTGAAGTGACCTGCCATTACGTAGCCGTGCCGGCGTTTCTCGATGGCCAATCCGATGAACTTCTGCTGCCCGTGGCTGTCATGGGGATGAAACAACGGCAGTCCAGTTCGATTCCAGTTGTGGTCATCAACGGTAGGTCGGGTGCCGGTGCCTTCGGATCGAGTTACCCGGAAACCGACACCATGAACTTCTGGTTCGACCTGCTCTGGCCAATGTTCAGGGAATGCGATGTGATGCTCTATGATCAACGCGGATTTGGGTTAGCCGAACCGGGCTTAAACTGTCCGGAAGTCGACGAACTCGCAAAGTATGCTGAGCGGCCGTTCGATTTTAATTTTGACGATCAGAAACGCGAAAACAATGCCTTGTCGAACTGCGCGTGGCGGTTACAGAACGCCGAGGTTGACGTCGCAATGTTGTCGACTCTGGCAAACGCCGACGATCTATCCCACATCCTCGCTGAACTGGGCTACGCCAACGCTGACCTTTGGTCATTTTCGTACGGCAAGCGACTGGCGCTGGAAATTATGCGTTTCCACCCCGAGCAGATCAGGAGTGGTGTGCTCGATGGTGTCGGTCCTCCGCACATCAACACCGCAGAAGCGTCACCGCGTGGTACCGCCACGGCGTTTCGACAGCTCTTTGACGATTGCGCCGACAGCAGCGCCTGCGATGAGGCATAACCGGGATCTTGGCGCGCGATTTGTCGAAGCGATCAAGAGGCTCAATCGAACGCCTGAGATGGTTCCACTCATCATTTCCGAATGTTGGGACAAAGGGACGGTCGCACGGATAGATGGCGACAGTGTGGTTCGCGGCATTTACGACTTCTCTTACGAAAGCCAGTTTATCCCATAAATGCTTGGCGTGATTGTTTATGCGCTGAACGAGGAAACCGGCGCTTTTGCGGTGTTTCTCGAATACTCATATTTCGGGGATTTTGGAATGACCGGAGGCGTCTTCGCGCCCCTCTGGTGCCGCGAACGATTGCCGTTTCTTCGTGCAGACGTTCTCGCTGGAGAGATCGAGGCTCACGGTATCTGCAGTTCGATCTGGTCCGACCTGGATGATGAGTCGTTCTGCGAGATTTGGGATATCGCACCTGCCGATGCCACGGAATTGGAGCCTGTCGAGAGCGACATTCCGACCCTGCTCGTGAGCGGTGCGTAAGACCCCGTGACGCCGCCTGCCTTCGCGGAGGAGGACATAGCGTGACCGTCCAGGGAGGATGTGCACGCGATCTGGTGATGGAGTTCTTCGCCAACCCTGTCCCGTCCGAGTTGGCTGAACCAGTCTGTGCACTCTATCTTCGGACTCCATGGTTTGCAGTAGGGAATCAATGAGAGACCGAACAGTATGAGTTCGCCCGATTCCCGGTCGAGCCTGTCGGGGTTCATGATCCAGCGCTGCCAGTCGGTGTTGGGGTTGGGCCAGGACAGCTCGCCGACCCAATGGCCGGGCCGTTCTTCATAACTGGTCGCCGGCGGCGGGCTTTCCTGAATCCAGGCACGCCATGCCGGTTCGTCCATGATGCCGCTCTTGATACCCTTCAGCCAGTGATCCCACCAGCGCACGATTTCCTGCAGAAAACCGATGGCCGGGCCAGGATAACCCCTGTTGGGATACTGGTGGCACCAGGTGCCGGACAAGCCGATAACGGGCGCGTCGAGCCCGGCGACCAGGCGCGGTACGGCTTCGTTGTAATTGTCGCCCCAGCCGGAAACGGCGTAGACGGCGCAGGCGATCCTCGAGAAGTCCCCGCACACGCTACCCTGACGCCAGTAGTCGTCACGGCGCTGATGATGCAGCCATTCCAGGGTCCATGGGACGTTGGCCTCCAAGCGTTCCCGCCACATGGTGCGCCAGTTCCCACCCACCAGGCAGACCGTTGTAGCCGAACATCACCGCGCCCCAGTCGATGTTGTCCGTGATCAGACAGCCGCCGTAATTAATGCACGTCGGTGGCGTAGCGGTCGTCAGTGGAGCCGATGGTGACGATGGCCTTGAGCGCGGACGGGCGGTGGGCCGCGATCTGCAGGCCGTTGAAGCCGCCCCAACTGATGTCGATGATGCCGACCGCGCCGCTGCACCAGAGCTGTTCGGCAAGCCAGGCGATGATTGTAGCCGTCCTCCCGTTCCTAGGGTGTGTATTCGTCGTGGCAAACATCCTCGCTGTCGTCTGTGCCGCGGATGTCGACACACACGCGGGCATAGTCCGCTTCGGCGACCGGAGGATGGTTGATGCGGTCCCGGTTGCGGGTGCCCTCGCGCTTGCGGTAGGGCAGGAATTCCAGGACCGCGGGAACCGGCTCGTCTTCGGCGTCGATGGGAAGCCACATCTTGGCTGCCAGCAGCGTCCTGTCGGGCATGGGAATCCAGAAATGTTAGACTTCCCGTATGGCGCGGGGATTGGCGGCAAAGCTGTGCGTCATGGTGTGATCCGCTCGTTGTAGGGACGGGCGTGAGCCCTCGGGGGTCCGATCGCGCTTGTCCAGCGGAGATCAGCCGATTTCGCGCAGGGCGTCTTCGATGGTTTCCAGCAGGGGCAGCCAGTGGAGCGCATTGTCATAGGCCGCGCGCGTGTTGACGTCGAACAAGCTCAAACCCTGGCAGGCGAGTTCGCCGTAAACCGCGCGTTCCAGGATGTGGGCCGCCGGTTCGTGGCCCAATTCCTGCAGGAAGGTGTCGAGGCGTTCGGTGGCGCGGGTGTGGAGCCGGACCCGGTTGGCGACCATGACCAGCGGTTTGCGGTTCTTGCGGATAGCCTTGACCTTTTCGATGCGCTCGACGAAGCGCGCCGTGGCGTGTTCGTCGAAGATAGAGGGCAGCACGGGCACCATCACGATGTCGGCCTTTTTGATCAAATCCTCGGCCTCGCCGCGGCCGATCGCCGCGGGACCGTCGATCACCAGGCGTTGCGTGTCCTTGGGCAGGTCCGACGGCCCTTTGGCCCAGTTGACCCCGCGCACGTTCGCAGCGCCCTTGGGTCGCAACGCGCACCAGGTCAGACTGCTGCGCTGCTTGTCGGCGTCCGCGATGACGGTCTTGAGCCCGCCGGCGGCGAACGCGATGGCGAGGTTGGTGGCGAGCGTGGTCTTGCCGCAGCCTCCCTTGATGTTGGTGACGAGCACCGTGCGCAGGGTCATGATCCTCTCCTTGGAGCAAGATTCATAAGGGGTTCACCGGGCTCTATGCTTCACGCCAGAACGGCGCTTGGCGGGCGAGACCCTTCCAGCCCTCCACCATAGCCGGTTCCAGGGTTTGCAGTTTCCGGCCGTACCAACCGGAGAGGAAGGCATGCGCGCGCGCAATCGCCAGGCGCTCGTCCTTCGAACGGGCGTCTCCTTTCGCCTGGGTAATCAGGACTTCGGCCACCGCCAGGTCGTTGAGGTGGCCGAGATCGTCCTGGAGACGGCGCAGGGCCGCGCGGAACCTGGCGCGTTCCGGACTGGGATAGAGGGTCGCGAAGAACTCGCTTACATAACGCATCTTTTTCAACGCAATACGCACATCGTGCCGCCGGGGGGATGGGAGTTCCGCGAAATTTCGGCCGGTCTTCATCAGAAGCCGATGCCGTTTCTCAAGGGCGAGCGGCGCGAATTCGTCGATCCGGCGCCGGTGCCAGAGTACCAACTGAAGGTCGAGCGTGTCGCCGCCGGGGCCGTCCTGGTGGGTCCAGGCCGCAACCCGATCGACGATCTGGCCGAACGCCTTGCCCTGAAGAAACTTGTGCACCTGCCGGACATGTCGGTCCCGCTGCCTCCGGACCGTCTTGTGAAGGATCGCAAGGTCTTCGCCGTGGATCGGGTCGGTTTCGAGTCCGGCCAGAATTTCGTTGAGAAAGACATCGCGATCACGCACAGGTGCGAGCAGGTTGAGGATTTCCTTGAGCTGCGCATGGATCTCCCGGGTCTCTTCGCGTGAGAAGACCGACTTGAAGACGGTGAGCGCCGACCGGTAGCGGCGAAGCCCCACGCGCATCTGCTTGACCGCGCCGGCATCGTCGCCATTGAGGATCGCAGGTGCGTTGGACACCCAGTGCGTGAGGCAGGCGTCCAGAATGTTCGAGACGGCCTCTTCCAGAGGCTGACCGGGATCGAGGTCAAGCGGCTCTGCACGCACAACCGCGTTCTGGCTCTTGGCCTCGCTCACGCCGATGGCCTCCCTGTGTTGGCCCAATTCTGAAGTTCTGCGGACATGACAGCGAAAACGCCGCGTCTTGTCGACGACACATTTGTGACAGTCAGTCGATCAGGCGAACGTCCGGCTCGTCCTCGTCGAACGGCCAGCGAGGCCGGACGACCTTGTGGAAGTCGAGGTTCCTGTAGTCGGGCGCCACCACGCCCGGCGTTCCGACATGGAGAATATCGGCGGCGATGGGCGCGAATCCGGCGTGGAAGTGCTGGGCCGACTTCACGACGACGATGTGTCGGTCCGTGGGATCGATCCCGACATTGGTGAAGAGTTCGGGTGCGAAGGGTGTTGAGGACAAGATCGATGCCCGACCCGCTGACCGCCACGCAATCGTCCAGGGGCGAGGATGACGGTCCGAACGGCTGGTGTGCGTCATGGGCGACGCCGGTCACCGTGACTGTCATGTCGACCGGTTCGCCCGAAAGCGGGCACATCTTGCCGCCGATGCGCAGGGGCAAGGTGGCATCCAGTCCTGCGTCCATGCAGGTTGCCACGGCGATGGGGTCCCACAGGGGCCGATGGCGAGCGAGGTGATTTCGCGCTCAAGGGCGCGGCGCAGCATCCAGGTCGAATCGCCGGGCGCGCCGCCGCCGGCATTGTCGGACTTGTCGGCAAGCACGACGGGACCAGTGCGGCAAGCCAGCGCCTTGTTATAGGCCTCATCGATGGTCATGAACCCGGCATCCATGGTGCCTCGCAGGGCCGCCACTTCCGCGGCCAGCGAGAGGGCGAGTTCGCGGCCATGGTCCGGCCGGTTGTCGGTGACGACCAGGACCCGCGTGCCGAGATCGGCGACATCGCCCCACGGGAACCCGTGGTCCAGGGAGACCGACAGCACACCGTCCTCGCTCTCCATGGCCGAAAGCCTGTCAACCAGGCCGTGTGCGGGTTCCTTCGTCGTGTGGATCATGTCGAGGATACCGGTGTCGGCGAGCGCCATGACCGGGCGGATGTCGCCGCGCGCTGTCGCGGTCAGGAGATCGATCAGTTCGATGGCGCGCTTGTAAATATCTGTATGGGGATACTCCTTGTAGGCGACCAGTACATCCGCGGCTTGGGTCATGGCGGTGGTGAGGTGACAATGGAGGTCGAGTTCCGTGCCCAAGGCTACATCGGGCCCGACGATCGCGCGTGTTCTCGCCAGCATGTCGCCCTCGCAGTCGTCATACCCGTCTGCCACCATGGCCCCGTGCATGGAAAAGGCGACGACATCGACCGGCATGGCCGCGCGCAATTCGTCTAGGATCCGGTCACGCAGGGTCTCGTAGGCCCGGCGCGTAGTTACGCCGGCGGGTTCGGCGAAGGTGCACAGACCCTCAATCACCTCGTGGTTGCCCGGAGCGGCCAGATGGCGTGCTGCGACCAGCGGCGCCCCGGAGAACGTTGGGGTTTCGGGATGGGTGCCGACGGGAAAATATTCGGTTTCGCGAAACCCTCGTTCACCCGTGGGGAACGGCGCGAAGGTGTTGGTTTCGGTGCCAAGGCCGGCGACGAAAATGCGCATGGGGTATGGCTCCATCCAGGGGCGTGCGTGCTTGCACCGGGAGATAAAAAATGTCGTTCACCCCAGTGTACGAAGATAGGCATGATGCCCTTCACAGGATCGGCGGTCGAGGGTGCACGCAACCCGTCGGCACGATGATACAATCTGAGGAGAATGTTGGCCGATGGATGAACCGGTAACCGAGGAACACAGGGGCGATGTCTGGGCCGCCGCCGAGCCCGCGGGCGACCGCATGCTTTATGGTCATGTGCGCGTCACGCCCGACCGGCCGGTCGAGGCGAGGAGCCTGCAGAGTTTCACTCTGACCTATACCTGCGGACGTTTCGGCATGGATGGGGGCGGCGGGCTGAAATTGGTGTTCCGCTTCACGGCCGATTGGGGAGCGTTGCAGACGGACGATCCGCGCGGCGTCAACTATGTCACCGCGAGCAACAGCCGCGATCTTCCCCTGAAGCTGCGGTTTGACGATGCCGGGCACACGCGGCCCTGGTACCAAGTGTTTCACATCCTGATACCGATCGGGCATCTGGACGAGGGCGACACCATCACGGTCGTTTTGGGCGACCGCAGTGGCGGCTCGCCGGGGCTCAAGGTGCAGTCGAGCGCCGAGCAGGACTTCCGCTTCACGACGCTGGTCGATGTCGCGGCCACTGCGCTTCACACACCGGTCGCGCACAGCCCGATCGTTCCCGTCGTCGCTGGGCCGCCCGTGGAGTGGTATGCGGTTCTGCCGTCGCTGCGCAGGCCCGGCGAGGCGTTCCGGTTCGGCGTGCGGGCCGAAGACTGTTGGGGTAATCCGACCGGGCAAGCCGCAAGCGAACTCTTCTTTGAAACCAGCGTCCCGGTGGAGGGTTTGCCGGAGCGCTTTTCCTATGGTCCGAACATGCTGGCGCAGGTCTTCGATGATCTGCGGGTTGGAGAGGAGGGCGTGCTGCGCATTGCCGTCACGGATGATGCGGGCAGGGTCCTGGCGCACTCGACACCGCTGGTCATCCGCGATGGCGAGGCGGCCGGCTGGTGGGCGGATCTGCATGGGCAAAGCGGCGAGTCCGTCGGAATCAACACCGCGCGCCATTACTTCGAATTCGCGCGGGACGTCGCGTTCCTGGACGCCAGCGGCCATCAGGCGAACGATTTCCAGATCAACAAAGTCTTCTGGAAGCATCTCAACGAGCTTACCGCCGCGTTCAACGACGAGGGCCGGTTCGTGACCTATCCGGGCTACGAGTGGTCGGCCAACACCCATCTGGGCGGTGACCGCAATGTCTATTTCCGCCACGAGGGACGCCAGATTCACCGCTCCTCCCACGCGCTGCTGCCCGACCGCTCCGATATCGACACCGATGCCAACGATGCCCCGTCGTTGTTTGCCGCGCTCAAGGATGAAGACGCGGTGGTGTTCGCCCATATCGGGGGGCGCTGGGCCGATCTCACACGCGGCCACGACGGCAAGCTGGAAACGGCGATGGAAATCCATTCGGCCTGGGGCACGTTCGAATGGTTGATGGAGGACGCCTTCCGGCTGGGCTTCCGTGTTGGCGTCGTGGGCAACAGCGACGGCCACAAGGGTCGGCCCGGCGCGAGCCATCCCGGCGCTTCCGAGTTCACGTCCTATGGCGGGCTGACCTGTCTGCTGGCGGGCGAACTGACCCGCGATGCGATCTTCGACTGCCTGCGCAGGCGCCGGCATTTCGCGACGACGGGCAGCCGTTTGCACATGGATATCGCGGTGACCTGCGAGGACGGCCTGCGTGTCTGGTCACGCGATCCAGCCGAATACAGTGATGCCCGCGCCGAACCTGCCGATGCCGCACGGATGGGCGATATCGTGACCTGTGGGAGCGACCAGGCGGTGCTTTCCTTCGCGGTTGAAACGTCTTCGCCCATAGAGAAGGTGGAGATGCGCAACGGAACCGACGTGGTCGAGACCCTGCGCCCCTATCGTGCGGAGGATCTCGGCCGGCGGTTCCATGTTCTGATGAGCGGCGCGGACCGCCGCGGAAAGGGCTCCCGCGCGCGCTGGAAAGGCACGGCATGCGTGACGGGCGCGGCGATCGAGAGCTTCACACCCATTGCGGCATGGAACTCGGAACTGCCGTGTTCGCTGGCAGATGACGGCACGGTCAGCTTCGAGGCGCACACCGCAGGCAACATGATGGGCTTTGCGCTTGGGCTCGACCACGCGAAGCGCGCGCGTCTCATCATGGAAACGGGCAACGGCGCAGTGGATCTGGTACTGGCCGACCCGGATATTGAGGAGACGATCGTCGCCATGGGCGGGTTGGCGCGCCGGGTCCGGGTCGTGCGCCTGCCCGATGAGAACCCGCATCTTTCCTTCCATGGCGAGGTCGCCGTACCTCTTGCCCGCAGACGCGACAATCCGCTGTGGATCTGCGTCACCACCCAGGACGGGCACCAGGCATGGAGCAGTCCCGTCTACGCGATCGACGGCTGAGCCGTTGAATACCGCGTGATCCCGGTGCAGCCCGGGCTCCGGGCGTGATAGTGGAATGCCAACAGGAACAGTGGATGCGGCAATGAGCTATCTCAAGCCCGACGGGCCCAACAGCGACCAGATCGAATACTGGAACGGGGAAACCGGAACGAAGTGGGTCGACGCCCAGGAGCGCATGGACCCCGTGCTGGCGCCGGCCGGCAACGCGACCATGGACATGGTCGGCGTGGCGCGTGGCGAACGGGTGATCGATCTTGGCTGTGGCTGCGGCGGAACTTCGCTTGAGCTTGCCGAGCGCGTCGGTCTTTTCGGCTCCATTCTGGGTGTTGATATCTCCACCGCCATGCTACAGCGCGCTGCCCAGAGGGCCGCGGAACGCACCCTGGGGCATGTCATGTTCGTCAACGCGGATGCCTCAAGCTACCGGTTCGAGGAGGATGCGTTCGATCTCGCGTTCTCGCGCTTCGGCGTGATGTTCTTTCGCAATCCGGTGGAGGCGTTCACGAACATCCACAAGGCGCTGAAATCCGGGGGACGGCTGGGTTTTGTCTGCTGGCAGCCTATGGTGAAAAACCAGTGGGTGATGCTGCCGCGCGATATTGCCCTGCGGCATGTCGAAGCGTCGGAACCACCGCACCCACACGATCCCGGCCCGTTCGCCTTTGCCGATCCGGACCGGGTGCAGGGTATTCTGGGTGATGCCGGGTTCGCCGATGTCAACGTGACGGCCCACGACACGACCATGCGCAACACCGGAACCATCGACGAGGTCACGCATTTCCTGACCTATTTCGGCCCAGCGTCCAGGCTGCTGGCCGAAACCGATGAAGCGGTCAAGAAGAAGGTTGAAGGCGAGGTGCGCGAAGAGGTGATCGCGCGTCACGACGGCGCGGGCGTGAGCCTGGATGCCGCCATGTGGATCGTCATCGCAAGGGCCTGAGCCGGCTGCGTCTAGTAGAGCTCCAGATAACGTGCGTCCCTGGCCATCTTTTCCAGGTCCGGCTCGGAGATGGCGAGCTTTCCTTGGGCGATCATGGCCGCGCCGATGCCGGGCAGGTCATCGTGTCGGGGCTCGCCTCGGGTTGCCGAAGTCTGGAGCGCATGATGCACATTTGGGGCGATGCACAAAGGCGCGCTCGACGTGGACCACGATGGCGAAGGCGGGCGCCTTCCCGTTCATCGCCATGGACTCTCGGAGTGCCCGGTCGTGCAAGATACGCGCCTCGCCGCTGATTCGTAGGGTTCGCCGGTGCCGGGTATCAGGAAGATGAGGCCGATGCGGGGGTCGCGCAGCAGATTGTGGAAGGTGTCGACCCGCCGGTTGCCCGGGCGGTCGGGGATGGCGAGGTGCCTGTCGTCGAGCATCTGCACAAAGCCTGCAAGGTCGCCCTTGGGCGAGGTATTGATCGGACCGTCGGGGTCGACCGTGGCGATGGGGCAGAAGGGTGACGCCGCGATGTAGGATTGGCCACACATCATCCAGGCGCTCGACCACCTTGCTGACCACCTGTGGCATCGGCGGGCCCATGATCTCGTCGAACTGGGAAAACTTCTCGTCGGTGTCGGCCATCTCTAGCGCTCTCCGGTTTGCTGGTCCGCCACCGTTTCAAAGGCGTTGCCCATCAGGATATAGGGATCGGTGTTGGATGGTTTGAAGCCCAGCTTGACGTAAACGGCTGCGGCGATGTCGTTGGTGCGGTCGACATCGAGTTTCAGAAACCCGCCGCCCTGACTGCGCGCCATAGCCGCAAGATGGGCCAGAAGCCTGCGCGCATGACCTTTGCCGCGCTCCTGATCGGAAACATAGACATCGAGTGCATAGAGACCCCGGCGGCCCAGCCAGGTCGAATAGATCGGATACCAGGTGATAAGGCCGATCGGATTGCCGTCGCGTTCCAAAATCTCGGCATGGGCCACGGCATCGGGCCCGAACATGTCGCGGCGGAGATCGTCGGGCGTTGCGGGCATGACGCTGCGCGCGCTGACGTGAACCTCCAGCGCGGCGACGAAGTCGCGGATGGTCTCTGCGTCGCCGGGTGCGGCGGGCCGGATGTTGAGATCGGACATGCAGGCCTCTATTTCTCGGTCAGCTTGAACTCGATACGGCGGTTCTGGCGGCGGCTTTCGGGATCGTTGCCACTTGCGATGGGCTGGAACTCGCCGAATCCAGCCGCGGCGAGATGATAGGGGGGCACGCCCTCGTCGATCAGGTAACGCACGACCGAGGTGGCGCGTGCCGTCGAAAGCTCCCAGTTCGTGAGGAAAAGGGCGGTCGTAATGGGCACGTTGTCGGTATGGCCGTCGACGCGCAGCACCCAGTCGACGTCATCGGGAATCTCAGCGGAGAGTTCGATGATGAGATCGGCGATCTTGTTGAGCTCGGGCCTGCCTTCGGGCGAAATCTGCGCGCTGCCGCTGTCGAACAGCAGTTCGGAAGGCAGGACGAAGCGGTCGCCCACGATGACGATGTCCGTGCGGTTGTCGAGCACCTGCACCAGTTTCTCGAAGAATTCGCTGCGGTAGCGCGAGAGTTCCTGGACCTTGGCTGCCAGCGCCGCGTTGAGGCGCGCGCCCAGTTCGGCGATCTGCACCTGATCGGCCTCGGCTTGGGCTTCGGCCGCTTCGAGAACCTCGTTAAGCGATGCGATCTGGCTGCGCAGCGCCTCAAGCTGTTGGTTGAGCAGGGCGATCTGGTTGAGACGCCGGTCTGAAATGGCCTCCTCCGCAGCGCGCTCCTCCTCGGTCATGGTGACCATCTGGGCGAGCTCGGAGATGCGGATGTCGCGCTCCTCGATCTCCTGTTGGGCGAGGGCGGTGCGCTCTTTCTCGTCGGAAAGATCGGTTGCCAGCTCCATGGAGCGGTCGCGTTCGGCGGTGAGATCGGCGAGCAGCGCTTCGATACGTTCGCGGCTGGCGGCCAGATCCTGCTCGCTCTGGATGAGTTCTTCGGCGGTGTGCGCCTGCAGTCCGCGGGCCTCTTCGAGCAGGAGCACCATGCGCGCGACATCGGCCTCGAGATTGTCTCGCACGTTCTGCAGGGCATCGATGTCACGCTGCAGGCTGGCCACTTCGGCAAGTTTGAGCGAGAGCGAGTCCTTGCTGATGGAGACTTCTTCCAGGGCGCGGTCGAGATCGTCCTGGAGAAGCTCGATCCGGGTCTGGGCGTCGTCAAGCGCCTTGCCGGCGTCTGCGGCATAGTCTTCGGTTGCCGTGAGGCGCGCGATCAGTCCGTCGCGCTCGGCCGAAAGCAGGGCCAGCGCCTGTTCGGCATCGTCGCGACCCGCGGTGGCGCGCTGCAGCTCGGCCGAAAGCTGAGCCATCTCCAGGCGCAGATCGGCGTTGGTGTCTCGCTCCAGTGCGAGCATGTCGGCCAGTTCGGCAACGCGGTCCTCCAACTGCACCAGTGCCGCATCACGGCCCGAAAGTGCGATGCCCTGAAAGAACTGGGCCAGCATGAACACGACCAGCGCAAAGATGAGCACGACCAGAAGCGTTGACAACGCATCGACGAACCCAGCCCAGGTATTGGCGCCCGAAGCGGCAGCCCGGCTCCGGCGTGCCATACCTAGTTGTCCGTATCGGCCCTGCGGGTGGCCGCAATGGTGCGCGCGAGAAGCTTGATTTCCGACCGGATCTCGTCAGCGAGATGGCCCCGCCCGGTGACCGTTTCCTCCAGGAGCCTGCTGATGCCGACATCGACATTGCGCAGGTGCGCGCGGCTGGTCTCGTCCATGCCGCCCGAGCCCTGGAGTGCTGCAAGCCTTTCGATCACCGGCTTGAGACCCGCTTGGCCCTCGACAAGCTTGACCAGCAATTGCTGCTCGGCATGCATCTGGTCGGTCAGGGTCGCCAGACGGTCGGTCAGATGGGAAAGCTGCTGATCGGCGCTGTGGCGGCTCTCCTCGCCCCGGATCAGTGTGCGCTGCAGACGGCTTAGGCTGTCTGCGGTCTGCTCAAGCAGGGCGCTGACATAAGCCGGGACGGACTGCTCACCTTCCAACGAGAGTGTCGACCCGGTCTGCAGGCGCGTGATGGAGGAAAGCCATTCTTCAAGTTCGTTGTAGAAGCGGTTCTGTGCCTGGCTGGACTGCAGGTCTAGAAAGCCCAGAACGAGCGAACCCGCCAGACCGAACAGCGAGGAACTGAAGGCCGTGCCCATGCCCGAAAGCGGAGCGGCCAAACCCTCCTTGAGATCGTCGTACAGCGCGATGATATCCTGGCCTTCGCCCACGGAAAGCCCGGAGAGGATGCCGCTGACAGCACCGATGGTCTTGATCAGCCCCCAGAAGGTGCCCAGCAGGCCAAGGAAAATCAGCAAGCCGATCAGATAACGCGAGATGTCGCGCGATTCATCGAGGCGCGAGCCGATGCTGTCGAGCATGGAGCGCATCGACACCGTCGAAAGCGAAAGCCGGCCCTTTTCCTGACGTTCGCCCAGCAGCGCGGCCATGGGTGCGAGAAGACGCGGTGCGGCTTGGACCGAACTGCCCGGCGCGGTGGTGCGAAACCGCTCGATCCAGGCGACTTCGCGGTAAAGCATCTGGACCTGACGGAAACTGTAGAGAATGCCCAGCAGCAGGACACTCAGGATAAGGCCGTTGAGGAGAGGGTTTGCGTTGAACGCCTCCAGCAGCGTTGAAATCAACGCGACGGCCACGATACACACGGCCGCCAGGAAGACGACCATGCGAATCAGGTAAGGATGTGGACGCGTCATACTGCTTCGTGACCCTCCGACATCAACGCGTGAGCGGTCCTAGCGTTCCACATGAACGATATCGATCCGGTCGAGCGGTCCGCTTTCCGCCTTGTCGCCAAGGGCACGGACGTCGATCCGTGTCGAGCGCACATTGTTTTCGATCAGGTAGGCGCGAACCGCCAGGGCGCGGGAAAGCGCCAGACGGCGCGCATCGCTAGCCGAGGTTCCTTCGCTGGACGCATAGGCGCGAAGCTGAATGCGCCGGTCGGGCGCCGCATCCAGCCGGCCGGCAAGACCGCGCAGCACCGATTCGTCCTCGGCCGTCAGCGAGTCGTCATTGGGCTGGAAGAGGATGCGAATATCCTCGCTGCCCATCTCGGCATCTTCGGTGGAAACCACGGCCACGTCGATGCCGTCCATGGTCATGGACGGTTCGGGTGCGATGACCGCAATGACTTCGGCCTCGGGTTCAACAACGGTGACGACTTCAGTTTCCGGAGCGGCCCTGATCGTAGGTTCGGTCTCGACCATGACCTGGGTTTCCACCACGGTGGTCGTTCCAGACTCCCTAACGATGGCGACCGGCGCGAGTCCCTCGTTCGGGCCGGTCACCGACTGGTTGACGGCGGGAAACTCGAAATCGCTGGTGGAGGTCGCCGCGGGCTGATTCAACATCAGAACGGAGTCCGATGTGCCGATGGTGTCGGGTGCGGTCAGCAACAGGACACTGTCTTCGGAAACCGCAGTTGAACGCGCCTGGATTGTGCCATAAAGATCCAGTTGGCTGTTGCTCGTACCGTAGAGATCAAGCGAAGGGGTGGAAGGTGCGCGACCCAGGGCATTGAGCACGCTGAGGTCCACTTCGACCGAAGACTGGTGGGTCTGGCCATAATTTTGTGCGTTCGCCGTGCCGCATGACGGGCACAACGCCATCGCGAACGCGCCCAGGGCGACGCCCGAACGCTGGGAAAAGCCGAATTTCTCACGCAGCGCAATCATGGCGTTGCTGCTATAGCTCCCTCCGGTTTGCCGGGTATTTTCCGCACCATAACCAACCCCAGGCATTCAAACAACGTGCCCGGTCACGATCACCGCCCGGCCAGGGCCTTGTGCAACTGGCTGTGAATGTTGGGATTGCCCGCCAGAACCGAGCCTGTCTTGATGGCAACCGGCCCGCCGCTGGTGTCGGTGACATAGGCGCCAGCTTCCTGTGCAATGACGATGCCCGCGGCAACGTCCCACGGTTTCAGACCTTCTTCCCAGAATCCATCGAAACGGCCCGCGCCGACATAACAGAGGTCGAGCGCGGCAGACCCCATACGGCGCAGATCGCGGGTGTGGCGCAGGACGTGGCCCATCTGCTGCAACAAACGCTCCTGATCCCGGGCTTCCTCGCTGCGCGCCCGGCCATGGGCGATGAGGCAATCGGCCAGACGCTCGCGCCTGCTGGAACGCAGGCGGCACTGGTTGACCCAGGCGCCTGCTCCGCGTTCGGCCCAGAACAGTTCGTCGCGCAGGGGGTCGAACACGATGCCCGCGGTGAGTTCACCATCGGTCTCGACGCCGATGGAAATGCACATCTGGGGCACGGAGTGCATGAAGTTGAGCGTGCCGTCCAGCGGATCAATGATCCAGCGTTTATGACCGTTCCTGGACACCACGCCCTTGGTTTCCTCGGTGAGAATGCCGAAGCCCGGCCGCGCCTTGGAGAGCTCTTCTTTCAGCACCTGTTCGGCGCGAAGATCGGCAGCGGTGACGAAATCGTTCGTGCCCTTGCGCGAAACCTGCAGGTTCTCGACTTCGTTGAAATCGCGCAGAAGCGAACGGGCCGCCTTGTCGGCGGCCTGTGCCATCACGGTGATGAGGGGGGAACGGCGTGACAAGGGCGATCAGCCTTTCGCGCGTTCGCGATAGGCCGCATCTTCGGTGTTGACCACGATGCGCGTGCCGGCCTCGACATGGGGTGGGACCATGACACGTAGGCCGTTCTCTAGGATCGCGGGTTTGTAGGACGACGCCGCGGTCTGGCCTTTCATCACGGCCTCGGTTTCCTCGATGATCAGGATGACGGTTTCGGGCAGGGCGACGCCCAGCGGCTCGTCCTCGTAGGACTGCACCGTCACCATCATGCCGTTCTGTATGAACGCGGCCTTGTCGCCGATCATGTCACGGCCGATCTCGATCTGCTCGAAGGTTTCGGTATCCATGAAGGTGAAGTTGTGATCGTCGGCGAACAGGAACTGATATTCCTTGTCGTAGAGCCTCACGCGCTCGACCGTCTCGGAGGAACGGAAGCGCTCGTTGATCTTGGTGCCATCACGGATGTCCTTGAGTTCGACCTGCAGATACGCTCCGCCCTTGCCGGGCTGGGTGTGCTGGATTTTGGTCGCGACCAGAAGCCGGTCCTTGTGTTCAACGACCATGCCGGGCCGGATCGCGTTGCCGTCAATCTTCATGCGTTTGATCTGAAAATGAAGGGTTTCGAGGGCGTGGAAGCTATCAGCGCGGCGAGGCCTTGGCAATCGCGGGGTGCGCTCATCGCTTCAAACCAAACTAACAAGGTGTAAGCAGTTCCTTGGCAGCTCCCAAGTCTCGGTTGGCAATGAGCTCGCTTCGCGCTGCATCGTCGGCAACAAACTGAACCAAAATACCAAGGTCCGGGTTTTACTTGGTGATGACTGACGTTTTGGATTTCGAACATTGGCCGTAGAGCCAGTTCATTAACTGAAGAAGTTGAGGCGTATGTGAGCTCGGAATTACCTCAGGCGTTAGAAGCGCTCGTGGCGCCGAATCAACCTAAATACGAGCGAATATCTGGTCTAGTCAGTGCTGTGTGCTAATGGGATATTGGGAAGAGCGTTGAAGTGGTGGCATCAGACGGATCAAAAGCCATCAGCTATCGACCTCTGCAAAATATTCCAGCCATTAACCAGACGTAACACAGTACTGTGGCCATCTCCCAAGGTCCTGCTGACCAGATTGACATCGTTGCCAGACGTGATCCATTCTGCAGAAAATTTCGCTTTGGCAAGAGAGTTCCATTTAAACAGACCGTTGATATGCTTGAAACCAATATATACATTTGCATGGGTTCTAATTTTAGAGAATCGAGCACTTATTAGTTTTGGTTTGGGATTTGGGTGATGTTCTTCGGCATCTGGAAGAGTGTAACTAATCTGATCTCGTTTTTCAGAGTCTCGGATCAGCATGAGGGCGGCTAACCTTCGATTACCCTCAATAACTAGTATTCGAATTTTCTTCGACTATGAGAGGTTCGTAGTCTAACCAACTAGCAGTCAGGACAGAAATTACGAGTTCATCGATATCGTACTGTTCAACAAGATGTTGCAGTACATCTAATTCTGTCGTTAGTTCAAGCTCAGAAAATCTTGGATTTTCATGGTCAAGCTGAAGCGTACTAGGATCAATTGGTATAATTTTCAGAGCAAGGCCGTTTCTGTCGGGGCTACATTCATGTTTATCTCCCGATCTCGTGACGCCAGTTTACACTTCTATATTGTAAAATACTTCTCATGTCGGTGATCTTTGCTGTCGACTTTTTCACAGAGACAATAAGCAACTAGATATCATACAGAGACCAGAGCTTGAACGCCTAAGATTAGGTCTAACTTACTGAACGTCGCACTGATTTTTGAAACGGCGACTGCAGCCCCATCAGGATGGCTCCAGATCGAATGACCGGCCATGACGAAATCGGCGCCCGAACGCGCCGCCAGCCCGGTGGACTCCAGATCGGGGATCGCGTCGGCGACGCAGGGAAGCTCCGTGGTTTCCTGCCACTAGGCGAGCAGTTCGGTAGCTTCTTCGCCCCAGGGGCCGAAAGCGATGTAATCGGCTCCGTCCTCGCCCGCGACCATGGCGTCGTTGTGCGAGAGACAGCAGCCAGTCCCCAGAATGGCGTCGTTGGGCAGTTTCGCGTGCAGACTCGCGACCGGACTGTCGACATGCGTGCCGTCCGCCCCGGTCAGCCCGATCAGATGAACATGGCCGTTGAGCAGGAAGGCGACATCGCGCGTCTGAACAAGGGGGCGGAGACGTTCGCTGGCAGAGAGCCAAAGCTCGTCATCCGCGTCTTCGAGGGCAAGCTGGAAGCAGGCGACATTGCCGGTGTCGAGCGCAGCTTCCAGTTGGCCGGCGAAGACGTCGGGGTCGAACGAGCTCGGCGAGACGAGATAGAGGCGGCGGGGTGCTGCCTGATCTGCCGGCGACAGCGGTTATTCCTTGCCCTGATAGATCTTGATGATCCGGTCGAGCATGGCGTGCGCATCCTCGGACTGGCGCTGGAAGGTGTTGCGCCCGATGATCGAACCGCTGGCGCCACCTGCGACGATCTCGCGGATTTCGGAGAACACGCCGTCCAGGTCCTTGGCGGCACCGCCAGAGAACACGACGATACGCCGGCCGTTGAAGGCCGCCTGCATAACATGTGCGATGCGGGCCTTCAGGCTGGAGATGTCGATCTTTTCGCTGTCGTAGACCTTCTTGGCTTCGGGTTGTTCGATGAAGTCCGTGGGCGGCTTGACCTTGATGATGTTGGCGCCAAGCTGGGCGGCCATGTGCGCGGCATAGGCGGTGATGTCGATCGCGGTCTCACCCTCCTTGGAGAGGTTGCCGCCGCGCGGATAGGACCACACGACCGTCGCGATGCCGCAGGATTTGGCCTCCAGCGACATTTCGCGCACCTCTTCGATCATCTCGAACTGGTATTCCGAGCCCGGATAGATGGTAAAGCCGATGGCCGAACAGCCAAGGCGCAGCGCGTCGTCGACTGAGGCGGTGATCGCCTGATCCTTTTCCGTAGCGAGGCCGTTGGAGTTGTTGGCTTTGAGAATGAGCGGAATGGCACCCGCGAAGGTGTCGGCGCCGGTTTCCAGAAAGCCTAGGGGCGCAGCGTAGGCATTGAGCCCGGCGTCGATGGCGAGTTGGAAGTGGTAGTGGGGATCATAGGCTGGCGCATTCTTGGCGAAGCTGCGCGCGGGGCCGTGTTCCCAGCCCTGATCGACGGGCAGAATGACCATGCGGCCCGAACCGCCCAGGCGACCATGCATCAGGATGCGCGCCAGATTGGCTTTCACGCCCGGCGTTTCGCTCTCGTAACCAGACAGGATCTGTTTCACGCGGCGTGTGATTTTCATGGCCTGGTCGTCCTCCTAGGGTCAATCGTCGCTTTGACGATGTGCTTAGCTTGAACGGGGATTGCGATCAATTGGATGCGGCACGTGCGAGCATCGCATCCAGGCTTTGATCCACAGCCACGCCGCCGGCTGACGTCAGGCTTTTGGGCAAATCCGCGTGAAACCGGCCGCCAACGGCATGGGTCATCTGGGCGATGCTGTCGATCGTGTTGGGATCGCCGGTGAGGTGGAGTTCCGTCCAGCCCAGGCGGAGAGCCAGCATGGCGTATCCGGCATCTTCGCCGCAATCGAGCAGGGCGCGGACGGTTTCGCCCTCGCATCCGGCCTGGCGCGTCATTTCGAGCAAGTAGCCCGGCCCCACACGGGCACAGGCGCCGGGTTCGGTGAGAAGCAGCAACTGCTGCCCGTGACGCCGTGCCACGGCCACGATGGCTCGTGCCTCGGTGAGATTGGCGATCATGACGGTCAGGGCCTTTTGAAAAGTAGTTTCTTTCTTATTCATGGGTTGCGATGATTTCCACGCGTTCCGTGCGGAGAAAGCCATGCTGCCGTGCCGTCATCACTATGTGCCCTATGTGCAAGCCACGGAAGCCGCCAACATCGTGATCGACGGCGGACGCAACGACAATACCATGCTGTCGCTTTCCCACTGGCCCAAGAGTGGTACGCCCTGGCCGCTGAAAGGCGATACCTCGGTCATCATCGTCTTCAACTATCTCGGTTCTCCAGACTGACATCGCGATGTGCCGGTGGTGACGAACGACCGCTTCGACGAGGCCGCCCTCCCTCCCTGGAGCCCTGAGATTATCGGGCCCGGCTCCTTCAAGGACTATCCAGGCTATTGCGCGACCGTCTACCGGCGTCTGCTGAAGAGATTGCCGATGTAAACCTCGCCATGCTGTGCAGCGGCCGGATGCGCTTCGATTACCGCTATGAAAGCTGGGTCCAGGTGGTCGGCGACCAGCCGCCGCGGCGCGTCGATCTCGCGCGCCTGGCCGATGCCCTGAACGAAGCATAGGGAAGCGGAGCCGCATGGCACGCCGATACCGTCGATCAGTTCACGCCGGGTGTCTTCCCCGAAGGTGGCCACAGCGATCTTAGCCAGGACCGTTTCCTGGAACTTGTCACGAAAACGCTGCGGGAAGGCTAACCCATCTGGGACCCTACGACCCCGTACCCTGACGGGCCTGCTTCCTGTAGCGTGGCCCTCATCAAGGGGGTGGGGCAGGCGATGACGACGGTGCTGACATCCAGGTTCGATCTGACGCTCGACGCCGTCCTGGCGGTGGCATGGCGCGGTGACGCCGTGGAACTGAGCAGCGAAGCGATCGATACCATTGCAGATCGCCGGCGTACGTTTCTCGATTACGTCGAAAACGATCCCGATGCCTCGGTCTACGGGGTCAATCAGGGACAGGGCGAGATGATCGGGTTCGCCATGACGCCCGAGGAGCGTGAGCGCTTGGCGCGCATGAAACCGCTGGCCGCGGCGGTCGCTTCGGGCGTGCCATACCCTGTGCGTGTCGTGCGCGCGATGATGCTGGCGCGCTTTGCCAATCTGCTCGAAGGGCACGCCATGGGATCGCCCAGACTGGCCCGGGAGATAGCCAGCTTGCTGAATGAACGCTGGCATCCGCATGTGGGCCAGCAGGGTCAGGGCGGGCCCGGAGAAATCCTGGCGCTTTATGCGCTCTTCGCCGAACTCTCGGAAAAGCTGGATCTGGAACCGGGCGAGCGTGGTGCTCTGATCAACGGGTCGCCCTGCGCCTCCGCGCTGCTCGCCGATGCCGCTCTGGTCGCCGAGCGGCGGTTGCGCATGGCGAGAACGGTTCTGGCACTGGCGATCGTGGCGTTCAACGCACCATCGGAGCACTATGAAGCAGTGGTAGGCGATCTGCTGGGCGGCGCACACAACAAGGCGGCTTTCGGGGAGCTGGGGCGCCTGCTGGAGGGTTTCGCGGAAACGGCCCAGCCGCGCACCTATCAGGCGCCGGTCGCCTATCGGATCGTACCGCATGTGCTGGGCCAGGCCGAACATGCCGTGGCGACGGCCCGTGATCTTGCCGGCAAGGCGCTCTCTTCGGTGACGCACAATCCGATCTATGTCATGCCCGACAGTATGCATCCCCATGGACGCTGCCTCAGCACCGGCGGTTATCACAATGCCGTCGCCGCCCCGGCGATGGATGTGCTCTCGGGCGCCTGGGCCGACCTCTGTTTGATCTGTCACCGGCTTTGCCTCGGACTGCTGAACGGACGGGTGTCGGGCTATCCGGATTTTCTGCTGACCTGTCGCAGGGTGGGAGAGATCGACGGTCACGGCGCGGTCGGCTATCTGCCTATGGCCGTCGTGGGGTACATGGAGGAAGCGCGCACTACGGCCAGCCGCACCTTCATTCCCGCCGCCGACGCCAGCGTGTTTGGGCAGGACGACGTGACGGCGCCGGCCTTTCTGGCCTGGCCCAAGACGATGCGGGCGGGCGCGTGTCTGGACGCCTGCCTCGCCATCCTGGCCGTGGTGTCGTCCCAGGCGCTCCACGTCACCGGTCGCACGGTTGCGCCCGCAGGGGTTGCGCCGTTGCTCGGCGCGGTGCGCGAGCTTGTGCCGCCGGTCACCCACGACCGGGTGCTGGGGTCCGAACTCGATAGATTGACCTACCATCTGACGGCGCAGGTCTTCGCTGATGACCACGTTCAGGGAGGAGCCGCATGACGGGCCATCACAGACAATCCATGCGTGCCTATCTGGAGGGTTGCGGCGACGTCATCCGGATCGCTGAGCGCGTCGATCCCGATTTCGAGATCGCGGCCTGTCTGACGCTTCTCGATGGCGGTGTGCCCGCGGTCTTTGAGAATGTCGCCGGTCATCAACTCGCGGTCACCGGCAATCATGTGACGACCCGTCCTGCGGTGGCTGCGGCCCTGGGCACGGAGTGCGCCGGTCTTCAGGAGAAATTGATCAATGCCATCGATCGTCACATCAAACCGGTCGTGATCGCTGAGGGCGCATGCCAGGAGATCGTGACGGAAAACCCCGACCTCGCGACCCTGCCGATCCCCCGCTTCTTTGAACACGAAACCGGTCCCTATATCACGGCGGGAGCGATTGTTGCGAAGAACAGCGTGTCCGGCCGCGCCAACCTTTCCATCGCGCGCTTGAAACCGCTGGGCGGTAATCGCGCTTTTATCGGCATCGCACCCAACCATCATCTGGCGGTGCTGGCGCATGCGGCAAAAGAGCGGGGTGAGGCGCTGGAAATCGCCGTAACGATCGGCAATCACCCGGCGGTGATGGTGGCGGCCTGTCTCTATCTCGGCCTGGGCGATGACGAACTCGCGGTGGCCGGCGCTCTCTTCGGCGAAGCGGTGGAGACCGTGCATTGCCTGACCGTGGACCTGCGGGTCCCCGCGCCCTGCGAGATCATCCTGGAAGGCTTTCTCGATCCCGCTGAGACGATTGAAGAAGGCCCGGTGAGCGAATTTCACGGCATGTATGAGCGCTATGGCGCGGGTTATGTCGTGACCTTCCGCGCCATGACACGGCGCAAGGATGCGATCTATCAATGTGTGTTGCCCGGCTACGCGGGCGAGCACATCTATCTCGGCGCGGTCGCCATCGCGGCGGGGCTGGCGCGCAGTCTGAACGGCAAGGTTGCGTCCCTGCGCGATGTTGCGGTGACGCCGGGTGGGGCCGGTCGTCTGCATGCGGTGATCAGCCTGAACAATCCCAGGCCCGGTGCGGCGCGCAAGGCGATCTTCGCCGTCTGGGGAGCGGTCAACCTGATCAAACAGGTGACGGTGGTGGAAGGCGATGTCGATCCCTGGGACCCGGTCGCCGTGGAACACGCTGTCGCCAACTACATGCGCCCCGACCGCGATCTCATTGTCGTCGAAAGCGTACAGGCCGACCGTTCCGAACCGCTGGAGAACGGTGGCGTGATCGCCAAGCTGGGGATCGATGCGACGGCGCACCGAGAAGACCGTGCCGATTGGACGCAAACCAAACCGCCCGAGCATGTGATGGAGCGGATGCGCGTGATGTTGGACTGTATCTGAAACCCCAAAGACATGTCACCCCGGATGGCGCAACGCGACGATCCGGGGCCTCGAGCGTTCCGCGCCTGCCTGTCGAGGTTCCGGCTCTCCACTGCGCTGCAGCCGGGATGACAGAGAAATTTAGCGTTGCGCGGCCGCTTCCAGCGCTGCGACACCGGGCAGGGTCTTGCCTTCGAGCCATTCGAGGAACGCGCCACCTGCGGTGGAGACATAGGTAAAGCGTTCCAGCGCTCCGGCATGGGCAAGGGCAGCGACCGTGTCGCCGCCGCCGGCGACCGAAAGCAGGTTGCCTTTTTCGGTGAGGTCCGCTGCGGCGCACGCGACCGTTTTGGTGCCGACGTCGAAACCTTCCAGCTCGAACGCGCCCATGGGGCCGTTCCACACCAGCGTGCGGCAATCGGCCATGCGCCTCGCGAGATCGGCGGCGCTGGCGGGGCCTATGTCCAGAATCATCTTCGTTGCGGGCACGGCGTCGACGGGGACGACTTCGGAAGTGGCGCCGGAGGCGAACTCCGCGGCGACCATGGCGTCGGTCGGCAGGGCGATGGTGCAGCCCGCGGCCTGTGCCTTCTCCATGATGGCGCGCGCGGTATCGGTCATGTCGTGCTCGCAGAGCGAGGCGCCGACCTCAATGCCCTTCGCGGCAAGGAAGGTGTTGGCCATGCCGCCGCCGATAGCAAGCAGATCGACGCGCCCGACGAGGTTGCCCAGAAAATCAAGCTTGGTCGAGACTTTCGCACCGCCCACGATCGCGGCCACCGGCCGGTCGGGGTTGCCAAGCGCCTTGCCCAGCGCCTCGAGCTCCTGCTGCATCAGCCGTCCGGCGGCGGCGGGCAGGCGTTCGGCCAGACCGACGACCGAAGCGTGCGCACGGTGCGCGGCGGAAAAGGCATCGTTGACGAAGAGGTCGCCATGGACGGCCAGCGCATCGGCGAACGCGGGATCGTTGCCTTCCTCGCCGGCTTCGAAACGCAGGTTTTCCAGCATGGCGACGCCGCCGTCGTTCAGGGCGGCGACCGTTTGGGCGGCTGATGATCCCGTGCAGTCCGTAGCGAAGGCGACGGGTTTTCCCAGCGTCCGCGAAACCGCTTCGGTCACCGGTGCCAGCGACATTTCCGGCACGACCTTGCCCTTGGGCCGGCCGAAGTGGCAGAGGATGATGACCCGTGCGCCCGCGTCGCCGAGCTCGCGCACAGTGGGCACGGCTCGCTCGATGCGCGTCGTATCGGTGACCCTGCCGTCCTTCATGGGCACGTTGAGGTCGAGGCGGACAAGCACCCGCTTGCCCGCGACATCGAGGTCGTCGAGCGTTCGGAACGCGGTCATCGGCGGTCCCTAAAGCAGCTTGCCGAGCGTGACGGCCATGTCACTCATGCGGTTGGAAAAACCCCATTCGTTGTCGTACCAGGCGAGCACACGCACCAGGCGCTTGTCGATCACCTTGGTCTGGCTTACATCGAAGGTCGAACTGGCAGGATTATGGTTGAAGTCGATGGAGACCAGCGGCTCGTCGTTGATCGCCAGAATGCCTTTGAGCTTCCCCTTGGCGGCCTTCACCATCGCGGCGTTGATCTCCTCGGCGGTGGTGTCCTTCTTGGCCTCGATCTTGAAATCGATGAGGCTGACATTGGGCGTGGGCACGCGGATGGAGGTGCCGTCGAGCTTGCCGTCGAGTTGTGGCAGCACCAGGCCCACGGCCTTGGCCGCGCCGGTCGAGGTCGGGATCATGGAGACTGAGGCGGCGCGCGCGCGGTGCGGATCGCTGTGGAGCGTGTCGACCGTGCGCTGATCGCCGGTGAAGGCGTGAATGGTGGTCATGAAGCCGTGCTTGATGCCGATCGTCTGATCGAGAACCGCGGCGACGGGCGCCAGGCAGTTGGTCGTGCACGACGCATTGGAAATGACCTTGTGGCTCTTCCTCATCTTGGTGTGGTTGATGCCGTAGACCACAGTGATGTCGGCACCCGCAGCCGGGGCGGAGACTAGGACCTTTTTGGCGCCGGCATCGAGATGGGCCGAAGCCTTTTCCTTTGATGCAAAAATGCCGGTGCATTCCATGACGATATCGACATCCAGATCGCCCCAGGGCAGATCGGCTGGACTGTATTCGGCCAGGACGCGCACGCTTTTGTTGCCGACCTTGATGGTGTTCTTGGTTGAACTCACCTTGCCGGGGTAGGCACCGTGCACAGAGTCGTGTTTCAGCAGGCGGGCGTTGGCCTCGGCCGAGCCCAGATCGTTGACGGCGACGAATTCCAGGTCCTTGCGGCCCGATTCCATGGCTGCGCGAAACACGAGGCGGCCGATGCGGCCAAAGCCGTTGATGCCGACACGAAGGGTCATGCTGTTCTCCCGGGCGCGATGCGCCAGACTGGCTGTTGAGACTGGTGGCGTCTTCCTAACGAGCGTGCGTCAGCCGGTCAACGGCTGGCGGTGCATAGAAGCTATTGCACGCCGCCATACTCCGCGATGATCGCGTCGTAACGCCCGTCGTCTTTCATGGCGGTGAGCGCCGCGCCGAAGGCGTCGCGGATGGCGGCGCCCTGAAACGCGACGTGATAGGGCGTGGGCGGAAAGATCTCGTGATAAGCGATGGTCTGGTTCGCGTACGCCGCCGCCGTGACGCTGAAATCGTCCATGAACCAGTTGAAGATGTTGATGTCGGCAATCACGACCTGGAAATTACCACGCAACAGACCGAGGTTTTGCAGGTGCTGGTTGGGCACTTCGGTGTAGACGGGACTCGTAGCGACCGTCGCGCGACAGGGATCGGGAAGGAAGCTGCGGGCGTTTTGGAATGCGATGATCGTCTTTCCTGCCAGATCGTCGATCGTCAGGCCGCTGGAAGCGAGCGTCATGGCGTGGTTGTGATAGACGATATGGAACTGTGACAACGCTGACGATGGATCGATATCGCCCGGATTAGGTCATCGCCGACTCGACCTCCCCGTTCTCCATAGGTGAGGTCGGAGTACTCTAGCAGATGACAGGTGATACATGCGCGCCAGGAGAACATGTTCTCCAACCAAGTGCCAACCAACGAGAGGTGACCGGTATGCGTTTGCGTTCGATTGAAGCCTGGTCGCTGGAAACGTCCTTCACCACCGGTCCTTATATCACGTCCCACGTGACCCAGACCGCCGTGGCGACACGCGTGCTGCGCATTACGGCCGAGGACGGCACGATGGGGATCGGAGAAATCGTACGCGGAACAGGCTTCGATAACGCGTCAGTCTTCATCAAGCCGGCGGCACCGGTGGGCAGTCTCTCCGTGGGAAGGAGCGATAAGGGACATGGCGACCGACGCCGGTGTCGCCATCCGCATCGATGGGCCCTGGAGCGACCCCATCGGCACGGCCGCCGCCCTGCATCTTGCGCTCGGCGTGCCCCGGAACTTCTGATCTCAGGCTGTGATCTCACCGAACCGCTGGCGTTCCCTGGAAGCTGGCGGGCGGTCGCCATACGTCCGGGAAGCCGGATCGCGCCGATCGAGGGCGCAGGTCACGGCGTGACTGTGCCGGACGAAGCCGATTTCGAGATGCCTTGAGAAGCGGCGTGAGCGCGGGTTATATCGACGGCCGATGAGCTTGACTCATCGGCCGTCGATATAACTCCCACATTTTCTGTTGAAGACGACATGCGCTGACCCGATCTCCAGCGAAGACTGGGATCGTTGTGTGACGATGTAGGTGTCCGTGATGCTGCGCGCATCAATCCCATCGTTGTCATTGTCGTCTTTAGGGTCGACCGCTTTCAGAGACGCTCGCGCACGGCTGCGGCGACCGCGTCGACGGTGATCCCGAACTGCTCGCAGAGCTCCTTGTAGGGCCCCGAAGCGCCGAAGCCGGTCATGCCGACCACGCCGCCCTTGTCGCCCACCATGGCGGACCAGCCGAAAGCCGAGGCCGCCTCGACTGCGACCAGCGCCTTGGAACGGTCCAGAACGCTGTTGCGGTGGGCCTGATCCTGCGCGGCGAACCGCTCCCAGCTCGGGGCCGACACGACGCGGGTGCCGATACCGTCAGCCTGGAGCGTGTCGCGCGCGGCAAGCGCTATTTCGACTTCCGAACCGCTGGCGATCACGGTCGCCATATGGTCGCCCTCGGCTTCGACCAGGACATAGGCCCCGCGGTCCGAGAGGTTTTCGCTGCTGGTTTCCGTGCGAACCTGTGGCAGGTTCTGCCGGGTGAGTGCGATGACCGAGGGTGTGGTCTGCGCGCGCAGCGCGAGTTCCCAGCATTCGGCGGTTTCCACCGTGTCGGCCGGACGGAAGACGTTGAGGTTCGGAATGGCGCGCAGGGCCGCCAGATGCTCCACCGGCTGATGGGTGGGACCGTCCTCGCCCAGCCCGATCGAGTCATGGGTCATGACATAGATCGCGCGGATGCCCATGAGCGCGGCTAGCCGGATGGACGGACGACAGTAATCGGTGAAGACTAGGAAGGTGCCGCCGAACGGAATGACGCCACCGTGGAGCGCCATGCCGGACATGGCCGCGGCCATGCCGTGCTCACGCACGCCATAGCGGACATAGGATCCGGCATAGTCGCCGGGCGCGATATCCTTCATCGCCTTGGTGCGGGTGTTGTTGGACCCCGTGAGATCGGCCGAACCGCCGATCATCTCGGGCAGGGCTGCGGTCAGCGCTTCGAGTGTGAGTTCGCTCGCCTTGCGTGTGGCGATCGTCTGCGGCTTGGCGATCAGCGATGCAATGTGATCGGACGTGGCCTTGTGTGCCTCGACCGAGACATCGCCCGACATGCGGCGGTCCCATTCGGCGCGGTCTGCCTCCTCCATGGCGTCTAGGGCCTCCTGCCAGGCCTTGCGCGCGTCCGCGCCACGACTGCCGGCCGCGCGCCAGGCGCCCAGGATGTCTCCGGGTATCTCGAAGGCGTCATGGGGCCAGTCGAGTTCCTTGCGCACCAATGCGATCTCGTCGTCGCCCAGCGGGTTGCCATGGATCGCGGCGGTGCCCTGTTTGTTGGGCGAGCCGAAGCCGATGACGGTCTTGCAGGCGATCAGCGTGGGGCGGTCGCTCTGGTGGGCGCGTTCGATGGCGGCGGCCATGGCGTCGTTGTCGTGGCCGTCGACACGCTCGGCAGCCCAGCCATAGGCCTCGAACCGTTTCAGCGTGTCGTCGGATTCGGCAAGCGAGGTCGGGCCGTCGATCGAGATGCCGTTGTCGTCGAACAGCACGATAAGCCGGTTGAGCCTGAGATGCCCGGCCAGTGAGGCAGCCTCGTGGCTGATGCCTTCCATCAGGCAGCCGTCGCCAGCGATGACATAGGTGTTGTGATCGACGAGACCGCCGAAGCGCGCGGCGAGAATGCGTTCGGCAAGCGCCATGCCCACCGCGTTGGCGAGTCCCTGGCCCAGCGGTCCCGTGGTGGTTTCGATACCCTTGGCGTGGCCGTATTCGGGATGGCCCGCGGTGCGCCATCCAGTCTGACGGAAATTGCGGATTTCCTCAAGCGTCATGTCGGCATAGCCGGTGAGATGCAGCAGCGAATAGAGCAGCATCGAACCATGGCCAGCAGAGAGCACAAAACGGTCGCGGTCGGGCCAGTCGGGATCGGACGCGTCGAACTTGAGGTATCGGCCGAACAAGACGGTGGCGACATCGGCCATACCCATCGGCATGCCCGGATGTCCGCTCTTGGCTGCCTGCACGACATCCATGGAGAGGGCGCGAATGGCATTGGCCATCGCGCGTTCGTTAACCTGGCCCGTCGCACTGTCGTTCACGCCTCTGTTTCTCCGCTGGAGGAGGCAAACCGCTCCTAGTCGATCCGCGCACCTTGGCTTTGCGGCTCTGTAGCGTCAACCGCGATATGAGCTTCGCAGCGCGGGGATTTGCGAGTTGTCCAGAGTCGCTTTATCCCTGCTTGATAAGCCGTTATCTTGAGGAACCTGCGGCAAGGTGTTGATCCAAGGCAGACAATGAGCAATCAAGACGTAGCCATCGCGAAGCTGGACCAGGCGATCACACGCCTGGAAAGCGCTTTGAGCAAGTTGCCGGATGCATCGGGCGGCGACGCCGCGCGGGAACTGGAAGCCGAGAATCGCCGTCTGAACGACGCGCTTGAGGCGGCCCGCAAAGAACACAGCGCTCTGGAAGGCCGCGTCGAGGATGTCAGCGGACGCTTGGACAGCGTGATCGGCGAACTCAAGGCGGTGTTGGGAAGTTAGGCGATGGCGCAGGTCACGGTGCAGATCGACGGACGCAACTATCAGGTCGCCTGCGGCGATGGCGAGCAGGAGCGTATCTCGGGCCTTGCCGCCTTCGTCGACGGCAAGGTTCAGGAGTTGGTCGGCAGCCTGGGCAACATCGGCGACCAGCGTCTTCTCGTGATGGTGAGCCTGCTGCTGGCTGACGAGCTCTGGGAGCAGCGTGAAGGTGAAACGCCAGCCAAGTCGTACAACGGCGAAGCCAAGAGTACCGAGGCGATCGAAGCGCTCGCCGAGCGGCTCGATCGAATTGCCACGCGTCTGGAATCCGCCTAGCAGGTTGTCGCGCGGCTGGCCCATGGGTCACGACCCAGGCGAACACCCGCTGCTGTATTTTCATAGCTCCCGTGCCGTTCTCCGACTCGATCGGAGGACCCATGCATGGGTCGTTGCCTCCCGCGATGATTTTAATCCGGGGTACATCAGGGTCGCGCGCACGGTCGATGTTTGCGCTTGGTGCTGCGTCAGTGCATGGATCGACGAATCACGTTCGACGATGACAGGAGAGGCAATATCGGCTCCATAAGATGTGTGCATGCCATAGAGCCTTCGCTGGGGATCGCGTCTATAGAAAGCTTGGCTGTTGCGTCGATTCACTCCGCCGCGCCGGCCAGCGTAGCGGCTTCGCTTTCTTCGATGACTTCGATTATGCGCTCGCGGATCCTTGCGAGCTGGGCATCGCTTTCGATTTTCAGGCCGAAGCTGTTGCGCAGGTAGAAGGCGTCGACGGCGCGCTCGCCGAAGGTCGCAACGCGGGCGGTGACAATGGAGAGGCCCAGATCAGTGAGCGACTGGGCGAGATCGTAGAGCAGGCCTAGACGGTCGCGCGCGGTAACCTCGATCAGCGTGTGTTTGGTCGAGGCATTGTTATCGATCAGGACACGCGGCGTGACGGGAAGGGTGAGCGCATGCTGCCAGTCATGGCGGCGCCGGGCGACTTCGCTGTCGAGATCGATCATGCCTTCGGCGACCTGGCGAACTAGTTCGCGCAGGCGCAGAAGGCAGTGCTCGTCGTCGAACGCTCCGGCCCGTTTGTCCTGAACCCAGAAGGTGTCGAGCGCCATGCCGTCCTGGGTGGTGAAGATGCGGGCATCGACGATGTTCGCACCCGCGATGGCGATGGCGCCGGCCAAACGGGCGAAAATACCTCGGGCATCGGGGATGAAAGCCGTCACTTCGGTCACGTCGCGGAAGTGATCGGCGTGTATATCGACGGCGAAGGTGACATCGCTGGTGTCGTTCTCCTCGGCGCGGCGCATCAGTTCGGCGTGGCGCAGATGGGTCTGGGGATCGAAGGCCAGCCAGTAGGGCGCGACCAGGCGTTCGATGTGCACGTCGACGGCCCGGCTGTGCCAGTTGGAAAGCCTTTCGCGCAGGCGGTCGGCGATGGCGCTGACACGCTCCTGCTTGGCGATCGCCTCACCATGGCCGCCGGAGATGACCTCCTCGGCGCGATAGTAAAGCTCGCGCAACAGTTCGCCCTTCCAGCCGTTCCACACCCTGGGGCCGACGGCCCGGATATCGGCCACGGTCAGCACCAATAACAGGCGCAGACGTTCGAGCGATTGCACGACCTTGGCGAAGTCCTCGATGGTCTGGGGGTCGGCAAGATCGCGGCGGAAGGCGGTATTGGACATCAGCAGATGATGGCGCACCAGCCAGGCGACGGTTTCGGTTTCCTCTGTGCTGAAGCCCAGGCGCGGGCCCAATTCCTCGGCAACCTCGGCGCCCAGAATGGAGTGATCGCCGCCCCGACCCTTGGCGATGTCGTGCAGCAGAACGGCGAGATAAAGCACGCGGCGCTGCAGGATCTTCGGGAATATCTCGGTCGCCAGGGGGAGTTCGTCGCCAAGCCGTTCATGTTCGATGCCCGAGAGCACGCCGACAGCGCGGATCGAATGCTCGTCGACCGTGTAGACATGGTACATGTCGTGCTGCATCTGGGCGACGACACGGCCGAAGTCAGGCAGGAAGCTGCCCATGACGCCAGCCTCGTTCATGGACCGCAGCGCGCGTTCGGGCGCCTTGCGCGAGGTCAGGATTTCCATGAAGAGACGGTTGGCTTCCTTATCGTTGCGCAGCGTATTGTCGATGCGCGCGATGTTCTGTGTCATGACCCAGAGCGTGCGGGGATGCAGTTCGATCTCCTCGGCCTGGGCCAGATGGAAAAGGTCGATGAGGTCGCGCGGGTTCTCCTCGAAATGTTTGCGGTTGGGCAGGGCCAGACGCCCGCCTTCGACCGGGAACTTCCCGATCTTCTCACGCGCGATGCCAGAGCGGGTCCGGTTGAGTGGCGCTTCCTGGCTGTCCTCGATGGCCGCTGCGAAGATGCGCGTGAGGTCACCGACATCCTTGGCGACCAGGAAATAACGTTTCATGAAGCGTTCGACCGCGAGCTGGCTGCGGGTGCCCGAAAAGCCCATGCGCTGGGCGATCTCGGTCTGGGAATCGAAGGTCAGACGTTCCTCGCCGCGACCGCTGATGATGTGGAGGTGGCAGCGTATCCGGTTCAGGAAATCCGATGCACGCGCAAAGCGGGAGAGCTCCAGCTTGGTGAAGACACCAGCCTCGCCCAGTTCGGAAACGCGTTTCACGCGGTAGAGATACTTGGCGATCCAGAAAAACGTGTGGAGATCGCGCAAGCCGCCCTTGCCTTCCTTGACGTTGGGTTCGAGCACATAGCGGGAATCACCCATCTTGCGATGGCGCTCATCGCGTTCCTCCAGCTTGGCGCGCACGAATTCGGGCCCGGTTCCAGGCACGATGTCGCGGCCGAAGCGGCGCTCCAGATTGCGGTAGAGCCGACGATCACCCCACAGGAAGCGCGCTTCGAGCACGGTGGTGCGGATCGTCATGTCGCCCCGGGCGCGGCGGACCGTGTCGTCGACCGTGCGCACGGCGTGCCCGACCTTGAAGCCCATGTCCCAGAGCAGATAAAGCGCGCGTTCGATGACCTGCTCTTGCCAGGGCGTGGGTTTGTAGGCGAGCAGAAACAAGAGATCGAGATCGGAATAGGGTGCGAGCTCACCGCGCCCGTAACCGCCTACGGCGACGATGGCGATGCGTTCGGCCTTCATCGGATTGTGGTTGGGCGACACGCGCAAAGTGATGTGGCGCATCATCGCCTTGATGATCTCGTCCGCCAGCAGGCTCATGCCCGCGACCAGTTCGGGCCCGGGAGCATTGGCCTCCAGACGCTGCTGGATCTCCTGACGGCCGGCCTCCACGGCTTCGTCGAGTGTCGCCAGCAAACCGGCATGATCGCCTGGCTCCAGTGCCTCCAGTGCGGTCTCAAGTTTGAGCTGGCTGATGATGGCGCTGGTCTTGGGGATGAGGGGGCCGCGGCTCATCTTTTGATCTCCGCGAGGTCCTTGAGCCGGTACAGCATCTCCAGCGCCTCGCGCGGGGTCAGTTCATCTGGAGCTATTTCCGTGATCGCTTTCTCCAGAGGGGATGGCCCCTGTTCGGGGGCGGCTTTGGTAGGCTCGTGCATGACGGCCTGGAACAGCGGCAGGTCGTCGGCCAGACGGACCAGCGCGCTGCCCTGTTCGCCCGACTCGATGGTCTTGAGGACCTCTTCTGCACGCGCGGTGACGGCGGGTGGCAGGCCGGCGAGCTGGGCGACGTGGATGCCGTAGCTGCGGTCGGCGGCGCCGGGACCCACCTCGTAGAGGAAGACGATGTCGTCCTGCCATTCCTTCACGCGCATGGTATGGGGCCTGAGGCAGTCGAGCCTGGCGGCGAGCGCCGTCAGTTCGTGATAGTGAGTGGCGAACAGCGCGCGGCAGCCGTTGGTCTCGTGGAGGTGCTCCAGCGTGGCCCAAGCGATGGAAAGCCCGTCGAAGGTCGCCGTGCCGCGCCCGATCTCGTCGAGAATCACCAGGGCGCGGTTGCCGGCCTGATTGAGGATCGCCGCGGTCTCGACCATCTCGACCATGAAGGTGGAGCGTCCCCGCGCCAGATCGTCGGCGGCACCCACGCGGCTGAACAGCCGGTCGACCACGCCGATGCGGGCCGAGGTCGCGGGCACGAAACTCCCCATCTGGGCCATGATCGCGATCAGCGCGTTCTGGCGCAGGAAGGTCGACTTGCCCGCCATGTTGGGGCCGGTCAGCAACCACAGGCGCGTCTCGTCCTCCAGGCGGCAGTCGTTGGCGACGAACGCCTGCCCGGACGCTGGATCGGTGAGCGCCTCGACCACGGGGTGGCGTCCACCTTCGATGGCAAAGGCGACATCGTCGGTGATGACGGGACGGCGGTAGTTGCGCTCCGCGGCGAGCAGGGCAAGCGCCGTGGAGACATCGATCACGGCCAACGCACGGGCGGCATCGGCGATGGCCTTGCCCGATTGCAGGATCTCCTCGACCAGCCGGGCGAAGACGTCGAGTTCCAGCGCAACCGCTCGGTCGCCCGCCTGGGAAATCTTCGCTTCAAGCTCACCCAATTCGACGGTGGTGAAACGCATGGCGTTGGCCATGGTCTGACGGTGGATGAAGACGTCGCGGTCCAGCTTGTCGGCATGGGCCTGGGTCGTTTCGACGTAGTAACCCAGCATGTTGTTGTGGCGGACTTTCAGCGTGCTGACGCCGGTGCTCTCCTGATAGCGTGACTGCAGTCCGGCGATGTGGCGGCGGCTGTCGTTGCGAAGCGTTTTGGCCTCGTCGAGTTCCGCGGCATAACCCTTGCGCACGAAGCCGCCGTCGCGCGCCAGCAGCGGCGGTTCGTCCTCCAGCGCTTCATCGAGATGGCCGACGACTTCGGGCGGCCCGGCAAGCTGCGCGATGGCCTCATCCAGTTCCTCGGGCAGGTTGGCCACGCCTGCAAGGCGCTTGGCGATGGCGCTGCCGGATTTCAGTCCCTCGCGCACCGCGACCAGATCGCGCGGCCCGCCCCGGCTCAAGGAGAGACGTCCCAGGGCGCGTTCGAGATCCGACGTTTCGACGAGCAGGGCTCGTGTGTCGTTGCGCAGGGTGCGGTCTTCACCAAAGGCGGTCACGGCATCGTGACGCTTGGCGATTCCCGCGGGATCGGTAAGCGGGGCCGAAAGGCGCTGGGCCAGCAGGCGCGCGCCCGCGCCTGTGACGGTCCGGTCCATGACGCCCAGCAGACTGGCGCGGCGCGAACCGTCGAGCGCTTGCATGATTTCCAGATTGCGCCGTGTCGCCGCGTCGATCGCCATGGTCTCCCCGGCGTCCTGGCGGCACGGCGCGCCAAGGCGCGGCACCTTGCCCTTCTGTGTGAGTTCGGCATAGGCGACAAGGCCGCCCATGGCGGCAAGCTCCGCGCGCCCGAACTGCCCGAAGGCGTCAAGCGCGGCAACACCGAAAAGTTCCTTCAGACGACGCTCGCCAGATCGGCTGTCGAAGCGGGCCGCGGGTTCAGGCGAGAGCACCTCGCGCAGCGGAGCCAGTGCGTCGGCAAGATCGTCGTCGTCATAGAGCGTTTCGGGCAGCACCAGTTCGGCGGGCGCGATGCGTTCCAGCAGAGCGGGCAGTCCGGCCGGGGTGACCTGTTCCACGGCGAACGCGCCGGTCGACATCTCGATCCAGGCCAGCGCCATGGCGTCCTGCGCACGCGCCAGGGCGGCCAGATGGTTGGATCGCCTGGAATCCAGCAGGGAATCCTCGGTGATGGTGCCCGGCGTGACGATGCGGGTGACATCGCGTTTGACGACCGATTTTGCGCCGCGCTTCTTGGCTTGCGCCGGATCTTCCATCTGCTCGCAGATGGCAACCTTGAAACCGTGGCGGATCAGGCGTTCCAGATAGGTCTCGGCGGAATGGACCGGCACGCCGCACATCGCGACATCCTCGCCCAGATGTTTGCCGCGTTTGGTGAGCGCGATGTCGAGGGCTGCCGCGGCCTTGACGGCATCATCGAAGAAAAGCTCGTAGAAATCGCCCATGCGGAAGAACAGCAGGGTCGCCGGGTTCGCTTCCTTGATCGACCAGTACTGCGCCATCATCGGCGTCATTTCGCCCTTAGACGCGCGCGCGCGATCACTGGCAGGCTCTGCCGGTGCAATCTGTTCGGTCATCGTTTCTGGCGCGTCGTCGGACACGTATGGCGATCCTGTTGTGTCGCAGTATGATCAATCTAAACGGAAATGGGGACGGGCGTCAGTCCCGACAGTCGACTTCACGAATGTAGCGCTCGACCGACATTGCGACTTCATCCTCATCAAGACGATAGCGTGCGACATTACCGTTTTCGCCGAGTGCAATCGGCCAGTCTCCTGACTGGCTTCTCGGCGTTAGTTTTAGGTGGCGATGTAGCCGCCATCAACCGGGAGTACGGCGCCGGTCACGGAGGCCGCGGCCGGGGAGGCCAAGAAGAGAGCCGGCCAGACGACCTCTGAAACCGTGCCGATGCGGCGCAACGGCCAACGGCGTGCGCCCGATGGCCGCGCCATCGACAGCATCGCCGAGCAGATCTTCGTTGCCCTTCATGGGATTTTCGGTCTAACCCGGTGCGATGGCGTTGACCCGGATGCCGTGGGGTCCCCATTCCATGGCCTCGCCGGTTTCCCGGCGCAGGTCGTCGAGATAGGCAAGGTACCATGCAACGTTGTCGCGCCCGCCGCCGTTGATCACCGTCCAGTCGTGATCGAGCGGTTCGGCTAGGTTCTCGCCAAAGGCGACCAGGTCTTTCTGGGTGCCGAATTTGTAGAACGACATCATGCCCAGGATGATCATATCGGTGAACTGCACTGCACCCTCTTCCGATAGCAACACCATAGCGTTGTCGACACAGCGCCCGTTCTCTTCCGGCGTGCGCAGAAGCAGAGTGAGGTCGCCATGGCGCAGGCTGCCGTCATGTCCGGCGACCGTCTGTGGGCATGGCGAATCTTCGTCCCTAACTTCGCGATGCGCGCGGCGGCGAGGTCCGTTGCGATCAGCGCGACTTCTCCGGGCAGGGCGAAACCTTCGGTGAAGATGCGGTTGACACTCTCAACATGGTCGAGGTGGTAGTAGGAATAGACGATGCCGGTGAGCTGCAGGTCCGTGAGCGACCGCACGGCCTCCAGAAGCTGGTTGGTTGCATCGCCGGCCAGTGGGTCGATCAGCGTGACGCCATTCGCGCCGACATGGACCAGCGCGTTGTAGAACGACGCCGAAACAAACCATGTGCACTGCGACACGCGCTGGATGACATAGGGCTCATACATGTTACGTCACGATCAGTCGGCGATCTTGGCATTCGGCGGCAACGGGGTTTCCGAGGAAACTTCTACATAGATGAAGAGCCGGTCGGCGCGTCCGTAATCTGCGGCATAAACCGCTTAAGCTCCTGCTTCACATGGCATGGTGGGAACTTCCTTCTCATTAAACAGCCAGAACGGTGCAACATGCGTCCCCACCGAAGGGTCGCCTCGATCGACCGAGCCTGTCACACAGCCCGGTCGATCACGCGCGTGCGGCTTGTGGAAAAGCCTACAGCGCGATCGCGACGCCGTCGGCGGTGATGTCCTTGTGGCAGACCAGGCGCGGGTTGCGGCTCTGGGCCGTGGTGACGCCGCTTTCGCCGACATGGGCCAGGATGCCTTCCCATGTGTCGGTGGGCAGCGTGACGAACACCATGATTTGGTCTGGCAGCTCTCCAGGTCGACGTCGAAACCCGGCAGTTCGGCAGGGTCTTCTGCAAGGCGCCGTGCGTTGACGTGATCCTCGGCCAGGCGCGCGTCGTCCAGATGGACCGAATGTCCGTGTTTGTGTCCCGCCTGGGCCGCCGCCTTCAGGCGCTCCAGGGTTTGCACGCGGCCGCCCATGGTGTTTTTCAGACTGAGCAGACGGGTGGTGGGATAATGCGGATTGTCGGGTTTGGCGGTGGCTTCCACCTCGTCGGGGTCGAACCCGCCGTCGCCGTCGGTCGGGATGGCGCAGGGAACGATGCCGCCCAAGGCCGCGCCGCCGACCGCTTCGGCCGAGAGAACGTGATAGCCCGCGCCCGCGATGAGTTCCTCGCCACGTTGGCAGTGGCTCAGCATGGCCGAGTGGTTGGCCTGGATGTCGTAGGCTTAGAAGACAGCCGCCTCCTTGCCGAGAAGTTCCGCCGTGTGGGCTTCCAGCGCATTCACCGTCGGGTCGTCGCCATAGACATCGTCGCCCACTTGCGCGTGCATCATGGCTTCACGCATGGCCGCGTCGGGGTGGGTGACGGTATCGCTGCGCAGATCGATAGGGCCAGATTCGTCGGCGCCTGGGTTCGACGCGGCGTGATAGGCGGAACGCTGGTCATGGCTTGATCCCTCGTAAAGGCATGGCGGAGCTTGATCCGGCTCGCCTCGGGAAACAAGTCGGCATGGCAGGAATCGCGAATTCGAGGACCGCGACTCTTCGCTTTGCTGCAACGCAGCAGACCGTTACGCTGTCGCCCGGACACATCACGGAAAACCAAAATGTCGGATCAGAGGAAGGTCAGCGACGCCGAGGCGCTGCGGTTTCACGCCGAGGGGCGGCCGGGCAAGCTGGCCATAGCACCCACCAAGCCGCTGGATACGGCACGCGATCTCTCGCTTGCCTATTCGCCGGGCGTGGCCGCGCCGTGCCTGGAAATCCGCCGCGACCCCGCCGTGGTGTTCGATTACACGGCAAAGGGAAACCTCGTCGCCATCGTCTCCAACGGCACGGCCGTTCTGGGCCTGGGTAACCTCGGCGCGTTCGGCGCCAAGCCGGTGATGGAAGGCAAGGCGGTGCTCTTCAAGCGCTTTGCCGACGTCGACGGCATCGACATCGAAATTGACAGCGAGGATGTCGATGAGATCGTCAACACGGTGCGTCTGATCAGCCCGACCTTCGGCGGCGTCAACCTTGAGGATATCAAGGCGCCGGAGTGTTTCATCATCGAGCAACGCCTGCGCGAGGTGGTCGACATCCCGATTTTCCACGACGACCAGCACGGCACCGCGATCATCTGTCAGGCCGGGGTGATCAACGCGCTCGAGATTGCGGGCAAGGATCTCAAAGGCTGCAAGGTCGTGGTGAACGGCGCTGGCGCCGCGGGCATCGCCTGTCTGGAGTTGATGAAGGCAATCGGCCTGCCCCAAGACCATGCCCTGCTGTGCGACACCAAGGGTGTCGTCTATCAGGGGCGCGAAGAGAATATGAACCAGTGGAAGTCGGCGCATGCGGCCAAGACCGATGCCCGAACGCTGGATGAAGCCATGGACGGCGCCGATATCTTCCTGGGGGTTTCGGTCAAGGACGCGGTATCGCGCGACATGGTCGCGTCGATGGCCGACAATCCGATCATCTTCGCCATGGCCAATCCCGATCCCGAGATCACACCCGAAGCGGTGCAGGAGGTGCGCGACGACGCCATCACCGCAACCGGGCGTTCCGACTATCCCAATCAGGTCAACAATGTGTTGGGTTTCCCCTATATCTTCCGGGGCGCGCTGGATGTGCGTGCGACGACCATCAACGATGCGATGAAGATCGCCGCCGCCGAGGCGATTGCGGCCCTGGCGCGCGAGGACGTGCCCGACGAGGTCGCCTCGGCCTATACTGGAAGTTTCCTGAAATTCGGGCGCGACTACATCATTCCCAAACCGTTCGATCCGCGCCTGATCAGCGAGGTGCCCGCCGCCGTGGCCAAGGCGGCGATGGAATCGGGCGTGGCGCGCCAGCCCATCATCGACATGGACCGTTACCGCGCACAGCTTTCGAGCAGGCTTTCGCCGGTCGCCGGCCGCATGAACGAGGTTTTCGAAGCCGCCCGGGCCAAGCAGGCTCGTGTGGTCTTTGCCGAAGGCGAGGAGGAAAAGACCATCCGCGCAGCCGCCCTGTGGCGCGATCAGGGCCTGGGCAGCGCCATTCTGGTAGGCCGCGAGAACCGCATTGTCGCGCAGATGGAATCCCTTGGCGTCAGCCCCGAGCACATCAAGATCGCCAATGCCCGCGACACGGACGATCGTGAACGTTATGTCGAACTCACCTATGCGCGCATGCAGCGCCAAGGTGCGTTGCTGCGCGACTGCCAGCGCTGGATCAATCTGGACCGCAACGTCTTTGCCGCCGCCATGCTGGCGGCCGGCGACGCCGATGCCATGGTGACCGGCGTGACGCGCAACTATGCCAGCGCGCTCTCCCACATCCAGCGGGTGCTGGACGTAAAAGCCGGCAGCATTGTCTTCGGCATGTCGATCCTGGTTTCGGGCAGCCAGATCCTTTTTGTCGCCGACAGCACGATCGACGAGCGCCCCACGGCCGAACAACTGGCCGACATCACCGTGCAGGCCGCGGCAAAGGTGCGTCATCTGGGCATTGAGCCCCGGGTCGCCCTCGTCTCGTTCGCCAACTTCGGCAGCCGGGGTCATGAGATGACCCAGAACCTGCGGGGCGCGGTCTCGATCCTGGAAGAACGCAGCGTGGACTTCGAAGTCGACGGAGAGATGGCGCCCGATACCGCGCTCGACCCCGAGGTGCTGGCCTATTATCCCTTCGCCCGCCTGTCGGGTCCGGCCAACGTGCTGATCATGCCCAGCCTCCATGCCGCAAACATCTCCTATAAGCTGGTCGAGGCGATGGGCGGCGCGCAGGTCATCGGCCCCATCCTGGTCGGCCTGGAGAAGCCCGTGCAGATCGTGCGGCTGGGCGCCACGGTGAACGATCTTCTCAACATGGCCGCATTGGCCGCGGTCGACGCCGGATCCTGAATGTGACCGAACAGCCGCCACGAGCGGGGGGGCTGCCGGTGCGGCGCGCCGCCAGCAGGACGAGCCTGCGCTGGGCCCTGCCGCTGCTGGCGGTCCAGACTCTCGTGTTTCTGCTTCTGGTGCTGCTTGACGCGCTTGCCGTGCTGCCCGCACTGGTGGGATTCTTGGTCTCGGCAGGGGCGACCTGGGGCCTCTTCTGGCTCTTGGCGCGCAATCTGGAAACCATGGGCCGCTGGCTTGTCGAGCAGGACGACGGGGCTGCGGGTGAGCCCTATGCTCTAACGAATCCGGTTGCCGCCGACGCGATCGGAGGACTTATGCGCGGGGTCTTCGGTGTCCTGCATGACCGGGACGGTCAGATCGATCACCTGGTGGCCGAGATCGGCAGAATGCTCGACACCCTGCCCGATCCCCTGTTCATGGTCTCGCGGGCGCGGCGTGTGGTACGGCTCAACCGGGCAGGACGCTCCCTCTTCGGTGAGGCCGTGCTTGGCCAGGATGTTTCGCGCCTGGTGCGAAGCCCCGCGTTGGAGAATGCGGTCGACGGCGCGCTCGCCGTAGAGGCCGGCGACAGCATCGAGATCACCATAACGGCAGGTCAGGTCGAACGCCTCTTCTCTGTCGAAGTCGCGCCCATGCCGGTGGCCGGCAACGACGGACCCGCGGTCATGGCGATGTTCCACGACATCACGGAGATCCGGCGCACCGAACAGATGCGCGTCGACTTTGTCGCCAATGCCAGCCACGAAATCCGCTCACCTCTGGCCACGCTGATCGGCTGTATCGAGACGCTCCAGGGTCCCGCGCGCGACGACGCAGAGGCCCGTACGCGGTTCCTGGAGATGATGGACGATCAGGGCCGCCGCGTGGCCAGACTCGTGGGGGATTTGCTTTCGCTCTCGCGCATCGAACTCATGGAACATGCCCCGCCCACGGGCTCGGTGGATATCGGCGCCATGCTCGAACGCCTGCGTGCTTCGTTCCGCTTCCAGGCCCAAAAAAAGGACATGACCCTTGAGCTCATCCTTGAAGAAGGTCTGACCCCTGTACGGGGTGACGAGGGTGAGGTTGAGCAGGCTATCTACAATCTGATCTCCAACGCGATCAAATACGGTCGACGCGCAACCGTCGTTTCGGTTGCGGCGTGCCTCGTCGAACGGCCGCCGCGGCACCTGCGTCTGGTTCATGGTCCTCTTGTCTGGATTTCCGTCACCGACCGGGGCGAAGGCATCGCCGCGCGCCATTTACCGCGCCTGACCGAACGGTTCTATCGCATCGATACGGCGCGCAGTCGGGAACTGGGCGGCACGGGCCTGGGGCTTGCCATCGTCAAACACGTGCTCAACCGCCATCGCGGGGAACTCCACGTGGCCAGTAAACTCGGCGAGGGCTCGACCTTCACGATCTGGCTGCCCACAATTTCCCGGAGTTGATCTTCGAAATGAAAAATTTTGCCGTGAATGCGAGATTTTCATTTCGCCGGGGACCGATGTTCCTGACGCAGGAAGTGTGACGGTGGTCTGACGGATTTATGCCGAGTCGCGGCTCCATATTGATCTAGACCTCTAGATTGTGCGCGATTGCCCGGAAAACTGGTTGTCCACCGTACCCCAGGGCCTGTCATGCAACTGTCACAGAAGCGTTGTAAACCGTTCAAGGAGGGTCCCTAGGGTCGCCCGTAATCGCGCCGTAGGATCCGGCGTGACGTTGGACCCCATGACCCTAGGAGGGGATATGACAGCTTTCATCAAAACCCTGGCAGTCGCTGGTATCGCAACGGTCGCTCTGACCGGCGGTGCGGTTGCTCAGGACACCCGTGACACCATTCGCATCGTCGGTTCCTCGACGGTCTTCCCGTTCTCGACCGCGGTCGCCGAGCAGTTTGGCCAGACTAGCAGCTTCCGCACCCCCGTCGTCGAATCGACCGGTTCGGGTGGCGGCCTGAAGCTCTTCTGCGCCGGCGTCGGCGTTGAGCATCCCGACATCACCAATGCCTCGCGCCGCATCAAGGAAAGCGAAGTCGAACTCTGCGCCGAAAACGGCGTTGCCGAGATCACCGAGGTGAAAATCGGTTTTGACGGCATCGTTCTGGGCAACTCGCGCTCGGCCGACGTCCTCACGATCGATGTGCCGACTCTCTGGATGGCGCTGGCCACCGAAGTGCCGGACGACAACGGCAACATTGTCGTCAATCCCCACACCAACTGGAACGAGATCGATCCCCAGCTACCGAACTATCCGATCCGCGTCATGGGTCCACCGCCCACCTCGGGCACGCGCGATGCCTTTGTCGAGTTGGTCATGGAAGAAGGCTGCGAGCACTTCGAAGCAGTCACCATGATCGAGAAAACCGACGAGGATCGCTATGAGCAGATCTGCGCCTCGATGCGTGAAGACGGCGCTTTCGTCGAAGCCGGCGAGAACGACAACCTGATCGTGCAGAAGCTGGAAGCCAATCCCCAAGCCTTCGGCATCTTCGGCTTCTCGTTTCTAGACCAGAACATCGACAAGATTCAGGGTTCGATGATCAACGGTGTGGAGCCGACCTTCGACAACGTCGCAGCCGGTGACTATCCGGTCTCGCGCTCGCTTTTCTTCTACGTCAAGAACGCCCATGTCGGGGTTGTTCCGGGCATCGAGGAGTACGTCGCCGAGTTCACCAGCGAAGATGCGTGGGGCACCTTCGGGTACCTGGCCGAGAAGGGCCTGATCCCGCTCCCCGACGCCAAACGCGCCGCCATGGCCGAATCGGCTCGCTCGGGCGCACCGCTTAGCATGTAACCGGCCGTTACCGGAGCCGCCTGTGACGGGTGGCTCCGACTCTTCTTACTTTTGCACCTTATCCTATCGGTGGTTCCGTGAGCCTCACCTTTTTCACCGCCCTTCTGATGGGCCTGGCTGTGACCGGATATTTCATGGGTCGCAGGCGGGCGGTGGGACTCACCGGATCGCAGGACGCCGAACTGCATTCGCGGCCCACCTATCATGGCTGGTATGTCGCGCTGGCCTGCGGCCTGCCAGCGGCTGTGCTCTGGTTTCTCGCGCTCATCGTGGGCGATGAGCTCATCCAGGCCAGCGTCATCGCCTCGCTGCCACGCGAGATCAGCGCGGCCTCCGGGCCGGTCATGCAGCGTTTCCTGGTCGATGCCGAAACGCTCGCGCAGGGTGGCCGCCCGACCATTGAGGTCACGCCTGCTCTGGAGGCCGCCGCCGAACGGTTCGGTAACCTGCGCGCCTTGGAGCACTGGATCGGCTTTGCCGGCGCCTTCGGGCTTGGCCTGATCGGCTTCGGACTTGCCTACCGGCAGATCGATGTGGCGCTGCGCGCGCGCCAGCCGGTCGAACGCGTTTTGATGATCGTGCTGTTTACGGCCGCGGCCCTTTCGATTCTCACCACGGTCGGCATCGTGTTTTCGGTGCTCTTCGAATCGATCCGTTTCTTCAGCCAGGTTCCGCTTTTCGAGTTTCTGTTCGGCCTGCAGTGGAGCCCCCAGATCGCGCTGCGCTCGGATCAGGTGGGTTCCTCGGGCGCGTTCGGTGCGGTACCTCTGTTCGTCGGCACCCTGATGGTGACCGTCATCGCCATGCTGGTCGCGGCCCCCATCGGTCTGATGTCGGCGGTTTATCTTGCTGAATACGCCCACCCGCGGTTCCGTGCGGGCGCCAAGCCCATGCTGGAGATACTGGCGGGAATTCCCACTGTGGTTTACGGCTTTTTCGCCGCGCTGGTGGTTGCACCCGCGCTGCGTGAGGCCGGTGCGACCATCGGGCTTTCGGTCGCCTCGGAAAGCGCATTGGCCGCTGGCTCGGTCATGGGCATCATGATCATCCCCTTTGTTTCCTCGCTTGCCGACGATGCGCTGGCGGCTGTTCCCAAATCCCTGCGCGAGGCGTCGCTGGGGCTGGGTGCCACGCGTCAGGAAACCGTCACGCGCGTGTTGCTGCCCGCTGCACTCCCGGGCATTGTCGCCGGTCTGCTGCTCGCCGTGAGCCGGGCTATCGGCGAGACCATGATCGTCGTCATGGCCGCGGGCCTTGCGGCAAATCTGACCGCCAATCCGCTCGAAGCGGTGACCACGGTGACGGTGCAGATCGTCACCCTGCTGGTCGGCGATCAGGAATTCGACAGCGCCAAGACCCTGGCGGCCTTCGCCTTGGGCCTCGTGCTTTTCGTCATCACGCTCGGCCTCAACGTGATCGCGCTGCGGGTCGTTCGGAAATACCGCGAAAAATATGACTGAGATGATCGAATCGACCTTTGCCATCCATAGCGGCCCCGCCGCGCAGGCCAGGCTCCGCCGCCGCTATGTCAGGGAGCGCCGGTTCAAGCTGCTGTGCCTCTCCGCACTGGGCGTCGCGGCGATCTTTCTGGTGGTGCTGATCGGCAGCATTGTCAGCCGCGGCTGGTCGGGGTTCCTGGTGACGCAGATGGAACTCACCGTCACCTATTCGGAAGACCTCGTCGACCCGGCCAATCCGGCGGACGGCAATTTCCGCATGATCGTGGCGGAGGCGCAGCAGAAAGAGTTTCCCGAGGCGACAAGCCGCAGCGATCTGCGCGCCCTGTTGGGACTGGTTTCGAACGGCGGTTTCATCGATGTGCGCAACGCGGTGGTCGACGATCCCTCGCTGGTCGGTCAGACGGTGACGCTCTGGGTTCCTGCGGCCTCGGACATCGACATGCTGAACAAGGGCTACATCGACCGCTCCGCGCCCGAGGAACTGCGCCGGGTCGACGATCAGACAATGGCCTGGGTCGACCAGCTCGAGGCCGAGGGTAGGTTTGCCACCGGTTTCAACTGGGACTTCTTCACCACCGGCGACTCGCGCGAACCGGAACTGGCCGGCATAGGCGGCGCGATTCTGGGCTCGTTCTGGATGCTGCTGGTCACATTCTTGGCCTCGTTTCCCACCGGTGTGGCCGCTGCCGTGTTCCTGGAGGAATTCGCGCCTAAACGGCGCTGGGTCGACATCATCGAGGTCAACATCAACAACCTGGCCGCGGTGCCTTCCATCGTGTTCGGTCTGCTTGGATTGGCGGTATTCCTCAACCTCATGCATCTGCCGCGTTCGGTGCCCGTGGTCGGCGGTCTCACGCTCGCCTTGATGACCCTGCCCACGATCATCATCACGACACGCGCCGCGTTGAAGGGCGTGTCGCCCTCCATCCGCGAGGCGGCACTTGGCGTCGGCGCCTCACCGGTGCAGGTCGTCTCGCACCATGTCCTTCCGCTCGCCCTGCCGCGTCTGCTGACCGGCGCGATCATCGGCATGGCCCAGGCCCTGGGCGAGACCGCGCCCCTGTTGATGATCGGCATGGTGGCCTTTATCGTCGATTTGCCTTCGGGACCGATGGATGCCGCCACGGCCCTGCCGGTGCAGATCTTCCTGTGGGCCGACAGCCCTGAACGCGGGTTCGTGGAAAAGACCTCGGGCGCGATCATGGTTCTCCTTGGCTTCCTGGTCGCGATGAACGGCATCGCCGTGTTCCTGAGACAAAGGTTTGAAATCCGATGGTAGCTGCAACAGAAACCGCGCCTGAGCAGGATGCGTCTCACGCTGAGGTCGTCACCATTCCTGCGGACCGCCTGCCGGAACTCGGTGGACCGATCAAGATGCGCACGCGCGGCCTCAAGCTCTGGTACACCGACAACCAGGCGCTCACGGGTATCAACATGGATGTTCCCGAACGCCAGGTTACCGCGCTGATCGGTCCTTCGGGCTGTGGTAAGACGACGTTTTTGAAATGCTTCAATCGCATGAACGACACGGTCGAGGGTGTTCGCATCGAAGGCGACGTGACGCTCGACGGGGCGGACATCTATGACCGCTCGGTCGATGTAGTGCAGTTGCGCGCGCGGGTCGGCATGGTGTTCCAGAAACCCAACCCGTTTCCCAAATCGATCTACGACAATGTGGCCTATGGTCCGCGCATTCACGGCTTGGCCAACAACCGCCGGGAACTCAATGAGATCGTCGAGACGAGCCTGTGGCGGGCGGGTCTCTGGACGGAAGTGAAGGAACGTCTGGACGAAATGGCCACGGACATGTCGGGCGGTCAGCAACAGCGTCTGTGCATCGCACGGTCCATCGCCGTCAGTCCCGAAGTCATTCTGATGGACGAGCCCTGTTCGGCGCTCGATCCGATCTCCACGGCCCGGGTCGAGGAACTGATTGACGAACTGCGCGACAACTACACCATCGTCATCGTGACCCACAATCTGCAACAGGCTGCGCGGGTCTCCCAGTTGACCGCGTTCTTCCATCTGGGACGTCTGATCGAGGTCAACGACACCGCTGAGGTGTTCCAGAACCCCAGTGTGTCGATGACCAGGGACTACATCACCGGCCGCTTCGGCTGACGGTTTCGCAGGAAAGCAAGACGACCATGCCAACACAACACACCGTCCGTTCCTACGACAGCGAATTGGAGAAGGTCGACCGCCATATCCTGGCGATGGGCGGTCTGGTCGAGGATCAGTTGCGTAGCGCGATCAAGGCGTTGGTCGAGGGCGACAACGACCTTGCCCAGCGTGTCATCGACCACGACCAGGAGATCGACGATCACGAACGCTCAGTCGACGATCTGGTGACGCGGATCATCGCGCTGCGCCAGCCGCTGGCCGAAGACCTGCGGCGGGTGAAGACCTCCTTGAAGGTCGCCGCCAATCTCGAGCGCATGGGTGATCTTGCCGCGAACATCTCCAAGCGCAGCATCGTCATCGAGGATGTCTCCCATGTTCCCCAGCGCGAGGCACTGCGCCGCCTGGGCAATGCCGTGCATGGCATGAGCGTCGATGTCGTCGACGCCTTCCGTGACGGCAACGCCGATCTTGCCCAGCGCGTCTGGAACCAGGACGAGCAGATCGATGAGATGTACAACAGCGTGTTCCTGGCGATCCTGGCCGACATGATCGCCGATCCCAAGCTGATCGCGCCGGGCACGCACATCCATTTCGTCGCCAAGAACATCGAACGTATCGGCGACCACGCCACCAACATCGCCGAGATGGTGTCCTACATGATCCAGGGGCATCTGCCTGATGACGACCGGCCCAAGGCAAGCTCTGTTCTTCCGGTCGATGGCGTGAAAGGCACGAACCAGAACTGATGCACGACGCGACCGTACTTGTGGTGGACGACGAGGCGCCGATTCTGGTGCTGCTCCACTACAACCTGGCAAAGGCCGGGTATCGCATCGTGCAGGCGGCCGATGGCGAGGAGGCGATGACGGTCGCCAAGGAGGAGCATCCCGACATCGTCATCCTGGACTGGATGCTGCCGTCGCTGTCGGGCATCGAGGTCTGCCGCCAGATGCGCCGCGATGGCGAGCTTGCCAACATTCCCATCATCATGCTCACGGCCAAGGGCGAGGAGCAGGACCGCGTGCATGGCCTGGAGGTGGGCGCGGACGACTACATGCCCAAGCCCTTTTCGCCCGCAGAACTGCTGGCGCGCATCCGTGCCGTGCTGCGCCGTATCCGCCCCGCGCTGGCCGAGGAGGCGCTTTCCTATGCCGACCTCCACATGGACCTTGCCGCGCACAAGGTTTCGCGCGGTGGCGAGCCGCTGCATCTGGGGCCGCGTGAGTTCACCATCCTGCGCTTCCTGATGGAGTATCCTGGCCGCGTCTTCAGCCGGGAACATCTGCTCGACCGCATCTGGGGCAACGACATCTATGTCGAGGCGCGCACGGTCGACGTGCATATCGGCCGGCTGAGGAAGGCGCTCAACGCCCATGGCGGCGATGAGCTGATCCGCACCGTACGGTCCGCCGGTTACGCGCTGGACGCGGGGTAGCACCAACTGCGGGTGACAACTCCGGGGCCACCATCCTTGTTCTCCACCAGCTTGGAGATGGCCAATGAGAACCGTGACCCTGCCCGACAACACCAAGGTGGCCCAGCTCGGTTTTGGCATTTGGCGCGTGGGCGAGAATCCGGGCAAAGCCAAACGGGAGATCGCTGCCGTTCGTCTGGCGCTCGATCTCGGCATGACGCTGATCGACACGGCCGAGATGTATGGCGAGGGCGACGCCGAGGAAATCGTCGGCGAGGCGCTTGTTGGCCGGCGCGACGAAGCTTTTGTCGTCTCCAAAGTTTATCAGTTTATCCCCACAACGTCTCCCGGGACGGTGTCGTGGCGGCCTGCGAGCGCAGTCTGGAGCGCATGAAAACCGCTGCATCGATCTCTATCTGCTGCACTGGCCGGGCAGGCACCCCATCGACGGTTTCGAGAAACTGCGAAGCGAAGGCAAGATTCTGCGCTGGGGCGTCTCCAACTTCGACACCCACGAGATGGAGGAACTGTGGTCGGCCGACGGCGGCCGGGACTGCGCGACCAACTAGGTACTCTACAACCTTGCACGCTGGGCCGTGGAGTTCGACCTGCTGCCCTGGCTGCGCGACAAGGACTTGCCGGCCATGACCTATTCGCCGCTGGAGCAGGGATGCGCGCTCGGCGGTAAGGTGCTGAAAGACATTGCAAGGCGCCGCGGCCTTTCCGCCGCCGGAATCCAAGACGCTCCTGGAAATCTTGTAGAGGCAATTGGCGATACCTCTTGTGATTCCCAGCCTTCGGCCTTGGGGATGCACACGTCCCGACTTCGTCATGGCAACGAGCCCGATCCAAGCGTGTCATCCCGGACAAGGGAGCCATGCGACTGCAATCCGTGATCTCGTCGCGCGCGTTTCTTCAAGTTTCGTGCTGGCCGAGATCCCCGCGCTCCCGGAGCCTGCCCCGGACAATAATCGGGGGGGTCGGCCGGGATGACACGCTTGGGAGAAGGATCGGGGCCGAAAACGAATGCCCGTGCTGGCGGCCTTGCGTCTCTGCACCGTCTTTTCGCCGGTCTGATACCAACGGTCTTCAAGACACCCTACAAGCGCCGGGCGGGGTGCGCCCGCATCCCTTGGCTTACGCAGCATACGCGGCGGGGCCGCGGTCGCGGCCCTCCAACGGCAGATGTGTGCATGCCATAGAGCATGCGCCGGAGATCAGGGACGAGCGCGGACCATGGCGGTGCTCGCCTTTCCGCGCTAGAAATTTCCGGTACGAGGGGAGACGGCCATGGCTATTGATTTCGAGAACTACCGCGACGACAACATCTTCGCGAAAATCCTGCTCGGTGAACTGCCCAACAAGACCGTTTATGAGGACGATCATGTGCTGGCGTTTCACGACATTGCGCCGGCCGCACCGGTGCATGTGCTGGTCATTCCCAAAGGCAAGTACATCGCCCAGGACGATTTCCACCGCGACGCCAGCAATGAGGAAATCGTCACGTTCTGGCGCGCGGTGGCGCACATCTGTCATGACCTCGATGTGAGCGGCGAGGGCCATCGCCTGATCGCAAACCAGGGCAAGGCGAGCGGTCAGTTGGTGCCCCATTTCCACGTGCATATCCTGGCAGGCAAGGACCTCGGACCGCTGCTCGACTCGAGCACTTGATCTCGGCCGCGTCGCGGTCGGCGCACATTGCCGCCGTGGGGCCGGCGGCCGCGCCGATCCTTGCTCGGGAAGGCCGCCGAACCACGCCTTTGCCGGTGCAAACTGATCTGACGGTTTTGTGGCTTGGCGCAACCGCTGAACCGCGCCAAGGTGCGCCTCGGCAAAGCTAAGGGAGCAACCGCATGGTGCGCATGCGTGATCTGAGCGAGGCGTCGCGCGCCTCCTCCACCAGCTACGACTATGTCGCATTCGACGATGAACCCTGGGTCACGCCACCGCCGCCCGGCGAGCGCCGCGTCGCCGTGGTTTCCTCGGCGGGTATCCACGCGGCCGGTGACAAGCCGTTTGCCTGGAACGGACATGACTGGCGCGCTTTCCCGCGGGAGCAGCGCGACTTTTATCTCAGCCACATCTCGGTCAACTTCGATCGCAGCGGCTTCATGCAGGACCGCAACCTTTATGTTCCGTTCGACCGGCTCGGCGAACTGGTCGCCGAAGGCACGCTGGGCTCGATTGCGGCAACGCACTATTCCTTCATGGGCGGCTCCATGACGCCCGACCGGTTCATCCCCCATGCCCAGACCGCTGTCGATGCGATGAAGGCCGAAGGGGTGAACACCGTGGTGCTCGCACCGGTCTGACCAGCGTGTACGCGCGCCGTGAGCGTGCTTGCACATGTGCTGGAACGCCATGGCCTGGCCACGACTCTGGTTGCTCTTGTGCATCACCACGCGCGGAGACAGAAGCCGCCCCGCGCCCTGTGGGTGCCCTTCTGGTACGGCCGCACCTTCGGTGCGCCCAACAACCCCGAGCTGCAGACGCATGTGCTGCGCGGCGCGCTCGACCTCCTTGAGCGCCCATCGGGCCCGGTGCTTGAAAGCTTCGAGGAAGACGCACCGGCTACGCCCGATCCGGAGGGCTGGTCGCCGCCGTTCGATTTCCAGCCGGTCGACCAGACGATTTCCAATGCCGATCTGGCCGACAGGCTGGAGCGCGACATCGCCACGCTGATCCCGCTGTACGAAAAGGCCGTGCAGGTCCATGGATGGACCCTGGTGGGGCTGTCGGGACGTTCGCTTTCCGAAGTGGCCTTGATCTTCGCCAATTATCTGCGCAACGGCCCCAGCGACGATCTGGCGAAACGTGACCGCGCGCATGTCATTAAGTATGGATCGCAGGAGATGACCGACGCGTTCGGACAGACGGCAGTCCATCTGGACGGCGATGCACCCTTCGCCATCCGACGCTGGTATTGGACGCAAAGCTCCATGGGCCTCGTCATGCGCAGGCTCCAGGAACTGTTGCCCGGGGATCCCGACGCCAAGACGCGCCTGATCGCCGATCACGGCATCTTCGTGCCGCGCGAGTGGAAACTCTAAGAGCGCATTACGCAACTTTGTCCGACATCGCGGGGAGCTGAATTTCCTTGATGATTGGTGGAACGCAACACGGTTGAGAACGCATTCCAGCTCCTCGAGAACATGGCGCGCGCCGACGTAGCCGGGGTTGATGACGGTGACGCCGATCCTCTCCTTCCGCAGTTCCTCGCGCAGGGCATGCACCGCGCCGCGCAGGTCGAACTTGGACGCCGAGTTCGACCTGCGCGCGGGGAAGTTGTCGAGGCCCTAAAGCGCGCCCATGAAGACAATCTTCGGGTTTTCCGAATGGCGCAGGTTGGGCAGCACCGCCTGCGCCAGCCGGATCGGGGCCATGAGATTGACCGCGATGACGCGCGCCATGTCTTCGTGCGAACAGGTTCCGTAGGCGGGATCGTTCATGCAGTTTCTCCATGACGTGGGGTGTCGTCGGGATAGAGGTCGCCCGCGTCTGAATCGAGGACAATGCTGGCCAGCGTGCAGTTGTGCGGACGCGTCATGGCGAAGAGAGCGGTCTCCACGACATCCCGGGTGGGCACCTTCTGGTCGTGACGACGATGCGGGCTTGAATCCCATACGGGATCGAGAGGCGTCATCATGTCGAGATCGGGAGAATAGAGCGCGATCACGTGCACGCCGGTGCCCGCAACGTTCTGGCGCAGCGCTTCGCTCAGGCCAGCCTGCCCGTGTTTGCCGGTGTGAAACGCGACAGATGCCCCATAAAGCGGCGCGTTGGGCAATCCTGATGTTGAGACGATGTTGACGATGTTCGCGGCCGGCGCGGCGATCAGGGTGGGCGCCAGCGCCTTGGTGACGAGCAGTGTCCCGGTGACATGGGAATTGATAGCGCGGCAACCTCCGCGTCGTCATGCTCGTCGAGCGCGCTGGATTGCCATGTGGCCGCATTGTTGATGAGCCCGTCGATTCCGGGTGTCACCGCAACCAGGTCGCGGACCCTTTGCGCAGACTGCAGGGGGTCGGCGTTCGAGGATCACGAGGTCGGGACGCTGCCCCGTTCTGCGGACAATCGCGTCGCGTGTTGCTTCAAGCGGTCCTGGCGATCGTCCCGTCAGGACCATACGGGCTCCCGCATCGGCGACGACCACTGCAAACGCCGCGCCAAGCCCGCGGCCGGCTCCGATGATGACAATGTAGCACCCGCCGAGATCAGATTGGTTCCAAGGACGAGGCTCCCCGAGTCACGACATCAGGGAGATATTGTTGAAGTAAAAACTTTCTATATTGCAAGGGTCATTCGATGACATCCATTTCGCGTAGGCGTTCGTCGAGCACCGTGCTTTCGACGCCCAGGGCGAAGGCCATCATGAAGTCTTCTTCCGCCGCGGCGTGGTTGCCCAGTGCGCGATAGGCCAGGCCGCGCCCGAAATAGGCCTCGCCGGCTTCGGGCGTGCGCTGGATCACCTCGTCGAAATCGGCTAATGCCAGTTCATAGAGGTCCTGTTTGCCGAACAGGAAGCCGCGCGCGATCTGGGGTTCGGGCCAGAGCGGATCGAGCTCGATGGCGCGGTTGTAATCGGCCATGGCGCCGGAATAGTCGCCGTCGGCCGACTTGGCTTGTCCTCGCTCCAGGTAAAGCTGCGGCTCCGCCCCGAAGGTCGCGAGCGCACTGTCGTAATCAATGATCGCGCCCGTCATGTCGCCCGCCATGTGCCGCGCCCGCGCCCGGCCGACCAGCAGCAGGGCTTCGGTGGGGGCAAGGGCGATGGCCCGGTCATAGCTCTCCAGCGCCGCGGCAATATAGCCCAGCGCGACCTGGGCTTCGGCCAGATTGGCGTGGGCGTCCGCGGCAGCGGGCTGTTCGCGCGTGACGGCGGCAAAGTCGTTGGCCGCATCGGCGTGGCGGCCCAGCGCCATCCAAGCCACGCCGCGGTTGTAGAGGGCATCGGCATAGGTCGGCGAAATCGCGATGGCCGCGTTGAAGTCCTCCACAGCCACTGCGTGCTGGCCCTGCATCTGGGCAATCACCCCGCGATTCTGATACATCACCGCTAGCTGCTCGGGCGCCAGTTCGCCCGACTCGATGACCTGGGTCATCAGGTGGCGCGACATTTCAAGATCGCCCGCCCTGGCGGCGGCATAGGCGGCTTCGACATCTGCCATCGCCGGGCACGCCACCGCCAACAACAGCGCGGCCATCAGCAAGCGGAGGTGTTGCACGTTCATGGTTTTTTTTGCTGTTTTTGTTGCCGGGTCGCAAGAGTGCACATGGCAATGCGGCGATAATGGGTCAAGAACATCGGCCGGGTGACGGTTTGGGGTATCGCCCGGCGCGCCTAATTACAGTGTCAGGTGTGTCGATGAAGGGTCGACCAGCGGTTCGAGGGTCGGGGGCGAGCAGACGGGTGAAATCGTCATCGGCAGATCGGTCCGGCAGCTCGTCGGTCCAGACACGGAACAGGGTCAGGCCGTAGGCGCCGAAGGAGGTGATCATGACGGCATTGGCAGCGTCGTGCCCGCGAACCATCAGGATGCGGCCCAGGCGGGGAATGTTGTGGCACGCATCGAAGGTGTACCAGCGGTTGCCTAGATAGATCTCACACCAGCCGCTGAAATCGCCCAGCCCGTCGGGTGGCACGTCGATATCGCCCATCTAGCCGCTGACATAACGTGCGGGAATGTTCATCGTCCTGCACAGGGCGACTATCAAATGGGCGAAGTCGCGGCAGACCCTGGTCTTCTCGCGATAGGTGTCGAGCGCGGTTTTGGTCGGGCGGCAGGTTCTCGACGGCGCACTGGTTCGTACCCAGGGCGCTGACATCCAGCAGTTCATCGAACGCCGCGATGACGTCGGACCAGATCGTGGTGTCGCCCGCGGGCATCACCAGACGCGTGATCTCGTTGTCGAAGAGGTCACGATAGCTGCTGGTGGTGACCTCGGGTTCGAAGTGAAGCGCCGTTGAGGTGACGAACCACGCCTGGCAGTCCAGATGAGGTGAAAGCGCCAGCAACATCGGAACGGGCACCGCACAGGTGACCGGAATCTCGAAGCCGAAGCGGATGAGCATGGAGTGTCTTAATCCCTGATCGCGACCGTCGAAAGGCCGGTCTGAGGATGATCCCGGACATCGTCTTCCGCGGCGCTTGGTCGTTAACAGGATAACACGTACTGTGCGCGCACGTTCCAAGCTAGGCAGAGGCTCCATCAAATCGGTTTGAATTGGGTGACGTTGGTATTAAATTGGGCCAGAAAGGTTCATTGGATCGTGGACAGTGGGACTGCGCTGGTCTAAAAACCGCAGGGCAGTTGCCGGGGTTGCTGACGCGCCCCGGATATGCGTTAGCCTCTGCCTCGCTTGCTTCGGGAGTTCTCCCACATGCCGTTCGGATTGCTGAAATTCGGCCTCTCCAAAGATCATCCCGTCCCCCGGGCCCTTCCGGCCGAGACCGACCTCAAGGACTCCTATGACATTGTCATCGTGGGCGGCGGCGGGCACGGCCTGGCGACGGCCTATTACCTCGCTGCCGACCACGGCATCACCAATGTCGCGGTACTGGAGAAGGGCTATATCGGTGGCGGCAACACGGGCCGGAACACGACCATCATCCGCTCCAACTACCTCACGCCCGAAGGCGTGAAGTTCTATGACGAGTCGGTGACGCTTTATAAGGACCTCGCCAACGACTTCGACATGAACCTCATGTATTCCGAGCGCGGTCATTTCACGCTGGCCCATACCGACAGCGCGATCCGCACCATGCGCTGGCGCGCCGAGGTCAACAAACATATGGGCATCGAGTCCGAGCTGGTGCTGCGCGACGAACTCCAGAAGATGGTGCCCGAACTCAACTATTCCGAGGACGTGCGCTACCCTATCCTGGGCGCGCTCTACCATGCGCCCGGTGCGATCGCGCGTCACGACGCCGTGGCCTGGGGTTACGGTGCCGGTGCGGCCAAGCGCGGCGTCCACATCCACCAGAAGACCGAAGTGATCGGCTTCGAGATCACCAAGGCTAACGGTAGTCCCCAGCGCGTTACGGGTGTGCAGACCAACCGCGGCACGATCAAGGCCGGCAAGGTCATCCAGTGCGTCGCGGGCATGTCGGGCATGGTCTCCAAGATGGCGGGCTTCAAGCTGCCGCTCAAAACCATCCCGCTGCAGGCCTGCGTCAGCCAGCCGCTGAAGCCGTTTCTGGACGCCATCGTCGTGTCGGGCAGCCTGCATGTCTATGTCAGCCAGTCCTCGCGCGGCGAATTGGTCATGGGCGGCGCGACTGACCCCTACGGCGTCTACATGACGCGCTCCACCCTCGATTTCAAAGAGGGGATCATGATGCACATGATGGAACTGCTGCCCTATATCGGCGAGGTGAAGCTGCTGCGCCAATGGGCGGGCATGACCGACATGACGCCCGACTTCGCGCCGATCATGGGAGAGACGCCGGTCGACAACTATTATATCGATGCCGGCTGGGGCACATGGGGCTTCAAGGCGACGCCGGTGTGCGGCAAGCGCAACGCCGAGATGCTCGCCACCGGTGCCGTGCCCGATACGATCAAGCCCTTTGCCCTGCAGCGTTATCACGATTTCATGCTGGTCGGCGAAAAGGGCGCCGCCAGCGTTGGCCACTAGGGAGGCGGTGCGATGAAGATCATGCCCTGTCCTCTGAACGGCCCCCGCAACATCTCCGAATTCGCCTATGGCGGAGAGGTGACGAACCTTCCGGCACCCGATTGCGATGACGAGAACTGGATCGACTATGTCTATCTGGAAAACAATACTGCGGGCGTCGTGCGCGAGTGGTGGTACCACACGCCCACGGCCTATTGGTTCATCGCCGAGCGTGACACACGGACCGACGAAATTCTAAAAACCTATCCGGCGAACGAGGTCTTCAAGGACCGCGTCGATTTCGTCAAGTCATCCCGGCCGGAGCCCGGATCGGGTCCGAGAGGAAAGCCGGGACCTCGCGAACCGGACAAGACGCCAGATCAGGCTGCGCCTGTCCAGTATGACACAGAGGGGAGATAAGGGGCCATGTCCACGAACCGCCTGCCTTCGCCCCGCGGCCTGCTGGTCGACCGCAACGAGTCTGTCGAGTTTACCTTCGACGGCAAGAAACGCAACGGCCTCAAGGGCGACACGATCACCAGTGCGCTCTGGGCCGAGGGCGTGAAGACGATCTCGCGCTCGTTTAAGTATCACCGTCCGCGCGCCACGCTGTCGGCCGCAGGGCACGACGCCAACAGTCTGGTGCAGATTGGCGACGAACCCAACGTGGTGGCCGATACACGCCTGATCGAACCGGGCATGGTGGTCGAGGCGCAGAACTGCACCGGCAGCCTGGACCATGACCGCGGCCAGATGCTCGACAAGTTCGGCAAGTTCATGCCGGTCGGCTTCTATTACAAGGCGTTCTACAAGCCCAAGGGCGCGTGGAAATACTGGGAGCCGATCATCCGCCGCATGGCGGGCTTGGGTAAGGTCGACCTCAACGCGCCGCACGGCTATTTCGACAAGCAGTATCTCTGGACCGATGTATGCGTTGTGGGCGGTGGTCCCGCCGGCATGGCTGCGGCCCTCGAAGCGGCCGAGACCTCCAACGACATCGAGATCGTCCTGGTCGAGGAGAATCCGCAGATCGGCGGATCGCTCACTTATGCCCGGTTCGATGCGCAAGGCAAACGCGCCGCGGCTGAACGCGACAATCTGATCGCGGCGGTGCGCGCCAAGAACAACATCCGCGTGCTCGAACACGCCTACTGCAACGGTTGGTTCACCGATCACTTCCTGCCCGTGATCCAGGGCAACCGCATGTTCAAGCTGCGCGCCAAGGCCGTTGTTGTGGCGACCGGCAGCTACGAGCAGCCGCTGGTCTTCCGCAACAACGACCTTCCCGGCGTGATGTACGGTTCGGCCGCACAGCGCCTGATGAACCGCTATGGCGCGAAACCGGGCGCGCGCGCCGTGATCGCGACATCCAATGCCGACGGCTATGCCACCACGCTCGATCTCATCGAGTCGGGTGTCGAGGTCGCCTGCATCGCCGATCTCAGCACGGAGCGTCCGCGTCACGAACTGGCCGACGCGGTCGCCGATCACGGCGTGCCAGTCGCGCTGGGCTCCACGGTCCATGAGGCGATCGCCAAGCCGCATCTCAACGGCATCGAGGCGGCCCATGTCGCCAAGATCGTCGGCGAGGGCCAGGTTGCCGACCGTCACGACACCTTTGTCTGCGACACAATCATCTCCTCGATCGGCTCGCAGCCCACCGCGAACCTGATCTGGCATGCCGGCGGCAAGACGCCCTACAACGACGCCACCGCGATGTTCGAGATCGCCGAGCTGCCCGCGGGCATGCATGCGGCAGGCTCGGTCGCGGGCTGCTTCCTGATCGACACCGTGATCGAGCAGGGCCGCGCCGCGGGCTGGTCGGCGGCCAAGGATGCCGGCTTCACCGGGGGCTCGATCCCCAGCGTGCGCAACGACAAGGGCGAGACCGGGCAGAACCACCCCTGGCCCATGTTCGAACACGCCAAGGGCAAGGACTTCATCGACTTCGACGAAGACCTGCAGATCCATGATCTCAACAATGCCGTTGCGGAAGGTTATGCGCATATCGAGTTGATGAAACGTTTCTCGACCTGTGGCATGGGCCCCAGCCAGGGCCGCCATTCCTGGCTCAACGCCATCCGTCTCAACGCCAAGGCCAACGGGCTCAGCGTCAACGAAGCGGGCATGACGACGCAGCGTCCGCCCTATACCGCCGAGAAGATCGGCGTGCTGGCCGGCCGTAGCTTCGAGCCCAAGCGCATGACCTCCATGCATCACCGCCATGCCGAAACCGGCGCAGCCATGATGCTGGCGGGCCTGTGGTACCGCCCGGAGGTCTACAATCCCGGCAGCGACCGCAAGGCCGCGATCCATGCCGAAGCCCGGAACGTGCGCGAGAATGTCGGCCTGATCGACGTCTCGACCCTGGGCGGTCTCGAGATCCGCGGCCCCGATGCGCCTGAGATGATGGAGCGCATGTATACTTGGGCCTACAAGAAGCAGCAGGTTGGTCGCGCGCGTTACACATTGATGACCGACATGACCGGCGTCATCACCGACGATGGCGTGGCCTGCCGTTTCGATGATAGCCATTTCTATGTCACCGCGACCACCTCGGGCGTGGACGGCGTCTACAAGGAGATGCTGTTCTGGAACGCCCAGTGGCGTCTCAAGGTCGACGTCACCAACGTCACCGGTGCCTACAGCGGCGTGAACATCGCCGGTCCGAAGTCCCGCGAGGTGCTCAGCCAACTGACCGGCGAGGACATCTCGCTCGAAGGCTTCCCCTATATGGGCGTGCGCATGGCGACGGTCGCGGGCATCCCCTGCCGCCTGCTGCGCGTCGGTTTCGTGGGCGAGCTGGGCTTCGAAATCCACTGCCCCGCGCATTCCGGCGAAGCCCTGTGGGACGCCATCATGGGAGCGGGCGCCGAGCACGGCATCAAGCCATTCGGCGTGGAATGCCAGCGCCTGCTGCGCCTGGAAAAGGGCCACATCATCGTCAGCCAGGACACCGACGGCCTCACCAATCCGCTGGAGGCGGACATGGACTGGGCGCTCGCCAAGAAGCGTCCGTTCTATGTCGGCAAGCGCTCCATCGACATCCGCCGCGAACATCTCAACCGCAAGCTGGTCGGCTTCGAACTCGAAGGCGGCGGGGGCGCGACTTTGCCCAAAGAATGCCATCTGGTGATCAAGGACGGCGACATCGCGGGCCGCGTGACTTCCTGCAGCTATTCGCCGACGCTGGGCAAGGCGATCGGTCTTGCCTACGTCGGACTCGACCAGTCCGAGCCCGGCTCCAGCTTCCAGGTGCGGGTCGACTCCGGCCATGTCAGCGGCAGGAAGGTCAAGATGGATCTCAACAATCTCGTCCCCTGCAAGGTCGTGCCGCTGCCGTTCTACGACCCAGAAAACGCCCGCCAGGAGATGTAGTTTGTCTCACCGGCGTGACATCGCACCGGCCCACGCTCCGCAGACCCTTCAAATGAGTAAAAACATGCCTGATGCCATTGTACCAACCGATGTCACCCGCCGCTCCAACCTCTATCGCGTCAGTGCTCAGTTGGGTGCCCAGTGGGTCGAAGTGAACGGCTTTGCCTGCCCCGCCTCCTATGGCGAAGCAGCGGTCGAAGCGCAGACCGCGGCACAGCTCGGGATCGCTGATCTCACCGCGCTGCCGCGTGCCGGCTACAAGGGCTGGGGCATGGCGGAATGGGCCACGGGCCAGGGCGTCGATCTGCCCGAGCCCAACCGGGCCGGTACCCAGACGGACGGCACGCTAGCCTGCCGGCTTTCGGGCGGCGAGCTGTTGCTGCTCTCGGGCGACAGGGTGGAGTCCGCGGTCATCGACAAGCTGGCGCAAGCCTGGACCATGGAGGGTGCAGTCTGTTTCCCCGTGCCGCGCTCGGACATGAACGCGCGCATTGCCATCACCGGCGCGCATGTGCCCCAGATGATGGCCAAGATGTGCGGTATCGACCTGCGCGCCCATCGTTTTGTCAATCTGCAGATCGCCCAGACCAGCGTGGCGCGCATGCACGCGATCCTCATCCGCGACGACCGCGGCAATACTTACGCCCTCGATATGGTGCTCGACAGCGCGTCCATCGTTTACATGTGGGAATGCCTGACCGATGCCATGGCAGAATTCGATGGCCGCGCCGTGGGTCTGGATGCTGTGCGGGCTCTCAGCATCTAATGCCGTCCCACACTCTCCTGTCCGTCTAGAACCTCCGCCCTTTATTACTGGCTCGGCGTGTCCCGCCACCCATTCTTGCCGTTCTTCGGACCCGCGTCAAAGTGTGTAGCGTCGCAATTGTTGGTCAATTCAGCTTCAGGTTCTGGGGTGCCGTTCCTTGGGCAATTCCAGCGCCTGTAACCTATTAGAATTGGGGGAATGGTGATGTTTGAACTTAACGTTGTTTTCTCGAACATGACTCTGTTTGGATTTGGTCTTACCGACCGTGCTGCAGCTCAAGACGAAGATGGTTATTATAACACTTCAAATGACTGTGTTGGGTTCTACGCGCAATGGGAAAGCGAAGATGTATTCGAATCACAGTTCACCAATTATTGCGAAGATCGCATCTACATCCGTTTCCGCAATGAGACCTATGACGGCGAAGATTGTAGCGCCGATGGGCTCTCGTATGGAGAAACGAAGTATTGGGATGCCTGGATACCTAATAGTGGCGCGACCGGTCAGTATGCAGCCTGGTGGGTCGGCTCGTTGGATTCGGGAAAAGATTGGGTTCGTTCGGGCAAAGTCTCCGGCTGGCGCGACGACATGTTTTGACCAGCCACTTGTGAACTGTGGTGTGCCGGCTCGCCTGATGAACTGAGCGGTCGACCGAGGCATACCGGCAATCATGAACGCCGGCGCGGTTTGGGTGGGTCCGGTCGCCGAACCCACCCCGGTGTCGATGGTTGACGACCTGCAAACCGGAGATGGCACCCGGACATGAGATCACAATTTGACGTGCCATTTCCGATTACGATTCCTCATGGTTATCGAGGGTTATCGCCCTCTTGATCACGAACCGGAATTTGATCCCGCCCGGCACCTTGCACTTGCGTTGCCGGAGCAGGTCTGGGAGTTAACGGACTTCGGCTACTACAATGTCATGACCAGAGATGTGATTGGCGATAATGAGATCAAGCGCGTTATCGTGCATGACCGACTCAAATTCTTCAATCGTATTGGCCTCGATATGAAGCCCGATTATATCGCTCCCGCCAATAGTAGTTCGTTGCGCTTTGATCAGGCGTCCTGATCTTCAATGATCTCAACCTGCCGGAAAGCTGTGCGTAATGACATCTTCCGGCTTCGCATCAATTTTCACGGGCCGATCGAGCTCTTTATCTAGTCGGCTGATAGGAAGTCGGCTTCACGCGCACTTCCGGTTTCGTGTTCGTGAGTCTCTCCCTTTATCGGCTCAATTTATTACTATGGCACTTAGGTATATAGTTCCCATTCGATGTCCTCGCAGCAGGTCTACATCAACTTCGCGCCCGAAGACCTCACCAAGGCGATCGATAACTGGCATGTCGCCTCCATCGGCTTCGACTACGTGCTGATGGCAAGCGATCCGGCAACGCTCAACGGTGGTCGGTTCGAGTTCTTTCGTGGCTTGAGGACGCCGCCGCTCTTCTGAGCACGGAACCCGGCCTCCTGACCAAAGGGTTCCTGGACAATCTCCCTGCAGACCGGATCGAAACCATCACCTTTCCCGCCGGCTATGCGATGTTCCAGCAGGGCCATCTGGTGCTGCACCGCGCGGTTCGTCTGTTTGACGCTGCCGAACGCATCACCCTGGTTCCAGGTTACGTGACTGCGTATCCGTCAAACGCCGATCCTACCAAGATGGAACGCATCACGACCCGGGGGTGAGCCTGGCATTCTGGCCGAACTCGCCCGCCACGCGGCCGGGCGTTCGGGCGTGCGTCTGGAGGAAGTCGTGCGCAATCTCCCGTTCCACGACGACCCCGACGCCATCGTGAAAACTCTGCGCGAGGCAACAAGCCTATATCGACCGGCTGGTTGCAGAACTGGAAAACAAGCAGGTCACGAACTGACCTTGACGAAGATTGGCAATCATTGTCATGATCAAGCAATGTTGGAGTTCAGGCAAATGGCAACCATGAATGTTTCGTTACCTGGTCCGATGAAGGCGTGGGTTAATGCTCGGGCGGAAAGCGGCCGTTACAGCAACGCCAGGCCAAGATCGATGCCATGCAGGCAAAAGTCGACGTAGGACTGGCGAGCGGAATCGGAACCCGATCGCAGGAAGAGTTCAGGGCGGAAGCATGCCGACGCCTCGGAATCTGCGCTTAACGATGACAACCTACAGGCTTAGCGGGCAGGCTGAAGAGGACATCATCAACCTCTACATTGACGGAGCCCTACAGTTCGGTATTCCCTAGGCCGATTGGTATCATGCGGAGTTCTACCGCACTTTTGACACCATCGCGTCCAATCCAAAAATCTCGTGTGAAAGGCCGGAATTTGAGCCACCCGTGCGCATTCACCCTTGCGGCGCGCACGTTATCGTCTACAGCATCGTTGGTGGTGATGCCCCGTGCTGATCCTCCGAGTTCGCCATGGAAGAGAGGACTGGCACAATGACCTCCGGTGATCACGTTTGAACCAACCGCTTACTCCGCCGCCATGGCGGTAGCGTTGTGCACGGCGGTCAGCTTGCTCGCGACCCACCACGCCACATGGCGGTTGTGGGCTTCGAGATGGGAAAGTGGCGCCCGGCCCACCCGTCCGCTTTCCAGGTTCTTCTGGATCGCGGAATTGGCGATCGTGTCTTCATCGTTGAAGCGGTTGAAGAAGGCGTCGAGCCGGTCGAGCCGCTCCTCGAAATCGGGTAGATTGAGCGCGGAACGTGGTACCAGAAGATCGGTCTCCATATAGATGCGCCCTGCCGCTGTGGGAAAACAGCGGATCATGATTCCGCAGTCAGGCTGCAGGTAGAACAGGTAGTTGGGCAGCACATAGAAGAGATGGAAGTTGGTGCGCTCGAAATCGTTGAGGCCCTCCAGCGGCTCGAAAAACAGGCCGGGCATGATGGCCTCGCCCGACGCGGTTTTCTCCAGCACTTCCTCGCGCACCGGATTCCACTGGAAGATCCAGTCGCCTTCGACCTCGCAGCGGGATCGTTCGCCCGGAAACACGCACTGGAAGGTTTCGGGATGGAGGCCTTCGTGGTGGTAGCATTCCCCGTTGTCCTGCATGACCTTCCAGTCCCAGGCGACCTCGCCGCTTTCGACCGTGCGGGCGGTGACCCAGTCTTCCAGGCCGAACCCCTTGACGCGTTCGGTCAGCCCGGTCAGACGTGGCGCAAGGGGCGATGCCTTGCCGTCCAGATTGACGAAAACGAATCCCTGCCAGACCTCGTGCTTGAGTTCCTCCAGACGAACGCAGGAGGGATCGAAGTCGGGATGCTGGTCCATGCCGGGCGCGTGACGCAGCGCGCCGTCGGTGCCATAGGCCCAGGCGTGATAGGGGCAGGTGATGACCGCCTTGCGCCCCTTGCCCTCTAGAAGCTTCATCCAGCGGTGGCGGCAGATGTTGGAGAAGACGCGCAGTTGATCGTCCTGGCCGCGCACCATGACGACGGCTTGGCCCACTATCCTGCGGGTAACGTAGCTGCCGCGCTTTTCGACCTCGTCGACGCGCCCAAGAACCAGCCAGCCCGCCTTGAAGATCTTCTCGGCCTCAAGGGCATTGATCTCGGGATTGTAGTAGGCCTCGGGCGGAAGCGTGCGCCAATCGGCATTGCCGTCGGCCGCCATGTCGGCCATGACATCCAGGATTTCGGCGGTGGCACCGCTGAGGTTCTGCATTGAGGTCGTCCGAGGTTTGTGCGGGCACCTTCCAAAGCTTGCGCCCGCCTGTCAAATCGTCTGTCAGGTCGGATCCTGTGACAAACTCATATCAGCGTTCAGAATTTGAACTTGGATCCTGGCGTTCATGTGCGGAACGGCGCGGCCGGGCCGGGGCGTCAGGCCAGGCAGAACCTGATGATGTGGCCGTCGGTGGTGCGCCAGCTGGCTCCTCCCGGGGCGGGCTCGTCGGTGAGGGTGTATTCCGCGTTGGGAGGCGGGAAACCGATCATCTCACCGTCCTCGTCGATCAGTTGTACGGGGCATGGCTCCTTGTCGCCGTTGAGGAAGGTGATCATGGGCCACGTGCTCTCGGACTCCGTCTCGCCGCCGTCGAAGACCGGCGGCAGGGTGACGGTAATGCCCTGGTAGGGCTTTCCCGGCCTGTGGACGCCGGCCCAGATGTAGCCCAGCAGCCAGATGAGGTCGCCCGGCCTGTGGGCCGGGTCCTCGAGCCAGACGCGGAGGTTCTCCTTGACGAGCCATCCCGGCTCGCCGCCGACCTGCTCGTTGAGCCATGGCACATCGCCGTGATCGCCGGAGAACGTCCCGGCCTCGTCGTCCCAGAGGATGGTGCGCCGTGCGCGGCCGTAGCGCCGGTCGGGCAGCATGATGGTGTGCGTGGCCATGTCAGGGTATGTGGTGGAAGAGCACGCCCAGTACAAGATCGAGCATCTCGGGATCGTCGCGCGAGAGAGAGGCGATATTGAGCACCTCCCTGGCGCCGTCGGACCGGTACACGTCCACCTCGTGGAAGGTGATCTGGAAGGCGCGGGTGATGACCTCGAGGGCAGGGCTGTCCGGGTCGTAGCCCAGGCCCTCGAGCATGTCGGCCCTGTACTCGGCGCCGAAGTAGTCGTCGATGTATTCGTCCGTGCGCCCGAACCCCCTGTAATTGTCCAGAGGTGCGCGGGCGAGGCCCCGGTTGCGTTGCTTGTGGAGGTTCTGGAACAGGCTGTCGAACCCTGGCATGGTCGCCTGCAAGTGATGGACGTACTCGTGCAGCGCGTTGCCGGGGGTGGCGTCGGTGATGATCGAGGGCGGGTCGCCTTTGAGCGCGGGGCGATATTTCCCCAGGGAGGTTTCGCGTTTCGACTTGGCCCGGACGACGTCCGTGGACGGTAGGCTGCGCAGCGGCTCGACGAGGCCCGCGAGGGTCCGTTTCTGCGCCGGCGTCAGCCCGCCATGGCCCTTCTCCTGGAGCTTCCAGGCGATCGCCAGGATCAGAAGCTCCCGCCGGACACGCCGAGGGGCTGTGAGCGGTAGAGCCGGCGCCATTCCGCCCGCCGTCCGGCGTGTTCCTCGCCATGGCGCTCATGCCCGTCCGCTTCGATGCGATAGCGCCGTTGGCCGGTGTCGCCTTTCCCGGAGACGAGGATCACGCCCACCATCTTCCCTCGGGACAGGTGGCTGTTTTCACACCGATTCTTGCCGTTTCATGAGCCGATGCCCTTTGCATGAGCCGATGCCCTTTACATAAGCGGGCCGCTATGCAAGGAATGAAAGAAGCGAGGGGATCGCACAGTGGACGTGGGGACGACAGGCGTATGAACGGTGCTGAAGCATTTGCGGCCGAAGACGAGAGCGTAGCGCTCTTCATCGCCACTCACATATCAAGATGTTCGGTCTCGCCGGAACCTGAAGCGATAAGCCTTTGACAATGGTTTGCCTCTCTTCCTCCCCCTCGCATAATCCATGCGATCCCGGCACAGGCAAGACCGCCCTGCCATCGGGCCAACCGTCAATCCTTGAAGTGCGCCATGTTAAGTGCGCCATGCGGTTTTTTGCCAGATCACTCGCCATAGTCTGTCTCCTGGCGGGCTTCGCCATATTGCAGGCCGTGCCGGTCGCGGCCCAAACGTTGGGCTTTTCCAAGGCCTTCTCCCCGGCCACGGTCGAGACGGGCGGGACCTCGACGCTGACCTACAAGATCGACAATACGGCCAACGCCATTGAGGTGGGTTCGCTCGCCTTTATGGACTTCCTCTCGTCCCTGAACTTGGGCCCCGTGCCGTCGGTGGTGGGTTGCGGCGGGGCGACAAGCGTGCAAACGAGGAATCAATTCGGTACAGGCAGGGTGACGGTGTCAGGGGGAACCGTTGCCGCCGGCGGAACCTGCACGATTTCCTTCAACGTGCGGCCTTTGCGGACAGGCAGGCTAACCGGCACGTCGCAGGCACTGACCTCGGACCTGTCCGTTGCCACGCCGGGCGCCTCGGCGACCCTGACGGTCGTTCCGCCGGGCACTGTGATCGAGCCCGAGCCCGAGCCCGAGCCCGAGCCCGAGCCCGAGCCCGAGACGTTGGTCTTTTCCAAGGTCTTCTCCCCGGCCACGGTCGATCCGGGCGATATTTCCAGGCTGACCTACACGATCGACAATACGGCCAACGCCATCGAGGTGGGTTCGCTCGCCTTCAGCGACTCCCTCCCGCTCGGCGTGCGCATCCCCTCGGGGAGCATCGGTCTGTCGAATACTTGCGGGGGGGGGGCAACAACGAGGGATCAATTCGGCATCAGCAGGGTGACGGCGTCAGGGGGAACCGTTGCGGCCGGCAGAACCTGCACGATTTCCATCAACGTTCAGGCTTTGCGGTCCGGCACGCTGACCGGCACGTCGGGCGACCTGACCTCGGACCTGCCGGATGCCACGCCGGGCGCCTCGGCGACGCTGACGGTGAACGAGGCGCCGCTGTCGGTCTCGATGGCGTTCGAGCCGACGACGATCGGTGTCGGCATGGTCTCCAGGCTGAGCTATGAGTTGCGTAACGTCGTGGCGGCCGATGCGATCGAGGTTTCGCTGTCCGACACGCTGCCCGCCGGTATCGTGCTGACCGATACTCCCAATGTGGAGACGACCTGCGAAGTGGAAGTGAGTGGCATCCTGACGGCGGTGGCGGGCGGCCGCGAAGTCTCCTATTCGCATGGCATAGTTGACGCGCTCTCCGCCTGCACGATCGCCGTCGACGTGACCTCTGCGCGCGCCGGAAGCCATCGGAATGGCAGGGCGAGGGTGACCTCGACGCTGGGTACCAGCACGCCCGCCGAGGCCACGCTGACGGTCACCACGACCGAGCCGCCGCTGTCGGTCTCGACGGCGTTCTCGCCGACGGAGATCAGGGTCGGCATGGTCTCCAGGCTGAGCTATGAACTGCGTAACGTCGCGACGGTCGGAGCGACCGAGGTTTCGCTGTCCGACACGCTGCCCGAAGGTGTCGTGGTGGCCAATCCCCCGAATTCGCAGAGGACCTGCGCCGGGGGCTCGCTGACGACGGGCGGCCGCGACGTCTCCTGGTCCGGCGGGTCGCTTGCGGCGGGCGCCGCCTGCACGATCACCGTCGACGTGACCTCCGAGGCCGTCGGAAGTTACCGGAATGACAGGGTGAGCGTGACCTCGTCGCTGGGCGCCAGCGCGCCCGCCGAAGCCACGTTGATGGTCACCGACACCGAACCGCCGCTGTTGGTATCGATGTCGTTCGAGCCGGTGCGGATCCCGGCCGGCGGCGTATCGAGGCTGACCTATGAGCTGCGCAACGACGCGACGGTCGGAGCAACGTCGGTTTTGCTATCCGACACGCTGCCCGAGCAGATGCGGGTGGCGGCCAAACCGGATATAAACGTGAGGAGTTGCTCGGTCACGGGGGGCGGGCTGTCTCTGTCGCCGGGCGGCGTCCAGGTCACCTGGAACGCCCTTGCGCACCCCGCGGGCGTGACCTGCACGATCTCCTTCAACGTGACCTCCGCGGCCGCCGGAAGCATCCTGAACCGTACGGAGGAAGTGAGATCGTCGCTGGGTGCCAGCCCGCCCGCCGAAGCCACGCTGACGATCGATCCGGCGGTGGCGCCGGGCTTCACCATGGCGTTTTCCCCGACCAGGGTCGATCTGGGCGGGATTTCCAGGCTGACCTTCACGATCGACAATACGGCGAACCTGACCGATGTCGGCGGGCTGGCCTTCGACAATGGCCTCTCGGGCACGGTCGTGGCCGCCACCCCCAATGCGTCGACCACCTGCGGCGGCACCTTCGCCCCCGCCGCGTCGGCGACCTTGCTTACCTTCTCCGGCGGCCGCGTCGCGGCCGGGCAAAGCTGCACGCTCGCCGTCGACGTGCGGGCCGTGCAGTTCGGCTTGCTGACCGACGGCACGGGCGAACTGACCTCGGACCTGCCCGTTGCCACGCCGGGCGCCTCGGCGACCCTGATTGTGAACACGGTGCCGCTGTCGGTCTCGATGGCATTCGAGCCGACGTTGATCAGGGCCGGCGGCGTGTCGAGGCTGATCTATGAGTTGCGTAACGATACGACGGTCGGAGCGACCGAGGTTTCGCTGTCCGACACGTTGCCCACCGGTGTCGTGCTGGCCAATCCCCATAATTTGCAGAGGACCTGCACCGGGGGCTCGCTGACGGCGGGCGGCGGCAGCGGCGGCGGAGGTCACGTCGTCTCCTACTCCGGCGGGACGCTTGGCGCGGGCGCGAGCTGCACGGTCGCCCTCGACGTGACCTCCGCGATTGCGGGAAGCTACCCGAACATCACGGAGAGCGTGACTTCGTCGCTGGGCTTCTTCAGCACGCCCGCCGAAGCGACGCTGACGGTCAATGCGGCGGATGCGCCGGGCTTTGCCAGGGTCTTTTCGCCCGCCACCATCCGGCAGGGCGGAGAAACGGCGATCGTCTTCACGGTCGACAACGGCGCCAACGCCATCGCGATGACGGAGATGGCGTTTGATGTTTCTCTGCCCTCGGGGGTTTCCGTCGCCGACACGCCCGGTGCCGGCAACAGCTGCGGCGGCACGTTCAGCCCGGTTGCAGGCGCCACGACGCTCGCTTTCACGGGCGGCGAGCTTGCCGCGGGTGCGGCCTGCGAGATCCGGGTGAGGGTGCGCGCCATCAAGGCGGGAACGCTGACCGGTCCGGCAGTCGAGCTGACGTCGAGCATCGCCACGGCGACCGCCCTCGAAGCGACGCTGACGGTCACGCCGGCCGGTGCGCCGGGCTTTGCCAAGGCGTTCTCGCCGGCCACGGTCGATCCGGGCGGGGTCTCGACGCTGACCTTCACGATCGACAATACGGCGAACCTGATCGATGTTGGCGGGCTGGCTTTCGACGATGACTTCCCGGACGGCATGCGCATGGCCGTGGTCCCCAATGCGGAGACCACCTGCGGCGGCGCGCTGGCGGCGGTCACCGACTTCCCCTATGTGAGGCAGCGCGGGGGCACCGTTGCGGCCGGGCAAACCTGCACGATTTCCGTTGACGTTCGGACTTTGCGGGCCGGCGTGCTGGAGAACGTATCGGGCGAACTGACCTCGGACCTGCCCGTTGCCACGCCGGGTGCCTCGGCGACCCTGACGGCGAACGAGGTGCCGCTGTCGATCTCGATGGCGTTCGAGCCGTCGACGATCGGTCAGGGCGGGGTCTCGCGGCTGACCTATGAGTTGCGTAACGGTGCGGCGGTCGAGGCGACGTCGCTTGCCCTGTCCGACACGCTGCCCGCCGGTGTCGTGCTGGCCGCTTCCCCGAACTCCGCGCACAACTGCGCGGGCTCGCTGAGGGCGGCAGCGGGCGGCGGCGAAATTTCCTATTCCTCCGGATTCCTTGTGGTGGGCGACGCCTGCACGATCGCCGTCGACGTGACCTCCATAGCTGTCGGAAGCCACGGGAACGGCACGGAAAGCGCGACCTCGACGCTGGGCGCCAGCGCGTCCGCCGAGGCCACGCTGACGGTCGAGCCCGCGGGGGGGGGGCTGGGCTTTGCCAAGACGTTCTCGCCGGCCACGGTCGATCAGGGCGGGATTTCCAGGCTGACCTACACGATCGACAATGCGGCGAACGCCATCGCCGTGGGCTCTCTTGCCTTCGACGATGACTTCCCGGACGGCCTGGCCGTGGCCGTCACCCCCAATGGGTCGACCACCTGCGGCGGCACCTTCGCGCCCGTCGCGTCGGCGACCGCGCTCGCCTTCACCGGCGGCAGCGTCGCGGCCAGGCAAAGCTGTACGCTCTCCGTTGACGTGGAGGCGCTGCAGATCGGTACACTGACCGGCACGTCGGGCGATCTGACCTCGGACCTGTCCGTTGCCACGCCGGGCGCCGAGGCGACGCTGACGGTCGAGCCCGCGGCGGTGGCGCCGGGCTTCGCCAAGGCGTTCTCCCCGGCCACGGTCGATCCAGGCGGGATCTCGCGGCTGACCTACACGATCGACAATTCGGCCAACCTCATCGAGGTGGGTTCGCTCGCCTTCGACGACGCCTTCCCGGCCGGCCTGTTCGTGGCCCCGACCCCCAATGCGGCGACCACCTGCGGCGGCACCTTCGCGCCCGTCGCGTCGGCGACCGCGCTCGCCTTCACCGGCGGCAGCGTCGCGGCCGGGCAAAGCTGTACGCTCTCCGTTGACGTGGAGGCGCTGCAGGCCGGCACGCTGACCGGCACGTCGGGCGATCTGACTTCGGACCTGCCCGTTGCCGCGCCGGGCGTCTCGGCGACGCTGACGGTGAACGAGGTACCGCTGTTGGTCTTGATGACGTTCTCGCCGTCGACGATCGATCAGGGCGGGGTCTCCAGGTTGTCCTATTTGCTGCGCCACAGGGCGCTGATCCCGGCGGTGTCGGTTTCGCTGTCCGACACGTTGCCCACCGGTGTCGTGGTGGCCGATCCCCTCAATGCGCAGTCGGGCTGCTTTGGCGGCACGCTGAGGGCCCCGGCCGGCGGCAGCGAAGTCTCCTGGTCCGGCGGGCTGGTTGAGGTAAACGACGCCTGCACGATCACCGTCGAGGTGACCTCCGCGGCCGCCGGAAGTCACCGGAACGACAGGGTGAGCGTGACCTCGTCGCTGGGCGTCAGCACGCCCAACGAAGCGACGCTGACGGTCACTGCGGCCGAGGCGCCGGGCTTCGCCAAGGCGTTTTCGCCGGACAGGATCAATCCGGGCGGGGTTTCCAGGCTGACCTACACGATCGACAATGCGGCCAACGACATCGAGGTGGGTTCGCTCGCCTTCAGCGACTTCCTCCCGTCCGGCTTGCGCGTGGCCGTGCCCGCGAATACGTCGCTGGTGGGTTGCGGGAATCCAAGCCTGCAAACGAGTAATCAATCCGCCAGAGGCAGTGTGACGTTTTCAGGGGGAACCATTGCGGCCGGCGGAACCTGCACGATTTCCCTTGACGTGCGGCCCAGGCGGGCCGGCACGTTGACCGGCACGTCGGGCGTCCTGACGTCCGATCTGCCCGATGACGCGCCTGGCGCCTCGGCGACGCTGACGGTGGACGGGACGCCACTGTCGGTCTCGGTGTCGTTCTCGCCGTCGACGATCGATCAGGGCGGGGTCTCCAGGTTGAGCTATCGGCTGCGCCACGAGGAGGGGCTGCTCCCGGCGGAGTCGGTTTCGCTGTCCGATACGTTGCCCGCCGGTGTCGTGGTGGCCGATCCCCCCAATGCGCAGTCGGGCTGCTTTGGCGGCCCTCCAACGGCCCCGGCCGGCGGCAGCGACATCTCCTGGTCGGTCGGGTCTTTTGACCTGGAGTTCATCTGCACGATCGCCGTCGACGTGACCTCCGCGGTCGCCGGAAGTCACCGGAATGACAGGGTGAGCGTGACCTCGTCGCTGGGCGTCAGCACGCCCAACGAAGCGACGCTGACGGTCAATGCGGCGGCACCGGGCTTCGCCAAGGTGTTTTCGCCGGCCACGGTCGCGCCGGGCGGAATTTCCAGGCTGACCTACACGATCGACAATACGGCCAACGCCATCGAGGTGGGTTCGCTCGCCTTCAGAGACTTCCTCCCGTCCGGCTTGCTCGTGGCCGTGCCCGCGAATACGTCGCTGGTGGGTTGCGGGAATCCACGCCTGCAAACGAGTAATCAATCCGCCAGAGGCAGGGTGCTTTTCTCAAGGGGAACCATTGCGGCCGGCGGAACCTGCACGATTTCCCTTGACGTGCAGCCCACGCGGTCCGGCACGCTGACCGGCACGTCGGGCGACCTGAGTTCGGACCTGCCCGTTGTCGCGTCGGGCGCTTCGGCGACGCTGACGGTGAACGAGGCGCCGCTGTCGGTCTCGATGTCGTTCTCGCCGTCGACGATCGATCAGAGCGGGGTCTCGCGGCTGACCTATGGCCTGGACAACGGGGCGGCGGTCGATGCGAGGTCTGTTTCGCTGTCGGACACGCTGCCCGGAGATGTCGTGCTGGCCGATCCTCCCAATGCGCGGAAGACCTGCGCCGGCGGCAGGCTGACGGCGGCGGCGGGCGGCGGCGAGGTCTCCTGGTCCGGCGGGTTGATTGTGGCGGGTGCGAGCTGCACGATCGCCGTGGACGTGACCTCCGCGGCTGCGGGAAGTTACCGCAACGACACGCAGAGCGTGACCTCGACGCTGGGCGCGAGCGCGCCCGCCGAAGCGACGCTGACGGTCGATGCGGCGGCGGCACTGGGCTTCGCCAAGGCGTTTTCGCCGGCCACGGTCGATCCGGGCGGGCTTTCCAGGCTGACCTACACGATCGACAATGCGGCCAACGACATCGAGGTGGGTTCGCTCGCCTTCAGAGACTTCCTCCCGTCCGGCTTGCTCGTGGCCGTGCCCGCGAATACGTCGCTGGTGGGTTGCGGGAATCCACGCCTGCAAACGAGTAATCAATCCGCCAGAGGCAGGGTGCTTTTATCAAGGGGAACCATTGCGGCCGGCGGAACCTGCACGATTTCCCTTGACGTGCAGCCCACGCGGTCCGGCACGCTGACCGGCACGTCGGGCAACCTGAGTTCGGACCTGTCCGTTGCCGTGTCGGGCGCTTCGGCGACGCTGACGGTGAACGATGCGCCGCTGTCGGTCTCGATGTCGTTCTCGCCGTCGACGATCGATCAGGGCGGGGTCTCGCGGCTGACCTATGGCCTGGACAACGGCACGTCGGTCGCGGCGAGGTCGGTTTCGCTGTCGGACACGCTGCCCGCCGGTGTCGTGCTGGCCGATCCCCCCAATGTGCGGAGGACCTGCGCCGGCGGCAGGCTGACGGCGGCTGCGGACGGCGGCGAGGTCTCCTGGTCCGGCGGGTTGATTGTGGCGGGTGCGAGCTGCACGATCGCCGTGGACGTGACCTCCGCGGCTGCGGGAAGTTACCGCAACGACACGCAGAGCGTGACCTCGTCGCTGGGTGCCAGCGCGCCCGCCGAAGCGACGCTGACGGTCGATGCGGCGGCGGCACTGGGCTTCGCCAAGGCGTTTTCGCCGGCCACGGTCGCGCCGGGCGGGGTTTCCAGGCTGACCTACATGATCGACAATTCGACGAACGACATCGAGGTGGGTTCGCTCGCCTTCAGAGACTTCCTCCCGTTCGGCTTGCTCGTGGCCGTGCCCGCGAATACGTCGCTGGTGGGTTGCGGGAATCCACGCCTGCGAACGAGTAATAATCAATCCATCAGAGGCAGGGTGCTTTTCTCAAGGGGAACCATTGCGGCCGGCGGGACCTGCACGATTTCCGTTGACGTGCAGCCCACGCGGTCCGGCACGCTGACCGGCACGTCGGGCAACCTGACCTCGGACCTGTCCGTTGCCGTGTCGGGTGCTTCGGCGACGCTGACGGTGAACGAGGCACTGCTGTCGGTCTCGATGGAGTTCTCTCCGTCGACGATCGATCAGGGCGGGGTCTCGCGGCTGACCTATGGCCTGGACAACGGGGCGGCGGTCGCGGCGAGGTCGGTTTCGCTGTCGGACACGCTGCCCGCCGGTGTCGTGCTGGCCGATCCCCCCAATGTGCGGAGGACCTGCGCCGGCGGCAGGCTGACGGCGGCTGCGGGCGGCGGCGAGGTCTCCTGGTCCGGCGGGTTGATTGTGGCGGGTGCGAGTTGCACGATCGCCGTGGACGTGACCTCCGCGGCTGCGGGAAGCTATCCCAACGCCACGCAGAGCGTGACTTCGTCGCTGGGCGCCAGCGCGCCCGCCGAAGCGACGCTGACGGTCGATGCGGCCACGGTCACGCCGGCCGAGGCGCCGGGCTTCGCCAAGGCGTTTTCGCCGGCCACGGTCGCGCCGGGCGGGGTTTCCAGGCTGACCTACACGATCGACAATACGGCCAACACCATCGAGGTGGGTTCGCTCGCCTTCAGAGACTTCCTCCCGTCCGGCTTGCTCGTGGCCGTGCCCGCGAATACGTCGCTGGTGGGTTGCGGGAATCCACGCCTGCAAACGAGCAATCAATCCGCCAGAGGCAGGGTGCTTTTATCAAGGGGAACCATTGCGGCCGGCGGCACCTGCACGATTTCCCTTGACGTGCAGCCCACGCGGTCCGGCACGCTGACCGGCACGTCGGGCAACCTGAGTTCGGACCTGTCCGTTGCCACGTCGGGCGCTTCGGCGACGCTGACGGTGAACGAGGCGCCGCTGTCGGTCTCGATGTCGTTCTCGCCGTCGACGATCAATCCTGGCGGGGTCTCGCGGCTGACCTATGGCCTTGACAACGGCACGTCGGTCGCGGCGAGGTCGGTTTCTCTGTCGGACACGCTGCCCGGAGATGTCGTGCTGGCCGATCCCCCCAATGTGCGGAGGACCTGTCCCGGCGGCAGGCTGACGGCGGCTGCGGGCGGCGGCGAGGTCTCCTGGTCCGGCGGGTTGATTGTGGCGGGTGCGAGCTGCACGATCGCCGTGGACGTGACCTCCGCGGCTGCGGGAAGTTACCGCAACGACACGCAGAGCGTGACCTCGACGCTGGGCGCCAGCACGCCCGCCTCGGCGACGCTGACGGTCGATGCGGCGGCGGCGCCGGGCTTCGCCAAGGCGTTTTCGCCTGCCACGGTCGCGCCGGGCGGGGTTTCCAGGCTGACCTACACGATCGACAATACGGCCAACACCATCGAGGTGGGTTCGCTCGCCTTCAGAGACTTCCTCCCGTCCGGCTTGCTCGTGGCCGTGCCCGCGAATACGTCGCTGGTGGGTTGCGGGAATCCACGCCTGCAAACGAGCAATCAATCCGCCAGAGGCAGGGTGCTTTTCTCAAGGGGAACCATTGCGGCCGGCGGCACCTGCACGATTTCCCTTGACGTGCAGCCCACGCGGTCCGGCACGCTGACCGGCACGTCGGGCGGCCTGAGTTCGGACCTGCCCGTTGCCGCGTCGGGCGCTTCGGCGACGCTGACGGTGAACGATGCGCCGCTGTCGGTCTCGATGTCGTTCTCTCCGTCGACGATCGATCAGGGCGGGGTCTCGCGGCTGACCTATGGCCTTGACAACGGCACGTCGGTCGCGGCGAGGTCGGTTTCGCTGTCGGACACGCTGCCCGCCGGTGTCGTGCTGGCCGATCCCCCCAATGTGCGGAGGACCTGCCCCGGCGGCAGGCTGACGGCGGCGGTGGGCGGCGGTGAGGTCTCCTGGTCCGGTGGGTTGATTGTGGAGGGTACGACCTGCACGATCGCCGTGGACGTGACCTCCGCGGCTGCGGGAAGTTACCGGAACGACACGCAGAGCGTGACCTCGTCGCTGGGCGCGAGCGCGCCCGCCGAAGCGACGCTGACGGTCGATGCGGCGGCGGCACTGGGCTTCGCCAAGGCGTTTTCGCCGGCCACGGTCGATCCGGGCGGGCTTTCCAGGCTGACCTACACGATCGACAATACGGCCAACGACATCGAGGTGGGTTCGCTCGCCTTCAGAGACTTCCTCCCGTCCGGCTTGCTCGTGGCCGTGCCCGCGAATACGTCGCTGGTGGGTTGCGGGAATCCACGCCTGCAAACGAGTAATCAATCCGCCAGAGGCAGGGTGCTTTTCTCAAGGGGAACCATTGCGGCCGGCGGAACCTGCACGATTTCCCTTGACGTGCAGCCCACGCGGTCCGGCCCGCTGACCGGCACGTCGGGCGACCTGAGTTCGGACCTGCCCGTTGCCGTGTCGGGCGCTTCGGCGACGCTGACGGTGAACGAGGCGCCGCTGTCGGTCTCGATGGAGTTCTCTCCGTCGACGATCGATCAGGGCGGGGTCTCGACGCTGACCTATGGCCTGGACAACGGGGTGGCGGTCGCGGCGAGGTCGGTTTCGCTGTCGGACACGCTGCCCGCCGGTGTCGTGCTGGCCGATCCCCCCAATGTGCGGAGGACCTGCGCCGGCGGCAGGCTGACGGCGGCGGCGGGCGGCGGCGAGGTCTCCTGGTCCGGCGGGTTGATTATGGCGGGTGCGAGTTGCACGATCGCCGTGGACGTGACCTCCGCGGCTGCGGGAAGTTACCGCAACGCCACGCAGAGCGTGACCTCGTCGCTGGGCGCGAGCGCGCCCGCCGAAGCGACGCTGACGGTCGATGCGGCCACGGTCACGCCGGCCGAGGCGCCGGGCTTCGCCAAGGCGTTTTCGCCGGCCACGGTCGCGCCGGGCGGGCTTTCCAGGCTGACCTACACGATCGACAATACGGCGAACGACATCGCCGTGGGTTCGCTCGCCTTCAGAGACTTCCTCCCGTCCGGCTTGCTCGTGGCCGTGCCCGCGAATACGTCGCTGGTGGGTTGCGGGAATCCACGCCTGCAAGCGAGTAATCAATCCGCCAGAGGCAGGGTGCTTTTCTCAAGGGGAACCATTGCGGCCGGCGGAACCTGCACGATTTCCCTTGACGTGCAGCCCACGCGGTCCGGCCCGCTGACCGGCACGTCGGGCAACCTGAGTTCGGACCTGTCCGTTGCCGTGTCGGGCGCTTCGGCGACGCTGACGGTGAACGATGCGCCGCTGTCGGTCTCGATGGAGTTCTCTCCGTCGACGATCGATCAGGGCGGGGTCTCGACGCTGACCTATGGCCTGGACAACGGGGCGGCGGTCGCGGCGAGGTCGGTTTCGCTGTCGGACACGCTGCCCGCCGGTGTCGTGCTGGCCGATCCCCCCAATGTGCGGAGGACCTGTCCCGGCGGCAGGCTGACGGCGGCTGCGGGCGGCGGCGAGGTTTCCTGGTCCGGCGGGTTGATTGTGGCGGGTGCGAGTTGCACGATCACCGTGGACGTGACCTCCGCGGCTGCGGGAAGCTATCCCAACGCCACGCAGAGCGTGACCTCGTCGCTGGGCGCGAGCGCGCGCGCCGAAGCGACGCTGACGGTCGATGCGGCGGCGGGCTTCGCCGCGGCGACGCTGACGGTCGATACGGCGGTGGCGCCGGGCTTCGCCAAGGTCTTCTCGCCGGCCACGGTCGATCCTGGCGGGGTCTCGACGCTGAGCTTCACGATCGACAATGCGGCCAACGCCATCGCCGTGGGCTCGCTCGCCTTCGACGATGCCTTCCCGGAGGGTCTGGCCGTAGCGCCCGAGCCCAACGCGGACAACAGCTGCGGCGGCGCCTTCGCCCCCGCCGCCTCGGCGACCTCGCTTGCCTTCTCCGGCGGCCTCGTCGCGGCCGGCGGCACCTGTACGCTCTCCGTTGACGTGCAGGCTCTGCAGGTCGGTACGCTGACCGGCACGTCGGGCGATCTGACCTCGGACCTGCCCGTTGCCGCGCCGGGCGTCTCGGCGACGCTGACGGTGAACGATGCGCCGCTGTCGGTCTCGCTGGCGTTCTCGCCTGCCACGGTCGATCAGGGCGGGGTCTCGCGGCTGAGCTATGGCCTTGACAACGGCGCGGCGGTCGCGGCGAGGTCGGTTTCGCTGTCGGACACGCTGCCCGGAGATGTCGTGCTGGCCGATCCCCCCAATGCGCAGACGACCTGCAGCGGTGGCACGCTGACGGCGCAGGGCGGCGGCAACACCTTCACCATCACCGGTGGCACGCTGATGGCGCAGGCGGGCGGCAACACCTTCACCTTCACCGGCGGTGCGCTGGACGCGGGTGCGAGCTGCACGGTCGCCGTGGACGTGACCTCCGCGGTCGCGGGAAGCTATCCCAACGCCACGCAGAGCGTGACCTCGTCGCTGGGCGCCAGCGCGCCCGCCGAGGCGACGCTGACGGTCACGCAGGCCGGTGCGCCGCTGACGGTCGCGCAGGCCGGTGCGCCGGGGCGGGGACAGGTCACCTTCAACGTGGCGTCGGACACCGACGGCATCTTCAGATTCTCGTCTGCCGAACCGGCTTTGACCACCTCTCTTGAAGTCAATGGAGGGACCGGGTCCACAGGCGTGCTCCCGGTCGCAACGGGCAGCCATTCGGTAGCGGTGGCGGCGCCCACGGGCGTCGCGCTGACGGCCATCGCCTGCGATGACACGGACAGCACCGCCGATGTTTCTGCGGCGACGGTGTCCGTGACGCTCGATGCCTCCGAAGACGTCACCTGTACGCTCACGGCGCAATCCTCGGTTCAGCGCACGATAGAGACGATCAACAGCTTCCTGACCCGCCGGGCGGACCTGATCCTGTCGAGTGAACCCAATCCAGGCCGCCGGTTCGGTCGCCTGAAACGCGGTCTGGACCAGACCCGCTCGGTGCGGCTCTCAAATTGGGACATCCAGGCGCTCCTGCCGTTCACAGTGAAAGGCGGCGACGGCGATTACGCGTTCTCGACCAGCTTGCCGCAGGTGAGCCATGCGGCTGCGAGCGCCGAACTACTGACCCTTGGAGCGGAAGGTGAAGTCACTTACGTCGAAAACAACCGCTTCGATGCCTGGTTCGAAGCGCAATACAGGGATTTCGGTGACAGTGCGGATAGGCGTGGTGACTTTACCATCGCCTATGCCGGGGTGGATTACCTGCTGACGCCGGATGTCCTGGTCGGTGCGCTCGGGTCCTTCGACAGGATGGAAGAATCGACCAGTACCGGCAAGGTCAGTGGCTCCGGTTACATGGTCGGGCCCTATACGACGGCGCGGCTGACCCCGAACCTGTATTTCGACGGTCGTTTTGCAATTGGCAGGTCGTATAACGAGATCAGCCCGTTCAAAACCTATACCGACAGCTTCCAGACCGGGCGCTGGCTTGCCATGGCGAGCTTGACCGGCGAGGTTCAGTACGACAACTGGACGATCCGGCCGCATACGAGCCTGTCTTATCTGGAGGAAACACAGAAGGGTTACGTCGACAGCGTCGGGGCGACCATCCCCAGCCAGACCGTACGGCTTGGCCAGTTCAAGGTCGGCCCCACATTCACCAGAGAGTTCACAGGTCCGGAAGGACGGAACTATTCGTTCTACCTGACGGCCGACGCCATATACAATACCGACGATACGACGGGCGTGACGCTGTCCGATACGAACGGCGAAGTCGGGGGGTGGCGCGCGCGCCTCAAGAGCGGTGTCGGCATGACGACCGACGATGGAACGCGGCTCTCGTTCGGAGCGACCCATGACGGGATCGGGCAGTCCGATTTCGAAAGCTGGGGCCTGACGTTTGAACTCAGTATACCCCTTCATTAGTTAGATCGCGGCCCTTCGTTAGATCGCGGATAGTCACGACCGGCAGCGATCGCACGAAACGGCCCTTTTTGGAGAATTACGAATTACGTATTTGACCGGTCGAGTGGGATCCAGCCCGGATCGTCGAGCGCGGGACGCAGGACGTGCCGCTGTTCGACCAAGGGCGCGGTCCGGTCGACAGAGAATGCCCGCGCCGAGCCCGGTACCGGGCGGACCACCGTGAACTGGCTGCCGTGCGGCTGCCGGGTGAAGGCGCGATCACCCGTTGCCTTGTCGAAACCCCCCGGGCTTCCGCGCTCGTTGAACTTCCAGGCGCAGTCGTCGACCGGAAATATCGCGGCCGGGGACTCGAACAAACGAAACCGGCGCGCCCGGTTGCGGCGGGGTCTCGGCGCGGGTCGGAGATGCCGGGCGAGTTGCGCCCAGAAACCAGCCGCCCGCGCCCCTGCATTCCGGGGTGCCTCGCCTTCACCGTCTTGACCGAACAGGCGGCGGCGGGTGTCCTGCCCGACGACGACGAAGGGCATGGGCTCGCCCCTTGCGAGCGCGGCGGCGAAGTCCGTGGACGGTGGGCTGCGCAGCGGCTCGACGAGGCCCGCGTCGTGCTGCCAGCCGGGATCGATGCCGAGCGGGACATCAACGGTCCTGCCGGTCCGCGTGTCGGTCCATGGGCGGGTCTGATCGGCGCCGTCGGGAGTGCCGGGGCTGGGCGTGATCGCACTGACAGGGACAAATCGATGACATCTTCGCCCGCGGTGAAGTCGTTTACGGTATCGAAGCCATCGCCATCGGCGAAGACAAGTACATCGTTTCCGGCATTGCCCGAAAGCGTGTCGTTGCCGCCCAATCCCCAGACAATATCGTCGCCTTCACCCGCATTTGAGCGCGTAAACGCTCCGCTCGGCGGGTGGGCCATCGCAGGTGATGCGGTCGGTTTCGATCATGTGCACGATGTGGGCCAAGACGGAGTTGCGTGCGGCAGGGTGCAGGGCGCGGTCAACGCCGGCGTACATCACCCCGACCATTTCCGGGATGGTCGTGATGCTCTTCTCCAGGCAGGTCAGGATCTGGGCCTCACGGTCCCGCCTGTGTTCGATCAGCGCGGCGACATGGGTCTTTGGATCGGTGATGGCGGGCCCGTGGGTGGGGCGGAAGTACGTGTCGTCGCGCTCCAGAAGCAGGTCCAGGCTGCGCATATAGGCGGCCATGTCGCCGTCAGGCGGGGAAACCACGGTGCTCGACCAACCCATGACGTGATCCCCGCTGAACAGCGTCTTTTCCTCGCACAGGGCAAAGCACATGTGGTTGGATGTGTGGCCCGGCGTGAAGACGCATTCGACCGTCCAGTCCGCCCCTTCGATGAAATCGCCGTGGCGCACGCGGTGATCGGGCGTGAAGGCGTGGTCGACGCCTTCCTCGACCACAGCGGCAGCCTCCGCACGACCTGAACCGTGAGGACCGAAGGCCCAGGTCTGTGCACCCGTAGCCTCCTTCAGCAAGCGCGCGGCCGGGCTGTGGTCGCTGTGGGTATGGGTGATGAATTGATGCGTGACGGTCTCGTCCGCCATGGCTTCCAGGATGGCGTCGACATGGCGGGGCAGGGCGGGGCCGGCATCGATCACGGCGACCTCGCCGCGTCCGACGATGTAGGTTCCGGTGCCGTGATAGGTGAAGTTCGATGGGTTGTCGGCCATCACCCGGCGCACCAGGGGAGAGACCTCCGTGACGATACCGTAGGTCACCTTGTCTTCGTACACGAACGGAATGGCCATCGCTTTCTCCTGGAGCCGCGACGATTATGCACACGGCGAACGGGTTCGGCAGGCCAAAAGAAAAGGGCTGGCACAATTCTCTGCGCCGATCCGTTTTGTTTGGCTGTGCCAACCGTCAGTTGCCGGTTGCGTGAGCCTCGACCTCGATATCGACATGTACGTTGCTGCCGATGCCGCCGACGCCATAGGTCATGCCGAAATCGGTGCGGTCGATGATGCCGCTGGCGGTGAAGCCGACCACCTCGGTCTCAGGCGCCCAGGGGAAGGAGCCGACCTTGTTGAACGTGGCATCGAAGGAGACCTCCAGGGTCACGCCCATCATGGTGAGATCGCCGGTTGCCACGGCGGTGTTGTCACCGGTCACTTCCACGTTCGTGCTGGTGAAGGTGATCTCCGGGAACTCGGCGGTGTTGAAGAAGTCGGGCGAACGCAGGTGGTCGTCGCGTTCGGCGTGGTTGGTGTCCACGCTGTCTGCCTGGATCACCAGGTTGATCGAGGCCGAAGCGGGATCGTCGGCATCGAACATGATGGTGCCCGACTCTTCGTTGAAGCGGCCCCACATCGTGGAAAACCCGCCATGATCGATGCGGAAGTTTGCCTGGCTGTGCGCGGGGTCGACGGCGTATTCGGCCGCCATCGCCGGTGCGGCGACCAGGGTCAGCATGGCGGCGCCGGTGGCGAGCAGGGTGGTGCGGATGGCCATGGTGGTCTCCTTTTGGTTGGTGAGGGCTCAGTAGCCGGAATACGCAGAGGCTTCCGGGGCGGTGAGATAGGCGATGAGAACGGCGGCAACCGCTGGGACCGCGCAGACGAGGCCGGTGACAACCGGCCGGGTGCCCTGCGCGATCATGCCGCTGCCCTTGACGAGACGCGCGCCCAGCGGCACCAGAAACGGCAGCACGGCAAGCGGCGCCAGAGCGAGGCTCTCGAGCTTGGGCACGAAGAGCACCAATTGCGCCGCAAGGCCGCCGATCAGCGCAAGACTTGCGGCAAGCGCCGCGACGTTGAACGGAAAACGTACCTTGGGCCAGTTCCACAGCAGGAATCCGCCCGTTGCGGCCGCCAGACCTCCGGCCAGTTGCGCGCTGGAGGCGGATTTTCCGAGAAACGCGCAGCCCGAAATGGCCAGAGCCAGAACCAGGATGCCCGCCCCCACGTCGCTGCTGCGCTTGTCGATGGTGTGGAGCGTCCAGCCGGCCCCGGCGGTAACCAGCATGACGGCGAGAATGGCAGCCCTACTGGGCCAAGGTGTATCGAGCGCGTTGTCCACGCCGACCCAGAGCGCGGCCAGCGGTCCGGCCAGCACGGCGACCGCGCGCCCGGTCCAGTTGGCATGGCCAATCAGATCGGCGGCAAAGCCCGCAACCGTGGCAGCAACAATGATGTAGAAGAGCTTGTTGGTCGCACCCACGGGCGGAAAATTCGGGATGCGCAGAGTCGCCCAGTAGGAGGCCAGCAGGGCCAGCGCCAAACCCAGCCCCGCGAGTGCCGCGCCGCGTCCCGAACCGCCGATCAGCCGGATCAGACCGACCAGCGCCAAACTGGCGGCCAGCGGGACCAGGCCGCTCTGAATCAAGGGACTCGACAGCGAAAACATGCACGACAAACCGGTTGTTCAACCCTGCTTTCAACCTAGGGCGGGGGAATGGGATCAGGAGTAAACTCTCTGTGAGACCGGGTTGGCGAGGTTTTGGCGGCAGAAAATCCTTGAAGACCGGGCCCTCCAACCCTAAGTTCCGGCTTCCGCCGCCAAGCGAGAAGACCTGATGCTGCGATTCCCTGTTTGGGGATCGCTATGTCCAGGCGCGTTTGGAGGAAAGCGATGGCCGCAACGGTTGTGACCGCAAACCGTCTGGGCGACGGTGCGGTGGTGTATCTGGCACCGGAAGGCCGCTGGACCGAGTGCGTCAATGCGGCCCTGGTCGTGCCGCGTGAAGAATCCGATTCGCCGATGACCGTGGCCGAACGCGCCGTCGCCGACCGTCTGGTCGTCACCCCCTACATTATTGACGTCGAAGAGGGTCCCGACGGGCCCCGGCCCAGTTGTGTCAAAGAGGTCATCCGTGCGCAGGGACCCACGGTGCGCGTCGATCTTGGCAAGCAGGCCTGGACACGCTGTGCGGCCGAATAAGCCGCCCGTCAGACCTCGAACGGAGAAACCCCCATGTACCGCTATGACGAGTTCGACCGCACCCTGGTCGCCGAGCGTGTCACCCAGTTCCGCAATCAGGTTCGCCGCCGCGTCGCCGGCGAGCTGACCGAGGACGAGTTCAAACCCCTGCGCCTGATGAACGGGCTCTATCTCCAGCTCCATGCCTACATGCTGCGGGTCGCCGTGCCTTATGGTGTGCTCTCAGCCCATCAGATGCGCCGCCTAGCCCGCATCGCGCGAGTCTATGACAAGGGCTACGGCCATTTCACCACGCGTCAGAACATCCAGTACAACTGGTTGCGCCTGGAAGATGTGCCCGACCTGCTGGAGGAACTGGCCGAGGTCGAGATGCACGCCATCCAGACCAGCGGCAACTGCATTCGCAATGTCACGGCCGACCAGTTCGCGGGTGTCGCCGCTGACGAGATCGACGATCCCCGCGTCTATGCCGAGATCATCCGTCAGTGGTCGACGCTGCATCCGGAATTCTCGTTCCTGCCCCGCAAGTTCAAGATTGCCATCACCGGTGCGCCCAACGACCGTGCGGCGGTCAAGGTGCACGACATCGGCCTGCGTATGGTCCGCAACGACGCTGGCAAACCCGGCTTCGAGGTCATCGTGGGCGGCGGTCAGGGCCGCACGCCGATGATCGGCCACGTCGTGCGCGGCTTCCTGCCCGTGCCCGATCTACTGACCTATCTGGAAGCCGTGCTGCGCGTCTACAACGAGCTTGGCCGACGCGACAATCTCTACAAGGCGCGCATCAAGATTCTGGTGCACCAGACCGGCATCGAGGAATTCACCCGCCTGGTCGAGGAGGAATTCACCGCCATGGCGCGGGAAATGCCTCAAGTCCTGCCCGGGGGCGAACTCGCGCGTATCCGCGCCTGTTTCCAACCCCCGGCCTATCGCGATCTCTCCGACGCAGCGCCTTCGCTCGAGTTCGCGCTCGCCAACGACCGCGCTTTCGCCCAGTGGCAGGCTGCCTCGGTCGTCGAACACAAGCAGCCCGGCTACGCCATCGTCACGATTTCGCTCAAGCCCATCGGCGGTATTCCTGGCGACGCCAGCGCCGAGGAGATGGAAGCCGTGGCCGGGCTTGCCGAACGATACAGCTTCGGCGAAATCCGCGTCACGCACGAACAGAACCTGGTGCTGCCCGATGTCGCCAAGGAAGACCTCCATGTCGTCTGGCAGGGTTTGAAAGATGCCGGGCTTGCCACGCCCAACGTGGGTCTGGTCACCGACATCATCGCCTGCCCGGGCCTCGACTACTGCAACCTCGCCAACGCGCGCTCGATTCCCATCGCCCAGGAGATCGGCGAGCGTTTTGCCGATCTCGACCGCCAGCACGATATCGGCGAGCTCAAGGTCAAGATCTCGGGCTGCATCAACGCCTGCGGCCATCATCATGTCGGCCATATCGGCATTCTGGGTGTCGACAAGAAGGGCGTGGAACACTACCAGATCACCCTGGGTGGTGACGCCACGGAGACCGCCGCGCTGGGCGACATCGTCGGGCCGGCGTTTTCCGGCGACAAGGTGACCGATGCCATCGACACCATCGTCGCGGTCTATCTCGACCATCGCCAGGATGGCGAGCGGTTCCTCGACACCTGCCGGCGTGTCGGTCTCGCCCCCTTCAAGGAGAAGCTCTATGCCGATCGTTAAGGATGGCGCCCTGATCGAGGACGCCTGGACGCGGTTGGACGACGATGCCGATCTCGTCGTCGGGCCTGTGATCGTCTCGCTTACCCGCTGGCAAGAGCAGCGCGAAATCCTCGCTGCGCGCAATGCGCCCTTGGGCATTGTTCTGGCCAGCGATGAGAAGCCCGAAGCAATCGCGGACGATTTCGGGCGTTTCGACCTGGTCTGTCTCGAGTTCCCGAAATTCACCGACGGCCGGGCCTATTCCCATGCCCGCAAGCTGCGCGAGCGCTTGGGTTACGCCGGCGAACTGCGCGCCGTGGGCGAGGTTCTGCGTGATCAGTATCTCTTCATGCAGCGCTGCGGCTTCGACGCCTTTGAACTGTCCGGGGACGCCACGCTCGACGACTGGCTGCGTGCCACGAGCGAGATCAGCGTCGCCTATCAGAGGCCGCCGCGGACCGGCGCACCACCGCGATCAGTCAGCGCCAGGAGCGCTGCCCGTAAGGCCGTGCCGTTGCCGAAACGTTGACAGGGACCGCGCAAGACTCCAACAGACGATCCTCGCTTGGCGGGCGCTCTGCCGCGCGCGCGACATTCCCTTGCACATCCTGGCCCACCGCGAAGCACTCAGGGAGTTCGTTGACGAACTGGGTGCCGTCACGGTGTTTCCGGCCGGGCCGGATGTCACCTTTCTGATCGATGAAAAGGGTACGCGGGGCCGTTCGCAGTCTGTCTTGGAAGGCGCCTTCGCGGATGTCTGCCTGCGCGCGTTCGGCGCCAAGACCAAGGCCGACGATGTGGTCGTCGTGCCCTATTCCTATGCGTGCGTACCCCAACTGGGCGGCCTGGCCCGCTGGCTCGAAACGATCCCAGTGCCAAAGCGCCCGTTTGCCGTCGTTATGCTGCATCGTCCCGAAGAAGGCTGGCAGATCAATGCCACGCGCCAGCGCATCAGGGATAATCCCCGGCCCATGCGCGAAGCCGCCGCGCGGCTGCATGCGGCTGTGAGTAGGGGTTTCCTGATCCTTCCAACCAACGAACCGCTCGCCTGACAGGAAGGCGCCGCCGCAGGTCACGGAGTATTCGCCCGCGATGGCTTCGTTGGCCAGATAGACCCGTCCGTCCAGCGGGGCGCGCGCACCATGAAATTCCGGCCGCTCCGATGCATAGAATCCGCGAATCCATGGATCGCAGGTCCAATTGGTGAAATCGCCTTTCGCAAAGTGCTGTGGTCGACCTTCTCGTCGAAGATCTTGCGCAGTTCGCCCAAGGCGAAGTCGACGGCTGCGTCGCCTCCCGCTGCTGACAGTTCCCAGCCGAACTTACCGCCGACCAATCCCACCATAAGGTCCATGTTGAACGGCCAGGTCAGGAAAGAGCAGGCCTGGGCCGGCATCTCTTCGGGCACTTTGTAAGCTAGCCACTCGTTGGGCTTCAGCCCGCAATGATAGCCGTCGAAGAGCAGGGGAACCCTGGCCAGTGGTTCCATCGGCATGTTTTCGATGGCGCTCAGCGTGGCGTCGGGCAGGCCCGGCGTGAAGCGGATGGATTCCGCGGTCAACACGCCTGTCGATACCGTGATGATCGCGGCCTTCGCGGTCATGGTGGCACTCTCCATGCAGACCGCCGGACCGGTGTCGTCGATTGCCGTGACTGGGGCGTTCAGGGTAACGGGAAACCCTTCACCAAAGCGGACGACCACGGTTCCGAATCCCTTGAGCACCTCCAGGTTCGGTCATAGGCTGACCATTAGGAGCCTGTCGGCGACCTGTGCCCAACGGACATCGCCTCCCCCGGTGCCGTCGTGGCTTTCCAGCGTGAAGCCATACTCCCGCGCATAGGGTGTGTAGGGATTGACGTCCGAAGAGTGGATCCAGGAACAGCCGCGGTCGAACGGGAGCCCAAACGTTGTGGTATCGGTATGAGCCCGACCACCAATGCGTCCCATCGCCTCCAGGATGGCGACGCTGTGACCCGCCTCCATCGACGCCTTCCACGCGGCCCTTCCGGATGCCCGCATCTGTGTCTTCGACAACAATTCCGCCGCCGATACGGCTTCCGTGGTGGCACGGCACGGGGCGGAGGTACGCCGCGAAACCCGTCAGGGCAAAGGCGATGTCGTGCGCCGCATGTTCGCCGACATCGAGGCCGATCTCTACGTCCTGGTTGATGGTGACTGCTGGCAGCCTATGGCAAATCGCTGCTGGTGGCAGGCTATACAGCCCGATGCCATCGTCGAGCTGCAGAAGGCCAGCGCCCAGTCGCCTTCGGACTGGCGCGTGCAGTCTGCGCTGGGCGTTGCTTACGGCATGGGCGGAGACATGGCGACCGCACTGGTGCTTCTCCAGGAGGTCGCGGCGTCGCTCGACGCGACCGTGCAGGTGCGCCGGAACTATGCGCTTTTCCTCGCGCTCAGCGGCGACATGGCCGGTGCCGAGGAGATTGTGCGCGTCGACCTGATTGATCTCGTTGTTGCCACCGGCACCGCGGGTGATATGGTCAGGCTGGATCGAATCCCCGGCCAGAACTGCCAGTGCAGACACTCGCTCTGGATGATTTTCCCCAGCGGCAGATCGTCGGTACTGATCAGAACCTCAACCTTGGGTTCCTCGATAATCTCCGAGGGCTTTTGCGCGGCTTCTTCCGTCGATGCCAGAAACTGGCTGACGAAATACGCGGTTACGCCGGCGACAGCCAGAGCAACCACAACAAGGATGATGTTCACGATGCGCATGGGGAGTTTCGCAACGCCCCCGGCGATTTAGCCTGTGACAGAATTATCGTAATCTGTCAGGGGGTTACTATGACCGTATTGATGAAATGCGTGAATCAAGCGTCATAAACCTTTCTAAATTTGTGTGACATTTGTCACACATGTGCAGTATTTCTGCGTTATTTTGATCGGGCCATGTAATAATAAAGTGAATATCAAGTAAAAAATAAATGGACACTATAATATATTGTGGTCTTAAATGGTCAGTAGTGGACGTATGGTGTCGAGTTGCGGCAGCATGACCAGCCCTCCAACCGCAATCGCAACGCCATAGGGAACGTCCCGGCTGCAGCCCAGCAACCGGGCCAAGGGAGAGGTCTCGGCTATCCTTTCGGCGAGCGCCTGGCGCAGGGTCAACAGCAGCAAGGCTAGGATGCCGCCCACCAGGGCGACGATAATCAGGAAGGGCGCAAGGTTGGCAAAGCCGACCCAGCAGGCGCATGCCGCCAGCAATTTCATGTCGCCCCCGCCGATGACGCCGGCCGCGAAGAGGAGAATTCCCGCCACCAGGACGGATGCTCCGGCAGCCACGTGCCAAAGAATGGTGAGGCTGTCGCTGCCGGTCCAGACCGCTGCGGGCAGGTAGAGCAGGGCAAGCGTGAGATTGAGACGGTTGCCGATGCGAAAGCGTGCGACATCCCCCATCGCCGCCATCACCAGCAGGGAGGGAAATGCGAGCACCAGAAGCGCACCGATCAGGCGGCCCAGATTTCCGTCAACCAGCATGCCGGAAAACCATCGGGTAAAAAGAAAAAGAGGGTGCGTGACTGGCACACACCCCCGCAATTCCGAAACTGGCCGAAGAACGGTCCAAGCGTACGATCAGTCGCCGGAATCGGCCGCCTGCTACAGCGCGTCCGAGGGCGACTCGAACAGGGCGTTGATGTCTTCGCCCAGGATCAGCAGCACGGCGATAATGGCAACCGCGATGGCGCCGGCGATCAGACCATATTCAATGGCGGTCACGCCTTCTTCGTCCTTGCGGAACTTTGCGAGCTTGGAAACTGCGAAATTCGTGAGTATTTTCATGCTCATCCCTCCTTATAGGGTCTCTGGTCATTCGGTTGGCCGGGGCAAAGCGAAAAAGCCAATTGCTGGCTCGGCCGATCAGTCGATTTATGTTGCCATTCTGACCGGGAACACACAACTCCTTTCCGGTCCGCCAAATCGCTTCAAAACTCGCGGAAACCCTAGCCTCTGAAGGTCTTATCCATGTCCGTCACCATCGAATCGCGTTCCGATCTCACCCTGGAAGCCGCGCAGCGGGTCGCCTGGGACGGAGAAGGGGTGACGCTGGGGCAAAAGGCGCTTGCGTCGATGGCTGCGGGCCGAAACCGCCTGGCGGCGATTCTGGAACACGACCCCGATGTCACGATCTACGGCGTCACGACGGGTGCGGGACAACTGGCCAAACGCAAGCTCAAGCCCGAAGAGCGCAAGGGCTGGGCCAAGATGTCACCGGTAGGCGCCGCAGCCTCATGGGGCGACCTGTTGCCCGATCGCGTGGTGCGCATGATCGTCCTGGCAAGGCTCACCAACTTCGTCGAGGGTCATGCCGCTGTCTCGCCCGAGATTGCCCGCGGAGTCGCCGCCATGCTCGATGGCGGGCCCATGCCCGACCTTCCCGCAAAGGGCCAAGGCGGCGCCGGCGAAATCCTCTCGCTCAGTCACCTCTTCATGAATCTGGTGGAACGGATCGAGCCGGAGGAAAAGGACGTCATGTGCCTGGTCAACGGCTCGCCCTCGGCCACCGGCCTTGTCACCGATGCTGCCCTCACCGCGGCGAACCGGCTGGAGGTCGCCTGTGACGTGCTCGCCCTTTCCTTCGAAGGATTCAACGCCCCGCTGGGCCATCTCGCCGCAGAGCTGGAGGCCTACTGGAACAATCCGCACGACCGCTGGGCGCTCTCCTCCTTGCGCGAGCGCATCGCGAGCGGTCATGGCGGCGAACGCCGTTCCTATCAGGCGCCGGTGAGCTACCGCATCGCGCCGCGCATACTGGGCCAGGCGCGCCGCGCAGCCATCATGGCCCGGGAAGTCGCCGCCGAATCGCTCCAGGCCGTGACCGATAACCCCGTCTGGATCGATGCCATGGACGACGAGCATCCCCACGGCCAGTTCGTTTCCACCGGCGGCTATCACAATCCCCACGCCGTGCTGGCGATGGATGCCGTGAGCGCGGCCTATGCCAATCTCTGCGTCCTCGCCGAGCGGCACGGTGCCAAGCTGCTCGACGGCAATGTCTCGCTGCTGCCCGACCAGTTGATCGACCCTGGCCTGGCCGGTGGCGTGCACAGGGGCTACATGGGTTGTCTGCCCATGGCCCAGACCGGGTACGAGGAGGAAGCGCGTATGTACGCCCAGACCACGCTGCTGCCCGGTTCGGAATCGGGCGGCTTCGGTCAGAACGATGTCGCGAACCCGGTGTTCCTGGCCTGGTCGAAACAGCAGCGCGCCGGCGAATGCCTCGACATGGCGCTGGCGAGCCTCGCTCCCATCGCCCTGCGCGCGCTCGACGTTACCAAACGTCCGGTGCCCGAAAAACTCGATGCGATCGCACAGACCGTGCGTGACGCCATCCCCGATCTCTCCGGGCGTCAGCCCTTCGGACCCGCCGCGGGCGCCATCGCTGAAGCCCTGCGTGCACGGATTTATCCCGCGCTCTGAGCAATGCCGACAGACGATGAGTTTGGCTCATCGTCTGTCGGAGGACCGCGACCGCGGTCCCGCCGCGTGTGCCGCACGCACGATGGCCGAGATGAGATAGATCGCGACCGCGATCCAGACCAGCCACGGTCCCCAGGTCAGGATGGCAACGCCCAGCTGGGCGAACACGAGCACGATCAGCCCGGCGAGCGCCAGGGCGAGAACGATGCGCTGGGCAATCCCTGCGCCCGACATCAAGGCGCCGGTCAGACGCTGCTTGCGGATCACCTTGAAGAGCAAAAGACAAAGCAGAACCGCTACCACGGCGGCGATTTCGGGATGGGGCGTCAAGCGCTCCTGAAACAGATAGCCGTTCCCAGCGAAACGCGTGACCGCCTCGGCAAAATCGTTCACCCGGACGCGCGTTCCGCCCAGCAGTTCCAGTCGTTCGTCCTCGCTGCGGTAACGCTCCACGCTGGCCGTGCCCGGGCTCCAGCGGCTGTCGACCGACTTGGCGAACACCGGCTCTTACAGCCCGCGCAGGAACGCTGTCAGCAATGCCTTGTCGCGCAGGCCCGTGGCAATGAACGAAGATCGCATGGGGTGCAGAAACGCCACCACGCGCAGCGCCGGAAAGCCCAGGTTCGCCATGATGGCGGCGAAGATGAGTTTGTCGCGCACCGCCGCCGCCAACAGGTACCATGGATCAAAACCGTTTCACCATCGAACTCGAAAAGCCCCAAGCACCGCTCGACATCGTGGCGACCATGGCGGCGGTCGCGCGCAGGAAGGGCCGCGGCTCGCTCGCCCAGGCGGCCGACCTGCTGTGTCTGTGCCCGGGTCCGGGCAAGATCGAGATCGACGAATACCACGCCTACGGCCTGTTCGACCGTGCACGTTTCAGCAGGGAGGAAGCGGCCCGTTTCGCGGGTTGCCGCCGCCAGTCCCGGGATGAACAGTTCGTCAACGATCCGGCCAGGTACATGCTGGGCTAGGACAAGCTTGCCACCGGCGCGGCTCGATCTGCCCGTGCCGCGTCTCCAGGCCATCCTGCAGCGCGATCTCGATACGCCCAACCTCACGGTGCTCCACAGCCGCGCGGATCTCGCCGCCTATCTGCGCGACGGCATCGCCTGTCCGTTCTTTTCCAAACCGGTCGGTGGATCGTTCAGCCTCGGCATCGTCGGCGTCGCGTGCCGCGACGCCGGCAGTGACAGCCTGCATCTCACCACCGGTGCGAGTAGCGGGCCGCGCGGCACCAGTCTAGATCAGGAACATCTCGACCGCCATCCCGACAGTCAATTGGAGATCACCGGTTTCACCTTTCTCGATTGGGATGCGTTCCCCGGCATGACCATGCAGTGGGACATTGCGCCGACCGACAAGGGACACGTTCTCATCGAGGTCAATGGCGTGGGCGATTATACCCTGCCGCAGATTGCCCATGGCCGCGGGCTCCCCCGCCGCCCAGGCACAACGGAACCCCCAGGGGGATACGCAGCATCGGCGACTGACACGCGTCCCACACCTCGAAGCCGTCCAGCGCGTCGAGCAGCCGGTCGGGATCGAAGATGCGCCGCAGCCGTTTCAGGAAGTCCTGTATGGCATGATCAGTTCGCGTGGCATGCGTCCAATGTCAACCGCTCGTGACATAGGGGCCATTGCTCCCCGGCATGCGCTGTGAGAGACAACGGCCCGTCACCGCGAAAGACCGCCTCCATGCCCTTCGCCGATCTGATGACCCTGGAACTTGCCGGTGCGGCGGCGACCGGCCTTGTCGCGGCGGCGATCAGCGGATTTGCCGGGTTCGGCCTCAACCTGGTGATGATGCCGATCCTGGCGGTGCTGTTCTCGCCGGTCGAGGCAATTCCCATCGTCACCGTCATGGGGCTCGTCAATGCCATGCGCATGCTAGGCGGTACCTGGCGTCTGATCGACCGGCGCGAAGTTCTCATCCTGGGCGGCGTCTCGGTCTTCACCGTGCCGCTGGGCGCCTGGGTGCTGGTCAATGTGGATGCCGAACTGATGCGCCGGTTCATCGCGGCCTTCGTGGTGCTCTTTACCATCATCATGCTCGTCGGCTGGCGTTACTGGGGGCCGCGCAACACCGCGACCCATGTCGGCGTCGGGCTGATCGCGGGATTCCTCAACTCCGGCGTGGGCATCGGCGGCCCGCCCGTCGTGCTCTACCAGCTCGCACGCGAAGGCGATCCGGCCGTCGGCCGCGCCAATCTGGTCGGCTTCTTCACCATCCTCGCGCTTGTCACCCTGGTGGTCTTCTCGTTGCAGGGCGTCATGGACGATACCGCGATGGTGCGCTCGGGCTTCCTGATCCCATTCGTCCTGCTGGGCACCTGGATCGGCATGGCGAGCTTCAATCCGGCGACCGTGCATCTCCACCGCCGCTTCGCGCTGGGTTTCCTGCTTGCCGTCTCGGTCATGATCGTCGTGGTGGGATAGGCGGCCCAAACGTTGAGGCTCTACGCGAGTTAGCTCCGTGCCGCTCATATGATCTCCGGCTTCCGAGTTTGTGAAGGGATCGCGATTCGTTTGATTTGTGCTGCAAGACGGTGAGGCCAGTCGTTGCTCTCAGGGCGCCCGGTCGTTTGATCTTGTTTCAGGTGTTTTGCGCAGCGGCCCTGATGCGTTTGTGGGGGACGGAAAGTCTTTGTGAATCGGGAAGAAGGTGGGAAGAAGGCGGAAGAGGCGGGATATCAAGGGCTTACGGGCGTTTCCTGAGGGAGTGGAAAGTTTTTAAGAATCCGCCGTGAACGGGGTGTGAAACGGCGCTAAATCGGGAGACGTTCGGAGGTGCGAAACGGCGCGGCTGGGCTGGAACCTCAGGCCAGGCAGAACGCGATGATCTGGCCGTCGGTGGTGCGCATGGCGCCCGGCGGGGCGGGCTCGTCGGTGAGGGTGTATTCCGCGTTGGGAGGCGGGTCATCGATTATCTCACCGTCCTCGTCGATCAGGATCGCGGGGCATAGCGCCTTGTGGCCGTCGGGGAAGGTGAGCAGGGGGGAGAGGTTCTCGTACTCCGTCTGGCCGCCGTCGAAGACGGGCGGCAGGGTGACGGTAATGCCCTGGAAGACCTCACCCGGCCTGTGGACGCCGGCCCAGATGTAGCCCAGCAGCCAGATGAGGTCACCCGGCCTGTGGGCCGGGTCCTCGAGCCAGATGCGGATCTCTTCCTTGACGAGCCATCCCGGCTCGCGCCCGGCGACCTGCTCGTTGAGCCACGGCACATCGCCGTGATCGCCGGAGAACGTCCCGGCCTGGTCGTCCCAGAGGATGGTGCGCCGGGCGCGTCCGTAGCGCCGGTCGGGCAGCATGATGGTGTGCGTGGCCATGTCAGGGTATGTGGTGAAAGAGCACGCCCAGTACAAGGTCGAGCATCTCTGGGTCGTCGCGGGACAGCCTGGCGATGTCGAGCACCTCCCTGGTGCCGTCGCGCCGCGGCCTGACCACCTCGTGGAAGGTGATCTGGAAGGCGCGGGTGATGACCTCGAGGGCGGGGCTGGCCGGGTCGTAACCCACGCCCCTGAGCATGACGTCGTCGTACTCGCGGCCGAAGTATTCGTCGATGTATTCGTCCGTGCGCCCGACCCCCCCCGTAACTTTCCATAGGTGCGGGGGCGCGGCCCCGGTTGCGTTGCTTGTGGAGGTCTGCGCCGGGTCGTGAACAACCTGTCACCGGAGGATTTGACACACTTGCGTGTGAACTGGCGATCCTAGGAATAGCCGCGGAGGCCGCGGAGTTGAGCTTCCGTTTTTGGGATAGCGTAATTGTCTGTGAATGAGCGCCGCGCGAGCACGGCAAATCAAAGGTTTGAAGGTAAGACCGGTGAGGACATTGCGTTCGGTGTGATCCTCATCACACGCTAAAACTCCGCGTCCTCCGCGTCTTCGTGTGCAGTATCTTTCCTTTGTTTACCCCACCAGGCGGTTGGCGGCGGTGGTGACGGCGAGCAGGCTAGCTTGTACGATGTTCTTGTGGACACCCACGCCGAAGACGGTGCGGCCGTTGGCGGTGCGCGCTTCGACATAGGCCGCGGCACCCGCGTCGCTGCCCTGGCTGATGGCGTGTTCGTGGTAATCCACTACCGTCATGTCGATGCCGAGCTCGTCTTTGAGCGCATGGATATAGGCGTCGATCGGGCCGTTGCCGGTGCCGTGGATCTCCGTTTCCTCGCCGTCGATGGTGACGCCTGCGGTCATGCGGCGCAGTTCGCTGGCATGGGTGTCGGGCACGGTGTGATAGGTGCGGAACGCCACGCGGCCCGGCGGGGTGATATAGGTCTCATCGAACGCCTTGTGAATATCCTCGCTGGAAAGCTCGCTTTCGCTGTCGTCGGTCTGCTTCTGCACGATCTGGCTGAAGTCAATCTGCAGGCGCCGGGGCAGGACGAAGCCGTGGTCCTGTTCCATGATCCAGGCGACCCCGCCCTTGCCCGACTGACTGTTGACCCGAATGATCGCCTCGTAACTCCGCCCCACGTCCTTGGGGTCCATCGACAGATACGGCACTTCCCAAGTTTCGGAATTGGCCTGCTCCAGCGCTTTGAGCCCCTTGTTGATGGCGTCCTGGTGCGACCCTGAAAACGCCGTGAACACCAGATCGCCCGCGTAAGGGTGGCGCGGGTGCACCGGCAGGCGGTTGCAGTGCTCGGCGACGTTGATCAGGTTGTTGATGTCGCTGAAATCCAGTTTGGGGTCGACGCCCTGGGTCATCATGTTGAGGCCCAGCGTGACGATATCGACATTGCCCGTCCTCTCGCCGTTACCGAACAGCGTGCCCTCGATGCGGTCGGCACCGGCCATGCAGGCAAGCTCGGCCGCGGCCACGCCCGTGCCCCGGTCGTTATGCGGGTGGAGCGACAGGATGATCGAGTTCCGGTCGCGGACGTTCCGCAGAAACCATTCGATCTGGTCAGCATAGACGTTGGGTGTCGCCATCTCCACCGTGGCGGGCAGGTTGAAGATGGTGCGGTTCTCGGGCGTGGGCTCCCACACGTCCATCACCGCCTCGCACACCTCCACGGCGTAATCTAGCTCCGTACCCGTGAAGCTTTCCGGGCTGTACTGGAAACGCCAGCGTGGTCCGGGATTGGCCTCGGCCAGCTCGCGCACCAGCTTCGCCCCGTCCGTAGCGATCTGCTTGATGCCGTCCCGGTCGGAATTGAACACCACGCGCCGCTGCAGTACGGAGGTCGAGTTGTAGAGATGCACGATCACCCGGTCGGCCCCTTCGCAAGCCTCGAACGTGCGGCGGATCAGCGGCTCGCGCGCCTGGATAAGCACCTGGATCGTGACGTCTTCGGGGATCATTTCCTCCTCGATCAGCTCGCGCGCGAAATCGAAATCGGTCTGGGATGCGCTGGGGAAACCGATCTCGATTTCCTTGAAGCCCATCGCCACCAGCGTCCTGAACATGCGCCGCTTGCGCTCAGGTCCCATGGGCTCGATCAGCGCCTGGTTGCCGTCGCGCAGATCCACGCTGCACCACATTGGCGCCTGTGTGATCACCGCACCAGGCCAGGTGCGGTCGGGCAGGACAATCGGCTCGAACGGCTTGTAGCGGCCATAGGGCATGGCCTTCGGAGCCACAGGGTCGGGTCGGGTCATTGCATCAAATCCTTGAAAACAGTCTCGCGCGCATCGCGCGTCGTGAGGTTCTAACATGTCGAGGGAACGAACGGCCCGCCTCGCTTAGCTCCGTTGATAGTCGGAAATGCCCAGCCTCATCTGACAGTACTGCGGGAGGGCCTGTCCTCCGAAGCCTGAGCCACTGGCGAAGGCGAAGAAGGAGAAACCGTCGCTACGGCAAACAGGTCGGCTGGATTTTGAAAGGTCTGGAACATGACATCGACAACGCGGGGCAAAGAGGACACGCCAAATCGGCCGGCACCTCAAAGCAGGTACCGATCAGCGTAGCGCTAGGCCTAGAGCCAGTGTCGCGGTTGTGTTCATGCGCGAAACCTCTACTGCCCCAATGGGGTTCAAGTCAAACGATTTCATTGACAGAATTTAGCTAACAGACCATTCTAGGCACACTCTTTACGTGTATGTGCCATTCGTTCTTAATATGAATGGTTCGGTCGGGCGATGAGCCAGACTTAGTTAGTTATTGTGGTAGTTTCTCGTCCTGTCTGTCAAAGGCAAAAGATTCTATCTTCTATACCTTACTTACATTATTACTTGGATCTTATCAAAACACGTAGACAGAGAGTTATATATTTTATATTTTATTATTCTCAACGGATCTGAATCTAACCGGAAGTAGGTCTGGGATTGACGAGACGGTGTCCACGGTGTGATTTCACGCGATGCTGGCGTTTTGGGGGCGGGTGCTACAAGTGCCGTCGCTGCGGCCATCGCTACCGGCGGCGCACGGTCCGGGATGCGGTTCGCCTGGCGGATGCGTCCAGGCGTCGTCTTGTGGAGTACTTCGTTCCGGGCGTTCCGGCCTAGCGTCAGCGTTTCCGGCCGGTCGCCAGCGCGCCGACGGTCGAGAAGTTCTACCGGGTAATGCGGGCCTGCTGTGCCCTTCGCGAGGAACTGCGCGAGCCGTGTTCTGGTGTTCGGCCTGATCGAGTGCAACGGTCTGGTCAAGGCGCTGTCGACCGCCACCCCCAGCCGTGCCGAGGTCATGCATCACATCGAGGTCCACACACGCGAGGGCTCGCTCTTTGCCGATATGGGCCCCGTTCTGCGCAGGAGACATGGAATCGCGGAATCACACACACCCACGACCCGTCATCACCTGGCTTGACCGGGTGACCCATCCCTGATGCCTGAACCCCGATCCGCCCTCGTCGAAGTGCGCAATCGCCGCTCCCAGACCTGCCACGTTTCCGACCTGCCGGGGTGGTCTGTGGGCCACAGGGATGGATGGTCCCACCAAGTGGGGCCATGACGGTACCTGGTGGTGTGAAGCGCGAAAACGGGTGTGCTCACGCGGAGCCGCGGAGTATGCAGAGCAGGGCCCTTGTTTCGGGACCAGCGCGGCTCCGTTTGGGTTTCCACCGCGCAAGCGCGGCAAGGAAGTGATCGTCGCTCAATCAGCACGGCCGGTTCACTCGGCTTCCACGCTGCTGTCGGCTAACACTCCATGCCTCCGCGTGTAGAATCGCCTTTATGTTGCGTCACGCCACCTCTCCTTATCGTCCATCGGCTTATATGGTGTTTGGTGGGTTTCAAGGCGTTGTAATCTAGGGATGGAGCCTGATTTGAGTGTCGCGGCGCACGCCGCGCAAACCTGTATCCGGTCGGGTTTTCGTTTGCCCCACAAGGGTCCCTTGTGGGGGAGGAAGGTCTTTGTAAATCGGGAAGAAGGCGGATATCAAGGGTTTCCAGGGGGTGCGAAACGGCGGCAAATCGGGGCCCGTTTCAGGGGCGCGGACAGCTTAACCGACGCCGGCTGGCAAGGTCCCGATGCCCTTGAAGGCGGTGAGCCCGACGATCCTGTCGGCATGGGGATGGTCTTTGACCTGGCCCGAGGCGATCGCATCGCACTCGGCCTCAAGCCCGGGCGTCAGGGGACGCCCCAGCGTGCGCGCGACCCCGGTGCCGAGCCCCAGAAACGCCGACGCCCCAACGCTATCCCCGGCGGGAAGATCGTGCAGGACGATCTTGTCCGGCAAAGCCATCCGCGAGCCCGGCAACCGGCTCTTCTTGCTCAACTCGACTGCAACAAGGCAGCACTCCGGCCCATCGTCAATCCCGGCGGGCGAGACGTGCCGCGCAAGGTCGTTCATCAGTCTCTCCCGGGCTGGTGGGTGAGCGAAAACCAAACCGTAACCCCCGATCGCATAACCCCATACAAGCTTGACCGGAGGACCCATGCACGAACCCTGCCACGCGCACCGACCCAAACCGGAAGCACGGTCCCGCCCGAGCACCAACTGCTTGTCAGCCCTGCGCCATCTCCAAGAGCGCGTCGGCCAGCACGCAGGCGCCGGCGGCGAGGTCTTCGGGGGTGGCGCGTTCGTCCTCGTTGTGGCTGATGCCGCTCAAGCACGGCACGAAGATCATGCCGGTGGGCGCGAGCGGCACCATATACTTGGCGTCGTGGTCCGCGCCCGAAGGCATACGCATGGCGGGGATAGCGAGTTCGCCCGCGATGCGTTCGATGCGCGCGATCACCGTCTCGTCGAAATCGACAGGGTCCCCGGCATGGCGACCCTGCACGGCCACATCGCACGGCTCCGCATGGGCCGCACAGAATTCGGCCATGCCATCGACCTTGGAACGGAAGAACGACCGATCAGGGTGGCGAAAGTCGATGGTGAAGACAACCTTGCCGGGGATCGTGTTGGGTGAGCCGGGATAAGCCTCGAAACGGCCCACGGTGAAACGCACGGTATCGTTGGGGTCGGCGAGATCCTTGTAAAGTGCATCGATGATGCGGTGGGCCGAGCGAAAGGCGTCGTGCCGCTGGCCCAGCGGCACGGTGCCGGCATGCCCGTCGATCCCGGTCACGGTCACCTCGAACGAACTGCCGCCCTGGATGCCGCTCACCACGCCCACCGTGAGACCCTCGCTCTCCAGCCTAGGCCCCTGTTCGATATGGGCTTCGATGTAACCGGCAATCGGTATGCCGCCCTTCCGGCGCTCGGCCTCCGGCGTGGCGGCCAGCGTGCGTTCGAGTTCGTCGCGCAGGACCGCGCCGTCCGGTGCGGTGGCGTCGAGAAACTCCCCGATTTGGTGTTTGCCGGAAAACACCAGACTGCCGGTGCAGCCGGGCGCAAAGCGGCAGCCTTCCTCGTTGGTCCAGACCACCGCCTCGATCGGGTGTTTGTGTTCCAGGCCGCCGTCTTCAAGCGCTTCGAGCACCGCGAAGGCCGAGAGCACGCCATAGATGCCATCGAAGTTGCCGCCCGCGGGCTGGGTGTCGAGATGGGAGCCCGACAGGATCGCCGGCGCATCGGGATCACTGCCGTCGCGCCGCACGAAGAGGTTGCCGGCCTCGTCGGCGATCAGACGGAAGCCGCGTGCTTGCGCCCAGCCTGCCAGCGCGGCGCGCGCCTGGCCGTCCTCAGGCGTGAGCGCCTGGCGGTTGACGCCCCCGTTGCCGGTTGCGCCGAACTGCGCGATCGCCATGTGGCAGTCCCACAGGCGCTGCTGGTCGATGAAGTCGCTTGCCCGTGCCACAGCCGCCTAGTCCATTTTCTTGGATTTCAGGGCAACCTGGCGGCCGGCCCAGTCGGGCATCGGATCGGCAAGATGCGCCTTGAGCTTCTCCTGCACGGTCTCGGACATTTCGCCAAGACCGCCTTCCTTGTGGTTGAGATGCAGCCAGAGGCACTCGAACGTCCCGCAGACCTGCTCGCCGACCCGCATGACATGGCCGATGTGTACCTTGCGCGCATCGAACGCAAGGATCATGCTGTCGAAGGTCAGCGTCTCACCCTTCTGCACGTCGTCGAGATAGCGGATGTGCGATTCCACCGTCACCATCGCGAAGCCCGTCTCGTCGTAATAGTCCGTGCCGATACCCAGCAGTGCCTGAAGCACCCAGGACGCATGGCTCGCCGCGACGACGTAATAACCCTCGTTCATGTGACCGTAATGGTCGGTCCAGCTGTCTGGAACTTCGACGGAATAAATCGCTTCGGCGGTCATGGTACTCTCGTACTGAATGGGAAACACACCCTATCAGAACGTCATGCCAAGACCAGCCGGACCGTATTTCGCTCCGCGGATTTTGGGATTAGGGTCTGGCCATGAACGAAGCCGTGCTTACCCCGCAGAGCCAGGCCATGAGCGCCGATGCGCCGATCACGCGGCGTGAGCTCAAAGCCCTGATGCGCCGCTCCAATGTGCCCGCGCTGATCCGGCTTCCCCTGTGGTACGGCGCGCTTGCCACGACAGGTTTCCTGATCTGGTTGGCGCTGGGCACCTGGTGGCTGATTCCCGCCATGTTCGCCCACGGCATCATCATGGTGCATCACTTCTCACTGCAGCACGAATGCATCCACTTCACGGCCTTCCGCACGCGCTGGCTGAACGATGTGGTGGCGACCTGGTGCGGCTTCTGGATTGTCGTGCCGCCGCGTTTCTTTCGCTGGGAACACTGCGACCACCACACCCACACCCAGATCGTGGGCCGCGACCCCGAACTCATCCCGCTGGCCGACACGGTCGGCGGCCACCTGCTCTACATCACCTCGCTGCCCTACTGGCGGGGCATGATCATCAGCCTCGTCAACCACACACTGGGCCGCATCAACGTGAGCGAGAAACGGTTCATCCCGAAGGAGGAGCGCGACGCGGTGGTCCTGGAAGCGCGCATCTTTCTGGGGCTTTATCTCGCCATCGCCGTTGCCATGCCTGTGCTGGACTGGTGGACGCCGCTCTGGTTCTGGATCCTTCCGCTGCTGATGGGCGAGCCCGTCATGCGCGCCATCCGCATGACCGAACATGTCGGACGCCCCAACAGCAAGGACATGACCGTCAACACGCGCACCAGCCTGGTCATCTGGCCCTGGCGCAATCTGGCCTGGAACATGACTTTCCATGCCGAGCACCACTTCGCCGCGTCCGTCCCCTTCCATGCGCTGCCCCACCTGCACGAACGGCTGAAGGGTCAGCTTTATGCCGAACCCGGCGGCTACCTCGCCGCCCATCGCGACATGCTGGGCCAAATCCGGGGCTCTCGCCAGAGGCTGGGCGCCCACATGCAGGCCCATGGATGAAGACGGCTGGGCCGATCTCATCGCCATCGGTGAGCTCGAACCCGGCGACGTGACACCGGCCACCCATGACGGAGAGAAGCTCGCTGTCTATGACGCCAGGGACGGCATCCGTGTCACCGCTGCACGTTGCAGCCATGGCGGGGCAAGTCTGGTCGACGGTTACTTCGACGGCTTCATCATCGAATGCCCGCTGCACCAGGGCTGCTTCGACATCCGCGATGGACGCGCCCGCGGCAAACCCGCCACGCGGCCGATCAAGGTCTACGAAGCCCGCGTCTCCAACGGCATGGTGCAGATCAAAGGCTAAGCATCGGCCACCTTGCGTGGGCGCAGGACGTGGTGGTGTGCCTCGTCGTAAAGGCGGCTGTCGCGGAAGCTGGCGTTGCCAAGCACCTCGCCCACCAGAATGAGTGCGGTACGCGTGAACCCGGCGGCCTTCACCTTGGGCCGGATGTCGCCCAGCGTGCCGGAGAGAAACGTCTGGTCGGGCCAACTGACGCGGTAGGCCACGACCACGGGACAGTCCTCGCCGTAGAGCGGAACCAGTTCGCGCACGACGTGCGCCAGATTGTTGACCGAGAGATGGAGCGCCAGTGTCGCGCCGGACTTCCCCAGCGTCGTGAGGTCTTCACCCTCGGGCATGGCGGTGGCGCGCACGGCGGTACGCGTCAGGATCACGGTCTGGCTGACATCGGGCAGGGTGAGTTCGATCTGCAGCGCGGCAGCGGCGGCGGCAAAGGCGGGCACGCCTGGTGTGACGTCGTAGTCGACATCGAGATCGTCCAGCCGGCGAATCTGCTCGGCGATCGCGCCGTAAAGCGAAGGGTCGCCCGAATGCACGCGCGCGACGTCCTGCCCCTTGGCGTGTGCTTCGACCATCAGCGCGATGATCTCGTCGAGATGGAGTGGCGCGGTGTCGACCACCGTGGCGTCCGCATCGGCCTGCTCGATCACGCCTTCAGGCACCAGCGATCCGGCATAAAGCACGACCGGGCAGGCCTTGATCAGGTTCAGCGCGCGCACCGTGATGAGGTCGGTCGCACCGGGTCCGGCGCCGATGAAATGAACGGTCATGTCAGGACTCTCTTCTCTTCGCGTAACCGCGCGGGGTGTAGACGGTGGGTTGGCCCAGATGGGCGATGCGCCGGGTTGTGCTGGAACCCACAAGCACAACGCTCATCATGTCGACATCGTCGACCTCGAGTTCGTCGAGCGTCGTGTGCGTCATGCTCTCGCCTTCGCGCCCCAGCAGGCGGCCGATCATGACGGGGGTATCCCCGGGGCGATGTTCCAGCAGGATCGCGCGCGTCTGGGCCAGCTGTTCGCGGCGGCGCATGGAAACCGGATTGTAGAAGGCGATGGCGAAGTCGCCCTCCGCGGCCGCCTTCACGCGGCGCATGATGATCTCGCGCGGTGTCAGGAGGTCCGATAGGGAGATGGCGCAGAAGTCGTGTCCGAACGGCGCACCGGCCCGCGCCGAGGCAACCTGAAGTGCGGAGACACCCGGCACCACATCGACCTGGACGCTGCGCCAAGGCGCCGCATCCTCAAGGTCCAGCAATTCGTAGACTAGGCTCGCCATGGCGTAGATGCCGGGGTCGCCCGAGCAGAGCAGGGCCACGCACCTGCCTTCTCCGGCAAGGTCGAGCGCCGCGCGGCAGCGTTCGACCTCCTCCCCCAATCTGAAATCATGGCGTTGTTTGCCGTGCATCAGCGGGCCTGCGAGATCGAGGTAATAGCCGTAGCCCACGATGTCGCTCGCTGCGGCAATCGCACGACTGGCTTCGGGTGTGCGCAGCAGGGCATCGCCCGGCCCCAGCCCCACCAGCGTGACGTGACCGCGCTGCCTTCCGGCAGCCGAGGCATCGATATCCCCAGCCGCACGCGCCACGGCACGGGTCGCGCGGCCTGATTTCTTCTTCGGTACAATAAGCGAAGCATCCGCTCCGGCGGCAGCGAGCGCCGCACCCTCGCTGACCCCATGACAGCCGACTTCGGCAAAGACGACGTCGGACGGCGTGGCGAGTCTGGGTGTCTCAGCTTCCAGCCGTTCGGCATCGAAAAGCACCAGTGGTACGCCCAGCATGTTCGCGACGGCGATCACAGCGGCCTCGTCGCCCTTGAGATCCAGGCTGGTCACGCAGGCCACCGCGTCTTCGGCGAGCTGCTGGGCTTTCAGCCCCTCGCGCACCAACGCGATCAGTTCGCTGGGCTCGCAGCCGCGCTCGCAACCCACGCCCAGCGCCAGGACCGGAGGATGCATCACCAGCGTCCTGCCGTCGGGGCGCTGTGCGCGATCCGTCACCAGCACGGCATGGTCGCCATGGTCGGAAAACGGCAGCCCGGCAGCAGTCAGCCAAGCGGCATCGCCCGCCTCGACGCAAAGTGCCACCGGCTTACCCGCCAGCAGGTCCGCCATGACGGGTTTCGCCATCTCCGGATTGGCGATCCGCCAGCCGGAAGGCGGATCGTCCAGCGCCACGTCGAAGCGCGCATCGCCCGCCGTCGTCACCGACGCGTGGCCGCCCGTGGCCGAGGCACAGGCGCGTGCCAGCGCATTGGCCCCATGATGGCCGCCCAGCAGCGGCACGGCGCTGTCTCCGTTTTCGGCAACGGCGACGACCGCGCTTTCGCGTGTCTTGTCGGAAAGCAATGGCGCAACGGCGCGTACCAGAATGCCCGCCGCGCAGACCCCGACCACCGGGATACCGGCGGCAAACAACCCGGCCAAATGGTCCATGGCATCGTCGAACGTGACGGTGGCACTGGGTATGCGCGGCCCATAGCCGTGCAGCGCCGCGCCAGGCAGGGTGTCCGCCAGCGCTCTCGCGGTCGCATCTCCGGAGGGCCCCAGACAGATCACGGCGGCGCCGGCGGGCACGCTCATCGCCATGCCTCGCCGCGGCGGTGGATCAGCACCATGGAAAAATACGGCGCCTTGGGCGTCTCAACCTCGCCGAACGGCATCACGACCTCGTCGGCCATGGTGGCGTGTTCGACATAGTGCGCCCACTCGACGAGGCCCAATGTGGTCAGCACACGACGCACCTTGTCGAGATGACGTCCCACCTTGATGATGGCCGCGGCCTCCACGTCTTTGAGCCGTTCGAGCATCAACTCTTCTTCCATGATGCCGGGGCAGACCAGCAGCGTGTCGTCACGCGCAGCAAGAGGCGCCCCCGCCGCAGCCGGACAGGCGACCAGCGAGGAGACGCCGGGCACCACGACGATCTTGTGGCGTTCGGCCAGACGGCCGAAGAGATACATGAAGCTGCCGTAGAAGAACGGATCGCCTTCGCAGATCACCGCCACATCGCGTCCGGCATCCAGATGTTCGGTAATTTCCTCGGCGGCACGGTCATAGACCGCCTCGACCGGAAACCGGTTGAGATCGAGCGGCATGCGGATGGTGATTTCTGTCTGCTCACCGGAAAGGTGTGACGCCATGATGCTGCGCGCCAGACTTTCGCCGTGCTCGGGCGCGGGATAGGCCACGACCGGAACGCCGGTCAGCAGACGGTGGGCTTTGAGCGTGATGAGTTCGGGATCGCCCGGTCCCACGCCCAGGCCGTAAAGCGTGCCTTTGCTCATGGTTTCACCGCCCGCCACTGCGTCACCGTCATCAGGGGTCGCCAGCCGGTCAGGCCGCCAACCGGCTCGGCGCGAGAGACGGCAAGCCGCACCAGTTCGCCGCCCAGACGCTCATGCAGATGAACCAGCGCGTGTTCGCTTTCCAGCGTCACCGCATTGGCAACCAGGCGTCCGCCGGCTTCCAGCGCGTCCCAGCAGGTCTGCGCCACGCCTTCACCGGTGACGCCACCGCCGATGAAGACGGCATCGGGCCGCGCCAGACCGCCCAGTGCCTCAGGCGCGTTGCCCGCCACGATGGCAAGCTGGGGCGTGCCCAGGGCCGCGGCGTTGCGCGCCATCATGGCGCGGCGGTCCTCGTCACGTTCGACGGCTACCGCGCTCGCCCGGTCGGCAGCGCGCATCCATTCGATCACAACCGAACCGCAACCCGCACCGACATCCCACAGGCATTGGCCCGGCATGGGCTGCAGTGCGCTCAAGGTCACGGCTCGCACCTCGCATTTGGTCATCTGCCCGTCATGTTCGAAGGCGTCGTCGGGCAGGCCCGGCGTGCGTGCATGTACCGGTGCTCCGGGTTCGGTCTTGAGGTCGACCGCCAGGGTGTTGAGATCGTCCACCGCGCCATCGATTCCCTCCGCCGCCGTGCCGGTAAGGCAGCGTTCGCGGGGACCGCCCATGTGACACAGGACATGCACAGGGCTTGGCCCGAATCCGGCCTCGTTCAGCCGCTGCGCGACCTTGGCGGGCGTCGCGGCGTCCTCGGAGAGGATGAGCAGCTTCTGGCCGGGCATCAGGTGTGCGTTCAGCAGTTCCAGCGGCCTGCCGTGGAGCGTGAGCTGCACCGTTTCTGCAAGCGGCCAGCCCAGCCGCGCGCAGGCAAGCGTAAAGGCCGAAATGCCGGGGATGACGAACACCGCCTCGCGCCCGAAACGGCGCATCAGCGTGACGCCGATGCCATAGGCCATGGGATCGCCGGTCGCGAGCACGCAGACCTTGCGCCCCTCCAGTTCAGCGATCCGTTTCACGGTTCTCTTCAGCGGGTTTTCCCAGGTCATGGTTTGCGCTGTGGTCGCCCCCAGAAGCTCCAAGTGACGCGCGCCGCCGACCACGACCTCGGCCTGACCCACCAGTTCGCGCGCCGAAGAACTGAGGCCCTCCAGCCCATCCTCGCCCAGTCCGACAAGGGACAACCAGCGCGTCATCAGATACCTCCCATCAGCGCGTTGACCGCCGTGGCCGCCATGGCGCTGCCGCCGCGCCGTCCGTGCACGGTCACGAAATCGAGCCCGCTTTGCGCCAGCGCCCGTTTCGATTCCGTCGCCCCGACAAACCCCACCGGCACGCCGATGACAAGTGCCGGACGCGGACCGCCCGCCGCGACAATCTCCAGAACGCGGAAGAGCGCCGTCGGTGCGTTGCCGATTGCGACAACCGCACCGTCCATGGCGTCACCCCACAGATCGACCGCGGCGGCGGAGCGGGTCGTGTGATGGCGCGCGGCGCGGTTGGCGGCTGCCTTCGACGCGACCTTGACAACGACCGCATTCCCGGCGGGCAAGCGGCGGCGGATGATGCCCTTGGCGACCATCTCGACATCGCACAGCACCGGCGCGCCGGACGCCAGTGCCGACGCGCCCCGCCTGACGGCGCCCTTCGTGGTTTCAAGATCGTCCACCAGATCGGTCATACCGCAGGTGTGGATAAGGCGTATGGCGAGCGCGCGTTCATCGCCCGTCAGTCCGTAGAGGTCGGCTTCGGCCTCGATCAGGCGACGGGACTCCGCATAGATAGCATCCCCGTCGTTGAGATAGGCAAGACCGCACGAGGGAAAGACCGCATCGACATCCACGTCGATCTTGCCGGACTTGGTACCGGTTTCCGTTACGCCCAGGATCCAGGCCTCCTCACGCTCTATCCGGCGCTTCTCGTTTGCCGATAAACCGGACTTTCCCGCGAACATGCGCGCCAGTTTTCCCGCATCGTCCATGTGAGCCGTGTAGGCAGCGATGGCCTGGACCTGCAGGGCATCCTTGACCTGCCCGCTTGAAGAGCGGGGTGCGACCAGGGAGGGATAGATCTCCGCCAAGACGACGGGATGTTCCTTGAGCGCCCGGGTGGTCAGCGTCTTCAGGCCGGTCTCGAAGGGCCAGACCCTGATATGGCGTTTGAGCCTCCGGTCGTTGCGCAGGGCGCGCACGACGGGCAGTCCGGTCAGCACCTGACCGCCCACCGAACCCACGCCCGCCAGCTTCCAGATCGGTTGCGGCCCGGTGATGGCATCCTCGCACAGACGTTTTTCATCCAAGCCGTAGTTGTAGCCGGGTTTGGTCATGGCAAGATTACGGTAGGTGCGCCCGACCGGATGCCCCCAGAAAGGGCCCTCGGGAAAGCCCATCCGGCGGTTCAGGGCATCGGCGGCATCGAACCGGTTGTTGGTGTTGTCGTCGCGATCCTCCACCGCCTTGGCCAGCGCCGCCCACGTCGCACGCCAGACTGTCCCCTTGATGCCCAGCGCGGCGGCCGTTCCGTCCGAATATCCGAAGGGAAAATCGAATCCCACCAGCACACGGCGTCCGCGCCCGATCAGCCCGTCGAGCATGTCGGCCAGCCGCTCGCGTGCGACCGCGCGGGTTGCCGGATTCTCCAGCCCATGTAAGCGCAGCCCGCCCGACGAGCGCTCGACGAGCGCCAGCCAGATCGAATCCCTGCCGGTCTTGGGCTTCGTTTCCGAACTCCAGTCGACCATCAGATAGGCATCGAACAGTGGCACGCTCCGCCTCTCCTAACCAACTGTCATGCCCCGGCTTGACCGGGGCATCCATGCCTGAGAATCGCAACACGCACCGGCGGCACGGTTTGCACGGCCTCTTGCATGGATGGCCCCATCAAATGGGGCCACGATGGAAAGGGTGTTGCACCGTACCATCACGGCTTCAGGGTCTTCGGGCCCAGCGGATGGTCGGCATGGGGATAGGGGTGATGGCCATGATCGTGACTGTGGCCATGCCTCTCGCCCGTGCCAATGCCTTCGACGTGGTGATGGTGGCTTTCCTGTTTCAGGCCGACCTCGGCCTCGAAGCCCAGCACCTGCTCGCGGTACTTGCAGGCCTGGCAGTTCATGTTCCCCGTGCCCTCGAGAATCTCGTGCACGCGATCGACGAAGGTATCAACCACCAGGGGATGGTCGTTGAGGTAGCCGGCCTTCACGAACTGGATGTTGGGATGCTGCGCCGCGACCGCGTCGGTTGCGTCGTAGATGCGGCGCACCAGGATGCCGGTGAAGAGGAAGTACGGGAACACAAGGATGCGCTTGAAGCCCAGTTTCACGACATGTTCCAGCGCCGGTTTCACCAGCGGGAAGGTCACACCGGAATAGGCAGTTTCGCTCCAGCCGAAGCCAAGCCCTTCCCACAACATGCGCGAGACCTTCGCCACGTTGGAGTTGGCATCGGGATCGGAGGCACCCCGGCCCACGGTCACGAGCAGGGTCTCATGGGACGGCACCACGCCGTGTTCGGCATCCGCGGTGGCCAAGGCTTCCTTTAGGCGCTCGCCCGCGGCGCGCACCATGCGCATATCGATGCCCAGATCGCGCCCGAACGTGATCTCGACGCCATTCTGCGCGGCATAGGTGTTGAGCACGCTGGGCACGTCGTTCTTCACATGGCCCGCAGCGAACAGCATGCCCGGCACGGCCAGAATGTGTTTGGCACCGCCGTCGCGCAGCTTGTCGAGCCCGTCGCGGATGATCGGCGTGGCGAATTCCAGGAAGCCGTATTCCATCGGCCAGTCGAAGCGCGTCTTCAGCGTTTCGGCGATGGCGCCGAATTCCGTGATCGCACCTTCGTCGCGGCTCCCGTGGCCGCAAAGCATTACGGCAATGTCGCTCATGGTTCTTGTCCTTTTCCCGTATCGTTCGTTCTTGATTGAAGCTCCGGGCGCGTGGCCCCACCTATGAGCGCATGTTGTTCGAAATCGCACCCGCGGTCGTGCTGGCCGCCGCGCTGATCATGGACGGGCTGATCGGCGATCCGTGCTGGCTTTGGGCGCGGGTTTCCCACCCGGTCTCCATGCTGGGATCGGTCATCGGCTGGGCCGACCGGCGCGCCAACCAGCGCAACGAGGCCAATCGGCGCTGGCGCGGCGTACTGCTGCTGGTCGTGATGGTCGTGGCCGCCGGGATCGCCGGCACGCTGATCGCCTGGCTTACCCAATCCACGATCTGGGGCTGGCTTCTGGAGACCGCCGTGGTCTTCTCGCTCATCGCCCAGCGCGACCTCTACGATCACGTCAAATGGGTCGCCGAGACGCTGCGCCGCGAGGGTCTTGCCGGGGGCCGCCGTGCGGTCTCGCAGATCGTGGGACGCGATACCGACGCTCTGGACGAACACGGCGTCTGCCGTGCGGCCATCGAAAGTTGTGCCGAAAACTTCGCCGACGGCGTGGTCGCACCCATCTTCTGGTATCTCGTGGCTGGCCTGCCGGGTCTGATGATCTACAAGACCGTCAACACGCTCGACAGCATGATCGGCCACAAGACCGACCGCTACCGCGCCTTCGGCTGGGCTTCGGCGCGGTTTGACGACCTGCTCAATCTGATCCCGGCACGCCTCAGCGGTCTTGTCGTGGCCGCTGCGGCGCTCGCCATGAACGGAGCCGATGCCAGGGCCGCCTGGCAGGCCATGCTGCGCGACGCGCGCCATCACAAGTCGCCCAACGCCGGCTGGCCCGAAGCGGCCTTCGCCGGTGCGCTGGGCATCGCCATTGCAGGGCCGCGCGTCTACCACGGCGAGATGATCACCGATGCCTGGATGGGTAACGGCCGCGCCCGCTGTACCCCGCGCGACATCGACAACACGCTCAGGCTTTTTGTCCTTGCCTGCGTTCTTTGGGGCATGCTCTCCGTCCTGCTGTTGAACTGGGCGAGTTAAGGAGCGCGTGTCATCCCGGCTGACTGCAAGGAGAGCCAGGGCCTCAATCATCGGGCCCTGAGCGTTCGAGGTCCCGGATCGGAACAGCTGAGGACTGCTCGTCCGGGGTGACACATTCAGGTTTGCGTTGATCTCAACGTTCACCGGCGATCTCCAACAAACGGTCGATGGCGAAGCATGCCTCAAGCCCATCTGCGATCTCATTGAGCGCGCCATCGATGCCTGTCTCGAAGGCGAGCCCGCTCGACCAGCGCTGGCGCAGGCGCGACAGGAACCGGTGGCGGAAGGCGTCGGCGGCGAAGATGCCGTGGATGTAGCTCCCCATGATACGTCCGTCCGGGCTCACCGCGCCGTCAGGCCCTGAAGGCAGGTCGAACATGGGTCGTGCGCGGTCCGGGCCGTCGGTAACGCCGATGTGCATTTCATAACCGCGCACAGCGGCCCCCGTCGTACGATCGGTTCCCGTGACCGAGACCAGCGCCTTGTCGCCCGCCAGCCTCGTCGTGACATCGAGCAGGCCCAGGCCCGACTCGCTGCCGGCGGCCCCTTCCATACCAGTGGGGTCGACGACCTCGGAACCCAGCATCTGGTATCCCCCGCACAGGCCGACCACCCAGCCGCCGCGGCGTACATGGGCGGCAAGATCGATATCCCAGCCGTTGGCCTTCATGGCGCGAAGATCGCCCAACGTACTCTTGCTGCCGGGCAGGACGATCAGATCGGCATCGCCGGGCAACGGCTCCCCGGGCGCGACCAAGGTCACGGCGACATCGGGTTCGGCGACCAGGGGGTCGAGATCGTCGAAGTTGGAAATCCGATCGAAACGCGGCACCGCGACATGGATCGCGCCCTTGCCGCCGCCGCACATGGCGGCATGGCTGTCGAGCGCGACGGCATCCTCTGCGGGCAGACGGCGCGCGGCGGCCATGTGCGGCACCACGCCCAGGCAGTCGAGACCGGTGCGCTCCTTCAGGATCGTGATGGCGTCATCGAAGAGCGTCACATCGCCGCGGAACTTGTTGATCGCATAAGCCCGCACGCGCCGGCGCTCTTCGTCTTCCAGCAGCGCCATGGTGCCCACGATGCTGGCCAGCACGCCGCCACGGTCGATGTCGCCGACCAGCACGACCGGAAGATCGGCGGTTACGGCAAAGCCCATGTTGGCGATGTCGCCTGCGCGCAGATTGACCTCCGCGGGCGATCCCGCTCCTTCGACGAGCACGAGGTCAGCCTCGGCCGAAAGCAGAGCGAAGCTTTCCAGCACCTTTTCCAGCAGCCGGGGTTTCAGGTTGTGATAGTCACGCGCCTGGAACTGGCCGAATATCTTGCCCTGCACGACGATCTGCGCGCCCTTTTCCGACTGGGGTTTCAGCAGGACGGGGTTCATGTGCACGCTGGGCCGCACGCCGCAGGCCCGCGCCTGGAGCATCTGTGCGCGCCCGATCTCTCCACCGTCGCCCGTCACGCCGGCGTTGTTCGACATGTTCTGCGGTTTGAACGGGCGCACCTGCAGTCCCCGCCGCACGCTGGCGCGCGCCAGCCCGGCCACCAGCAACGACTTGCCGACGTCCGAGCCCGTGCCCTGCAGCATGATGGCGGGGGTTGCCATGGCCCTAGATCACGCCTTCCAGAAGCGTGCGCAGGCCGTCCGCATCCGGGTTCCAGACCGCCTCGTCCTGAAGGATTTCGCGCGTCGTCGCGGGCTCGCCGTAATAGCTGTGGTTGGCGTCCTCATCGGGAATCAGGATGGCGCCTTCGAGGGAGACGCCGGCAAAGAGCCCCTCACTGATGCCGTAGGCATAGATGTCCTCGTTGAATTCGGTCAAGGTCGTCGCCTTGACGGCGGCACCCTCGGGTCCTGCCACGATCAAAGTGTCCACGCCAACCTCGACCTTGTCCGAAAGCATGGTCTCCAGGCCGGCATCGGTCATGATCACCAACACGAGTTGGATTCCGGCCGCGCCGATCTGCAGCCCGATGCTGGCCGAGGCCATATCCATGAACGCGGGATAGCTCGCACCATCACGACGCCACGGGCACGCGCCAGCAGCTCGTGCAGGTTGGCGAAGTCCGGGTCTTCCAGCAGTTCCAGCACGCTCGCTTCAGCCTTGTCGACTACCCCTTGCTCCCCGTCTGCCAGGGCCGGTTCCGGCCGCAACTGCACAACCAGTGCCAGGACTGCGAGCATCTTTGCGGCATGTCTGGACATCATCATCAGAACTCCACGCCGATCTGGCCGCGCACACCTTCGCGGAAGGGGTGTTTGACCAGTGTCATTTCGGTCACGAGATCGGCGAGTTCGATCAGTTCCGGCTTGGCGTTGCGACCGGTGACGACGACGTGGAGATCGGGCCGCTTGGTCGCAAGCGTGTCGAGCACGTCATCGAGGTCGACGTAGTCGTAGCGCAACGCGACGTTGAGTTCGTCCAGGATCACCATGTGGATCTCGGGATCGTCCATCAGCGTCTTGGAGGTTTCCCAGGCCGCCGTGGCCGCGGCGATGTCGCGTTCCCTGTCCTGGGTTTCCCAGGTGAACCCTTCGCCCATGATCTTGTGGACGACCTGATTGGGGAACTTGGCGAAGAGTTTGGTTTCGCCGGTCTCGCTGCGGCCCTTGATGAACTGTACGACACCGATCTTGAAGCCGTGGCCGATGCAGCGCAGCGCCATGCCCCAGGCGGACGAGGACTTACCCTTGCCCTTGCCGGTGTGCACGATGATGAGGCCGCGTTCCTCGGTCTTGGATGCCATCATCTTGTCGCGCGCGGCCTTGCGCTTTTTCATCTTCTCGCGGTGGCGCTCGTTTATCTCGACGGGCGCATCGTTGTCGTTCTCGCTCATGCCGCGTTCTCCTTCTTGCTGTTTTCCGTGCTGCGCCGGCCTTCCTCCTCACCAGAGAGCAAATACTCCAACTCGGATGCCGTGCTGTTGCGTTTGGGAATCCAGAGTCCGCGTGCCTGCGCTTCGGCGAGCCGCGCGGCGATATCGTGCAGCGCGTGCGGATTAGCTTCCTCCAGAAAGGCGCGCACCTTCGTATCGCCCAGATAAGCTTCGAACACGGCGTCGAAATGATGGTTCGCGACACAGCGCGCCGACGCAGCGAAGCCGAACAGGTAGTCGACTGTGGCGGCCATTTCGAAGGCGCCCTTGTAGCCGTGGCGCATGACCCCTGCGATCCACTTGGGGTTCACGACGCGCGCCCGCACGACCCGTGCGATTTCTTCCGTCAGCGTGCGCACGGTCGGATTCTCGGGGTGCGAATGGTCGTTGTGATAGACCGCTGGCTGCCTGCCCGACGCCTTGCGCACCGCCGCAGTGATGCCGCCCTCGAACTGGTAGTAGTCGTCGGAATCCAGCAGATCGTGTTCGCGGTTGTCCTGATTGTGCACGATCGCATCGATCTTCGAAAGGCGCTCTTCGAACATGGCGTGTACGGCCTTGCCCTCCGTGCCCGCGCCATAGGCATAGCCGCTCCACGCGACATAGGCGCGGGCGAGATCGTCGGCATGGTCCCAGCCGCCTTCGTCGATCAACGCCTGCAGTCCCGCGCCATAGGCGCCGGGTTTCGAGCCGAAGACCCGCGTGGCCGCGCGCTCGGCGGCAACGGCTGCATCCTCGCCCGCATCGGCGGCCCGTGCGGCCTCGCCGCGCGCCATGGCGGCCAACGGATTGACCGCATCGTCCTCGTCCAGCGCGGCGACCGCGCGTGTGGCGCTATCGACGAGATTGATGAGACCCGGAAAGGCATCGCGGAAAAAACCGGAGACGCGCAAGGTGACATCGACGCGCGGGCGGCCCAGCACGCCCGACGGCATGATCTCGAACCCGGTGACGCGACCGCTGCGCGGCTCCCAGGTCGGCTGCACGCCCATCAGTGCAAGCGCCTGGGCGATATCGTCGCCGCCGGTGCGCATGTTGGCCGTGCCCCAGGCCGAAAGCGCCACGGCCCTGAGCCACTCGCCATGGTCCTGGGCATGGCGCTCGACCAGGCGGCCAGCCGAGGACCAGCCCAGCCGCCACGCGGCCGGAGTCGGCACGGCGCGCGTATCGACGGAATAGAAGTTCCGCCCGGTCGGTAGCACATCGGGTCGGCCGCGGGACGGCGCACCCGACGGGCCCGGCTCCAGGAACCGGCCGTCCAGTCCGGTCAGCAGCCCCGCCAGTTCCCGTTCGCCGCAAGCCGAGACCGCCGGGCGCAGATGCCGCGTGACCTCGTCCAGCACCGCCTGCGTCGCCGTCCATGCGCAATCGCAGGAAAGCGCGCCCTCCACCAAGGTGCTCGCCAAGAGTTCGAGCCGTTCCACCGTATCGCCCACACTCCGCCAGGCATCGTTCGACAGGCCCGCCAGGACGTCGGGCCGGCCACCGGTCCAAGCTGCCCCCATATCGGCATCGAGCGGATCGAGTGCCAGCCCCAGATCGGAAGCCAGCGCGCGGGTGATCGAGGCATGGCCGCCCGACCCGTTGCCGCGCGGCACCCGCGTCAAGGCGACCAGCAAGGAGGTTTCGAGCTCGGCCTGCGGGGCCTCCCCAAACACATGCAAACCGTCGCGTATCTGCATTTCCTTCAATTCACAGAGATAGCCGTCGAGCTTGGAGAGCTTCTCGGCCTCGTTGTCGCCCGCACCGATGCCGCAGTCCTGATCGAGGCCCGTGCTGGCGCAGAACTCCAGGATATCGCGCGAGAGGATCGGCAGGCGGCGCGGATCGGTCTGGCTGGCCTCGAAGTATTCGTCGACCAGGGCTTCCAGATCACGCAGATCGCCATAGGTCTCCGCGCGCGCCAACGGCGGGGTCAGGTGATCGACAATCACCGCAGCCGTGCGGCGTTTGGCCTGAGTCCCCTCGCCGGGATCGTTGACGATGAAGGGATAGAGATGCGGTAGGGGCGCAAACGCGGCTTCGGGAAAGCAATTCTCGGAAAGTGCCAGCGCCTTGCCGGGCAGCCATTCCAGATTGCCGTGTTTGCCCAGATGCACAATGGCATGGCTGCCGAAATCCCGCTCCAGCCACAGGTAGAACGCCAGGTATCCGTGCGGCGGCACCAGATCGGGATCGTGGTAGGTCTCCTTCGGATCGATGTTGTAGCCCCGTGCGGGCTGTACCCCGACCGCCACATTGCCCCAGCGATGGAGACTGAGCCGAAACGCGCCGTCGGCGACATGGGGATCGGCCTCGGGGGCGCCCCAGCGCTCCGTCATGGCGTCCTGCACCGCTCCGGGCAGCGTCGTGAAACGCACGGCATAGTCGGCAAGGCTCAGGGCGACGCCGGAGCGTTTCCATGCACGGCCGGTGAGATCGTTCGTCGGTCCGTCCAGGAGCGTTTCGATCAGCGCCGTGCCGTCCTGCGGTACGCCATCGACATCGTAGCCCTTCGAACCCAGGGTTTGTAGCACGCGCGCCGCCGAGGCCGGCGTATCCAGGCCCACGCCGTTGCCGATCCTGGCGTCTTTGTTGGGGTAGTTCGCCATGACGATGGCGATACGGCGCTCCCGCGGGGCGGCTATGCGCAGCCGCGTCCAAGCGGCGGCCAGCCGGGCGGTCCAGGCGACCCGGTCAGGGACCGGTTCGTGGCGCACGACGTTGGTCTCTGTACGCTCATCCCAGCGCCGCGCGGACTTAAACGAGATCACGCGGGTCAGGATACGCCCGTCGACCTCGGGCAGGGCGACGTTCATGGCGATATCGCGCGGCGCCATGCCCCGCATGCCTTCATCCCAGGCATCGAACGTACCGCCGGAAAGCACGGTCTGAAGGATCGGACAATCCGCGCCGTCGAACGGCGTGGGACCGCGCTGCGCGCCGGGGCTCGCCAGCGCAAACCCGGTGCAGTTGACGATGACGGCAGGCGGGTATTGGCCCAGCGCCTCTTCGACAAAGGCCGCACCGGCCTGTTCCTTCAAGCTCTGGCTGTAAAGCGGCAGGGCGTTGAGCCCTTCGGTGTCCAATGCCGCGACCATCGCGTTGATGGGCGCGGTATCGCTTGCCTGCACGAGGGCGCGGTAGAACACGATGGCCGCCACCGGGCGTTCCGGTTTCCAGAGATCGGCCATGGCTTCGAGCGCAACGTCGCCCATACCTGGCCAGTAGCAGCCCGCCCGGGGTAGGATCTCGGGCGGTGCGGCCTTGCCTTCATAACCGGCAAGGGACGTAGCGAAGGTCAGGAAGTTGCGCGCGTTCGCCGCGCCGCCGTGGATCAGATAGGCCCAGAGCCGATCGTAGTCGGCATCGGCTACCGTCGAGAGACGGCGCAGTTCGCCGTCTTCCTTGTCGTCGCCGGGCAGAAGGGCGAGGTGAACACCGTTCAGGCGGGCGGCGGCGGCGATTTCGTCGGTGCCGTAACGCCAATAGCCTGCCCCGCCCAGCAGACGCACCACCACGACCTTCGCCTGGACGATTATCGCCTCGACATAGGTGTCGACCGACAGATTATGCGAAAGCTGCATGGTGCTTGCCAGCCGCAGGCTGGGCGCTTCCTCGCCCTGCAGGGCGGCGGCATCGGCCAGCAGAGCCAGTTCGGTATCGGCGGCAGACAGCACCACGACGTCGCCCGGCGTCTGGCCCAGATCGACCGCTTCCGTGCCGTCACCCACCGTGCCGGGTTGCACCGCCAGAAGGTGCATCAGACGATCCGCGCGCCCATGTCGCCGGCGATGGCGTCGGCGTCGAGCCCTTTGAGGCCGATCACCACCAGTTCGCTGCGGCGGATCTCACCGTCACGCCAGGGCCGGTCGAAGTAACGCTCGAACCGGCCGCCCACGCCCTGCACGACGTGGCGCATGGCTTTGCCCGGCACCTCCAGGAAGCCTTTGACGCGCAGCACGTCGTGGCGCGCGACCATGGCCTTCAGCTTGGTTTCCAGCGCCTCGGGACAGTCCACCGCATCGAAGGTCAGCGTGAATGTGTCGAAATCGTCATGGTCGTGCTCCCCGTCGACGCCGTCATGATGGGAGGGACGGGCATTGAGATCGTCTTCGGCCGCAGCCCCGATACCCAGCAGAGCGACGGGATCGACACTGCCGCCCGAGGCCATCACCACCTTGGTCGCGTCACGCCGGTTGGCGTCAAGAATACCCCGCGCCTGCTCGATCTTCGCCTCGTCCATCAAGTCAGCCTTGTTCAGCACGATCATGTCGGCGGCCAGAACCTGCTCCTCGAAGACCTCTTCCAGGGGATTTTCGTGGTTCAGCTTGGGGTCGTCCTCGCGCTGGGTGGAAACCGCGTCGGGATCGTCGGCAAAGCGTCCGTCGGCGACCGCGCGCCCATCGATCACCGCGACCACGCCATCGATCGTCACGCGCGTCTTCACCTCGGGCCAGTTGAACGCCTTGATCAGCGGTTTGGGCAGCGCCAGGCCAGAGGTCTCGATGATGATGTGTTCGGGCGGATCGTCCCGGTCGATCAGCGCCTGAATCGTGGGCAGGAAGTCATCGGCCACGGTGCAGCAGATACAGCCGCTGGCCAGCTCCACGATGTCCTCGTCCTTGCAGTCTTCGTAACCGCAGCCCTGAATCAGCTCACGGTCGACGCCCAGATCGCCGAATTCGTTGATGATGAAGGCGAAACGCCGCCCGCCTGCGTTTTCGATGAGGTAACGGATCAGCGTCGTCTTGCCCGCGCCCAGAAAGCCGGTCACCACCGTTGCGGGAATCTTGGAAGCCATGGTCATCGCGTATCCTTCAGGGTTTGTGGCAGGCCGGCGGTGACAAAGACCACGCGGCCGGCCATCGCCGCGATCCGTTGATGAAGCCTGCCCGCGGCATCGCGGAACCGGCGGGCGAGCGCATTGTCGGGTACGATGCCCTGGCCGACCTCGTTGGAGACCAGAACCACCGGTCCCCGTGCCTCCTCCAGGACGGCCGTGAGCGCGGCGCCCGCTTGGTCCACATCCCGGTCGGCCGCCATCAGGTTGGAAAGCCAGAGCGTCAGGCAATCGACCAGCACGGCACGACCGGGATCGAGTTCCCGTGTAAGCGTCTCCGCGAGCGCCAGGGGCTCCTCGATTGTGCGCCACCCGGACCCGCGGCGCGCGCGGTGGAGCGCGATGCGCTCTTCCATCTCAACGTCGAACGCCTTGCTGGTGGCAAGGTAGACCGATTCCAGTCCGCACACGGCGATCTCGGCCTCGGCGAAGCTGCTTTTCCCCGAACGCGCGCCGCCCAGAACCAGAACGACATGCTGATTCCCAGCGTCCGGAACCTTGGACCGCGCAACGGGCACATCTTGGGCAACGGTCACGGACATTCGACCTCCCTCCGAGGTACACGTGGTCCAGGGCGGAACGGGTGAGGTCTCCTGGCTCCGGCTCACCGACCCTTGAAGCCCCTTCCCGGTCAACCTCTTGATGGGTTGCCAGTGGGTCAACGCTTCGGGTCTCACCGTTACAGTTGCGGGGGCAGCACCGGTTTTGCACCGGCTTCCCTCGTCTCGTTCCAACGCGCAGACGTTAACAGAAGGTCGGCATCGTTTCTACGTAACTTACGACCGCTGTTGGAGGTACTTGCGCAGGATTCTGGACGATGCGCTTTGGCTGTATCCCAGAACTCTATAAAATCGGTGCGCAGCCTGCCGGTCCTCGGCAGAACTCAGCACAACGGACGCTAGACCATTTTCTCTGACCCGGGCTTCGGCAGCGTCCATCAATCTATGCCCGATGACACAGCCTCGGGACTTCTCATCGACAACCAGTGCCTGCACCACGGCTTCATGGGGTTTTTCCAGTGCATCACATACAGTCGTGCGCCGCAGTTCGGTCATGTGCCCGGCGGCATGTGAGGTTGGCGGTTCATGTAGACGATGCGCCAGCTTTCGGCGTGGTCGTCGAAATGGTCGATGCGCGTGATCGAGATGTTGTCGGTGGAAAAGCGCAGGCCGGTTTCGGGGTCGAGATCCAGGGCCAAGGCAAGCGCGGCGCGGATCGTGCCGCCATGGGCAACGGCGATGATGTCGCGCCCCGCCCAGTCGGCGGTCAGGCGGTGGATGACGTGGCCGACGCGCACGCAGAGGTCGGCGAAGCTCTCTCCGCCCGGCGCGGGCATGGTCGCGGGCGCCAGCCAGAAGCGCCGCGCGGAGGACAGAGCATAGACCTCCTCATAGGTCATGCCGTGCCAGTCGCCAAAGTTCTGTTCACCCAGATCGGATTCTTCCACCGGGTCGATCTCTCGCCCACCTGCCGAAGCAATGGCGGCAGCGGTCTGCTTCGTGCGGCGTAGGTGGCTCGTCACCCAATGCGCATCGCCGGGCAGGATGGCGTCAAGCGCTGCATAGGCCGGCGCGTTGTCGGTGTCGGCATTGGGATCGGTCGAGCCGTAGATGCGGCCGTTGGTCTCGGTCACCGGCGCATGGCGCACCCACCACCAGCGCGTCTGCGTCATAGTGCGGAGACGACCGCGGCCAGCACGCCGATTTCCGCGATGACCTGGATCGCGCCTAGCACGTCCCCGGTTTGGCCGCCGAACGCGCGGCGCGCGATCAGCGCCATCAGACCGGCGGCAACGCCCGCATAGAGCAGGCCCAGGATCCAAGCCCAGGGAAAGAGCATGGCGATGGTGAACGCCACACCGATGATGAGAGCAACGATGGTTTCGGCGAAGTCCGGCGTGCCCGCGCCCGCACCCAGGCCGTCCTCGCGGGCGGGCGGCATCATGCGCATGGCAACGACGATCAGGCTGCGCGAAAGCGCGCCCGCGCCGATCAGCGCCAGAAGCACCAGGCCGGGTTTGGCGATGAGCGCCAGTGCGCCGATTCGCGCGGTGAGGCTCAAGACCAGCGCGATCACGCCGAAGGCGCCGATACGGCTGTCGCGCATGACTTCCAGCCTGCGCTCACGCTCGCCATGCACACCCAGACCGTCAGCAACATCGGCCAGGCCGTCTTCGTGCAAGGCGCCGGTCGCGACCATGAGCACGAGAACAGCGAACACCGCGGAAAGCCAGAACTCCAGACCGATCCAGTGGGCCACGACATAGGCAAGGCCGCTGGCCAGACCGACGCCTGCGCCGATCAGGGGAAAGACCGTCGCGGCACGGGCCAGCGGCACGTCCTCGGGCCCGTCGACGGGAATACGCGTCAGGAACGAGAGCGCAACACGCAGGCTGTCGATCCAGTCGGGTTTGTTGAGGTCATCGTGAGCCATGAAACGGTTATCGGCTCGGCGGCGAACGCGGTCAAGTTTCGAGGCGGCGGGGCGGGCGCATCCACAAGCGATGCCGGATTGTCCCCATCCGCCGCCATCGTGACGCCCAGGTCATGGCGGCATGGAGAAACTAGGCCTAGTGTCCTTTGCCCAAGCTCCAGGACCAAGGCCCATGAAGATTTCCCGCTTTGACGATATCCGCGCACTGATGGAGGGCATGCCCGATGCCGACGGGGATGCGATCCAGGCTGCCCAAGCGCGCGACGCACAGTTGACGAAGCCACCGGGGTCGCTTGGCAGACTGGAGCATCTGGCACTCTGGCTGGCGGGCTGGCAGGGCAGCCATCGCCCGCGCGCCGACAAGCTGGCGTTTTTCGTCTTTGCCGGAAACCACGGCGTCACCGCGCAGGGCATCTCCGCCTTTCCCGCGGAAGTCACCTTTCAGATGGTCGCCAATTTCGAGGCCGGTGGTGCGGCGATCAACCAGATCGCCAGGCTGGCCGGCGCCGATCTCACGGTCATTCCCCTGCAGCTTGAACGTTCCACGCAGGATTTCACCACCGGCCCCGCCATGACCGAGGAGGAGACCTGCGCGGCCTTTTTCACGGGCTATCAGGCGGTAGGCACGGCCGATCTGGCCTGCATCGGCGAGATGGGAATCGGCAACACGACCGTGGCCGCGGCCCTCGCGGCCGCCCTTTTCTGCGGTACCGGCGCGGACTGGGTGGGACCTGGAACCGGGCTCGACGCGGAAGGCGTGAACCGTAAGGCCGAGGTCATCGACCGCGCGCTCGATCTCCACCGCGACCGGCTGGGCGATCCGCTCGAAGCCCTGGCGTGCCTGGGCGGACGCGAGATTGCCGCCATGGCGGGCGCGGTCCTGGCCTGCCGCATGCAGCGCATTCCCGTGCTGCTGGACGGCTACGTCAACTGTGCCGCAGCGACCGTGCTGGCGGGCATCGATTCAGGCGCGCTCGATCATTGTCGCGCGAGCCACTGCAGTGCCGAACCCGCCGCCGCTAAGCTGCTGGGTAAACTCGGCTTCGACCGGGACCGCGAGCCCCTGCTCGATCTTGGCATGCGCCTGGGCGAGGCTTCGGGCGCGGCTGTGGCCGCGCTGCTGGTCAAGGCCGCCGTGGCGGCCCATAACGGCATGGCGACCTTTGCCGAGGCGGGCGTCGCAGCCAAGGAAGGCTGATGGCTCAGGAGACGGACGAACGGCGCGCGATCGGCCTTGCGCGCGGCATCGCTCGTCACTTCGAAGACGCCGGCCTGGCGAGTCTGGGCGAATTCACGGTGAAGAACGGCCGGCGCGTCGATGTCATCGCGCTCGACGCCAGGGGCCGCTTCACAATCGTCGAGATCAAGACCTCGCTCGCTGATTTCCGCGCCGACGGCAAGTGGCCCGAATACTTGGAATTCTGCGACTTTTTCTACTTCGCCGTGCCGGAAGATTTCCCCAAGGACGTCCTGCCCGACGACCACGGCCTCATCGTCGCCGACCGCTTTGATGCCACGGTGTTGCACTCCGCCGCCGAAGCGCCGATGAACGGCACACGGCGCAAGGCTCAGACCCTGCGCTTCGCGACGCTCGCCGCGCACCGCCTGCGTCTCCTCACGGATCCCGGTGTGTGATGCCGTTGTCCTGAATCAAGGACGACGCACTGGCGCAGATCCAGGATGGGACGATGATCAGCGAATCGACACATAATCCCGGCCTGCGCCGCCGTCTGGGCGTCGTCGGGCTGACGCTCTATGGCGTGGGCGTTACGGTAGGCGCGGGCATCTATGTGCTGATCGGCAAAGTCGCGGGCCATGCCTGGCTCTATGCGCCCCTGGCGTTTCTGGCCGCCTCCATCTTGGCCGGCATGTCGGCGATGTCCTTTGCCGAACTTTCCACGCGCTTTCCAAGAAGCGCGGGCGAAGCGGTCTATGTGCGCGAAGGGTTCGGCAGCGACCGCCTCGCGCTTCTCATGGGCTTCATGGTCGCGGCCGCCGGCCTTGTTTCGGCGGGGGCGGTCGTGATCGGCTCGGCCGGTTACATCGCCACGCTGATCCCGGTTCCTATCTGGCTGATCGCCATGGGCCTGATCGTGTTGCTCACAGGCCTCGCGATCTGGGGAATCGCACAATCCGTGGCGATCATCGGCCTGGTCACGCTGGTCGAGATCAGCGGACTTCTGCTCATTTTGGCGGTCGCCACGCCCCAGGCTCTTGCGAACGAAACGCCGGAGACAGCAACCGTCGTCACGGGCGGCGGATTGCTCGCATCCGTCGTGATCGCGTTTTTCGCCTTCATCGGCTTCGAGGACATGGTCAACGTCGCCGAGGAAGTGCGCGAGCCCGAACGCACGATGCCGCGTGCGATCGTCGCGACCCTGCTCATCACCACCTTGCTCTATGTTGCTCTGGCCTGGGTTTCGAATGCAACGACCGGTGTCGAGGATCTCGCGGCTAGTACGGCGCCGCTGGGTCTGGTCTTCGAACGCGCTACCGGCTGGTCGGCAGCGCCATTTTCCCTGATGGCGTCGTTCGCCACGATCAACGGCGCACTGGTGCTGATCATCATGGGTTCGCGTGTCCTCTATGGCCTCGCTGCACAGGGCTTCTTGCTGCGGGCGCTGGGCCATGTCTGGCCGGCGACCGGAACGCCCGTCGCGGCGACCTTGACAGCGTCGGCCTTTGTGCTTCTTTGCGCGGTCGCGCTCCCCATCGGCATCCTGGCCCAGATCGGAGCAGTCCTGACGCTCACCACCTTCACGGTCGTCAACGTGGCGCTGATCGCGATCAAACGCCGCGTGGATCTACCGGCCGCACGATTCACGGTGCCGTCCTGGTGGCCGTGGGTCGCGGCGGCGTTCAGCGCGGCCGTGCTGGTCGGCGAGGGCGCGCGGCTGATGGGCTGACGCCCAATCCTTGGAACGTGAATGCGTTTCGGTCGTTGAAGAGGCAGGAGCAATACTGCCAGACAAAGAGAAACCATGGCCAAGCAAGGCAAGGTCACCTGGATCGTCGCCGCCGCCGACACCCGCGCGCGGTTCATTGAAGAGGACGGCTTTGGCCGCTCGGTCGTGCTGACCTGCCCCTATCACCGCTGGGCCTACGGCCTGGACGGCGGCCTGCGCACGACCCCGGAGTTCGGCGAGGTCGCGGGCTTCCGCTGCGATAACCACGGCCTTTTGCCCGTCCATGTCGAGGACTGGCGCAGCCAATCTTTTCGTGCATCTGGGCGATAATCCCGAACCGCCGGAAAGCGCGCTCTGCGACCTGTCGGCTCTGATCGGTGAGCGCCCGTTGGAACGCTGCGCGCTCTATGAATTCCTAGTATCTGGACTTCGATGCCAACTGGAAGGTCTATCTGGAGAACTACGTCGAGGGTTATCACGTGCCATCGGTCCATCCGACCTTCGACGCCGAGCTCGAATCGGGCACCTTCGTCACCCGCATCCATACCAGGACCGTGACCATGCGCGCGACGGCCAAGGCGGGCGGTCTTTATGGAGGTCTGTGAACCTGGACCTAGCCCGTCTTCACCCTGGTGCTCTTCCCCGGCGGTTACAACGTCTCGCGCATCTCTCCGCTCTCGCCCGAAAAGACCCGCATCCATTTCGATATCTTCGTCGATCCGCAAGCCGACCTGACGGACGTCCAGAAGGCCGCGGCCTCCAAGGGCGTGAAAGACTTGTCAACGAGGACATGGCGCTCAGCGAGGCGGTGCACGCCAATCTCGCAAGCGGCGTCTTCCTCGGCGGCCCCCTGAGCTCGCGCCACGAAGAAGGTGTCGCCCTGTCCACGACATGCTGCGCAGCGCAGGCGTGGCCTAGCTCCATTCTTTCTGTAGTTCCTCCTTGTGAAGGGCGAGCCACAGGATCGGAATGATCGTGTTGGCGGCGACGATGCGACCGTCTTCGACCATGGCCAGCGCTTCGTCGAAGGCAATGACATGGACCTTGATGTCTTCGTGTTCGTCGCCTAGGCCGTACAGGCCGCCGGCCCTGGTGCTGTCGGCCCGGCCGATGAAAAGATGTAGCTCTTCCGTGACTGCGCCGGGGCTGGGCAGGAAACGCGGCAGGCGCTTGATCTCGACAAGCTCCAGGCCGGCTTCTTCCAGCGCTTCGCGCTGCGCGACCTCTTCAGGCGCCTCGCCGGGTTTGGTCGCGCCCGCGACGGCCTCGATCAGCCAGGGCGGTTCGGTCGTCGGTGCGGCGGCGGCGCGGAACTGTTCGACCAGCACGACCGCGTCGGCTCGTGCGTCGTAGGGCAGAACGGAGACGGCGTGGCCCCGGTCGAAGATTTCAAGCGGATGTTCTTCCGACCAGCCACCGTCGTGGCGTTGGTAGCGCACATGCCAGCGGTCGGCGCGGAAGTGGCCTTCGTAGAGCGTCTCCTTGCGCCGCACTTCGTAACGTTTCTCACTCACACAACGATCCCTTCTTGGGCCAGCGCCTCGCGGTAATGTTCGGTATCGACTGGGCCGAAGCAGAAGAAGATGACGGATTCCGGCTCAGCGTGGATCTTGAGAAAGCTATCGACTTCCCGGACGGCAATGCGGCAGGCCTGTGCGATGGGAAAGCCGTAGACGCCAGTGGAGATGGAGGGGAAGGCGATGCTCGCCAGTCCGGCATCCGACGCGAGGCGGAGGCTGTTGCGGTAACAGTCGGGGCGAGCAGGAGATCCTCGTCGTGGTGCCCACCGCGCCAGGCCAGGCCGGCGGTGTGGATGACGTGGCGCGCGGGGAGCCTGAAGCCCGGCGTCATTACCGCCTGGCCCGTCGGGCAGCCGCCGATCACCCGGCACGCCTTCATCAAATCGGGACCCGCGACACGATGGATGACGCCATCATCCCCGCCGCCTGCAAGCGCCTCGTTAGCTGCGTTCACGATGGCGTCGACATCCAGCGTGGTGATGTCGCCGTCGACGAGCGCGATGCGTGTCTGGGTTTGCACCCCTCCGTTCAGGCCGCCGCGTCCAGCGCGGCCCCCAAGCGGCGGCCGACATATTTTGCGAGGTCGAGGATGTTGCCCTCCAGATGGGCGGGCGAGAGCGGGCCCGGCGTGTGGTGCGCCGACTTATAACCCAGCATCAGCGGCTCGAGCACGGAGCGATCTTCCTCCATGGTCTGGTGGAAAAGCTCGACCGCGCGGTCGACCGCGCTTTGCGCCCAGTCATCGCCCCAAAATAGCAGGCCCGCCTTGTAGCGTACCTTTTCCGTGCCCTCGGGCTGGATGCAGAGGTAGGAGCTGTAATCGGCGGAAAGACCGATGCCGTTGCCAGGCTGCATCATCACCATGATGCAGGTACCCGACTGTTCAGGCGTGAGGTCGGGGTGGCCCGGCGTGACACGCGGCAGATCGTCGGGGAAACCGACGGCATAGCCGAACCAACTCTCGCCAGCCGGGAGATGTTCGCACATGTCGGTCGGATTGAGATTGGCGAGGCCGGATTTGTGGAGCGGCGAGAGATGGTAGCCCTCCATGTAGTTCTCGATGAGCGACTTCCAGTTGGTCTCCCACACCGCTTCACCGGTATAGCCTAGCCACATCTCCTCCATGTGATAGGGCGCGACCCGAGCCTCGAGATCGGCGATCAGCGGCGCGAACGGTTTGGCGTTCTGATCGAGATTGACATAGATGAAACCCATCCAGAGTTCGCAGGGAAACTCCGGCAACCTACAGTCCTTCACCTTGAATCCCTCGCGCTCCGCGATCTTGGGCGCGGCCTTCAACTGGCCGTCGAGGTCGTAGGCCCAGTGGTGATAGGGACAAAGCAAACGCCGCCCCTTTCCCTTTTCGATGGCGATAAGCGTGCCGCGATGGCGGCAGACGTTGGAAAGCGCGCGGATCTTGTCGTCGCTGCCATGCGTGATGACCAGCGGTTCGTTCAGCAGGCGATAGGGGAACCACTGTCCGGCCTCGGCGATTTCCTCGACGCGGCCCACGCAGTGCCATTCTTTGGCGAAGAGGTGCTCAAGCTCCAGTTCATGGAACGCCTGGTTCGTGTAGAACGCCGAGGGCATGGTCCAGGCTTCGTCATAGCCGCTTGCCTGCGCCTTTTTCAGCGTTGCGCCGATCTGCGCCAATCCGTCGTTCATCTGGTGTCTCCTGCTTCGCCCGGAGATTGGGGTGCGGAAGTGCCGAGCGTCAAGTCGGCGGAGCGAACGAACTTGGCCGCGGGTGGTGCGCCCAACGGCCTTCCTGTCCTATGCTGCACCACCATTCCCCGAAGCCCTTTATCCATGGCGAGATCCCGACCGATGCGCAACAGCTATTCCCCGCCCCGTTCCACCGCCTATGCCGAGCACGGCATGGCGTGCACGTCGCACCCTGCCGCATCGCTGACCGCCATCGACATCCTGCGCGCCGGCGGCAACGCCATGGATGCCGCCGTGGCCGCCGCGGCCACGCTGGCGGTGGTCGAGCCGATGTCGACCGGGGTGGGCGGCGATGTTTTCTGTCTTTATGCGCCCAAGGGCACGTCCAGCGTGGTGGCCTACAACGGATCGGGCCGGGCGCCGGACGCGGCCGAGGCCGAGTGGTTCCTGGAAAACGGCATCGACAAGATCGAGCACGAAAGCCCCCATGCGGTGACCGTGCCCGGCACGATCGACGCCTGGTGCCGGCTGGTCGAGGACCACGGCAACATGGAGGTCGGCGAGGTTCTGCGTCCGGCCATCCATCACGCCGCCAAGGGTTACACCATCGCCCCGATCGTCCATGAGGCTTGGGTCGACGCCGAAGCGCGCCTGTCGCGCGACGCCAACGCCAAGAAGATCCTGCTGGTAGGCGGCCATGCCCCCAAGCTGGGTTCCAGACACACCCAACCGCTGCTCGCCAAGACGCTGGAGGCGGTTGCCAGGAACGGGCGCGACGGGTTCTATACCGGCTGGGTGGCCGAGGACATCGTGGGCTACCTGGAGGAACTGGGCGGCCTCCACACGCTGGACGATTTCGCCGGGGCCAAGGGCGAATACGTCGATTCCATCTCCACGGAGATGAACGGCTACCGGGTGCACGAATGCCCGCCCAACGGTCAGGGCATTGTGGCGCTGATCATGATGAACATCCTCAAAGGCTACGACATCGGATCGATGGACCCGCTCTCGGCCGATCGCCTGCATCTGACGATCGAGGCAGGCCGTCTGGCGTTCCGCGACCGCGCCGAATACGTCGCCGACCCGGCCATGGCCGACATTCCGGTCGATGCGCTGCTTTCCGACGCCTACGCGGAGATGCTGCGCGCCGATATCGACCTCCACCACGCCATGGCGGAAGTGCCGGGGCCGAAGCTGTCCAGCACGCCCAACACCGTCTACCTGGCCGTGATCGACAAGGACCGCAATGCGGCGAGTTTCATCAACTCGACCTACTTCTCGTTCGGTTCGGCGCGCATCGCGCCCAAGTCCGGCGTCGTGCTACAGAACCGCGGCAGCGGGTTCGTCATCGAGCCCGGCCACCGCAACAACATCGCGCCGGGCAAACGGCCGATGCACACGATCATTCCGGCCATGCTGACCAAGGGCGAGCGCGTCATCATGCCGTTCGGCGTGATGGGCGGCGACTATCAGCCCTGGGGCCACACGCACGTGCTGCAGAACATGCTGCTTTACGGCATGTCGCCGCAGGAAGCGCTCGACCTGCCCCGTTTCGCCCACGAGAATGGCGCAGCCTATATGGAACCCTCGATCCCGCCGCATGTCATGCACGACCTGGCGCTGCGCGGTCACAAGGTCGCCATCACGCCCGAAACCTTCGGCGGCGGACAGACCATCTGGATCGACTGGGACCAGGGCACACTGGCTGGCGGTACGGAACCGCGCAAGGACGGCATTGCGCTGGGTTATTGAGCGGAAGGATCGCGATGGCGGCAGCATCAAGAGGGACGGTGCGGTGAAGGACAGGCAACCCTGGTCCGTGCGCGGTGTCGCGCGCGAAGCCCGCGCCAAGGCGGCACGGGCCGCGCACCGCCGCCGCATGACGATCGGCGAGTGGCTGACCGAAACGGTGATTCGTGCGGCCGATCGCGACCTGGGCGAAGGCGGTCGCGAAAGCGGGCCCGATCCCGCCAACGCGAACCTTCCGGCTACCACCGGACGCTCGGGCGATCTGGCAGGCGCCTTGGGTGTGCTGGTCCAGCACCTGGAAAAAGGCGGGCGCGACGGCGCCCTGGCGAATCGGATCGAGCGCACCGAGGCGGTGCTGACCGGGCGCATGGAACAGCTCGCCGCGGCGATGTACGGCGTCATGCAGACGGTGGAACGCAACGCGGCGAGGCCGGTGGAAACCGACCGCCGCGCCCAGGCCATCGCCGAGGAACAGGCGCGCATCGCCGAACAGATAGCGGCCATTGCATCGGCGGAAAGCCGCCGCCAGGAGCAGATGGGCGTGATCGCCGAGGCATTCACCATGCTTGCCGCCAAGGTCGACACACCCCACGCCGTGCTCAAGCCGGAGACCCCGGCAACGTCTGCGCCGCCCGAACCCTCCGACCAGAGCACCCGGGAGCGGAACACGCCGGAAGAAACTGCGTCCCAGACAAGCAGTCCGGTCGCGCTGCGCCGCAACCGCGCCTGGGTCGAGCACGAACGAGAGGAACCCCGCCGCAAGGGCCTGATGGGCCGCCTGTTCGGCCGGGATTGACTCTTTCGGAGGAGGACCTTCCGGAAAATTCGCGATTCAACCCCTATGTACAGTAGTTAAAGCCTCCTTCGCTTTCGCGCAGCCGTTTGTTTACTGTTTATTCTCACGCACAAGATAGGTGGATTTGGCAAGCAGCAACTGCCGCCTGCATACCCCACCCGTGTCATCGTCGAACGTGAATTGGCGATTCATGCACCGGCGGAGCACCAGGCGAAGACATCGGAGATGCTCTCGCTGATGCGGTGCCGCGCCCGGAACCTGCGCGGGAGGTCCGGTCCGTGCATGGGTCCTCCGGTCAAGCTTGTATGGGGTTTGGTGATCGGGGGGTTACGGTTTGGTTTCCGTTCACCCATCAGCCCGGGAGAGATTGATGAACGACCTTACGCGACACGCCTCGCCCGCGGGATTGACGATGGGCCGGAGCGCTGCCTTGTCGCAATCGAGTTGAGCAAGAAGAGCCGGTTGCCGGGCTCGCGGACGGCTTTACCGGACAAGATCGTCCTGCACGATCTTCCCGCCGGGGATGGCGCTGGGGCGCCGGCGTTTCTGGGGCTCGGCGCCGGGGCGCACGGTGGAGATCGTCCCGTGCTGCGAGGCGGGCTGTGACGGGTTCTGGCTGCATCGTCTTTTGCGGGTGCATGGGGTTGTGAGCCATGTGTTCGATGCTGCGGGCCTTCAGGTGGGTCGCCGCGCGAGGCGGCCAGGACCCCGGCCGGATCGACGTACGGGTTCTTGTGTGCGCTCCGATGGCGCATCTGCGCGGCGAGCCCGGTGCGGTGAGCGTGGTTCAGGTCCCGATCCGGAGCGGGAGGACGCGCGCCGGCTGCACCGCAAGCGCGCCCGCCCGGTCAACGGGCGCATCCGGCACGTCAACCGCATCAGGGGTCTTCCGGCGACCCGGGGCATCTGTGGCTGCCGGTCGCTGCTGCTCGAGGGGATGCGTGGCTCGGCGAGGGGCGCCCCCTGACGCACGGGGTCGAGGCCGAGCGCGATGCGATCGCCTCGGGCCAGGTCAGGGACTATCCCCATGCCGACAGGATCGTCAGGCTCACCGCCTTCAAGGGCATCGAGGCCTTGTTCGCCACCGTGCTCACAGGCAAGGTCTATCGCCGCGACTTCGCCAGCCGGCGTCGGTTGGGAAGCTGTCCGGGCCTCGCGGGCCGCCCTTGGGGGCGGCGGATCGAGCCGCGACCGGGGGCATCTCCAGGGCCTGAAACCCCAAGGCCCGCAGCGCCGCCATCGAACGTGCCCGGCTGTGGCTGCGCCACCGGCCCCAAAGCGCGCTCAACCTCTGGTTCCGCGAGCGCGTCGGCACGCAAAAGGGACGCACCCGGCGCAGCACCATCGTCGCCATGGTCCGCAAACTCACCATCGCCCTGTGGCGCCGCCTCGAAACCGGCATCGTCCCTGGATCACAACGCCTTGACACCCAACAAACACCATATAAGCCGATGGACGACTCAGGGCGGCGAGGAAACGTTGCTCGTTTGAAGAGGATCGGAAACGCTTTACTGCGTTGCCAACATGGAGGCGGCGGGCGGCTCGAAGGTTGCGGGTGCGGGTTTGACTATCTGGATGCCTTGGAGCGTGATTTCCATGACGACGAGGCCGCGTTCCGGCGTGCCGTCCTCGCGGAAGCGTATGAGACCGTCCACGCCCTCGAAGCCGCGCCAGTCGGTGATCGCCCGTTTGCTGAAATCGCCGCCCGATCCCGCGCTGGTCAACGCGGCGGCCAGCGACATGGCGTCATAGGCGAGCGTGGAGAGGGGCGTCACCTCGTTGTTGTAGGCGCCGTAGAAGCGGTTGGTGAACCAGGTACGGTTGTTGTCGGGCGTGGTCGCGAACCAGGCGCCACGCAGAACCTGTTCCTGGGTGAGTGACGGGTCGTTCCAACTCGCCAGCCCCAGAAGCCGGACATAGGCGGGGTTAACGTCGTAATAGCCCAGATAGGAGGTGAGTTGCTGCAGGCGCTGGCCCGACGCGGGGATCAGCAGGACATCGAACACCATGCTGTTGCCCGAGGCGCCTTCCTGCTGCAGCCGGTCGATGGCGGCAAGCGAGACCTCGTCGCCGCGCGCGCGCAGCTCGGCGATCTCGGCGTCGAGATCGGCCTGGCGTGCAGGGTACTGGGTGAGCTCGCGCACGGTCTCTTCAAGCGCGAGGCCGTCGGGGTTGTAGAATGTGCTCGCCGTCACGATGCCGCCGTAACGGGCTACCGCGACCTCCATGGCCTGGACCATACGCTGGCCATAGGAGGTCTGGGGCGCGAGCACGGCGAAACGCAGGTGTCCCTGCGACGACGCATAGGCGACCGCCTTTTCGATTTGATCCTCGGGCGCTATGCCCAGGACGTAGACGCCCGGCTGCGCCAAGGTCAAATCCGAGGAAAGCGCGATGACGTTAATGCCGGCCTGCTGGGCAATCGGCGCGGCTGCGCGCGCAGCGTGGGCAAAAAGCGGCCCTACGATGAGATCAGGCTGAGCCGCCAGAACCTGATGCGCCGCCGCGGCACCGCCTTCGGCGGTCCCCTGCGTATCGGCGACGACAAGCTCGATATTCTGGTTGCCGATGTCGAAGAGCGCCAGGGAGGCGGCATCGAGCAGATCGTAACCCAGTCCGCTATGGGTGCCGCTGAGCGGCAGCAGCAGGGCGATGCGGCGCGTGGTGCCAGGGACGACGCCATAGGCCGGTTCGTCGGTGCCGGTAATGGGGTCGATCGTCAGCGTGCCGGATTCCTCGGTGAAGGCAGGCTCGACTGGTTCCTCTTCGGCAACCACGACCAGTTCGGGTTTCTCGGCCGTGCCCGCAGTCTCGAAGGTGCCGGGTTTGGGCTTCGTGCACGCTGAGAGCGCCAAGGCGGCAGCAAGCAGAAGGACGAACGCCAAGGGAACCTGAAACATGCTCCGGTAACTGTAGGATAGGGCCATGGCGTGCAAACTCCGCGTCGGTGCCTTGCGCTCTGAAATCATGATTGAGCAAGTTGGCAAAATTGAGAAGGTCGATGATACGCGCGAAACGACAGAAAGCCGAAATCTGGGGCCGCCGCGCCGAGTGGCTGGCCGCGCTGGCGCTGCGCGTGAAAGGTTACCGGATCCTCGAACACCGCTGCCGCCTGACCAGTGGCGAGATCGACCTGATCGCGCGCCGGGGCGGCGTGATCGCCGCGGTCGAGGTCAAGGCACGCGCGGTGCATGACGACGAAGCGATCAGCGATACGCAGTGGCGGCGCATCGCGCGCACTCTGGATCTCTACCTTGCGCGCCGACCCGAACTGGCGGGGCTGGAACGGCGCTTCGATCGCATCGACGTTGCGCCGGGGCGCTGGCCAAGCCACGGCGCTGACGTCTGGCGACCCTAGAAATCCCGCATTTGTTGTGTCTTCTGGACTCTGACCTCCTACTATAATGTGCGCCTACTTGTCGGAGGATCGATCCATGATGTTTAGGAATCTCGTCGCAATCGCTGTGCTGGGCCTTGCCGCGCCCGCGCTGGGCGGCTGTGTCAGCATGATGGTGGGCGCGGCCGCCACCGTCGGTGTCGCCGTGGCCGAGGAACGCACGGTCGGCACCCAAGTCGACGACCTGACGACCAAGATCGCGATCAACGAAAAGCTCTTCAGCTACGACGAGAGGCTGTTCCAGGACGTCTCGATCGACGTCACCGAAGGCCGCGTGCTGCTGACCGGCAAGGTGCCCGAGCCCGAGGGCCGGGTCGATGCCGTGCGCTTGGCCTGGCAGGCCGAAGGGGTGAAGGAGGTCATCAACGAGCTCCAGGTCACCGACACCGGAAGCGTCGAGAGTTATCTCAAGGACGTGCGCATTTCCAACGAACTGCGCGCCGACCTGCTGTTCGACGGCGAGGTCAGTTCGATCAACTACAATGTCGAAACGGTGGGCGCGATCGTCTACCTGACCGGCATTGCCCAGAACCAGACTGAACTCAATCGTGTGATTGACCATGCGCGCACCATTTCCGGGGTCAAGGAAGTCATCAGCCACGTGCGCGTCAAGGGTTCCTGACAGGCACGCTCCTTGTGCAACGGATGGAGCCGCCCGATGGTTCCATCCCGACACGATCAACGCGATTTCGGAACGTCCTGGTCGCATACGGTTGGCAGTGGTGCGGTACCGCGATTCCATCCAAGCGGGATATGCTCTAAGCAGACGGGGTGGCGTGTGCCGTCCCGATCCCGAAGTTTGAGAGAGTCCCGGTCATGACGCTTTCCGTTGCCGTCCAGATGGACCCCGTCGAAGCCATCGACATCGACGCCGACACAACCTTCATTCTTGCGCTCGAAGCCCAGGAGCGCGGCCATGTCGTCTATTTTTATCTGCCGCGCGATCTGGTGTTCCGCGAAGGCAAGGTGCAGGCCTATGCGCGGCCCATACACCTGCGCCGTAGCTACGGCGATCACGTCACCTTGGGCAACGTCGCGCTGATGGACCTTGCGGAGATGGACGTGGTGCTGATGCGCCAGGACCCGCCCTTCGACATGGCCTACATCACCGCCACCCATCTGCTGGAGCGCATCCATCCCAAGACTCTGGTGGTGAATGACCCGTTCGAGGTGCGCAACGCGCCCGAGAAGATTTTCGTCACCCAGTTTGAAGGTATCATGCCGCCGACCATGATCGCGTCCTCGGCGCAAGCCATTCGCGATTTCCGCGCCGAGCACGAGGACATCATCGTCAAGCCGCTTTATGGCAACGGCGGCGCGGGCGTGTTCCACCTGCCGCCGGGCGACGAGAACCTGGGCGCGCTGCTTGAGTTGTTCACCCAGATGTTCCGCGAGCCGGTGATCGTGCAGAAATACGTGCCGGAAGTGCGCGAAGGCGACAAACGCATCATCCTGGTCGACGGCGCGCCGGTGGGCGCGATCAACCGCATTCCCGCCGCGGGCGAGTCGCGCTCAAACATGCATGTCGGGGGCAAGGCCGTGGCCTCCACGGTGACCGCGCGCGAGCGGGAAATCTGCGCCGCCATCGGCCCGGAGCTTTCTCGGCGCGGCATGATCCTGGTCGGCATCGACGTGATCGGCAACTGGCTGACCGAGATCAACGTCACCTCGCCCACGGGCCTGCAGGAAATCAACCGCTATGACGGTGCGAAGCTGGAAGCGCTGGTCTGGGACGAGATCGAAAAGAAGGTCGGCTAGAGCGGATCGCGTTCAGGCTGAATCACTTGGTGCGTCGGCCTGAACGCGTAAATCCGCTTCCGTAGTGGGCCTTTGGTTGTCGATCCCGTAGTTGTGTACCATCGCCGGGTCATGCTTCCGCCCGTGGGCAGGGAGCCGCCACACCATTATGCAATCAAACAGGAGGCAGACGAGCGGATTTCTCGTTAGCGTGCTTTCTGGCCCGGGGCAGGAGCACATCGGGTTCAACGGCTTCGTTGGGCTCCGCGTCCCGTCGACGGGGCCTTGAGGGGCCTTGCCCGAAGGCTTGGCCGTCCATCTCCAGCGTCCAGGCCGGGGCGCGCCCTCCTGTTGCCGGCTCCAGCGGAACGCAGCTTGCCCTGCAACGGCTTGTGCGCGCTCGGTAACGCCCGCAACCCCTGTGCCGGAAGAACCGTCTTGCAGTGAACCGGACGGCACCAGCCCAGCCGAACCAGCCGCGCAATCCCCAGGCGTCCCTGCGGTCGGTCTTCACTAGTGTCGCAGAAAGAGCCGTCTTGAACTGACGCGTCTCCAGAAGCACCACATCGTAACCCGCCGTCCTCAGCCCATCATGCAACCATTGCGACAGCGGACCAGCCTCCAGACCGATATGCTCTACATCCACGCCAAGCTTGCCAAAAAACAGCGCAATCGAACCCGGATCGCTCGCCACCCTAGCCCCGCGAACAATCGCACCCCAACATCCATCACGCAAACGCTGCTCTGTTCTAATGACACATCGATACCGGCATATGATGCATGGCTGTCCTCCTCATGCGAGGCTTGGGGTCAAACCACCCGGACCCCGCTCACAACGTCACTCCGGGGGACAGACAACAATCTCACCACCTGCTCAAAGCCCGTTACTGCATCTCTACATCAAATACTTAGAGCAGATCCACGTGCATTATCTGCTCTAGTCAGGCGGCAGGAACCCGAAGCGGGCAAAGGACGCCTGCCCCTCCGGCCCGGCGAGATAGGCCAGAAAGACCGACGCCTCTCCGACCCGCCCTCCCCCGATCAGTGCTGCGACATAAACGATGGGATCGTGAAGTCCTCGGTCGATCTCGGCGATCACCCGCACACCGGGCGAAATCAGCGCGTCGGTGGCATAGACGATGCCCGCCGGCACCTCACCGCGCGCGACCAGCGCCAGCGCCCCCCGGACATCGGCGGTGCGCGCCAGACGCGGTTCCAGCGCCTGCCACAGGCCCGAGGCCTCCAGTGCCTGGCGCGCATAAATTCCAGCCGGCACGTGGTCGGGATCGCCCAGTGCAAGCCACCTCTCCTCGGCGAAGGCATTGAACAGCGTTCGCGCCCAGTCATCGCCCCTTTCGATCTCGCGATCGGCGGGGGCGATGACGACAAGCCGGTTGGTCGCCAGGACGGTCGCACTCTCCGCAATGAGCGCGCCTTGTTCTTCCAGATAGGCGAGCCATGCTGTGTTGGCGGAAAGATAAAGATCGGCCGGCGCGCCGAATTTGATCTGACGGGCAAGGGCGGAACTCGACGCATGAGAGACTACCACGGGCGTGCCGGTTTCGGCTTCGAAATCCCGGGCCGCCTCGGCAACCGCCTCCATGGTGCTGACCGCCGCAAAGATCACGATCGGATCGGGTTGTTCAGCGCGAAGCGACAGGGTGGCGAGCAGCAGCAGGAGTACCGACGCGACTCGGAGAATCGGCGCAAACGCGTTGTGGATCGTTCTCGTCATTAATCCCGGAGCCATGTCCTATCTTGGCATGAACGTGATTTTCCACGCAATATCAAATGCTTGGCCTGCGTTGGGCCGTCAGTCTCCAAGGGTGAGCTTGTGGCGTGAACATGGTTCACTATACTGCGGGCGTGAGAAAGCAGGGTTCGGAGGGAGCTGCTTTAGGGGGAGTGAAGGGGGTTGGTGCAATGGCACGTACTGCTCTTTCGGCCGATCGTATCGTCACGATGGCTGAGGCCCTGATTCGCGACAGCGGCTCGACCGACTGGACCGTGCGCGGTCTCTGCAAGCGGCTGGAATGCGCGCCTGGTGCAATCTATCGCTATTTTCCAGGCGGCGTGGATGCCATCGGCGCGGAAATCCGCAGCCGGCATCTGGCCGATCTGGGCCTGATGCTCGACCAGGTGGAAACCGATCCCGAAGCCGAGGGTCTCGCCAGTCTGCCGTTCGACAGCATGGCTGGCTGCTTGGCGCGGCGTTGCCGGGCCTATCTCGCCTTCGCCCGTGAACAGGGCGAGGTCTACCGTTCGCTCTATGCTTTCGGTGCGGGAAGCCGGGGCGATCAGGCCCATAACCTGGCCGATGACATTCTGGTGTGCCGCCCCGCCGAACTGATTCGGCTGGCGGCCCGGGGCCGGGAACTCAACCGCCCCAGCATCGGCGCGTTCGATGCTGAAAAGCTTGCCCTGCTCATCTGGGCCCGGCTGCACGGCCATGCCGATCTGGTGCTTTCGGGCATCGCTGACGACCGGCTGACGGAACTCGCCGACCGCCTGCTGATCGACATCCTATCCCTGACCGGCTTCAAGGTCGCCGACCGCCCCGCCGGCCTGGAAGCCGCCATCCGCGCCGCCCGCCAGGCCCGGTGAACGGAAACCTTCTCCATCCGGTTCGCCCGCACCCTGCCGTGAATTCATTGTGTGGACGGGATACGCACCTAATTACATGGAGAAAAACACCATGATCGACTCCCACGCGATCACGTCGCTGGAGGAACTTGAAGCGCTCTATGGCGCGCCGGTGGAGCTTTCGCTGATCAAGGAGCTCGATCACATCAGCGACCACTACCGGGCCTTCATCGAGACTTCGCCCTTCGTTGCCGTGGCGAGCTGCTGTCCGGACGGGCACGACTGCTCGCCCCGTGGCGATCCCGCGGGTTTCGTGCGTGTGGCCGACGAAAAGACCGTCATGCTGCCCGACCGGCGCGGCAACCACCGGCTTGATGCTCTGAAGAACATCGTTGCGGACCCGTGCGTCGCGCTTCTTTTCCTGGTGCACGGCGTGGGCGAAACCATGCGTATCAACGGGCGCGCCATGCTTTCGACCGACGCTTTGCGAGAGCTTCGCCATGCAGGGCAAGGCGCCGCGCAGCGTCATCGTGGTGACGGTCGAGCACATCTATTCCAGTGCCAGAAGGTGCTCGCCCGCTCGTGCCTGTGGGACCCCGAAGCGCGGGTCGACCCACGCTGCCCACGGCAGGCGAGATGGATGGCCCAAGCGCTGAGCGAGGAACTGTTCGACGGCGCAGCATACGGACGCGGCCTATCCTGAACGCACGAAACAGACGATCTACTGAGACACCCGAACTTGGTGCGGGTGACATTGGAGGGTCTCGTCCGCGGCTCCGCCGCGTATGCGGCGTGAGCCCAAGGGATGCGGATGCATTCCGCCCGGCGTTTGAGGGTACCCTAAAGACGAACCGACAGGTTCGTCTTTAGGGTCGTCGGTGTCAGACGTATCCGTGGATATCGCGCCAGTTCACCGGATGCACGACGATCACGGCCTTGGCGTATTCGGCGCGGTAGACCATCCAGCTTCCGTTGGGCAGCCAGATGCCGTCGCCGGGCACCAGGTTGAACATGCCTTCCTTGGTCTCCAGGTCGAGTTGTCCTTCGAGGATGTAGATGTACTCGTCATAGAGGATGGTCCATTCCATCTCGCAGTTCTCGAAGGTGCCCACGGAAGCGCCGAAGGTCTCGCTTTCGTTCTTCGAGACGTCGCGGGCAACCGCGATCTTGCCCGGCGGACCGCCGATCTGTTCGAAGACGCGGTCTCCAGGTTTGCAGTAACGGATGCCGGTCATCGTGTTTCTCCCCCGCTGTGTCGGATCGGTCAGGTGTTGGGTGCGCTATGGAGGGTCTTCACGCGCTCGCCCTCGCGTTCGGGCGTGGGCACGGGCTTGACGTCGCCAAAACGCATGAGATCGATGGCGTTGTAACGTGCGTCGATTTCCCCGCGCGATCGCATGGCCGGCCCGTCATAGCCCGACTCGAACACGCGGTGGGGATCGTCGCCGTTGTAGAAACCCAGATAGGGACCGCCATAGTCGTAACCGATCAGCCGGCGCAGACGTTCAGGATAGTCCTTGGCGATTTCCGGCGGGTTGGCAAGGTATTGGTTCTCCTCCTGACGCAGCCAGGACAAGCTGTATTGCAGGGCAAGACCCGTGCGCACCGTGTTGGAACGGTTTTCGCCGCCGCCGTGCCAGGTGCCGCCCAGATAGACCAGGACCGATCCCACCGGCATGACGGTATTGAAGACCTCGTCGGCAAAGGGCTGGCGATCGTGGTCCCAGCGGTGGCTGCCGGGCACGATCTGGGTGCCGCCGTTTTCTTCGCTGAAGTCGCTCAATGCCCACATAGTTGGCATCACCATGGGCGGGCAGGGCTGGCGCACGGGATAGAGCAGGCCGTCGCGGTGGAGATTCTGACCCGCGGCGCCGGTCTCAAGATGCATGATGCCGGAGAAGTTGAGCTGGAAATTCGCCGCATAGGGCAAAAGCGTGCGCTCGCACAGCGCCAAGACGAGGGGGTGAATGGCCAGTTGCTGCGCGCCCTTCGATCGCGCCAGCACCGATCCGACGCGCTTTGTGCGCGGTCCCAGGAATTCGTTGTACCCGAGCGGCGCGGCCTCAATGTGGGGCGCCATTTCCGAGGATGTCTGCGCCACCTCATCGACCGCGAGTTCCTCGATGATGAGGTAGCCGTTCTCCATGAGCGCGGCATGGAGCGTCTCGGGCGGGGTGTCGAGAGTGTGCAGCTTGAGACTCATAATGCCTCCTTGATTGCTGGCGGTGTGGCGACAGGCTCGATATCGCCCCAGCGGAAGCGGTTGATCTTGCTCGCGGCCTCGTTGAGTTCGGGATAACTGTGGCAACGCTCGCTCTGCGGTGCATCCTTGATCAGACGGTGGGGACCGTCGCCGTTCACGAAGCCCGTGAAGGGGCCGCCGAACTCGTAGCCAACGAGCCGCGCCAAACGGTCCGGCAAGGTTCTCACCATTTCAGGCGGCACGGCCAGATGCAAGTTTTCCTCTTGGCGCAACCAGCCCAGGCTGTACTGTGCGGAGATGCCGGTGCACTGAATATCCGAGATATTGGGACCACCCGCGTGGATCAGGCCGCCCAGATAGAAGAGGGCCGACCCCGCTTTCATTTCCGAGGAAACGCATTCGTGGGGCTGGGCTTGCGTTCGTGTTCCCAGAGGTGGCTGCCCGGCACCAGCGCCGTGCCGCCGTTCTGCGCCGTGAAGTCGGTGCCCGCCCACATCACCGCCATGATCGCGGGCGGACAGGGATGGCGGAAGGGATAAATATCGCCGTCGCGGTGCAATTGCTGCGCCTTGGTGCCCGGTCCCAGATGCATGATGCCGGTATAGTTCACCTGATAACACACGCAGTTTGGGAGCAGGATACGGTCGGTCATTGCCAGCATGGTCTCGCGGATGATGAGCGCATGGGCCGCATCGGACTTGCCCGCCAGGCCCTCGACATTCTTGGCGTTCTCGCCGGCGAAGTTGCCGGGCCCAAAGGGCGTACTTTCGATATATGCGTCTAGTTCGGCCTTGGCCCGGCCCACCAGCTCGGGCGCAATATCCTCAACGACGACGCAGCCATCCGCGGCAACGATGGCCACGACGTCGTCAAGCGGCGCATCAGCACCCACACGTTGAAGCCTCATGGCGCAAACCTCTTCGTAATAGTGCCGACAGACTAGCCCGCATTTTTCATTGTCGCCACGGTCTGTGCCGTGCCTCCGTGGTGTCGGGAGGGACTGCGGTTCCGTGGCCCCGGAAAGGCCCGTCGGGCAAAACATGCTGCAGCACACACCCTCTTCGGGGTATATTCGGGCTGGCGCCGGACTTGCTGACGAGACTGTGGAGATCAACAAACACGCGGTAACATGGCGGCCAGCCGGTCCATCGCCGTGGTTGGCTCCATGTCAAACACGGTGGCCTGGAAGGAGGGTACGCTGAGCCCCGATCCCCGCTCTACCCCGTGCGCCATGAGGAAGCCGACAACCAGCACGAGATGGCCGAGGCCGGGGCAGACCCGAGGATGGCGAGACCTTTGTCGAAGGCTACGGCGAAGTTGCCGACGGCACCGGCAAGCCGCCCGACGGTGACACCCCGATGCGCATCGGCGCGGTCGCTAAGGTCTTCACCGGCCAGGTTCTGGCCAGCCTGGTCGTCGACGGCACGGTCAATTTCACCGACCCGGTGTCCATGCATCTCGACTGGGACGACGACTGGCCGACCATGGGCGGGCGTGAAATCCGTCTGATCGATCTCGTCACCCACAGCGCTGGCCTGCCGCGCGAAATCGAGCATGAGCAGGGTCCGGTCCGGCCGACGACCCGCAGTCGACGACGACCAGGGAAGCGTTCATCGAAAACCTCAACGACGATCCGCTGGTCCATGCCCTGGGCACGGGGATTATCTATTCCAACTTCGGCTTCGATTTCCGGGTCCGGCGTCTTGGGCTTGTGCGGACAGATATCGGCGATGATGCAGGTCCAGCATCTGGGCTTGCGCGCCAGGCAGGTATAGCGGCCGTGCAGGATAAGCCAGTGGTGTGCACCCTTTTTCCAGCGCTCAGGCACGATGGCTCCGAGCTTCTTCTCGACCGCATCGGGGAAGTCGGTGTCCTTGATCCCCGCCTTCAGCGAAGCCTAGATGTGATAGACGTCCATGAAGGTCTCCCGGCGGTCACAAGGGATGATTGATCGGTTACCTGGATACGGCGGAAAAGCCGGAAAACCCGATTCTTGCTGCCGCCTACCCCAGCCCCGGCGCCTCTTCCTCTACCCTCGCCGTGCGGCGTTTCTTCTTGGTGGGCAGAGGCACGCGGGTGAGTGCCCATTTTACTTCCGTGCGTTCGCCGTTGAGGCCGCCGGAAACGACGACTTGCTGGGATCGGCGCATGGAACCGCCGCCCAGATAGATGCTGTCGGTGAGCGAAAGCACGCCGCCCGCCATGCGCAGACGCCAGCCCTCGCCCGACGGCAGGCGCAGCAGCGCGCCGGCTCCGTTCTGCACCACGGCGGCCTGCACGTCCGGGTGCAGGTGAAAGCGCAGGGCGAACCGTTCGCAGCCAGGCCCCTCGATCACGTCCTCACCGCGCACATCCTTGCCATCGGCGCTGAGGTAGAGCGTGCGGTGATGGATCAGCCGGCCGAGCGGACGGTAGCCGTCATGGCTCATGGCCAGGAGTTGCGCGCCGTCTTCCTCGTGGCGCTCGACCGTCACCTTGCTCGGCGTGCGCCCCAGGCCGTCCTTGCGGATCTCGACCGCGTCCTTGTCGTCGACGCCCATGGTGCTGTGGGCCGCGGTGGCGCGCGACGCCTCGCGCCAGGAGGCATCCGCGCCGCGCCGCGCACCCATCGACACGATCAGCCGTTCGGTGCCCACGCTCATCTCGAAGGCGAGCGGCGCGGCATGCGCGTTGGCCGCGAAATCTGCTGGCGGCGGGCCCGCAGCATCGACCAGAATCAGCGTCTTGCGCGCCGTAAGGCGTTCGTAGCCGGTGTGCTGCGCGCGGCTGACTGGCTTTCCGGTCGCCTGGCCGATCGTCAGCACGTTATCGATGAGGTCGGGGCTGCCCTCCTGCGCGCCATTGAAGAGCGCCAGTCCACCGTCGCCGTGACGGTAGAAGCGCAGCATGGATGCGGCACGGTCGATGGTCTGCTGCAGCCAGTCGGGCACGGGCTTCTTCGCCGCGATCAGCGCCAGACGCATGTCGACGAGATCGCGCAGTAGGAGGAACTGCACCGCGGGGTTGCGCTCACGCTGGCCCCCATCGTCCAGCATCTGGCGGTTGAGTTCGTGCTCCAGCAGGCGCATGGCCTGGGCAAAGCGTTTCTCCTGGCCGGGCAGCGCCAGACCGGCATAAAGCAGCGCCTTGACCGCCGCGATACGTCCCAGTCCCTCGGGCCCGGCCGTCGCGACACGTGCCAGGTGCCGGGTCTGTTCGGCCAGGCTCTGCAGGAAGCGGCGCCGGAACAGGGCGTCGGCGCCGTTCATCAGGAAACCGCCATGGGTGATCCAGGCGACCAGACGACGGCCCAGGATGTCGGGACGCCAGGCGAAACGGTCCCAGCTGCCGCAATCGGCCATCCATCCGGCCAGCGCATGGCGCGCGACCTGGCGCGAATTGCCCCTCATCTCGCGCAGATCGCGCAGCCAGACGAAGCCGTGCAGCTCCTCCAGCCAGCCGGTCCATGCGGCATTGGGGTACCATTCGGGCGTGCCGTCCTTGGGATCGAAGGAAAGCGTCTGCCCGGCCAGCCGCCAGCGACCCTCGGCGATGGCGCGGCCGTTCGCCGCATCGCCGGGCCAGGGGTCGGTCGGGGCCTGCAGGACCTGATCGGGTGCGCGGCCCAGAAGCGCCAGACGGTAGAGCGGACTGCCGTAGCAAAGCGCTTTCAGATCATGCATCGACCGCGAGAGAAGACCGCTCATGGCGGAGCCTCAGCCGCGCAAGGCGGCGATGTTGGTGGCGTAGCCACCGGGGCCGTCCTTGAAGACGGCGGTGCCGGCAACCAGCACATCTGCGCCGGCCTCCACGACACGCGGTGCGGTTTCGCGCGTGATGCCCCCGTCAACCTCCAGATCGATCGTGCGCCCGGTGGCATCGATCATGGCGCGCAGTTCCGCGATCTTGGGCAGCACGGCCTTGATGAAGCTCTGCCCGCCGAAGCCGGGATTGACACTCATCACCAGCACCAGGTCGATCAGGTCTAGGACATGGGCGACGGCCGAGGCCGGCGTCTGCGGGTTGAGCGAAACGCCCGCCCGGACGCCTGCGGCCTTGATCGCCTGAAGCGTGCGGTGGATATGGGCCGATGCCTCGATATGCACCGTCATGATGTCGCTTCCCGCCTCGATGAAGGCATCGAGCAGCGGATCGACCGGCGCGATCATCAGATGCGCGTCGAACGGCTTGTCGCTGTGGGGCTTGAGCTTGGAAAGCACGGGCGGGCCAAACGTGAGGTTGGGCACGAAATGGCCGTCCATCACGTCGACATGAATGTAGTCGCAGCCTGCCTCGTCGATAGCGCGGAGTTCATCGCCCAGGCAAGCAAAGTCTGCCGACAGAATGGACGGAGCGATGCGGGTTTTCTGCTGCATGCTTGTCAGGTACCAGCTTCGCCGGAACGTCGCAAGCGCATGGCAAAGAAGCCATCAACACCTCCCAGATCGGCGAGATGGCAGGGCAGCGTGCGCAGACAACCATCGGTATTGACGAGTTCGGGAAGGCCGCCGATCTCCTCCGGCTTCACCGGTTGCAGCGTCACATCGTCACGCCGTTTCATCACCCGCGGGAGATGCTCCTCGCCTTCCACGGCCTGCAGGGAGCACACGGCAAACACCAGCACGCCGCCCGGTTTCAGGCTCTCCAGCGCGTTGTGGATCATGCGGTCCTGAAGACTGGCGAGACGTTGAGGGTCTTCCGCCGACTTGGTCCAGGCGATATCGGGATGGCGGCGGATCGTGCCCGTTCCGCTGCAGGGCGCATCGAGTAGAATGGCATCCGCCGGTTCTCCTGCATGCCAGGACGCGGCGTCACCTACCACCGTCTCGACCCGGAAGCCCTGGCGTTCCATGTTTTCGTGAAGCCGCCGCAGGCGCTTTTCCGAGAGATCGACCGCCGCGACTGACGCGCCCGCCGCGACAAGCTGCGCGGTCTTACCGCCCGGCGCGGCGCATAAATCGATCACCCGTTTACCCCTGATATCGCCCAGCAGACGGGCGGGCAGCGACGCGGCGGCATCCTGCACCCACCAGCCGCCGCTGCCGTAACCCTTCAGGTCGTTGATGGCCCCCGTCGCGGCACGGCGCAGACCGCCCGTGGGCATCAGGCGTGCATCCAGCTTGGCCGCCCAGCCAACCTGATCGGCTGCGACCGTGATATCGAGTGGCGCACGCCTGCCATGGGCTTCTGCGATCACGCGGGCGGTGTCTTCGCCATGGTCGGCGCACCAGCTTTTGTAGAGCCAGTCGGGTGTGTTGAGCCGCGCCGCATCCTGCCCGGCCAGTGTCTCGCGGCCTTCACGGCCCAGACGGCGCAGCACCGCGTTGACCAGGCCCGCAATGGCGTTGGCCCGCGTGCGCGCAAGATCGACCGAAGTCGAGACTGCGGCATGGGGGGCAAGGTCCATGAACAGAAGCTGCACCGCGCCCATGCGCAGGATGGCGCGCGTCACGCGCTCCTTGGCCGGCAGGGGACGTTTGAGACAGAAACGGATCAGGGCGTCAATCTGGCCGAGGTTGCGGCAGATTTCGGTAGTGATGGAAAACACCAAGGCGCGGTCGCGGGCTTGCAGAGCATTGAACCGCTTGTCACGCTCCAGCACGTCGTGCAGCGGCCTTTTTTCGTCTAGGCACGCCACCAACGCATCCAGCGCCACCATGCGCGGATCGTTGCGCTTCACGCCCCACCGTTACGCATGGCCAAGAAGCCGAGGTCGGCATGGGGCGCATAGGCCCGCACCTGGACCAGGAAATCCATGTGGCTGTCGTGAATCTTCCGGCTCTGCGGGTCGCTTTCCGCCAGTTCCGTGAGCTTTTGATAGGCCTCGATGTTGTGGAAGTTGAAGTCGACCAGAGTCTGTTCGCCTGTGGCCGCGACAGCGACTTCGATCACGCCCTTGAGGTCTTCGTCGAGCGAATCCCAGGACGCACGCCCCACCGTGACTTCCAAGGCTGGTCCCGGTTCGTGCCAGCCCGGCATGATAGTAGTACTTCGCGGTCTGATAGAGGCCGAACGCGATGTCGTTCCATAGCCCGATCCAATCGGCCCCGTTGATCGCGCCCGAGAGCAGCGCGGGCCCGATCTCTCCGGGCGGCAGCAGCACCGCGTTGACGCCCAAGTGCTTCAGCACCGCGCCGCCCAGACCGGCGATGCGGAACTTCAGCCCTTTCAGGTCATCCAGGTTATCGATCGGCCGGGTGAACCACCCACCCGCCTGCACGCCGGATGACCCGACCCAGAAACAGGGTGAGCCGTGGAACAATTCGGCCGTGCCCTGCTGCACGGCATCGAACGCCTCGAACGCCGGCACGATCTCGCCGGCGTCATAGACCGTGATCTCCAGCCTGCCAGCGGCCATTCGGTTGACCATGGCGGCGAAGCGATCCGCACTGGTGCCCACGCCCGGCGCGCGCCTAGGCCAGGCTGTAACCATGGTCCAGCGCCTGACAGCCTGCGCGCGCGATGGCCGGGGCGGCCAACGGCGCGCCGGCAGACACCTTGCGGCAGGTTACGGTCGATGAATTCGGGGATTGGGTCATGACAATTTCATCCGATGATCGTGCCATCACTAGAACAAATCGCAGCGCGATGGAAACGCCTTCAAAACGGGGCGGTGCGGGCCGTTGGACAGGTTTCGCGGCGCTGTCATAATCGCCCGATGATCCTGCGTATCGCCAAGATCGTTCTGCTGCTTTCCTACGGGGTCGTGATTGGCTTGGCCGGATTCAACAATCTTGTCGAATCGGGGCCAGAATTCACAGAAGTCCAGCATGTGATGTCGATGGATACCACCGGTGCCGACGAGACCTAATATGTGGCGCGCGATCAACAACGAAACCATCCAGATGATCGGTTATTGGGGCATGATCGCGGCGCAGCTACTTTGCGGCCTCTTGATCCTCTGGGCGGGCGGGCGCATGGTTAAGAGTGCTCGGAAGCTCCGCAGCAGCCTTCAAGCGCGAAAGGTTCAGGCTATGCCGGTCTGGGCCTAGCCGTCGCCCTTTGGCTCGGCGGATTCTTCGGACTGGGCGGCTACTGGTTCATGATGTGGCTGTCTTCACCCTAACAACGCCACGGACGGCTCCTTGCCAGCAGGCCGTCGCGGCTCTGCTCATGTTGCTCGTGATCATGCAACGCGAGACCGACCCCGAAACCGCGTCAGGCTTAGGAGCGGCTCTCTCATTTGTGTCATCGTCGAGCGTGAATTGACGATATCATGCACCGCCGCAGCACGGAGCGGAGACATCGACCGGGTGCTCGGCTCTGATGTGCCATGGACAGGAACCTGTATGCGTGGCGGGGTTCGTGCATGGGTCCTCCGGTCAAGCTTGTATGGGGTTTGGCGATCGGGGGTTGCGGTTTGGTTTTCGCTCACCCAACAGCCCGGGAGAGACTGATGAACGACCTTGCGCGACATGTCTCGCTGGCGGGATTGACGATGGGCCGGAGTGCTGCCTTGTTGCAGTCGAGTTGAGCAAGAAGAGCCGATTGCCGGGCTCGAGGACGGCTTTGCCGGACAAGATCGTCCTGCACGATCTTCCCGCCGGGGATGGCGCCGGGGCGCCGGCGTTTCTGGGGCTTGGCACCGGGGCGCCCCGGTGGAGGTCGTCCCGTGCTGCGAAGCGGACTGTGACGGGTTCTGGCTGCATCGTCTTTTGCGGGCGCATGGGGTTGTGAGCCATGTGTTCGATGCTGCGGGCCTTCAGGTGGGTTGCCGCGCGAGGCGGCCAGGACCCGACCGGATCGACGTACGGGTTCTTGTGCACGCTCCGATGGCGCATCTGCGCGGCGAGCCCGGTGCGGTGAGCGTGGTTCAGGTTCCCGACCCGGAGCGGGAGGACGCGCGCCGGCTGCATTGCGAGCGCGCCCGCCCGGTCAACGGGCGCATCCGGCACGTCAACCGCATCAGGGGTCTTCCGGCGACCCGGGGCATCTGTGGCTGCCGGTCGCTGCTGCTCGAGGGGCCTCCTGACGCCCGGGCTCACCCGTCTCGAACCCGTCATGGAGACGATCGCTGGGGTCGAGGCCGAGCGCGATGCGATCGCCTCGGGCCAGGTCAGGGACCATCCCCATGCCGACAGGATTGTCGGGCTCACCGCCTTCAAGGGCATCGGGGGCCTTGTTCGCCACCGTGCTTGCAGGCGAGGTCTATCGCCGAGACTTCGCCAGCCGGCGTCGGTTGGGAAGCTGTCCGGATCTCGCGGGCCGCCCTTGGGGAGCGGCGGATCGAGCCGCGACCGGGGTATCTCCAGGATCGGGAACCCCAGGGCCCGCAGCGCCGCCATCGAACGCGTCCGGCTGTGGCTGCGCCACCGGCCCCAAAGCGCGCTCAGCCTCTGGTTCCGCGAGCGCGTCGGCATGCAAAAGCGACGCACCCGGCGCAGCACCATCGCCCTGTGGCGCCGCCTCGAAACCGGCCTCGTCCCTGACGGCGCCGTACTCAAGGCCTGACAGCAGCGCCCATGGCGATGACAGGATCCAGTCGGCCAGCGACGTTTCGGTGAGCGGACCCTTATGGGAGATGCCGGCACTCACCACGGCAAGATCCAATCCGTCCGGCCTGGCGGCGGCATCCGCGATCCCTTCGGTCATCCGGGTTTCGTCGGCGACATCGAGCTGCAGGCCGAAAGCCTTTCCGCCGGCACTTTCTATGCGCTTCTGCGTTGCGGCGGTGTCGGCACGGTCGATCAGGACGACCTCCGCGCCTTCAAGGGCATAGGCTTCTGCGATGAATGCGCCGATACCACTCGCCGCCGCCGGTCACCAGTGCTGCCTTGCCGTCGAAAACTCCAGCCATGCCCTGCGAACTCGATATTGGACCGGGCCACAGCGCCGAGCGCCCGGTGGTGCGACGGCTTACCTCTCCCGACCGTATTCACGATGCCTATTGGGACTTCGCCAACGGCATCATCGGCGATGTCGCCGGCGACCTGCTGGGGCCGGACGTGACGTTCAACCACGCCAAGCTCAACTTCAAATGATCCGACCGACGGACGCGATCAGGTGAAGTGGCACCAGGACATCCCATTCTATCCCCACAAGAACTATAACGTGCTGGCGATCGGCTGTTATCTCTCCGATGTTGCCGAAGAGAACGGACCCATCGGCGTGATTTTCGGCAGCCACAAGGGTCCGATCTTCGAGCACTACGACGACAACGGCGTGTGGGCGGGCGCGATCCGCGATGCCGATATGGCGATGTACGACCCGGACGATGCGGTCTATCTGCCGGGACCCAAGGGCTCGATCACGATCCACCACAGCCGCGTCGTGCACGGCTCCAAACCCACTACCCGGGCCAACGGCCGGCCACTGTTGATCAACGCCTATGCCGCCGCCGACGCCTTCCCCTACACCCCCTACACCGACCCGAAGTCCTCGACGACGCACCACTACCGCGAACTCATCCGCGGTGAACGCGCGACCTGGGCTCATCTCGATCCTGAATCTTGCCCGGTACCGCCCGACTGGGGTGACGGCGACATCTCGATCTACGCCAACCAGGACGGCGAAAGTACCGAAGCAACCCCTGCAACCCCGGCTCCGCATCGCGGCAGAATTAGGACGTCTTTCTCTAAAACCCTGTTATCCTAAAAACCGCAGCGCGGTTATCCGGGATTCCCGACGACGCGTTTCTGATGCAACGTGCGGAATGGGTTCCCGGCTTGAGACCGGGATGACATTTGAGGTTGGGAAGGGATATCGCGGCGGAGTATGGGCGTCCGTCGTTACATAATCCGGCGGTTATTAGGTGCCGTAGTCCTGTGTAACGCGGCCGCGGGGAGGGCAAGGGCGATGAGTGCCAAGTTCAGCATGATGTCGGCGGCCATGAGGCACAAGTCCAGCGGGATGTTGAGGTAGCGCACCATACGTCTGGTTTCGGCGAGGGCGGTGATCGTGGCGGTCAGAACCAGCCCACGCCGATCAGGTGTTCGGCGTGGGCCATCCAGCCCTCGGCTCCGAAGGTCTCGCGCGTGAACATTAGCGAGGCGCCGATCGCCCTGGTGAGCACCAGGTTCCAGGGCAGGTTGACGCCGCCCGACCACATGTCCTTCCAGATGGCCCAGGCGGACTGTTCGAAGTCGTCCTCAATACGCTCGTTGGGACCGTCTTTTTGCGCCGGATGAGGAACTGGCAGGTCGCGGCGAGTTCGTCAAGCGAATAGGAAATCTGGATCAGCATGGACGCCGCACCGAGCAGGCACAGCGTGCACCAGGTGCCGAGCACAATCGGCTGGATGATGATGAAGGTGATGGAGACCACGCCCAGGGGCACGATCATGATGCCGAACAGCATCACCAGCCAGGGCATGGTGCGCCAGCGCCGGGTCGCGTCGACAATGCCGACCAGGATTTCCAGTGTGTGGCGCGCACGCCAGCCCAGTATTTCCTCGGCGCGGCGCGAACCGTCGAGCGCATAGTGGTCGTCCGCCATGGCGATCATGAACGGCCGGATGAACAGCTTCTCGCCCTGGTCGATGGAATCGGGCACCAGCGGTTCGGCCTGGACCTCCACCCACGATCCCGCCTGGGCGAGCGGCGCCGGCACGCGCAGGATGGTTCATTCCTCCTCGTCGTGAATCAGACGCCCGATCTCGTCCTGCAGGGCGGCGTAACTCATGGCGTCGGCTTCGTCGAAGAGAAGGATCTCGCCGTCCTCGAGTTCGCCCCGCCGGTCGATGACGCGGCGGATGGCGTCGATCACGTCAGCTTTGTGGGCCATGGCCTGACCGGCCATCATGTGACCGGCATAAAGTCTTGCCTTGGTCTCGTGTTCGTAGATACGTGCGATCTGGTGGGAAACGGTGGGCACGCAATCGTCGTCGTCGTACATCCCGGCCATGCGCAGGATCGTCGTGGGAACGATGCCGTGATGGTCGGCGATGACCCGTTCTGCTGCGGCCTTGGATTCGGGATAGGCCCAGCTGGGATCGATGGGAGTCTACTCATCAATGCGCGCGCCGGACTTGCAGGGCGTGTGAACCAGCATGGTGCTGCAATAGATGAAGCGCTCGACCGTGAAGTTCTGAAGCCCTTCGAGCAGGCGGCGTGTGCTCGGCACACCTTCGGCCCTGCGCGACGTGCCCATGTCACCCGTGACGCCCGTGACCAGGACCAGCGGTTTTGTCTTTGTCGCCCTAATGCCGTTGGTGCGGTTGCTTCCCCTTGAGGACTAACAAACGCAAGCGCCCGGGGTTCCAATACCCGGGTGCGTTACTCGGCTGGCTGCACCGTGCCGCTGCGCCAGACGGTGGTTTCGTTGCCGTGTTCGGGATGCGAGGGGATGAGCATGCTCAGTCCCAGCGACATCACGGCCATGACCGCGCCGATCAGGAATACGGCGGTGCGACCCGATTCGTTGGCGACCCAGATCAAGCCCAGCATCCAGGGCATGGTGACCGCCGCGATGTGGTTGATCGTGAAGGAAACGCCCGCTGTCGCCGCGATATCTGCCGGATCGGCTATCTTGCGGAAGTAGCTCTTGATCGCGATGGCAAGCGCGAAGAAGAGATGGTCGATGATGTAGAGCGCCGCGGCCAGCCAGGCGATCTCGACGAAGGCATAGGCCACGAAGACGCCGATCAGGCCGACATATTCGAAGACCAGCGCCGGGCGCTCGCCCCAGCGGATGATCAGCCGGCCCACGCGCGGGGCAAGCCAGATGGCGATGACGTGGTTGACGGCAAACAACGCGACGACGGCGGCCGGGTCGTAACCGAACTCGGCGACCATCAGGAACGCGGCAAAGCCGACGAATATTTGGCGGCGCCCGCCCGACATGAACTCCAGCGCGTAGTAGAGCCAGTAGCTTTTGCGCACCACGATGGTCATGGTCTGGAAGGTGTCTTCCTTGTATTTCGGGAACGCGGTCCAGCACAGCGCGGCAAGGCCCATCGTGACGGTTCCGGCGATCAGGTAGACCACCCAATAGGGTGTTTCGAGGAACTCGAAGCCGATATAGACTAGGGCATAGGCGATGAGGGAGCCGCCGGCCGCAACGGCCGCCATGCGGCCCAGGACCAACGGCAGTTCCTCCTTGGAGGTCCACTGCATGGCGAGCGACTGTTCCATCGTCGCCAGGAAATGGAAGCCGGTCGACATCAGGAGGGTCGTGAAATAGAGGCCGTAGACGCTGGGCAGCAAGCCGGTCAGCGCGACGCCCAGGCCCATCAGGGTCAGCGCCAGGATGGCGAAGGTCTGCTGGCGCCAGATCAGCAGCATGTAGATGACGGTGAAGGCGAGGAAACCCGGGATCTCGCGCACGGATTCGAGAATGCCGCGCTCGAGGCCGGTGAAGTTGTCGACTTCGTCGACGGCGAAGTTGTTGATCAACGCCATCCAGGGTTCGAAGGCGATGGGAATCGAGGCGGCGAAGATCAGCAGTAGGATCTGAGGGCTGCGCCAGCCGTCTTTCAGGACGCCATGCCAGTCGGCATGAAAGGGATTCCAGCGGCGGGGGGGCGTGATGACAGGCTCGGCCATGGTGGTCTCAAGTCGTGACGGGCTTAGAGTAGTCTGCTCCGGCTCCTGAAAAAAGAACCGGGCTGGCAGCGGTAGGATCGACGCTAGGGGCTACACTTCTGCCCGTCTTGCGTTAAACTGACAAGCGATGACGCAAGATGGACAGATTGCCTCACGGCCCACATTGCTCTATCCCGACGGGTCCGATCCCGGCGAGGTTGTGGACGCGCGCCTGCCGGTGTTGGGCTTCGCGCGGGACGAAGGGCCCTATGACACCGGCTGGCACCACCACACGCGCTGCCAGCTTCTCTTTGCTATCCGAGGCGTGATGACGGTGCGCACCCATGACGGCACCTGGACCGTGCCGCCCCAGCAGGCCGTGTGGGTGCCCGCGGGCACCGAACATGCCGTCCACGCCGTGCAGGAAGTCGCCATGCGTTCGCTTTATCTCGACCCTTCCGTGACGCATGGCCTGCCGGAAACCTGTTGCGTGCTGCCGGTACCGCCCCTGCTGCGCGAACTCATTCTGCGTGTCGTGGCACTCAGGCGTTCCTATCCGCCCGACAGCGCGGAGGCCCGCTTGGTGGCGGTGATCCCCGACGAGTTGCGGCAGTTGAAACCCGAACCTCTCCATCTCCCCCTGCCGCGCGACGCCAGGCTGGCGTCGGTCACGGCCGCGCTGATCGTCGAGCCCGGCGATCGGCGCAACCTTTCCGACTGGGCGGCCGAAGCGGGCGCGAGCGAACGCACGCTGGCGCGCCTCTTCAACCGGGAAACCGGCATGACCTTCGGCGCGTGGCGGCAGCGCCGCCGCCTGCTGGCCGCGATCGAACGGCTTGCCGGCGGCGATCCCGTGACCACGGTCGCGCTCGATCTGGGATACGACAGCCCCAGCGCGTTCATCACCATGTTCAAGCGATCGCTGGGCGAAACGCCCGGCCGCTATCTGGCGCGGGAAGGCTGAGCCATGGACCTGCGCCGATGGCTCTGGATTCCCCTGGTACTGCAGACACTCATCTGGGCGCTGTTCTTCGTCTTCGGCTTTTTCGGCTATGCCGAGACCTTCGCCAACGCGCCCGAGGACTGGTGGGCGGCCTATAGCTTGGACTATTGGGTGCTGGTGGGCGTCGGTCTCGCCTGCCTTCCGGCCTATCACCTGGTCGCCTGGCTGGCGGCGTGGGTCGACCGGCGGGCGCGGCGGAACCTGGGTCAGGCCAGCTTTGCGACTCCCCTATGGCGGCGCGGTCTGGAGCATGTCGCCGGCATGATGGTGTGGGGCCTGTGGCTGGCCATCCTGGTCACCGTGTTCGGGCATCTCGACATGCCGCCGACCTGGCCGGATTACAGCGGCGCATTGCTCAACTTCACGCCGCTGGAACTCACGCTTTGGGCCTGCGCCTGCGGACTCGCGACGTTGACCGCACTCGCCCTCAAGGATCAGATGCATCCTAAACAGGTCGATCTGGGCGTGCGCGCCATACTGCTGCATCTGGCCTGCTACCTGTGGTTTTACGTGACCTATGACTGGCGGGGCAGCAATCCTTCGGACAACGCGTGGCTGCTGGTGATGATCACCTGTCTGATGACGCTGCCCATGGCGCGCCTTTTGAAGAACGAAGAGACCGAACCGGCCCTGCCGAATCAACCGGAGCAACCCAGATGAACGAAACACGTCCCGCCGTGCTGACAGGTGGCTGCCAGTGCGGCGCGGTGCGTTATGCGCTCTATCGCACGCCGGTCAACCCGCATGTCTGCCATTGCCGCATGTGCCAGAAGGCCGTGGGTGGCCTGATTGCCGCCATGCTGTTCACCGACTTCGCCTGGACCCGGAGAGCGCCCAAGGAATTCAACAACCCCAGCATCGTGACGCAGGGGTTCTGCACCGCTACACACGCCGCTTTCCTTCCGCTTCCGCGACGACAAGTGGCTGGGCTTCATGCTCGCCACGCTGGACGATCCTGATGCCGTCGCGCCGACGCACGCCTTCGGCAAGGAAAGCAAACGCGCCTGGTCCGACGGCCTACACAACCTGCCGATGGCCTCGGCCGATGACGAATTGCCGCCTGCAATGAAAGAAAAGCTGGTGAACCAACAGCACCCCGATCGGGCCTGACGGCGATTAGAGCCGCTCGGCGTTGAAGGTATTGAAATCTTCGGATCGCCGTGGTCGAAACCGCGCCGGAACCAGCGCATGCGTCGTTCGGATGTGCCGTAGGTGAAGGAATCGGGATTGACGTGGCCGGCCGCCTCCATCTGCAGACGGTCGTCGCCGATCGCGTTGGCGGCTTTGAGGGCCTCTTCCAGATCGCCACCCTCCAGCATGCCCTGCTGCTCAGTACAATGGCCCCAGACCCCGGCCAGGCTGTAGACCTGCTGTTCCAGCATGGCCGAAAGGGCATTGAAATCGACGAGACCGGCCTGACGCTGCGTTTCGCGCACTTTGGTCTCAATGCCCAGAAGAGCCTGAATGTGATGCCCCACTTCGTGCGCCACGACGTAAGCTTGGGCGAAGTCGCCCGGTGCGCCGAACCGGTCATTGAGTTCGTAGAAGAAATCGAGATCGAGATAGACTTGGTTGTCGCTCGGACAATAGAACGGTCCCACGGTGGAGTCGGCAAATCCGCATGCCGAATCGACGCCACTCGAAAACAGCACCAGCGTGGGCTCGTCGTAATGAAGTTCCATCTGGGCGAACAGTTCACCCCAAGTGTCCTCGGTGTCGGCCAGAACCACCGAGACGAAATCACGCAACTCATCCTCCTCGGCGCTCGGTATGCGCTCTCGGGTATAGCTCTGTGGCGCGCGGGTGTTCTGGACGCCGTCGAGCATGACGGCCGGGTCGACTTCGAGCAACATGTCGATGACCACGATCACGACAAGGCCCAAGCCTCCGCCGACACCGGCACGGCCCACACCATGCGAGAGTCTGATTCCGCGCCGGTCGTCAATGTTGCTGTTTCACCGTCCGCCACGCCAACGCATGCCTGTGCCTTCTTGCTCCGCTCAATCCGTCACAGGGCAACGTCCGGGGACGGCACCGGGTTCCCGTGAGCGGGGCCCAAAAGACGCGAGAGCATCACACCGCGGAATAGCCCCCGTCGATGAAGAGGCACTGGCCGGTCATGTAGCTCGCGGCATCGCTCACCATGAAAACGACCGGACCGGCCATTTCCTCGGCCCGGCCGCGGCGGCCGAAGGGGATGAAGCGGTCGATGAACTGCGCGACCTCGGGCGTGTCGTGAACATCGCCGGTACCGGCCATTTCGTTGTCGGTATAGCCGGGGTTGAGGGCGTTGACGCGGATGCCGTGGGGCGCCCATTCCTGGGCAAGCTGGCGCACAAGCTGATCGACGCCGCCCTTTGACGCGCCGTAGTAGGAATAACCCCAGCAGGCGATACGGCTGGCCGAAGACGAGGTGATGACGATGGCCCCGCCCTTGCCCTGGTCGATCATCCGCTTGCCGGCAAGCTGGGCGCAGACATAGGCGCTGTTGAGATTGACGCCTATCACCGCATCGAGATCCTCGTCGGTGACCTCCAGCAGGTCCTTGGCCGGTCCCAGCCCGTGGTTGACGACCATGATGTCGAGGCTACCGAACTTCGCGACCGTCTCTTCGATCAGCCGTTCGACGTCTTTCCGTTTGGTTGCATCGCAGGCAACGGCGTGGGCCTTGCCGCCCGCCGCTTTGATCGCCTTGGCCGTCGCCTTGATGCCGTCAGGCGTGCGCGCTGCGGCGACAACGTTGGCGCCCGCGGCGGCCAAAGCTCTCACCATCTCCGCACCCAGGCCGCGGCCCGCGCCGGTGACGATGGCGGCACGGCCCGTGAGATCGAACAGAGGGTTCGTGGTCATGATCTTGTCCTTCGGATTGAATTCTGCATCAGCCCGCTCCCCCAGACCACCCGCGGCAGGGTACGCGCTGGTGCGAGCCAGGGGCATCAGATCGCCACGTAGCCGCCGTCGACCGGCATCATGTGGCCGGTGACGAAGCTCGCGGCATCCGACGCGAGGAAGATGACTGGACCGACCATCTCCTCTGACCGGCCGCGCCGTTCCATAGGTGTAGTCAGGCGGATGTGCTCATCCATTTCCGGACTGTCGTGGCGTTCGCCCGCACCGCGCATATGGTGTTCCATGTAGCCCGGCGCCACGACATTGACGCGAATGTTGTGGGGAGCGAGTTCCTGCGCGAAGTGGCGGCACATCTGGTCGACCCCGCCCTTGGCCGCGCCATAGGTCGAGAGCTTGTCGAAGGCGACCAGGCTGCCCGTCGATGAGGTGAAAATGATCGCGCCGCCGATGCCCTGATCGACCATGCGCCGGGCGGCCTCCTGACCGCAGACAAAGGCGGACTTGAGGTTGATGTCGATCATTTCGGCCAGTTCCTCGTCAGTGACGTCGACGGCGGCCTTGGCGCGGCCGATGCCGTGGTTGATGACGGCGATGTCGAGATGGCCGAAGGCCACGATGGCCTCGTCGAACAGGCGGCAGCAGTCCGCGCGACTGGTTGCATCGAACGCGATGGCGCACGCTTCGTTGCCGTCCGCGGCGATGTCGGCGGCACTTTCCTCAAGATCGCTTGCCATACGTCCGGCGACCACAACCTTGGCGCCCGCCCCGGCAAGCCCGCGCGCCATGGCGTGTCCCAGGCCGCGTCCCGAACCGGTGACAACCGCGACCTTGCCGGTGAGATCAAACAGCGCAGTACTCATGAAACGAGGCTCCCTTGTGCCGGAAGCAACAAATCACAGAGTGCAGCGGTAAGCCAGTTCGGCGGCAGGCGTCAGCGCCCGCCGACGCGTTCAGACTCCGTGCGTCCGGAATACATGCCCGGTTCGTACCACCACTCGCATTGAGCCAAGTTCAGCATCAGGATCAGAATGACATAGGCGATGCCGTAAGCGCCGAGCTGCAGTGCGGTGGCGACATGCTGACGCCAGCCGGTCGAGCCGGCGAAATAGGCGCCGAACAGCGTGGAATAGGAATCGCCCGCACCGACGATGGGGTCGGCTGCGGGTTTGGACGTCTTCACCTTGTAGGCTTCCGGCGTCGTCGAGCGCGCCGCGGACCGCAGCCGGGCAACCTCCTCGCGCCGTTTTCTCGATTCGTCGGTTTCTTCGTTCATTTCCCGCGCTCCACGGCGCGTTGCTTGCACCATTGTGCAGATTTCTCAGCATTTTGGCCAGCCCGAGGCTGGTTTACGGCGATCCATGTGGTCTTCGCCATGAAATTCCGCTAGCGTCCGTACCCGATCGTGACCTGCTTGCGAGACGAGACCATGGCTGCTGCCGAACGCGTAATCTATCGCGGCTTGACCAAGCCCGAGCGGACCCTGCCCGCGCATTTCTACTTCGATTCAGCGCACCACCAGCGTGAGCTCGACACCATCTGGTACGGCGACTGGCTTTATGTCTGTCCCGACGTGGCGCTCGCGGAACCCCGCAGCTACCGCGTGCACGAGGTCGGGGATCAAAGTGTGCTGATCGTGCGCGACGAGGACGGTTCCTTGCGCGCTTTTCACAACACGTGCCGGCATCGGGGATCCCAGCTCTGCATCGCCGAAGAGGGCTGCTTCAGGTTCAAGCGGATCGTGTGTCCCTACCACAACTGGGCCTACAAGCTGGATGGCAGTCTGGCCGCGACCACGTCGCTGTCGACGCCCGAGGGCTTCGATCCCACGGCACTGGGTCTCTACCCGGTCCACGTCGATACTTGGCGCGGTCTTGTCTTCATCAACCTTTCCGAAGCGCCCCAGCAGCTCTCGAGCGCCATGCGCCGAGACCCCGGCAGGTTTGATGCTTGGCCCATCGAGGAGCTGGAACTGGGCCATCGATTCGTGAAGACGCTGGCATGCAACTGGAAGGGTTTCTGGGACAACTTCAACGAATGTCTGCACTGCCCTAACGTGCACCCCGGCCTCGTCAAGCTTGTGCCAATCTACGGCCGGCGTATTTCGGGCAAATACCAGGACCCGGACTATTCCAGCCATGCCGAGGATGCCGATCCCAGGTACCAGGGCGGCCTGCGCCAGGGCGCGCGGAGCTGGTCAAGCAACGGCGAGGCATCGCCCGTCGCTATTCCGGGATTGGACGAGGTCAGCAAGGCGATGGGGCAGACCTATGTCATTTCCTGGCCCAGCATGTTCATGGTCGGCCATGCCGACTATATGCGCATCGTGCGCATGCGGCCTCTGGGGCCCGAGGAGACGGAAGTCACGGCCGAATGGTTGTTCCCCAAGGGTGCGATGGAGCATCCCGACTTCGACCTGGAGAACATCGTCGGGTTCGCCAAGCAGGTGATTGCCGAGGACGGCGCGGCGAGTGAACTCAACCAGAAGGGCATGCACGCCAGGCTCTACCGCGAGGGCGTCCTGATGCCCGAGGAGATCGGCGTGGCGGAATTCCGCGACTGGATCCTGGAGCGTCTCGGCGAAGCCTGACACCGGGAACGCCATGGAGGCCCAATGGTTGGAAGGGGTGCGGTCTTGAGTGAGGCCCGCGCCTTTCCCATATCCAGGGGCGGAGATTCATGACATGGCGATGATGAAAACCTTCATGCTGATGGCCGTGCTGACCGCGATTTTCCTGGTCGGCGGCTATCTCATGAGCGGCGAGGGCGGCATGCTGATCGCGCTGCTAATGGCCGCGGGTACCAACCTTTTCGCCTACTGGAACGCTGACAAGATGGTGTTGCGGATGAACGGCGCGCGTCAGGTCGACCGTGCGAGCACACCGGAATTCTACGGTATCGTCGAGCAGCTTGCCCAGCGTGCCGGAATGCCCATGCCCAAGGTGTTCGTCATGGAGACTGCCCAGCCCAACGCCTTCGCCACCGGACGCGGCCCGGAGAACGCGTCGGTCGCGGCGACTACAGGTCTGCTGAAGATGATGACCTCCGAAGAGATCGCAGGGGTCATGGCGCATGAACTGGCGCATGTGAAAAACCGCGACACGCTGATCATGACCGTCACGGCGACCATGGCCGGCGCGCTTTCCATGCTGGCGACCTTCGCCATGTTCTTCGGCGGCAACCGCAACAATCCCCTGGGCATCGTGGGGGTTATCCTGATGGCGGTCCTGGGGCCGTTGGCCGCGGCCATGGTGCAGATGGCGATCAGCCGCACGCGCGAATTCAGCGCCGATGCCGACGGTGCGGAAATCTGTGGGCAACCGCTATGGCTGGCCTCTGCGCTGGAGAAGATGGACCGGGCCGCGCGCGGCATCGACAACCGCGCTGCCGAGGAGAACCCCGCAATGGCCCACGTCTACATCATCAATCCGCTGCATGCGCACAAGGTCGACGGGTTGTTCAGCACCCACCCCGCGACGGCCGAACGCATCCACCGCCTGCGCGCAATGGCCGGGGCCGCCGGCCCTTGGGGCTGATGCCACGAGACGTTTCCTTGCCGCCCTGAGTCGTCCATCGGCTTGTATGAGTTTTGTTGGGTTTCAAGGCGTTGTGATCCAGGGATGGAGCCTGATTTGAGTGCCGCGGCACACGCCGCGTAAACCTGTATCCGGTCGGATTTTCGTTTGCCGCACCAGGGTCCCTCATGCACGGGCGTGCGAGGGCGTCGGACTCCAGGGGGATGGGACCCGTCTTGATTGCGGCGTTTTACAGCCATGGCCGAAGCCGATCACACATGCTCCCTGGATCCTGTCATCGCCCTGCGCGCTGCTGTCAGGCCTTGAGCACGGCGCCGTCAGGGACGAGGCCGGTTTCGAGGCGGAGCCACAGGGCGATGGTGAGTTTGCGGGCCATGGCGATGATGGCGCTGCGCCGGGTGCGTCGCTTTTGCGTGCCGACGCGCTCGCGGAACCAGAGGCTGAGCGCGTGCTTTGGGGCCGGTGGCGCAGCCACAGCCGGGCGCCCCTCGCCGCGCCGCGCGTCCCCTCGAGCAGCAGCGGCCGGCAGCCGCAGATGCCCCGGGTCGCCGGAAGACCCCTGATGCGGTTGACGTGCCGGATGTGCCCGTTGACCGGGCGGGCGCGCTCGCAATGCAGCCGGCGCGCGTCCTCCCGCTCCGGGTCGGGACCTGAACCACGCTCACTGCTCTGGGCTCGCCGCGCAGATGCGCCATCGGAGCGCACACAAGAACCCGTACGTCGATCCGGCCGGGGTCCTGGCCGCCTCGCGCGGCGACCCACCTGAAGGCCCGCAGCATCGAACACATGGCTCACAACCCCATGCACCCGCAAAAGACGATGCAGCCAGAACCCGTCGCAGACCGCCTCGCAGCACGAGGCGGACTCCACCGGGTGCCCCGGCGTGCGCGCGACCCTGGCGCCGAGCCCCAGAAACCAAAGCCGTCCGCGAGCCCGGCAACCGGCTCTTCTTGCTCAACTCGATTGCAACAAGGCAGCACTCCGGCCCATCGTCAATCCCGGCGGGTGAGGTGTGTCGCGCAAGGTCGTTCATCAGTCTCTCCCAAGCTGGTGAGTGAGCGGAAACCAAACCGTAACCTCCGATCGCCAAATCCCATACAAGTTTGACCGGAGGACCCATGCACGAACCCCGCCACGCATACAGGTTCCGGTCGCGGCACCGCATCAGCGAGCGCATCTCCGATGTCTTCGCCTGATGCTCCGCCGGTGCAAGTGGCGTCGCAATCGCATATACTGTACACTACATAATGGGACTTTTTCGATGCTCGACGGCAAACGCATTCTTCTGGTGATTTCCGGCGGAATTGCGGCTTACAAGTCGCTGGAACTGATCCGGCGGCTGCAGGACGCTGGCGCTTCCGTGCGCTGTGTCATGACCGCCGGTGCCGAGAACTTCGTCATGCCGCTCTCCGTGGCCGCCCTTTCCGGCGAGAAGGCCTATACCGATCTCTTCTCGCTCACCGACGAGGCCGAGATGGGCCATATCCGGCTTTCGCGTGAGGCCGATCTGGTCGTCGTGGCACCGGCCACGGCCGATCTGATGGGGCGCATGGTCGCGGGCCTCGCCGATGACCTCGCCACCACCGTGCTGCTTGCCACCGACAAACCGGTGCTCATCGCGCCGGCCATGAACACCATGATGTGGGGCCATGCCGCGACCAGGCGCAACGTCGCGCGTCTGCTGGCTGACGGCATCGCCACGGTCGGACCGGACGCGGGCGACCTAGCCTGCGGCGAGATTGGTTCGGGCCGCATGAGCCAGCCCGCCGACATTCTGGCCGCCATCGAAGATCACTTTGCATCACGCGAAGACCGTCCCCTTGCCGGGCGTCACGCCTTGGTGACCAGCGGGCCTACCCACGAGCCCATCGACCCCGTGCGTTACATCGCCAACCGCTCCTCGGGCAAGCAGGGCCACGCCATCGCCGCGGCCTGCGCCCGGCTGGGCGCGCGCGTCACGCTGGTTTCGGGGCCCGTCGCGCTCGACGACCCCGCCGGCGTTGAGGTCGTGCGCGTCGAGACCGCGTGCGACATGCTCGATGCCTGCGAGAAGGCGCTGCCCGCCGATGTCGTGGTCTGCGCCGCGGCCGTCGCCGACTGGCGCGTGGCCCAAGCCGCACAGGCCAAGCTCAAGAAGAACGGCGCCGGCCTGCCCGAACTCTCGCTTGCCGAAAATCCCGATATTCTGGCCACCCTTTCGGTGCGCAACGACCGGCGCCCCGCGCTCGTCGTGGGTTTTGCCGCCGAAACCGGCGACGTCGTGCCCTATGCCCAGGCCAAACTCGCCAGGAAAGGCTGCGACTGGATCGTCGCCAACGATGTCTCGGAAAGCACCGGCACCTTCAGCGGCGACGACAACAGCGTGCATCTGGTGACCGCTAATGGTGCGGATGCCTGGCCGCGCATGGCCAAGCAGCAGGTTGCCGAACGGCTGGCGCGAGAAATCGCTGGGTTCCTGGCTGCATGAGTGTCACCGTGCATGTCGTGCGACTGCCCCACGGCGCCAGCCTTGATCTTCCTGCCTATGCTACGCCCGGTGCGGCTGGCATGGATCTGCGCGCCGCGGTCGACGGCGATGTCGTGCTGGCACCGGGCCGCCACGTCATGGTGCCCACCGGTCTTGCCATCGCTCTCCCCGACGGATTCGAGGTCCAGGTACGCCCCCGCTCGGGCCTTGCCGCGCGTCACGGCGTTACGGTGCTGAACAGCCCCGGCACGGTGGATGCTGACTATCGCGGTGAGGTGAAGGTACTGCTCATCAACCTCGGCCCGGAGCCCTTCACCGTGAAACGCGGCGAACGCATCGCCCAGATGCTTGTCGCCCCGGTTGTGCAGGCCGGTCTTGAAGAGGTCACCGAACTCGACGAGACCCAACGCGGCGCCGGCGGCCACGGCTCCACCGGAATAGCTTGAGAGAAGGCCCGTGCTGCAACTGCGCCCCAACTGCGAAGCTTGCGACAAGGACCTGCCGTACGGTGCGACGGACGCGCGTATCTGCAGTTACGAATGCACCTTCTGCGCCGACTGCTTCTGCGCCGACTGCGTGGAGCAACTGCTCGCCAACATCTGTCCCAACTGCAGAGGCGGTTTCGCACCCCGCCCCATCCGGCCCGCCACGGCGCGTCGCGAAGGTGTGCCCCTAGAATACCAACCCACCTCGACCGAGCGTGTCCATCTCAAGCACAGCCGTGGCGAGATCGCAGCGTTTTCCTGTGAGCACAAGAACGTGCCGCTGGAGAAACGCTGACATGACCGCGGTCGGATGCGTGTTAGGAAGGTGGCGATGGACATCAACGACTTCACCAAAGAGCAGCTACACCGCTATGCGCGTCACATCGTCATGCCGGAGGTCGGCGGCGAGGGGCAGGTGAAGCTGCTGAACGCCAGGGTGCTGGTGATCGGCGCGGGCGGGCTGGGCGCGCCGATCATGATGTATCTCGCGGCCGCCGGGGTCGGCACGCTGGGCGTGGTCGACAACGACCAGGTCGAACTTTCCAACCTGCAGCGCCAGATCGCGCACACCACCGAGCGTGTTGGCATGGACAAGACCGCCAGCGCCGAAACCATGGTGAAGGCGCTCAATCCCGGCGTCACCGTGATCCGCCACCGGGAGCGGATCGAGCATCACAACGCCATGGATATCGTGTCGGGCTACGATCTCGTGTGCGACGGCACGGACAATTTCCCCACACGCTATCTCATCAACGATGCCTGTTATCTCGCCAAGAAGCCGCTGGTGAGTGCGGCCATGATGCGCTTCGATGGCCAGCTCACCACGTTCCGCGCGCACGAATCGGACGAGAACCCCTGTTATCGCTGTCTTTTCCCCGAGATGCCGCCCGAGGGTCTGGTGCCATCCTGTTCGGAGGCCGGCATCTTCGGCGCCATCGCGGGCGTCATGGGAACGCTGCAGACCGCCGAGGTGCTGAAAGAAATCCTGGGCATCGGCACGAGCCTCGTCGGCACGCTGCTGATTTATGACGCGCTGGGCACGGAATTCCGCCGCGTCGAATACGGCAAGAATCCCGACTGCGCACTGTGCGGCAGCCAGGCGACCATCACCGACCTAACCGGCCACGCCCGGACGAACCAGTCGTGAGCGTGAAGCAACAACACGCCATACCCGGCCCGTCTCGGTATCATGATCCCCAGCGAAGGCAGGCCTGGCGCAGGGAGATGCGAAGAGCCTGTCGGGCACGTTGCCTCGACCAAGCGCTCCCAAATGCTTCGCATGCCTCTGTCACGGCACGCTCGCTCTGCTCAGGCATGGATCACCCGGTCAGGGCAGGCCATGACGGAAGAGAGAGTTAAGGCATGAGCGAAAAAACACCCCTAGGCCTCGTCGTTCTCTCGGGCGATTACATGCGCGTGCATTACGCGCTGATGATGGCCTCGGCGGCCGCAGCCATCGACCGGCCCGTGACGCCGTTCTTCACCATGGATGGCGTGTCTGCGCTGATGGCGGACGAGGGCTGGCGCGGCCTGAATGAGTCATCGCGCGACGATGTCCTGAAGGACCGGGGGTTGGCCGATTTCGAGACCCTGCTGGGGGCCTGCTCGGCCATGGAGATCTCCTTCATGGTCTGCGAGACCGGCCTGAAGGCGCTCGATAGCGATGCTTCAGCCCTGCGCGACGACATCGACATCGAGGTCACCGGCCTGGTGACCTTCTACCAGGCAGTCGGCGAGGGTCAGATCGTCACGCTTTGACGGTGTTCCGGCTTGACCGGACGCATGTATTTGTACAGAGGCGCCGCTGCCGACCGGCAACACGGCGTTTCGCAGACAAGGGAAGGGCCACTGTTCGTCCACCCTCGGGGCATGACCGATTTGTGGCGCACCGGCCCGCTCCGTCTCCCGAAAAAAGCGGAGATGATGCGTACATTAGCTTGCCATTCGAGACCATACACGGCCGTTGATGTGGCCGCCATGGAGAGCCACAACGGGTTTGTCGCCACCGAGTTTCCCCGCGGCGAAGAACTCGAAGCGCGCATCGCATGCATGCTGACGTTCTTCGACCTGCCCGAGGCGCAGCTCATGGCGCTTGCCACACGCGCTTCCGCTCCGATGCCGGCCATTGTTATCGCGGTTTCTTTACCGCTGCCGCGCGAATGCGGCTTAGAGCAACTCAACGGTTGGAGATGCCGGTCAGAAGAACACGAAGGATCGGACCACTACATTCCGCCGGCAGCGCGCGTCATCAGGCGCCGTGGGGTCCTTGCAGGCGGTGTGGAACGACCAGCGCGAGACCGAACCGTCCCGGACCGAATCGTAACACTTCAGCATCGAAACCTCGGTCGGGGTCTGCCGGGGTATCCAGTACCACTCGTGGTCCGGGCGATAGGCGAAGCGCGTCGTCTCGCCGACACGATCGTCATAGATGCGGTAGTTCACGATATAGGGCTGATCGGCGAACGACGGCCAGGCGGCAAGCACGAAGGGATACTGCTCGACCGTCTCTATGGGCTTGGCCAGATTGATCGACATGAACCGGCGCGACATCTTCTCGTCGGCCTGTGCTTCGGTGTAGCGCTGCGTGCGCCCGAAGTTCCGCAGATTTTTCGTCAGCAGTTCACGGCAGCGCACCCGGCCCGAATTGTCGTTGAGATCGTTATGGACGAGATTGACATAGTTTTTGTTGACGCCAGGGTTCTTCGCGTCCTGATCCTCAGACGGATCCCCATCGTAGTCCTTGTCGAAGACATCGTGGTTGTAGACCAGTGCGTCCGTGGCGCCGGGAAAGAAGTCGAGCAGAAGTCGTTCCATCTCCGGATAGAAGACGCTCTCGACCTCTTCGTGATCATAGAAGTTCCGGCACGCCGATTCCCAATGGGCGAGTGCGACGCCTAGCTTATCCATGCATTCGGGGCTGTCGGGCGAAAGGCCGGGGTAATACTCCCCGATGCGCCGCGCGTCGCGCAAAACCTGGGGAAAATAGAGACTGCGTTTGGCAAGGTTTTCCTCGTCGCTGCGTAACAACTCCGCCTCGGCCTTGCGCGCGGGATCGCGCCATAATGCGTTCGATGAAACCGCGACATAGGAGGGCTCTTCCAGTGCAGTGTAACGCAGGGGCAGAACCACGCCGCCCTCGGGCGCGCTCATGCCGGTCTCCCGGATAAAGGCCAGGCACTCCTCGTAGTTGCGGAAACCCGGGCCCCATTCGGTCTCGACCGGACCGGCTGGCGCGTTTTCGACCTTGTCGACGAAGGCATGGACCTTGCCCTCGGCTATCTGGTTGAGTGCGGCCCGGATCGCCGCAGCGGTGCCCGCATCGCCATCCTTGTCGAAGGACATGTAGCTCAGTCCGCCGTTCGCCGCGACCGGCGGGGGGCTTCCCGTGGTCCGTTGCAGCGGTGGCACATAGGGGCTTGCGCCCTCATTGTGGCCCGCGCTGTCACCTGGATTGCTCATGGCCTCACTCCAGTCTGCTGCCCGTTATCGTCGCACACGGGCTTTGGCTAGGCCAGAGCGTGCTTCCGTCCGGCCTGACTTGGTTGTACGCTTGTTCGACAACCTCCAGTGGCAGGAGTGTCGAGATGAATATTGTCCGGGATCTGCAGCATGAGAAGCTGCACGAGGCTGTCTCCGATACGACGATGGCGGGGATGGATGCCGAGACGGGTGATGCCAAGGGCCTGCCCAACGAGGCGTTCACCGATCCCGCCTTCCTGGAGCTTGAGCGCAAGTATCTTTTCGCGCGCGCCTGGATCTTTGCCGGGTCCCGCAGCGCGGTCGCCGAGCCGGGCGCGGTGAAGTGCATTGAGGTCGCTGGCCGCCATCTCTTCATGACGACCGACCGCAAGGGTGACACGCGCGTCTTCTTCAACGTCTGTCCGCACCGCGGCGCGCGCCTGGTGATCGAGGATCAGGACAAGGCCGCAGCCCTTACATGCCCCTATCACGGCTGGGCCTTCGGGCTGGACGGCGCGCTGCGCAGGCGCCCACACTACCACGGCCCGCGTGATCACGACCGTGAGGGCAGCAGGGAAGATCGCGATTGCCTGTTCGAGGTGCGCTCGGCCGCTTGGCACGACTGGGTCTTCGTCAACATCGACGGTGAGGCCCCACTGTTCGAGGACTACATGGCCCCCGCCTTCAAGGAATACGCCGATTGGGATTTCGGCGCGCTGCGTCTTGCCCACTATCAGTCCTTCGAATTCCACGCCAACTGGAAACTGGTGGTCGAGAACTTCTGCGACAACTACCACGTCTTCATGGTCCACCCGGCGCTCCACGACGCCCAGGATGTATACAAGCGCACCGGCATGCGTCCCGGCGGCGCGCACATGTTCAACGAGTTTGTCATCGGCGCGGAGGGTCTGGGCCTCACCGTCGATCCCGACGCGCCCGAGATTCCCGAGTTTCCGAACCTCCCGGTGGAGACACGGAACATCTCGCCGTTCAGCAACATCTTCCCCAACGTGACGATGGCGATCTTCCCGAGCTACGCCAATATCTTCAGCTATGAGCCGGTCGGGGTCGACAAGACCATCATGCATGTCTGGTTCTATTTCATGGACGAGGCGGCCGGCGAAGAGCACCGTGCGGGACGCGAGGCCGTAATCGCCGATTGGGCCAACCTCAACAACGAGGACTCCGGCATCTGCCGCCGCCTTCAGGAAGGCCGCACGTGCGACGCCTACGACGGCGGCCGCTTCTCCCCCTACTGGGATGCCGGTACCCTCCATTTCCACCACCAGATCGCCCACGCGATCCGGGGTGAGGGCAGGTTTGTGCGTTGACGCGCGTTAGTTTGTTCCCTCAAGTGAGCGGAGCGAACGCCCGGCGCTTCCCGGCGCTTGAGGGAACAAACAAAAACCGGGAGGCCCTTTATGGGCCGACAGGGACGTAACCGCGTCCCCGAGCCGCATGGCGCGGAAGCCAAGCATGCGGAGCATGCGCCGGCTTGCCTACGCCGAAGCCCCGGCCTCGCGCAGGCAGGCAGTTGAGGCTAAACAAAAAATCCGCTGGGTGCCCTGGGTGCCTGGCGGTGACAATGGCGAAAACCTCAAACCAGATGCGTTCCTATAGCAGCGTATCGATCACCCGATCCGGCGGCTTGTGCCCGTCGGCGAAAGTCTTGATGTTGATGATGACCTTTTCACCCATGTCGATGCGGCCTTCGATCGTGGCCGAGCCCATGTGGGGCAGCAGGGTGACGTTGTCGAGGGCGAGCAGTTTGGGGTTCACGGCCGGCTCGTGTTCGAAGACGTCGAGGCCGGCGCCGGCGATCTGCCTGTCGCGCAGGATGCGCGTGAGCGCCTGCTCGTCGATCACCTCGCCGCGTGAGGTGTTCACGATCACGGCGGTCTTCTTCAGCAGTTTCAGGCGGCGCGCCGAGAGCAGGTGAAATGTGCCGGGCGTATGAGGGCAGTTGACCGAGATGATGTCCATGCGGGCCAGCATCTGGTCCAGGCTCTCCCAGAAAGTCGCTTCGAGCTCCTGTTCGGCATGTTCGGGAAGCTGGCGCCGGTTGTGATAGTGGATCGAGAGGCCGAAACCCCGCGCGCGCCGCGCCACGGCCGAACCGATGCGGCCCATGCCGATGATGCCCAGACGCTTGCCCCACAAGCGGTGGCCCAGCATCGTGGTGGGCCCCCAGCCAGTCCACTCGCCGCTGCGGATCAGCCGCTCGCCCTGGCTGACCCGGCGGATCACGTCCAGGATCAGCGCCATGGTCATATCAGCGGTGTCCTCGGTCAGTACGCCGGGCGTGTTGGTCACGGTAATACCCCGTTCCCGTGCCGCGGCGAGATCAATATGGTCGACACCGGTGCCGAAGTTTGCGATCAGACGGAGGTTGTCGCCGGCCTGGGCTAGGATACCCTTGTCGATGCGGTCGGTCAGGGTCGGCACCAGGATGTCGGCGCTCTTGACCGCGGCAACCAGTTCGTCGCGCGTCATGGAATGATCGTCATCGTTGAGTTGGGTGTCGAACAGTTCCATCATCCGCGTTTCAATCACGTCGGGAAGCTGTCGGGTTACGATGACAATGGTTTTTTTGGCTCGGGCCATGCGTTTTTTGTCTGCCTCGCTGGGACACTGCGATTTCTCGGGGCGCGCGCTCTTTAGCAAATACGAACCGGTGAAACAACGCAACGCGGCAATGCTGTGTGCGATTCTCTTTTTTTCCGCCAGACTTCTCGGAACGGGCGTTGCATGGGCCCAGGATGAGGCACTGCCGCTGCCCCGCTTTGTTTCGCTCAAGGCCGATGAGGTCTACATGCGCGCCGGGCCGGGCAAGACTTATCCCATCAACTGGGTCTACACGCGCAAGGACCTGCCGGTCGAGATCATCAAGGAATACGACCAGTGGCGTTACGTGCGCGACATCGACGGCACCGAAGGTTGGATCCACCGCACGCTGCTTTCGGGCATTCGCAGCGTCATCGTCTCGGGCAAGATCGTACGCACGGCCTATGGCGGCCCCTCGCGCGACGACGCCCCGGTCTTCCGGGCCGAACCTGGCATCCAGGGCAACCTGATCACCTGTGACGGCATATGGTGCCGCATCGAGGTCGAGGGTCTCAAGGGCTGGATGCCTATGTCCGAACTCTTCGGCGTCTACCCGGAAGACGGCGCGGACGGGTGATCTTGATATCGTACATTTGGATATGATGTCTGATGAACGGTCGCTAGTTTATCGCCAGGGTTCGTAAGTTTGCGAGGAAACGCGGCGTATCCATGGTGTTCGATGCCCGGCGCGGCAAAGGCAGTCATGGCACGTTGGTGCTGGGCGATCGCCGCAAGGAACTGAAGGCCGGAGCGCTGCGCGCCATGTGCCCGCGACTCGGCATCGACGTTGACGATCTTTGAGGAAAGGAGCCATGACCGCAAACTATGCCTGCCCCGTATCGCTCGAAGAGGATAGTGACGGATATGTCGTGATCTTTCCCGATTTTTCCTGGGGAGTGACGCAGGGCGATACGTTTGAGGAAGCACTTGTCGAAGCCGCCGACTGTCTCGAAGCAATGCTCTCGTATTTCGGCAAACGCCTGGTTGTATCGGTTGAAACCGCCTGGTCGCGATTACTCGAACTGGCTTTCGCGCCAGCGGATAGCGGCGGAAAGGCCCTTTTCCTTCTTCACGGCTTCGAACTGCTTGTACTGCTCGGTTTCCTGGGCATCAAGGATACCGCCGACTTCCACACCGTAGGTGATAGCGTTGCGCAGGCCGGCGATTTCGGCACCCTGATTGATCGCGGCCTTGGTCGTCTGCAGGCCTTCCAGAGAGATCGCCGCGGCGCGTTTGGCGTATTTCATGGTCTCCTCTTCCAGCTTGTCGGCGGGAAAGACCTTGTTGACCATGCCGAAATCGCGTGCTTCCTCCGCCGTGATCATGTTGCCGGTATAGAGTAGCTCGCGCGTGCGTTTGAGGCCGATGATCCAGGGCATGATGACCGCTGGCGGCGCGGTGGAGAAGCGGATTTCCGGCTCGCCGAACATCGCCTCCTCTGATGCATAGGTGATGCAGCACATCATGGCGAGTTCGCACGAACCGGCCAGGCAATAGCCGCGCACCATGGCGATGACCGGTTTGGAGCAGTCCCAAGGCCCGAATTCGAAGTCGGCGCAATCCTTGAGCATCTTGCGCGTTCCCATGGGGCCGCGGCCGTAAGTCTTGCCCCACTCGTATTTCAGGTCGTAGCCCGCGCCGAAATGTTTGCCGTCGCCGGTCAGGATGATGACCGATACGTCTTTGTTGTCGTCGAGATTGCGGAAGGTGTCCGAAAGTTCCTTCATGAACGGCGGGTTCATGGAATTGAACTTGTCGGCGCGGTTGATGGTCGCCTTGGCGACCTTGTCCTTGATGTCGCAGAGCACGTCTCCGGCCATGGTCTTCTCCTCCTTTATGATTTCACGGACGGTATCACCAAGGCATCGACGGCAAGCGCGCCGTCCGGCCCGGCGATCACCGGGTTGAGGTCGAGTTCAGCAATCCTATCACCCAGCGCGGCGGCCAGCACCGAGAAGCGGGCGAGCGCATCGGCGAGCGCGTCGATATCCGCGGCGGGTCCGCCGCGCGCGCCATCGAGCAGGGCGCGGCCCTTCAGGCGATCGATCAGGCCGCGCGCGTGGGCGGCATCGAAGGGCGGAACGGCGAGCAGGCTGTCTCTGAGCACATCGACGAGGACGCCCCCGGTGCCGATCAACACCAGCGGGCCGAACTGATCGTCCCGCACCAGGCCGAACACCATTTCGGTGCCGCCGGGCGCCATGGGTGCGACTAGGCAGCGCGGGCCCAGACGCTTGGCCATGTCCCGCCATTCCTCGCGCAGGGTTTCCTCGCCCTGGAGTTTCAGGCGCACGCCGCCCACATCGGACTTGTGCGCGATGCCCGGCATGGCGGTTTTCAGGACGACCGGGCCGTTCATCCCGGCCGCGGCCGCGACGGCGGCCTCGGCATCCTCGATGATCGCGGATTCGGGCACGGCGATGCCGAAGTCGCTTGCCAGCGCCAGACCTTCCCTTTCGTCGAGCGGCGCGCCATCGGCCAGCCGAGCGCACCAGCGTTCAACAATCGCGTCGCCGGGAGGGGCAGGCGTGGACATGGCCGATGCCGGACGGTGGTCGCGCCATGCCATCATGCGCGCCACGGCGGTGACCGCGTTGTCGAGCCCGTCTATGAGCGGAACCCCGTCGCGGTAAAGCGCACGCGCGGTTTCGTGGATGATGCCGTTGGGCACGCAGGTCGCAAAGACCATCGGCTTGCCGGTTTCCTCGGCGATGGCTTTCGCGCCCTTCTGGAACGGCGTGCGGTATTTCTCTCCGTCGCGCAGATCGGCGACCCAGATGCCCGCCGCACAGTCCTTATCGGCCATCAGCGCGCGCCAGCAGTCCAAGAAGATGTTGAGATAGTCGTGGCCGGTGCCCCAAGCGTCCAGTGGGTTCACGGGGTCGAGGCCGTAATCCAGCCGTTCGGTCAGACGTGCGATGGTCACCGAGGAAATCCGCGCAAAGGGCACGCCCACGTCGTTCGCCAGATCGGCCAGATGCTCGCGCTCGCCGCCCGAATCGGTAATCGCCACCAGACCGCCGGATACCATGACGCGCGGCTGGGTGGCAAGTTGGAGCGTGGCCATCAATTCGTCGACCTCGCGCACGCGTTGCACGCCGTGGCGATCGAACACTGCATCGTAGGCCGCATCGTCGCCGGCCAGCGCGCCCGAATGGCTGACCGCCATACGTTTGCTCTCCTCGGTGCGCGCCGCCTTGAGCGCGATCACGGGCACGCCGCGTTCGCAAGCCTTGTCGGCGGCCGCGCGAAATCCTTCCGGGTCGCGCACGGTTTCGAGGAAAACGCCGATGGCGCGCGTCGATGGAAGCTCCAGCGCGTAATCCATGTAGTCGGCGGCCGTTGTCGCGATCTCCTGGCCCGATGAGACCGTCAGGTTGAATTCCATGCGCCCGTCGTTCTGGACCAAGCCCATGTAGATCGAGCCCGACTGGCTGATCAGCGTGGCCGGGCCGACCTCAGGGCTGCCCCGGCCCGAGCCCAGCGCGATCTGCACGTTCTCGGCACGGTTATAGAATCCCGATCCGTTACCGCCGCAGACCAGCAGGCCGATTTCGGCGGCGCGCTTGCGCAGACGGGAAACAAGGCCCGGATCGCCCTCCAGGTAGCCCGACGCAAAGACGGTCGCGGCGGGGATGCCGGCCGCGATGGCCGCTTCGAAGAGACCCTCCAGCCGGGCGTTGGCGACGTTCAGCATGGCGTGTTCGATGGGCTTGCCGATGGCGGCCAGGTTGGGATAGCAGGGCCGCCCGTCGATTTCTTCATAACCGGGATTGACCAGATGAACCTCGCCCTCGAAGGCGTAATCGACTAGAGCGCGATAGGACGACCAGCCGAAACTCTCCTGTTTGGGCGAGGCCCCGACGATGGCGACCGAACGGGGCGCGAGCAGTGGCTGGAGGCGGTGCTGAACCATGACGCAAACCTATCAGACAAGTGACAGGCTGAACCTTAGTGGGACTGATCGGCGACGCAAGAGTCGCCGGATTGAGCCGTGTCGAAAATGCGCAAGAAGCGGAATGACAGACCGCGCGCACACCCCGATAGTCCGTGCCATGTCGCCGCGCACCCCTCAGCTTGACGCCACGGCCTGGGTTCTTCTGGTCGCGCTTTCGATTGTCTGGGGTGCCTCGTTTTTCTTCGCTGAGGTCGCACTGGAAGCCCTGCCGCCGGTCACGATCGTTGCCGCGCGCATGGTTATCGGTGTTCTGGGCCTGTGGACCATCGTCTTCATCATGCGCCCGGTCCTGCCGCGCGATCGCACGACGTGGCGCGATCTTTTCGTCATGGGTATCCTCAACAACGCGCTTCCCTTCAGCCTGATCGTCACGGGCCAGGTCTGGGTCACCGGCGGCATGGCGGGCGTGCTGAATGCAACAACGCCGGTCTTCGGTGTGATCGCAGCACACTTCGTCACCAGCGACGAGAAACTGACGCACAACCGGCTGGCTGGCGTCATCCTGGGTTTTCTGGGCGTGGTCGCGCTGATGGGGCCTTCGGCGCTGGAAGGCGCGGAGGGTCAGCTTATGGGCGGCGCGCTTCTGCTCACCGCGGCCATGTGTTACGCCACGGCGGGCCTGTGGGGGCGACGCCTGCGTCACCTTTCTCCGATTACCGCGGCGAGCGGGCAGGCGACCTGTTCCATGCTGCTACTGGTACCCGCCGCGATGATCCTGGAACAACCCTGGACGCTGGCTTCTCCCTCGCTGAAGATCTGGGGCGCGCTGATCGGTGTGGGCCTGCTCTCGACCACGCTCGCCTATCTCATGTTCTTTGCCATCCTGAAGCGGGCAGGCGGCAGCAATGTCATGCTGGTGACCCTGCTGGTGCCGCCCAGTGCCGTGCTGTTGGGCTTCCTGTTCCTCAACGAAGCGGTGACGCTCGAACAGCTCATTGGCATGGCGCTGATCGGCCTGGGCCTCGTCGCCATCGATGGGCGCCTGCTGCGCCGGGTCTTCCGTTAGCGCCCGACACGCGGCGCCCCGGTGATGGCGCCTGTGGCGTGATGGGATAGGCTGGCGCCACCATGCAGGAACGTCTCAAGGCCAGATTGTGGGTCGATGCCCAGATACGCCAGTGCAACGTGCAGGCGCTGCCGGTCTATGTGCTCAAACGCGGCGACCGTGACGCGGGCGTGGTGCTCGTCAAGCTGATGCGCGAGGCCGGATCGGTGCTGGTGCTCGCGCCCGGCCGGGATCTCGACGGTGCCGTGATCTGGGATCGTCCGCTGGGCCCCGATCCGGTGGCCAAGGCGGATGCCGAGGCGTGGCTGGAACGCCAGCAGGGTTACGACCCCGATCTCTGGATCCTGGAAATCGAGGACCCCGGAGAACAGTGGGCTCCTACCGCGCCGGTTCTCTAAATGGTCGCTATAGCGGCAGAAGGTCGAAACCGCGCAGTTCCACGCCCTGGGCGATGAAGGTCATGGTCGCGCCAGCCTCGGCGGTTTCCAGAGCAAACCCGTCGAGATCGAAGCGCAGGCCGCCCTCCATGAAAAGCCAGGTCATGCCCACCGCGTCGGCGAGCGAGGCCGCAGTGGCCGAGCCCGGATCGCTCGCCAGGAACAGCGGCACGAAAAGCGAGCCAGGGATGTTGACGACCTGGCCGTCGAGCGGGACGGGCATGGTGTCGGCCGGGCTGACCGAAAAGAGCGATCCGGTGGTGGAGATGATGGTGAGTGTGCGTGGGCTGACCGATACGCTGCCGCGCCAGGGAATGCCCTCGGTCACCAGGATGCCGCCATCGTCGAGACCGCTGAACGCCAGCGACCCCGCGCCGTGGATCGCGCCGGGATCGCCGGAAAGTTCCGAAACGGGCGGCTCGTCCGCCGTGGTCTCGGGCACGATCAGCACGTCGGTTTCGACCGTCATGGTGTCGGTCGTTTCCACGGTGCCTGTCTCGGCGGCTCCGCCGGTGGCCAGCGTGACGAGCCAGTCGCTCACCTCGCCGGTCACCGGTTGTCCCTGGGTCGCCTCGAACTCGCTGATCGCGGTGCGCGTGCGGGTACCCATCATGCCGTCGGCCGGACCGGGGTCGTAACTCAGGGTGGCAAGATAGTTCTGCACAGCGGTGATGTCTTCGGACGTCTGCGCCGAGGAGGGCGCGGCGACAGCAAGCGAAAACAGCGTAGCAAGGACGACAAGGCACTGGTGGAAGGTCATGGAAGCGGCCCGGTTGGATGTCGCCATGTCATGCCAGAGCGCAAGGGCACGGTCCAGCGTTCAGACATGGGCCTCCCGTTCGGCAAGTGTTTTGTTTGCTTCGGCGAGATAGTCGCGCGTCACCGGCGCCGCGTCGCGCTCGCGCCCGAGCTGGAGGTGCAGCACCGCGTTGGAGCCGTAACGGAAGACGCCGCCCGCGGCCGCAAGGTAAAGCTCCCACATGCGGCAGAAACGCTCGTCGTTCAGCGCGACGGCTTCTTCGCGGTGTTCGGCGAACCGTTTGGCCCAGTGTTCCAGGGTCAACGCGTAATGCAGGCGCAGCACCTCGGCGTCCAGCGGCCACAGGCCGGAGCGTTCGACCGCGCCGAAAACCTCCGAGATCGCGGGCGAATAGCCGCCTGGGAAGATATACTTGCGGATAAACGCGCTGGTGATGCCCGGTGGCGCCTTGGTGACGATGGAATGGACCAGCGCTACTCCGTCCTCGGCCAGTCGGTCGCGCACGTTCAGGAAATAATCCTGCAGATGATGCGCGCCGACATGTTCCAGCATGCCGACCGAGACCATCCGGTCGAATGTGCCGGTGACCTCGCGGTAGTCCTGGAATTCAAACGTGACCCGGCCCTCCAGCCCTTCCGTCCTGGCGCGCTCACGGGCAAGTTCGAGTTGTTCGCTCGCCAGCGACACGCCCACGACCTCGACGTCCGCCACTTTGGCGAGATAAAGCGCAAGGCCGCCCCAGCCGCAGCCAATGTCGAGCACCCGCTGGCCTGGCTCTAGGCGCAGCTTGGAGGCGATCAGCCGCTTCTTCAGCAGTTGCGCTTCTTCCAGCGTCTCTTCCCCGGTCGGGAAATAGGCGCAGGAATACTGCATGTCGGCATCCAGGAAGAGCCGGTAGAGGTCGTTGCCAATGTTGTAATGGGCTTCCGCGTTGGCGTGCGAGCGGGCTATGGGATTGTGCTGCTGGAAGCGTTTCAACTTGCGCAGCACGCCGTTGATCGCGATCTGGTTCGCACTCATGTCGAAGCGGCGCTTGTTGACATAGAAGAGGTTGACCAGATCGGCGATGCTGCCTTCCTCCACGACCAGCACGCCGTCCATGTAGGCCTCGGCGAAACGCAGTTCGGGATTGAGTAGTATCTTCCAGTCCCAGCTCGGGTCGGTGAAGCGGACCGCCACCTCCGGCCCTGGCCCCTCGTCGCCATAGCTCTCGGGCCCGAACCCCGGCGCGGAAAGCGTCAGCTTGCCCTTCTTGATGGCCTTTCTGAACAGACGGGGAAGAAAACGCATCGCTGCCGGTCCATTTTGAGAGTGCGCGCCATCTTCCCAGAGCCGCAAGGCCCGGTCCAGCGGAGCGTGGGCTCCGCCAGTTATTGTCTGCTCCCTCAAGCGCCGGGCGTTCGCTCCGCTCACTTGGCTTACGCCGCATGCGCGGCGGGAACGCAGTCGCTTCCCTGTCGGTCCCAAGGGGCCTCGCGCCTAAAGATCACCTGAACTGGTTGTGGCAGGTGCCCTCCACCACTGTTTATGATGCCGATAGGCGCAAAAGCCAAACGAACGGAGCGAGTGCCGGCGCCTGAGGCTAAACGGAAAAACAGGTCATGAAGCCGTTCAGCGGCGAGAACGAAGCGGCCGCCGAACGGTGCGACCGCACCCGCGCGCCATGGCTCGGATCGATGGCCAGTTTGACCCATCGTGAGTCCGACCCAGTTCATAGAGTGCTGTTCAGATTCACACCCACCCAAGGGCGTGCGATTCGAACAGTGGCGCGTAAGCCAAACGATGCCCCGATCAGGTCAAGCTAAACTCCGTGAGCGCCCGCGGAATTCTGCGATCCTCCTTGCAATGACCCTGGGGATAACCTATATGCCCCTTGTTCGAACGAACGCCTGCCTTGCTGCGCCTGCCCCTTCGTGGGGACTCTCTCCAAGACAACGCCAATTCGGATACCGCGCCGCACGATGATCGTGCGGATGCAACGCGCCGAGTTTGGCGTAGATTTTGAGAAGAAGGAGGTCAGCCCCATGGCGACCGGAACCGTTAAGTTTTTTGATACCACCCGTGGCTTCGGCTTCATCCAGCCGGACGAAGGCGGCAAGGACGTGTTCGTCCACGCCACGGCCGTTGAAGCGGCCGGCATGGCCACGCTGCAGGATGGCCAGAAGGTCAACTTCGCAGTCACCACTCAGCGGGGCAAACCCGCCGCCTCGGACCTGTCGCCCGCGTAACCCGCGCCGACAGCGATGACTTAAAGGAAAGGGCCCGGTGCTGACGTACAGGGTCTTTTTTCTTTATTCCTGAGATCAACAATTTGAATTTTACGTTGACTAAGTAGAATTTATATTTTTCTTATCTACAGAAATAACTTCTTATTACTTACATCGAGTCTAACTACGTCGTTGCGGTCGTCTCCGACAGCCCCAAGCCGCTTGCCACGCTGCAGGCGATCGCACCCGTCTTCGGCGACCGGCTCTGCGCGGTACACTTGGTAAAGGACATCCAGGCCTGCCTCGACAGCACGTTGACACGCGTGGTGACCATGGATCGCGAAAGCCGTGGTCCGCACAGACCGCCCGCCAGCCGGTCCGCGCCCGCTCATGCGCGCCTTGCCGCCTGTCGTCGTGTATCTGTGGCGCTGGGTGCGCCGGAACACGATGACGGCACGTTACCTCGAAGACAGCGCTCTCGACTGGATGCGGCTCGGCTACGACGCGTTGTGCGAAGATCCCGACCGGTGGCTCGATGCAATGGCATCGCTCGCAGATGCGCGCGATGCATTGGGGCAACACCACATTCTTCTCGGCAGCTTCGGCTATCTCGACGGCACGGGCACGAAGACCCTGCACCGCAATCTTCGCTGGCAGGCCTCGCCTCGCCGACGGCTCCTGGGCGTTGCCCACGCCCTGGTACGCGCCAGCAGCGAACGACTGGCGCATAAGGCGGAGGTTCATGCCCGTCACGGTGCGACTGCACCGGCGCGGAAGCCAAGTGAGCGGAGCGAGCGCCGACGATTGAGGTGAAAAGAAAACCAAACCCGTCTACGCGCTCTTCTCCTCTTCCCCCATGATCTTGATTTCGCGCTGCGGGAAGAGAATTTCGATGCCGTTGGCTTTGAGCGCGGTCCAGATCATCATCAGGAGGTCGGCGCCCACGCAGTCGTCGCCGTCGTCGATACCTTCCATCCAGAACTCGATCAGGATGGTGATGCCCGAATCGTCGAAGCTCTGGATTTCCGCATTGAGCCGCTCCGAAAGTGGCAGGTCGTCGCCGCTCGGCACCTTGGGGTTGGCTGGCGACGATGTCGCGCACGATGGGAAACATCTTTTCCAGATTCGGTCTTGTAGGCGACCTGGAAGTTGAGCGAATAGCGTTGTTTCTGATTGTAGTGAGGCCAGTTGACGAATGCGGTCGTGATGAAGCGTTCGTTGGCACCATGATGTCCTTGCCGTCGAAGGTTTCCAAGGTGGCCGAACGCATGGTGAACTCGTGCAGCGTGCCCGCCGCCCGTCCTCCAGTTCGATGTAGTCGCCAATCGTGATCGTGCGGTCCATCAGGATGATCAGGCCGGAAATGAAGTTGGCCGCGACCTGCTGCAGGCCGAAACCCAAGTCCACGCCCAACAACGCCCCGCAGAACAGGGAAACCTTGCGCCGCAGAACGGCGGTGATCGGTAGGGCCACCAGAACGATCACGATCTGAGCATAAAATTCCAAATCGTCGAGTTGGTCCAGAACCGCGTACCAGGCCGTGCTCATCTGCTCGGTGAACCACTCCATGCGTTCGGCCACCCTGGATGCGCGTGACGGCAACCATACGGTCGCTCTGGAACGACCGCGCAGCGGAGCCTTCGGACGAATAGAAAAGAGGCGCGAAACCCTCCTTAAAGTTCCGCGCCCCGATCCACAGGCCCAAATACGGTTTTTAGAGACCGGCTTGGATGTCTTCCCAGAGCTGAAGCTGCTTGGCGTCCGATTCCGGGCTGGCCGGAACAAAGAACGTCGTGCCACTCATCAGCGCCATGGGATCGTCATAACCCAGCGCCGCCAGGGTCGAGGGATCGACCAGATCGAACGACTTGGCGTTGCCGTGGCCGTAACCATAGGCCTCGATCAGGAACTTGCCCGATTCCGGCGCCAGCCAAGCATCAATGAGGTCATAGACCAGCTGTTCGTCGGCCGGTGCTCCGCTCATGTAAACCAGACCGCAGGCCCAGCCGAACGCACCTTCCTTGGGCGCGGCAAAGGCGACCGGGATGCCCTGTTCGGTCAGGTTCACCAAGGCCTCGTTCCAGGCATAACCCGCAACGCACTCGCCCGAAGCGATGGCCTGTTCCATGTCGGTCTGGCTTTCCCAGTAGAACCGCACCAGCGGACGCTGCTTGCGGGCCAGATCGCCGGCTTCGGCAAGCTGCTCGTCCGTTGGCTCGAACACGTCGTAGCCCAGCATCTTGAGGGCGATCGACAGGTTGACGAACGTGCCGCGCGCGCAGATGCGCCCAGCATAGCGCTCGTCGAACAGCATGCCCCAGGTTTCCTCGCCTTCATAGATGTCGGTGCGATAGATGATCGAGGAGAGACCGAAATCGGTGATCGCCATGTAGGTGTCGCCGTCGATCACCGCGCCGGTCATGGTGTGGAGCGCGGGGAACATGTTGTCCCACTCGGTGATGCGCGAGGTGTCGAGCGGCTGGACCACGCCCGCGGCCTGCCATTTCGGTACATTGTCGACGCAGGGGTGCGACAGATCGGTTTGGAACCCGGCCCGGATCTTCTGCAGTCCGTCTTCCGCCGAGGCAAAGACCGACCAACTCGGCGATGCGCCGTATTTGTCGATATAGGGCTGGTGCAGTTCGGGGATCTCGTAGCCCGACCAGGTGAAATAATTGAGGTCGGCCCCATCCGCCGCGCGCACGGAGCTTGGCGCCATCGACGTAGCGACGGGTGCCAGACCCGCCACAGCCGTCGCCTGAACGAACTGACGGCGGCTGATGTGACCGTGGATCAGCTGATTCTGCAGCTTTTCCACATTCGGTTTTCTAAGGAAATGCATTGTTGAAACGTCTCCTAGGTTGTCGGCGTACTGGGCATGCGTGCCTTCTTGACGCCAAGGACACCGATGATACGGCCGCCGGGGAACAAGTAAACGCGTTTTATCGATTGGCCGATCACATCATCTGGCGGCTTGCGTCCGGGCACAGGCTTGGTCAAGCTTGCGGCGGGGAAATCGGCGAAGGGAGTTCCATGACCGACAACAACAATGTGCCGGTGGTCGACAAGGGCTACACTGGCATGGTCGTCATTATCTACGCGCTTTATCTGGCGTCGTTCGTCATCGGCATCACGTCCATCGTGGGCGTAATCATGGCCTATACGGCGCAGGGTAAGGCGCCGGCCTGGCTGCAGAGCCATTACCGCTTCCAGATTCGCACCTTCTGGCTCTTCCTGCTGTTCGCGGTGATCTCGATTCTGCTCGCTTTTGTCTTCATCGGCATCCTGACCCTCGCGCTGGCGGCGATCTGGTTCATCGTCCGCTGCGTCAAGGGCATCCTGTGGGTGCAGAACGGTCAGGAAGTCCCCGATGCCGCGTCCTGGTGGCTGGGAGAAGCCTAGGTGAGCCGCGGCGCGGAGCCCGCCGTCGTCGAACAGGTTGCCGCACAGCTCGAATCCCAGGAAATCCGGGCTGTACATATCGGCATTTTCGATATCGACAGCCGGTTCCGCGTCAAACGCGTGGGCACCGAGAAGTTCCTGAAGCTGCTGGCCGCCGGACAGGAGTTCTGCAAGGCCCTCTACAACTAGGATGTCGCCGAGGTGTCCTATGGCCAAGGGGATTGGGCCGATGCGCCCGCGCCCATCGACCCCGCTACCGGGCGGCTGTTCCCGTTCGCCGAGGGCAAGGCGGTGTTCATTGCGGACTTCGCCGGCGAAATCGGCCGGCTATCCGCGCGCAACCTGCTCAAAACCCAGCTCGCCAGGGCGGCGGACATGGGGTTTCCCGTGACGGCGGGCTTCGAATACGAGTTTTTCGTGCTCGACGAGACCCCCGCCAGCGTGCGGCAGGACCTGATGGCGGCCTTCATGACCAAGTGGTCGAATGAGACCAACGGCCAGTCCGGCCACACGCACATCTCCCTCCAGACCGCCGAGGGCGGTCATGCCTTCCATGACCCGGACGCGCCCCATGGCATGTCGGCGACCATGCGCCATTTCGTCGGCGGGCTGGTCCCCATGCTGCCCGAAACGCTTGCGATGTGCAGCCACACGATGAACGCCTACCGCTGCATGGTGCCGAGAATCTGGGCGCCCATCACCGTAACTTGGGGCGTGCAGAACCGCACGTCGGCGGTACGTAATCATTCCCGGACCGGCGGGCGCGATGCACGTGGAATTCCGCGTGCCCGCGGCCGACCACTTGCACGCCTTGAGCCGCGCGCGGGAACTTTTCGGGGATGCGTTCGTCGACTGGTTCGCGTTCACCCGCCGCTATGTCACCGATCTCGACCGGCGCTGCTACCTCGACGTCTACTGATCTGCAAACACAAAGGGATGGCACGCAGAGGCGCAGTGTTTGAGCGATACACCGTTGCATTGGTGCGTGACCAAATTGTTTGGTTGGATCGTTTTGCGATTCGCTCTAGTTTCTTCAATATCCAGGATCAATCGTGGACGCCTGTTCTTTTGCGCTGATCTACTCTGTGCCTCCGCGTTTCTGCGTGCCAAATCGCATCCTTGAGGCACCGGCCCGCTCTTGAGCGTCGGGGCTCTAAGCCAGTTCAACCCAGGTCGCCAGGGGCCCGCGGTCGCCGTCGCGGCAGCGCAGATGGACGCGCTGGTTGGGCTCCAGACGCAGGATGCCGGTCTTGGGCAACACCCGCGCGGGCACGAAGACGTCGCGGCTGCCGTCCTCGGGTGTGACGAAACCGAAGCCCTTGTTGGCGTCGAAGAACTTCACCATGCCAGTCACCTCGCGCTCCTCGCCCTCGTCGCGGTCGAAACGGTGGCGCGAGGCGTCGCCGTGACCCTGGCTTGGCGGTTCGGCGGTCGAGAGATCGACATGATGAATGCGCGAAACCTGGAACCCCCGGTCGCTCTTCGTCACGTCGCATTCGATGGTGGCGCCGTTGGGCAGTTCGTGAATCCCCGCCTTGGTCACCACCGAAGCATGCACGAAGACGTCGGGCTCACCCTCCGAAACCTGGGCGAAACCGAAGCCCTTGGTCGTGTTGAACCATTTGATGGTGGCTTTCACGTTGGCGCGCGCGCCTTGCGGACCTGATCCGTACGTATCTGACATCGCAAACCCGGAAATTTGGTCCGGTCGGCTGACCCGGCAGTATTCCGACCGAACAACCCAGTACATCAAATCCAGGGACGCATGTACCCGTCAAGCCCATGACGAACAGCCGTGTCACAGCTTCGCCACCCAGATCATGACCATGGTGCGCCATTTTTCACGTCAAACAAGTGAAAACTTGTTGCAGCTACACCGATACGAAGCTGTCGCGGCCTTCACTAACTTTTGGAAATCTCCTGTTTTCTACGGCTTACAAAAGCCTCCGGCTCTTCGACAATGGCCGGATCGAGCGCGGGCTCCCGGTAGTTGTCCAGAAGCTGTTTCCAGACCTTGTTGGCGTTCTGCGCTGTTGTCGGGCTGCCCGAGTCCTGCCAAGTCTCGAAGTTGCGCCAGTCGGAGACGAGCGGGTTGTAGAACGCGTTCTCGTAACGCTCCAGGGTGTAGCCGGTGCTGACCTCGGCCATGGCGTCCAGACCTAAACTCCGCCTCGTCGATCTTCGGTGGCGACAGGAAGGCCTGCATCATCTGGAGCATCTCGGCATCCATGATGAACTTCTCGAAACTGGCGGTGAGTCCGCCTTCGATCCAGCCCGCACCCTGCTTGATGATGCCGGCCTGGGCCCAGGAACGCGCCCCACAGGGACATTGATGGACTCCCACGCGGCTTGGGCATTGGGCGCGTTGGACGAGGTGACGTTGCTGGTGCGGTAGGGTACGCCGATGCGCTGCGCGAGCTGACAGCCGATCAGCACGGCCTGCGAGTATTCCGGCGCCCCGGTCTTCATATCTACATTGCTGGTGAAGCCGCCACAGATCACCGTCGCGCCCAGGCGCACGCACTGAACCAGAACGATCATCGCCATGGCGTCGGCCAGCGTGAAGGGCGTCGCGACAAAGGGCTGACCGGCGCGGGCATAGGCGATCAGGCACTCCGATATCGACCCGTCGAGCAGGCGGGGCGAGTTGGAGTTGATCACCGTCAGCACGGCGGACCTCTCCAGCAGATCTGCACGGTCTGTCCCCAGCGCAATGGTCGCCATGTTGATGCCGTCATCGGCACGGAACGCGCCCAGGCCATAACCGGTCCAGACCTTGTCGGTCAGGGTGATGAACGCCTTGTACATATCGAAATGCTGCGTCTCGGCGGGGAGATCGGTGGGCTTGATCGCGCCGCCGCCTTCCATGTGGATGACGTCCAGCATCTGGATCAGGCGTGAGAAGCTCTGCATGTCCTTGAAATTCGCGTTGCGCCGTCCCCGGTCCAGATCCGTGGCGCACGCCGGCCCGCCCACCGCCGCAATTACGGTTCTGCCTGGCCGGATGGTGACGTTGCGCTCAGGATTGCGCGCGTGCAGCGTCACGCTGTCGGGCGCGGTGGCGAGTTTTTCCCTCACCATGGCGGGGTCGAACCGGACCATCTCGTCCTCGACCGTTGCGTCGTGCTCGGCCAGCAGATTGCGGGAGGGGCCGTGACTTATCTGCATGCCCCTGTTCGGCCAGGACGCGCAGCGCAGTGGATCGCCTCGATCTGGTCGGCGCTCATGATCTCGAACGGCGGGTAGGGGCTCTGGGGCTGGCGCCATCCTGTTTGGATGACGGCGTCCTTGGCGCGCACGCTGCCGCACGCTCCGCCGCGGCGCATGCACTGGGATTCGCTCATAACGTGTGCTCCTTCAGAAAGGCGGTGACTTCCTCGTTGAAGCGGTCCGCGAACTCCCAGAATATGAAGTGGAAGCCCAGTGGAACGACCCTGGCGGCGGAGCAGTGTCGGGCGACGTAATCGCGCGCCGCCTCGCCCTTGGCTTCGTGGACGATGTGGAGCATCGGCAGCGCGGCATATTGCGGCGTTTGCATGGACTGGTCGGCGACCCAGTCGAATTTGCCGGCCGGGCGCCTCGCCCTGCCACATCACCTCGCAGAACGCGCGGGTCGTCGCGCGGTAGTCGTCGGTGAGCGCGCGATGAAGGCCGATGATGAAATCGATATCGCCTTCGGCCCAATCGCCGTCCCGGCGCTCGATCTGTTGGGGTGAAAGGTCAATCCATACGACGCTGGCAATGCCTTCAGTGCCACGCTGGCGAATGAGCTCCCAGACCTTCATGCCGCCACAGGACCAGGGCAGCAGCGCCGGGTCCTTCAGCCCCAGCCTGTCGATCAGGGTGCCGAGGTCACGCCCATGCTGGGGATAGCTGATGCCATGCAGCATCTTGGTCGACCGTCCGTGGCAACGTGGATCATAGGTGATGACGCGATAGTTCCCGGCGAAATGATCGACCTGGCGGGCGAAGACCTCGGTCATCATGGTCCAGCCTGGTATGAAAACCAGCGGGCGTCCTTCCCTGGTCTCCTCGACATAAAGATCGAGGCCGTGTTCGATTGCGACATAGTGGCGTTTGGTCTCGGCCATGCAGGTCCCCTTCGGGCAGTCACGCGTTTGCGCTGGAACGGCATGTCGGGATCGATCTCTGCGTCGAGCTCGCGCGCCGCACGGTGCCCGGCATGGACCGCGTGCACGATGGCGCCGGGCACTTCGCAGTCGCCGATGCGTGCCAGACCTTTGGTGTCGCGCTCGGCCAGTGCCCGGTAGAGTTCGTCCCGGAGTACGCGTGACGTGACGCAGATCAGAGTGTCACAGGCCTGCTCGATTTCGCGGCCCGTGAAAATACAGCCCAGCCGCACGGCGTCACACACACCGCCCCGGCCAGATACCGGCTCGTGACGATCGTGACCCCGGCCTCGCTCAGGCGTGCATGGACGAAGTGCTGCTCATTCGTCATCTCGGTCCAGGACGAGGCGAGTGCCGCTGGTGTGACACTAGGTGATGTCGTGACCTTCGCCCGCCAGTTGTTCGGCGAGCGCGCGGGCCTCGGCGATGTCCGACACGCCGAAACGGGTCATCGTACCCACGCCGTCGCGCCGCCAGGACGCGCCGGGCGGGCAGATCACGTGGTCGGCGCCCAGTTCGGCGACGTCGTCGGGTCCCAGCCGGCTGTCGAGGTAAATCTCGACGTTGGGGAGGTTGTGCAGCCGCCCGATGCGCCAGTCGCGCACGCGGTCCATGCCGGGCAGCGTGGACTCCTGGTTGATGCGTCCGCCCAACGCTCTTCCGCGCGGCGGCGGGCCTCTTCGCCGAGCGCGGTTATGCCGCCACCACGGTCGAGGAGGCCGCCGCGGAGGCCGGCGTTTCCGTACCGACGCTGTACGCCTATGTGCAGAGCAAGGCCAATCTGGCCGTCGCGCTTTATGCCTAGGACTGCGCGCTGATCGATGCCGACAAGCAGGCCATCATCAACGATCCCGGCGATGATGCCGCCACCGCGGTGCTGGAGATGCTGCTGGTCGAAATGAAAAACGTCCAAGATTATCTGGGTCGCGACATCTGGCGCGAGATCCTCGTCATCTCGATCCGCCGCACCGGGAATTTCCAGGAAGGCCTCGACCGTCTCAACGCTAGGGTTTTCGACGAGCCGCTCGACCGCCTGCTCCGCGTCCTGCAACGGCGCGGTCAGATCGCGCCCGGCACGGACATCCCCGGCGCGGTCGCACTCTTCTCCGACCTCGTCATGGCCGTTTCCACCAGGAACTCGCCCACGACCACCCTTGGCCCAGGGTCAAAGACCGCATCGCCCGCCATGTCCGGACCGCGATGGTGGGGACTGGCGCCCTAGAGACTGTCCGGCCTAAATCTAAGCCAGCAGTTCCTTGTGTTCGGTACCACGGCCGTAGGTGATGAACGTCAGACGGCCTTCCTCGACGGTGTTGACCCGGTGCCAAACGCCTCGGGGATCACGGTGGCGGAGTGGGCCTCGTCCAGACGCACGGAATCGCTCAGGTCACCCTCAATGATGACGTCGAAGGTGCCTGACATGCGGACCAGGGCCTCCTCGCCATCGGGGTGTATTTCCCAGTGTTCCATGCTGCCGGCCATGTCCGAGGCCATCACGAGGCGGCCCTGGTCGAGATCGAGGCGTTCCACCACGCCGCCGTCGGCGAGGTAGAGATAGATCTGGGCGGGATCTAGGTGTCGCGCGTGCTCACGGCAGGGCCACGGTCTGGATGTCGTGACGTTTGAGCACTGCAGCAATCTTGGGGCGGGCCTGGATGCGGCCCACCAGGGCGGCGACGTTGTTCTCGCGTGCGAACATGGCGGGATAGTCCCAGTGCATGTAGGCCTCCACCAGGAACAGGATGTCAGCGGTGGTGAACTCTTCGCCGGTCAGCCAGGCCCGCCCGGCGATGCGCCGGTCGATCTGGTGCCATTGCTCGTCGGCGCGCAAGCGCGCCGAACGGCGCACCCCTTCCACGCCGCTTTCCTCGTCGGTGTACCAGTCGGCATGGAACTCGTTGGCGACCGTGGGGTGAATCATGGAATTGAGGTAGAGCATCCATTCGTACCACGCCGTGCGCTCTGGGCTGCCCAGCGGCGGAGCGAGACCGGCCTCGGCATGCTTGTCGGCCAGATGCATGGCGGTCGCCGAACCCTCGATGATGACCTGATCGCCGTCGACCAGCGTGGGCACCAAGCCGTCCGGGCGCAGCTTGAGATAGTCGGGATCGGTGGAGACCCCTTCCGGCAGGTCGATCAGTTCGTAGTCGACACCGATCTCGTCCATGACCGCTTCGGGCACCATCGACATCGTGTAGGGCTTGCTGTAAAGGCAGTACATGCGCGTCACTCCTGCGTCGGTATGATGAAAAAAAGGCTGGCAGAGCCTACCGCTCCGGAATGCTCGAACCCTATCGATTGGTTTCGAGATTCCGCCTGCTTCAGGCCGCCCGTGGATGGTTCGAATTCACCGCGGGATTTCCAGAGAGCAGGCTGGCGACGCTGAGATCTTCATCGGTGTCTGGCCAATGCAGCCCTTCGTGATTGCCGATGATCTCCCAGTTTTCGCGTTGGTCAGGCGTGGCTGCCAGAAGTGTTGGATAGTTCTCTAGGGGAACTGACAAACGTCGACCGTCACCGAACGTGATGCACATCTCGCTCTGGGAGAACGAGATCGCAGTAATCTCGGTTTGCTCAGCGCACCTCTTGGAAGCCATGCCATGCCCTTTCAATAACATTGAGATTGTCAAACAGGATCGACAGGATGTCACATTGCTCTGCTGGCGAAAACCCGTGGGTCGAAGCGAACTCCCGTTCCTTGAGCCAGATATTTAGCCGCCCCGCCGCCCTTGGCCACGTGAGTGTGCAGAGGCTCCATGCCTTCGTTGGAATAGAAGAAAAACCGGAAGCCTTTGACACGTAGTACCGTCGGCATCACCTTCCCTTGTCTTGTGTCTTTAGCGACCTGGCCACTGAACTTTGTCTGGAAACATCATTCCCCATATCCAAGCCAACGGTATCGAGATCTATGTCGAAACCCATGGCGATGCCACAGCCACGCCGCTGGTTCTGGTGCGCGGATTGGGTAGCCAGATTCTGAGCTGGCCCGCCTCCATGCTCGACCGGTTCGTGAAGCTGGGATTCTTCGTCATTACCGCGGACAACCGCGATGCCGGGCTTTCCCAGAAGTTCGACGATTTCGACCCCATCGACGCCGACAAGCTAGCGTGCCAGGTGGAAGAGGGCCTGTCGATCGATGCGCCCTATGACGTGACGGCCTTCGCTGACGACCAGTTCGGCGTCATGGACCATTTCGGCATCGACAAGGCGCATATCTTCGGGGTCTCCATGGGCGGCATAGTCGTCCAGACCATGGCTGCGCAGCGGCCCGAACGTGTGCTCTCAATGACCTCGGTCATGTCCTCGTCGGGCAATCCCGACATTCCACTGGGCACGCCCGAGGTGCGCGAGCTCCTGCTCGCCCAGCCCGACGATCCCGACGACCGTGACAGCGTCATCGCCTTCACGCTGCAATGCGACCGGGCCTGGGGTAGCCCCGGTTATCCCTTCGACGAAGCCAAACATGCCGACTTGATCGGACGCGCCTACGACCGCTGCTGGACGCCCGAGGGTGTGAAACGCCAGTACGCCGCCATGCGCTCCAGCGGTTCGCGCGTCGCGATCACCGTGCCCAGCTTCATCATCCACGGCCTGGACGATGCCCTGCTGCAGCCCGAGCACGGACGCGACACCGCGGCCAACATTCCCGGCGCCGTGCTCATTGAGATCCCCGGCATGGGGCACGATCTCCATGGCGATCTCGGACCGATGATCGCTAACCACACCGCGCGCTTCATCAACGCACAGAAGGCCTGACGGCGGCTCCGGTCCCGCGGTTCCCCTTCCATGATCTTCAGCAGCTACGGCTTCGTCCTGCTCTTCCTGCCGCTGGTGCTGTTGGGAACCGTGGTGGCGCGCAAGGCCGGCCGCGCGGCGGTTTGCGGGACCGGCGTTGGCATTGTGCTCAACCTCGTGTTTCTGGCGCTTTTCAAATACGGCTTCTTTGTCGTCGGCAACGTCAACTGGGCGCTGGGTGTCGAGCTTGGCTGGTGGAACACCGCGCTTGCCGCTGGGTATCTCGCACCTTCCAGCAGATTGCCTATCTGGTCGATTTTCGCCGCGGCCTTGTGCAGGAATACGGCTTCGTCGACTATCTGCTCTTCGTCATTTTCTTCCCGCAGTTCATCGCGAGACCTATCGTGCATCACCGCGAGATAATGCAGCGGTTTGCTCCCGGCCGGGTCGGGCGCGCCGACGGCGCGATGATCGCGCCGGGCGTCACCGTCTTTAATCCTGGACCTTGCCAAGTTAGGGTGCTGATCGCCGATCACGTCGCAATCTATGTCGGTCCGGTCTTCCATGCCGCGGAAGCGGGCGTGGCGGTTTCGTTCCTGGAGGCCTGAGGCGGGGCGCTGGCCCACAGCTTCCAGATCTATTTCGACTTCTCGGCTTATTCCGACATGGCTATCGGCGTCGGCCTAATGTTCGGCATCCGCCTGCCGGTCAACTTCGCCTCGCCCTACAAGTCCCCGTCCATCATCGAATTCTGACGGCGCTGGCACATTACGCTCTCGCGGTTCCTGAAAGACTATCTCTACATTCCGCTGGGCGACAGCCGTCGGGGACCGGTGCGGCGTTACGCCAACCTGATGATCGTCATGCTACTGGGCGGTCTCTGGCATGGCGCGGGCTGGACCTTCGTCATCTGGGTCGGCAAGGCGCTCGGCGCTTGCGTCCGCGCACGGTCTTCGCCGTGGGCCTTTCGGCGCTTCCATCGCGTGCCTGGTGTTCATGTCGCGCACTGGCGAATTCCTCTATTTCCAGTTCTAGCGGTGCCGAGATGGACAAACCCCGCCCGCCGCTATCTCCTGATCGTTCTGGCGCCCATCCTGGCGCTGCTGGAAGAACGCCGGCCCGAGATGGTGGTGATCGGCTTCTCGCGCGTGCTTGCCGACGGCAGAGTCGGATGGGATCTCTACCGCGACAGGTTGACCGATGGCGACCCGCCCGCGGCCGACGGCGCCGTGATGCTGGGCCTTCAGGCCATCACGCTGCGCCACGGTTACCGATCGGACGGCTCGCTCTTCCGGGGCGGGCTGATCTACCGGGCTCACGGCGCCAACCGTGCGTTCGGCAACACCCTCGCGCACATCGCCGGGGATCAGGGTCAGTTCCGCTTGGGCGATCGCATCGACGAAGACCGGGTCGAGGCCCTGCGCGCGACCGTGACACTCCTGCGCGGTGCAGGTGTTACCGTCGTAACCTATCTCCCGCCTGTCGCGCCCACCGTGCGGCAGGCCATGGATGCCCATGCCGACCGGTTCTCCTATCTGGAGGACGCGCGACAGGCGTTTGCGTCGCTGGGCTCCGTGCATCCTGGTGCCTGGGACGGCATGGTCCCGGTTGAAAGCGACTGCGAATTCTTCGACGGTTCCCATCAGAGTGAAACCGTCGACCTGCGCCTTCTGCTGGTGCCGGCCGACCGCCGGACGGCGTTCTAAGCGGCGATCTGGACCGGCGACTTGCCGCATCGTCGGGGCCGACGCAGGACGCATGGACGTTCGGCATGCCGGGCGAACCGAAGATCGATTTTCTCGCACTTGGCTGCGACAAACAGGAATGAACATGGACGATCGGATCATCATGACGCGCGGCGCGCGCAACGGGAGACGGGATCATCGCCGAGCGCGACCAAAAGCCGCTTGATCGGCATCCGGACAAAGAAGTCATGCTGGGCATGGTCGAGGCTGCGTTGCCCGGCCGCAAACTCAGTCCGCCCCGGCGGCTGCCGCCGCGGTTCTGCGGCTACATCCTGCACATCTTGCTGCGCTAGCAGATTGTCCTGGCCGTGCTCACGGTCGTGGTCGCGGGTCTCGTCATGGTGTCGCTCGAACTCCAGCGCCGCATCGTCGACGACGCCATCACGCCGGGCGACGAGCGCCTCTTGGTCACCCTGGCGCTCGCCTATTTCACCTTTGCCATCGTCTCGGGCCTGCTGAAATTCATGCGCAGCGTCATGCGCAGCGTCTACTAGGGCCCGGCTGGGCGCAGGCGTCATCCGGACCCTGCGCAAGCGTCTGACACGCCACTGCCTCGGCCCCGACGATGCCGGCGAGAGCAGCGTGGTCTGCATGGTTTCGGCCGAAACCGAACAACTCGGCCCCTTTGTCGGTGAAAGCACCGGTTTCCCCTGCTGCAGGGCGGCACGCTGCTCGCGGTGGTGGGGCACAGGCTCGTGGTGGAGCCGCTCATCGCGCTGGTTGCGCTAACGTTCTTCATTCCCTCGCTGGTTCTCGTTCCCATCATCCAGTGCCGCCTGAACAAGCTGGTGGAGCGACGCACGACGCGACTGCGCGAGCTGGGCGATGGCATTGCCGAAGAGAGGACGGAAGGGGGCGACTACAAAATCGACGCCATCTACCGCCTGTGCAAACGCATCTTCGTCCTCAAATACATCGCCAAGTTCGTCAACAATCTGGTCGGCCATCTGGGACCCATCGCGGTGCTGGGTTTCGGCGGATCCATGGCGATTGCCGGGGAGACCGAGCTGGGCGTGCTGGTCGCCTTTGTCAGCGGTTTCGAGAAGATCATGAACCCGGCCCGCGAACTGCTGGATTTCTACCGCCGCGCCGCGCAGATGCGCGTGCAGTACCGGCTCATCGTCGACGCCATGCGCGCCGGCGATGGCGCCGAGGACGACTGAGCGATCATCCCCGGTCCTTGAATTCGTCCAGGACCCACTGGCGGAAGGCGGCGACAGTGCGCCGCTCCAGCGCCTGGTGGGTGCACACGAAATAGATGCCGAAGTCGATCGCCATGGCGTCGTTGCTGTCGAAGGGGCGGATGAGCGCGCCCGAATCGAGATCGGACGAAGCAAGGTCCGAACTCGAAAGCGCGATGCCGCGTTTGAGCGTCGCAGCCTGTAGGGTCAGCACCGCGTTATCGAAGCGCAAGCCACGGGTGGCGTCGACGCACTTCACACCCAGGGTGCGCAGCCACATGGTCCAGTCGGGCACCTTGTCCTTGTTCATGATCCAGCTGTCGTCGTGCAGCAGCGTGTGGTGTACCAGGTCCGGCGGCGCGTTCAGCGGACGTTCCGCTGTCGCGAGACCGGGCGCGCAGACCGGAAAGAAGTTCAGTGTGGCAAGACAGTCGACATGGACGCCTGGATAGTTGCCCCGACCGAACCGCAAGGCCGCGTCGGCTCCGCCGCGCTCCAGGTCGATGACCTCGTTAGTCGCGGAAATGCGGATCTCCAGTTCAGGGTGGCGCTTCTCCAGGCGCTCGAGACGCGGCAACAGCCAGCGCGCCGCGAGTGAGGGTGACGCCGTGATGGTGAGTGTGTCGTCGTCACGCAGTTGCGAGAGTCGGGCAAGTGCCTTCTGCAGGGTCTGGAAGCCCTGGCCGACCTCCGGCAGCAGCAGATGGCCGGCATCGGTCAGCGTGATCGCACGTGTCTTGCGCTCGAACAGCGGCGCGCCAAGGCGTTCCTCCAGCCCCTTGATCTGATGGCTGATGGCCGCGGGCGTGACCGCCAGTTCGTCGGCCGCGTCGCGGAACGAGAGGTGCCGGGCGGCCGCCTCAAAGGCCCGCAGGCCGTTGAGCGGCAGATTGGAGAGACGCGTATTCATCACATTAATGAATTAGATTTTCTTGATTATAAGGTGAAGACTTGTCGTTCGTCAAAAAGCCTGCTTGCCACAATATTCCTTTCATCAGCGGCTCACTTCCGACCGCGAACGAATGAAGGAATATAACATGATTCACGATCATCCCGCGATTTGGTCCATCCTTGAAAACGACCGCCAGTCCAACCTCATCGCCCTGGTCTCGCGTCCTGCGGGCCGTCTCGAAAAGTTCTGGCGCAGCGTGCGTGACATCTGGAACCAGGCCCGCGTCATTCATGCCACGCGCCGAGAACTGCGCCGGATGAACGACCATAAGTTGAAGAGCATCAGCGTTAAACCCGATGTGATTGAGAAGGTTGTGCGCGCTTCGGTTCTGGCCCACCTGACCGTCGCCAGTCTGGACCATCGCGATAGCCGGCCGTTCCGCTAGAGCAAGATTATGTCAGGTCGAACCGACCTGAACCGATCGGGCTCTAGGCGCAGCCCGCCTATGGTGCAAAGGCGCAAGCCGAGATAGCGTCGCGTCGTGCAAGGGTCGTTCCATGGGTTCGCCGTCATCGTCACCTGTCCCGTATTCCACTGCCAGTCTGCTTGCTGCGGCCGGCAGTGGCGCGCGCGCCTTGTGATGCCGATGCTGCAGGCCTACCGGCGCGAAGCGTTTGCCGCCGCGCTCAAACGTTCCGAGCGGGAGGGTTGGCGGGAAAGCGGGCTCTATGCCCTGGTCCACCGAAACGCCGGCGCGCACTCCTCGCGCTTGGCTCACGTGCCTATCGGCGCGCCGATGCAGCCGCACCGGTCGGCGGCCGCTTCGCTCTCGCCGCCGAACGTCATCATGACCGGTGGTACAGGGCACCCCTCCTAACCAACTCAACCGTGTCATCCCGGCCTTGAGCCGGGATCTCGTTCCGCACGTTGCCTTTGAAACCTGTCATGACGGGATCCCGGATCGCGGTCGCAAGGCTCCCTTGTCCGTGATGACACCTGTTGGGATGGTGAGTAGGTGGCAGGCCCTTCATAGGCCGACAGGGATACGACCGCGTCCTCGCCGCGCATGCGGCGTGAGCCAAGCGCACGGAGTGCGCGCCCGGCGTCTGAGGAAAAAACGAACATGCGCCCGGCACCCGGGAACGGAGCACAGTTGCTTCTCCCCCTCACGGCATTTCAAAAGCATCCTGCGCATGTTCGGCTTCTTCGAGCAGCCAGGTGCGAAAGGCGGCGACCTTGGGTTTGCGGGCGGCGACCTTGGGATAGACCAGCCAGTGGGAGAGGTTCTCGTCGGTAAGGTAGCCGAACGGTGTTACCAGCCGGCCGTCCTCCAGGTCGTCATGCATCATGATCTGGCTGCCCAGGGCCACGCCAAGGCCCGCGGCGGCGGCTTCGAGCGCGAGGTCGCTGTTGTCGAAGAAATGCCCCTTGCTGCCGTCCACGCCCTTGATGTGGAGCGCGGCCAGCCAGTAGCGCCAGTCCTCGTCGTTGCCCTCGTGCAGCAGCGTATGGTGGCGCAGGTCCTCGGGTTTGCGCAGCGGCGGATCGCGCTCCATCAGTTCGCGGCTGCATACCGCGACATAGCGGTCCTCGAACAGCTTGTCTGAATCGAGATTGGTCCAAGACCCCGTGCCGTAGCGGATGCCGCAATCGACATCCTCGCGCGCGAAATCGACGTTGCGTTCGGTCGTGCCGATGCGTACCTCGATATCGGGGTGCTTGATCTGGAACTTGCGCAGGCGCGGGATGAACCAGCGCACCGCGAAGGTCGGCAGCATGGAGACCGAAAGGGCCCCATGCGCGTCATGGCTCTGAATGACGTCCGTGCCGTCGGCGATGAGATCGAAGGCCTGGCGCAGGAAGGGCAAATAAATCTCACCCTCGTCGGTCAGCCACAGGCCGCGCCCGTGACGCTCGAACAGGCGCATGTCCAAGCGTTCTTCCAGCGCCTTCACCTGATGGCTCACCGCGGCCTGGGTGACGTTCAACTCCTCGGCCGCCTTGGTGAACGACAGGTGTCGCGCGGCGGCTTCAAAGGTGCGCAAGGCGTTCAGCGGTGGCAGGCGTCGCGAGGCCATAAGACATGATAATTTCGCATAGGTGCTGTGACAAGATGTCGTTTGTTGGAACCGGCGAAAATACTTAATCTTTTGGACAAGATGAAAGTCTGACCACCGGAAAAACCGGTGTTACCACCGTAATACCCATAAGGAGAAGTACCATGAAGACCCTATTCAAGAAAAACCATACCCAGGACGAAAACCACGAGATTCGCCGCAGAATCGAGAGCCGCCGCGACACCATGTCGCCCTTTGGCACACCGCTCAACGCACTCCGGCCGCTGATTTCCTGAACAGACTGCGGTCAGCCTGCCCCTGCCAATGTGCGGCGGCGGAAGTAGACGGCAGTTGACCGAAGACAGGGCGAGGTCACCCGACAGGGTGGCCTCGCCTTTTCTTTTGGCGCGATGGCGATTGCTTTACACCACTGGCCTTAAAGACGAACCGACCGGTTCGCCTTCAAGGCACCTCAGGCACTGGCGTTCGCTGAGTTTAGCCCCGACCTGATTGGGGCCTCACTGGGCTCACGCCACATACGCGGCGGGGCCGCGGTCGCGGCCCTCCAATGGCCGATGAGTCGCCCTCTTCGTCCGTTGGCATTAGATTGAAGCCGTCCATCCGGATCGGCGACTTGCAAGAATCCGAAAACCCAACGCCATCGGTCCGGCCCCAGGCCACCGGCACGGGCAGAACCTGGCACGCCACGGTGTTTGCCATTGCGCTGGGCGCTCTGGGCGGCGCAGTGTTCTGGCGGCTCGGTCTGCCGCTCCCCTGGATGATGGGGGCGATGTGCTGCACCACCCTGGCGGCGGTCGTCGGGTTGCCCATGCGCCTGCCGCTCAACCTGCGTTCGGTCATGGTGGCCATCCTAGGCGTCATGCTGGGCAGCGCCTTCACCCCGGTCCTGCTCGGCCAGATCGGGCTGTGGACCGTCTCACTGCTGGCCCTCGTCCCTTATCTGCTGGTCGGCAGCTTACTCTGCGCCTTCTATTTCCGGAAGGCCGGAGGCTACGACCCCGTCACCGCTTTCTTCTCTGGCGTGCCCGGCGGGCTTTCGGAAATGATCGTGCTGGGCGATCAGCGCGGCGGGGACGCGCGCGCCATTTCCCTTGCCCATGCCACGCGCATCCTGCTCGTCGTCTTCACCATCCCGTTCTGGTTCCGCGCCATGTACGGCGCGGGCGATGCCGCTGGGGGTGTCTCGGGCCAGCCCTACCTTGCTGAGATTCCAGCCGCCGAACTCGCGACCCTGGGGCTGACCGCGCTGATCGGGGGTCTGGTCGGGCGGCGTCTGCCCATCCCCGCGGCCATTCTGATCGCGCCCATGGTGCTCAGCGCAGCCGTGCATCTGGCATCGGTCTCGACGATGCAGCCACCGCTGGAGATCGTCGCGGCCGCCCAAGTCGTCCTGGGCACGGCGATCGGCTGCCGTTTCGCCGGCACCACCGCGGCTCTGGTCGGGCGCGCCGCCGTGCTCGCCTTGGGCGCGCTCGTCATCCTGCTTGCCGTCGCGGTCGTGTTTGCGCTCGGCGTCTCGGCGCTCACCGGGCTCGATGCCGAAGCGCTGCTGCTGGCCTATGCGCCGGGCGGACTGGCGGAAATGTCGCTCATCGCGCTCGCCCAGAACATCGATCCCGCCTTCGTCAGCGCTCACCACATCATGCGTATCGGTTTGGTCGTGACGCTGGCACCCGCGCTGTTCGTCCTGCTGGAACGGCGTGGAACGCGTGCAAAATCGCGTTAACGACTCCTCAAACATCTTGGCGCAGGGTGCCCATGGCAGCCGGAATAATCTGCACTAGACTAAGGTGGCCGACGCCGTGAAGAGGCCTTTTTATGTCCAAGCCTCGCTTTGCGAACCTGCGGTCCCATCTCGCGACGCTGCGCCGCGACAAAGACGATGTGACGGCCATCGAATACAGCTTGATCGCCTCATCCATCGCGCTCGCCTTTGTCGTAATCGCCATTCTGCTAGGCGAGGATGTCGGTGCGATGTTCACCGAGCTGGCCGATGCCGTGCTGGAAGCCACCGGCGACTGAGGCATCCGGACCGCTGCATGGCGGTTCCTTCTTGCAGGCGTGAATCGGACGTGTCAAAAACACGTTACTCCGCCGCCTGAACGCGTGATGTGCAGGGCAAGACCGTGATCTTTCAAAACCTACCTCATGGCGAACGCTTGGGATATCTCCTCGCCGAACGTGACGTGTTGATCGCGGACGGCGCCACCGGAACCAGTCTTTTCGCGCGCGGCCTGGAAACCGGCGATGCGCCCGAACTCTGGAATGTCGATTTTCCCGATCACGTGCTCGACCACCATCGGGCGATGGTGTGCGCGGGCGCGGATCTCATTCTCACCAACACCTTCGGCGGTACTCGTCACCGTCTCAAGCTCCACAAGTCCCAAGACCGCGTGGCCGAGCTCAACCGCGCCGCGACCCTGTTGGCGCGCCAGGCGGCCGATGCATCCGAACGGCCCGTGCTGGTCGCGGGCTCCATGGGCCCCACCGGCGAGATCATGCAGCCCGTGGGCGATCTCGACCCCGCCGCCGCCGCCGCGGCCTTCGGCGATCAGGCTATGGCGCTTGCCGACGGCGGTGCCGACGTGCTCTGGATCGAGACCATGTCCTCGACCGAGGAAGCCGCCGCGGCCATCGAAGGCGCCTCGAAGACCGGGCTTCCCATCGTCTGTACCATGACCTTCGACACCAACGGGCACACCATGATGGGCATCACGCCCGAGGGCGCGGCCGAATTCTATGCCGCCAGCCAGCCCAGCCTGGCGGCCTGCGGTGCGAACTGCGGCAATGGCTTCGGCGAATTGGTCGCCGCGGTGGCCAGCATCGATGCCGCCGCCGCCGGCAGCCAGGTGCTCGTGGCGAAGGCCAATTGTGGCATTCCCGAGTATGTCGACGGCGAGATCCGCTACACCGGCACGCCCGAGATCATGAAGAATTACGCGCGGCTGGCCCGCGATGCCGGCGCGCGCATCATCGGCGGCTGCTGCGGCTCCACGCCGGACCATATCGCCTCCCTGGTCGAAGCCTTGCGCGACCACAAGCGGGGCGAGCGTCCCACACTGGAAGTCATCGAGGGCGAACTGGGCCTCTCGCGCGTTACGCCCAAACCGAGCGGGGAATCCCGCACTCGCCGCTCGCGCCGCCGCGCCTGACCGCCGCAGAGCACAAATCACGTATGCCTTGAAACTCAAGGCTTGTGGCCTGTTCTCACTTCACTATGGTGCGCCGCACAAATGTCGAACTTGGAGTGAGATTTCATGACCGATGTTGCCGTCGACCGCCTTTCGGAAATCAAGGTGGGTCAGACCGAAACCTATGCGCGTACCATCACCGATGCCGATATCGTTCTCTTCGCGGGCGTCTCGGGCGACGACAATCCGGTGCACCTGAATGAAATCTACGCCAAGACCTCCATGTTCAAGGGCCGCATCGCCCACGGCATGCTCTCGGCCTCCTATATCTCCACGGTGATCGGCACGCGACTGCCCGGACCCGGCACGATCTACATGTGCCAGACGCTGAAGTTCAGCGCGCCCGTGCGTTCCGGCGACACCGTCACCGCGACCGTCACCGTGCGCGAGATCGACGAAGCCAAACGCCGCCTCACGCTCGACACCGTCTGCACGGTCGACGGTAACCCCGTCATCGATGGCGAGGCCCTCGTCATGCTGCTCAAACCCGAAGCCCCCGTCATCGATGGCGCCGCGGCGTAGGTTTTTCGTTTAGCCTCAGGCGCGCTTCGCGCGCTTGACTCACGCCGCATGCGCGACGAGGCTGCAGTCGCGTCCCTGTAGGCCCGAAGTGGGCCTCCCGCCTACAAACCACTTGAGTTGGTTGTGAGAGGCACCCTGTACCGGCGGTCATGATGCCGTTCGGCGCGGAAGCCACGTGACCGGAGGGAACGCCGGCGCTTGTGGCTAAACAAACAAAGCAAGCGCGCATCGCGCGCTTGAGACACGCCGCAAAACCCACTACGAACGCCGCCATGCGGATTTTGCGCCATACTTCGCGGACACCCGCCGATCTGCGCGGCGCCGTCGTTGCCATGGGCAGCTTCGATGGCGTGCATCGCGGCCATCGCAGCGTCATCGAACTGGCACGCGAACAGGCTGCGGCCGATGGCGCGCCCGTGGGTGTGGTGACCTTCGAACCCCACCCCCGCTCCTTTTTCCAGGGCGGGTCGGTGCCGTTCCGCCTCACGCCCTTCCGGCAGAAGGCGCGGCTGATGGTCGGGCTCGGTCTCGACCTCATGGTCAACCTGGCGTTCAACCCCGCCATGGCCGGCTGCCTCGCCCAGGATTTCGTCAGGGACCATCTGATCGATGGGCTTGCCATCGGCCATCTCATCACCGGGCCGGGCTTCGTCTTCGGCAAGGGCCGTCACGGCAACGGCTACATCCTCTCCCAAATGGCGGCCATGGAGGGATTCGACTACACGCAAGCGCCGTTCTTCCTGCACGAGGGGCAGAAGGTCTCCTCGACCGAGATCCGCGTCACCCTGCGCCGCGGGCTGGTGCGCAAGGCCGCCGGGCTGCTGGGCCATCTCTGGGAATGCGAGGGCCGCGTCCGGCACGGCGAAAAGCGCGGGCGCGAGATGGGCTTCCCCACCGCCAATCTGTCGCTCGGCGGACTGCTCCATCCGGGCCCTGGCATCTATGCCGTGCGCGCGGGCGTGATCGAGAGCGGTGTGACCACTTGGCACGACGGCGCGGCCTATATCGGCACCCGCCCCACCTTTCAGGGCGAGACCGTGCTGCTCGAGACCAATCTGCTCGATTTCTCCGGCGACCTCTACGGCAAACGCCTGCGCGTCGTCTTCGTCGAACGCGTCCGCAAGGACATGACCTTTCGCGGCATGGACGCCCTGGCCGAACAGATGACGCAGGACTGCAACCGCTCCCGCGAAGTCCTCGCCGAACTCAAGGACCGCTCCCCAGGTTCCTGCGGCTTGTTGGTTTAGCCTCAGGCGCCTGCGCGCACTCCGTGCGCTTGGCATATGCGCCGTACGGCGCCGGGCATGCCTGTCGGCCCGTGAAGGGCCTTCCGCCTACTCGCCAACTCAACAAGGGCAGTCCCGGACAAGGGAGCCCTGCGACCGCGATTCGGGATCTCGTCATGACGGCTTCAAAGGCAGCGTGCGGGACGGGATCCCGGCTCTCCGCTGCGCTGCAGTCGGGATGACACCGTTGGGGTTGTTGTGGCAGGTGCCCTGTTCCGTCGGTCATGATGACGTTCGGCGGCGATAGCGAAGTGGTCGTCGACCGGTGCGTAAGCCAAACGAGCGGAGCGAGTGCTTCCGAATTCATGCTGCGGTCGCATGCAATTCCGGTACTCTCACCGCCGACACACACGCGCATTGCTTCAGGGGGAACTATGGCCCAGGTCTTCAAGGATGCACGCAAGCAGACCTTTCTCAATCAGGAAGGGGCCGACAAGCCGCTGAAAAGCCCGATCCCCGCATCGGTGGTGGAATCGGCGCGGAAATATCGCATGGCGCGGCTGCGCGAGCAGATGGCCAACCACGACTGCGCGGCCCTGCTGCTCTATGACCCGATCAACATCCGCTATGCCTTCGAGGTCACCAACATGCAGGTCTGGACCGCCCATAACGCGGTCCGTTATGCACTGCTTCTGGCTGACGGCCCTTCGGTCATGTTCGAGGCGGTCGCCGGCCTGTCGCAGTGGAAGGGCGTCGATGCAGTCGACGATCTGCGCGTGGCCACGCCCTGGATCTACATGATCGTGGACGCCAAGGCCGAGGATCTCACCAACCGCTGGGCTGACGAGATCGCCGACCTCGTGCGCGCCCATGGCGGGGTCAACACGCGCATCGCTGTCGACAAGTGCGAACCTCCTGGGGCCTTCGCGCTGAAAGACCGCGGACTCGACGTGCTCGACGGGCAGACGCTCACCGAACGCGCGCGCGCCATCAAGAGTGTGGACGAGATGACGCTGATGCGCTGGACCGTCCGCGTCTGCGAGGCAGCGCTCGCGCGCGTCTACGAGAACTCCCGGCCGGGCCGGACCGAGCAGGAACTCTGGGCCGAGATGTCGTATGAGAACGCGCGCTCGGGCGGCGAGTGGCTGGAAACCCGCCTGCTCGCCTGCGGGGCCAACACCAATCCCTGGTATCACGAGTGCGACGCCACGGTGTGCCGGGAAGGCAAGATGATCTCGCTCGATACCGATCTCATCGGGCCTTACGGCTATTGCGCCGATCTCTCGCGCTCATGGACCTGCGGCTACACGGCGATGACCAACACCCAGAAGCGCATGTACGCCCAGGCGCTCGACCAGGTCACCCACAACACCGCGCTGCTCCAGCCGGGCCTCACCTTCGCCGAATACAACGAAAAATCCTGGCGCATCCCGCAAGCCAGCCAGGACTACTCCTACGGCATCGCCCTCCACGGCGTCGGCATGGCAGATGAATGGCCCGTCGTCTTCCTCCACCACCTCTACGAGGAAAACGGCTATGACGGCGCCTTCGAGGAAGGCATGGTCGTGTGCGTCGAAAGCCTGATGGCCGAGGAAGGCACCGAGAGCATCAAACTGGAAACCCAAGTCCTGATCACCGCCGATGGGCCAGAGCGGTTGGATAGTTTTCCGTGGGAGGAGGTTTGAGGGCTTGAAGGCTCGTTTCCATCATGGCTCTGCACGACGCGAAACCGGCTTCGTTCAACACAACCTCAAAAAAACACCGTCATGACACGGCTTGACCGGGTCATGACGGGTTGAGAGATTGAACCCGCGTGGTTTCTGCAAGTTTTGATCTACGCGCCAACAAACCGGAGTAGCGGATCATAGTCCCCCTGCATCGGCCGACCTGAGCACATTGATGTAAGCTTCGCGGCGTCCGCCGGATTGCTGGATGTCCTGGCCCGTCGCCCAATCAAGCGGCGCATAGGTCACGTGCTCCGACCAGTAATGCGCATCGCTCAAAAGCATCGCCAACTGCAGCGCGATTTCGGTCGGGTCGACGCCGATGTTCTTTTCGGTTTTCCGAAACGTTCCCGCCCATCGCCAGATCTCGCCAAACAACCGGCGATGAGGCTGCTGCAGCCACGCGGCGGAGGGAACATCGCGTTTGCGGCTTCGTGACACCAGTCCAGACCGTTGATGATATTTGCCTGTTCCAGTTCGTTGAGTTCGCCGCGTGTCGTGACGTGCCGGAACCTTACAGCTAGGGCGTCTCTTGCTCATCCTCAGAACTGACTGGCCGTTCGTCGCCCTCCTCAGGCAAATCGGGCGCAGGCAAGGACCGCAGTTCCACCTCTTCTGCGACTTCGGGCTCCGCAACCTGTCGGGCGGCACGATCCTCTTCCAGAAGCATCTCAAGCTTTTGGTGCAACCGGTCCACCACCGCAGCGGGGTCGCGGAACCAATCCGTCGACCAGATGCGCAGGATTGTCCAGCCCAGACCTTCCAGCACCGCCTGCCGTACCTTGTCCCGGTCCCGCGCCGTAGCTGAGCTGTGATAGGTGGCCCCGTCACATTCGATCCCGGCTAGATATGCGCCCGCGCGATCCGGGTTGACGATGCCAAGGTCGATGCGGAAGCCCGAGACACCGATCTGGGTGCGCACCTCCCACCCTTTGGCGCGGAAAGCATCGGCAATGGCCTCTTCAAACGGGTTTTCTGCCGGGCTCAGCGATCCCTCGTCGCGTGCGGCCAGCGCAACAGGGCCGCGTTCGGCATAGTCGAGGAAGGTTTTCAGATCGCGCACCCCGGTCGCCCGCGTCCGCGACAGGTCGATCTGATTATGGGTCAGCGAGGCAAAGACATGCAACTCGCGCCGCGCGCGGGTGACCGCAACGTTCAGCCGCTTTTCACCGCCATCGGCGTTCAGCGCGCCGAAATTCATCGACAGCTTGCCCGCAAGATCCGGCGCGAAGGTGATCGAAAACAGCATCACGTCACGCTCATCGCCCTGAATATTCTCTAGGTTCTTCACGATGACCGGCTCTTCACGTTCTTCGGCAAAGAACCATTCAAGATCCGGATTGTCGCGCCGCACCATATCGAGCAGATCGAGGATCAGCCCTTGTTGCTGCACATTGAAGGTGATCACGCCCAGCGTTGGGCGGTCGCCCTTTGGTAGGTTCAGCCAGTCGGTCAGGCGCTGGCGGATCATTTTGACAATCGCCTTGGCCTCGGTCGCGTTGGTGCGCCCTGCCCCGCGTGCATAGGTACCGTCGATCTTGTGGAACTGCACGGCGTCGCTGTTGGTACTGGGCGCAGGGAATGTGACAAGACCGCTATCGTAGTAGAAGTGGTTGGAAAACGCGATCAGTGCCTCATCCCTGCTGCGGTAGTGCCAATCCAACCGCCGCGTGGCAATGCCCGCGGTTGCCAGCTCTTCGAGGATCGAGGGCATGTCGCCGGTCATTCCATCCGTATCGCCGTCTTCGCCGCCCTCGTCCACGCGGCCAAAGAAGTTGGTCGGCGGCAGCTGTTTCGGGTCGCCCACGATGATCGACTGCTTGGCGCGTGCGATGGCTCCGATGGCGTCCCATGTGGTGATCTGCGAGGCTTCGTCAAAGATCACCACGTCGAATGTGGCCTGACCCGCCGGCAGGTATTGCGCAATCGACAGCGGCGACATCAACACGCAAGGAGCCAATTTTGGCAGGACCTCTCCGAGGTTTTCCAGCAACGGGCGGATCGCCATCGACGGGCGTTTGAGGCCAAGCTGATGACGCAGGACCCCAAGCTCGGACTTTCTGGGGACCCCGTCCCGCGCGGGCAGGCGGTGGTGAATGCGCCGTATCACTTCCCGAGGGGCGTGCTGCGCGACCTCGTCATCCAGAGTTCGGAAGGCGGCAACAACATCCTCGTGCTCCCAATAGGCAAAGCGGCGCAGCGGCTCTGAAGCATCCAGCGCCAGCGGCAACCACCAGCGGGCATAGGCGCGGCAGCATTCGGTGCGTACGTCCTCTGACAGCGTTCCGGCCTCCAACGCGCCGGCCAGCGGGGTCAGACCGGCGGCATCAGCCTTGTTGCGCAAGGTGACCCACCGGGTCCAGTCGGCAAGCCGGGAACGTTGTGCCAGAGTCTGGTCCAAAGCCTCCAGCAGATCACGCATCGACAGGCCGACAGCGGTACGCCCGCCCGCAGTTTCGAACTGCGCAATGGCAGCGCGCAGCGCCTCATCGGCCTCCAGCCAATCCTGCATCGCCATACGCAGGTCACGGCCCGGCCCTTCCTCCAGCTCGGCCACAACAGCGCCGAAGGCCACAGTGTCCGAGACCTGCGGTTGTGTTTCCGCTAGCGTGTCGCGCAGCGATATGGCCTGCGCAACGCGGCGGTCCAGCCGTTCTGTCGAACGGGTTTCCCCGGCGGCGGCAGCAACCGGACTGTTCGCAAGATTCGTAAGCTGTTTGCGGGCGTTTTCGATGGCAGGCAGGTCCATTCCCGGTTCTGCCTGCCCTGTCGCAGCATAGGTTTGCAGCAGTTTGCGCAACTTACGTTTCTTAAGGTTCGAGAACGGCCAGCACGCCGCCTCAGCCGACCGCCAATCCGTATCCATCCGGTCCAGAGGAATGCGTTTCAGATTGTCCTCGGTATAGCTGGCGCTGAAGCGGTCTTGCGCGGATTTGAACGCTGTCAGCGCATCCTTGAACCGGTCGACCTCGGCCTTCAGATCATGCTCCGAGGTTTTCGGCACCATCCGCAGGTCTTCCGCCTCGGACCTGATGCGGCGCGACAACCCGGCCAGAATGCGCCGCCGCGCAGGCGTCAGCGCCCAGTCTTGGGTCAACGCCAACCGGCCTGCAAGATCTGAGGCAGACCGCATAGCCGAGTCGATGCACGCCCGCAAGGCATTGGCACGCTCAACGATCTCGTCTTCCCAAGCATGAGACCACTCAGCCTCTCCAATCAACGGCAGCGGCGCGCCCCCGCCTACGGCTGCATGGGTGCGGCCAAGGTCTTGCGCGATCTCCAGCAGCCGCTCAAAGCTTTGTCGGTCGTGGGCGTCCTTCTCCACAAAGGACAGATTCAACCCGTGCGCCGCCCCTGCCGTCCATGAAATTGCATCAAAGACCGAAAAGCCCTGCGTGCCCTTGGCATGGACCGCATCGACATAGGTATTCAGCTGGTCCCGTTTGATGCGCAGCTTTTCGGTAATGTCCAGCCAGTCCTGTTCACTGGTGGCGAAGGCCCGATCCCACCCACGCCCAAGCTGCGCCAAAACCCGTTTGCGATCGGTCTTGTTCGAGTGCAGTTCCAGCACCGCATCGCCCAGCCCGTGCGATTCAAGTCGGCGTTGCACCACATCCAGCGCCGCGGCTTTCTCGGCCACGAACAGCACCGTTTTACCATGGGCGATGCATTGGCAGATGATGTTGGCGATGGTCTGGCTTTTGCCTGTGCCCGGCGGGCCGATCAGTACGAAATCACGCCCTTCTGCCGCCGCAACAACAGCTGACAACTGAGAGCTGTCAGCAGGCAGTGGTGTGACCAGGTCCTTCGGCGCAAGACGGCGGTCCATCTGCCGGGGCAAAACCCCCTCCCCTGCCCCGCCGTCAAAGGTCTTGTCCAGGTTGTCGACCAGATGCTCGACCAGGCGGTTGTTGCGCAACTGATCCGTCCGGTCGACCAGATCCTTCCACATCAGGTATTTCGAGAAGGAAAAGGTCGAAATTGCGATCTCTTCCACCACCTCGAACCCGGGAACGTCCTGAATCCTGGCGCGGATCCATTCGAAGATGCGCGGTAGGTCAATGCCGCTGTCGTCGCGGGGCAAATCGCCTTCAAGCTCGGGCAAGCTCAGGTCGAAATCACGCTTGAGGAATTCCAGCAGGGTGGCGTTGAACCGAACCTCATCCTCGTGATGCAGAATGCGGAAGCTTGAGCGTGCCGATTTCCGCTCTAGCTTGATGGGGATGAGGAGAAGCGGCGCGCGATAGTTGCGTTTTTCGCCGCCGCGCTGCCAACGCAGGAAGCCAGCGGCCAAGAACAGCGTATTCGTTCCGCCTTCCTGAAGATCGCTTTTGGCCTTGCGAAACAGTGCCAGCAGGCGGTTGTCGGTATCCTTGCGGTCCAGCGGGACGGTGATCTGGCCGCGATGGAACGCATCCTCAACCGCGCTTTTGATGATCGCATCTTTCTCTTGGCGCGACAGTTGACGTTCCCCAATCGGATCATCTTCGTTCAGCGGATAGGCACGGAAGGGTTTGTCAGCCGCCAGAGCGTCTTCCAACGCGCCGACATCGGGCACAAGGCAGGGCGCCGTCTGCTTGCCGGGTTTGAAATTCAGCAGACGGTTGCGCAGCGACAGGTCCAGCAGCTTCGCCTGCCAGCGTTCGATCCGGCCTTTGGGTGTGTCCGGCACCAGCTCGATTACTTCGGAGGGCAACAGGCCAAAGTCGATGGGCTCGGGCAGTTTCACCGGGGCGGCTTCGATATGTTCCGCCACGCCCGCATCGACAGCAACATGGCTGGCCAGGGGACTAATTCTGGCCGACCGAGCCCGCGTAATGTCTATGGCGACTCGAAATTCCAGTTCACGCTCTTCCGACAATCGGGCGCGGCCCGCCTCGACGGCTTTTTCAAATCCAACGGTGGGGCGGTAGGTCAGCAGGGTGGTTTCAACCGGAATGAACTCTTTTGCTTGTGCCGCCTTTCGGACCGTGACGACATCTGGTTCAGTGACATGGCGAAAATCGCGGTTGGTGATCCAGACCCCGGCCCAGGCATGGCCTTCACTGAACAGAATCACCGGGTGCAGTCCGGCCTGTTCCCACGCCGCCGCTAGCAGCAGCGAACTGTCCAGACAGGTAGCAAGCCCTTCGGTGCGGATCCGTTCGGGCGTGCGGATTTTCTGCCCGTCGACCTCGAAAGACGCAGGCGGGTTGGCATAGGTCAGCCCCATTCCGGTCATTGCCGACCAGATGGCGCCGGCAATCATCCAGGCGCGCTGTGGATCGCCCGACTGATAGCCTTCTAACGACCCGTCACGGCCGCTACGTTCCAGCAAAAGAGAGGCTTCTTTGAGGATCGCCGCCACCACTGCGTCATTGGGGGACACAAAGGCCGCCAGCAACCGGTCCATGCCACCCAAACCGCCCCATTGATCCCGGGCCAAAAGCTCCAGAGCGATGTTTTCGGTCGCAAGCTCGGCATCCTCATGGGCAACCGTCAACGTCAGCGTACCAATTTCGGTTTCGTTGAGGCCGGACAGATGCTGCGTGTCAAGCGGAGTGGCAAGATCGCGCAACTCAAGGGTCTTTCCTGGAGAAAGCCGGTCTATGATCCAGGTCCTGGGCTTTATCACCGGGGGCTGCGCGGTCAGCGTAACCTGTACGTTTTCACAGGCACTCTCGGCATTATTGGTCAGTGACAAGGCTTTCAAAACAGGGATGTCGTTCTGGGCAGATGCGAAATTGACCCGTCGTGCCGTGTCGATATGCAGGCTGACTGGAAAAACATCCGCCTGATTGATATCGACGGTTGTTTCTGCGCAGGTCTGTTCAGATTTACAGGTACTATCTGGTGACAAGTCTTGAATGTGGTCCGTGGTCATATGGCTTCGCGTTCAAATCTGTTCGGCAAGATCACGGGAGTCGAATACCGTGGCCGCAATGACGATCTACAACTTAAAATACATGGCTCAAAAATACATGGCTCAGTTTCCAATTCGTATGCGTTAAGTTCCAATTGCGGTGGCGAGGCAAGTACGGGGTGAGGCGTCTTCCAGTTCGAAGCGCTGAAACCATCGCAGGTAATTGTCGAGATACTTAGTTGCGACGCCTCTGTAGCGTCGCAAGAAGTCCTTTCAACTGGCTGTGTCGGTTGTTGACCGTCTGAATGTGGAAGGCATCGCTCACCGGCTAACTTGTTTAACACTTCGTGACGCACCCTAAGTGCCGCGGCGCATGGCGGATAAGCGCAGTGTCCATCGGTCGCCAGGACGATATCATTCTCAACGACCGGTTTGATCACGGTGCGCAGCGTATCGGCATTGACCGCCGGGAGAACCGCACTGACTGTCGCGCCGCTACGATCTGCCGCCATCAGGACCGGGACCTGTTCATCTGACAGGCCCCGTTTGTTGGCCTTGCCTCCCCGGAGACGTGGCTTGCGCTCAAGCTTTCGTTCGCCTTTGCGGCTTTCCAGAACATAGGTTTCATCAGCTTCGACAATGCCTGTGAGCTTGCATGTTTTCTGGTCTTTTGCGCTCAGAAACCGGTGCCGCCAACGCAACGCGGTATTGACGGCAAGCTTACAGCGTTGTGCGGACGCTCGCACCGTCAGCCCATCAGCGATACAGCTTCCGAAGACAAGTCACTTAAATCCTTGTTGTGCAGACCCGACAAAGACGTGCCGGTCGCGGCGTTGAATGTCTTCTTGCACGCCTTGCACTGGTACCGCCGCAGACCCCTTGCCTTGCCACGCGATATGTCTCTCGGTGTGCCACAATGCGGGCACTGGCGATCTTCACCCACGCTGGCCTCAATGGCAGCCAAGGAAGCTGACGGTTCCGGGTTCCCCAGAACACGGCTTCGGCTTGCTGCCGATGCGACCGGGCTAAGTTGGTCTATCCTGGATAGCCAGTCCTGAAACTGCTTGTGATCCATGGTTGATACAATCCCTATGATTTTAAACAGATCATAACCGTGAATGCATACGACTTGTAAACTGAGTCAAGCGAATTATCAAAATGTACTTAGGAAAATAATGATCAATTATAGGTCAAAAGCTGTTGGAGTGATCGGTCTCTGAGAGAGAGGATAGCAGGCCTTGAGCCTTGCGGGTGGCATCCAACCGAGCTGGGTTGGTAGCAAAATAGTACGCAACCGGAACCTCGACTTCCCCAGTCCCCGGTGCTAAACACCGCACCATGTTGATGTGGCGCGATTTTGCGGGCAATCCGCGAATTATGGACCCGGTTCTCTTGATCTGAGAGCCGGGCTTTTCCGTTGATCCATCCAGACTGCGCACCGACCCATCGGATTTCGTGACATGAACGCCGACTACAAGTCGACCCTGTTCCTTCCCCAGACCGAGTTTCCCATGCGCGCGGGTCTGCCCAAGCGCGAGCCTGAGGTATTGGAACGCTGGGAGAAGAACGACCTCTATCAAACGCTTCGCGCCGATTCCAAGGGCCGCGAGAAGTTCATCCTGCATGACGGCCCGCCCTATGCGAACGGCCATCTCCATATCGGCCATGCGCTGAACAAGATCCTGAAAGACGTCATCAACCGCTCCCAGCAGATGCTGGGCAAGGACGCGAATTATGTGCCCGGCTGGGACTGCCACGGCCTTCCCATCGAATGGAAGATCGAGGAGCAGTACCGTGCGGCGGGCAAGAACAAGGACACGATCGATATCGTCGCGTTCCGCCGCGAATGCCGCGCCTTCGCCGACCACTGGATCGGCGTCCAGTCAGACGAGTTCAAGCGCTTGGGCGTCATCGGCGACTGGAAGAACCCCTACACCACCATGGCGTATGCCGCCGAGGCGCAGATCGTGCGCGAGCTGGGCAAGTTCGTCATGTCGGGCGAACTCTACCGCGGCTCCAAGCCCGTGATGTGGTCGTGCGTCGAAAAGACCGCACTGGCCGAGGCCGAGGTAGAATACCATGAGCACAAATCGCCCACGATCGACACCGCCTTTCCCGTCGTGACAGCCTCCCAATCTGAACTGGAGGGGGCGGGCATCGTCATCTGGACGACCACGCCCTGGACCATCCCTGGTAACCGCGCCATCGCCTATGGCCGCGCCTTCGACTACCGCCTGGTCGAAGTGACGGAGGTGGGTGAAAAGTCCGGTGCGATGGTCGGTCAGAAGCTCGTCTTCGTTGCCGAGCTTCTGGACGCGGCCATGGCGCGCGCCGGTATCACTGGCCACACCGAAGTGAAGCGGTTCAAGGGCGCCGACCTCGCCGGCACGATCTGTGCCCATCCCTTCCGCGGCCAAGGCTACGACTTCGACGTGCCGCTGCTGGCGGGCGACCATGTCACCACCGAGGCCGGTACCGGCTTCGTCCATATCGCGCCCGGCCATGGCGCGGAGGACTGGGTGCTGGGCATGGAGCACGGCCTGGAAGTCCCCCACACCGTCGGCGAGGACGGCAGCTATTTCGAGCACGTGCCGCTCTTTGCCGGCGCGCGCGTGCTGACCGACGACGGTGAGGACGGCGATGCCAACGGGCGGCTGATCAAGGCGTTGGTCGAGTCGGACTGCCTTATCGCCAAGGGTTCGCTGCGCCACAGCTATCCCCATTCCTGGCGCTCGAAAGCCCCGCTCATCTTCCGCAACACCAGCCAGTGGTTCGTGTCGATGGAAAGCGGGGGCCTGCGTGATAAGGCGCTGAATGCCATCGGAGACACCCGCTGGGTGCCCACCTCGAGCGAAGCACGCATCCGCGGCATGATCGAAACCCGGCCCGACTGGGTGCTCTCTCGCCAGCGCGCCTGGGGCGTGCCCATCGCCGTCTTCGTGAAAAAGGCGACGGGCGAGGTGCTGCGCGACCAGGCCGTGATCGACTGCATCGCCGAAGCTGTCGAGGAAGAGGGCGCGGATACCTGGTTCTCCAGCGATCCCCAGCGGTTCCTGGGTAACGACCGCAAGGCCGAGGACTACGAGCAGGTGACCGACATCCTGGATGTCTGGTTCGATTCGGGCTCCACCCACAGCTTCGTTCTGGAAGCGCGCGACGATATCCAATGGCCCGCTTCGCTCTATCTCGAAGGTTCGGACCAGCATCGCGGCTGGTTCCATTCATCGTTGCTGGAATCTTCGGCGACGCGCGGGCGCGCACCTTACGATGCGGTGCTAACCCACGGCTTCGTCATGGACGGCGAGGGCCGCAAGATGTCGAAGTCTCTGGGCAACGTCATCGCGCCGCAGAAGGTCATCGAACAGTACGGTGCGGATATCCTGCGTATCTGGGTCGTCAGCGCGGACTATTCCGAGGACCTGCGCATCTCCGACGAGATCCTCAAATACCAGGCCGACAGCTACCGGCGCCTGAGGAATACACTGCGGTATCTGCTGGGCAACCTTGCGGGCTTCAGCGAGGACGAAAAGGTCGCGCCCGGGGACATGCCGGAGTTGGAACGCTGGGTCCTGCACCGCCTGTGGCATCATGACCGGCTGGTCCGCAAGGCCTGCGAAGATTTCGATTTCCACGCGCTCTTCGTTGCGCTGCACCACTTCTGCACCACCGAGCTCTCGGCGTTCTATTTTGACATTCGCAAGGACGCGCTTTATTGCGATGCGGCCAATGCGCCGCGCCACCGCGCCGCGCGCACGTTGCTCGATACGCTGTTCTCCTGCCTCACGGCATGGCTCGCGCCGATCCTGTGCTTTACGGCTGAGGAGGCCTGGCTGGAACGTTTCCCCGGCGAGACAGAAAGCGTGCACCGACGCACCTTCCCCGATATTCCCGAAGCTTGGCGCGACGATGCCTTGGCGAAGAAATGGCAAACCATCCGCCGCCTGCGCCGTGTCGTCACTGGCGCGCTGGAGGTCGAACGGCGCGAGAAGCGCATCGGCGCCAGCCTGCAGGCCCACCCTGTGGTCTATGCCACGACCGAGGACATCGCGGCTTTCGAAGGCCTCGATCTTGCCGAAATCGTCATCGCTTCGACAGCCACGCTGGAGGAGGGCGAGGGGCCGGCCGACGCCTTCCGCCTAGACGAGGTGCCGGGCATCTCCGTCGTCGTGAAGTTCGCCGATGGCGCGCGCTGTGAACGCTGCTGGATGGTGCTCAAAGAGGTCGGCAGTGACCCCACCATGGAGGACCTCTGCCAGCGCTGCACCGGCGCGGTGACCGAAATCACCGAGGCCCCGGAGGTCGGAACCTGACCCGCGCACGCGCCCTAACGCTCGGTCTCGTTGTCGCGGTCTTCGTCCTTGCGCTCGATCAGGTATCTAAGATGGTCCTGATCGCGTTCCTGAACGGCATCGACTTCGAGCCCGTCCGTCTCACCGGGTTCTTCAGCATCGTCATGGTCTGGAACCGGGGTATCAGCTTCGGCCTCTTCGGCAGCGGCGAGGAACTCACACGCTGGCTGCTCACGGGTTTTGCGCTCGTCATCGCGGCGGGACTGATCTTCTGGATGCACATGCAGACCAAGAAACTGCCGGTGATCGCGCTGGGCATGGTCGTAGGCGGGGCCGTGGGCAACGCCATTGATCGCATCGTCTACGGCGCCGTGGCGGATTTCTTCGACGTGCATGTCGCCGGTTACAGTTGGCCTGCCTTCAACGTCGCCGATTCCGCAATCACGGTCGGGGTACTCTTGCTCGTCGCCGATGCCTTGCTCGCGCCCAAATCGGACGCTACAGCCTCACGTGACGATGATTCGGCATCGCGTCGCGATTCCAAACGTCTTTGATCTGCACTAGGGTTAGAGCCATGAACACAAGTTCCTCTTTTCTCTCCACCCGCATGGGCTTGGCCGCCGCCGTGCTGGCCGCTGCCGTGGCGTTGGGCGGCTGCACCAAAATACGGGAATCGCTGGGCTCGACCCGCACCGCGCCCGATGAATTCAATGTCGTGACGCGCGCGCCGCTGCGCCTGCCGCCGACGCTAGACGAACTGCCCGAGCCGCAACCGGGTCTGGCGCGGCCCCAGGAACTGCAGCCCAAGGAGCAGGCCCAGGTCGCGCTCTTCGGCAGCATGCTGCCTCAGGGCGGTGCCAGCACCGGCGAGGAGCTTCTGCTCGCCGAGGCGACGACCAGCGCGCTTGCCCGGAGCGAACAGATTGCCATTGATCCCGACATCCGCGGCACGGTGGACAAGGAACATCTCGCTATCCTCAACGACTCCACCTGGCTCGAAGACAGCAATCCGATCACCGAACGCGGCGATCCCACCGAGGTGCTGATCGACGTCAACAAGGAGCGCGAGCGCCTGCAGAACAACGCCGCGCTGGGTCTGCCCGCCAACGCCGGGGAATTCGAGGGCGTCATCGTGGTGCCCGAGGAGAAGGGCCTGCTGGAGGACATTTTCTAGGCCATGCGCAGCGTATCCTTCCTGATGTCGCTCGCCACGCTGGGCTGCGTCCTGTTCCTGGCGGGCTGCGGCGGCGATGAGTCCCTGGCCGGCGTCGGCACCATGCCCGAAAGCCAGGTCGTGACCCAGCGCACCATTCCGCTCACCATTCCTCCCGATTTCGGCGTGCGCCCCGATGGCGCCGAAGTCGAGGTCGCCGCCGGGGGCACCGTGATCGACCAACAGGAAACCAACACGCTGACCGTCGCCGCGCTGAACGCCACCATGGGCGAACAGCTACTTCTGGAACGTTCGGGCGCGCTGAAGGCCGATCCGCTGGTGCGCGCCAAGCTCAACCGCGAGAACGCCCTGCTGGTGGGCCTGCCGATCTTTGTCGAGGAACTGCTGTTCGGCACTTTCCCGTCTGGCGGCGCGGTCGATCTGGAGCAGGGCTCGGAGGTTGTCTCCGACGTGGTGATCGAGCAGGACGTCGAGGAAAGCATCTGGTTCGACGATGCCTGGGACAGTCTGGGCCAATAACGCCTGCCCGCGTTCACGGTTCCGTCATCGGCCTTGTCTTTGCCGTATTCGCCCCATAGCTGCATGGGCGCTCCCCCGGCGCCAACTGTCTTCCCTCTGACCGGCTGTTGATTGTGACGTTTTCCCGCCTTTGTTCCGCCTTTGTGTTTCTTCTTCTCATTGCCGCGCCGTTGCGTGCGCAGGACGACACGCTGTTCGGCGCCGAAAGTTTCATGCTCGACAACGGCATGCAGGTTGTCGTGATCCCCGACCACCGCGTCCCGGCCGTCACGCAGATGGTTTGGTACAAGGTGGGCTCGGCCGATGAGGAACCGGGCCGTTCGGGCATCGCGCATTTTCTCGAACATCTCATGTTCAAGGGCACGCAAGCCAATCCCGACGGCGCGTTCTCCTATATCGTCGCGCGCAACGGCGGTTCGGAAAACGCGTTTACCAGCTACGACTACACCGCCTATTTCCAGAATGTCGCGCGCGACCGTTTGGAACTGGTGATGGAGTTGGAGGCCGACCGCATGACCGGTCTCCTGATCACCGACGAGGATGTCGCGACCGAACGCGAGGTGGTGATCGAGGAACGGCGCATGAGGACCGACAACGATCCCGGCGCGATTCTCTCCGAGCAGGTGCGCGCCGCGCAGTTTTTCATCCATCCCTACGGCTGGCCCGTGATCGGCTGGCAGCATGAGATCGAGGCGTTGGAACGCGAAGCCGTCATGGCGTTCTACCGTCGCCACTACGCGCCCAACAACGCCATCCTGGTGGTCGCCGGCGACGTCACGGCCGAGGAATTGCGCCCGCTCGCCGAACGCATCTACGGCGCGATCCCGCCCGTCGATCTGCCTGAACGCGTGCGCCCGCAGGAACCGCCCCAGCTCGCCGGCCGCCGTCTGGTCTATGTCGACCCGCGCGTCGCCCAACCAAGCCTGCAGATGTTCTATCTCGCGCCGACCTACGGTTCCGGCTCCGCAGATCAGGCCTATGCCCTGGAGGTCCTGGCCGAGGTTCTGTCGGGCTCCACCACCAGCCGCCTCTATCGCAGCTTGGTGGTCGACCAACAAATCGCGGTCTCCGCGGGTGCCTGGTACGACGGCAATGCCATGGATCGCTCGCGCTTCGGCTTCTGGATCGTGCCGGTCCTGGACGTTTCCATCGAGGATGCCGAGGCCGCCCTGCGTGAGCAGATTGCGATTCTCCTGGGGGACGGCGTCACGGAGGCTGAGGTCGAACGGGTGAAATCCCGCATGGCCGCCGATCTCATCTATGCCCGCGACAACGTTTCCTCCATTGCGCGCGTTTACGGCGCCTGGCTTGCCGTCGGCCTCACGGTCGAGGAGATCGAAGCCTGGCCCGAACGCGTCAACGCGGTCACGGTTGGCGACGTCAACGCCGCGGCCCGCGCCATCCTGGTCAAGCCGACCGAAGTCGTCGGCATCCTCCTGCCCGAGGAGACCCCCGATGCGTTCTGACCGCCGTGTCTTCAAAAACAGTTGTCACCCCGGCCAAGTCTTGCTGGGCATGGCGCTGAGCCGGGATCTCGTCCAGCAAATCCGGTTTGGCAACGCGCGGAACGAGATCCCGGTTCGCGTGCGCTTAGCTCCCTTGGCCAGGATGACACGCTTGGCCGGGATGACACGGTTTGTTGTGATCCTCCTTGCCTTCGTTTTCGTTCTCGGCCCCGTCCGGGCGCAGGAGAGCGATATCCAGATCTTCACCACGCCCGGCGGGATCGAGGTCTGGCTGAAGAAAGAATCGACCATCCCCATCGTGTCGTTCAACATCGCCCTGCGCGGCGGCACCTCCCTCGATCCGCAAGGCAAGGAAGGGCTCGCCAACATGGTGAGCGGCCTGCTCGACGAGGGTGCGGGCGAATACGACAGCCAAGGTTTCCAGGATCGCCTGGACGAGCTCTCCGTCCGCATGAGCTTCGATATAGGCCGCGACGCCTTCTACGGTTCGCTCACCACGTTCAAAGCCGGTCTCGACGACGCGGTCGACCTCTTCCGCCTAGCGCTCACCGCGCCCAGATTCGATCCCGAGCCGATCGAACGCATCCGCGGTCAGATCCTAGTCGGCCTGCTGCACGATGCAGAGGACCCCGATGCCCAAGCCTGGCGCAACTGGAGTAAGGCGGCCTTCCCCGATCATGTCTATGGCCGCCCGACCGATGGCACGGCGGAGTCCGTGGGTGCGATCACCCAGGAAGACCTCGCCCGTTTCGTCACGGAGAACTTCACGCGCGACCGCCTGCTGGTCGCCGTCGTGGGCGACATCGATGCCGACCGCACCATGGCGCTGGTCGATGTGCTGTTCGCCGGGTTGCCCGCCGTCGGCGCGCCGATCACGATTCCCGACGTTGTGCCCCGCACCGGCGAAACCCTGGTGGTCGAGATGGATGTGCCCCAAAGCGTTATTGTCTTCGGCCTGCCCGGCCTTGCCCGCGACGACCCCGACTTCTATGTTGCCTATGTGCTGAACAAGGCGCTGGGCGGGGGCGGGCTCAACACCCGCTTCTTCGAGGAAATCCGCAAGGCGCGCGGCCTTGCCTATTCCGTATCGTCCTTCGTTTATGCCTACGATCGCGCGGGGCTCTGGCTGGGCGCCACCGGCACGCAGAACGCGCGCGCGGGGGAAACGCTTGATGTCGTGCGCGAAATCCTCGCCGATGTCGCAGAAAACGGCATCACGGCCGAAGAGCTCGACGATGCGAAGGCTTATCTCACCGGGTCCTTCCCCCTGCGGCTCGACAGCAACGACGCCATCGCCGGCATGCTGCTCTCGATCCAGATGGACGGTCTCGGCGCCGACTACATCGAGGCACGCAACGGCTATATCGACGCCGTAGCGGCCGAAGACGTGCAGCGTGTCGCCCGACGCATACTCAAGGCCGACGATCTTCTGGTCGTCGTCGCGGGCAGGCCCGAGGGGATAACTGCCACAACGACCGTCGATTGAACGTGGCATCGCTGCTAGACTGTGGATGAACGGCAGCATGACACATGACTTACAGCCTGATTCTCGATTCCGACCATCTCGTCGGCGACACCGCGCTTGACGATGTGCTTTCACGCGCGGTTGCGCGCGCGAAGGAGGATCTGACCGCAGGCCGTCTCCCCGCACTTTCCATTGCGCGAAAGACCGGCGACCTCAATGCCATCAAAGAACATGCCCGGCGCATCGCCATAGCGTCGGAAGCCATCGTGATTCTTGGAACCGGTGGTTCCAGCCTCGCCGGTCAGGCGTTGGTCGCCGTCCAGGATCCCTATTACGGCCATCTCGCGCCAGTCTTCATGGACAACATCGACCCTCACACCTGGGTCCAATGGCAAATGGATAACGACACAAAGCGGCCCACCACCTACATCGCCATTTCCAAGTCGGGCAGTACGGTCGAAACCATGGCGCAATACCTGCTCGCGTTGGAGCGCATGGCGGATGATGGGACAGCGGCTTCCGAATGCCTCACGGTCATCACGGAACCGGGTTCGCGCCCCCTACGTGACGATGCCAAGGACCGGGAAGCGGTCATCATCGACCATCCGGCCGACATTGGCGGCAGATATTCTGCGCTTTCGGTGGTCGGCTTGCTGCCTGCGGCGCTGGCTTGGCTGAATCTCGGAGACATTCGCAAGGGTGCCACCGCGGTGCTGGACGACCTAGAGGCAAACGGCGTGGAATCGCGCCCGGCGCGCGGTGCACGCGCGCTTGCGGGTCAGGAGGCAGCCGGTATCGGTGTGCAGGTCATGCTCCCCTATGCCGACCGTCTGGAACCCTTCGCCCGTTGGTGGGTCCAGCTCTGGGGCGAAAGCCTGGGCAAGGACGGCAAGGCCTCGACGCCGGTCGCGGCGCGTGGCGCGACGGACCAGCACAGCCAACTCCAGCTCTGGTGCGATGGCACGCACCGCCACATGGTGACGGTGATCGGGGTGAAGCGTGATATCGACAGTGGCTTCATGCGCACCGGCGAGCCTTCTCTTTCCTATCTTGATGGCCGTACGCTCCAGCAACTCCTGGATGCGGAGCGCGAAGCCACGGTGGAATCGCTTCGCGCGGCCGACGTCCCCGTCCGCAGCTTTCATCTCGACCGAACCGATGCCGAAACCCTGGGCGCGCTCTTCGCCCATTTCATGCTCGAAACCATCCTGATCGCGCACATGATGGGCGTCGATCCGTTCGGACAGCCCGCCGTGGAGGACGGCAAGCGACGTGCGCGCGATGGCCTGCGGGCAATGGGCACATGAGCGTCATCCGCCGTCTGTCGGAGACCACCGTCAACCGCATCGCGGCGGGCGAGGTCATCGAACGCCCGGCCTCGGTCGTGAAGGAACTGGTCGAAAACGCCATCGATGCCGGGGCGACGCGCATCGAGGTCACGGTCAACGGCGGTGGCCGCAGCTTCATCACGGTGGCCGACGACGGCGTCGGCATGAACGTCGAGGATCTCGCGCTCGCGGTCGAACGCCACGCCACTTCCAAACTTTCCGGCGACAACCTCAATGAGATCGCCACGCTGGGCTTTCGCGGCGAAGCCCTGCCGTCAATCGGCGCGGTCGCGCGCCTGCGCATCGCCACGCGCCAGCACCGGGCAGATTCGGGCTGGGAAATCCGCGTCGAGGGCGGGGCGGTGCGCGCGGCCGAACCGGCTTCGCGCAGTCCCGGCACCACGGTCGAGGTCGCCGATATCTTCTTCGCCACGCCCGCCCGCCTGAAGTTCCTGAAAACCGAACGCTCGGAAAACGGCGCGGTCAGCGACGTCGTCAAGCGTCTCGCCATGGCGCATCCCGAAATTGCCTTCACGGTCTCCTATGACGGCCGCAGGAGCCTCACCTACGATGCCGAGGCGGGCGACCTCTTCGACGCTCGGCTCAAACGTCTGGGCGCGGTCATGGGTCGCCCCTTCCAGGACAACGCCGTTCCCGTCGATGCTCTGCGCGAGGAGGTTCGGCTCACCGGATACGCGGGCCTGCCCACGCTCAACCGGCCGACCGGCCAGGGTCAGTTTCTCTTCGTCAACGGCCGTCCTGTGAAGGACCGACTGTTGTTGGGTGCGGTGCGCGGCGCCTATCAGGATGTGCTGGCCTCGAACCGCCATCCCATGTTGGCGCTCTTCGTCGAACTTCCCGCGCGCCGAGTCGACGTCAACGTGCACCCGGCCAAGGCCGAGGTGCGCTTCCGCGACAGCCAGCTTGTGCGCGGTCTCATCGTTTCGGCCCTGCGCCACGCCCTGGAGCAGGCCGGCCATATGGCATCGAGCACCGTGGCCGACGATGCGCTCGCCAAACTCCGACCCGGCGGCCAAGCGTCCTATCAGCCGGTCGACCATCTCTTTTCCGCCCGTCGTCAAGCCTATCACAGCGGTCTTTCCGAGGCCGCGGCAGCCTACCACGCGCCGCTCCAGAGCGACTACGCGCCCGCTGGACGCATCGATCCCTCCGCGCCCGTACCGGAAGACGGGACGGAAGTGCCGAGCGACCCCGTCGGCTACCCCTTGGGCGCGGCGCGTGGGCAATTGCACGAGACCTATGTCGTCGCCCAGACCGCCGATGGCATCGTCATCGTCGACCAGCACGCGGCCCACGAGCGTCTGGTCTATGAACGCATGAAGGCCCAGATTGCCGATCAGGGCGTGGGCCGCCAGCTTCTGCTGCTGCCCGAGGTCGTCGAGTTGGAGGAAGACGCCGCTGACCGGCTCGTCGCGCGGGCCGACGAACTCTCTGAACTGGGGCTGACGCTGGAGCGTTTCGGCCCCGGCGCGGTCGTCGTGCGCGAAACCCCCGCACTGCTGGGCGAAACCGACATCAAGGGGCTGATCTGCGACCTCGCCGACGAACTCGCCGAATTCGATCAGGCACTTTCGCTCAAGGAACGGTTGGAGCATGTCTGCGGCACCATGGCATGCCACGGCAGCGTGCGCGCCGGGCGCCGTCTCAACCCGGCCGAGATGAACGCGCTCCTGCGCGAGATGGAAACCACGCCGAATTCCGGCCAATGCAACCACGGCCGCCCGACCTATGTCGAACTGAAACTCGCCGATATCGAACGCCTGTTCGGACGGCGGTAGGATCCGATCAGCCGGGCTTCACCACGGGTCGTTCGCTTGCCTTCCAGGCACCCATCGGACCCAGGAAGACGTCGACCTTCTCGAACCCGGCGCGTTTAGGAACCGATGCGGCGATGGTCGCGCGCGCGCCGCTTGCGCAAATCGTCGTGACCTGCGCATTCCTGTCGAGTTCATCGAGATGATCGGGCAGGTGGCCCGCATGGATGCTGCGTGCGCCGGAGATCATGCCGTCTGCGGCTTCGTCTTGTGCCCCGTACGTCGATCAGGATCCAGTCGTTGGCCTGGTCGTCGACGCGCCGGGTCACTGTATCGGCGTCGACCATCGGCACGCTGGCGAACGCCTTGCCGAACGCGGCCCAAGCCGGCATCCCGGCGTCGAGATGGCCGCACACGCGGTCGAAACCGATGCGGCCCAGATGGCGCGCGGCTTTCCCGGCCTGTTCCGCGCCTTCTGAGATCTTCGCCAGGTCCTTATCTCGCATCCAGATACCATCCAAACGCCGGAACCATATCACAGGGCATCACCATGCTGCCGGGAACATGCACGCCCAGCCAGGTCGTCACGCTGCGCACGTCGATGGCAACGGCATCGCCCTCGCGCTTCTCGAACTCCGGCAGCGACAGGGCAGGCGGGATCATCACCGGGTTCATGGCGTCGGCTCCCGATAGGTTCAGCTCTTCCATCAGCCTGAAATAGGGCGGCTGTTCGTGCTGTTCGGCGACCTTCTGGTCGATGAATGTCTCTTGGTCGTCAATCCGGAGCATCGGGTTGTTGCGCCGCTCGAAGCCCAGGCTGGAAAACTCTCGATCGGCCATGCCCGAACCGCAGACCGAGCCTGAGCCGTGGGCGGGATAGATCAGCGCCTGATCGCCCAGACCCACTAGCTTCTGCAGGCTGTCATAGAGCATGCCCGCGACTTTGCAGGCGCGGTCGGGATAGAAATCGGTCCGGCCGACATCGCCCACGAAGAGCACATCGCCCGTGAAAACGCCCACGGCCTCATTGCCGAAATCGTCGTCATGGAGGGAAAACGACAGGCTGTCATCGGCATGGCCGGGCGTTTCGGCACGCGCAACGTCATGCTGCCGAACTCGGAGCTGGCTTCCTCGCACACGGTTTCGGCGTAGGTCACCTCGCCGTCGGCGTGAGGCCGGCCCGTGATGGACCGTGGCGCCGGTTATCGGGGCCAGGATGGGCGCGCCCGAAATCAGATCCTCGTTGCGATGTGTCTCGAAGATGTCGGTGTTCCTGCAACCTTTCTGGCACGCCATTTCCACATAGACCGCGCAGTCTCACGGCGCGGGTCGATCACGGCGGCCTTGCCTCCGCCACCGATCGGATAGGAGAGATGGGCGACACCGGGCGTTTTGATTTTCTCGACGAACATGGCGGAGCGTTTCCCTGGGTTTCTGTTTCCCGTTCAACGTCCTTCAAGCGGTCGGGTTCCGATCACGTCCACTGTCGCAGACTCAAGAACACCAGCCGCGTGTCGCCATAGATCCGCTCGTCCTCCACGCTGAAATCCTCCGGCACGGCGAACGCCGCCTTGCGGCAGAGTTCGACGCAAGCCAGCGCATCGGGGGCGAGCCAGCCCGAATGGAGCAGATTGGCGAGCACCGCGTCCGCGACCTCCATGCGGTAGGGCGGGTCGAGATAGGCAAAGTCGATGGGCCGTGCCGGGCGCGGCATCGGTTTGGCCGCGTCGTTCCGCAAGAAGGTTGTACGCGCCTCTTCGCCCAGGGTCTTGATGTTCTGGCGCGTTGCGGCGGCGGCTGGGTGGCCGCTGTCGACCAGGGTGGCGTGGGCCGCGCCGCGCGAAAGCGCCTCCAGGCCCACCGCACCGGTGCCGCAGAAGATGTCGGCGACCTGGGCATTCTCCAGACCCGCCCAGTCCAGGCTATGGGCCAGCAGGTTGAACAGGGCTTCGCGCACCCGGTCGCTGGTCGGACGGATGTCGTGTCCGACCGGGGTGACCAGCCTGCGACTCCTATGGTTTCCGGCGACGATGCGCATGCACCCGATCGGTCCAGCGGCCGCCCAGTTGTTCCCGGATCGCCTTGCCGGTCATCTCGTCGAGATGGCCGCGCTTCAACTGGCCAAGCTGGAACGGGCCATAGGAGATGCGCAGCAACCGGTTGACGTCGAGGTCCAGCGCGCCCAGGATCTTGCGGATTTCCCGGTTCTTGCCCTCGTTGAGGCTCATGGTCATCCAGGCGTTGGCGCCGTTCTGCGTGTCGATGGTCGCCTTGATCGGCCCGTATTTCACGCCTTCGGCGGTTATGCCGGCTTTCAGTTTGGCAAGCATCTCCTTGGTCGGCGTGCCGTAGACACGTACCCGGTAGCGCCGCGCCCAGCCGGTCTCGGGCAATTCCAACCAGCGCGCCAACTCGCCGTCGTTGGTGAGCAGCAGCAGGCCCTCGGAGTTCATGTCGAGACGGCCCACCGTCACGACATGGGGTATTGTTTCGGGCAGCAGGTCGAACACTGTGGTCCGGTCGCGCTCGTCCCGGCTGGTCACCAGCACGCCTTCGGGCTTGTAAAAGCGCCACATGCGCAGCGAGGGTTTCTCGCCGATGCGCTCGCCGTCGAACGTGATGACGTCGTCGAGCTCCACCGTGAACGCCGGCGTGGTCAGCGTCGTGCCGTTGACCGCGATGCGCCCGTCGGCGACCAGCCGCTCGGCCTCGCGCCTGGACGCCACTCCCGCATGGGCCAGCCTCTTGGCAATCCGCTCAGCCATACCTTGCATCCTTTTCCTTCCCCCCTTGAGGGGGAAGGAAAAGATGGGGAGTGAACGCCAGCCGCATCGAATTCCAGTGTTGGAAAACCGCTACGCGGTCCCCCCCACCCTGATCATCCCAGTCGTCGGGGGAGGGTACATAGAGAGTTGGTCGAGAGCCACGCAGCGTTGTCCCTTCATCCCCGGCACGCCACTAGGAAGGCGTCGAAAATCTGCTGGTCGCCCTAGTCGATGTGGCATTTGGGGTATCACTGCACGCCTAGGCAGAACCGGTAGCCGGGATGTTCGATGCCCTCGATCACGCCGTCAAGCACCTTGGTCGATGATGTCCGCAAGCTTGCCGAAGGCCTGCTCCCAGCCTCCTTGGCCTGCCGAACTCTCGGGCACACCGATGTGGCGCATTGTCATCCGTGTTCGGCCTTTGGTCTCGTGGAGTTCGACCACCACCTCGGTCACATCGGGCGTTCCTTCCAGCATACCCATACTCTGTGGCGAGTTCAGAGTCCCGTCCGCATCGCACATGCTTTCGGTATAGACGAGACGGCGGGGAGGATCGATCTCCTTGTAGACGCCGGTAAACCACATCGACATGGTCCGGTCCGGCGATTTCATTTCCATACAGATCCTTCGTGTTCCACCCACCACCACGTCCATTTCCGCGACGGGTGTAGCCGACATGCCCATCGGCCCATACCATTGCTTGAAGAGTTCGGGATCGGTCCACATATTCCAGATTGCCTCGACCGGTGCGTTGAAATCACGCTCGATCCTTACCCAGGCTTGACTGTCATCCATGGTCGGCCTCCGTCAATCGTTCTAACGCATACGCCAACATTTCGAACCTGCCGTCCAAAATATGCTGGTACTGATCCGTCCAGTCCGCAACCTCTGCAAGCGGCCGCGGGTTCAGCGTACAGGGCCAAAACTGGGCGTCTTTCCCCCGGTCGACGAGACTGGCGTTCTCCAGGACACGGATGTACTTTGAAATCGCCGGCAGGGTCATTTCGAAGGATTCGGCCAACTCCTTCCGGAAACCGGCTGCCGGTGGAAGACCTTCCGCTCAACCCTCTTAATCCAAGGCGAGAGGGAGAATTCCCGCGCACCTGCTTCATTCCCGGCATGCCGCCAGGAAGGCGTCGAAGATCTGCCGGTCGCCCTGGCTGATGTGGTACTCGGGGTGCCATTGCACGCCCAGGCAGAAGCGGTAGCCAGGATGTTCGATGCCCTCGATCACGCCGTCGGGCGCGATGGCGTTGACCATAACGCGGTCGCCCACCGCGTCGGCCGCCTGGTGGTGTGCGCTGTTGACCGGCAGTTCGCCCATTTTCACGATGCGGTGGAGCAGGGAACTCTCGGCCACCGCCACGTTGTGCCCGGCTTCCGTGCGTGAATTGGGCTGCTCGTGGGGCAGGCAGTCGGGCACCGCATCGGGGATGTGCTGGATCAGCGTGCCACCCAGCACCACGTTCATCAACTGCTGGCCGCCGCAGATGCCCAGCACCGGCATGTCGCGTTGGAGCGCGCCGTCGATTACGTTCCATTCGAACTTCGTGCGCCGGTCCTTGGTTGTCACCGTGTCGTGGCGGCTTTCCGCGCCGAAAAGCGCGGGGTCCACGTCGAACGAGCCGCCGGTCACGACAATGCCGTCGAGTTCGTCCAGATAGGCCTGCGCCAGGTCGACCTCGTGGCTGATCGCCACGGGCAGGCCGCCCACCTCGACCACCGCCGACATATAGTTCTGGCGGATGGCGTACCAGGGCAAGTTGGAATAGTGGCCCGGCTCCTCGGAATCGAGCGTGAGGCCGATCAGGGGGCGGCTGCGTTGTTTGGGCATGGCGTGGGTCCTCTTCGAAATTGCATCAAGTCTGCCAGACTTCGTGCGCGGTGTAGCGAGGCCAACGAGACCATGCAAGATTGGCGGCCATGAGACAGTTCGTCCCGCATTTCCCACCAGCACGACGCCCTGCATCTGTCTTGGGGTGTTCGTTCCGCAAGGAAAGGGCTCGAAAGCGATGCAGGGCGGTAGTGAGAAATGCGGGCTAAGACCTTCATGGAACGCGCGCTGGACGAGGCCCGCGCCGCCGCCGGGCGCGGCGAAACGCCCATCGGTGCGATAGTCGTCGAGAACGGCGCAGTGGTCGCCGCGGCGGGCAACCGCATGCGCGAATTGAACGATCCCACCGCGCATGCCGAAATCCTTGCCATCCGCGCGGCGTGCAAGGCTCTGGGCTGCCAGCGTCTCGACGGACTCGATCTGCACGTCACGCTCGAACCTTGTGCCATGTGCGCCGGCGCCATCACCGAGGCCCGCATCGCACGGCTCTATTACGGTGCCTCGGACGCAAAAGGCGGCGGCGTTGACCACGGCCCGCGCCTCTTCAACCAGCCGACCTGCCATCATCGCCCGGAGGTCTACGGCGGCATCGACGAAACCAGCAGCGCCGCTCTGCTGCGCCAATTCTTCACCGACCTGCGTTCATGATGGAGCGTGCTTTAACCGCGCAACTCAAACGAAACTGCCTTCGGGAAATCCGACGCGGTTCATTTCCCTCTCTCCTTGAGGGAGAGGGAAATAGGGGCTCCACACGATGTGTGCAAGCCGATAGAGCCTGCGCCGGGGACTAGGTCACCGCGGCCGATCAGATCCAGCGCCGTACCTTTCTACAGTACCTCTGATAGTTCTCACCGAACAGCCCATGGAGATAACGTTCCTCGCGCCGGATCACGCCCCAGTGCAGGACCGCCACCAGCACCGGCCATAGCGCCAGCAGCCACAACGTATCGATGGCGCAGGCAGCGCCCAGAAACCCGATCGCCATGGCGAGATAGATCGGGTTGCGCGTGATGCAATAGGGGCCCGTTTCCACCAATTCCAGCGTCGGCTGCCAGGTTTCGACGTTCGTCCCCTTGCGCCGGAAGAGCCATGCACACCTTCCGATCAGACACAGCGCGGGAACGATCAGCGCAACGCCGAGCACCGCCTGCACGAGCCCCGGCAGAAACGGTGCCGGCATCAGCACGTCCAACTCTACCCCGATGAGCAGCAGTCCCAGCACGATGATCGGCGGCGGCGCAATGACGCCCGCGGTCGGTTCGTTCTTGCTCATGTCCGGCCTACTGCCCCACGGCACGCCAGCCGATGTCGCGGCGGCAGAAGCCTTGGGGCCAGTCGATCGTATCGACGGCTTCGTAGGCGCGTTTCTGGGCGGCTTCGATAGTCTCGCCTAGCGCGGTGACGCCCAGCACGCGTCCGCCGGTGGAGAGCCAGCGCTCGCCGTCGCACCGAGTGCCGGCGTGGAAGACGGTGACGCCGTCCAGGGCATTGGCGGATTCCAGGCCGACCATGGGCGTATCCTTGGGGTAGCTGCCGGGATAACCCTCGGCCGCCATCACCACGGTCAGCGCGGCCTTGGGCCACCAGCGAAGCGAGATGTGGTGGAGTTCGCCGTCGCGTGTCGCCATCAGGGCGGGCAGGATGTCCGAAATCAGGCGCGCCATCATGACCTGGCATTCGGGATCGCCGAAACGCACGTTGAATTCCAGCAGCTTGGGGCCCGCATCGGTGATCATCAGTCCGGCGAACAGGACGCCGCGGAAGGGCGTGCCGCGCCGCGCCATCTCGGCCACGGTGGGACGGATGATGGTCTCCAGAACGGTTTCCTCGACTACTTCATCGACGATCGGCGTAGGCGAATAACAGCCCATGCCGCCGGTGTTGGGACCGGTATCGCCGTCGCCGACACGTTTGTGGTCTTGGGCCGTAGCGAGCGGCAGGACGGTTTCGCCGTCGACCAGGACGTGAAAGCTCACTTCCTCGCCGTCCATGAACTCCTCGATCACGACGCTCGTTCCGGCCTCGCCGAAGACCCCGCCGACCAGCGCATCGTCGATCGCCGTCTGGGCTTCCTCGACGGTCATCGCGACCGTGACACCCTTGCCGCCGGCCAGACCGTCGGCCTTCACCACGATGGGCGCGCCCTCCCCGGGGACATATGCCTTGGCTTCCTCCACATCGGTGAAACGCGCCCAGCCGGCCGTGGGTACGCCTGCGGCATCGGCGACTTCCTTCATGAAGGTCTTGGAGCCCTCCAGTTGCGCGGCGGCCGCGACGGGGCCGAAACAGGCGATGCCGGCGGCCTCCATACGGTCGACCAGGCCCGCGACCAGCGGGGCTTCGGGTCCGGGCACACAGAAATCGATGGCGTTCTTCTGTGCCCAGGCGACCAAGCCGTTGACATCCTCGGCCTTGAGATCGACCAGCGTGGCGAACGACGCGATGCCGCCGTTGCCCGGCGCGGCATAAAGCTCGGTGACCAGCGGCGAATTCGCGATGGCCCAACACAACGCGTGTTCACGCCCGCCGCCGCCGATGACCAGAACCTTCATGGGTAGAGTCTCCTTTTGTCGGGCTGCGCCGGTCCGGTCCCCCGCCCGGCCACCAACTTCAGCATACTGTCGGGTGGTCGGGCGGGGGAGAGATAGCGCGAGCGATCCACACCCTGAAACTGGCGCAGCCAGCGTAGCCTTGTATCATGCGGTCATGTCGGAGACAGCCAGCCAAGCCAACACGCCTGCGGATAACCTGCCGGAATTCTCCGTCGGTGAGATTGCCCAGGCAGTCAAGCGCACGGTGGAGCGGGCCTTCGACCGGGTGCGCATCCGCGGCGAGATCGGGCGCGTCACGGTGGCGGGCTCGGGGCACATGTATCTTTCCATGAATGACGACAACGCCGTGCTCGACTGCGTCGCCTGGCGCAACATCGTGACCCGCCTCGCCCACATGCCCGAACAGGGCCTGGAGATGATCGCCACGGGCCGCATGACGACCTATCCTGGCCGTTCGGCCTACCAACTCATCATCGAAAACATCGAACCCGCCGGCATCGGCGCCCTGATGGCGCTGCTGGAGGAACGCCGCAAGAAACTGGGAGCCGAGGGCCTCTTTGCCGAGGAGCGCAAGAAGCCGTTGCCCTATCTGCCCGGCGTCATCGGGATCGTCACCTCGCCCACCGGGGCGGTCATCCGCGATATCATGCACCGCCTGCGCGACCGCTTCCCGCGCCATGTCCTACTCTGGCCCGTCGCGGTGCAGGGCGACCAGGCGGCCGATCAGGTTGCCGCCGCCATCCGCGGGTTCAACGCACTCGAACCCGTCGGCGCGGTTCCGCGTCCCAACCTCCTGATCGTCGCGCGGGGCGGCGGCAGCGTCGAGGATCTCTGGGCCTTCAGCGAGGAGGCCGTGGTGCGTGCGGCGGCCGAAAGCTCCATCCCGATCATCTCCGCGGTGGGGCATGAGACCGACACCACGCTGCTCGATTTCGCCTCGGACCGGCGCGCGCCCACGCCCACGGCCGCCGCCGAGATGGCCGTGCCCGTGCGCGCGGAACTCGCAACCCGTGTGCTTGAGGCCGAAACCCGGCTCGTCGGTGGTATGGCGCGCCTGTTGGAGCGGATGCGCGGCGATGTGCGCAGCCTGGCGCGCGGTCTGCACTATCCTACCCGCGTCATCGAGCAGAAGACCCAGGACCTCGACAACGCCGCCGAGACTCTGCGCCGGGTCATGACGCTTTCCTTGAGCGAACGCCTGGGCGAGGTGCGCGATCTCGCCCACCGCATGCGCCATCCCCGCGAAACCATTGCCGAGAAACGCGCCGCCCTAGCCCACGCCAGCGCCGCCCTGCGTCCCGCCGCATTCGCCGAACGGCTAACGCAGTCGGGCCAGCGGCTGGAGCGGGCGGGCCGCGATCTCCAGCGCGGCTTCGACCGGCGCATGCGCGATCCCGGGGAGCGCCTGGGCCAGCTCTCCAAGCTGCTCGAGAGCCTCAGCTACAAGGGCGTGCTCCAGCGCGGCTATGCCGTGGTGCGTGGCGAAGACGGCGCTCCGCTCATCCGTGCGGCCGAAATCGACCACAGTGCGGCGCTCGCCATCGAATTCGCCGACGGTCCCATCTCGGCCATCGCCGGCGAAGACGCGCCACTACCGCCCAAATCAAAACTTGCGAAGAAGCCCAAGGCTACCAAACCGAAATTCCCTCCCGCCAAGCAGGGCGACCTCTTCTGAGCGCGGGATCAGAGTGGAAGGATTTTCCACGCGGAGCCACGGAGGACGCGGAGACCTAGCGCGTGGCCGGGGTGTCGACGAACATGACGTTGCGATGTTCCTGACGACCAGAGACCAGATGCAGAAACCCATTCTGGGGTTGTACCCTTTGATATTCTCACGGCAGAGTCTCCACTCATTGGAACAAAGATTTATAATCGTTTGCGTGACGTAACTAAAAATCGCTAACGACTTAAACAGTAATTCAATAAGGGAGTAATGAGATGAAATACACAAAATGGGTTGCAATTGCGGGTGTAGCGTTGTTCGGGCAGGTCGCTCATGCGAATGCCTTATGCGACAACTGGGGAAATTGGAGTGATGAAGAATTCGGGTTGGCTACCCCTGGCACCATACTTGAGTGTGTGGATGCTGGGGCGGACGTAGATGCTCCATGGCCCGACTTTGACGATAGGACCACGTTGCAGATATTTGCATTGGCTTTTGATGCTCCTGAATATGTTTCGGCGTTACTGCATAGAGGAGCCAATCCGGGATTGTATGATGTAAATGGTTCTACTGCTCTTCATTTAGCGGTGATGGGTAATAAAGCAGGTAATGTAGAAACACTTTTAGATTTCGGTGTGCATGTCGATATGCGGAGTGCAGATGGTTGGACGCCTTTGCATTGGGCAGTCCTTGCGGGACACAAGGAGATGGTCAAGATACTTCTTCGGCAGGGTGCTTATGTAAATGCTTCTGATCCTGATGGAATTCGTCCTTTGACGATTGCGGTCCAGGATGGGCATGAAAAGATTGCAGGTTTACTTCGCGCAGCGGGAGGTCGTGAATAATGAAAAGTAACGATACCCAGACAGAGAAAGATCGTGCGGAGTTGTCTCGATTGAGGGAACTGGAGGCAAGGCATCTAAAAGTCAGTATGAACAAAGATCGGGCCGTTACTGTCTGCCGCGCTAAGCGCGGCAAGTAAACACGATGGGCGCGTTGTTTCGCGGTAGTTCGTTCTGTGAATGCAAACGGAGCTTTCCCAAACTCCGCGTCCTTCGCGTCTCAGCGTGATAAAGCGATCTCCGGTTTTCGAGTTTGTGAAGGGATCGCGATTCGTTTGATTTGTGCTGCAAGGCAGTGAGGCCCGTCGTTGCTCTCAGGGCGCCCGGTCGTTTTGATTTTGTTTCAGGTGTTTTGCGCAGTGGTCCTGATGCGTTGCGTTGCCAGGATGTCGTTGGCCGGTGCGTGCCACAGGGACGATGACGTGTGCCTTGAGCCTTCCACGCACGTCGATGCGCTCGAGGGCCCGGTTCCTGCAGTGGGCGTGGATGAGTTCGGCGCATGTGCGTCTTCGGGGCGATGTCCCGGGCCTTCCGGGTTTCCATTCCGGCGCGCCGGCTTTCGATCGCTTCGGGTTCTTTCCTGCGTCTGTAACGCAGGCTGGCGCGCGATGCCGGGGAGAGATCGTTCTCGCCGGCCTCATCGGGCGTGGGCATGTAGACCGTGACCGGCCCGGCTTGCATTCTGGCCGGGTGTTGAGAAATGCGAAAGATGGGTGGGTTATTGATGCGAAAGATGTTGTGACGGCGATGTGGGATTACGTGACCGGATGCGGGATTCAACGGGATGTTGAGACAATCAATGCGCCCCCATCGCCTTCGGGGTCAGGGTCCGCGTCGTCGAGGGCGTCGATGACGATGCGGGAGATCGCCTCGTTGTCCTCGGTCGAGAGGCCGAGGAGGAGCGCCCGCGACGCAGGCTGCGTCCTGAATAAACGCCTTGCGTTTAGTCGTTCAGTCGCCATGTGACCGCGCGCCCGCGCCCCCGATGCAAGGCCGCTTGCATGACTCCTGCAACGGCCCTGAAGCGCCCGTGAACGGCCCTCCCGGGAGGCTCGGTCCCCGGCCCGAATCGAACCCGAAATCAACAATGTGTTGAAATAATCAACATCGCCGTCACAACATCTTTCGCATCAAAAACCCGCGCGTTTTTCGCGTGCCTCTAGTGGGGCGACGATGGCGTCACGGTTGTCACAACCCTGATCGACACACCCTCGCGCGCACCGATCGAAGCGTGGAACGCGCCAGGATCCAGCCCCTCGCAAAACGACCGCACAAGCCGGGTCCAACGGTCGCAGGGCAAAACGCGTCAAGGTCAACAGGCTTGAAACCAGCCTGCGAACGATGCGCCGTCCAATACTGGGCTGCCTGTGACATCGCTCCTCCCTTCACAACCGGAACGAACCACAAAACACACAACCCGGGAATCCTTCACAGGCTCGAAGGCCGGGGCCCATACGCACGAGGGAGGATCGTGAAGCGCGGGGCACGGTCCACGTACACGGTAAACACCGGGTTTTATGGCCCCCAGCCCCCGGATCGAGGTCCGGGGCAGACCCCGCTGGGGATACGGTCGAAATAACCTTCGCTGAGGATCGGTTCTGCGGGGTTTTCTAGTCCCGGATGCCGAACAGGTTGGCGAAGGCGGTGCGGTCCGGCCCGGTAAGCAGGATGGTGTGACCGTCCTGGTCGAGCGTAATCCAGCCGCGTTTCAGCAAGTGGCTGGTGAGCGTCCTGCCCAGGGTGCCGCCCAGATGGGCGGAGGCACCTCGGCCTGTCGAACAGGCCGTAACCGTGCCTTCCGTGCCTTGAGCGACTGCCAGACCTTGGCGCCCAGCGGCCCGCCCGGATGCTGGCTGCACAGCACGCCTTCCAGAGCGTCGAGTCTGTCGGTTTCGCGCAAGGGCGCACGATCCGCGCGATTCCGGCATCGGCCAGACGATGGTGATGACGCCCGTCGTGGACCTCGGTGATGATGGCCTCGGCCTCGCGCAATTGTGCCAGATGATAGCGCAGTGCGGCGAGCGTTGCGCCGATCCCGTCGGCAAGCGCGTGGGTAGTCTGCATGGAACCGGCGGTGAGACGCGCCAGGAACGCCAGGCGCAACGGATCTTCCAGAAGCTTCCGGACGGTTTCCAGATCAGGCGTCGTCATACCTTCTCCCGTCCTCCGGAACTCAGTCCGGCGTCGCCGGCAGCGTCGCTCGTGCGATCAGACCGCCGCGATCGCCGACCGTCTCGGCATCGCGCACAAGACCGTGCGGCGCTACAGGCGCCGCGGTCAGGGAACCATGGTTCCCTGACGCCCGGGCCGACAACAGGTCATGATCGGCCCATGCGCCACGCCATCCTCATTCGCGACGACCTCGGCGTCCAGGGAACCCTGGGCGTGCTGACGGCCGACGGCCTGGCGCTCCACGTCATGGAACCACCGCCGCGCGATAACCGGCGCAACCGCTCGTCCATCCCGGTCGGCGCCTACGAGGTCGCGCCCCATATCTCGCCCCGGTTCGGGCGCTGTCTGCTCGTCACGGATGTCCCGAACCGCAGCCACATCTTGATCCACGCCGGCAATGTCGGTGGCGACGTCGATCTGGGCTGGCACACCCACACCCTGGGCTGCCTGCTGCCCGGCCTCGCGCGCGGACGCATCGAGGTCAAGGGCCGCGTCCAGGCGGCTGTCCTGTCGAGCCGCACGGCGCTCCGCAACCTCATGGCCTGGGCCGCCGGCAAGCCCTTTCACATGGAGATCGGCAATGCTTGACACACTTCTTTCAATCCTCACCGGTGGCGCCACCGGGCTGCTCGGCGCCCTGGTGACGGTCGGAACCGAGTGGCTCCAGACGCGTCAGCGCCACGGCCACGAGATGGCCCTGCGCCGCCTCGACATCGAGCTCCAGCGCGCCGAGGCGGCGGCGGTGGAACGCACCGCGGCCATCGAGGCCGAGAGCGCGGAGGCGCAGGCCGAGTGGGCTACCATGCGGGCGAGCTACGCCGAGGCCGGCCGGCGCTGGTCGCGGCCGGGTGACGGCTGGGCCATGAGCCTCGTCGACGTGATCCGCGGCCTTGTCCGGCCCGCGCTCACCGTCGGATTCCTCGCACTCACCGCGGCGGTGTATTTCACGCTCGGCGACGACCCGGTCGCCGAAATCGACATCGCGCCGCGTGTCATCGACACCATCCTCTACCTCTCCACCACGACCGTCCTGTGGTGGTTCGGCGCGCGCCAGGCCGGCAAGCGGATCGACCGCGAGGTGCGGCGATGATCGAGCCCGAGGCATGGCAGGCGTTCGGCGGCGTCGCCGCCGTCGTGATCCTGCTCGGCGGCGTCGCCATGGCGCTGCGCCGCCTCGGATTTCTGGGCGGCGGCCAGGCGGCGGACGGGGCCGCGCCGCTGCGCCAGCTTGACAGGGACGTCCAGGCGCTGCGCCTGCACATCGCCGAGCACTATGTCCGGCGCGATGACTGGATCACTACCCAAAGCCGCGTGATCGGGCTGCTCGAAGCCCACAGCATCGCGCTCGCCCGCCTCGAAGAGCGCGCGCGTGGAGAAAGGAACGCGCCATGAAGGACACCCTTACACAGATCCACATCGCCGGCCTGCGCTGGACTCTCCTGCGCACCCTCATGGTCGGCGGCCATATCGGCGCCACTGACGCCATGTGCCTCGATGTCGGGCGCGCAGAATACCTCGGCGTCACGCTCGAACGGGTGCGCATCGAGCTCGATTATCTGGCCGACCGGGGTCTGGCCGCGGTCGAAAAATCCGACGCCCGGCCCTGGCGCGCCAAGCTGACCCGCCACGGGCGCGACGTTACCGACTACGAGGTCGACGTCGAGCCCGGCATCGCGCGCCCGCCGCGCCCGCGCCACGAGGACTGATGCCCCGCCGGTCCAAGGCGATGGCGCTCCCGGCGCCACTCCGACGGCGCCTCGACGCGCTGCTGGTCGAGCGCGGGTTCAGCGACTATGCCGCGCTCGCCGACTGGCTCGCCGACCAGGGACATCCGATGAGCCACGCGGCCGTGCACCGCTACGGATCGCGGCTCGAGCGGCGCATCGAGCATGTCAAGCTCGCCACCGAGCAGGCCGAGGCCCTGGTCGCCGCCGCGCCCGACGACGCCGGCGCCGTAGCCGACGCAAGCATCCGCGTCGCGCAGCAACGCATCTTCGATGTCCTGCTTGCATCTGAAGGCGGCGACCTCAAGGAGCTGTCACGCGCCGCGGCCGCGCTTGCGGATACGGCCAGGGCCGGAACCGCAGTGCGCGCTGAGCGCCGCAAGGCCCTGGAGCGCGCGGCCGAAGCCGCCGGCGCCGAGGCCAAGCGACACGGCGTCTCGCCCGAGACCGCCGCGGCGATCCGCGCCGCCATCGAGGGCGCCGGCCCATGACCGCCCCGCGCGCCCTGCTGCCCTATCAGAGCCGCTGGGTCGCCGACCCGGCCGGGCTGGCCGTCATCGAGAAGTCCCGGCGCATTGGTATCTCCTGGGCCACGGCCTACCAGGCCGTCATGCACGCCGCCGAGGGCGGGGGCGATGTCTACTATCAGGGCTATGCGCTGGAGATGGCCCGAGGCTTCGTCGCCGACTGCGCCGAGTGGGCCGCCGCGCTCGACGTCGCCGCCGAGGCCGCTGGCGAGACCGTGATCGGCGCCGAGCCCGACGCGGTCCAGGCCTTCCGCCTGCGGCTTGCCTCCGGCCGTCAGGTGCTTGCCATGACCAGCGCGCCCCGCGCCTTCCGATCACGCGGACGGCCCGGCGATCTGGCGATCCTCGACGAGGCGGCTTTCGTCGACGACCTGGGCGAGGTCCTCAAGGCCGCGCTCGCCTTCCGCACGTGGGGCGGCCGTGTCCGCGTCATCAGCACCCACAACGGCGAGGCCTCGCCGTTTGCCGCACTCGTCCGCGACCTGCGCGACGGCGTCCGTCCGGGCAGCCTGCATCGCGTCACCCTGCGCGACGCCATCGGGCAGGGCCTCTATCGCCGCATCTGCGCCGTCGCCGGGCGCGACTGGAGCCCGGGGGACGAGGTGGCATGGGAGGCGGACCTGCGCGCCGGGTATGGCGCCAACGCCGCCGAGGAGCTGGACTGCATCCCCGTATCCGGGACCGGCGCCTGGCTCGCCTGGGACACCATCCGTGCGGCCGAGCACGACGACGCCGGCAGGCCCGAAGCCTGCGCCGGCGGTCCCGTCTGGCTCGGCATCGACGTCGCCCGCCGCCGGGACCTTTGGGTTGCCGTCGCAATCGAGAAGACCGGCGACGCGCTCTGGCTGCGCGAGATCGTCGCGCGCCGGGGCATTGCGTTCTCGGAACAGCGCCGGATCGTCGCCGAACTGGTCGCGCGCTACCGTCCTCTGAGGATCGCGGTCGACCAGACCGGTATGGGCGAGGCCATCGTCGAACAGCTCCAGGACGACCACGGCCGCCTGCGGGTCGAGGGCGTGATCATGACCGGGCCACGAAGGCTCGACGCTGCCACCGCGCTGCGCGAGGCGATGGAGGACCGCCGCCTGCACATTCCCGACGACGAGGCCCTGCGCCGCGACCTCCATGCCGTGCGCGCCGAGGCGGGTCCCTCCGGCGCGCCGCGCCTGGTCGCCGACCGCGCCGGGACCGACGGCCACGCCGACCGCTTCTGGGCGCTCGCGCTGGCATGCCTCGTGGCCTCCCGGAACACGGGGCCGTTCGAGGCCTGGACCGGCGGGGGACGCCACGCCGCACTCGCCGCCTGGGGCGGCCCGCCCGACGGCGGCTATGTCATCGACCGCGACCGGGGCGCCGTGCTCTCCCCGCTCGCCACTGCGCGGCGCTGGAGGTAAGCGACCATGGATGACACCGCACATCCGGCCCGGCCCGACACGGACGAGATCGCCGCGCCCCGGCAGACCGCGGGCGTGCATCTGGGCGGACGGTCGGTCCACGACAGGGCCGCAGCCTGGATCGACGAGATCGACCTGGACCCGCGTGGCCGCCACGGCCGTCGCGGCGCGCTGCGCCTGTTCGAGGCGGCCCTGACCGACGCAAGGGCCCGCGCCGTGCTCGACCAGCGCATCGACGCCGGCGTCGCGGCACCCCTGGAGATCGAGCCCGGCGGGACCATGCGTCGCGACAGACAGGCCGCCGACGACCTGCGCGAACAGCTCCAGGCCCTCGAGATCGACCGCATCACCCGCGAGATGCTGCACGCGGTCTGGTATGGCTACGCTGCCGCCGAGTGTCTCTGGCGCATCGACGGCCCCCGTGTCGCTCTGGATGATCTGCGTGTGCGCCATCCCCGGGTCATCCGCTGGGACCCCGACACCCTGGAACCGCTGCTGGTCACCCGGTCCTCGCCGGCCGGCGCGCCCCTGCCTCCGGCCAAGTTCGTCCTCGTCGCCAACCCCCGGGGCCATGGCGGCCAGCCCCACGGGCCGGGCGTGGCCCAGTGGTGCATCTGGCCGGTCTGGCTCAAACGCATGACGGTGCGCTCATGGGCGGTCGCGCTGGAGCGCTTCGGCACCCCCGTTGCCACCGCCCGCGTCCAGCGCGACGCCTCGGCCGAAGAGGTCGAGCGCGCGCTCGCCGCCCTGGCCTCCCTGGCCTCTGGGACCTCGCTCGCGATCCCCGAGGACATCGCCATCGAGATCCTCGAGGCCAACCGCCGCGCCGGCGGAGACTACGAGGTCTTCGCCCGTGAGATGGATCGCATGATCGCCTCGGCCGTCATCGGCCAGCACGGGACCTCCGAGATCGGCCCGCACGTCGGCACCGGCGAGGTCCACATGAAGGTGCTCGAGCGCCTGGTCACCGCCGATGCGCGGCGCGTCTGCGACGCCCTGCGGCGCACCGTCGCGACGTGGCTCACCGCCTGGAACCACCCCGGCGCCGCCGTGCCGCGCCTGCACCGCGACACCGCGCCCGCCGACGATCTGGAGTCCCGCGCCCGGCGCGACGCCGCCCTGGCCGCGGCCTCCGGGCTGCGGCCCTCGCGCGCCTACATCGAGGCGGTCTACGGCGGCGAGTGGGAGCCCGCATCCGATCCACCGGCCTCCGGTCCACCCGCAAGGCTGGCAGCGCCCGGCGCGGACGAGGCCATCGACAGCGCCGTCGAGGCCATCGCACGCGACTGGGAGCCGCTCATGGAACCGGTGCTCGCCCCCGTCATCGAGGCCGCCGGACGGGCCACCTCCATGGACGGCCTGCGCGACATCCTCGACGACCCCGACCTGCCCGACGCCATGGACAACGGGGCGTTCGAGCGCCGCCTCGCCCGCGCCACGCTCTCGGCCCGCGTCTCCGCCGCCGGTGAACCCGAGGGGGAAGCCTGACGTGGCCGTCGAGGTTCTGGACCTGCCCGACGTCGAGGCCATCGAGCACTTCAGGCGCAAGGGCTACCGCATTGGCTTCGACTGGCGCGACACCGCAGCCGCGGAGCACGCCCGCGCCTTCACCGTGGCCAAGGCCATGGACCTCGACATCCTCGAGGACATCCGCTCCGCCTTCGACCGCGCCTACGCAAGGGGCGATACCGTCGAGAGCTTCATCGATGCCCTCGCCCCGGAACTGCAACGCAAGGGCTGGTGGGGCCGCCAGTCCAAGCTCGATCCCCGCACCGGCGATATCCGCGCAGTCCAGCTCGGATCGGTCCACCGCCTGCGCCTCATCTTCGACGCCAACATGCGCTCGGCCACCGCGCGCGGCCACTGGGAGCGCATCGAGCGCCTCAAGGACCGCCTCCCGTTGCTGCGCTACGTCGCCGTGCTCGACGACCGCACCCGGTCCAGACATCGGGACTGGCACGGCACGATCCTGCCCGTCGATCACCCGTTCTGGGCTACCCATTACCCGCCCAACGGCTGGCGCTGCCGCTGCATGGTCCAGCAACTGGCCGAGGAAGACCTCGAGCGCTTCGGCTACGACCCGGCCAACGCCGGCCCGCCGCCCGACGCCGATAAGACCCGCCCATGGACCAACAAGCGGACCGGCGAGACCGCTCAGGTCCCGCTCGGCATCGATCCCGGCTGGCAGCACAACGCGGGCCTCGTCGAGCCGCTGCGCAGCCCCCCGTCCACGGGCGTCGTCCGCCCCGTTGCCGGCGGCGAACCCATGCCCTCCGTCGTCGAAGGGCGGGACATCCGACACCGCCTGCTGCGCGCCTCGGGGTTCGATCCCGACGATCCGGGGTTCGACCCCACGGACCCCGGCTTCGCCGCCGCGCTCCTGACTACCCTGCGCAGGGAACTCGCCGACCAGGGCATCGTCACCGGCAACGTCGCCCCGACGATCGTCGCCAGGTCCAAAAGCAAGGCCGACAGGAACGCCCGCGACGCCGTCGACGCCGCCGTACGCGACCTGCCCGATACATGGATCGCCGCCGGCAACAGGGCCGCCAGGGTCGAGGTCGGCGCCACGCCGGCAGGCGGAACCGTCCTGGGGCAATATAGTCCCGCGCGCAAAGGCGAACCGCCCTCGATCGACACCGACGCCACCCTCAGCAACGCGACGCACGAGTACCTCCACCACTTGCAGGCGACCGTGCCAGGGCTCGACAATCCGTTCCAGAAGGAACACAAGAAACGCAACCGGGGCCTCGCCCGCGCACCTCTGGACAATTACAGGGGGTTCGGGCGCACGGACGAATACATCGACGAATACTTCGGCGCCGAGTACGACGCCGACATACTCAGGGGCGTGGGCTACGACCCGGCCAGCCCCGCCCTCGAGGTCATCACCCGCGCCTTCCAGATCACCTTCCACGAGGTGGTCGTGGAACGGTCCGACGGCACCAGGGAGGAACTCAATATCGCCAGGCTGTTACGCGACGACCCCGAGATGCTCGACCTTGTACTGGGCATGCTCTTTCACCACGTACCCTGACATGGCCACGCACACCATCATGCTGCCCGACTGGCGCTACGGACGCGCCCGGCGCACCATCCTCTGGGACGACCAGGCCGGGACGTTCTCCGGCGATCACGGCGATGTGCCCTGGCTCAACGAGCAGGCCGCCGGCGAGCCGGGATGGCTCGTCAAGGAGAACCTCCGCGTCTGGCTCGAGGACCCGGCCCACAGGCCGGGCGACCTCATCTGGCTGCTGGGCTACATCTGGGCCGGCGTCCACAGGCCGGGTGAGGTCTACCAGGGCATTACCGTCACCCTGCCGCCCGTCTTCGACGGCGGCCGGACGGAGTCCGAGAGCACGTGGCCCATGGTCACCTTCCCCGACGGCCACAAGGCGCTATGCCCCGCATACCTGATCGACGAGGACGGCCAGAGGATCGGCTTCCCGCCTCCCAACGCGGAATACACCGTCACCGACGAGCCCGCCCCGGAAGCAGCCAGGCGCACCACCGACGGCCAGATCATCAGGTTCTGTCTGGCCTGACGTCCCGGCCCGGCCGCGCCGTTCCGCACCCCCGAACGTCTCCCGATTTATCGCCGTTTCACACCCCGTGAACGGGTCTTTCCGGGGCCGTTCAGCGCCCCTGAAACGGGTCCCGATTTACCACCGTTTTGCACCCCTGAAACGGGCCGGATTTTCCCGCCGTTTTGCACCCCCGAAATGCCCGGAAATCGCCCCCGGAAACACCCGTTCACGGCGGATTCTTAAAAACTTTCCACTCCCTCAGGAAACGCCCGTAAGCCCTTGATATCCCGCCTCTTCCGCCTTCTTCCCACCTTCTTCCCGATTCACAAAGACTTTCCGTCCCCCACAAACCGTCGGGCGATTCGACGGCCAGCGCCGCTGCCGCGGCATCGGCCAGTTCCCTGGCGCGTTCGATGTGAAACGCGATGATCTTCTCGGTGTTCTCGCTCATCCGGTAGGTGATGACGGGCGCAGGTATGCCATCGCTGTCGGTGAGCTCCACGCAGTTCTTTTCGTCGGGCAGGTCTTCGGCGGTGATGCCCAGCTCGAAACTGCGGCCTGCCATGGCGCGTACCTTGCGGTGGAACGCCTCGCTCCAGTCGCCTTCGGCCGAGCGGTCGCAGTACATGTTGAACAGCGCATAGAGGCCGCCCGGCGGCATGACCTGCCACTTCGCGCGCCGTACGAAGCCGCGCGATGTGTTGGTTTCGTAGAACTCCAGCGAATGGATTGATTGGCCTGCAGGGCCAAGTCGGCTCGTTTCCGTTCCGGTCGATGTAGAAGGCACTGCTGGCCAAACCGTCCTTTCCCACTGTGATCTCGTACACCCGCGCGCCGGTGATCAGGGTCGCCCCGTGGCCCCGCGCGTCGGGCCAGTGGGTTAGGTCCGTTGAGCCCTTGGCGCGTTCGGGGCAGCCCGACATGCAGGACGTAAATCGCGCGCAGGCGTTGGGTCCCGGCCACCAGTACCAGCCCAGCTTGTGAAAGGCGCGCGCGGTCTTCAGGCCGGTCTTGCCGATGGGAAGCGGGGGAAGTGGTGGGGCCTGACCCGGGGGATAGGCCGGATTGCCGCCCAGGTCGGAAACCCCCATCTCGATATCCATGGCGTCATAGAACGGTTCCGGTTCGGCGTAGGAGATCGGCCAATCGTCCATGATGCCGTCCAGCGACCGGGCGCGGAAGTCCGAAGGTGTCAGCTGTCCCCAGTGCGCCGCATAGAAGATCGTGCTGCCGCCGACCCCGTTGAAGTTGAGCGGGTTGATCGGGCAGTCGGTCACATCGATGGGATAGTCGCTGTCGCGTTAGCGTACGTTGGGGTTGGGGTTCCACGCCTTCTCGGCCATGATTTCCCATTCCGGCCGGGCGCCCCAATAGTCGCCGGCACGGACCTGTGGCCCCTGTCCCAGGCAAACGACATTGATGCCGTTCTGGGCAAGGTGCTTGACCGCGACCAACCCCGAGGCGCCGGCACCGATGACGAGAACATGGGCAATGTCTCGTGCACGCGCCATCGGCTTTACTAGGGACGGTCGCCCTGTATCGACCAGACGTCGATGAAATTCCCGCGGTTGGGCATGACGACTTCCGGCAGGGTTTCGGCGTAGAGCACCGTGGTTTCGCCGATCACGCCGTTGCGGAACAGGATATAGGCGGTCACCGCATAGACCTCGTCGTTGCTGAGCGACTTGGGCGCATAGAACGGCTATCGCGCGGCGGATGTAGTCGAAGAGCGTGGTGGCATTGGGTCAGTGCCGGCCCGCCGGTTTGTCCCAGGTCTCGTTGGGTCCGACAAACGGTGTGATGGGCCCTTCCGATCCCGTTTCTCCGTGGCAGACCGAGCAGTCGCAGTAATAGATTTCCGCCCCTTCGACGACCGATCCGCTCCCCTCGGGCAGGACATACCCAGCATAAAACGGAATCGCATCTTCGTTGAGCAGCGTGCCCAGGTGGGGTCCTTCCGCGTTCGCAATACACATGGTCATGGCAAGCATCAGGGACGCGGCGGCGAAGTTGCGTATGGACATTCTCCACGCTCCCTTCGGCCGTCATCTGCCAGGGCTAGATCGCGTTGTAGTGAAGGTAGTTCGACGACGCGTAACGTTCCTTCCACACGGCGCGCGTGGGCTGGACCGCACCGCTCTTCTCGTCGTGCGCCCGGCTCATCAGCACCGTGTCAGCCCAGCTCGCGTCGCCATCGGCGGAAAGCTCGCCCCGGCAACGCAGCCGGCCCCGGACCACGCCAGACCGGATATCTCATAATAGCCCGGACCCTGCATGGTCATGGTGGCGGAGGGATGGGTGATGACCGCTTTCACGCCCATGCCATAAGGTGAACTGCGCCACCCTGCCGTCTGACAGAAGCTCGGAAAATTCGCCCGACTCCGACTTCGTATGCATCGGCTCCTCGGTAACAAAAAGGCTAGTCACCCATTTCACGTTCATGTTGCCTTCGTATCCCGGCAGCAGGATGCGCGTGGGATAACCCCGTTCGGACCGTGGGCGTTCGCCGTTCTGGTAAAGCGCCAGGATCGCGTCGCTCATGATCTTTTCCATCGGGATAGAGCGGGCCATGCTCGGCCCGTCGTTGCCGCCCGCCACGACCCAGCGGTCCTCCGGTTTCACGCCTTCTTCATCCAGAAGCAGGCCACCATTGGCACGCCGGTCCACTCGACGTTCGAGACAAGTCCGTGCAGCTGGTCGATGGCGATCTGGGGCAACCCGTTCTCGGACGCGTTGCGCCCGCTGTTGCCCGCGCACTCCAGAAAATGCACGCTCGATGTCATGGGATAACGCTCCAGCGCTTCCAGGGCGAACCGCAGCAGGAGTTCGACCAGACCATGGATCATCAGCCGGTGCTGCGCGGGGTCGATCTCGGGGCGCCCGCCATGATGCATCTCGAAATGGAGGCCGTTGGGTGTGATCCAACCACGCAGATACTGCAGTGGTGTGCCTGAAAAGCCGAAACCCGGGGCGTAATTTTCGAACGGTATGATCAGCGTGGGCTGTACATAGGCTTTCTGGGGCGCAGGCCCGCCCTCGGTCACCCAGTCGGGCAGGATCGCGTCCGCTTGGGCGTTTGCGGTCAGGCCGAAGCCTGCCCCCGACAATCCGCTGCCCAATAGATATCTGCGGCTCAAAAGACCGCCGTCGGCAATCACGTCAGGGGCGCCTTTGTTGTCTGATTTTGAAGACAAGCTCCGCACTCCTCTTTGATCGGCCCCGACCGCCACTATGCCAGATCGCGACAGCGTGTCTCCAACTGGTTGCAGTTGGGGCAGGGGTGCCGCGCTCACCGATCGGTCGGATGCCGCGTGCTTTTATTCGCTCGTTTCTGATGGCATCAAACCGGTCGCCAGGATTTCGCGGGAGGTATCGGGCATGGGCGCGGAACTGTGTGTGTTCTCGTCAAAGAACACATCGTGGGCATGCTCCACCGCGCACAGGTTACTGGTCTCTCCGTTGTAGTGCCTGGCCGTGCGGCGCACGCTCTTGTTGTCAAGGTGGGTGAAGCCGCTGCGCACGATGACGAGATCGCCCGCGAGCATTTCATGGCGGCACTCAATGGTGATTTCCGCAACTACCGTGATGATCGGTCCGGCCTCGCGCATGCGGCCATAGCTCAGGCCAGTCTGATGATAGAGATGAAAACTCGCTTCATCGAAATGCGCGGCGTACCAGCGTGCGTTCATGTGACCGAACTGGTCGCAATGCCAGGGGAAAACAGTGCACCGGAAGGTTTCGAACGGTTCACTCGTCATGGATCACGCCTCTTGTTGGATGGTTGGCAGAGTAAGCGGACCGGTGTTGCTGGTGCGAGCGTGATTTTCGACAGCCAAGACAAGCCAGAAACCAGCCGCTAATCTTGCGGGCAAGGGGCACGGCTGCATCGGCTCGGGCTCTTCAGCAGCATTCCGCAAAAGGAGCCAAATCCATGTCCGCATCGTCACAGAACGTCGCCGTCCTGGGCCTCGGCCGCATGGGCTCGGCGCTTGCCCGCTCGTTTGACCGCGCCGGCCACAAGGTGACCGGCTGGAACCGCAGAGCTGGCCCCCGCGAGGCAGCGTCATTCTATTGTATTCCGGCCGAGGCCATCGCCGACGCGGTCACTGCGTCGGACCTCATCGTCACGTGCCTGGCCGACTATGACGCCACCATGGACGCTCTCACTGGCGTGTCGGGCTGGCGGACCATGGTGCAACTCGCCAGCGGCGGTCCGGAGGATGCCCGCGCCATGAAGATCTGGGTCGACGAGCGGGGTATCGCCTATATCGACGGCGCCATTGCGACCTTCCCCGACCGTGTGGGCGATCCCGATACCTGCATTTTCATGTCGCGACAGCGCAGCTTACGCCCGACATCAGGACACGCTTGCCGCCATAGGCGGACGCAATGCGTTCGCCGGTGAGGACGTCGCCGCGGCAGCCAGCCTCGACCTCGCCTGGCTCAGCCTGCTTTACGGCGTCACGCTGGGCATGCTTTCGGATGCTGCATTCTGCGAGGTAGGCGGTGTCTCGCCCAAGCACTTCTTCAATACCATGCCGTTCTTCATGCCCGAGATCGCCCATGCCGAGAAGGAATACGACGGCATGATTGCCAAGGATCCCTATGTAAGGAGACTAGGCCATGATCTCGGTCCATCTCGCCGCCACGGAACACATCGGCGGCGCGGCAGGTATGGATACCCGTTTTATCGACGTGCTGCTTGCCATGTTCGACGAAGCCGTCGAGCGCGGCTTGGGCAACCTCGAAATCGCCGCAGCGATCAAGGTCCTGCGCGGCAGGAACAGTTAGTCCGGATCAGCGGATCATGTAGACCTTGCGCACGGTCTCGTAGACGCGGCAGGTGCCTTTCCAGTCCTTGGGAAAGAACGCGGCCGTATCGGGCGTGATTTCGATGACGTCGCCGCTTTCGTGAACATAGGTCGCCCGACCTTCCAGGAAGTGGCAGAACTCATCGGCGATCACATGGCAGTGCCAGTAGCCCGGCGTGCAGATCCAGATGCCCGATTCCGATTCGCCGTTCGGACCCTTGTGCAGCAGTACACCCGACGTGCGGGACCGGCCCTCGATCATGTCGGGCTGGTCGCCCCAGTCTTTGATGCCACCCAGCGTGGTCGCGGGCGCGACATGGGGTGCCGTGGAGTTGAGACCTTCGTGCGCCATGCTTCATCTTCCTTACGTTCGGATCGCTCTATGTTCGGTATTCCCGGGCAATGCACAAGTCCTCAGGCAGCATGGCTCAGACGGCAGAAGCAGGATGCCTTGATCGGCACGTCCGCGCGCGCCATGGCGAGCGTCAGGCTCTGCTGGATCGGCGCGCGCTCGGCTTCTTTGCCCTGGCGTTTCAGGCATTCGTTCAAACCGTGCAGGCTCCACACGTTGTCGGGGTGCCTGCGCGCACGGATGACGCTTGCGTCGAACCCCAGATCGGCGCGATAGATCGCCTCGGCTTCTTCGATCCGGCCCTGTTCCAGCGAAAGCGCGCCCAGCGCATGGCGTGCGGGCTGCATCCAGCCCCAGGGTTCGTCATAGGGCAGGTTGTCCTCGCGCTCAATTGCTGCGCGCAGGTGGTCGAACGCGACGTCGTGGTTGCCGCGCCGGTATTCCAGTTCGCCCTCCAGCATCTCGCTCGCGACGCCCAGAATATCGAGACAGGTGTTGTTGAAGAGCATCCGGGTCTCGGGCACCCGCGCCCTGGCGGCATAGAACTTCGGCTTCTCACGCTCCGCGCCCGCGATGTCACCCGACGCGGCATGGGCCACCGTCTTGGCGTAATGGGCGATGGCCGTGGTCACACGGTAGAGGTCGGGATCGCCGGGCAGGGGCTCGTCGATGATTTCCTGCCAGCGGCCGAACCGGATCAGCGCGTGATGTTTCAGGCCGTAGTAACCCTCCAGAATGTCGGCCATCGGCGGGCTTTCCATGCGGATCAGCACTTCGGGCACAGTCTCCTCGAACTGGCGCACCGCCTCCATGGCCGTGGCGTATTGCGCCAAGAACATCGCGCCGTAGAGCTTGAAGTGGATGTTGTGGATGCGCGAATAGGAATAGAGGTTGAGTGGCCCCTGCACGGCCAGAAACTTCATGTCCGCTTCGATCGCCCGGGAATTACGCACCACGACGTTGTGATAGTGCCCGCACTGGAAATCGATGTGAGTCGACATGTGATGGAGGTGGCCGCTGTCGGGCACGAGGCCGCCTAGCTCGTCACCCGAGCGCAGGGCCGTCTCGGGGATCGGTGACATCTCCATGACATGGATGTAGCAGTGCAGCAGGCCGGCATGGCGTTTCGGTCCCTTCCGCTCCACCGCAGCGATGGCGTCCTCCAGGATCTTGCGCGCTTCCTCGGTCGAGGCCCCTTCGCGCGGCAGGCCGGTGTTGAGGTTCCATAGGCGCCAAGGCGTGCGGGTCATCAGGGCTTCGGCGGTGAGCGAACACACGTCCGGGCTGTCGCCATGGGCCCTGTGCGCCACACGCATGGCGTCCGCATAAGCGTCGGTCCAGATGTCGAAGTCGGGCGGCGCCTGATCGGAGGGGTGACGCTCGGCGATCGCCTCGATCAGCTTCTGCTCGAGGTCTGTCACGCCGCCGCGCAGTTCCATCGCGCGCTTGGCCGCCTCGTGGGTCTCTTTCAGGATGTGCGGCAGCTCGATGGCGTCGAACTTGTTCCAGCCGCGATTGTAGACCGGTCCCCCGGCATAGGCGACACCCCACCAAGCCATCGCACACGTGGGATCGGCTTCGGCGGCACGCTTGAAGCAGCGCAGCGCCTCCTCGAAGTTGAAGCCGTAGGCCCAGACCAACCCCCGGTCGAACCACATCTGTGCCGTATCCGATGATGTCGTGACCTTCATCGTGTGGTTTCCGGTATCGTAATAATCGTCCATCCATCGCTCCCTACCCGTGCGGATCGTTCGTCATGATGGCCCGAATGGAGCCCGGTCTCTAGCCCGGATTTGGCGCAGATGGTGGGTGTCCGTCTCAGGCGGGGACGAGGGGGAGAACGCCATGAAGTCGCTCAATTCGGTTAGGAGCCTTGCCGCGGCGCTTGCCATGAGCTGGGCGGGCGCGGTGCCTGGTCTTTCCATCGCCTTCGTCTACAAGGACGAGGTCATCTATCTCGAAGGTTTCGGTGTGCGTGAGGTCGGCAACTCCGCCCCGGTCGATGCCGATACCGTGTTCCAGATCGCCTCGCTTTCCAAACCGCTCGCCTCCACCGTGGTTGCCGCGACCGTCAGCGATGGCATCGTTTCCTTCGACAGCCGCATGGCCGACATCGAACCGGCCATGGCCTGGGCCGCCAACGCCTACGGCGGATGCCGCGCCGGCGCTGCCGCACTCGACCTATGCCGGAATCTATGGCAACACTTAATTCTGGCGAAGTGATCATGCGAGAGGGCGAGGGCAACCTGACGCTGAGCTACAGTCCCGACGCAAACCAGACCCCATATCCTCCACCACTTCGACCGCGATCTCTTTCTCTACCCTTCATCCGAAACGCCAGAGTTCCCGTCGTTGGCAAAATTCGTGATCGGTAGCAGGCAGGTCGCGGTCGATCTGGTGCTCGACGATCTCGCGCATTCCGGCCACGAGACCTTGCCGCGTGTGGGAGACTGGCCGGGCCGTCGGGAAAGCCTAACCGTCGCGCGGTTCCATCCCGCCGCGATCCGCTCTAAAGAAACCATCATGTCCGCGCCATATCGCGCGCGAAACCGCTGCCAACAGGACAGGTTCATGACAACACCTATTCTTGCCGCCTCCCGCCGTACGCGCCGCACGCCGTTTTCGCCGCGTGTCGAAGCCGCCGGGGTGAAGGGCTACACGGTCTACAATCACATGCTGCTTCCCACGGTCTTCCGCTCCGTCGTGGACGACTACCACCACCTGAAGAAACATGTGCAGGTCTGGGATGTCGGCTGCGAGCGTCAGGTCGAGCTCAAGGGTCCCGATGCAGCGCGGCTGGCCCAGCTCATGACGCCGCGCAACCTAGGCAAGGTCGTGGTGGGTCAATGTGCCTACGTGACGCTCGTCGACGAGGCCGGGCGCATGATCAACGATTCTCTTCTGCTCAAGCTTGCGGAGGACCGGTTCTGGATCTCCGTCGCCGATTCCGATGTGGTGCTCTGGGCCAAGGGCATCGCCTACGGCATGGGTCTCGATGTCGCGGTGTTCGAACCCGATGTCTGGCCGCTGGGCGTCCAGGGACCGAAATCCAACGATCTCGCAGCGCGCATCTTCGGAGATGACGTGCGTGCCATCCGCTTCTTCCACTTCGTGCATCTTCCCTTCGAAGGCCACGAATTTCTTGTCGCGCGTTCGGGCTGGTCCAAACAGGGCGGCTTCGAGGTTTATGTCGATGATGCCGAAAAGGGCCTTGCCCTTTATGACGCGCTTTTCGCTGCGGGCGAGGATTTCGATGTCTACGCCGGTTGTCCCAACCTCATCGAGCGGATCGAGGGTGGGCTCTATTCCTACGGTAACGACATGACCATTGAGCACAATCCGCTCGAATGCGGGCTGGAGAAATATTGCGGCCTAGACGGCGACCACGACTTCATGGCTCGCGCTGCGCTCGAAAAGATCGTCGCCTCCGGCGGTCCCCGGCGTCAGATGCGCGGCGTCACCTTTGAAGGTGATGACTGCCCGCCCTGTGTCGAGGCCTGGCCGCTTCATGCCGACGGCGACCCTGTTGGCGTCGTGACCTCGGCGGCCTATTCGCCCGATCTCTCAACCAACATCGGCTTTGCCATGGTCGACAAGTCCGCCTGGGACATCGGCCATGCCGTGACGGTCGAGACGCCTGCCGGAAAGCGTCAGGGCAAGGTCGCCGAGATTCCCTTCATCTAGGAACCCGCCATGAACCTCGGCCGCCTCCCCGTATCCGTCTGGCGCATCTGCCGACACCGCTAGAGCCGATGAACCGGTTTTCCGATCTGCTCGGCGGTCCTCGGCTCTGGATCAAGCGCGACGACTGCACGGGCCTTGCCACAGGCGGCAACAAGACGCGCAAGCTGGAATACCTCATGGCGGATGCGCGCGAGCAGGGTAGGGCGCCGACACCATCGTCACGATCGGCGCGACCCAGTCGAACCACACGTGCCAGACCGCGGCCGCTTCGGCCAGGCTCGGCCTGTCCTGCCACATCGTGCTGGAGCAGCCCGCGTTCGAACTCAGCGAGAGTTACCGCAACAACGGCAACATTCTGCTCGACCGTCTGTTCGACGCCAACATCGCGCCCCGCCCCAACGGTTCGGACATGGATGCCGAGATGGAAGCGCTGGCCGAGGAGCTGCGCGGCGAGGGCGCCTTGCCCTATGTCATCCTGGATCGCGGTCACTCCGCTCCCTTGTCCGGGATGGCACAGTTGGGGTGGTTGTCATTGACGTTCGGCGGCGAGAGCGGAGCTTGATGCTAGAAAACATCCTAAATCAGGAACTCCCTGATCAGCCTCGCAATGCGTTCGGGTGCTTCGGTCATAGCGGCGTGGCGCAGGTTTTCCAGGATGTGAAGCTCGGAACCCGCGATGCGGTCGTGCATCAGGCGGGCCATGCGCGGATTGGAACCGATGTCGCCGTCGCCCGTGGCGATGAGTGTCGGTGCCGTGATTTCGTGGAGCCGGTCGGCCAGATCGGTTTCGGCCAGTACACGATAGGCGGCGGCGTAGGCTTCTGGGTCGTTCTTGCGGTTGGCGGCGGCGTGGGCGGCAAGCACTTCGGGATGGTTCTCGCGGAACGCATCGGTGAACCAGCGCGCCACGGAATTCTCGAAATGCTCGCCTGGAATGCCCTCCGCCACGATGGCAAGCCGTGCGGCGACGCGCTCGCGTTCCTCCTCGTTGCGTCCGGCCACCGTGGAGAGCAGGACCAGTCGGTTCAGGCGGTCGGAATGGGAAAGTGCGAAGCCCTGCGCGATCAGGCCGCCCAGCGAATGTCCCACAAGATGGCACCGCTCGATCCCCAAAGCATCGAGCACACCAACGATGTCGCCGACAAAATAGCCCAATTCGTAGCGCCCGTGTGGCTTGTCTGATTCCCCGTGGCCGCGCAAGTCCATGCGAATGGTGCGAAAGCCGCTACCCAAGTCCGTAACGACACCGTTCCATGCCTCCAGCCGGCTGCCCACGCCATGCACCAGCACCAGGTCGGGGCCCTCGCCCTCCACGCGGCAGCGCAACTGCAGGCCACCTACTGCAATAGGTTGATCCATCGTCCAACGCTCCCTAATAAAGTCTTGTAATCTAGCCCGGAAAGGCGTGCGGTGGCACGCAGCGGCACGCACACGGGTTCAGCATCGCCTGCAAAGCAGGGAGGAAAGCGATGGCGGCCTGGATCAGGATGATCGACGATGACGAGGCATCGCCCGCACTCATGAACGTGCTCGAAAGCGTGCGTGCTCCCTCGGGCGACATCGGCAATGTCATGCGGGTGCATTCCCTGCGCCCTCACACCATGACAGGCCATCAGACGCTTTACATTAGCGTGCTGCACGACGAGGGCAACCGCCTGCCCATGTGGTTTCAGGAGGTCATCGCCTCCTGGGTCAGTATTCTCAACCGCTGCGACTACAGTCTCACCAACCACTTTGCCAACGCGCGCCACCTGATGGGCGACGATGCACGCGCGGATGCCGTGCTGGCTGCCATGCAGGACCATGCGCCCGAACGCGTCTTCGCCGGCGCGAAACGCGCCATGCTGCACTACGCGGGCAAGCTCACCCTGTATCCGGGCGATATGGTCGAGGCCGATGTCGTGGCCCTGCGCGAAGCAGGCGTTGACGACGGCTGCATTCTGGAGGTCAACCAGATCTGCTGTTACTTTAACTATGCCAACCGGCTGCTGAACGGCTTGGGTGTCACCCTGGAAGGGGATACCATCGGGTTCTATGTAGAGCCGCAAGGGGAGGGCTGATCGCATGGGATATGCCGCAACCAAGGACATCGATGCCGCGTTGATCCCGGTCATCGACATCGGCCCGCTGCGCGACGATTCCGACCCGCAAGGTGTAGCGCAGGCGATCTACCGGGCAAGCCGTGATGTGGGCTTTCTCTACGTCAGCAACCACGGCATCCCGCAAGACCTCATCGACCGGGCGCACGAGGCCGGGCTCGCATTCTTCCGCCAGTCCCTGGAGGAGAAATTAAAGGTCGCCATCAACGAGAATCACCGCGGGTTCCTGCGTCAGGGCGGCGCCAGGATGGACGACGCCGCCAAGGCTGATCTCAAGGAGAGCTTCATCTGGGGTCATGACTTTCCCGAACATTTGCGGGGAAAACCGCTGCACGGCGTCAACCAGTGGCCGGCCTCCATGCCTGGCCTCGTACTCCTCCTGGAAGAGTACTTCGACGCCGCGCACGGGGTCGCCCATCACGTCATGCGCGCTTGCGCCCTTGGCCTGGGTCTGCCGCGGGACGCGTTTCTGAAAACGGCGGCGCACCCGCTCAGCCGCGCTTCGCTCACCTTATATCCACTCCAGCCGCCCGATCTGGGCCAGGACCAGTTCGGTGTCGGCCCGCACACGGATTTCGGCGTCCTGACCGTGCTGTGCCAGGATTCGGTCGGGGGTTTGCAGGTGCAGGATTACGAGGGCGACTGGGTGCCCGCGCACCCCATTCCCGGTACGCTGGTCATCAATGCTGGAGATCTGCTCGCGCGCTGGACCAATGGTCGGTTCCGCTCCACACCCCATCGCGTGGTCAATGCTTCGGCCCGGGAACGCCTGTCGCTGGTGCTCGCCTTCGATCCGGATTTCGACACACCGATCGATCCGGCCTTGGTCTGCGAACCCGGCGAGGAACCCGAACACGAACCGATCTCCTGCGGGGATTATCTGCTCTGGCGTTTCGGCAGGGCGTTCGATTACAGGAAGAAGAACTGACTGCCTGGCTGTTGCCCGCTATCGTTCAGTCGTAGTTGGACTCGACTTCCTGCGTGCGTTCGTTGAGCGAGGCGATCAGACCGTCGATGCCGTCGCGCTGGATGACGGCACTGAACTCGTCGCGCTGTGTCTTCAGCATGGAAAGCCCTTCCACCGCCACGTCGATGACCTGGAAACTGCCGTTCTCGTACTGCTCCACGCGGAAGTCCACGACATAGCTGTTGCCGTCGGGACCGGAAATGTTGGTGCGCACGATGGCATCGCTGTCGTTCATCGGACGCGCCCGCCTGACGTTGAAGTCGTACCCGGAGAACTGGTCGAAGCGTGATTCGTAGGTCACCACGATGTAGCGCGAAAAGGCCACGTTGTAGGCTGCGGACTGCTCCGGGGTTTCGGTACCCAGATAAGGACCCAGTGCGAGTCGTGCCAGCGCCTCGAGATTGAAGGTGTCGTCCAGCCAGGTCTGGAATTTGTCACGGCGGTCATGGTCGCGCGGCAGGTCGAGAATTTCGATCAGTTCGTTACCGTGGTTATCGACAAAAACCGATGCATCATCCTCGATCCCCGCCCACACGACGGCGTGGCCGAAAAACAGCGCAAAAATGAAAGCGGGAAGTTCAAAGCGCAGAGACATGGTGGGTTTACTCAAGCGAGAAGACGTCATCGCTCATGAACGTGTCGCCTTCGGCTTCGCGGATTTCGGCTTCACGGTTCTGGCTATAGAGACTGCGTACCGAGGCATAGAAGTCGACCGAGGACCGCCGTAGTTCTGCGACCTGGATCTGCTGGTCACTGGTCGCCTGCACGGCTTCGCTGCCTGCCCGTGCGTAACTCCATAGCGGCGACAGCAGATAGGTCAGTGGATCGGTCAGGGTATCGACGCCCAGTCCCACTGTATCGCGTGTATTGGACGGCCCCACCAGGGGCAACATCACATAGGGACCGCCGCCCACGCCCCAGACTGCAAGGGTCTGGCCGAGATCGGCCTTGCGCGGTTTTTCATCGAAACTGCCGGGAATGTCGAAGATGCCGGCCAGACCGGCCGTCGTGTTGATGAAAAACGACATGGACGATTCGGTCGTGTTTTCCCAGTCGTCCTGCAGGGCGCTGTTAAGGATCGTCACCGGCATCTGCAGATTGTCGAGGAAGTTCCGCACGCCGTCTCGGTAGGGCTCGGGAACCCCTTCACGGTACATCATGGCGATCGGATTAAGCGCCATGTCCATGATGGCGAGATTGACGTCGAATATGTAGCGGTTGGTCGGTTCGAACGGATCGCTTTTCGATATGTGGATTTCTCGGTCGACGGAATCCTCGGGCACCGAGGCGCAAGCCGTAACCATAGCCGCCAGCAACAACGGAATGCTAAACTGGGCGAAACGCGACATGACCTTGGCGTAAGGGATCAACGTATTGTTCCACTTAGACGACGGAGACGTAACAAAACCTGCCACGCCAACACTACCACTTCCGCTGGCTGAGCCGAAATTGGCCGACCCCACCGAAACTTAAGTCCGCTCACGATACTATGTTGGCTGGCTTCGCGTCTATCGTTGGAAAGCACTTATGAAGCTCTTGGGCAACATCTGTTGCCAAACTGTTGTAATCTTACCCCCAACGCGCGAATTTCGGTGGAATTCCGCCGCTTCACCGCCGCAATCCATGTCTGATCTTACTACTAACGGCCGCGACCGCATCCCGCCCGGCCTGCCTTCGCCTTCAAGGCCGTTGAAATTACTTCGCCGCTTCGGCCTTTTTGGTCTGGATGCGGGGATCCAACTCGTGGGGAACCGGTGATTCGCCAGCAGCCGAGACGTAGTTGCCTTGTTCCTGGACCGGAAGGGCCTGGCGCGTGCGCATGCGGTAGCCCCCACAGTCATGGACAGAAGTATGACAAGGGACCGGAAGGGCCTGGCGCGTGCGCATGCGGTAGCACGGTAAAGCCTCCCAGACCCAGCAGGATCACGGCGACATAAAAAGCCACAGCCCCATCGACCCGATGCCGTCCATCAGTCAGGACGCGATGTTGGGTCCCGCAATCGCGCCCAGGCTATAGGCGATCAGGAGGCCGCTGCTGACCGCGACGAACTGGTCCTTTGCCACATAGTCGTTCGTCTGGGCGACCGAGAGGCCGTAGATCGAATCTATCATGCTGCCGCAAAGGAAGCTCAGGACGGCGTCGGGATCAAGCACGAAGACCGCGATGTCGTGCCGCAGTATGTCCCGCACAGGTCGCGCAGAGCCATGTGATAGCTTTCGGGATAGAGCGCGATCTGCACGGGCCCGGACAACCGCCCGGCAAAGGTGGTGACGGGTACGATCTGGTCGTTGGCGCCATAGAGACGAAGAACGGGCAGGTCGGCTTCGCCGGCCGATGCCAGGCCCGTCGTCCATCAGTTGCACCAGGCCATAGGACGGCATCGGCACGGATTTCCTTCAGGACCAGAGGGTCGCTCCCCAGGGCGCGCAGCATGTCGATGTTGTCCGAGGGCCAGATGGACCAGCAGCCAGAGCGCCGCGCGGTAGGTCCAGGGCATCACACCGCCGGTGCGACCAGGATAAGTCCGGAAAGTTCTTCAGAAGCGTCGCGCAGGACGGCGACCGCGGCTACCGCGCTGCCTATGCTGTTTCCCATCAGGTAGAGCGGCGTATCGGGATGGCGCTGTGACAGCAGGGCGGTTGCGGTGCGCGCGTCCTGGACCAGGGTTTCGGTGCCAGGCCAGTATCCAGCGATCTCGCTGGCGCCGAAACCACGCTGGCCATAGGCATAGACCATGATGCTCTGAGACGTCAGTATTTCGGCGGGCAGGGCAAATGCGTTGCTGTAGTCGTTGAAGCCGTGCCGTGCCAGAATGACGGCGTCCAGCTTGCCATCCGCTGGCCAGCTTCTCAAGGCAAGCTCCGCGCCGTCGGCCATGACCAGGTGATCTCCCGTGACCGCGGGTTGCGAGACGGCGGGGCCGGCGGGCATGACGACGGGCGTGCAGGCTGCGGCCAGCAGCGATAGAACGTACAGAATCAGCAAATATCTCATGGCGGGCCGTACAGTCCTTGGCGCGGTCGTTCGCCAGACGTTATGGTATGCGCCGCCGGTTCCGGCAAGTAGGCAGCAGGAAAGTCACAGCACGCATGGTTACAAACGTTTCGACCTCCACCGCGACCAGCAACTGGCTGGGTGTCTGGACGCTCTACATGCGGGAGGTGCGCCGGTTCATGAAGATTCCCGGTCAGACCGTCCTCGCGCCCGCGGTCACGACGCTGCTGTTCCTGGCCGTCTTCGCGCTTGCGCTGGGCCGCGCGGTCACGGAAGTCGCCGGCGTGCCGTTCCTGGAGTTTCTGGCGCCCGGCCTCATCATGATGGCCATCCTGCAGAACGCCTTCGCCAATTCCTCGTCCTCGCTCATCATCGCCAAGGTCCAAGGCAACATCGTCGATACGCTGATGCCACCGCTCTCGCCATTGGATCTCATGATGGGCCTGGTTCTGGGCGCGGTCAGCCGCGGTCTCGTCGTCGGGCTGTTCATTCTGATGGTCATGGTGGTGATCGTGGGCATCACGCCCCAGTATCCTTGGGCGGTGCTGTTCTACAGCTTTGCCGGCGCGGCCATGATGGGCCTAGCGGGAACGCTGGTCGGCATCTGGGCGGAGAAGTTCGATCAGATCGCCGCGCTCACCAACTTCTTCATCACACCGCTCACCTTCCTCTCCGGCACGTTCTATTCCATAGAGCGCCTGCCCGAGAGCTTTCAGTTTCTGGCGCTTTTCAATCCGTTCTTCTATGCTATCGACGGGTTCCGCTACGGTTTTACCGGTCACGCCGACAGCTCGCTGGGTGCGGGCGCGGTCGTCCTGACGGTCACCATCGCGGCGCTCGGCACGCTCTGCTATGTCATTCTGCACCGCGGCTATCGCCTGAAATCCTGACCCGATTGACACCGGCACCCGCCGATTCGATAGTGCAAGCGACCCGATGGGTGGGATTCCACCGGGTTTTGTCGTTGTAACGCGCCGATCAGGGCGCATTTTTTGTCTCTGGAGGTTGCAGTGATCACACCGGTCATGCCGACCTATGGCCGCGCCGACCTCGTGTTTGTGCGTGGCGAGGGGCCGTATCTCTTCACCGAGGACGGCGATCGTTTCCTCGACTTTGGTTGCGGCATCGCCGTCACCAGCTTGGGGCACGCCCATCCCCATCTGGTGAAGGCGCTGCAGGATCAGGCGGGACAACTCTGGCATACCTCCAATCTCTATCGAATCAGCGGCCAGGAACGCCTGGCCGAACGTCTGGTCGCCTCGACGTTCGCCGACAGTGTGTTCTTCGCCAATTCCGGCGTGGAGGCGATCGAGTGCGCGCTCAAGATAGCGCGGCGTTACCAGTATATGAACGGCCATCCCGAACGCTTCCGCACCATAACCTTCACTGGCGCGTTCCACGGCCGCACGCTGGCGACCATCGCGGCAGGCGGGAAGGCCAAGCATTTGGAAGGCTTCGGCCCGCCGGCCGACGGCTTCGATAAGGTGCCGATCCATGACAGCAACGCGCTGCGCGAAGCCATCACCGGCGAGACCGCGGCCATCATCGTCGAACCCGTCCAGGGCGAAGGCGGTATCAACCCGGTCGATCCGGAATTCCTCAAGGCGATCCGTCTGGCCGCCGACGAATTCGGCCTGCTCATCATCTATGACGAGGTGCAGTGCGGCGTGGGCCGCACGGGCAAGCTGTTCGGACACGAATGGTCCGGCGTCGCACCCGACATCATGGCCATCGCCAAGGCGCTGGGCGGCGGTATGCCGATCGGCGCGTGCTTGGCGACCGAACGGGCGGCCTCCGCACTTACCGCGGGCAGCCACGGTTCGACTTTCGGCGGCAACCCGCTCTCGACTGCGGTCGGTAACGCGGTGCTCGACGTCATGCTCGAAGACGGTTTTCTCGAAGGCGTGTACAAGAGGGCCAAGCGCCTGCGCGGTGAGATCGAACAGGTCATCGCACGTCACCCGTCGGTCTACGACCATGTCCGTGGTCTGGGCATGATGCTAGGCATCAAGTGCGTCAAGCCGGTCGGCGAGGTCATCGGCGTCATGCAGCGTCGGCATGTCCTGGCGGTGCCCGCGGACGACAACGTCATGCGGTTTCTGCCGCCGCTCATCATTGAGCAGAGTCACATCGACGAGGCCATCGCCGCGCTCGACGCGGTGGGCGCCGAGTTGGGGTCATGACCGGGGTCAAACATTTCCTCGACATCGATGCACTCGATGCAGCGACCCTGCGCGGCATTCTCGACGAGGCCCACGATCTCAAGGCGCGCTGGAAGGCGGGCGACCGGCCCAAGCCCTGCACGGACCTGGTGCTGGCGACGATCTTCGAGAAACCTTCGACGCGCACGCGCATCTCGTACGATCTCGCCATGCGCCAGTTGGGCGGGGAGACCATCAACCTCTCGCCCGGCGACATGCAGCTTGGGCGCGGGGAAAGCATCGAGGATACCGCGGGTGTGCTCTCGCGTTATGTCGATGCCATCATGATCCGCACCGTCGATCACCAGAAGATGCTGGATCTGGCGCACTACGGCACCGTGCCCATCATCAACGGGCTGACCGACCGCACGCACCCCAGCCAGCTCATGGCCGATGTCATGACGGTCGAGGAGCACCTGGGGCCCATCCAGGGCAAGAGCGTGACCTGGGCCGGCGACGGCAACAACATGGCCTGCTCGTGGATTCACGCCGCAGTGCGTTTCGATTTCGCTCTCAAGATCGCCTGTCCGCCCAAGTACCATCCCCCGCGTCATGTCATGGCGTGGGCCGAGGAGCATCAGGGCAAGGTGAAGATCGTCGAGACCGTCGAGGAGGCGGCCGAAGCCGTCGACTGCGTCGTGACCGACACCTGGAAATCCATGAGCGAGGAACACGCCGAGGCCGAACCTATCGACATGGAAGCTTTTGTGCCCTACCGCATCGATGCCGAAAGGATGGCGCTTGCCAACCCGGACGCCATCTTCATGCACTGCATGCCCATCTATCGCGGCAACGAGGTTTCCGCGGAGGTCGCCGACGGCCCCCAGTCGGTCGTGTTAGATGAAGCCGAGAACCGGCTGCATGCCCAAAAGGCGATCCTGAAGTGGTGTCTGACCTGAAGCAGCATCAAGACGTCATCCAGCCGTTCCAGGTCGACGGGCTCAATCTTTCGGGCCGGCTTGTGCGCTTGGACGAGACCGTCGATCAGTGCCCCGATACCGAACTTTATCGGGGCATCATCCAGTTCAACGGCGCGACGCTCGCCGAATGCGCCGACAGCTATTTCCAGCAATCCGGCCAGATCGATACCGCACTTGAGCTTGAAGTGGAAAAGCGCGCGGATGGCTGGCGCGCGGGCGCCATTTCGATGCAGCGCCTGGCCGAGCTCGGGCCGGGCGATCAGCCCGTTCTTCCGCGGACCGTGAGGACAGCTGGCGCACCGCCATGGCGGTGCTAGGCACCGCGATCCCGGGGGATCTCACCGACCCCGTCCTCTCCGATCATGACCTGCTTTACCGGCTGTTCTACGAACGGGATGTGCGCGTCTTCGATGCCCGCCCCATCCGTTTTGGCTGCAGCTGCTCGGATTCGCGGATGCTGGCGGTGCTTTGCCGCATGTCCGCCACAGAGATAGAGGATCTTACCGGGGACGGTGTGTTGGAAGTGGTCTGCCAGTTCTGCAATCGTACGCAGATCTTCACACCCGAAGAGGTCATGGCGACAGCAAAGGAGGTTTGAGGTGGCAGGAAATCGGTTCGATCGCCGCGGTTCTCTGGTTTGCGGCTTGGGCGGTTTTGCCCTGTTGTATGGCTGTGCGACCAGCGTGAAACGCACGACATGGCCCGACATCACCTTCCAGCATCGCCCCACCATGGGCCTGCGCGTCTCGGAAATCCTGTACGAGGATGCGGCAGCCGCCCATACCGTGGAGCCGCCGGCCCGCGACATCCGCTACGTGCTCCCCGTTTCGCCCGCCATTGCCATGGAGCGCTGGGCTTTCGAACGTCTAAGGGCCGACGGCGGGCCGGGAAGGGCGCGCGTGACCCTGGTGGAAAACCGTTTCGCCGAGACGCCGCTGGATGTCACCGACGGCGTCCAGGGTGTGTTCACCAACGACCAGTCGGAACGTTACGAAGGCGTGCTTGTCGCCAAGGTCGCCATTGAGGGCGACCCATCGGGCAACGGATTTGTCGAGATGCGCACAACGGCGAGCCGCACGGTGCCTGAGGATTTCACCGTCAACCAGCGCGAGGAAACCCTCTATAATATGATGATGGCCATGGTTACCGCTTTGGACGAACGTCTGGAGCAGGAAATCCGCGCCAACCTCGCCCGCTGGCTCATGATGAGCTGAAGCCGCGTATTGAGACGCGCTTCGAGCGGGCGCTGGACCCCAGCCTTACCCTCTATGGGATGACACACTTGAGGTGATTGTGACAGGCGCGCCGCACCCCTGTTCATGATGCCGTTCGGCGGTGAGAGTGCAGTGGCCGGCGCCGGTGCGACCGCACCGGCGCCGCGTATGCGGCGGAAGCCAAGCGACCGGAGGGAACGCCCGGCGCATGAGGGAGTAACCAAAAAAACCGGGAGGCGGCGGGCGGTTTCGAGGGTCCAGGCTTCTTCTTCGCGGTTGCCGGTTTTGCGCGCGATGGCGAGCGAGATGAGGACGTTGTGCCAGGTCGCGAGGTTGATGTGGTCCTCGTCGAGATAAAGACCTGTGGCGGCTTCATAGGCCTCCACGAAGACTGGGGAGAAGATCGGGATCACCGCCAGGTGGTACATCTCGCTCTCGCGCCAGTCACGCCGCGCTTCGGCCCAGTCGATCAGGCCGGTGAGGCGGCCGTCGACATTGATCAGCAGGTTGGTCGTGCTGATGTCGCCGTGGCAGGGCTTCGCTCGAACGCGTGATCGCTTCGATCAGCGCGAGCGTGGTGATATCGCGGGTGGCCTCGGCGATCGCATCAAGATCGCGCAGGGTCGCCAGTGTCTCTGCGAGATCTGCGGCCAGTTGCTCGCGTTCGGCCTGGGACAGGCCTTCGATCAGATCGTCGTCGAGCGGCGTGCCCGGCACTTTTCCAGGCGCATCCAGGCGACGAACCCGGCCTCCCAGAGATCGAGTCCGCGGTCGATACCGGCTTCGTCACGAACAACCTTGAGCGCGGTATCGTCGCCATGGTCGTAGACATCGCCCCAAAGGCCTTTGCCCAGTTGCGTGATGTGGGAAACAGCGGCGCTGGTGCCGCTGGCCTTGAGGGCCTGATCGAGTTCGGGCGTTTTCATGCTGCCTTCTTGGTGTTGGTGATAGCGCGCGCCATGGCGACCCCGGCGGCCATGGCGGTCAGGGTGACGAGGGTGAAGACGATACTCATGCCGCTCCAGCCGCTGGCGCCGATCAGCCAGCCCGCGGCGATAGGCGCGCCGAAAATGCCCAGATTGCGGCCCGTCATTAACGGCGCGAAGGCGCGCGGCCCGGACCGCTCGCCGCCCAGCAACCGTCCCGGCACGGCGAAGAGACAGGTCGGCGGCGCGCCCGACACCACGCCGTAAAGCGTGATCGCGGCCAGGCCCGCCCAGCCGGAAAGATGCGGTGCCGCAAACCACACGCCGGCCTGGACAAGGCAGGCGCCGCCAAAGAGCAGGCCCAGCGGCACACCGCGCTGCAGCAGTCCGCCGGTGGCAAGCGCGCTGATCAGGACCGCAACGACGCTCAGTGCATTGGCCGCAGCGGTATGGTGGGCCGCCACGCCGTGACTCTCGACCAGATAGGCGGGGAGCCAGGTCATGAAGGCGATGTACTGGCCGCCCCAGATGGCGAAGGCCCCGCCCGCGCACCACAGGACGATGCGTTCCCGGTTGGAAATCGCCGCCACACTCGCTTCACCAGCAAGACCGGCCAAGGCCGCGGCGACACCCCTCCAGCGCCGCCACAGCCAGAACGCCACGATCAGGGTGAGCGCTAGCGACACGCCCCAGAGCGGACGCCAGCCATAGGCATGAAAGGTCAGAAAGCCGACCGTGAGCGCAAAGATCTGGCCCACGGGAACCCAGATCGCGACGATGCCCGCGATGATCGAGAGGTCGCGCTGAGCGGCGCTGCGGTTGGCCAGAACCGGTCCGGCAATGGCGAAGACTGCATAGGCAAGGCCTTCGACCGCACGCGCCAGCAGGTTGAGCCAGGCGACTTCCGGGACAACGAGCGTGACCAGATTGCCGAGGAGGAAACAGCCGAGCGATCCCGCTATGATGAGCACGGGACGCTGTGCAGCCAGGCTGCTCGCCGCGACCGAGAGCAACAGGCCGGAAAGCGCGTAGATCGAGACCAGCGCGCCGGCGGTGATGCGGTCGTAACCGTAGGCATCGCTCATCAGCGGCAGGGCCGGCGGCAGTTTGAGCATCTGGAACGCGGCCAGCGAGGAAATTGCGAGACCCAGCCAGATGCCACCCCAGTCGCTTCTGTCAGACTCCCTGCCCGACGCTCCCGGTGTCACGAACCGGTCCTATTGCGCCGCGATTTCGTCGAGCGTGACCAGCGCGTGGAAGGGGGTGTTTTCGTCCTCGTAAAGTTCGCGCCCACCTTTGAGGCGGTCGACGACGGTGATGACGCCCTCCACGATGCCGCCCTCGGCGCGCACGGCCTCGATCGCGGTCATGGTGGACCCGCCTGTGGTCATGGTGTCTTCCAGCAGCACGACGCGGTCACCCTTCTGCATCTGGCCTTCGATCTGGCGCTGGGTGCCGCGCATCTTGGCCTTGTCGCGTACGTAGAATCCGCGTAGCGGCTTCTTCCCCGATGCACTGGCCATCACGACGGCGGTCACCACGGGGATCGCAGCCGTGGCCATGCCGCCGACCGCCGCGATATCGGACCCGGCGAGGTGTTCGGCCAGCATCGATCCGATCAGCGTCGCGCCGTCGGGATGCATGGTGACCCGGCGCAGATCGATATAGATGCTGGCGCGCTCGCCCGAAGCGAGCTCGAAATCGCCGCCCGAGAGCAGGGCGTGTTCGCGAATCAGGGTCAGCAGCCGTTCCTTGGCCGTTTGGTCGGACATCGCAACGTTCCATTTCCAAGTCTGGCAGGGCATCAGCGGGTTGGTTTCGCCGCTGGACAGGGTATACCCTCACCCCATGGTGTGATGCGAGCGTGATTCTCGCCAGGACGTGGACACAATGAGACAAGAGCAAACGTCGTGACAGCCGATGACGACTTTTCCGTCCGGTTCTGGGGGGTGCGTGGCAGCATTGCCTGTCCCGGGCCCGCGACCGTGCGTTACGGCGGCAACACTTCCTGCCTGGAGGTGCGCTGCGGGCCGCATCTCTTGATCCTGGATGCTGGCACGGGCCTGCGCGAGCTTGACCTGTCGCTTCAGGATAGACCGCTCGATGCCGATCTCCTGATGACCCACACCCATCTCGATCACGTCTGCGGGTGGCCCTATCTCACTGCGCTCAACGATCCCGGGACGACGCTGATCGCTTGGTCGGGCCACCTCAAACCGCCCCATACGCTCGAAAGTGTGCTGGAGCGGTTTCTCAAAGATCCCGTCACGCCGGTGACCGCGGGTTCGGTGAAGGCCAAGATCTCCTGGAAGGATTTCCGCATGGGCGACGATTTTCATCCCCGCGAGGGTATCACGGTGCGCACGGCCCCGCTCAACCATCCCAACGGCGCCGCCGGTTACCGCATCGAATACGGCGGCCATGCCATCTGCTACGTCACCGACACCGAACACGTGGTCGGCGAACCCGATGCCAATGTGCTGGGCCTGATCGAAGGCGCGGATCTGATGATCTATGACGCGACCTATACGGACGAGGAGTTTCCCGAGTTCGTGACCTGGGGCCACTCGACCTGGCAGGAGGGCGCGCGCCTGTGCGATGCCGCCGGGGTCAAGACCTTCGTCGTGTTCCACCACGATCCCGGTCACGACGACGACCGCATGGACGCCATCGCAACGGAACTGGAGGCGATGCGGCCTGGCTCCGTGGTGGCGCGCGAAGGCATGGTTCTGCGGCCGTGAGCACCCTGCGCGCCAGCCTGCGCCGTTTGGGCCTGGGTCTTGCCACGATGACGGGTATCGCGCGGCGCGGTTATTTCATTCCCTACCGATATGCCGACAGCCTGCCCGGTCCGGGCGCACGTACGCCCTATGAAGCGGTCGAGCGGCTGTTCCACGACCGGGCCGCTGTGTTCGCGGCAACGCTCGCCACGGCCGACGAATTCGCAGACGACCTCCAGGCGATTGGGCTCGACGACGCTGCGCCGGGGCCGCGCTGGAACCAGGACTGGTTTCCGCGCATGGATGCCGCGGTTGCCTATGCCATGGTGCGCGCGGTCGAACCGGTCCGCGTGGTCGAGGTGGGCTCGGGCCACAGCACGCGTTTCATGGCGCGCGCCATTGCCGACGGCAATCTCGCCACGAAGCTCGTCGCGATCGATCCCGCGCCCCGTGCGGCCATCGATGCGCTGGACGTCGCCATCGTGCGCGAACCGGTGCACCGGGCCGATCCCTCTGTCTTCGCCGCGCTGCGCGAGGGCGACGTTCTCTTCATCGATTCCAGCCACATCGCCATGCCAGGGACCGATGTCGATCTGCTCTTCAACCGCGTGCTGCCCGAACTGCACCGCGGCGTGCTGGTTCATGTGCACGACATCTTCCTGCCCGACGACTATCTGCCCAACTGGGACTGGCGCGGCTACAACGAGCAACTCGTCGTGCTGCCGCTCCTTTCCTCGGGCGCCTGGCAGCCGCTGTTTTCCAGCCGCTATATGACGACCAGGCAGGCAGAGCGGGTCCGGGTCAGTGCTGTCGGCGGCCTTCCCCTGCCCAAGGGCGCGATGGAAACCAGCCTGTGGCTGCAGCGGCGATGATGCGCCTCACGGCGCCGACACGCGGTTATGACGGCCGGTTATCCCGGGCTTGTGTATACAGGGCAGTGTCGAAAGGACGGTGCCCGTGAGTCTTGTCCGGCGAATCATGACCATGGTCTTTGGAACGCCTGTCCAGGGCGGCCTGCCCGAACGTGTGCAGCGCCAGATCGAACACGATCAGGCCGAAAGCGAAATCCTGATCGGCTGGGTCCAGATGGTCGGCATCGTGCTGTTCGCAGCGCTCTACAGCGTGGCGCGCAAGACCTTCCCCGACGATGCCATGTTCGAACCCGTGCCCTGGGCGCTGGCCGCCTATTTCGCGTTCACCCTGTTGCGCCTGGTTCTGGCCCACGCCCACCGCTTGCCCGCATGGATGGTGGTGGTCTCCATCGTCGTCGACATGACCGTGCTGCTGGTGACGATCTGGAGCTTCCACATCCAGTACATGCAGCCGCCGGGCTTCTCGCTCAAAGGTCCGACGATGCTCTACATCTTCGGGCTCATTGCGCTGCGCGCCCTGCGCTTCGATCCTCGCTACGTCGCCATGGCCGGCGCCGTCGCGGTGGTGGGCTGGCTTGCGCTGCTGGTCTATGCCATCGCCATTGATCCCGAGCCCAGCGCGATCACGCGTGACTACGTCCATTACCTGCAATCCAGCGACATCCTGATCGGTGGGGAACTCGACAAGATCCTTTCCATCGTCCTGGTGACGGCCGTGCTGGTCATCGCGCTCACCCGTGCGCGCAAGCAGCTCATCCGTTCGGTCTCGGAAAGCCAGGCGGCTCAGGACCTCTCGCGTTTTTTCTCGCCCGAGATCGCCGAGCAGATCACCCACAGTCAGGAAATCGTCAAATCCGGCGAGGGCGTCGTGCGCGACGCGGCCATCCTGTTCGTCGACCTGCGCGGGTTCACCGCGCTGTCCCAGCGTATTGGCGCGAACCAGACGGTGGACATGCTCTCACGCTACCAGCGCATCGTCGTGCCCACGGTCCAGGAACATGGCGGGGCGATCGACAAATTCATGGGCGATGGTGTCATGGCGACGTTCGGTGCGGTGCATGCGACCGGCACCTATGCCTCTGATGCGCTGGCCGCCGCGCTGGAGATCGACGCCAAGATGACGGCCTGGAACGAACGCCGTGCCGCACGTGGCCAGCGTCAGCTCGCATGGGGCATGGGCCTTGCCACCGGCACGGTGGTGTTCGGCGCGGTGGGCGACGACACGCGTCTGGAATACACGGTCATCGGGGATGCCGTGAACCTGGCTGCCAAACTGGAAAAACACTGCAAGGTCTGCGGCGCCAGGCTTTCGGTCACGGGCGACGCCCTCGTCCTCGCACACCGGCAGGGCCTCGCCGATCACGGCCTCAAGATCGAGGAACTGGTGCGGGTCGAAGGTGTCTCCGTCGATATGGATATCGGCATCCTGCCTCTCAGCCGTTGACCGGATATAGCAACGGCAGATGAATGGGACTCATCTACCGTTGGAGGGCCGCGACAGCGTCCCGCCCGGCCTTTGAGGCATGAGAGCCCGATCAGTTCGGGTCGCACACGACCTAGACTGTGAATCTTGCCTTGAGCGGCACGGTCCCCAAAGCGATGCGATCGCGGAAGCCAGAATTCCTCACGCAGAGCTGCGGAGGGCGCAGAGAATTGTCGAATTGGGTTGGATTCGGCGTGGGGCCATGACGGACTGGATCGCAACGCAATCCATGATTTCATTCTGATTTGTTCTTGCGGAATACCGTTACCCTAGTAACGACACGCTTTACGGCTTGTTTCTCCACGTCCGCCGCGGCTCCGCGTGTCGACCGTTTCCATACGGTGCGCCGAAATTCCTCGTCCGACCAACCGCAGCTGCGTCGTGTTGCGTGTTTCTCCCGACCTTCGTCTGCGTTAGCCTCCTTGGAATTTCAAAGGAGGATGGCATGCGGCTGAAGGACAAGGTGGTGCTGATCACGGGTGGCGATTCGGGCATCGGACGCGGCAACGTGTGCATCAGCTCCACGGCGACCTGGCACGGAAATTGGGGCACCTATGGCATCGCCAAGGCGGGCGTGGAGACGCTGGTGCGCAGCTTCGCCGCCGAAGGCGCGCCCAAGGGCATGCGCTGCAACGGCGTGTTGCCGGGCTGGATCGCGACCGAACGCGATGCCGCCGCGCCGCCCTCGGCCAGACACTCATCGTCGAAGGCAGTCAGACCTCCGCGCAGCTTGGCACCGATTCCGGCGCAGGAAGTCGCGCTTCGAAGACGGCCGGGGTGTTACTGATCCTGATTGGAATCGCACTTGCAGTGGCCATGGTGTTCTAGGGCATGGACTTCATGCTGGCCGTGGTGCTTCCGGTCGGACTGCTCGTCATCCCGTTCCTGATCATCTGACGGTGCGCTGGATCAGGATGCAGATACGATCAAACTAGCGAGAGACCGCAGGGAACGCTTGCCAGCGGACCCGTGAGCGCGACAATGGCGGCATGACAGGCGACGCCCTCATCATCTTTCTCGGCTGCCTTGCGGTGATCGCCATCAGCATCTGGATGGTGTTCTTCAAGGCGCGCATTCCCATACCCGAAGACATGCCGCGCGGCGTCACGCGTTTCCTGCTGGAGATCGTCAACGACTGGCTGCGCCTCTTCGGCGGTGTGACCGGCTGCCTGGGGCTGCCTATTGCCGTCGCGCTGGGTCTGGCCGTGTTGACCGGCGGCATGACGCCCTGGCACTTCATCGGTGCCATGCTGATGTTCGGCCTCATGATGGTCTGGCGCATGCGGTAGGGGCTGTCCTGGTATCCTATTTCCTCCGGCCCGACCTCACGCGATGAAAGGTCGTCCGGCTCCTGCTCCAAACGGATCCACAGACTAGAGGCATGCGAAAAACGCGCGGGTTTTTGATGCGAAAGATGTGTGACGGCAATGTTGATTATTTCAACACATTGTTGATTTTGGGGTTGGTTCGGGCCGGGGATCGAGCCTCCCGGGAGGGCCGTTCACGGGTGCTTCATGGTCGTTGCAGGGGTCATGCAGGCGGCCTGCATCGGGGGCGCCGGCGCGCGGTCACATGTCGACTAAACGACTAAACGCCATGCGTTTATTCAGGACGCAGCCTGCATCGCGGGCGCCCCGGACCGGATTCAGGTTCGGATGATCCTGGTGACGAAGGCGACGGGTGGCCAGAGGTCGAAGGGCTGGCCCTGGCCGGCGGTCGCGGTGCGGGTGGCCTGCCCGCCGCCACGCACAAGATAGTTGATTGAGTCACGCGGAGCCGCGGAGATCTGGCCGGCCCTGCGAGTGTTGCTGCCGTCGATGGCGTGGCTGTGCTCCGGCATGTGGACGGCATCGAGCGTCATGCGTTCGGCCCCCGCTGTTCGGCCGACGGCCGAGACCGCGTCCGACGGCCCGCTGCCGCCCGCACCGGCGGTCATGCGCCGCGTCAAGTCTGGAAGGCGGACATGCCCGTTAGGTTCACGGCCCGTATTCCATAGCTCCCCGAGGCAGGCGGAGAGCTCCGGATAGCTAGCGCGGGCGACGGTGCGCCCGTCGCAGACCAGCCATCCGTCGGGTGCGGTCTCGCCGGCATAATCGAGGATCGTGCCGGTCGGGACGCCCGCCGCGGCCGCGGGGATCTGGGAGGCGGGCACCTTGCCGTTGCTGGCCAGGGCCGCGACGCCGCCCGCGCGTCCGCGGCCGAGTTGGGCGTTCGGCACGCCAACGACCGCGCCCGCTGCCCCGGCGTCGCCCGCCCGGCTCTGTAGACGTGGCCCGCGTTCGACGGCTCGACCGCTACCCGGAGCTTCGCGAGGTCCTGACCCGCCAGCGTGAGACCGGCATGACCGTCGATGAAATCCACGCCGCCTGTCTGGCCTGGCTCGAGGAGAACGGCCAGGAACCGATCGGCCGCTCGTCGGTCGGACGCTATCTCGCCCGCGTCGACCAGGTCGCCCGGAGGGTCCAGACCACGCGCCAGGCCGCCGAGGTTCTCGCTGCCCGCTGGGGCGCCGGCGGCGACCGCCAGGTCGTGCGTGCCGCCATCGAAGCGCTCCAGGCCGCCGTGCTCGACATGGCGCTGGACGCCGACACGCCCCTCGACGCCGACACCGTCGCCCGCATGTCGCGCGCCCTGCGCGAGCTTACGTCCGCCGAACGCGCGGCCGCCGACACCATCGAGCGCGAACGTGCCGTCGCCGCCGATGCCGCCGCCGGCGAGGCCCGCCGCCAGGGACTCTCGCCCGAGGCCGCCGAGGCGATCCGCGCCGCCGTCCAGGGATCTGCACCGTGACCGCCCCCCGTACGCTTCTGCCCTATCAGGCGCGCTGGGTCGCCGACGAGGCCGGGCTTGCCGTCATTGAAAAGTCTCGCCGAGTCGGTATCTCCTGGGCCGAAGCCTACCGCGCCGTGATGCACGCCGGCGAGGCGCGCGGCGATGTCTGGTATCAGGCCTACTCCCTCGAGATGGCGCGCGGCTGGATCGCCGACGCGGCGGAGTGGGCCGAGGCCCTCCAGGTCGCCGCCGACGCCGTCGGCGATACCCTGATCGGCTCAGGCCCCGACGCCATCCAGGCGTGGCGCCTGCGGATGGCGTCCGGCCGGACGATCACGGCCATGCCCTCGAGCCCACGCGCCTGGCGCGGCAAGGGTCGCCCCGGCGACGTGGCGATCATCGACGAAGCCGCCTGGATCGACGATCTCGACGCCGTGCTCGCCGCCGCGCTCGCCACCCGCGTCTGGGGCGGCAGCGTCCGCGTCATCAGCACCCACCGGGGCGAGGGCTCACCCTTCGCCGCCCTCGTTCGCGACCTGCGCGAGGGCCGCCAGCCCGGAAGCCTGCACACCGTCACCCTGACCGACGCCCTGGCGCAGGGCCTCTATCAACGCATCTGCGCCGTCACAGGCGTGACCTGGACGCCCGAAGCCGAGACCGTGTGGGAGTCCACACTCCGCGCGGAGTACGGCCGGCACGCCGGCGAGGAGCTGGACTGCATCCCAAGCGCCGGCGCCGGCGCATGGCTCCCCTGGGACCTGATCCGCGCCGCCGAGGATGCCGAGGCCGGCGATCCCGCCCGAACCGCCGGCGGCCCGGTCTGGATCGGCATCGACGTCGCCCGCCGCCGGGACCTCTGGGTCGCCGTCGCGATCGAGAGCGACGGCAGCCTGCTCTGGCTGCGCGAGCTGCGTGCCGAGCGCGGCATCAGCTTCGCTGCCCAGGCCGCCATCGTCGCCGAACTGGTCGCGCGCTGGCGGCCCGTACGTATCGCCGTCGACCAGACCGGTATGGGCGAGGCCGTCGTCGAGCAGCTCCAGGCCGATCACGGACGGCTGCGTGTCGAGGGCTGGCTCATGACCGGCCCGCGCCGGCTCGACGCCGCCACCGCCCTGCGTGAGGCGGTCGAGGATCGCCGCCTGCGCATCCCGTCCGACGAGGCCCTGCGTCGCGACCTCCACGCCGTCCGGGCCGAGCCCGGCCCCTCCGGCGCGCCCCGCCTGATCGCCGACCGCGACGCCACCGACGGTCACGCCGACCGCTTCTGGGCGCTCGCCCTGGCCTGCGCCTGCGCCCGGACCGGCACGCGCCGCTACGCCTACGATCCTGTCCGGCCCGCTCCGTTGCCCCCGAGCCCGGACGACGACGACTATCTGTCGATCGCGAACGCCATCGCACCCCGCGTCGGCGCCCGCAGCCTGCGGGGGCGGCCGCTATGGTAGCGCTGCTCGACGCATGGGGACGCCCCGTCCGCCGCGCCGCGCTCCGACGCGAGCACGCCGGGCCGACCCTGACCGGCGTCCGCCAGGCCTGGATCGGCCGGGATCACCTGCGCGGCCTGACCCCCGCGCGGCTCGCCTCCATCCTGCGCGAGGCCGAGGTACCGGGCGATGGCGCCGAGGAGCGCTACCTGGAACTCGCCGAGCAGATCGAGGAGCGCGACCTCCACTATCTGGGTGTGCTCGGCACGAGAAAGCGCCAGGTCGCCCAGATCGGCGTGCGCATCGAGCCTGCTTCAGACGCCGCAATGGACATCGACGATGCCGATCTGGTCCGCCCGTTCTTCCAGCGCGGCGACCTCGAGGACGAACTGATCGACCTCCTTGACGCCATCGGAAAGGGCTACGCCGTGGCCGAGATCGAGTGGGAGACCTCGGCACACCAGTGGATGCCGCGACGCCTTATGCGCCGCGACCCGCGCCATTTCAGCTTCGACCGGCGCAGCGGGACCTCGCTGCGCCTGCGCGCCGACGACGGCGGATGGATCGAGCCGCCGCCCTGGACCTTCGTGTTCCACACTGCAGCGGCCAAGTCGGGTCTGCCGATCCGCGGCGGCCTCGCCCGTGCCGCAGCCTGGTCGTGGCTCGCCAAGCACGCCACCCTGGCCGACTGGGTCCGCTTCGCCGAGGCCTACGGTCAGCCCCTGCGGCTGGGCCGCTACGGTCCCGGTGCCACCGACGCCGACCTCGCCACCCTGCGCCGCGCCGTGCGCGACCTCGGCGTCGACGCCGCCGCCGTCATCCCCGACGACATGAACGTCGAGTTCGTCGATGGCGCCGGAACCGGAGGCCCGCGCGCCGAGCTCTACCGCGACCTCGTGACCTACATGGATGCACAGATCTCCATCGCGGTGCTCGGCCAGACCCTGACGACCCAGGAGGGAGATTCGGGCAGCTACGCCCTGGGCCAGGTGCACAACCTGGTCCGGGCCGACATTGAGCGCTCGGATGCCCGCCAGATCGCCGGCACCCTGACCCGCGATATCGTCGTGCCCATCGTCGCCCTCAATCGCGGGCCGCGGGCACACTACCCGCGCGCCGTCATCGAGCGCGCGTCGGCGCCCGATCTCGCCATGCTCGCCGATTCCCTCCAGCGCCTCGTGCCCCTGGGCCTCCGGGTCAGCGCCCGCCAGGTCCGCGACATCTTCGGCCTCGATGCACCCGACAGCGACGACGAGGTCCTCGGCGCCGCCGGCGCACCACCCGCCGGTGCACCACCCGCCGAGGCACGCGACACGGGCCGGGACGGCGCGCGCGCCGCCATCGCGCGCACCGGAACGGACGACGATCCCGTGCCGGCCTGGACCGGGCAGGCCCACCGCCTGATCGACCCCATCGTCGCCGGCTGGATCGACGCCGCCCGCGAGCAGGTCGATGCCGCCGCCACCCTGGCCGACCTGCGCGACCACCTGGATGCGTCAGAAGACTGGATGGTGGTGGCGGCCCCGATGACCGGCGTCTTCGCGCAGGCCCTGGCCACCACCCACCTCGCCGGCCTCCACGACGTGCTCGACGAGACCGGCCTGCTGCCCGAGACCACCGCCACAGCCGCCACAGCCGCCACAGCCGCCGTCAGCGCCCAGCTGCCCTTTGACGAGCAGATTTCCTTCTTCCGCGACAAGACCGACCTGACCACGGAGCGCTGGACCGACATCTGGCAGGAGGCCCACGACCGCTCCTTCACCGTCGCCGGCGCCGCCAGCGACGACCTCGTCGCCGACTTGCGCGAGGCCGTCGACGCCGCGATCGGTGACGGTGAGACCCTGGAACGGTTTCGGGCGCGCTTCGACGACATCGTCAAGCGCCACGGCTGGGACTATCGCGGCGCCCGCGCATGGCGCACCGAGGTGATCTACGCCACCAATCTTCGCACCAGCTACGCTGCCGGGCGCTACAGACAGATGAAGGAGGTCGCACAACTGCGCCCCTGGTGGCGCTACCGCCACTCCGACGCCAGCGAGAACCCGCGCCCCGAACACGTGGCATGGGACGGCACCGTGCTTGCCCACGACGATCCCTGGTGGGATCAGGCCTACCCGCCCAACGGCTTCGGCTGCCGATGCTACGTCGAGACCCTGTCGCGCGACGACCTGGAGCGCCTGGGCAAGACCGGACCCGACCCGGCGCCCGATCCCGGCGTTCGCCGGCAGCGCATGAATCCCGTGACCGGCAGGATGGAATCGGTGCTGCCCGGCATCGACCCCGGCTGGGCCTACGCGCCGGGCCGGTCCACCCTTGCCCGGCCGCCTGCGCCACCGCGGCCCTCACCCGACCGCCAGCCGCCGCGGCCCTCGCCCGATCGTCAGCCACCGCCGGACGCCCCGCCTCCCAACGACCTCGCGGCCGCCGTCCGCGCCGGCGATCCCGACCCCTTCATCGACGCCGGGCGCGAGTTCTTGCTCGACCTGGTTCGCCGCTCCGGCGGCGACCCCGCCGCGCCCGGCTTTGCCGTAGCCATACGCAAGCGCCTGCGCGAGCGCCTGCGCCGCGACCGGGGCGCAGGCGACATCGCACCCATCCTCGATCCCGGATCCCGACGCGACCTTGCCGATGAGGTCGCCGCCGGCAGCCGCGACCTCCCCGCGTCCTGGATACGGCGCGGCAACCAGGATATGATTATGGTCGACCGGGTTCCTCGTGGCGCGGGCTTCCTGGGCGACTACCAATCCCGTCCGGCGAGCGGTGGGCTGCCGCGAATTCGGATCAAAAAAAACCGAGGCACTGCCCTGCACGAGTATGTGCACCACGTCCAGGCCGGCGATCCCGCCCTCGATCGCCTGTTCCAGGAGGTTCACAAGCGTCGCAACAAGGACAGGGCCAAAGGTCCGCTGAAAGGATACCGGGGTATTCAGGGCCGCGAGGACGAATACATCGACGCCTACTTCGGCGCCGAGTACGACGACGACATGCTCAAGAACGGGGGATATGATCAGGACAGCCCCGCCCTCGAGGTCATCACCCGAGCCCTCCAGTTGACCTTCCACTCGATGGCGACGGGCCAATACCAGATCGTGAACGGAAAGCTCGTGAAAGACACCATCGACATCGCCGACCTCGCGCGCGATGATCCGGAGATGCTCGAGCTGGTCCTGGGCGTCCTGATGTATTACGACCCATTGTGAGGAGAACGCCATGGCCCGCCATACCATCATGCTGCCCGACCGGAGCGCCGGGCGAGACCTCAGGTCCATCGTCTGGGACGACGAGGCCGGGACCGTCTCGGGCGACCACAGCAAACTGCCCTGGCTCGCCGAGCAGATCAAGGCCGAGGCGGGATGGCTGGAGATGGACACCCAGCGTGTCTGGCTCGAGGACCCGGCCCACAGGCCGGGCGACCTGCTCTGGCTGCTGGGCTACATCTGGCAGGGCGTCCACGGGCCGGGAGAGGACTTCCAGGGCATCACCGTCACCCTGCCGCCGGTCTTCGATGGCGGCCCCACCACCGCCGAGCGCGCCGGCGCCATGATCACGGGTCCCGATGGCACTTCCGGGCTCTGTGCGGGCAATATCATCACCGAGGACGGCACCGAGATCGCGTTCCCGCCAGACGCTGCCTACACCATCACCGAAGAGCGCGGCCCCCACGGCGGCCTCCTCACCACCGACGGCCACGAGATATACATCGGCCTCTTCTGATCCGGGACCCGTGCACGCGCCGGTTCCCGATCGCACGCTCACAGGGAGAACGCCATGGCCCGGATTGACGTCACCCTCGACGACGAGGCCCTGCGCAAGGCCCTCAAGCGCCTGAGCGAGGCCACCACCGACACCCGCCCCATCATGGCCTCCATCGGCGAGCACCTGATCAACACCACCCGCGATCGTTTCCGCACCCAGACCGCGCCCGACGGAACCCCCTGGGCGCCCATCAGCGAGGGATGGAAGCGCCGCAAGAAACGCAATCGCGGCAAGATCCTCACCTGGCGCGGCATCCTGCGCGGCAACATCGCCTACCGCGCCTCGGCCGATGAGGTCCTCGTCGGCTCACCCGCCGTCTACGCCGCCACTCACCAGTTCGGCGCAAAGGCCGGTGACTTCGGCGCCACGAAAAACGGCGCGCCCATCCCCTTCGGGACCATCCCGGCCCGACCCTTCCTCGGCCTCTCGACCGAGGACACAGAGGCGATCTCCCGCATCGTCATCGACGCCCTCGACAACGCCGCCGGACCCTGATCCCGAAGGGGGTGGGGGCGCATCGATTGTCTCAACATCCCGTTGAATCCCGCATCCGGTCACGTAATCCCACATCGCCGTCACAACATCTTTCGCATCAATAACCCACCCATCTTTCGCATTTCTCAACAGAATTCGGAAAATGCCACCTGGGCGGCGCTGCCGACATCCTCGAACATGTCCAAAACAGCGTTGCCATGGATGACGACGAAGCAACCCAGGTATCGGCTTTCGAGCCAATCGCGATTGGCTTGATAGATCGCATCTTCCTTCTGAAGAAGCCCGCTGTCGCTCATGCGCCTACTAAGAATCCTCGCCGGACTCGCCGTTGAGTTACGGTCTACTTGTACGGGTCCGCGGCGTCGCGCAGGCCGTCGCCCAGGAAGTTGAAGGCGAGCACGACGACGATCACCGGGACCACAGGCAGCATCAGCCAGGGGTAGAGGGCGACGACGTTGATGTTCTGGGCTTCGTTCAACAGCACGCCCCAGCTCGTGATAGGCGGACGCAGACCCAAGCCTAAGAACGACAGCGCGGTCTCGCCCAGGATCATGCTGGGGATCGAGAGCGTCGCCGAAGCGATGAGATGACTGGTGAAGCTGGGCATCAAATGGCGAAAGATGACGCGCTTGGGCGCGGCCCCCATCAGCACGGCCGCGGTGGCGAAGTCCTCCTCGCGCAGGGCCAGCAGCTTGGAGCGCACGGCGCGGGCCAGCCCGGTCCAGTCGAACAGGCCCAGGATGATGGTGATGCCGAAATAGACCAGGATCGGACTCCAGGTCACCGGCAGGCTGGCCGAAAGCGCCATCCACAGCGGCAGTTCCGGAAAGCTGCGGATGATCTCGATCAGACGCTGCACGGCGCTGTCGATCCAGCCGCCGTAGTAACCGGACAGACCGCCCAAAATGACGCCCAGAAGGAAGCTGATGGCGATACCGATCAGACCGACGGTGAGCGAGATGCGCGCGCCGTAGAGGATGCGCGAAAGCATGTCGCGGCCCAGCCTGTCGGTACCCAACAGGAAGAGTGTGCCGTCTTTCGCCGGGCAGACGATATGGAAGCGCATGGGTATGGCGCCCCAGAATTCGTAGTCGTCGCCCAGACATAAGAAACGGATGGGCTGCACCTGGTCCTTGTTGGGCGTGTAGACGCGCTGCAGCGTTTCCATATCGAGTTCGTAGTCGAAGCCGTAGACGAAGGGTCCGACGAACGTGCCCTCGTGGAACAGCCGCACCATCTGGGGCGGGGCATAGAGGAAGTCGGTGTTGCGCGTGTGGAGATTGTAAGGCGCTAGGATCTCGGAGATCAGGATCGACCCGAAGGTCAGGAGAAGCAGTACGCCCGAGCAGACGGCGAGCTTGTGGCGGCGGAACTTCCACCACATCAGTGTCCACTGGTTGGCCAGATAGAACTTTTCCTGGGCCGGCGTCAGCGTCTCGACCGCGTGCGCGTCCCAGGGCTCCTCGTTGACGTAGCGTGGGATGTGCCCGCCGCCGGAATGGTTGGTGGTCTCGCTCATCTAGTGACCCGCTCCCCCGGCAAGACGGATGCGCGGGTCGAGCACGGCTAGCAGCAGATCGGAGATTAGCACGCCGATGACGGTCAGCAGGGCTAGGCACATCAGAAACGATCCCGCCAGGAACATGTCCTGGGTCTGCAGGGCGCGCAGCAGGATGGGTCCGGTGGTCGGCAGCGAGAGCACGACCGACACGATCACCGCGCCGGAAATAACCTGGGGCAGCAGGTTGCCGATATCGGCGATGAACGGGTTGAGCGCCATGCGCAGCGGATATTTCACCAGCGCCCGGCCGGGGCTGAGCCCCTTGGCGCGCGCGGTCACGACATACTGCTTCTGGAGCTCGTCGAGCAGGTTGGCGCGCAAACGCCGGATCAGACCCGCCGTGCCGGAGGTGCCGATCACGACGACCGGAATCCACAGGTGCTCCAGCACGGAGACGAACTTGCCCCAGGTCCAGGGCTGGTCGACATATTCGGCGTCCATCAGGCCGCCGATCGAGGTGCCGAACCAGACGTTTGCCAGGAACAGCAGGACGAGCGCGAGCAGGAAGTTGGGCGTGGCAAGACCCAGGAAACCCAGCAGCGTAAGCCCGTGGTCGCCCCAGGAGTACTGGTGCGTGGCCGAATAGACACCGATCGGAAAGGCGACGATCCAAGTGAAGATGATCGTCGACCCCGCTACGATGATGGTCAGGATCAGGCTGGGCCCGATCACGTCCTCGACCGGCTTGTTGTATTCAAAGCTGATGCCCATGTCGCCTTGCAGCAGGTCGGTGACCCAGATCAGGTACTGCTGCCAGACCGGTTTATCGAGGCCGAACTGCTCGCGGTACATCTCGACCTGCTGGCCGCAGCTCGATTCCCCCTGGGCCTCGCATTCGGCGATCATGGTCGAGAGGAAATCGCCTGGTGGAAGCTGGATGATGATGAAGGTGATCAGGCTGATGCCGATCAGCGTGGGCACCATCAGCATGATCCGGTGGGCAAGATAGCCGATCATGGTCTGCCGTCCTCGCCGTCGGCGTAGAAGAAGGTCTCGGGCTGGTACATGCCGAACTGCGCGCCGGGATCCCAGTTAAAGATGCCGTCGGCGGGCACGTTGTGCATGCGGTTGGAAACGACCACGGGCTGCAGCGTGCCCGCGACCAAGCCTATCGTGTAGACGCCTTCGGCATAAAGCGCGAGAATTTCGTTCCAGATGTCACGGCGCTCTTCCATGGATCTGGCGCCGCGCCAGGCAAGATAGAGTTCCAGCAGGCGGCCGGGGTCGTCCATGTCTATGGGCTCTCCCGACAGGCCGCCGGTCTCATAATATTGGCCCCAGCGCGGCCATTGCAGGAGCTGCTGGGTCGTGGGTGCGAATTCCGCAGGACTCATGTCCACGCTGGGCAGCCCGTTCTCGGAGCCGAACCAGATCGCCATCACGGTCTCCCCGGCAAAGATGCGGTTTCGCAGCACCTCGCGTTGGAGCGGTTTGGAGAAGATCTTAATGCCGGCCTTCAGCAGAGAATCGTGGACCAGTTCCAGGATGTCGGTTTCCTCGGGGTCCTCGCCCGCGGTCTCGACGATGATCTGCATGGACCGTCCGTCGGGCAGCAGGCGGATGCCCTGGCTGTCGCGTTCGGTGAGACCCATCTCGTCGAGCAACCGGTTGGCTTCGTCCAGATCGAACGCGGCATAGGCGTCGCGATAGTCGGCGTTGTAGAGTGGCGAGTCAGGCAGCACCGTGTTCTGACCCTCGATGCCCAGACCGTAATAGATGACCTGGTTGATCTCGTGACGGTCGATCGCCAGCGAGACGGCGCGGCGGAAACGCACGTCGTGCAGAACGTCGCGCCAGACCGGATCGGAGACGTTGAGATTGGGGTAAAGCGCCAGCTGGCTGCCGCGCGCCGTGCGCCAGAGATGCACGGTGTAGTCGTTGTGCTCCTCGCCCTCCTTCAGGAAGGTGTAGTCGCTGAACGCCAGGCCGCGCGCCTGCAGGTCGGATTCTCCGGTCCAGGCCTTGAGCGCGATGAGCTTGGAATCGACCACGTTCATAATTACCCGGTCGATATAGGGAAGCTGCTGACCGACCGTATCGACCTTGTAATAATAGGGGTTACGCTCGCCGATGAAACGCTGGGCCGGCGCCTCGGTCGTGATCGTCCAGGGCTGCAGCGTGGGCAGCACCGGATTATCGAACTTGTACATGTCGTCCATGCTGTTGTGCAGCGCCGCCCAGCTTGTCTTGTCCTGTTCGGCGACCATCGCTTCGATCTCGGCGACATCGCCGTAATCAATGTGATACCGCTTCATGAATCTGGCGGGACGGAAGATAAAAAGCGGTGACGCACTGGCCAGCGCGGGCAGGAAGTCCGGATTGGGTGCGTCCCAAGTGTAACGCACCGTTGTATTGTCGAGTACATCGAAAACGGGTAGCTTGCCGTCGACCAGCATGATAGTGGGCGGGCCGGTCGGCGAGAGTTCCTCGTGGTTCGCGACATCCTCCCACCAATAACGGAAGTCCTCTGAGTTGAACGCTTCGCCGTCGGACCAGCGATGGCCTTCGCGCAGGTGGAAAGTGAAGATGCGGCCTTTCTCGACCTCGAAGGATTCCAGGATGTCGGGCACGATCTCCAGGCTGGTGTTGTAGGCAACGAGCCGCGCATAACCGAATACGACCAGCAAGCGCGTGTCCTTGCTGCGGCTGATCAGCATGGACCAGTCGCTGCCGTAGACCCCGATCTCGCGCCCGTCGTCTACGACGAACGGTTCGTCGGGCAGGCGCTCCGCCATGGGCGGCAGCTGCACCGTGTCGACCAGCGGCTGCCAATAGGGCACCTCGGTCGCCTGGGCCTGCGCGAGGCCGGGCGCGTTGGTGGCGACCAGCGCGGTGGCAAGGATCAGGCGGCGAATCATGCCGCTTTCTCCCCGGGCGCCTGGCTGGCGCGCACGTAATGTCCGCCTCCCAGGTCGACCATCTGCAGCGTCGCCCCCTCGCGCACCGTGAACGGCTCGGGCCATTCCGACGGCAAGGACGCGCGCCCGGCCATCAGCGCGGAAAGGTCCAGCTTGCGGTCGGGATTGGGTTCGGGCACGGCAGCCAGCAGGGCCTTGGTATAGGGGTGCACCGCGTTCTTGAAGATATCCTCGCGCTCTGCCTGCTCGACCAGACGGCCTGCGCACATCACCGCGATACGGTTGGCCATGTAGTCGATGACCGCCAGGTTGTGCGAGATGAAGAGGTAGGTGAGGCCCAGTTCCTTCTGCAGGTCTTTGAGCAGGTTCAGGATCTGTGCCTGGATCGAGACGTCCAATGCGCTCACCGGCTCGTCGCAGATCAGCAGTTCGGGTTCCAGTGCCAGGGCGCGCGCGATGCCGATGCGCTGGCGCTGGCCGCCCGAGAAGCTGTGGGGGTAGCGGCGCAGGTGACGCGCATCCAGGCCGACCAGGTGCATCAGCTCCATCACGCGTTCGCGCCGCGCCGCGCTGTCGCCCACGCCATGGATCAGCAAAGGCTCGGAAATGATGTCGAAGACGGTCATGCGCGGATTGAGCGAGCCGAACGGGTCCTGAAAGATGAACTGGACCTTGCGGCGGTAGTCGAACAGCCGGTCGCCTCCCAGCTTGGCGATATCGACCGGAGTGCCGAGCTCGTTGAACGTGACCGTGCCGAAATCGGGGGTCAGCGCCTTCATGATCATCTTGCTGGTCGTCGTCTTGCCGCAGCCCGACTCGCCGACTAGGCCCAGGCATTCGCCGCGGCGTACTTCGAAGCTGATGTCGTCGACCGCCAGCACGTCAATCGAGCCGCGCGCCAGCCAACCCTTGTTGCGCACGCTGAAGGTCTTGGTCAGATGTTCGACCGTGAGCAGGCGGCGGTCGGCGTCCTGGGGCCAGGGCGTGCGTTCGGGCCGTTTCAGCGTCGAACGGTCCTGCTTGATCTCGCGCAGCGGAACCAGGCGTTCGCCCGGTTCCATGTCGAAGCGCGGCACGGCGGCCAGCAGGCCCTTGAGATAGGGATGGTGCGGATCCTCGAAAATGTCGCGCAGGCCGCCCTGCTCCATGATCTCGCCGTGGTACATGACGACGACATCCTCGGCTACGTTGGCGACCACGCCCAGATCATGGGTGATCATCAGCACGGCCATGCCGAGCTCTTCCTGCAGGTCGGAGATCAGTTTGAGGATCTGAGCCTGGATGGTGACGTCGAGAGCCGTGGTCGGTTCGTCGGCGATCAGCAGGCTGGGGTGGCAGACCAGTGCCATGGAGATCATGGCGCGCTGACGCAGGCCGCCCGAGAGTTCGAAGGGATAGTTGCGCCAGGCTTTTTCCGGATCGGGAAAGCCGACTAGGCGCAGCATCTCGATGGTCAGTTCCTTGGCTTCCGGTCTGGAGCAGTTGCGGTGCAGCAGCAAGGCCTCGCTCACCTGATCGCCCACGGTATGGAGCGGCGAGAGCGAGGTCATCGGCTCCTGGAAGATGATCGAGATGCGTCCGCCCCGGACCTGGCGTATGTGCTTGCCGTCGGCGGGAAGCTGGGCGAGGTCGAGCGGCACCTCGTCGGGTTTGTCGGGATCGTGGAGCAGGATCTGGCCGCTGGTGATCTCGGCGTTCTGCGGCAGGATACGCATCAGGGTCTGGGAGATGACGGTCTTGCCCGAGCCGGACTCCCCGACCAGCGCCAGGGTGCACCCGGCCGGAATGGCGAAGCTCACGCCCTTGACCGCCTGCACCGCGCCGTCGCCCACCAGGAACTCGACGCACAGGTCGCGTATGTCGACCAGCGGCTTCAAAGATGGTCGTCCGGCATGGCACCCTGGCGCACAGCAAACCCCATGGCGTCCAGATTGGCGAGCGTCACGTCGTTCAGTATCAGTTCCCTGTCGCGCGCCGCTTCCAGGGCCGCGGCGACGACGGTGTCGAACCCGTCGAGAGAGGAATCCACGGTGATGACGTTACCGGTGCCGTGCAATTTCAGTTCCATCCAACTCTTCGACCCCGAAAGGTCCATGTTGCCGCCCTGCCGGTTCCGTCGCATTGAGTAGTAAGCAAGTTTCATTCTGGAAAGCTCTGTCCATGCGATGACGTTCGATCGTGGCTCCAAAGCACGAATACCCATGGCCGACAGCTCTATCCTGGTTATGTCCTTGACCAGGGTGCGCATGCCGAAAACCGTGAAAACCGCGCCGATTGCCAGAAGGATGTAAACCAAGACGCTCGCGACCTCAACGAACACCAGCGGCGCGAAGCAGATTAACGCACCCGCACCGGCGCGGATGTAGTCGCCCATCAGGACACGTGTGTCATAGCGGTGCAGGGTCTGTTGCGTCACGGTGTTGCTCTGGACTCAAAGAAGACGTCGGACGCATCAAACCATCGCGCCCCGGGATGATCGCGCACGAATGCGACAAATCTGTCAACAAAGGAGCACGAATCGCGGTCGTGGACCCGGTGATGGGTCATCAGGCCCGTGGGTTCGCCCGCATCGGCCTCGTCCAGGCGCCGGGTGCGCAGGTGGTCGCGTGCCGCCGTCAGGGCATGGTCCTCCCCAGCGAACCGCCTGTCCCCTTTCCAGTCGATGATGTCGATATGGACGTTGGCGTAGGTTAGGCCGGATTCGGTCAGGCGCGCGCGGGGGCCTAGGGTGGAGAGCCCATGGAGCCCGGTGCCGGGCAGGCAGGCGGTGACCGCCGGATCAATGCGGTTCCAGGGCGGCACCATGACCGGCTGGAACCTGGCGCCCGTCATGGCGGCGAGCCGTTCCCTGCCCCCGGCGATTTCCGCGGCCAGACCGCTTTCCAGCGCTTCGCCGCAGAGTTCCATCTTGCGCCGCTCGCCGTTCGTGCGGTCGGCGTGGGCCACGCCGTGCTGGAGCACGCTGCAGCCGGGATCGTCCGTCATGGCCGCGGCGGACCGGTCGGTCAGCCACTCGGGAACCGTGGCCAGCGCCAGCGGCACGTCCAGCGCCTTGCGCTGCGCCAGAAATCCTTCCAGCAGGCCGTCGTCAGGTCCGGCGTCGTCGTCGCGCCACCAGAACGTCGCCGTCCGGGCCGCTTCGCCCCAGAGGTCGAGTTCGTGGGCGAGATCGTTCCAGTCAGCCATGGGCAACCCAGCCGTGCAGCAGGTCGGCGCTGCGGCGTGCGCCGTCGAGATGGATGAGGTCGGGCGAAAGGCGCGCCAGGTCGAACGCCGCGTCCACAGCATCGGCGAGGGTCTGCGGAGATAGGGCGGCTTCCTCCAGCATGATGATGGCGTCCTTTCCGGCCAGCCGGGTGGCGCGCTCGCGCTGCTCGGTTTCGCCCGCCCCCTCATAGGGGATGATCACGGCCCGCGCGTGCGTGGCGATCAAGTCCGTGACGGTGTTGTAGCCGCCCTGGGAGACCGAGACGGCGCAGCGCGCCAGGAGATCGCGAAAGTCGGGTCGGTTGCTTTCGACGATGATCCCGTTTCCGGTCTGGTCGGGCCGCCGGCCGTCGAGCTGGAATGCATAGGCTTCGCCGGCAAGCAGCCGCCAGGTCCGCGTTCCGGCCCGGCGGGAAAGGGCGCGCGCCCGGCAGGCGATGCTCAGGAGCGCCGCGCCGGTCGAACCGCTGCCCGCCGAGACGACGATCTCGTTCGCGCCCTCACCCTCCATATCGGACGGCGGGGTCCAGTCGGCGGCGATGTAACCGGTGTGCACCAGCCGCGCCCCCAAGGCGCCGGCATGGGGAAAGCTTTCCTCGAAGGCGGCTAGGTGCGGGGCGCCATGGACCAGCACGTGGTCGTAACGCTCGCACGCCAAGTCGCGCATGGTATCGAAACGCTCCGGCCTGGACGGCTGCTGGAGAATGTCGCGCACCGACGAGACCGTGACGGGCGGCTTTGCCATGGAGCGCGCGTGGTCGAGCAGGGCCAGCACCTCATGGCGCAGCTGACGGCGTCCGAAGGGAAAGGTCTCGGTGACCAGCGCGGCGGGCTCCAGCCGGTCGGTCAGCAGGGTCAGGAGCCTGCGTCGGTTAGCCAGCAGGATTTCGCTCGCGGGCTCGCCCGCTTCGTCGACCAGGCAGGAAAAGTAGGTGTCGGCCGCGCGCAGAGCCGGAAGCTGGACGAAACGCGCCGTGCCCAGATCCAGATTGGAGAGGGGAAAGCCGCCCGATGCCACGATCGCCTCGACGTCGCGATCGGCCAGCTCGCGGGCAATAGCGGCGATGCGCCGCAGATGGCCACTGCCCAGCAGGTGCTGCACCCAGAAGAGAACCACGGGTTTCATGGTGCGTACTCCAGACGCTGGGTGGCGGGATCGGCGAGCCTGGCCTCGCCGGAGGCCGAAAGGCATAGAACCAGCGCTTGGTCGCGCGCCAACCTAACCGGCGGCGGTCCCTGCATGTCCCAGCGAGTCGCCAGGACGAGCGCGGCGCGCATGACGCCGCGATGAGTCACCGCGACCGCGTCGGTGCCCGCGGCCTCGCGGAAGAACTCTGCCAGACGCCGCGTGACCTCCCGCGGGCTCTCGCCGCCTTCGGGCCGGAAGTCCAAACCGAGGGCTTCGTTGCGCGCCATCGCCTCGCCCCCGCCGGCGCGCAGGTCGGCCAGGGTCCGGCCGGCCCAGCTTCCCCAATCCATCTCGATCAACCGGTCGTCGCCGCGGGGGTCGGCAAGCCCCATCAGCGATGCAGTGTCGCGCGTGCGGGTAAGCGGGCTCGTCGCCACAGGCCAGTCTCGCCAATCCGGGGGCACACACCAGGCTGACGCCATGGCACGGCCAGCATGAGAGAGTTTCGTATCCGTGCGTCCCTGGATGCGGCCGGTTTCGTTCCACGCCGTGGGCGTGTGGCGGATCATCGCCAGACGGCTCATCGGGCGTGCCTTGCCTGGGTGATGGCGCGGTCGAGCGCCAGGGCTGCGCTCGCCATGGAATGCTGCAACGCGACATGGTCGGCCGCCGCCGCACCCATGGCGGCGCGGCGCAGGGGGTCGTCCAGAAGACGCCGCACCGCGCGGGTGAAGGCTGGTGCGTCGCCCTCGGGCGTAAGCAGGGCCGTCTTGCCGTCGACGGCGATCTCCGGGACGCCGCGCGCCCGCCCCGCGACCAGCGGCAGTCCGGCGGCTTGGGCGGCCAAGAGCGCCATGCCATAGGCCTCGTTGACGGCCGGCCACAGGAAGAGATCGCAGCCCGTCAGGATGCCCGGCAGGGAACGCGGCGCGATCTTGCCGGCAAAGACGGCACGCCCGCAAAACCGCGCCTCGACCTCGGCCCGGCCCAGCCCGTCGCCGATCACAAGAAGATCCATGGCGCTGCGCTTGATCGGCTCCAGAGCCTCGGCCAAAACAGAATAGGACGCCATCTTGTCGCCCGGGCGCATCATGGCGACCACGACCGCCAGCGGCCGTTCCGGATCGACGCCGTACCGCTCCACGATACGCTTGCGCGCGCGCGCCGGCTTGTGGCGCCGATAGGGCGCGATGTCGACAAAGGGTGTGAGCGGCACCACCCGTTCGGCGGGAATGCCTGCCTTGCGCAGGCCCTGGGCATCCTCAGCCGTGACCGGCATCAGCGCGTCGGCGCGCGCCAACGCGGCCAGGGAATGGGCATGACCTTCGCCCCAGGGCCCGCCCCGCCGTTTGGCCGCGACCGAGGGTTCGGCTACGACATAGGGAAGGCCGAAAGCCCCGGCCAGGCGCACTCCCAGATGATCGGGCGCCTTGTGATAGAGGTGATAGGTGAACCACAGGTCCGGCGGGTCGCCTGCCCAACGCGCCTCCAGTTCTGCCGCCTCGTCGCGCGCCGCCGCCGCGATGCGCTGCTGACGTTTCACGCTGCCCATGCCGTCATAGGCCCGCAGGCGCGAGGCCAGCTCGACCTCGTGGCCCATCGACTGCAGCGTCGCGACCAGCAAGCGCGCCATCGTCCGGTCGCCCGAAGGCACGCGATGGTCGGGCGCTTTCAGAGGCCCATAGAACGCGATTCTCATGGCTCGGCGTTATCTGATCTCAATATCCATGGATGCGTGCAAGTTTAGACCAAGTTGCCCGGAGGTCGAATCGGTCACGCCAATCGGATCCCCAGCGAAGGTTGAGGCCCATAAGCCCGGTGGTCGTGATACGCATGGACCACGGCTCACGCTTCACAATTCGCGATCATGCGTATGGGCCACAGCCTTCGTTGGGGATTGGGTTTAAGCAGGAGGCTCGCGTTCGCGAGAGATGTCTGGCAACTCATCCCACTTGTACCAACGGCCGATGAGAATGACTCATCGGCCGTTGGAGGGCCGCGACCGCATCCCGCCCGACGTTTGAGGTCGCACTAAAGATGAACCGATGGGTTCGTCTTTAGGGACGTTGGTATTAGAGTGCTCGAAACTTCAAAATGGACAGCCGTCAACCATTGCTGAAGCTCTAAAGCCCGAACCGGTCCACTAGGTCGTCGATGCCCGCGGTCATGGAGAAGGCGTTGCGCACACGGGCTTCGCCGGCATCGCCCAGGCGCTTGCGCAGGGCCGGATCGGCGATCGTGCGCGCCAGGTTGGAGGCCAGCGCAGCAGCGCCACCGGGCGGAGAGAGCAGGCCGTTCTCCTCATCTACGATCAGTTCGGGCACGGCGGAGACCCGCGTCGCCACCACGGCCAAGCCCTGGCTCTGGGCTTCCATCAGCACGTTGGGCAGGCCATCCCGGTCCCCGTCCGCGGCGATCCTGGAGGCGAGAACAAAGAGGTCGGCGTCGTGATAGGCCTTCACGACCGCAGTCTGGGGTTGCGCACCCAGCCAGACGATGCGTTCAGCGATACCGGCCGTGCGCGCCTGTTCCCGTAGGGCTTCGCGCAACGGCCCCTCGCCGATATGGGTCAGGGTCCAGTGGAGGTCAGTCTGCAGCGCGGCGAGCGCAGCGAGGAGATCGTCATAGCCCTTTTTTTCGACCGCGCGTCCTACCGAAACCAGACGCACGGGATCGCCCGCGTTGCTGCCGTCACGCATCGCGGTACGGTTGGGCGGTGACGGCCAGCGTTCGAGATCAAGGCCGTGATAGACCAGCGAAACGCGCCCATCGGGTGCGAGCGCACCCAGGTGATCGCGGTTGGCCGCGGTGCAGGTCACCAGCCACTGGCAATCGGCCAGCTTCTCGGCAAGCTCCCAGTCGGGCGAGGTATAGATATCCTTGGCATGCGCTGATGCGCTCCAGGGCAGCCCGGCCATGATCGCTGCATAACGCGCGACCGAAGAAGGCGTGTGCAGGAAATGGGCATGGAGCTGACGCACGAAGGGCGCGCGTTCGCTAGCCAGAACGCAGGCCTGACCGAAGCGGCGCACGCGGTTGGCCGTCCGGTCGCGCAGAAGATCGCGCCACCACTGGGCCCGTGCGGCACGATAGCCCGGCAGCCACTGCGCCCGCCACCAGGCCGCCAGCACGCGCACGGGCTCCTGATAAAGATACTCGGGCAGATACGTCACCGGCGCGGTGATCTCGTCATGCACCGGATGGGTGGTCCTGTCGGTGGGATGGCGCAGCGAGACGATCTCAAGCGCCAGCCCGCGGCGCTGCAGCGCCAGGATCTCCTGGGCGATGAAGGGTTCCGAGAGACGCGGATAGCCCTTCAGGATGAAGGCGACGGGGCCCTTGCGCCCATCCGTGGTTGCGCCTGTTTCCGGCACCTTATCGTGCGGTCGTGCGGGGGCTGTCGTCGTTGGTCACGGTCAGCAGCTTCTGGCGGATTTCCTGGCCCAGTTTGGAGGTCGTGCGCCCCTCGGCCAAGTGCATGGTGACCAGACGGTTGACGTTTTCCAACCCGTCCAGCAGGCCCGGAACGACGATCAGGCTCGGCCTGCGCTGCTGCGTGAGCTGGCGGATGGCGGTCGCCATGGCTTCTGGCTCTTCGGCCTTTTCCTCGGTCAGCATGGAGACGAGCCCCAGTTCCTGGGCCCGGCTGGCGCGGATCATCTGCTCCCGGCGTGGCACCTCGCGCGGCACGATGAGTGCGGGTTTGACGAAGGACAGGATCTCGCAGAACGTGTTGTAACCGCCCATGGCGACCACGCCGGAGGCGCGCGACATCAGGGTTTCCAGATGGGCGTCGAAGGTGATGGCCGTGACGCGGTCCAGTTGGTCGACCCGCTCCTGGAAGGCAGTCTTGGCCTCGGGCTGCATAAACGGCCCGAAGACGATGAGGGCGGGAATGGTCGGGGCGAGCTTGCATTCGTAGGCCTTGAGCACCCAGTCGACGAGTAGGTCGCCGTCGCCGCCGCCGCCGGTGGTGACGAGCACAAAGGGTTCCTCGATGCCGTCGGGCAGGCCCAGATCGTGCAAGTTCTGCGGCACGGAGCGTTCCAGATAGCCGGTATAGACCATCTTGCGGCGCACCGATTGGGGCACGTCGATCTCTTCGAGCGGATCGTGAATCTGCGGCAGACCGTAAACCCAGATATCGTCATAGAGGTCGCGCAGCGCGGGTATTGCCTTCTTGCGCCGCCATTCGGCCTTCAGCAGAGCGGGATCGTCCATGACGTCGCGCAGGCCAAGGATGATACGCGTGCCGCGTTCTTTCAGCATTTCGATGGTTTCGCGCATCTCGCCGCGCAGACCCAGTGGCTCCTTGTCGACCAGCAGGATGTCGGGATCGAAGATGTCGGCAGTATGTTTCATGATCGATTCACGCATCGCCATGGTCTGGTCGGTGTCAAGCAGCAGGTTGAGCGAGGTGTATTCGCCGTTGCGCAGCTTGATGACGCCGGGCACGCGCACGAAATCCACGCGCGCACGGAAGTCGAAGCTGCCGATGATGGGCGAGCCCGAAAGGATGAGGGCCGTCAGATCCTCGATCGTGCCGACCATGGCGTGGGCGATCGCGCGGCAGCGACGCAGATGCCCCAAGCCGAAGCTGTCGTGACTGTAGATCAGAACCCGCGGACGCGATTTCTTTCCGGCCATGGCAATACCCCGCCGCCGGAGCCCGATGGGTTCATGCCGCTCCGGCACAAATCCCGGTCAAACTCCGATCCTTGCAAACAGCGCAGGTTCCACGGCTCAGGCCCATGCGGGCCAGCGTGTTTCTGCTCTTGTTGTGCGCAACTATGGCACAGTGGGAGGTTGCGCGAAAGCAGGTGGGATATGGGGAATTCCGCATCGGGGCGACTTCGTCTAAGATCGCCCTTCGTTGTTGGGTGTGGGGTGTGGGGGTAGCTGTTAGGTCCGCATGGAACGCAGCATTTACAAGTTTGTTTTCCGCTATTCCAAGCGGGAGCAGGTGTTCATCTTGCTGTTCACCGTGCTTTCGCTGCCGTTCTATTACGTCTCGCTCGACGTACCCAAGCTCATCGTCAACAACGTGCTGAGCGAACCGGTCACGGCTTCCGAATCCTCACTTCCCGAGGTCAGCCTCTATCCAGCGGGCGAACAAAGCGACGTCCGCGCGTTCACCATCCTGGATTACGACCTCTTCGACATGGAGAGGCTCGACCTGCTGGCCGTCTACTGCGCCATGTTCCTAGTGCTCGTCCTGATCAACGGTGGCTTCAAGTATTTTATCAACGTCTACAAAGGGCTGCTTGGCGAGCGCATGCTGCGTCGCCTGCGCTACCAGCTTTTCAGCCGTATCATGCGCTTCCCCCTGCCCCATTTCCGGCGGGTCAGCGCGGGCGAGCTGATTCCCATGGTGACCCAGGAGGTCGAGCCGCTAGGCGGGTTCATCGGCGATGCGCTGGCGCTGCCGTTCTATCAGGGCGGGCTTCTGATCACCGCGCTCGTTTTCATCTTCATGCAGGATTTCTGGATGGGGCTTGCCTCCATCTCGCTTTATCCCATGCAGGGCTGGTTGATCCCCAAGCTACAGCGCAAGGTCAACCTGCTGGGCAAGGAGCGCGTGCGCGAAGTGCGCAAGGTCTCCGAGCGCATCGCCGAGACGGTGCAGTCGGCCGAGGAAATGCACGCCAACGGCATGGCGCGATGGGAACTGGCGGAATTCACCTCGCGCATGGGCCGCATCTTCGAAATCCGCTACGCCATCTACAACAAAAAGTTCTTCATCAAGTTTCTGAACAACTTCCTGGCCCAGCTCACACCCTTTTTCTTCTACGCCATCGGCGGTTACTTCGTGATCCAGGGTGAGCTTTCGCTGGGCGGCCTGGTCGCGGTGCTGGCGGCCTATAAGGACCTCCAACCACCCTGGAAGGAACTGCTGAACCACTATCAGATCCGCGAGGACGCCAAGATCAAGTACGATCAGGTGGTGGCCCAATTCGCGCCTGTGGGGATGCGCGAGAACGAGATCGTGGTGGGTGAGGTGCCCCTCGCATCTCTGAACGGCCCGCTGGCGACATCCAATCTGCGTTACGATGAGGACGGCGAAGTTATCATCGACAGCTTCAACATCGAGATCGAACCGGGCAGTCATGTCGCCGTGGTTGGCGGGCCGACCAGCGCAAAGGACCGCGCCGCCATGCTCCTGGCGCGTTTGTTGGATGCCAGCGGCGGCAAGCTGCGTTACGGCGAGACCGAAGCCCAGACCATGCCGGAGATTCTCTCGGGCACGAACATCGGTTACGTCGGGCCCAGCACATCGCTGTTCTCAGCCTCGCTCATGGACAACGTGCTCTACGGTCTGCGCCAGTTGCCCATCGCTCCCAGGGAACACCGTGACGACACGGAACGAAAGAAACTGGAGCGCGATCTGGCCGAAGCGTTCAAAACCGCGAACAGTCCCGACGACGTCTTCGCCGATTGGGTCGACATGCAGCGCGCCGGAGTCGAAAGCCGCGAGAAGCTGATCGAAGCGGTGCGCCACGCGCTGGCCGTCGCCGACATGGAGGACGATGTCTATCTCCTCGGCTTGCGCGGCAGGCTCGATCCCGAGTCCCGGCCCGAAGCGGCAGCCCGCCTGTTGGAAGCCCGCGGCATGCTGGAATCCCGGCTAGCCGAAGACGGCTATCGCGGTCTGGTCGAACCCTTCGACCGCGACGCCTACAACAGCAATGCGACGGTGGGCGAGAATCTGCTGTTCGGCACGCCTGTGGGTGAAGATTTCGATCTCGACCGCCTGCCGGAGAACGACTACGTCATGCAGGTGCTGGCAAAGGTCGATCTGATTGACGAGTTCCTGACCATCGGCCACGAAGTCGCCCAGACCATGGTCGAACTCTTTGCCGACCTGCCGCCCGACCACGAATATTTCGGGCAGTTCTCGTTCATCTCGCTCGACGATCTGCCGGACTATCAAACGCTCCTGCGCAAAGTCGAACGCGACGGTCTCGAAAATCTCGAGGAAGACGAACGCCTGCTGTTCATGGCTCTGCCGTTCAAGCTCGCGCCGGCACGACACCGGCTGGGTCTGATCGACAACCGCATGCAGGTCCGCCTGCTCGAAGCGCGCCGAGCCTTTGCCGAGGACCTGCCCGAGGAGTTGAAGGACTCGGTCGAATTCTTCGACCGTGATCGCTACAACGCGGCCTCCTCGCTTCAGGATAACATTCTCTTCGGCAAGCTTGCCTATAGCCGGGCCCAGGCGCAGGTCAAGATCGGCAACCTGATCTCAGAAGTGATCGAAAGCCTGGATCTGCGCTCGGTCGTGATTGAGGTCGGTCTCGATTTCGAAGTCGGCATCGGGGGCGCACGGCTCTCCACCGCGCAGCGCCAGAAGACCTCCATCGCGCGCGCCGTGCTCAAGCGTCCCCAGGTAGTGGTTCTTTGCGAGGCCACGGCCGCACTGGATGGCTCGGCCCAAACCACCATATTGAACAACATCCGCGAGGAGTTCCGCGACCGCACGGTCGTCTGGATCATGCACCGGCCCAGCCAGGCACAGAACTTTGATCAGGTATTGGTCATGGCCGACGGCAAGGTCGTGGAAAAAGGGACTTATTCGGAACTGGTCGAACGCAAATCGGCGCTCGCAGACCTAGTGTCCGCGGAGTAAGCCGATGATAACGGAGGCAAGGCCATGAGCCTGCAGCAAGACGTTGAACTGATGCGCAACATTCCGCTGTTCGCCAAGATCGAACCCAGCAAGCTGAAACTGCTGGCTTTCACGGCTGAGCGCCTGGCCTTCAACCAGGGCGACTTCGTCTGCAAACAGGGCGATGAAGGCGCCTCAGCCTACATCATCATCGACGGCGAGGCCGACGTGATCGTCGACACGGCCAACGGCGAGGTCGTCGTGGCCACGCTCAAGAAGAACGACTTCCTGGGTGAAACGGCCATCCTGTGCGATGTGCCGCGCACCGCCACGGTGAAGGCCAAGAGCAATCTCGAGACCCTGATGATCTCCAAGGATCTCTTCTTCCAGCTTGTCGGTCAGTTCCCGTCGATGTCGATCGAGATCATGCGCGAGCTGGCACTGCGTGTGGAACGGACCACCGAGCAGCTTCGCGAAGCGGTCTCGCAACGGGCATGAGCCGCCTCGACAGCGTCATCCGGCGCCTGCAGGCCCAGCGCGCCTGCCTGGACCGCGCCGCCGAACTGATCGAAGGCAAGGCGGGTCCGGTGCTGGAACTGGGTTTGGGCAACGGACGCACCTTCGATCATCTGCGCGACCGGCTGCCGCAGCGCGATATCTACTGTTTCGACCGCCAGATCGCCGCGCACCCAGACTGCATTCCCGACGAGGAACACATGTTCCTGGGCGACCTCGGCGTGACCCTGGGCCGGGCGGCCGAACATCTCGGCGGCAGCGCCGTTCTGGCCCATGTCGATATCGGATCGGGCGACGAAGAGGCGAGCCGCGCGCTGGGTGTCTGGCTGGCGGGCAAGCTACCTGCCCTGCTGGCACCCAGCGCGATCATCGTGAGCGACCAGCCCGTGCCGAACGATACTTGGACCGATCTCGCCCTGCCCCAAGGCATCGCGCCGAACCGCTACTTCATGCAGCGCACAACCTGATGCCAATCTAATATGATGCCAATCCAATGCAGGACTCCTGTAGCCGCGGTCACAGGAGACTTTGTGCCTGTTGGCGCATACTTATAAGGTGGCACGAGAGGAACGGAGTCCATGATCCGAGACGAACACCCCTCCGATACCATCATGCCGCGCGTTGACCGCGGCGTTCTCGATTCGCTGATCGAGGTTATCGGTGAGGAAAGCGTACGCCGGTTCCTGGCGGAATTTCAGGAACAGGCGGCCATGCACCGCTTCGCCATCCAGACCGCCCACGAGGCCAGCGACAACGAAGCGCTCTACCGCGAGAGCCACTACTTGGTCTCCACCTCGGGCAATCTGGGCATCAAGCGCGCCTCGAAGCTGGTCGACGCGGTACAGCGCGCCACGCGCATGCAGGACCGTACTGAACTCGATTGCGCGATTGGTTCGGCTGGGCTGGTGCCGTCCGGTTCACTGTAAGACGGTTCCGGCACAGGGGTTGCGGGCGTTACTGAGGCGCGCAAGCTGTTACAGGGCAAGCTGCTCGACATGGAGCTGAGCGTCCGGGGTCTTCTGCGCGGGTTCGGTCTGAAGGTGGGCAAGATCGGCAAGGGGCGTTATGCGGCGCGCATCCGGGAGTTGATCGCCGGCCACACCATGCTGAGCAGGGAGATCGAGCCGTTGCTGCATGCGCGGGATGCGCTTCTGTCGGAGTTCGGGACGCTGCATGGGGCCGTGCTGTCGATGACGCGCCAGGATGAGGTCTGGTGGCGTTGACCTACAAGGCGGCGATCGACGATCCGGGGCGGTTCCGCTCGTCCCGCGATGTGGGGCCGCATGTCGGCCTGACGCCACGCAAGTACCAGTCTCGGGCGAGACCGATGTGAGCGGCAGGATCAGCAAGGCCGGCGATGCCATGATGCGCACCATAGCTCTACGAGGCGGTCCAGGTCATCCTGACCCGGGTGCAGTGCTTCTCTACGCTGAAGCGCTGGGGCCTGGCGGTGGCCCAACGGCGTGGCATGAAGCGGGTGATCGTCGCGCCGGCCAGCGCTGCGGCCTGGACGCTGGAGACGGACGGCCAAGCCTTCGGACACGGCTCCTCGAGACCCCGTCGACGGGACGCGGAGCCCGACGAAGCCGTTGAACCCGCTGTGCTCCTGCCCCGGGCCAGAAAGAACACTAACGAGAAATCCGCTCTACTCCGGGATGACAGCGGTTCTGATACTCAGATCGAGAAAATCTTGCCGGGATTCATGATGTTGTTGGGGTCGAGCGCGGTTTTAATCTGGCGCATGACGCTTAAACCTTCGCCGTATTCGGCTTGGAGAAACTTCATCTTGCCAAGGCCCACGCCGTGTTCGCCGGTGCAGGTGCCGCCCATGGCGAGGGCGCGCTGGACCAGCCGGTCGTTCAGTTGTTCGGCCTGGGCGCATTCCTCCGGGTCGTCGCGGTTGAGCAGGAAGACCAGATGAAAATTGCCGTCGCCGACATGCCCGGCCAGCGGAGCGGGGATGGTGCTGGTCTCCAGATCCTTCTTCGTCTCGACGATGCATTCGGCCAGCCGTGAGATCGGCACACACACATCGGTGGGCCAGAGCGAACAGCCCGGGCGCAGAGCCTTGGCCGCCCAGGCTGCGTCGTGGCGCGCCTGCCAGAGTTTGTTGCGGTCCTCCTGTTGCGTCGCCCAGCGGAAATCGCCCGCACCGAACTCCTTGCAGATACCGCCGACCTTCCCGGCCTGTTCGGCCACGCCGGTTTCCGTGCCGTGGAATTCCAGGAACAGCGTCGGGGCGACCGGATTGTCGAGGCCGGAATAGGCTTTGATCGCCTCGATCTGGACCTCGTCCAGAAATTCGATGCGCGCCATGGGAATGCCCGACTGGATGGTCAGGATGACTGCGTTGACCGCCGACTCGATGTCTTCGAAGGAGACCGTCGCCGCGCTGATGGCCTCGGGGATGCCGAACAGGCGCACGGTGACTTCCGTGATGACGCCCAGCGTGCCTTCCGAACCGACGAAGAGCCGCGTGAGGTCGTATCCGGCCGAGGACTTGCGCGCGCGCCGGGCCGTCTTGACGATGCGCCCATCGGCCATCACCACGGTCAGCGCCAGCACGGATTCGCGCATGGTGCCGTAACGCACCGCATTGGTCCCCGACGCACGGGTCGCTGCCATGCCGCCGACGGAGGCATTCGCGCCGGGATCGACGGGGAAGAAGAGTCCCTGGTCGCGGATGTATTCGTTGAGCTGCTTGCGCGTCACGCCGGCTTCCACCGTGGCGTCGAGGTCTTCGGCGTTGACCTCGAGCACGCGGTTCATGCGCATCATGTCGATGGAGACGCCGCCCTCGACCGCAACCACCTGGCCCTCCAGCGAGGTTCCGGTGCCGAAGGGGATGACCGGCATGCCGTGTTTGGCGCAGATCGTCACGATGGCCGCGACCTCTTCGGTCGTTTCGGGAAAGACGACGGCGTGCGGCGCTTCGGGATGATGCCAGCTTTCGTCATGGGCATGCTGTTCGCGCACCGCATCGTTGGTCGAAAACTGGTCGCCCAGCAGTTCGGCCAGTTCGGCGAGGGCACGGTCGTGGGAGGGCAGGGTGTTGGCGCGCAAGGGCTGATCTCCGGTTGACGTGGGGCCATCATAGGAGGCGCGTGGGTGCCTTGCCAGCGGAGGTCATGCTAGCGCCGCGCCACCAAATGCGGAGTGACCATGACCGAAGCGCCTGATATGACGAACACGTTCCCTGCGGCCGAGGACAAGCAGGCCACGATCGACGACATGCAGCAGGGTCCGTATCAACCGCTGGGCGTTCTGTAACCTGCGGCGCATGCTGTCCACGGGCAATGTCTGGTCGGGCGACCGTGGGGTCAGCGAACTGACCGTCTCCCCGTATATCTCGACAATATCGCCTTTGTCGACCGCAATGGCGCGATGTCGAGCGTCAAGCAGATGCTGGACGAAGGTTACACGGACGGATTCGTCGTCCTGCATCATGGCGCAATCGCCGCCGAGCGTTACGGCGATGGGGTCGAGCCCCACGAGCCGCATCTGCTGATGTCGGTGACCAATTTCTTCGCAGGTTCCCCCTGGTGGGTACCCTGGTCGAACGCGGTCTCTTTGTCACCCGATGACACGGTGACCGACATCATCCCCGAGGTCGCGGGTTCGGCCTATGTGACGCTGGACCGGCCCGGTGCGCCCCAGACCGACGGGAGCCTCTGCGTGACGACGCGCGATCTGGTGCGTTTCGGCTAGCTTCATCTGCAGAACGGCGTCATGAACGGCTGGCGCATCGTGTCGGAATCCTGGATCATGGATATTCGTGAGAACGGCGATGTCGCGACCTGGAACCGGGGAAACTTCGTCGACAAGATGCCGGGCCATCACTATCGCGCCAAGTGGTACACCGATCTCGCCGACCCGCACCGCCCGTTCTTCGGCATTGACATTCATGGCCAGTCGGTCTTTGTCGATCCGGTTGCGGGCGTTGTCTGCGCGAAACATTCGAGCCATCCCACCCCGGTCGACGACAAGCTCTTCGACGACATGTTCCGCGGCTTCAAGGTGATCGCCCATACCCTTGCAGGCTGATCCCCGGGCGGGCACGCCGACCAACTTCCAGGAGCCGCCGCACAGTGCATGGGGTTTCCATCATGTGCGCGAACTCCACCGCACCGCCCGGGTCTGGCACGGCGCGGGCCGGGTGCGGCCTTGTGGGAGATACTGGCGGGCATTCTGATGGAGCAGGGTGTGCTGGACGATGCCGCGCGAGTGACTGAACTGTTGCCGTCCCTGTGGCCGGAAGCGCCTATGAGGGGCCAGGGTGCGCACCTGCTCGACATGCGGGTCGGGCTCGATTTCTCGGAAGACTACAGCGATCCCGAATGCGATTTCGCATACATGGATGCGGCCTGCGACTGGCGCCCGCCGATCCGGCCTGATGCGTCCTAACAATCTGAAGGACTTCATCGCCACCATGCGGCGTGGTCCGGACCATGGCGGTACGTTTCATTATGCCTCGCCCAATTCCGTGGTGCTGGGCCGGGTGCTCGAAGCGGTCACCGGCGAGTGTTTCGCCGATCTGCTTTCGCGGCTGGTCTGGAAGCCCATGGGTGCGGAGTTCGACGCCGATCTGGTGCTCGACCGCAACGGCGCATTCCAGACCGAAGACGGTCTCAACGTCACGCTGCGGGATCTCGCCCGGTTCGGCGAGCTGCATCGTTTGGGCGGCAGGCTAGGGAATCGCCTGATCGTGCCGGCGGAATTCATCGCCGGCGTTCGCCAGAACGACGACCTCGATGCCTGGGACGCCGGAACGATGGCGGCCATGATGCCGGGGTTCCATTACCGGTCCCAGTGGTACACCAACGCTAGCCATCCGCGCCGGCCGTTCATGACGCTTGGTGCGTTCGGGCAATCGGTGTTTGTCGACCCCGGGGCCGAGGTCGTGGTCGCGCAGCTCAGTTGCTTCCCCGGCGATGAGGAAGACAAGCTGTTTGACGCGATGTTCCGCTGCTTCTATGCGGTCAGTGACCATTTAACTTCCAATTGAGAGAACCCGATGCCCGATCATGACCTGATGCAATCCTTTCCCGCCGGCGACAAGCAGGTGACCCTGGAGAACTGGCGCACGCCGCCTTGGAACCGGTGGGCCTATCAGCATGTCAGCGAACTGATCCCTTCCGCCCAGATCTGGCGCGGCTCGGGACCGATCTGGCATCTGCCGCGCGTGGGGCAGGATATCTCCGGCATCGCGTTCACCGACCACGCGGGCAAACACTCGACCTTCCGCGCGTTTCTCGACAATCACGAGACCGATGGCATCTGCATGCTGCACCGCGGCCACATCATCATGGAGCATTACCGCAACGATCTGCGCGCACACCGCCCGCATATCCTGATGTCGGTGTCGAAATCGATCACCGCGCTGGTCATCGGCAACCTGGTCGAGCGCGGCCTGCTGGATCCCGCCGAGGGGATCACGCACCTCATTCCCGAAGCCAGGGATTCGGCGTTCGGCGACTGCACGCTCCAGCACCTGCTCGATATGACCGTGGGTGTCGATTTCACCGAGGACTACCTGGCCAATGCCGGGCTGATCACCCAGTACCGCGAGGTGTCGGGCTGGAAACCGCCCAGCGATCCAGTCAATCTGGGCGATCTGCGAAGCTGGATGTGCACGTTGAAGAAGAAGGGCGAGCATGGCGCGGCGTTCCACTATGTCTCGCCCTGCACCGACATGCTGGGCTGGGTCATCGAGCGTGTGACCGGGAAACCCTATGCCGAGGTCGTCAGCGAGGAAATCTGGCAGCCGTTGGGCGCGGAATTCGATGGTTATGTCGCCGTCGATCGCTTCGGCGCGCCGCGCGCTGCCGGTGGCGTGTGTCTGGCCTTGCGGGATCTTGCACGGGTCGGTCAGATGATGCTGGAACAGGGTCAGGCCAACGGCCGCCAGGTCGTACCCCAGTCCTGGGTCGCCGACAGCCGCTTCAACGGCGACAAGGACGCCTGGGCGGCTGGCGAATCGGCAGAGAGCAATCCCAAGGGCAGTTACCGCAACAAGTGGTGGATCATGGGCGACGAGCACGGCGCCTATACCGGCATCGGGATCTTTGGCCAGTACCTCTGGATCGATCCGACCGCTGGCCTGGTCATCGCGAAGTTTGCGTCCCAGCCACTGCCGACCGACGAGAACGTCGATGCCGACACCGCGCGCTGTTTCCAGGCAATCGGGCGCGCGCTGAAGGCATGACGAGCAAACAGCGTGTCATGACGCCGGCCGACGGGGCCTGGTTTCTGGACCTCAACAATGCCGAGGTGCCCCGCGTCAGCGCGCTGGATTAGGAGGCGCTCGACGACCTGCTTGCCCAGGCCGCTCTCACGCTTGTCATAGAGGTCGACGGCAAACCTGCGGCCGGCATGATCACGTTCGAGGAGGGAGCGGAATACGGCAGCGCCAACTAACCGCTGGTATGCCGAACGTCACGATGCGTTTTTCTACATCGACCGGGTCGTCGTCGATCCCGATCATCGCGGTCAGGGCCTGGCCCGGCAGCTCTATGAGCAGACCTGGGGGCAGGGCGCAGGCGCGGGACGTCATGCTGTGTTGCGAGGTCAACGAAGACCCGCCCAACGAGGTTTCGATGCATTTTCACGAACGGTTCGGCTTCAAGCCCGGGGGGACAGCGGACCGAAGGCGGCAAGAAGACCGTCGTGCTGATGGCGCGCGCGCGAAGCCGAAGGTCAGTCGTAGCACGGTGGTGGGGCCGCGCTGAGATGGTGTTCCTCCCACTCAGCGCTGCTCATCAGATCGGAGAGGTCTCTCGCCTTCATGTGTTGATAGGGCGAGAGCGGGGCCACGATGGAAAGCTGACGGCGTGGCTCGGCGACGACGGCGTGGCTCGACGACGGCGGTTTCGTGCATGCCGATCCGGACATCGACTTCTGAAAGCTCAGGTTTATAGCCTTCCTCATCCCATCCGTAGACCACGATGCGGCCCGAACGCTCGGTGTAGTGGCGGCCATCGGCATCGGTCTGACCGCCCGCATCGCGGCCCGTTGCGGTCCATGATACCGACCTGCCGGTAGGATAAAGTGCAGATCGACCGCGGCGAAGTGCGCCATCAGGGCGGACGGCTCCATGCCTTCGTCGAGCCTGCGCACGCCCTCGGCTTTCAGGATGCGGTTGGTGAAGGCCTGGCTCACCACCAGTCCGCCCGAACGGGCAGCCGTCAGACAAACCGAGCCGACGTAGAGCGAGACCGTGGCGATGGCGTAGTCCACCCTGCCGGTTTTCCGGCAGCGTCCCATGATCGTGCAGGTCATTGCAGCCTCCTTTGCGGAATTGCAGTCTAGAGCCATCGCCGTTGACCGGGCCACCAGAAGCAGGAGAGAAAAGCCATGACCGCGACCGTGATCCGTAATGCCGACTGGATCGTCGCCTGGGACAACGAGGAACTCTCGCATATCTATCTGCGCGGGGGCGATGTGGCATGGCAGGACGGCGCGATTCTTCAGGTCGGCGGGAGCTACGAAGGCGAGGTCGCCGAGGAACGTTCCGGACGCGGGCGCATGGTGATGCCCGGTCTGGTCAACCTCCACACCCACCCCTCGACCATGCCTGCGTTCAAATCCGTGCGTGAGGAACTGGGCAATCCCCGGCTCTATCTCTCCGCTCTCTACGACGGTTGGAATCTCTTCACGCCGGACCCGGAGGACAAGGTGTGGGCTACCCGCTACGCCAATGGTGAGATGCTGCTGTCGGGGGTGACGAGTTACGTCGACATGTGTTTCCCATTCCCCGGCTGGGTCGATGCAGCGGCCGAAAGCGGTCTGCGCTCGTTCCTGGCGCCGCTCTATCAGTCGGCTTCCTGGCGTACCGATAACGGCCACGAACTGCTCTATGACTGGAAAGACGACGACGGGCGTGCCGACATGGACGAAGCCGTCGGCGTTCTTGACGCCGCGATGGGGCACAATTCCGGCATGCTGCACGGCGTGGTGGCACCCATGGCGATCGACACCTGCTCCCTTGCGCTGATCCGCGAAAGCCTTGATATGGCGCGCGACCGCGACCTGCCGTTCCAGCTTCATGCCGGTGAGGCGATGATGGAGTTCCTTGAAATCACCCGCCGGCATGGCGTCAGCCAGGTGCAGCTTCTGGCCCGCGAGAACATGCTGGGCCCCGACGTCACGCTGGGCCACGGCCTGTTTCTCGATCACCATTCGTGGCTTCATTGGTCGAGCCGGGCCGACATTGGCCTCATCGCCGACTACCAGACATCGGTGGCCCATTGCCCCACGCCGTTCAGCCGCTACGGCATCACCATGGAACATCTGGGCAAATACATCGAAGCGGGTATCAACCTGGGCATCGGCACGGATACCCATCCCCACAACATGCTCGAAGAGATGCGCACGGCCGCGATCATGTGCCGTGTCTCGGCCCAGAACATGCATGCGATCACCACGGCCGATGTCTTCACCGCTGCCACCGTGGGCGGCGCCCAGGCGCTCAAGCGAGAGGATCTGGGCCGGCTGGCACAAGGCGCCAAGGCCGACCTGGTTTCCGTCGCCATCGACGATCCGATCATGATGCCGGTCTACGATCCCATCCGCAGCCTGATCTATACCGCCGCGGACCGCGCCGTGCGCGATGTCTGGATCAACGGTCGTCAGGTCGTGGACGACGGTGCGGTTTTGACACTGGACATGGAGACGATCGCTGCCCATCTCCAGGAAGCGCAGATGCGCGCACTTGAGAAGGTTCCGGAACGGGACCGGCTGGGCCGTAACGCCTTGCAGGTCGCTCCGCTGACGTTCCGCACACGAAGGCAACATTGATTGATTGCCCTATGCCCAAGTGATCGGCACGGGCTCAACTGAAGAAACGATCCATGGAATCCCACATCTATTCCTTAACTGATCACCGTACTGATCGCACTGATCTTTCTTGCCCTCTATATCCGAGCGCGTGATCACGGAGTGGCCGGTCAGAGATGTGAGGATGAAAAAGGCGAAGCGCGCGGACCGGGGGCTGGTCCGCGGGTTCCTATAGGTTGAGATGCCGTTTGGAAGTTTAGCATGCCATACCACGCAGGTGGATCAGGGGAGAGCCATGATACGGCTGCCGAGAAGGCATCTTTGAAATCAGAACACCTGTTTCTCGGGTTCGTTCCCTGCATTTCGAGAAAGTCGACTCCGGTGGCCGGGAAACCCGTCCCGGCCGACCGTGTTGTCCTTCCAAGCTTGCGCAAACGCGCTCAAGTCCGGACGATGGAGGTTTACCGACCATGTTTGAACTCTCCCCGTTACCTTTCAAGAAATCCGCTCTGGAACCGTACATTTCCGAGCGCACGCTGTCGTTTCACTACGACAAGCATCATTCAGGCTATGTCGACAAGCTGAACGATGCCCTGTAAGGCGACAAGCGCTTGAAGTGGAGCTTGGAAGAAGTGATCCACGATGCCGCCAGCAACGATGACGCCGATGTGTTTCGCAACGCCGCCCAGGTCTGGGACCACACGTTCTTTTGGAACGGCCTTTCGCCCAAGGGCGGCGGCGATGCATCGGGCAAGCTCGCGGACATGATTGAGAAAGATTTAGGGTCCATGTAAAGACTTCCGTGAAGCCTTCTCGGAAGCCGAGACCGGTGAATTTGGCAGCGGCTGGGCTTGGCTTGTGCTCGACAACGGGCATCTGCGTGTCATGAGCACGACTGGCGCCGGCACGTCCATCACACGCGGACTTTAGCCCCTGCTGTGCTGCGATGTCTGGGGGTATGCCTATTACCTGGATTATCTGAACGACCGCGGAGAGTTCATCAATGCGTTCCTGAAGCACGTGGTGAATTGAGACCTCGCTGCGTCCAACCTGGAGAACCAGGGTGAAGGCAACTAGTTGGGCCTATCAGGAAGGGCAGGAAAAGTTTGCACAGAGCGGCAAGGCGGACAAAGCCGCCAAGAAAGCCCGTGAATCGGTTGGCTGATCGCTGATACGCCGATCATCCAATAACAAAGGGTCGGCGCCATCGTGCCGGCCCTTTTTAGCGTTGGCGCGTAAGCCAAGGGATGCGGACGCATCCCGCCCGGCGCCTGAGGGTGCCCTAAAGACGAACCGATGGGTCCGTCTTTAGGGCCGTTGGTATGGTGCTAATGACTGGTTTCGTGGGGCATGCCCATCGTGTCGAACATGGATCGGATGTTGAGTTCGATATCCTCGAAATCGGGTTGATTGGGTGTGTCCAGCATGGCGTAACTCAGGCCGTCGCTTTGTCATTGCGCGGTCTGGATATCCGAACTGGCCTCCATGTCCGGTCCGCTTTTTCCGGACTTCCACACGTGAACGGCCATTTTTTCGAGGTCAGTACCCTCACCGCGCTCGTAGGGATACGTGATAGCATTTCCGCGTGGTCCGGGGATGATGCGTCCTCCAGCCAGCGAGAAGCCACTGTTGCTGAGATCGGGCGGATCCACGGCCCGGACCAGCGCGGACTCCGTGCGTGGCAGGAATTCGTTGATGCGTTCGGCAGCGAAGCCGATCGGGTAGGTCGGACCCTGAAGATAGAAGGAAAAGGCGCTGGTCTCTTCGCTCATGGCCTGATCGATCTGTTCGTTGCCGGGAAGGTCGTAGGTTGCGACGAGCCATCCAATCGCCACGCCGATCATTGCCGCAACCGCGCCGACGAGAATCGGCATGCGTCTGTTCTGACCGGCCGCCACGACGATGGGAACGACAACGTCACCGCCATCGTCTTTCCGATCTTCTTTTTCCCTGGCGTCCGAAGAGAACCGCAAGCAGGCGGTCGGGGATATCCTCGTAAAGGGCGCCATCGGCCATTTTCCTCAGACGGCTGTCGATCTCGATCACTTCGAGAATGTCACGAAACCGTGCGGAATCGCTTTTTTGTCAATTAATGGCGCGAACCAGGCATTCCTGGACCAGATCGTCGGCACGGTCCACATCCCGCGTCATGGAGCGCGCTATACCTCCGCAAACGCGGGATCTCACGTTCGATGAGCTCCAGTGTGTCCTTGCTGGCCAACGCATTGGCCTCCCGAGAATAGCATTTATTGAGATTTGCCTGATCGACCCGATCATGCAGTCTCTGCCGACTTCGTCGCCGATGCGACAGCCGCCTTGGTTTGCCGCACCCGCGCCAGCGCTTGTTCCTGATCGTTCGGGTTGGTCAGGGTATGAGCGGCACTGGTTTCGAGCAGCTGGATTTGCCGTTCGATGGTGTCGATCATGCGGATGAGTCCCAGGACCTCGCTGTCAAGATTCTGTCGGATCGGATCGCAGGCGCTTGAGAAGATACCGGCAAACGTGACCTGATTGGCCTTGACGCACGGCAACGTGGACGAACCATGACAAGCTGCAGGAAGTTGACGGGTCATGATCTCCGAAACAGCCGCTGAAAGATTGTCGATCACGGCCAATGCCGTGAAGCTGTCATTGATGCCCGGAGAAAGGGCTCGCAGAGCCATTTCGACGAGCACCTTGATTTGGAACTCCAAATCCTGGGTGGCCATGTGTTTTGGGTTCACCACGATGCAGGTGCGAATTTTGTGCAAGACATCATCGTCAACCCTGCTTTCGGGGCCGACGCGCCCGATGATGCCTTAGTTCGATGACAAAATGGCCGGTGCAGTGCGCGGTCTCCAAGCGAACGCACTTACCCTCGCCGATTTCGACGAGCCGTTCGAAGTCGATGCTTTGGATTTAGCCGCTCTTGGGTGCTGCGAGTTGGGCTCCATGGTCGATCTTCGCCATATGCCGAACTCAATTGGCTTGTCATTCCGTTGCGGGCAGGACTTCCTGATCTGTGTGCTCAACTCCGCCTTGACCTGTGCGACCCCGTTGTCACCTGCATGAATTCTGCCGTGTTGTGCAGATAAGAAGATGAGAAGCACGAAGCATGTCAGGCCCGGCAGGATCCAGAAGCTTCGGATGATCGCGTGATGCACCACCAGCAGGCGTGTCTTGAGCCCCCACATGTGCGATCTTGCCCATTGCGCAGCAACGGGAACAATACCCGCCATGCTCAAGGGAAACAGTTGTCGTTGTGATTGGTTCCTGTCGGCGAGCCTCAGGCGCGGTGTTGCCTGAGGGAGGTCAGCAACAGAATGGCAAGGGTAAACAGAATCATTGCGCCCGTCTGATGCAACGCGCCCAGCCACACTGGGATATAGGCGAGCAGGGTGGCAATCCCCAGGCCGGCTTGAAGAACCGCCATAACCGCAAGTGCCCGGGCATGATGCCGTGTCCGGCCGGTGAGATGCGTGGCGCGCGTGGCAAGCCAGGTGGCCAGGGCAGCGAACACGCTGAGGATCGCGAGAATGCGGTGATGGAACTGCACAGCCGCTACGTTCTCGAAGGCGTTTTGCCACCATGGCATGACAGAGCCGTAGTTGGCGGGGATCAGGCTGCTGTTCATCAGCGGGAAGGTGTTGTAGTAACGTCCGGCATCCAGGCCGGCGACAAAGGCACCCGAGACGACCGTCACGGAAATCAGGCCCAAAAGGCAGCCGGCAAGGCGGCGTCTGCGTGAAAGCCCGGTTTCAGCAGCCCCGTAGCCGGGTTCGCGGTGCAACTCCTGGATGGTCCACACCAGCGTTCCGTAGATCAGGAATGCCAGCGAGAGATGGAGCGCCAGCCAATACTGGCTGATATTGGGCCGGTCGACCAGCCCGCTCTTGACCATCAGCCAGCCGATCAGACCCTGCAATGCCCCCAGTCCCAGCAGCCATAGCAAACGCACGGTGAACGGCCGGTCCAGCCGGCGGGTCAGCAGGAAAAAGACGAACGGCAAAAAGAACGCAAGGCCGATGATCCGGCCCAGGAGGCGATGGCTGAATTCGAACCAGAAGATCGTCTTGAAGGCCTCGACCGACATCCCCGCGTTGATCTGCTTGTATTCCGGCGACGTGCGGTACTTTTCGAACTCGGCATGCCAGGCAGCCTCGCTCATGGGCGGCAGCCAGCCTGTGACGGGCCGCCATTCGGTCATGGAAAGGCCCGACTCGGTCAACCGCGTGGCGCCGCCCAGCACCACCATGATGAAAACTAGGGTGGCGACTAGCGTCAGCCAGACCACGACACTCCTGCGGCTGCCCGCGGTGACGCCCACGGTGGTGGTCTCGCTCATGGCTCGGCCTCTTCCTGCCAATGGCCGGTTTCCTTCAGCGCCTCGGCGACTTCCGGCGGCATGTAAGTTTCGTCGTGTTTGGCCAGAACCTCGTCGGCGGCGAACGGGCCACCTGCATCCGGCATCCGGCCGTTGGCAATGATGCCCTGTCCCTCGCGGAAGAGGTCGGGCAGAACACCGGTGAAGAAAACTGGCACCTCTGCCGCACCGTCGGTCAGCACGAAGGTGGTAGTGATGCCGTCATCGTGTTTCACGACGCTTCCGTCGACGACAAGCCCGCCCAACCGGATGTGCTGATCGGGCGCCACCGGTTCGGCCGCCAGGGCGGAGGGGGAATAGAAAAACGTCACCTTGTCTTCCAGCGCGACAAGAACCAGCACGGTCGCCACCGCGAAACAGACAAACCCGGTGCCCAAAAACATCGTGCGCCGCTGCTTGCGGGTCATGGTTTGCATCTCCGGTCGCGTCTGTCTTCCAGTTTCTCAAGTTCGGCCCTGCGCCGCGCGGCCTGGCGTATGCTTAACCCCAGCAGGCCGACCAAGATCACTGCGGCCATACCATAGGACGTCCAGACGGTGGCGGCGTAGCCTCCCATGTTCAGGAACTCCGACACCTCACGCGCCCTCCAGGGCCCGTTGACGTTGCAGCACTTCGATCCGCCGTGCGGAGAGTTCGCTGCGGATGCGGATCAGGAGGACGACGACATAAAACGCCGTGAAGCCCAGAGCCATGATGAGCAGCGGCCAGAGCATGGAATTGTGGATGGTCGGCCCGTCCAGGCGCAGCACGCTGGCGGGCTGGTGCAGCGTGTTCCACCAATCCACCGAGAACTTGATGATCGGCAGGTTGATCGCGCCGACCACGGCCAGGATGGCGGCCGCACGTTCGCCACGTTCGCGGTCGTCGAAGGCGTTGGCGAGCGCCATGTGGCCCAGATAGAGGAAAGACAGCACCAACACGGAAGTCAGTCTGGCGTCCCAGACCCAATAGGTGCCCCAGATCGGTTTGCCCCAGAGACTGCCGGTGATCAGAGCCACGGCGGTGAAGCTGGCGCCGATGGGCGCGGACGCGCGTGCGGCCAAGTCCGCCAGGGCATGTTTCCAGATCAGAAACGAAACCGAAAACCCGGCCATGACGGCATAACAGAACATCGCCATCCAGGCCGCGGGAACATGGACATACATGACACGTACCGTATCGCCCTGTTGGTAGTCGGGCGGCGCGAAACCCAGCGCCCAGACCAGTCCACAGCCGATCAGCCCGCCAGCCAGAACGGATGCCCAGGGCAGAACACGCGCCGCGATGCGCCCGAAACGCGCGGGGCTTGCAAGGCTATGCAGGAAGGAAGGCAATGCGGATCCGTTCTCCCGTGTACGGGCTGGGTGACTACACCGGCCGTTCGTTCACGTCCAACCACGATCACTCCATCGCCAGACGCAGGGCGCTGGCGCCAGCAAAGGCGGCCAGGGGAAGCGAAATCACCAGGATTGCCGCTTCGACCAGGATATGGGGAAGCACCGGCAGACCCGCCAGTGCGGCCTCGACACTGGAAATCCCGAAAATCAGCACCGGGATATAGAGCGGTAGCACCAAAAGCCCGATCAGCGCACCGCCACGGCGCGCGCTTAGCACCAGCGATGCACCGATGGTGCCGATCAGGCTGAGGGCGGGAGTTCCCAGGGCAAGGCCGACCAGCAGCGGTAGATACGCCTGGGCCTCCAACTCCAGCATCAGGCCCATCAGGGGTGCGAGCAGCGTGACCGGCAGGCCGGTCACCAGCCAGTGGGCGAGGCACTTCGCCAGGACGGTGAGTTCGAGCGGTAGGGGTGCGAGCGCCAGCAGATCGAGCGAACCGTCCTCAAGGTCGACGCGGAACAGCAGGTCGAGCGAAATGATCGCCGCGAGCAGGGCCGTGACCCAGATGATGCCCGCGGCAATACGGCCCAGGAGTTCCGCATCGGGTCCCACGCCGACGGGGAAAAGCGCGATGGTGACGACAAAGAATCCCAAGGTCAGAGCCGCTTCGCCACCCCGCCGAATTGCCAGCGTGACGTCGCGCCCGACCAATGCGACAAAGGCGCTCATGTGGCGGCGCCCAGGGTCAGCACCTCCGGCGCATGCAGGTCAAGCGCGTCATGGGTCGCCAGGATGACGAGGCCGCCGCCATCCCGGTGCCGTTCGATCATCGTGGCGAAGCGGTCCTGGGATGCGGCATCGAGCGTCACGGTTGGCTCGTCCAAGAGCCAGCATCCGCCTTGGCTCATGGCAAGCCTGGCGATCGCCAGGCGGCGCTGCTGGCCGGCCGAAAGCATGGATGCGGGCAGATCGGCCAGCGCGGAAAGGCCGATCTCCTCTAGCGCCTCTGCGACAGAGGTCTCAGCGTTTTCCATGGCGTGCCAGAAGGTCAGGTTCTGCGCGACGCTGAGTTGGGGTTTCAGCGCGCAGCCATGGCCCAGATAAGCAAGCGAGCGACGCCAGCCGGCGGAATGATCGCGAGTATCTTTGCCGTGCCAGAGCACCTGGCCATCCGTCGGCTCCAACAGCCCTGCGAGGATACGCAGGAGACTGCTTTTTCCGCTGGCGTTGGGTCCGCGAAGGACCAGGGCACCGCCCTCATTGAGAACGAAACCCAAGTCGGAAAACAGCCGTCGGCCCCCGCGTGCGCAGGTAAGCGATCTGACAACGAGTGCCGGGCTGTTGGACAGGTCGGACATGCGCGCGGCACTCTACAGGTCCGCCATGCTTGGGGTAAACTGGCACAAGATCGCCATTGAATGAAAAGTGTTTTCTTTATAAATTGGAGACGACTCGCGGGAGGACAAAGGCATGTCATTGGGCTGGACCGAAACGGTCGGTGTCGACGAACTCAAGCAAAAGGGCCGGACGGTGTTCCGTATCGATGGCCGTCAGATCGCGCTCTTCGACACGAAGAACGGTATCTATGCCTGCAACAACCGCTGCCCGCACGAAGGTTACCCCTTGCGCGAAGGCACACTGGACGAGAACTGCCTGCTGACCTGCAACTGGCATAACTGGAAGTTCAATCTGGAAACGGGCGAAAACCAGCGCGACGGTGACAAGTTGCGCACCTATCCCTTGGAGGTGCGCGACGGCGCGGTCTGGGTCGAGATCGTCGATCCGCCTGTCGAGGAGCAACTCGAGAAATCCTTGGAGGATCTCAAGCAGGGTTTCGTCGATCACGACTATGAGCGGCTGGCGCGCGAGATTGCACGCATCGTGCGTCTGGGCGTCGATCCCATGATCGCGGTCAGGGAAGCGATCCGCTGGTCTTACGACAAGATGGAGTTCGGCTGGACCCATGCCTATGCGGGTACGGCCGACTGGCTGGCGCTCTACGACGAACATGCCGGAGCGCCGGAAAATCAGCTCATCTGCCTGCTCGAAGCCATCGGGCATATGTCCGATGACACGCTGCGAGAGGAAACCTATTCCTTTGCCGAAGGTAGCGAGGATTGGGACGCGGAGGCTTTCTTTGAGGCCGTGGATGGTGAAGACGAGGAACGCGCTATCCGGTTGACCCGGGGCACGCTCGCGACCGGCGATGCCTACGGGACAATGGAACATGCCCTGGCGCGGGCTGCGCTCGCACACTATGCCGATTTCGGTCACTCCGCGATTTATGTGTCCAAGGCCGGCACCCTGATCCACCGGTTGGGCGAGGAAATCGCCGAACCGGTGCTGCTTTCGCTGGTGCGCAGTCTGGTTTCGGCCTTCCGCGAGGAACTCATTCCAGAATTCCGCGCCTACGGCGATGCGATCGAGAATTTCGGTGCCAAGGCCAACGGTGCGGCGCCGCCCGCGACCGATTTTACCAAACTCAACGCGAACAAGGCGGTTGTGTTCACGGCCGAACACGGCATTGCCCCCGCGCTCGATCTCTTCCGCAGTCTGCTCGCCGCGAACGCGACCAACATGCTGACCTTCGATCTCAAACACCTCGAAGACCTCGATCAGCCCTATGGCAACGATTTCGGGTGGCTGGATCTCACTCACGGTCTGACCTTTGCCGACGCCGTGCTCGATCTCTGCTCGAAATATCCCGAGCTCTGGCCGTCCGGCCTGTTGCAGATGGCCTGTTTCTCGGGCCGCAACATCGGTCACGACGATCCCCATGTGGACCTGGAGGACTGGCGCGTGAGCGATGCGGAAGCCTTCTTTCACGAAGTCGAACAGACCCTGTTCGATCACGGCCACGACGAATACATCGTCTCCGTGCATCTTGTGAAAACCGCGCAAGCCATACGCAACCTTCTGGCTTCGCAGGAAGCCGGCAGCGCCGGCGATATTGCCCTGGCCGCGCTGAACCGGCTTCTGGCCTCTCCCGTGCGGCGCAAGATGGTACGCAGAACTGCCCGTCAGGCCATGCGATTTGTCGAAACGGATATCTGACCCGCGGCGAAAACGGGATAACTCTGACCAAACTGGTCTGATTTCGACAAAATACGTCTTTGTCGTGTGAATGACTGCCTTTTCATCAACCCACACTCCGCTGCAGGTGATGAGGTCGGAAAGAGCCCCACACCCCCATGCCACGCGGTGAAGACGAAACCGGCCCATGGGGCCGTACGGAGGTAGTTGCAATGACCAATCTTGAAGAGACCGACTATGAGGTCGGTCAGGATAATGTCCAGATCATGGGCCTGGACATCCACAATCCGGTATTTTTCGTTTCCAGTATCTTGACGGTCGGGTTTGTCATCCTGGTTCTGATGTTCCAGGGGGGTGCGGCCGATGTTCTGGGCAGCCTGAGGCCTTGGCTCACCTCAACGTTTGACTGGGTCTTCATGATCGCGGCCAACGTCTTTGTTCTCTTCTGCCTTTTCCTGATCGTCTCACCGCTGGGCAAGGTCAGGCTGGGCGGCAAGGATGCCAAGCCCAATTATTCCTACGCCGGTTGGTTCGCGATGCTGTTTGCCGCGGGCATGGGCATCGGCCTGATGTTCTTTGGTGTGCTGGAGCCCGTCCATCATTTCCAGTTGCCGCCGTTGGGCACCGACCCCACGGATATCGAAGCGGCGCGCGCCATGGGCATGGCCGCGACGATCTTCCATTGGGGCCTGCATCCTTGGGCGATCTATGCGGTCGTCGCGTTGGCGCTGGCTTTCTTCTGCTACAACAAGGGACTGCCGCTCACCATCCGCTCGGCCTTCTATCCCATCCTGGGTGAACGGGTCTGGGGCTGGTTCGGTCACGTCATCGATACGCTGGCGGTGTTCGCCACGCTGTTCGGTCTGGCGACTTCGCTGGGTTTCGGCGCTGAACAGGTGACGGCGGGTCTCAACTATCTCTTCGGTATCCCCGAAACCGATCTCACCATGATCATCCTGATCGTGGCTATCACCATCGTGGCGCTGGGTTCGGTCCTGATGGGCCTTGACGGCGGTGTGAAGCGCCTGAGCGAGCTCAACATGGGCCTTGCCGTTCTGCTTCTGCTCTTCGTCATCGTTGTCGGACCGACGATTGCCATCTTCTCGGGCTTCTTCGACGGTCTGGTGTCCTATGGCGCCAACATTCTGCCGCTCTCGAATTTCGTGGGCCGTGAAGATCTCGACTTCATGCACGGCTGGACGACCTTCTACTGGGCCTGGTGGATTTCCTGGTCGCCCTTTGTCGGGATGTTCATTGCGCGGGTCTCGCGGGGCCGCACGGTACGGGAGTTCGTCACCTGCGTTCTGATCGTTCCCACTCTGGCCTGCGTCCTGTGGATGGCGGCGTTCGGCGGTACGGCGATCGAACAGATCGTGACCGACGGCTATACCGGAGTGAGTGAGACCATCGCGGCATGGACGCCCGAGTTGTCGCTCTTCAGGATGCTGGAACCGCTGCCGCTTTCCGGCTTGCTTTCCTTCATCGGCATCGTGCTCGTCGTCGTGTTTTTCGTGACGTCGTCGGACTCCGGTTCGCTCGTCATCGACACGATCACGGCCGGCGGCAAGGTCGATGCGCCGGTGGCGCAGCGCATCTTCTGGTGCACCTTCGAGGGTCTCGTCGCCATCGCCCTGCTGTTGGGCGGCGGACTGGGTTCCCTCCAGGCCGCGGCGATCGCGACCGGATTTCCGTTCGCGATTGTCCTGATGCTCATGGTCTACTGCACCTGGAAAGGTCTGGCTGCCGAGCGCAAGGCTCTGGGTTGACCGCGAAAGCCAGGATCGCCTGAAAACACCGCCGTCGGAGGCAACTCCGGCGGCGGTTCTTCTTTGGTTTGCGAAAAACTCAAGCGTTGCGACAGCAAACTCGGTCGTCCTGGAACGTCTCCGATTGTAATTTCGCGCGACCAAACCTGAGGAAGTTCTCTATGCCCCGTCATTTTGTCGCCCAGCGCGATCTCGTCTGTTCTCTGCCCGAACCCGGCTGGAACTATGGCTACGACCGCTCGCCATTTTATCCGCATACTCTGGCACACGATGCGACTTATGTTGTCTACAACCGGCGCATCATGCCGGTCTCCATGACCAATGCCGATCGCTTCCGGGCTTACTGGGCGCTGCGCAAGGGCATGACCTGTCTCGGCACCGGCGAACTTCCGACCGAATTTCGAGGTCCGGACGCAGAACGGCTCCTGAACAAGCTTTTCACCCGCGACATGACCAAGATGAAGCCCGGACGGGGCAGCTATGGTGTCGCCTGCTGGCCCGATGGCGACGTGCTGGTCGACGGCATCCTCGTGCGTCTGGAGGAGGACCGGTTCTGGTATGTCGTTCAAGCCGATGGCGACTTCGTCGGCTGGGCCAGGGCCCATGCCCTAGGCATGGATGTCGAGGTCGTCGATCCCCAGTCCTGGGTGCATCAGATCCAGGGCCCAAGGCGTTCGATGTTCTGGCCGAAGCCTGTGACGAAGGCATGCCCGAGCCGTTCAAGTATTTCGATGCCCGCAAGGTTGCCACGAGCGGGCAGCAAGTGCTGATCACCCGGACCGGCTGGACTGCGGAACTGGGCTTTGAGGTCTACACCGATCCCGACATGGACTACGAAGCCCTGCGGGCGTACATCAGCGCGGCAGGCGCCAAACATGACATGCTCGACATCGGGCTCGACGGCATGGATATCCGGCGCATCGAAGGCGCGGTTTTCAACAATGGTTCGGACATCGACGGGGTCGTGTCCGCATGGGCGGCGGGCTTCGAACCGTTCGTCCATCTCGCCAAGGACGACTTTTTCGGCAAACAGGCGCTTGAGGCCATGACCGACCGGCGCACGCGCATGTACGGTATCGCCTGCAAGGACGCCGAACCGCTGACTGGCGGATCCGTGGCGCGAGGGGTAAGGAAATCGGCCACATCACCGCTTCAGGCTGGTCGCCCTATCTGGAGCAGGATGTCGCCTATGTCCGGCTGGCCAGCGCGGACGATCTCGACTCGCGCTATGTCGAAGTCATGTGCTTCGATCTTGCGATGCACCCCGCACAGATCGTCGATCTGCCGTTCTACGATCCCGAAAAGCGAATCTCGCGCGGGCGGGAGGTCGCCGTTAGTATTAAGTCAGTCGGGCAGGGGAATGAATTACTCCTCGTCGCCAGTCACCTTGGCGAAGCGCAGGTTCTTCCAGTCGTCCTTTGCCCGTTCGATCCGATCCTTCGAACTGGAGACGAAGTTCCACCAAAGATGGTGTTTGGTGTCGAGCGGCGCGCCGCCGGCAAGCATGACATTGGGCGGGCTTCTCGCCGGCACTCAGTGTCACGTCATCGCCGTCGCGCAGCACCGCCATCTGGTATGGGTGACACCCGTGTGCTGTCGATGGTGATTTCGCCTTCGATGACATAGACCGAGCGTTCACCCAGATCCACTGGAAGGCTCAGGCGGCCGTTCGCCTTGATGCGCGCTTCGAGAGTAGTGCAGGTCGACGACGGTCTCGAACGGCGTGGGTTTGCCGAACTCCTTGCCCGCGATCAACCGCAAGGTGGTGTCATCGATGGTGAAGCTGGGCAGCTTTTCCTTCGGGATGTGCTGGAACGCGGGTTCCATTTCTTCATGCTTGCGCGGCAGCGCGAGCCGGATCTGAATGCAGTTGAGACTGCGCTTGCGCGCCGGTTGCTCGGCGGAGGTGTGTTCGGAATGCACAATGCCGCGCCCGGCCGTCATCCAGTTGACCGTACCGGGCCGGATCGGCTGTTCATATCCTAGGCTGTCGCGATGCAGGACTTCGCACTCGAAGAGGTAGGTCATCGTGGCAAGGCCGATATGAGGGTGCGGGCGCGTGTTGATGCCCTTGCCGGACTCAAATTCAGCCGAGCCCATATGGTCGAAGAACACGAACGGTCCGACCGCACGGCGATCCACCGCCAGCAGGATCCATTGAACGGAGAAGTTGCCGGTGTCCTTTTCGTGCGGTGTCAGCAGATGAAGCACTGCACCCCGGGGCTTCCAGGCATGCAGCATCGGGACAGTCGCGTCAGGTCACGGCTTCAGGTTCCGGTCCGGTGGTATGCGATCCAGTCGTCGAATGCCTCCATCATCTTTGCGACGAATTCGATGGATGTCTCGTCGCTCAGGCGGCCGTCGCGGATTTTGTCGTTCGCGCCGGGTACCATTACTTCCGGTTTGTTCATCACACGCCCGTCAAGGAACAGAAACACGTCGCGAATCGCGCGCTGGCCGCGTGCAGTTCCGATCACGTCAAGGGTTGCATCCATGCCGATGGGTTTGGCTGTAAAGGGCTGCTCGGGGGGACGCGACGCCCAGTCGATGGCGTTCTTCAGGATGCCAGGTGTCGTTCGAAGGTCTCGAACGTCATGCCGTCAGGTGCGTTTTCGATGGCACAGTTCAGGAGGGCGCGGTTGACCGATGCCTTGCGCAGACTGGCACAGATACCCAGGACATGAACGGAAAAGCTTTTTTGCGAATTCGAACGGCTTTGGGTCCATATGATGTCTCAAGCTGGCGGTACTACAATGACCCGCCCATCAAGTCCCTCGTCCGGTCTGGTGAGCGCCAAATGCGCGATTGCCGGACCCAGGTTCTCGCCCGATGTCAGGGATGCCACGCCATAGCAGCGCACGTCGCCCACGTGTTCCTCGCCCATTTGACGGCGGATGGTGGAGATCGCTTCTTCAAGCCGGTCGACTCTGGGTTTTTCACCTTCCGGATCGACGACAACGATGAGCCCGCGTTCTCGCGTCCCCAGGTGGGCCAAGGCGGCCTTCAGAAGGGTCGGATTTGGGCCCGATTGCCCGAGCAGCAGGACCAGGGCATCTAGCCCACCGCAGGTGCGCAGGATACCGTCGACAACGCCGGCCTGCTCGTCCCCGTCGGGATCACCGATCTGGACCGCCGTGGTGCCCCAACCATGCCGTATCTCGGACGCCGCGGCGTCCGTGCGCTCCGCATCGGCATCGTAAAGAACGACCGTTGCGCCATGGGATGCAATGCGTGCGGCGATCACCGCACCCTGATCGCTGCCGCCTTGGGTGATGAGCGCGACAAGTCCTGCAAGTGCGTCCATGGGCTGCTCCTTGGTAGAGGCGGGCATTGTGGGAACGCCTTCAACACCGGTCAATGCGGTCTCATTTGCCAATTGGCCACTGTGGCACCATGTTCTGATAGAATGGGCCGCCTAGAGAGCCCGAATGCCCCAACGTATGTCACGGGAGACACCAAGTGAGCAGCCTCAACAGCTTCGACGCGTGCCAGACGCTTGATGTCGGCAACCAGTCCTATACCTATTACAGCCTGAAGAAGGCCGCCGATTCCCTAGGCGATGTGTCGCGTCTTCCTGTCTCCCTGAAGATCCTTCTGGAAAACTTGCTGCGTCACGAAGACGGCGAGACGGTGACCGAGAAAAACGTGAAGGCCGTCACCAAATGGCTCGAAAAGCAATCCAGCGACGAGGAAATCGCGTTCCGTCCAGTGCGCGTGCTTATGCAGGATTTCACCGGCGTGCCCGCGGTGGTCGATCTGGCCGCCATGCGCCACGCCATGCTGGAACTCGATGGCGATCCCGACCGCATCAATCCCCTGAGCCGGGTCGATCTGGTGATCGACCATTCCGTGCAGGTCGATCAGTTCGGCACGCCGCGCGCCTTCGAACACAATGTCGAGATGGAAATGGAGCGCAACAAGGAACGTTATCAGTTCCTGCGCTGGGCCCAGACTGCGTTCGACAACCTGCACGTCGTGCCGCCGGGCACTGGCATCTGCCATCAGGTCAACCTGGAGTACCTCGCCAGTGTCGTGGCCACGCTCGACGGCGTTGCCTGTCCCGATACGCTGGTCGGGACCGACAGTCACACCACGATGATCAACGGTCTTTCCGTGCTGGGCTGGGGTGTGGGCGGTATCGAAGCCGAGGCGGCCATGCTGGGCCAGCCGATTTCCATGCTGATTCCCGAAGTCGTGGGATTCTGCCTGACCGGCAGGCCCAAGGAAGGCACGACCGCGACCGACCTGGTGCTTACGGCAACCCAGATGCTGCGCAAGAAGGGCGTGGTCGGCAAGTTCGTCGAGTTCTTCGGGCCCGGTCTGGAGCATCTCACCCTGGCGGACCGCGCCACGGTGGCGAACATGGCGCCCGAATACGGCGCGACCTGCGGTCTGTTCCCGATCGATGCGCAGACCACGGACTACCTGACCTTCTCGGGCCGCGATCCCGACACCGTCAAGCTGGTTGAGGTCTATGCCAAGGCCCAGGGATTGTGGCGCGAGGACGATGCGCCCGACCCGGTCTACACCGATACGCTGGAACTGGACCTGGGCGACGTCGAGTCTAGCATCGCCGGACCGAAACGACCCCAGGACCGCATTTCCCTTTCGAGCGCCAAGGCCGAGTTCGAGCGTCTGCTGACGGAATACCGGGGCGGACACGGCGTCGATGCTTCCGCCGACATCGCGGCTGAAGGAGCGCCCGTCGACAGCTGCATCACCCATTCCGCATCCATCAAGGACAGCGAGGAACGTCTGGAGGATGGCGCGGTGGTCATCGCGGCGATCACAAGCTGCACCAACACGTCCAACCCCGCCGTCATGATGGCCGCTGGCCTGGTCGCCAAAAAGGCGCTGGAGAAGGGGCTGAAGGTCAAGCCATGGGTCAAGACGTCCCTGGCGCCCGGCAGCCAGGTGGTCACGGACTATCTGGAGAAGGCGGGCCTTCAGGACGCGCTCGACGAGCAGGGCTTCGATCTGGTGGGCTATGGCTGCACGACCTGTATCGGCAACTCCGGGCCACTGCCCGAACCGATTCACAACGCCATTGAGGACAACGATCTCGTGGTGTGTTCGGTGCTCTCGGGCAACCGCAATTTCGAGGGCCGCGTGCATGCCCTGACGCGCGCCAACTATCTGGCGTCGCCGCCGCTGGTCGTAGCCTATGCGCTGGCCGGGATGCTCACCATCGACATCACGAGCGAGCCCATCGGTCAGGATAAGGATGGTGGCGATGTCTACCTGAGAGATATCTGGCCTTCGAACAAAGAGATCGAGGAGACCATCCGCAGCGCGCTGGCACCCGACATGTTCGAGACCCGCTATGCCGACGTGTTCTCGGGCGATGAGGAATGGCAGGTGATCGAGATCCCCAAGGAACGCATCTATTCCTGGGATTCTACCAGCACCTATATCCGGCGACCCCCGTTCTTCGATGACATGCCCAAGGAAGCGCGGAAATCCGCCGAAGACATCAAGGGTGCGCGCGAACTAGCGTTGCTGGGCGACAGCATCACGACCGACCACATCTCGCCGGCCGGCGGCATCGCCAAATCTGGTCCGGCGGCGGAATACCTCATGGAGCGCCAGGTTTCTCCCTGCGACTTCAACAGCTACGGATCGCGCCGGGGCAACCACGACGTCATGATGCGCGGCACCTTCGCCAATATCCGCCTGAGGAACGAAATGGCGCCCGACATGGAAGGCGGCGTCACCGTGCATCAACCCTCGGGCGACGAGATGTCGATTTTCGATGCCTCCATGCGTTACCAGGAGGACGGCGTTCCCTTGGTGGTGGTCGCGGGCAAGGAATACGGAACCGGCTCGTCGCGCGACTGGGCGGCCAAGGGTACCCTGCTCCTGGGCGTGAAGGCCGTCATCGCCGAGAGCTACGAGCGTATCCACCGTTCCAACCTGATCGGCATGGGCGTCCTGCCGCTGCAGTTCAAGGACGGCGTGAACCGCGAAAGCCTCAAGCTCGACGGCAGCGAGACCTGGGATATCACCGGCCTTGCCGATGGTATGAAGCCGGGTATGGAAGTCACCGCGACCATGCATCGCGCAGACGGCTCTAGCGAGGAGGCGAGCCTTCTCTGCCGCATCGATACCGGCAACGAGGTGACCTATTACCTTAACGGAGGCATTCTGCATTACGTTCTGCGTCAGACCGCCGGGACGGCCTGATGCGCGTCAGGGGATCGTCTTGTCGAGGCCCCGGGGAATGCGCTTTTCAGGATCGTAGAACGGCAGGTCGACAATCGCGCATGGTGCGGTCGTGCCCGCAGTCGAGCGGAGGGAAAGCTGCTTTCCGCTCCAGTCGCCGGGTTCGTTGAACCGGACATAACCGATGCCGCATTCAAGGTAGGGCGAGTGGCAGCCCGCAGTCACGCGGCCCACCACGGTATCGCCGTCCATCACGTCATCGCCGGTATCGGGCATGGTCTCACCGCATTTGAGGCCATAGATAAGGGTCTGCCGGTCGGCGTCGAGCAGGGCGGTACGGCCGATGAAGGTCTCCTGGTCCATGTCGATGAAGGGGCCAAGGCCGGCCTGAAACGGCGTCATCGTCAGATCAAAATCGGTAACGTTGTCCAGGATGCCGCCCTCGATGCGGCGTATCTCCATGGAGTTCGCGCTGCTGTAGACCATGCCGTGCTGCTTGCCGGCGGCCATCAGGTGATCCCACAGGCGTGGGCAGTCAGTCGCTTCGCCCTGGGTGTAGACCTCATAGCCCATCTCTGCCGTCCAACCCGTGCGCGAGACATAAAGCTCCTGGCCACCCAGATCGAAAAAGCCGGAGTAGAAGTAACCCAGTCTCTCGTCGATGGCGCAGTTGGAGGCAGCGCGCATGATCTCCAGGGAGTTAGGCCCCTGGATCTGCAGCACCCTTGAGTGGGGATCCCTGACGGTCACGTCGAACCCCTCGCTGTGCGCCAGCAGCCAGGTTTCCAGGGCGCCGTCGGGCTGCACATACCAGAAACGATTACCGATCAGGCGGAACAGGAGGCCGTCCATGAAGATCCCGCCGTGGTGGGCGCAGGCAATGGCATAACGGCCCCGGCCTTCCTTCAGGTTGGCGATGTGGCGGGCAAAGACCTTCTCCATGAAGGGCACCGCATCGGGTCCGGAAATTTCGACCGGGCGTTCGGGCACGTCGTAGATCACCGCCTTGCGCCGCAGGCTCCAGTATTTCTCGGCGGGATCGTCGCCGTTGGCGATGGTGAAGAAGCGGCCAGCATAGACACCGAACATCATGTCTTCGTTGGAATGGCAGTCGAAGAACGGCGAGCGCTCGAAGCGGCGGCCGCTGATGCGCATGGCGTTGTGAGCGTCGGAATGGATGGAATTGGCCATGGTGGTGATCTCTCAGCGGCAATGGCAGGCGATCATCGCGCGCAGCGGACCCTGCACCGTGGAACGCACCCAGCCGCACATGCAGGCTCCGGAATGTTTTGATGTCGTCATCATCCCTCTCTTGTTTCCTTGGATCGCCTCATCAAACTCGACCATGATCGCCTGACCAATTGGGAGAGCATTCATGGCAATCGTCCTGCTGACCGTAGTTACCCTGGCCTATGCCGGCTACAACCTCTTTATCAAGGTCGCCGGCGATCATGCACCGGCGGAAGCGACTACCACGGTTCTGGCGACCCTGACCCTGCAGATCGGTGCCATCGCAACCTCGGTCGTCTTCCTTGCCGTGCTCAGCCTTCACGGCGGCCATGTCTTCAAGCTTTCGACGCCGACCTATGTCTACGCGCTGATCGCCGGCCTGTGCATCGGCACCGCCGAGATTGCCTATCTCTATCTCTTCGGCGGGGTGGGCGGCATCAAACCGCTGCCGGGCAATCTCGTCATTCCCACGGTCGTGACCGGGGCCATCGTCATCACGCTGATCGTGTCGTGGCTGGTCTTCAAAGAGCATTTCTCTATCATGCAGCTTTTCGGCGCCGCCATGATCGTGGGCGGCATCCTGGTCCTCTTCGCGGACCATAAAGGTCATGTCGCATGAGGCTGGCGCCGGTTGGCGTTATTCGGGTCGCATCACCTGGTCGCGGTGTCCAAGCTTGCCTTCGGTCACCATGGTGCCCAAGGTGTCGAGGATGACGCGGCAGGCGAGCTGGGAGGTGTTGTCGTTGACGTCGTAGGGCGGTGAGACCTCCACGACCTCCATAGCGCACAGGCCCTCCCGGGCAATCAGGCGGACCATCTCCAGCGCCTCGCGCGGCGTAAATCCACCAGGTTCAGGCGTGCCGGTGCCAGGGGCGTAGCCGGGATCGATCGAATCGATATCGAACGACAGATAGACAGCCTCGGCGTCCTTCCAGGCAAGTTCCAGCGCCATCTCGGACGTGCCCTGGATCCCCCGATCCTCGAAGTCCTTCATGGTGATCACGCTGGTGCCGCGGTCGCGCGCGACTTCGGTACCCGGACGGTTACCGTACCAGCCGCCGATACCGATCTGAACCAGGTTCTTGGGCGGGCAGTTGGAAAGTCCGACGTCGTGCATGTGATGGTGGTGCTGGTGCGCCTTGGAGTGATCGACACTCTCGTGGTTGTTGGTGGTCCAGTACCACGGGGTCGTGTGCATGCGCTCGTCCATATCGATATCCTGGGTGTCCAGGTGACGGTCGAAATGGATGATGCCGACATTGCCCTCAATGTGCGGCGCGATACCCCGGACGTTGGGGTAACCCAGACTGTGATCGCCGCCCACGATTACCGGAAACGCGCCGGACTGAAAGATGTGGGAGATGCCCTTGGATACCTGATCGAAGGTTTTTTCGATGTTGCCTGGAATGACGAAGATGTCTCCGGCATCGCAGATATCCAGCTCTTCGAACAGGTCGACTGCGCCGTCGACGCAGTAGCCGTCATAGACTGCGGAAATCCGGCGCACGCCCTGGGGTCCGAACCGCGTGCCCGGACGGTAGGTGGTTCCGGTATCGAACGGCACGCCGACAAAGGCCGCTTCGTACTCGCCAACTTTGCGGATATCCTCGCAATAGGGCGCCTTCATGAAGGTGTTGATACCGGCAAAGGCTGGAAGATGTCCACGGCTGAAGTTCGAGATGGTCCGGTCGTCGATCGACTCGGCCGCTTCGAGCCCAAGCTCAAGGCCCCGAGCAATTTCCTTCTCCTGTTTTGTCTGCGAAATCCGCTCAAGGCGTTTCAGGTTGCGGTTGCCTCTGAGTTCGCCGGTTTTTGGATCGGGCATGGTATCCACCTATCGCATACAGTTGTCGGGAAGTCGCCGCCTTGAGGCTTCCAACGATAGGTATGCGCCCACGGACCGTCAACTTGGGAGCCATGCGAAGCTCCTGAGTGCATAGATCTTTCACGTGGTACGAAACGGCCATGAGCGGGGCGAAAAACGAGACGGAGAAAAGGCCGTTTCAGGAACCCAAGGCGCGTCATCACGCCTTCGATGTTCCAAGCTGGCTGCGCGTGGCGCGCGACCATCACGAGGGCGGCACCTACGGCGTTGTGCGTGACGTCGCCACGCTGGCGTTCGGTCCCGGCCGTTCGAAGCCTTACGAGTATTTCTTCATGGGCGATCGGGCCCGGGTCGTTCTGCACAGGCAGGTGATCGAGTCCGAATGGCTCGCGGCAACTTACGACAAGCTGCTTTTCCCGCTCGCCATGCGGGGGCGGGGGTTGCCCGTCCCCATGTCCACGCGATCTATCATCCCGGTCACAACTTCGCTGATGCACGGTGTCTGACAGACGCCGAGACCGTCGCGGGCTGGCTGCGCGGCGATGCCGCCTTTCCGTTCTTCTCGAAACCTGTGGAAAGCACGGGCAGCGCCGGCACGGCTTCCATCGAGAGCTACGACTCTTCCGTCGATGAACTGGTCTCTGCCGACGGACGCCGGGTCGGCGTGGAGCAATTCGCGCGCGAGGCCACACACTACCGTGAACGCGGCTACATGTTCTAGGAGCGCATCGCGACCCATCTCGGCATCGCGGCGCCTCTCTGCGGCAAGGGTGTCTCGGCCTGCCGTATGCTCGTGCGATTGGACGACGGTAAACTGGTGCTGCACCGGGCAACCTGGAATATCCCGGTAGCCGCCAACATTGCCAACAACCGCTGGCGCGAAGGCAATATCCTGGTCGCGCATCCCGAAACCGGGGAAGTCACCCGGGTCGTGCGCGGCATCGCCGTCGAGACGACCGAGTTGGAAAACCATCCCGACACAGGCCAGGACCTAAAAGGATTCCGGTTACCCGATTGGGAAGCGATGAAGGCAACGTGCCTCGCCGCCGCGGCAACGTTTCCGCCGCTCTGGCTTCAGGGCTGGGATGTCGCCTTGTCGGACCGGGGTCCCGTGCTGTTCGAGATGGAAGGCGACGGAGGCGGCGCGCAGATGACCCAGCATGCCCAGGGACGCAGCCCGCTCGATGCGGAGTTCGTCGCGTTTCTGAAGCGCTGGAAGAAAGCCGCCGTCGACCGGCGCCTGCGCCTGACGGGAAGCCGCAAGAAACGCTGATTCCTCGGCAATCAGTCCTTCTTCGAGGGCCTTTCGGCAATCGGACCGTCCGCCTTTTTCCAGCCGCCGAAACCGCCCTCGATATGGGCGACCGGCTCTAGGCCCATGTCCTGCAGCGTCTTGGCCGCCAGCGCCGAGCGCCAGGCGGATGCGCAATAGAAGACGAAGGTCTTGCCCGACGCGAAGACTTCCCTGTGGTAGGGGCTTTCCGGGTCGATCCAGAATTCCAGCATGCCGCGCGGTGCATGTATGGCGCCCGGGATCATGCCGTCGCGTTCGAGTTCACGCACGTCGCGGATGTCGACGAACACCGTTTTTTCGTCGTTCAGAAGCTCTTTGGCTTCCTCGACCGGGATCGTCCTGATCTCCGCGTTGGCGCGCGCGACCATGTCCTTGACGGTGGTTTTGAGAGCCATGCTGCATTCTCCATTCTTCACTGATGCACAAGCTAGCACAGCTTGCACCGCCGGCGGCAGCATGTGAGGTATGGCGGGCTCGAAGCGCGGGGTGGGGAAGTTGGCGTCAACCGTTCTTGTCACCGGCGGTGCCGGATATGTCGGCAGCCACGCCTGCAAGGCACTTGCTGCTGCCGGCTTCATGCCCGTGGTCTATGACAACCTTTCGACCGGACATGCCGAGCTTGTCCGCTGGGGCGACCTGGAGGTTGGCGATCTGCTCGATTCCGGCCGCCTGGATGAGGTGCTAGCCAGACACAAGCCGGTCGCGGTGCTTCATTTCGCAGCACTGAGCATTGTCGTCGAGTCCGTCGCCAGACCCGATCTCTATTTTCGCAACAATGTCGAGGGATCGCAGAATCTGCTGCAGGCGCTGGCCCGGCATGGCGTTGGCACCATCGTGTTTTCCAGCACTGCCGCGGTCTATGGCGTGCCCGATCAGGTGCCGATCCGTGAAGATGCTGCCAGGAAACCGATCAATCCCTATGGGGAAACCAAGGCAGGGATCGAGGACGAGCTTTCCAGTTCCGGACTCGCGTGGACCGCGTTGCGTTACTTCAATGCGGCCGGCGCCGATCCTGATGGCGAGGCCGGAGAGCATCACACACCGGAAACGCACCTGATTCCACTCGTGCTTGATGTCGCACTGGGAAGACGCCAGGCAATCAGTATCTTTGGTGATGACTACGAGACGCCCGACGGCACCTGTTTGCGCGACTATATACACGTCGGCGATCTTGCCGATGCGCATGTCCGTGCTGTCAACCGGCTGCTCAATGGCGGCCCCTCCGGGGTTTTCAATCTGGGAACAGGCGTGGGAACGTCGGTGCGCGACATCGTCGAAGCGGCAAGAGAGGTGACCGGACACGCCATTCCCACGGAAATCGCCGCGCGTCGTCCGGGGGACCCTCCGGTGCTGGTCTGCTCCAACGCCGCCGCGGAAGAAGTGTTGGACTGGAAACCCCGACGCGGGATAGCCGATCAGATTGCCGATGCCTGGCGTTGGCACCAGGCGCGGTTTGGCTGACATTCACGAGGGAAACGAGACGATGACCGATTTGAAACTGGCCTATATGAGCGCGGCCGAGGCGTTGCGCCGCTACCGCGACAAGTCGCTTTCCCCGGTCGAGGCGACTCAAGCGGCGCTGGCGCGCATGGATACGGTCGAACCGAAGCTCAACGCCTTCATGACCAGGGATCACAAGACGGCTCTTGAAGAGGCCAGGGCCTCGGAAGCGCGCTGGACGAAGGGTGAGCCGATCGGCCTGCTCGACGGGGTCACGGTGACGATCAAGGATCTGATCCCCATGAAGGATCGGCCTCTGCGTAACGGCTCGGCGACCAGCAGCGATGTGCTCTGCGAGGTCGATGCGCCCAGCGTCGCGCGCCTGCGTGAGGCCGGCTGTGTCTTCCTGGGCAAGACGACGAGCCCGGAATACGGCTGGAAGGGCATCACCGATGGGCCGCTTTTCGGCTTCACACGCAATCCCTGGAATCTGGCGCACAGTCCGGGCGGCAGTTCCGGCGGCGCCGCGACGGCCATGGCCGGCGGCATCGGACATCTGGCGCTGGGCAATGACGGCGGCGGTTCGGTCCGTATTCCCACAAGTTATTCCGGCCTCTATGGCCTGAAGCCGACCTTCGGGCGTGTGCCCGACCATCCCAGGGAAGGCCTCTTCTGCATGACCTCGACAGAGGGGCCGATGACGCGGTGTGTCGAGGACGCGGCCCTGATGTTGAACACATTGTCGCTGCCCGACGCCCGGGACTGGTACGCGCTTCCCCACGACGATCGCGACTGGCGCGACGCATTGGAGGGCGGCCTCGAGGGGTTGCGTGTCGCCTATGCGCCGGGTCTTGGCCGGGCACTGGTCGAAGCCGACGTAACCGAACTGACGGATGCCGCCGCCGGGAAGTTCTCCCAACTGGGTGCCGTGGTGGATGATCCCGGCCACGTTTTCGAGCCACTCGAAGAAGCCATGACCGCACACTGGCTGGCCGGCTTTGCCGCCATCCTGCGCAGCATCCCTGAGGATAAACACGATCTTCTCGATCCACGCTTTCGCACCATGGCCGAGCGTGGCCTGAAGGTCACGGTCGAGGAACTGCAGGCCTCCATCGTGCATCGTGACCGTCTTGGCGTCCGCATGAACCGCTTTCACCAGGAGTGGGATCTGTTGCTCACGCCGACCCTTCCCACACCCGCGCCCCTGGTCGACACGCCTTATCACAGCCAGGACCTGCATCGCTGGAACCACGTCACGCCTTTCACCGTGCCGTTCAATCTGACGGGTCAGCCGGGCGCCTCCATACCGTGCGGGGTGACCACGGGCGGCTTGCCGGTGGGGTTGCAGATCGTCGCGGCCAAATGCCGCGAGGGCCTCGTGCTGCGCGCGAGCAGGGCATTCGAACGGGTCATGCAGCCTGTCTGGCCCAACGACCTTGTCGAGGCTTCTCTTGCCGAGCCGGCGCCTCCGGTGAAGGACCGCTACGGCGAACCGGTCGCCTGACCGGCGGTTCAGGTACGAACGATGTTGTGCTCAGGGCCGGTCGGGAAGCCGGTAATGTTGCGCGCGCCCCCTTGCGTCACCACCAGGATGTCGTGTTCCCGGTACCCGCCTGCCCCCGGCTCGCCCTCGGGAATCGTGATCATGGGTTCGATGGAAACTACCATGTTGGGTTCCAGCACGGTCTTGATGTCCTCGCGCAGTTCCAGGCCCGCTTCGCGGCCGTAATAGTGCGACAGCACGCCGAAGCTGTGGCCGTAGCCGAAGGTGCGCTTGTCGAGCACACCGTGTTTGGCATAGATCGCGTTAAGCTCGTTGGCGATGTCGCAGCACCGCGCGCCCGGTTTGATGAGTGTAAGGCCTTGGCGGTAGACCTCCAGATTGATCTCCCACAAGCGCAAATGTTCGTCACTGGCATGCTCGCAGAACAACGTACGTTCCAGGGCAACATAGTATCCCGCGACCATGGGGAAGCAGTTGAGTGAGAGAATGTCGCCGGCCTGCATCCGCCGGGTCGTGACCGGATTATGCGCGCCGTCGGTGTTGATGCCCGATTGGAACCAGATCCAGGTGTCGCGCAGTTCGCTGTCGGGGTGGCGTTTGGCGATTTCGCGCACCATGGCGTTGGTGCCGGCAAGGGCCACTTCGTGCTCGCGAACGCCGGGAGCGACGGCGGCAGCACAGGCCGCGCCGCCCAGATCGGCGACCCGCGCCGCACTTTCGATCAGTGCGATTTCCTCGTCGGACTTCACCATGCGTATGGCCATGGCGGCGGGCGCGATATTCTCAAACTGCGCCTCGGGCAGGGCGGACTTCATCTTGTCGAGGTTTTCCACGCTGATGTGGTCGAACTCGACACCCAGACGCCGGGTGCCTCCGGCGAGCTGCTGGATCGCTCGGAAGTAGTTGTCGCGGCGCCAGTCCGTGTAGGTCAGGTTATCGCCGCTGCGCCGGCTGGGCTGGCCGTAGTCGATGTTGGCGGCGACGGTCGTGGCGCGTTCCTGTGTGACGACCAGTGCATAAGGCCGGCCGAAGGAGCAGTAAAGGAAGTCGCTATAGTAGTGGATGTTGTGCATCGAGGTAAAAATGGCCGCATCGATATTCTCTGCGGCAATGCGTTCGCGCAGTTTGTGGAGACGCATGCTCATTTCGGCGGCTGAGAACGTCGGAGTGACGCGTTCTCCGTTTTCGATGACCAGAAGGTCTTTCAGGTCGCTCATGATACGGTCCTCAAGAGAAAGCCGCGGACCAAGCGTGAGCCGCGGCTTTCGTTGTTCAGGCTTTGGTTGTCGTCAGTGGCTGATGCCACGCAGGCGCTCCGTCCGGCGGCGCAGCAACTCCATGGTCACCATCAGGGCGATGGAAGTCAGAATCAGCAGCGTGGCCACAGCCATGATCGTCGGGGAGAGAAGTTCACGAATGCCCGACCACATACGCCGTGGCAGTGTGTGCTCCTCGGTGCCCGCCAGGAAGATGGCGATGACGAGCTCGTCCCAAGACGTGATGAAGGCGAACAGGCCTCCCGAAACGATGCCCGGCAGGATCAGCGGCATCGTGATCTTGAAGAACGTCCGAACCGGACTGGCACCCAGGCTCGCGCCCGCCCGCACCAGGTTGTTGTCGAAACCAGCCAAGGTCGCCGAAACCGTGATGATCACGAACGGCACGCCGATCGTGGCATGGGCGAAAGCAAGGCCCGCCAGCGAGCCGGTAAGACCGATGCGCGAGTAGAAATAGAACATGCCCGCGGCGGTGATGACGATTGGCACGATGATCGGCGAGATCAGCACGCCCAGAATGGCTGATTTGCCGGGAAATTCCGCACGATTGAGGCCGAGTGCCGCCAGAGTTCCTAGAACGCTCGCCACCAGAGTGGCGAAAATACCCACGATGATGCTGTTTTTCAGGCCCAGCAGCCATTGCGGGCTGTTGAAGAATTCCTCGTACCAGCGCAGCGAATAGCCCGGCATCGGATAGGTGAAGTACGGCTCCGAATTGAAGCTGAGCGGAATGATCACCAGGATCGGAATGACCAGAAAGGCGAAAATCAAGCTGCAGATCACACGGAACGAATAATACCAGACCCGGTCGAGAGGTGTTGCGTAGGTGGGAAGTGCCATCGTCAGTTCACCTTCAAACGGTCGATGCCGACAAAGCGGTTGTAGATGAAGAACATGATCATGGTGAGACCCAGCAGGATGAGCGAGAGCGCCGCACCCAAACCCCAGTTGGCATTACGCCCCATGTTCTGCACGATCCAGTAGCTGATCATCTGATCGTCGGGACCGCCGACCAGGGCGGGCGTGATGTAGTAACCCAGCGACAGGATGAAGACGAGCAGCGTACCCGCACCCACGCCCGGCATGCACTGGGGAAAGTAGACCTTGAGGAAGGCTCTCCAGCCCGGTGCGCCCAGCGACGCTGCGGCCCGCATATGCCAGGGGTTGATGGTTTTCATGACCGAGAACATCGGCAGCACCATGAAGGGCAGCAGGATGTGCACCATCGCGATATAGACACCCAGCCGGTTGCGCACCAGTTCGAGCGGTTCGTTCCAGAGTCCGATCCAGATCGCCAGATCGTTGACTAGGCCCTCGTTCTGCAGCAGCACGAGCCAAGAGGTCGTACGCACCAGCAGGGAGGTCCAGAACGGCAGGAGGACCAGGATCAGAAGCAGGTTGCTTTTGGCTGTGGGCAGCGTCGCCAGCAGATAGGCGACCGGCAAACCCAGGAGGAAGCATAGGAATGTGACGGCAAAGCTGATCTCGATGGTGCGGATCAGGACCTCGACATAGATTTCGCGCCCTTCGTCCACCGAGACGATATCACCGGTTTCGCCATCGCGTTTCAGATCGACGGCCCAAAGCATGTAGTAGTCGGAATAGGGCGTCGATGCGCCCTTGATGGCGCGCCAGTAGGCTTGGTCTTCCCAGTCCTTGTCGACGTCGATAAAGCCCTGCAGAATCTCGTTAGGCTTCAGCAGCGCCAGTTCGTCGGCGGCGCGCGTCGTACCCTTGAGCATTGATTTGAAGCCGGAAATGTCATAGTTCAAACGCTTCGAAACGCGCCCGAATTCACCGCGGTCGGCGACCGAGAGTTCTTCGGCGAAGAGCAGCATGGTTTCTGCCGGAGGATAGCCCTCGCCATCCCACTGGTTGAAGGCTTCTGCTGATTTCGGCAACGCTTCGCTCATCTCGGGATCTTCGACCGAGAGCGTCATGAGGGAAAGGATGGGGAAGATAAAACAGCCGACAATGAACAGAAAGAGCGGTGCGATCAAGGCTAAGGCCCAGACCTTGCGTATGCGTTCTGCGCGGCGAAGTTTGGTTTTGAGGGGCACGCCATCGGCGGCCATCATCACATCGGTGTCTGCCGTTGATGCCATTCCCCAAATGTCCCTCGTCTTTTCCTGGATAAAGTAACGGGAGGCCCGGAAACCAGACCTCCCGTCATCAGCGTCGGATTACTGCGAACGCCAGACTTGGAAGCGCTCGTTGAGCTCTTCGGTGTGGTCGGCCCACCAGATCGTGTCGGACCAGACCGCATTGGTCAGGTTTGCCGGCGCGGTCGGCAGGTGCTGCAGGATATCCGGGTTGATCAACTCGGCAGCTTCGTTGGTCGTGGGGCCATACGAGATGTACTGCGACTGACGGGCCATCACTTCCGGACGGCTAGCGTACTCGATGAACTTCATGCCGAGGTCGTACTCGGGGTGACCGGCGGGGATCATCCAGACATCGTAGTCGATGACTTGGCCGTCCCAGACGATGACGAAGTTCTGGCCTTCGTTGACGATGGCGTTGTAGATGCGGCCGTTCCACGCGGTCGTCATCACAACTTCGCCATCAGACAGGAGCTGAGGCGCCATCGCACCCGAATCCCACCAGACGACTTCATCCTTGATCGTGTCGAGCTTGGCGAAGGCACGGTCAAGGGCCTCGTCCTCGTTCTCCTTCAGGTACGTGTAAATCTCATCGGCGGGAACGCCGTCGGCCATCAGCGCGAACTCAATGTTGACTACGGGCGAATTGGCATAGAGGCCACGTTTGCCGGGGAACTTCTCCAGATCGAAGAAGTCGGCGATCTTCGTGGGGACATTGCCGCCTGTGAAGTGGTCGCCGTCATAGGCATAAATGGTCGCCCAAGAGATCGTGCCGACGCCACAATCCTGCGCGGCGCCCGGCAGGAACCGGCCCATGCCACCCAGCATGTTCCAATCGAGTTCGGCAGTCAGGCCTTCGTCGCACGCGGCCATCGAGGTGCCCGATTCGGCGTCGATGACGTGCCACTTGTAATCGCCGGTTTCGACCTGCACGCGGATTTCGGAGAGGGTTCCGCCCCACTCGTCTTCCAGCACGGTCATGTCGATTTCCTTGGCTGCGGGCTTGTAATAAGCTTCGCGCTGGCTGGCGGAATAAGCGCCGCCCCAGCTTGCCGCGGTAATCGTGTCTTCGGCCTGGGCCGGCGAGGTCGCCGTCAGACCGATCAGCGCCACGCCCGAGAGGGCAGCCGCCGAAACGCTCAAAATTCCCTTCATATGATCGTCTCCCTTGAAGGTTTGGTGTTGTGTATGGGCTACGGCTTAAGCTTACCGCGCTTTTGTCGCCCACACAAAGTTTCTTGCCGCGTTGTAGCGGCAGTGTGGCCACTATGTAGCGGCAGTGTGGCCACTATATTTTCAGGCGGCGTCCAACGCCCGGCAATCCTGGGACTGCCAGCCGATCTTGATATCCTGGCCTACGTCGAAGCTGTGGGCTCCCGATCCTCGCGGCATCTTGACAACGAAGTCATCGTTGCCGCAGGCGTTCAACCGGACCCGGGTATGATCGCCCATGTAAATCAGTTCCATCACCGTGCCGGTAAAGACATCGTCGCAATTGTTGTCGAGGCCGGGTTCCACCGTAACCGCTTCGGGGCGCAGCGACAGCGTCGTGCGCTTGCCCTTTCCGCCGATGTTGACAGGAAGCGCGGTCACGGACTCGCCGCTGTCGAGCTCCACTTCACAGCGATCGTCGGAAATATCCTTCACGACACCGAAAAGCTGGTTGTTTTCGCCGATAAACTCGGCAACGAACGCATTTTTCGGCTTCTCGTAGAGGGTTTCGGGATCGTCTAACTGCTGGATAATGCCGTCGTTGAACACCGCGATGCGGTTCGACATCGTGAGCGCCTCGCTCTGATCGTGGGTCACGTAGACGAAGGTCAGGCCGACGTCTTCGTGAATGTGCTTCATTTCGATTTGCATCTGCTCACGTAGCTTCTTGTCGAGCGCGCCCAGCGGCTCGTCCATCAGGACGATCTGTGGCTGAAACACCAGGGCGCGGGCCAGCGCGACACGCTGCTGCTGTCCGCCGGAAAGCTGTCCTGGCCGGCGGCGTTCGAAACCGGTCAGTTCGACCATCTCCAGCGCTTCGGCAATCTTGGATTCCTGTTCGGACTTGTCGATGGCGTGACATTGCAGCGGAAAGGCAAGGTTCTCGTGCACCGTCATGTGGGGGAACAGGGCATAGTTCTGGAACACCATGCCGATGTTGCGTTTGTGCGGCGGCACGGTTTTCAGCGACTTACCGTCGAGAATGATGTCGCCGTGGGTGGCCGATTCGAACCCGGCAAGCATCATCAGCGTCGTGGTCTTGCCCGAACCCGATGGTCCCAGCAATGTCAAAAACTCACCACGCTCGACGTCGAGGTTGAGATCCTTGACGACGAGAAGCTCGCCATCGTAGGTCTTTTGCACCTTGTCGAAGCGCACCAGCGGCTCATTTGCGCCGGCAACCCTGTTGTGGCCTGAATCGGTCATGTGTTTTCGTTTGCCCCGCCCGTTGCCTTTGCGATTTCGGTCCCTGCTTTTGTAAGCATTTCTATCGAACGCGCCAAAGAAGTCGCACTTGCGCGACCCGAATGTCAACCTGTCAGAATTCAGACCGGGCCCTTTTTTTGCCGCGTTCGGCGGCCAAATTAGTCGTTTGTCCGGCCTGATGGATGGGTTCTTTTCGGGCGTCATGTTTCACTGGTGTCAAAACGGTTAGGTCTCTACATGTCACACCTGCATTCGCGATTCGGCGGTCGAGCGATTTCGCTGCTCGGCGCAGTCCTTGGCCTCGCACTCGTCGTCCAGGATCTCTCCGCTGAGTCCGCGCCGCTGCCGTTCGGCAACGATGCCGTGATCGACGCGGTCGCCCAAAGCGGTCTTCTGCTCAGCGACGAATTTGAGTTGATCGACGATCCCTATGTCGGCCCCTTGGTGGTGGGACGCGCCGGAGAGCGCGAAGACGCAAACAGCGCTGTCAGTGTCATCCTGTTCCAGGGCGAGAATGGTCCCACGCAGGTCCAGATCATCATGACCGCGCCGTGGAACGATTTGCCCCAGCGTGTCGAGATGGTCGCCGACATCGTCGGTCTGGCCATCGACCCGCCCCCGGTGTTCACGCCCCCGCAGGGCGATCCGGCCCCGGCGGAAATGAGCCAGACAGCGCGGTGGCTGTATGGCTTGATGACCGAATCCTGGCTGGGCTGGCCGGGCTCCGACCAGCGTCTGGTCCGCGTACGCGAGGGCGTTGCGGTGATCGTCGAAGGCGTGCCGCCCGATATCTGGGGCATCACGCTGGCGATGGATGACGGGCAACCCGACCAGACCTGGCCCGGTGCCTATCCTGACACCAAACCGCCTGACGTCGTAGAGGCGCGCCAACTGATTCGCGCCGGGGAATACCAGCAGGCCTATGACCTCTTGCTGCCGCTGGCCGAGGATGAAATCCCCCAGGCCGCGACGTTGATGGGGGACATGTACCGCTACGGCCGCCTACAGGTTCCTTCGATGGAGCGGGCGGTCGACTGGTATCTGATCGGCGGCAGGTTCCGATATCCGCCGGCCGTGTGGGCTCTGGCATCAATGAGCAACGAGGGCTGGGGAGTTTTTTTTGTCAGCAACTTCAAGGCGCCACTAATAGTCCAAGCCGCCAAGGCCGGCTCGGCCGACGCACTCTATCTGCTGTCGGGCACCGAGGCCAGCGTCAATTATGTCCGGCCCGAGGGCGTAACGGCGGCGGACCAAGTGCTGACCGCGGCGCAATGGGGCCTTCTGGCAGCCCAACAGGATATCGCCCTGCGTTTTGCCACGGCGAACGGCGTGGAGGGCGATGCGGTCGAGGCTTACGCCTGGGCCCTCGTCGCGCTTACCAATACGGGCCCCGGCCTCGATGACATCCGCTCCCACCAGCTCGCTCATGATCTGAAGAAGGGCCTCAGCGATTCTGAACTTGCCCAGGCGCGGGAGCGCGCCGGAGAACTAGTCACCGGCCCACCGGAATGGCCGGTGGAGATCCAGGAAACCATCATCAGTGATTGAGGGCGACGTGTCGCAACTGCGGCATGTCAACGGTTGGACCGGGTAGGCGCATCTTGGATCGGCGTTCGCGCCAGATACTCATTCGCAGATATGCAATTGGCGCGGCGCATCGGTCAGAACCTCGCAGCCGTTGTTGGTCACCAGAACCGTCTCGCCGAATCCCATGTTGCCGGTGCTACGGAAGCCCGCTATAGTGCACCAGATGGAAGACTTCGCCTGCTTCGAGCGGGCGTTCGTTGCCCTCGGCGATGTCGTTGACCAATCCTTCACCCCAGCCGGGCGCGAAGGCCACACCCAGCGAATAGCCCGCACGGCGGCGGAATTCTTCCCCGATACCGCCATTTTTCATCACGCCACGGCCCGCCCGTTCCACATCCTGGGGTGTGACATCCGGCCGGATGGTTTCGATCATTGCCTCCAGCGCCTCGATCGGGACGTCGGCTCGGTGGGTGGCCTCGTTGCCCGGCTTGCCCACGCTGGCCATGCGCATGAGCGAACCAGAATAGCGCTTGTAGCATCCGCCGACCTCGAAATTGACTGTGTGATCGGATTCGATGACCGCGCGTTCGGGCAGCATGTGCGTCACTGCCGAGCGGGGGCCAGTCACGACTTAAGGCCCGCCCGCGGGATGTTCGCCGCCTTCTTCCCATTAGTGCGCGATAGACCTCACCGGCGACCTGGTTTTCGGTTTTTCCGGGCTCCATGGCCTCCAGACCCGCCTTCATGCCTGCCGAGGCGCACCGCGCCGCTTCCCGGATGACCGGGCTCAGCAGCCGATTTGACGCGCCGCGCGTTTTCCAGCACATGTCCGGCAGACATTGTTGCGCGCCGTGCCCTCATTTTGCCCGCACCGCATCCAGAATCCGCGGCGGTAGTCAGAAACCGCGCTCCTCATAGCCGGCTTGGCGACGGGGCGCGCCGATGGCCTCGCAGCCCTGAAGCGTGATCGCGACTTCGTCCTCTCCCATGAAGACCGTCAGGCCCGTCTTGATCCATGAGAGCGCGCGAACGCACTCGTGCTCCAATTTGCTGGTGAAGAATTGCGGCGTGCCGTCCAAGGGCAGCAGAAAGATCTGATAGACGTAGTATCCGGTCGTGCGGTAGTCGGTGAGCCAGTAGACGTTCTCCGGGCTGGTCATCATCAACTGGTCAAGCCCGGCTTCGGAGCGTACCCGCGCCATCCGCTCGTGATACTCGTCCAACACGAACGGCAAGCCGAAAGGCAGGTCTGAGTCCCAGTCATGTCATAGCGATGTGGCTCCGTTTGAACCGGCGCAGTCTATCCGAACATCCGTTCCTAGCCCATTTGATTGCAGGGATGAGGGAATCTCATTTCCCGAAAATTGGGAACTGCGGCATAATCCAAACATTCCCAACGGTTCTGGCGATGATGGAGACAGCGATGCGTGCAAACGGCGGTGCTGAATCTTTGGAGAAACTCGTGGCTAGGCAGAAGCCCGGATTCACGTTGGAACAGCCATTTTATCGTGATCCTGTGATCTTCAGGCGCGATCTGGAAAAGGTTGTCGGCAAGTCTTGGCTTTACGTCGATCACGTCAGCGAGATACCCAACAAGGGCGACTTCCTGCTCTACAACATCGGTGATGAGTCGATCATCCTAGTGCGCGGCCGGGACGGCGAAGTGCGGGCGTTTTTCAACGTCTGCCGGCATCGTGGCAGTCACATCTGCCTCAAGGACCAGGGCAATGTGCGTACGCTGACCTGCCCTTATCACGCTTGGGTCTACGATCTGGAAGGCCGTCTGATCGGCGCGCGCGGCATGCCCGAGGATTTTGACAAGTCGGAATTTCCGCTCCATGCCTGTCAGGTCCGGGTCGCGCACGGTCTCATCTTCATCTGCCTGGCCAAGCGCGACGATCCGATGGTCGCCGATTTCGATCCGATCACGCGCGACCTCGACAAGTTTGCCGCTCTGCATCGCATCGAGGACACGAAGATCGTCCATCACGAGGCTTATCCAACGGCGGCGAACTGGAAGCTCGTCGTCGACAACTTCCGGGAGTGCTACCACTGCTCGCCCGCCCATCCCGAATACACGATGGTCAACGCTTATGTGAAAGCCCATGACCGCAATCTCGGGTCCTACGATCCCGTTGTTAAGGCCTGGGAGGTCAAGGTGACCGAGCTTGGTCATCCCGTCGGACAGAGCGGCGGCGATAACGGCGATCCGCGTCAGCCCAACGGACACTGGCGTCAACCCATCCGCGAAGGTTTCGTGACGCTATCGGAGGACGGCAAGCCCGTGGCGCCCCTACTGGGTGACCTGGAGCATTGGGACGGCGGTGAGACGGCCTTTTCCTTCGGCGCGCTTTCCTACGCCTATTTGTGTGCCGATCACCTGTGCATGTTCCGCTTCACGCCGGTCACGCCGGAGCATTCCGATGTCGTGGTCACCTGGCATGTCCGCGGCGATGCGCAGGAGGGCAGGGATTACGATCTCGAACGGCTGAAATGGATGTGGCACGTAACCACTGTCGAGGACACCAGAATCATCATCGACAACCAGAAGGGCGTGAACTCCAGCCGCTACGAACCCGGCCCCTATGCCCCGCAGGAAGGCTACTCCCAGGCATTCACGCGCTGGTATTTGGAACGAATGGCGTCATGAGCGTGCGCCCGGCTTGTCATTTTTGTTGACGTGCCAGGCGCTGCGGCGTGACAGTCGTGGCGGATAACCGACCGGATACGACCATGCCGCACTCTCGTGATGTTGCGTTCGACGAACTGGTGGCGCGCCAGCAGCCGGGCATGTCCCTGGAACGGCCCTTCTATACGGACCCAGCGATCTTCGAGCGAGAAATGGCGACGCTACTGCCCGGCCAATGGCTGTTCGTCGAACACGAAACGTCCCTGCCGAACAAGGGCGATTACGCGCTTTATGACATTGCCGGTGAATCGATCATCGTGGTGCGCGGTCATGATCACGAAATCCGGGCGTTCTTCAATGTCTGCCGTCATCGCGGCAGCCGCATCTGCCTAGCGCCCAAGGGTAACGTGCGCACGCTGACCTGTCCCTATCATGCTTGGGTCTATGACCTGGAAGGCGCGCTGATGCACGCCGCGCGCATGGCTGACGATTTCGATCCCGGCGACTGGCCGCTCCATGCCCGCCGCGTGCGCACCTGGGAAGGCATGATCTTCATCAATCTGGCCGATGAGGACGCGGAAGTGGCCGGTTTCGACGTGATCGAAAAAGTGTTTCAGCGCTATATCAAGCCGTACCGGCTTGCCGACACCAAGATCATCCACCAGGCGACCTATCCCACCGACGCCAACTGGAAGCTGGCGGTCGAAAATTTCCGCGAGTGCTACCACTGTTCACCGGCCCATCCCGAGTACACGATGGTCAACGCCTATGTGAGCGACGGCGACCGCGACCCGGAGGGGCGTTCCAAGCTGGTTCGCGACTGGGTCGAGGAATGGGAAGGCAAAGGTGTCGCGGCGTGTGACTTGAGGAACTGGGGCGACCTGCGCGACGCAATTCAGCCCTATGGCGCGTTCCGCCAGCCCATCCGCGAAGGGTCCTGGACTCTCTCCCAGGACGGCCAGCCCGTCGCGCCGCTGATGGGCGACCTGAAGGAATGGGACGGGGGCGAGACGCTGCTGATCGTCGGGCCGCTCTTCTACATTTACCTCGCCAACGACCACGCCACGCTGTTTCGCTTCACCCCGGCCAGCGAGAGCCATTGCGAGGTCGTCGTGACATGGCTGGTGCGCGCCGATGCGCAGGAAGGTATGGACTATGATGTCTCGAAGGTCGTGTGGATGTGGGACGTCACGACCATTGAGGACACCAAGATCATCAACGACAACCAACTCGGCGTGAACTCGCGCCGCTATGTTCCCGGGCGCTATTCTGAACGGGAGTACGGCACACGCAACTTCGTTGCGTGGTATCTCAACCGCATGGGCGGGAAGAACGTGGCCCCGGTCGCCGTGAGGCAGCCGTAAGGCACGAAAAAGACCGGCGCGGGCACGCGCCAGCCAGCCTGGTTCGGTGAACTGCTTGTCGGAGCTTACGCCGCCAGACGCAGGTCGCCGACCTCGAAATCGGTAATGCAGGACATCCGGTCGGCCATGTCATCGGCAACGATGGTATCGTCGCCGCGGCCGGCGGCAAACTGATCTACATCGCTGGAAACGTTCATGCCGGAAACGTGCCCAGAGAGCAGAATCACAGTATCGCGGTCATATATGGTCGATAGTGCTCTCGGTCGCGCTCTTGGTCATATCGTTCCCCCGGAATGGAAATGGGCTCGTTCGCCCGCCGTCTGGGAAGCATGTGGGAACGGCCTGATTTTCGGCAAGCCCGAGGCGCCCCAAACTGCGCGCGCCGTCACATAGGCAGCTTCCCAGCGCTCCGCCGTTGTGAGCGCCGTCACACCCGGAGTCCGCCCGATGCCGCCGGATCGCCGTTTTCGGGCACTTGCGCGCCCGTGCGGTTTGCCCTCACGATGGCTTCAGAGAGGAGTGCGCGCCATGCAATCGCTTGATGATCTGCTGGAAGATCTCGCCCAATACGTCACGACCCCGGAAGATTCCTGCTGGTCTCTGCCCAAGGACGCCTATCTGTCGCCCGATCTGCACGATCTCGAGGTGCGCGAGATCTTCCAGAAATCGTGGCTTTGCGTAGGCCGCGATGAATATGTCCCCAGGCCGGGCGACTACTACACGACCGATCTCCTCGATGAGCCCATCGTCATCGTGCGGGGAACCGACGGCAAGGTGCGCGCGCTCAACAGTGCATGCCGCCACCGCTACATGCCGGTGGTCAAGGGCAGGGGCAACGCCAAGCGGTTTGTCTGTCCCTACCACACGTGGACCTATGCCACGGACGGCCGCCTTATCGGTGCGCCCCACATGGAAGGCAGCAAGGTCTTCGACAAGGCCTCCTGCAGCCTGCCCGGATACCGGCTCGAGAACTGGATGGGTTTCCTGTTCGTCAATCTTGATGACGATGCCGAACCCCTGCAGGTCATGATGGCGTCGACGGATGTGGCCTCGAAAAACTATCGGATCGACCAGCAGACCGAGGTCTTTCACTACGAGACGACCTGGAACGGCAACTGGAAGCTCTCGGCCGAGAACTCGATGGAATATTACCACCACATCGGCCTGCATTCGGGCACCGTCGGTGTCCAGATGCCAGCAGAAGGAACTTACTTTCCGGAATCGCCGCCGGTCGACGATAGCTTCACCCACGAGCGCTGCATGATGGGCGAGGAATTTCTCGGCGGCGACGATCACCCGCTCAATCCCCGCGGTGATCTGACCGGCCTCACCCAGGAAGAACTGACCACGGGATATCTGGTCTATGTTTTCCCCGCCTTCACCATGGCGATGCGGGCGGGCACCAACAACTGGCTGTCGTTCCGCCCCAGCGGTCCTGAGAAGACCGAAGTCCTGGGCGGTTACCTGATGTGGGAGGATCTGGTGGTCGACGATCCCGAGGTCACGAAGTCACGCGCTGAATTGATCGAGAATGTGAACACCGAGGACTCGCTTGCGACCACCGAACTCGCACGGGTCATGCGCAGCTGCAAGGCCACCCGCGGTCCGCTTTCTCCCTTCGAGAAGACCATCGCCCAGTTCTACAAGTATCTGGGCCGTACGCTGGCCGGTGACCGGGTGCGCAACCTGCAGCCGGCGGAGTAGAGCAAGTGTCCGCTGACTGCGTACTAACCCTTTTCCCTCCGGGGGTGATTTGGCGGAGGGCGTTTCGGGCAGTTGTTGACCGTGATGTAGGTCTCACGCTGTCGATCAAGGACTGAGTGTGAGTCACTTGGGTCGTCACTACCAATTTCGCGCATAAGCCCTAATGAACTCCGCCAATTCGACTTCCATCAATTGTTTTTGTTTTCCTTGGTTCGAGGATAACAAGAATCCATCGCGCCAATGTTAATCTGCGAACCGGCATCAAAATCATAGTTCTCATCGACTCGATGCCAGTTAAAATTTGAGAGAAAAGATCCAGTTTTAGGGTACGCGTGACACTTCACCTTTCTGCTATGCACACTTCACCTTTCTGCTATGCAAAGCAGTGCAGACTTTGTCAGCTTCGAATGGTTTTCTGATCGAATAGCCAGCGAGAAGGATTGTTTTCTCGAAGATAATATCTCTTTGCTCAGACTCGTTGGACCGTGGGGGCCAATGGTCGAGCAGATCCGCGTCTCGAAGAAGGTCGTCTTTCCAAGGGCCAGATTCCCATATCATGTTTCTCCACCTTACGTTGCTCTCGCCGAGTTCAAGTAGAATAATCTCATTGCAGGAGTTTCTCATGATTCGCACGACCGATCACCTGCTCGACACACTTGCGGCCTATCCCGACACGCCGGATGTGGCGAGCTTCACTCTGCCGCCGGAGGTCTAATACCGACCCCGGCCTTTATGCGCTCGAAGTCGAACGGATCTTCAAGCGTGAATGGTTGCTGATCGGGTGCGCCAACGACATCCCGAATCCCGGTGACTGGTTCACCTTTCAGGTGCTGGACGAGCCGATGCTCATCGTGCGCGGCAGCGATGGCGAGATCCGTGCGCTCTCCAACATTTGCTGACACCGCTACATGCCCATTGCGCTTGAGGAGAAGGGAACGGCCAAACGGTTTGTGTGCGCCTAATCACGGCTGGGTTTACGGCACCGACGGAAGGCTGGTAGCCGCACCGCTGATGTAAGGCTCGCTTGCTTTCGACAAGAAGGACTGTGCTCTTCCCGAATACCGTGTCGAGGTCTGGCAGGGTTTCATCTTCGTCAACCTGGATGACGAGGCCCCCGCTCTTACGCCCTAGCTTGCCGAAACCAATGCCATGCTCGCGAATTACAAGGCCGATGAGCTCGTCACCGGCTTTGCCTACGACAAGGTGTGGGAGGGCAACTGGAAGCTCGCCACCGAGAACGGCATGGAATTCTATCATCACATGGGCCTGCACGCCGTGACCCTGGAAGCCGATCTGCCCGCGCGTCAGGCGGAAATGGACCCCGCGCCCGCCAGTGGCCGCTTCGCCCATTCGCGTTGTTTCTACTCCGAAGCGGTGAGGAACCAGGCCGAAGGGTTAGGAAACGCACCCCGCCCCAACTGCAAGTTCGCCGAACACGAGCTCAATTCCGCCTACGCCATCGGGCTCTTTCCCAACATCTCGCTGGCGATGTCGATGACCACCAACAACTGGCTTTCGTTCATCCCCCTGGGTCCGGAGCGCACGCGCGTGATCGGCGGTTTCACGGTTGCCCAGGAAATGGCCGCCGATGCCGAAGTCATGAAAGCGAGCAACGAGCTGGTCTGTCGCGTCAACGAAGAAGACGGCCAGGCGACTTGGCGCCTGCAGCAGGTCATGCGCTCGGCCAAGGCCGCACCGGGATCGCTCAACGTGCGCGAGGGAACCTGCGCCCAGTTCTCACAAATACCTTGGACGCACGCTGGCGGGAGATCGTGTGCGGGGCCTCCAGGCCGCGGAGTAAATTGCGGCGATCCGAACCCGCGCTACCAGGCCGGATCGATGGGGGTCAGCACGCCGGTTGCGCCCTCGATCGCTTGCGCCGCATCAAGCGCCATGTCTTCGCGGTAGCGCGGGGCGATGATCTGGACGCCCATGGGCACGTCGCCGTTGACGCCGGTCGGTACGGCGGCCGAAGGCAGGCCTAGAAGGTTCATGGCATAGGTCAGGCGATTGGCGGTGAAGATTTCCGCCGTGCGCGCACCAGAGGTTTCATCGTCATTCTGCGGGAAGGGCGGTTCGGTGGAAACCGGACCGACGATGACGCCGTGATCTTCCAGCAGCAGCGACCAGTTGCGCAGGTCGCCGGCGCGCTGGGCGATACCCTTCATGTAGCTTGCGCGATCCTCGCCGGGCCTCTCGTTGCCATAGAACGCGTCGAGACCCTCCTGATAGTTGTCGAGCACCTTGTTGATCTTGTGGCTGCCGTACGTTCGGATAGAGGGCTCCATAAGCTCCTCGACCTCGGCCATCAGCAGGGCCATCCAGTTGCGCGCCGCCTCCATGATGTCGGGCAGTTCAATCTCCGTGACCTTATAGCCTGCGTTGGAGAGCGCATCGCCTGCCTTCATGATAGCCTCGCGGACCTCCGCCGCAACGCCCAGACCACCGGGGTCGGGACAGATCGCGGCGCGCGGCGTTTCGTGCATCTTCGGGCCCTCCAGCGGGGCCGGCACCCACCAGGGATCGCGCGGGTCGCGCGCCGCCATGGCCGCCAAGGCCAAGCGGCAGTCGGCGACCGTGCGTGTGTGGGGTCCCTGCACGCTCATCAGCTGGATCGTGGGCGGGCGCTCTTCGGCCTGGGTTGGATTGTAGGCAGGTACGCGCCCGATCGTGGGGCGGATTCCGACGAGGCCGCAGGCATAGGCCGGATAACGGATCGAGCCGCCAAGATCGTTGCCGTGCGCGATGGCGCCCATGCCCGACGCGCAGGCCGACGAGGCGCCGCCCGAGGAGCCGCCCGGCGTGATGCCCTTGTTCCAGGGGTTGAGGGTCTGGCCGCGCAACGTGTTGTCGGTGAAATAACGCAGGGAGAATTCCGGCGTATTGGTGCGTCCCATGGGGATCGCGCTGGCCTTGCGCAGGTTGGCGACGACCGGCGAGTCGTCGTCAGCAATCACGTCGGTAAAGGCTTCCACGCCGTTGGTCGTGGCATGGCCCTTCTGATCGACGTTTTCCTTGATCGTCACAGGCACGCCGTGGAGCGGTCCCAGCAGTTTGCCCGCGGCCTGCGCTGCATCGGCGGCCCGCGCCGCCTCCATCGCTTCGTCATCGTGGCGCACCGTGATGGCGTTGAGCTTTTCGTTCACCGCATCGACGCGGGCGAGATGACTCGTCATCACCTCCTCAGCGGAGGTTTCCTTGCTACGGATCGCCTGCGCGATCTCGCCGGCCGTCTTGCGCCACCATTCGGTCATGTCGTTCCTCCGTTTGATAGGTCAACCAGATGGTGGACGGTGCGGGGAGTCAAGTCGCTTTGGGAGAAAGGCGAACAACCATGATGCTGTCCTCACGCCTGCGCGCCTCGGCCAGGTCCCAGGTCGATTGCAGCCGAAGCCAAAGTTCGACGAACGATCCAAAGGCTTTTTCCAGACGAATGGCCATCTCCGGCGAAACACCGTTGCGCTCATTGGCGAGATTGTTGAGTGTTTTCCGGGTAACTCCAAGGGCGCGTGCTTGGGAACCGCGCTGTGCTTGGAATGGGACGAGCCCATCCACTTCGATGCCATCGGTGAAGACCCGCTTCATCTATAAGACCTCCGTCGTGGAGGACATGCGATTCTTCGACGACCGTTCGCCCGAGGGACAGCCGCCCTTCGTCGTGCGCGAACTTCAAGACCAGCGGCCTCATCAAGCCCGGCACCTGCGTCGGCGTGGAGTCCCGCAGCTTCCAGCCCAACCGCTGGGTGCAGGAGACCATCAAAGCCGCGTTCTGCGAGGCCGTCTGCGAGTTGGCTCACGAGGCCGTACAGCGCACGATCCGGCCCAATGTGACCGAACACGATGTCGAGGTGGAAATGGTGTGTGCGATGCATCACGCCGGCGGCGAACTCGGTTATCGCCATGCCTCCCGACTGGGTCGACGAGTTCAACTTCTCCTATGATGAGGCTCCGCCCGACCATGCCGTCTGGGAGGAGGGCTTTGTCGGCAACTTCGAAACCTTGTGGGATACCGGCCTGATCGACACCTTCGTTATCGAAAAGGACAGCGCCCGCAACCTCGTCGACGGCAGCCGCCTTCCCCTCGACATGCTGGTGTGCGAGGGCTGAGGTTCGTTCGTCGTATTTCGAGCGTGTTATCTCGTTCCGTTTTTTGTTTGGCTCAATCGCCGGGCTTTCGCTCCGCTCACTTGGCTTCTGCCGCATGTGCGGCGCCGGTGCGGTCGCACTGGTCGGCGGTCGCTCCGCTCTCGCAGCCGAACGTCATCACGACCACTCCAACTGTGTCATCCCGGCTTTGAGCCGGGATCTTGGTCCGCACTCTTTGATTGCTTTTCGCGCCGCGCCGCAGGAACGTCGTGGCGATGGAATTCGATATGATCATTGTGGGTGCGGGTTCGGCGGGCTGTGTGCTGGCCGATAAGCTGAGCGCGGACGGCAAGCGCAACGTTCTGGTGCTGGAGGCTGGACCCAGCGACCGGCGGTTCTGGATTCACGTGCCGCTGGGTTATGGCAAGACCTTCTACAATCCCGAGATCAACTGGGCCTACCGGACCGAGCCCGACCCGGGCCTGGGCGGACGCAGCGACTACTGGCCGCGCGGCAAGGTGCTGGGCGGGTCGAGCTCGATCAACGCCATGGTCTATATCCGTGGTCACCATGCCGATTATGACGACTGGGAGGCGGCGGGCAATCCAGGCTGGGGCTGGGCGGACGTGCTGCCCTACTTCAAGGCGATCGAGGACAATCAGGCTGGGGGCGATGCATGGCGGGGTTCCGCCGGTCCGCTCCACATCGCCGATGTCTCCGGCCGCATCGAACACTACTGCCGCGCCTATCTCGAAGCAGGGCAGCAGGCCGGCCTGCCTTTCAACCCGGACCTCAACGGCGCTGAACAGGAAGGTGTGGGATTTTATCAGTTCACTATGAAGAACAGCCGACGCATGTCCGCCGCGCGCGCCTTTCTCCGGCCCGCCATGAAGCGGCCCAACGTGCGCGTCGAGACTGGCGCCCATGTCCTGCGCGTGCTGTTCGAAGTCAAGCGCGCGGTCGGGGTCGTTTATCGCCGCAACGGCCGGGACATTACCGTGAAGGCAGGACGTGAAGTGATCCTCTCGGGCGGTGCGGTCAACTCGCCCCAACTCCTGATGCTCTCGGGCATTGGACCGGCGAACGGCCTGCGCCGCCATGGCATTGATGTCATACATGACAACGCGAATGTCGGCCGGCACCTTCAGGATCATCTGGGCGGCGGCTACACCTTCGGCGTCAACCTGCCCACGCTCAACGAGCGGCTGCATCCCTGGCCAGCCAAGATTCTCTCGGGCGTGCAGTACATGTTGACGGGCCGGGGGCCGCTCAGCCTCAGCATCAATCATGGCGGCGGCTTCTTCCGCACTAGTCCTGAGCGTACCAGGCCCAACATGCAGCTTTACTATCAGGCCATGAGCACGCTGACCGGAAAGCACGACGGCGAGCGCCCGGTGCTCAATCCCGATCCGTTTCCGGCCATGGGGCTGGGTCTCTCAGCGTGCAGGCCGACCAGCCGCGGTCATCTGGAACTGCGCTCGGCCGATCCCTTCGACTCGCCGGCTATCCATCCCAACAGCTTCGGCGCCGATCACGATCTCCAGGAGATGCTCGAAGCCATGCGCTTCCTGCGCCACATCGCGGCCCAACCTGCGCTTGCTTCGGTCATCACCGAGGAACTGCGACCCGGTCCCGCCGTGCAGAGCGACGACGAGATGATGGCCTACATCCGGGAATCCAGCGGCACGGTCTATCACCCGTGCTGCACCTGCTGCATGGGATCAGTCCCAGCGACCTCTGTGGTCGATCCGCGCCTTCGTGTCCATGGAATGGAGGGCCTGCGGGTCGTGGATGCCTCGATATTCCCCAACATCGTCGCGGGCAACACCAACGGCCCCGTCATGATGACCGCCGCCCGCGCCGCCGATTTCATTCTTGCGGACGCGCGGTAACGGAGCATGGCATCCCAACCCGTCGCGGCGTGGTTTAGAGGACAGATTCCCTTACTATATTCATGATTTGTTCCGTATAGGATATTTGCCTCTTGCCACCTTGGAAACCCACGTTCTGGGATCATCTCCTGAAAAACACCTCCACGCACCGTACACGGTTCGATTGGACCTTGCGTCTCTCGCGATTTCTTTTCCGTTTTCGGTGCCAATTCTACTGCACATGGGGTTGAACCTGTATTTTTGCCGCATCCCCTTTCTTTCGTGCTCGGGGAGGGGATTCGAAACCGCAAACGGACACCCCTGGGTCACGCCGCGCTATGATGGCGTTTGTTGATTGGCGCGATAGGTTCCCGGCAGGAAGCAGACGCCTCTCCGACATGTCCCAACGATCCGGCAGGAATTGCACCCCATGAAAATAGCTAGGCTTGAAACCTTCACCAAACCTTATGTCGCGTTCGTGCGCGTGACGGCCGACAGTGGGGAAGAGGGGTGGGGGCAGCTCTCGACCTATCATGCTGATATCACCGCGCAGATCTTCCACCGGCAGGTCGTGCCCCACGCGCTGGGCACGGATGCTCTCGATTTCGACGACACGCTCGACATCATCACCGAGCGCGAGCACAAGTTTCCCGGCTCCTACCTGCGCCGCGCCATGGCCGGGCTCGATACCGCACTGTGGGACCTGCGCGGTAAGCTGGAAAACAAGCCGGTCGTTGCACTTCTGGGCGGCAAGCCGGGCCCGCTGCGCACCTATGCCAGCTCCATGAAACGCGACATCACGCCCCGGGCAGAGGCCGACCGTTTATGCGCCCTGCGCGACGAGAAGGGCTTCGATGCCTTCAAATGGCGCGTGGCGACCGAATGTGGCCGCGACATCGACCACTGGCCGGGCCACACGGAAGAAATCGTGCCCGTGGTCTCCCGCGCCTTGGGCGAGGGCGTCGCCAAGCTGGTCGATGCCAATTCCGGTTTCTCGCCCCAGCGCGCCATCGAGGTCGGCAAGCTGCTGGAGGATGAAGGCATAAGCCATTTCGAGGAGCCGTGCCCCTATTGGGAACTGGAACAGACCAAGCAGGTCACCGACGCGCTTTCCATCGACGTCACCGGCGGCGAGCAGGACTGCGACCTATCGACTTGGCGTCACATGATCGAGATGCGCGCTGTCGACATCACCCAGCCCGACGTCATGTATCTGGGCGGCATCAACCGCACCCTGCGCGTCGCGCGCATGGCGCTGGCCGCGGGCCTGCCGGTCACGCCCCACTGCGCCAATCTCTCGCTCGTGACGATGTGCACCATGCACCTGCTGCCCGCCCTGCCCAATGCCGGCAAGTATCTGGAACTCTCCATCGAGGGACTCGACTACTACCCCTGGCAGGATGAACTCTTCCTGGGCGACCCCTACGCCGTCACGGACGGCCACGTCACCGTGCCCGATGTTCCGGGCTGGGGCGTAGAGATCAACCCGGCCTGGCTGGACGCTGCCGACCACGCGGTGAGCGAACTGGAGAGCTGAGCCCGTCTGCCTCGCAAGCGCATGACGCCAGGACGATCCGACGTATAGAGTGGTTCGACAATTTTGAGGGAAAGCACCATGGCCGCCATCACCAAGAAACTGCTGAAACAACTCGCCGGGATCGATACGCCGACGATCTGCAACACGATGGACATGCTGAAGATCGAATATGCGTCCAAGGGGTTCATCACCCAGCCCTTCGTGTGCATCGATCCCGAGGCCGCGCCGATTGTCGGTTTCGCCAAGACGGCGACGTGCCGCTCGCTGGAGCCATCTTCCATGTCGCCGGCAGAGGCGGCCAACCTGCGCGAAGTTTACTGGGACTACATCGCGGCCAAGCCGCAGCCGGGCATCTGCGTCATGCAGGACCTCGACGGCGAACGCGCCGGGTTCGGCGCCATGTGGGGCGAGGTCAATTCCAACATTCATCAGGCGCTGGGTTGCCTGGGTCTCGTGACCAACGGCAGCATCCGCGATATCGACATGTGGGCCGACAACTTTCAGACCATCGCCGGACTGGTCGGACCCAGCCACGGCCACGTCCATTATGTCGGCTTCGGCGGCGACGTCCATGTGCTGGGCATGTGGGTCAAAGACGGCGACCTGATCCACGCCGACGGCCATGGCGCTGTCGTGATCCCGAAGGACATCGCCCACAAGATCCCCGAAACCGCCGCCATCCAGGCGCGTCGCGAAAAGGTCATCCTGGACGCCTGCTTCGACAAGAAATTCACGCTCGCCAAACTGAAGAGGGCCTACAAGGACAGCGCCAAGGTGCATTAGGGGAGTCGTAATTTGGCCTCAGTCACCGGCACTCGCTCTGCCGTTTTAATTTGTTCCCTCAGACGCCGGGCGCGTGCTCCGCACGCTTGGTTTACGCCGCATGCGCGGCGGGGACGCAGTCGTGTCCCTGGTTGGCCCATAAAGGGCCTCCCGCCTACAAACCATCCCAACAGGGTGTCATCCCGGAAACCGCGCAGCGGTTATCCGGGATCCCATCATGACGTGTTTCTGAAGCAATGTGCGGAACGAGATCCCGGCTCTCCGCGGCGCCGCAGCGCCAGGATGACACGGTTGAACTGGTTGTGACAGGCACCCTGCACCGCCGGTCATGATGCCGTACGATGCTTAAGCCAAGTGAGCGGAGCGAACGCCCGGCGACTGAGGCTAAATGAAAACCACTACGCCGCTTCCGCCTTCATCTTCTCCACCTGGCGGTCGAAGTAGTCGACGAAGCCCTTGAGGTCTTCGCCAGCGTGGCGTGGCGCCATGTCTTCCGGCTTTCCGGTGACGGGAAGGCCGGGCAGGGGTTCGACGACCGTGTCGAAGTTCGGGACCGCGAAGAAGCCGATCGAGTAGCGCTCGAGATGGCGGGGCGGATGCACCCGATGCATGGTCGAGCGGAAACGCCCGCCCGACCAGCATTCCATCATGTTGCCGATGTTGACGACAAAACAGCCGGGCTCCGGGGTGACCTCGCGATAGACGCCGTCTATCCCCTGGACCTGCAGGCCGCCGACCTTGCTGGGCAGCAGCACCGTGATGGCGTTGGTGTCGCGATGGGTCACCGTATCGTCCTGGGGCGCGTCGATCATCTCGGGCCGTGCGTGATAGTGCAGCAGGGAGATGTTGGTGAGTTGCTTGGTGAACAGTCTGGAAAGACGGTCTTCTTCCTGTCCCAGAGCCAGGGCGAATGCCCCCAGCAGGCGCTTGGAAACCGCATTGACGCCATTCCAGTAGGCTGTGATCGCATCGCGAAAGTCCCCAGGCACTTCGGGCCAGACGTTGGAACCATAAAGGCCGCCGGTCGCCGCGATATCGGGATCGTCGGAGGGTGCATCCTCGCCCAGGTTGAATCCTTCATAGATTGTCGGCGGGGCGTCGGGCCGGTTGGTGCCGAACGGCATGGTGGGAATGTATCCGCGCATGGTGCCCGGCTTGCGCTCAATGGTGCGCTTTTCCGCCTCTGGGCGTGCGAAGAAACGTTCCATCGCATTGCGCGCGCCGCCGATGACGGCCTCGGACACGCCATGGTTGGCGACATAGAGAAAGCCGACCTTTTCGCAGACTTCACCGATCCGGCGTGCAACCGCACGGCGCGCGTCAAGACCGCAGTCGAACAGAGGTGCAATATCAATGATGGGGAGCATGTGTTTCCCTCCAGTCTTGCTCCGCCGTGAATGCGGCGGCAGCGATGGCCCTGAAAGGAACGCCAAGTGCCAGTTGGCTGAGCGATATATGACGATCCTGGTGGCGAAGATCAAGTCTATCGTGTGTCTGTCTGCGGGCAGAAGGGCACAAGATGGTTTGCGACCCGCGCCATGCCTTCTGCGTCGTATTGCCCCGGTGACCCATCATACGCGTCTGCCAACCGGATTGCCGTCATGCCGTTGGGAAGGAGGGATACGATATTGCCACCGTAACCCATCATCTCGGGAATCCAGACTCGACATTCAGACTCACTCTCGAAAGGCATGTACCAGAACGACACGCCATAACGGTAGCGGCCATACTCTCCCAACCAGTCGGTGGGCAAATCCGGGCTCCTGGATCGGGTGTCCGTATAGCCGTCAATAAGGTCGGACTGAGGAGTTGCTGGTCATCGTACATTCCGTGGTTTTGCAGCAGGGCCGCGATCATGGTCATCTCGACGATGGTCGGGAAGTAACTCCAGCCCATAATCGGAGGGTCTTAATACTTAAGGCTGGATCGTTCCTAATGCCTCAGCGGAGCTTCGAAAATGCCGATGGGCTGCGGGACATCGGCCCTCACCGTGTTCCATAAATCTGCCTGCGGTCCCTGTTGGCTTATGAGGTATGCATCCATGGCTGCGGCCAGCACGATGGTGTGCGTGCTGTTGTAGCGGTGCACTTCTCCCGGACTCCAGGGATAATTCTCTGCTGAGAAGGCGAGCGCGAGCGAAAGCATCGCCTCGACACTTGGCGCTGTCGCTACCTTCGTCAGCTGTAAAGCCGGCCCAAATCGGATCACGATCGGGTGCGTTTTCGCCCACGCCTACCGTCATATTGAGGACATCGGCAAAGGTCACGTCGTTCCACCCGTCGTGTTCCGCCGTCACGTCAAGATAGTCTGAAATTCTCAGCTCTAGGACGTCATCACCATAGAGTTGAGCCAGTCTCAATAGAGCCAGTGCAGCGCCCATTGACTTTGTTACCGAATAGACTCCGTGGCGCATTTCGCTGCAGTATGGAAAATCCCCGTATCGCGTATGGCAGGGTGACGCGTAGATTGCGCCATCTGCTACCAGCCGCTGACGGTGATGTCCTGAGCCGGCCCGTCAAAGCCTTCCAGAAGTTCCGGTCCAATCGACTTCTCCAGTTCGTCCAATGATCGAATCTCTGGCGCAACAGCGAGATTGCCCTCAAGCCGTTCGATGATCACCTCGCGGTCAGCCACCGGCCCGGGAAGCATGATCTGCGTCGCGCTCATGTCATATCCGCCCGGTTCCGGCGAACCCGTCCCCGGCATGTCCTTGGGGTCCAGCCCGTCGACATTGATCGTGATGTAGGTCGGACCAGTGCCGACCACCTCGCGTGCCTTTCAGATCGGGCCGATATCGAAATAGGTATCGACATCGATCAAGGTGATGCCGACGTCACGCGCCCAGCCCATCATCGGTTGGGCGCGAGGTGCCGCGAATGCCGATGATGATGTGGCGTTTGGGGTCGACCAGGCCTTCCTCGATCGCACGGCGAAAGGGCGTGGCATGGTTGATCTTGGTTCCGAAGATGGCGTCGTGGGTGTCGGGATGGGCGTCGAAATGCACAGCCCCACGGGATTCTTCGGATCGACCGCCCCGTGCAGGACGGGCAGCAAGATCAGATGGTCGCGGCAAGCGGCCATGCGCCGGCATCGGCAACCTTGGCGCAGAACTCTGTCATCATGTCGACGCTGGCTTCATGGTCGAAACTGTTGATGGGCGCATCTCCCACATCGCCGATCCTGCACATCTCGAACAGCGACATCTTGGTTGACTGGTTCGCGCCGCGCATGTTGAACGACATCTGGCCCGATCCGTAACGCGCAATGGTGCCGTCGTCGAAGGGCAGACCCAGAAGCGCAATATCCAGACCTTCCGGTGTCTCCCGCCGTGCCGCGCGGAGCAGGGTGTCTGGATGCACGAAGGGCGCCGGCCCGGCAGTCATCTTCAGCGGTTCGTTGGGCATGGTTTAAGTCTCCTGGAACATCGATCTTGGCATTGTCTTCAAAACGCACGAGCACGTCATCACGACCTTACTCGCCCACGATCACAGCCGGCCCTGGATGAAGACCATGCTGCGGCTGCGTTTCACCACGTCGCCGTGGCATTTCAGCCAATTGCCTTCGCGCGCCGACGACACGAATTCACGGTTCAGCGTCACGGTCACGACCGCTTAGGCCTTGGGATTCTCGCGATGGAACTGATCGATCCCGGCCCTTCCAGCGCCCATAACGGTGGCGCGCGCACCCGGTGCCAACGATGCGCTGTGCCTGATGTACACGACCACCAAGTACACAAAGGAATCCATGCTGCGCCATACCGGGACCTAGACGCTGAACGAGGCGTTGCTCGCCACGGGCGATGCCACCAGCGACAATCTCGCACCCCGTTTCAGCCAAGTCCATACTCCTGGCGCTCGCCTGTGCTCGCCATGCAGCAACGCATCACCGAGGTGCTTGACAACAACGCCGAGCACGTTACGAAAAACGCTGGGTAACCAAAACCCGTGTCGGATTGCCCAACCATGCCATGGCCGAACTGACCTATCGCAATCTGGAACTGGTCGGCGGTCCCGAATGGGACAATGACGCGGTCGCGTTCTGCCGCGAATTGCAGAAGAATCTGAGTGTCGAACCCATGGAACAGTTCATACTCGAAGAGATGATCGACCTCTGCCTGGCCGAGACAAGGCGAGGCGCAACTGCGCGAGATGCTGTCACTTTGGCAGATCAACTACACCTCCGACGCCTAATGTCGACTGGACCTGGCACACGCCGACCGTGCGGCTGACCGTCGGCCGCTGCACCTTGAAGCCGACCGACGGCGTGGATTATCCCGGGTGGCGGTGGAACGCACTGGGCGGCAACACCTTCACCATCGACCCCACGGCCATCGATCTTCTCACGCAGCCCGAGGCCTTGCGGAAGGCCCGGGATGAATTCAACGAACGCACCGGCGGCGGCATTGGTGGATCCAAGTGGGTGCCGCCTTTGCTGCCCGTCGATTTCGACCCGCCGGTCGGCTTCCACTGGCCTGAATACGTCACAACCTCGCGCGGAGAAGATATGGTACGTGCCCGAGACAGCGTAAGGCGTGCCGTGGCCTGAAGATTGTAGATGGAAGTTTGCATGTTGCTTCAGTTTTGGTTCTAATGTCCCAAAGCGGCGGGGCAATGCCGCAGACATGAACAGAAACGTTCGTCGGGGGAGACCGGAACAATGACGTTCCCGCGTAAAATTGTATCCATGATTGGGAGGCGGAAGCCATGCTGACCCTGATCGGTCGACGGCTGGCGCTGGGTCTTCTGACCTTGCTGGTCGTCTCCGTCATTATTTTCGCCGGTACGGAAATTTTGCCCGGCGACGTCGCGACGGCCATTCTGGGTCAGTCTGCGACGCCTGAGAATACCGCGGCGATCCGCGAACAGCTTGGCCTGAACCGACCGCCTTATGAACGCTACCTCGAGTGGCTGGTCAATTTTGTTCAGGGCGATCTGGGAACGTCTCTCGGCAACAGGCGGCCCATCGCCCCGCAGGTCGGCTTCCGGTTCGAAAACACCATGCTGCTTGCCGCCATGGCAGCCTGCATTGCGGTGCCGCTATCCATCGGCCTTGGCCTCATTTCCGCGATCAAACAGGGCACGATCTTCGACCGCGCCATCTCCGTTGGCAGCCTGATGGCGATTTCGGTTCCTGAATTCTTCATCGGTTATGTCCTGATCCTCTTCATCTCGGTGAAACTGGGCTGGCTGCCAAGCCTCTCGAACGTCAACGAACGTATGGATTTCGGCCAACGCGTCACCGTGATGGCCTTGCCGGCCATCACGCTCACCATGGTCACGCTTGCGCACATGATGCGCATGACCCGGGCGGCGGTGATCAGCGTGATGAACTCACCCTACATCGAAATGGCCGAACTCAAGGGCGTGAAGTACTGGCGCATCGTAATCCAACACGCCCTGCCCAATGTCCTCTCGCCCATCATCACCGTCGTGGTGCTCAACCTTGCCTATCTGGTGGTCGGCGTCGTGGTCGTCGAGGTGGTCTTCACTTATCCGGGCATGGGGCAGTTCATGGTGGACTCGGTGTCCAAACGGGACGTGCCCGTGGTGCAGGCAACAGGCCTGATCTTCGCGATGACCTATGTCTTGCTCAACATGACCGCGGACATCGCGTCCATCCTAGCCAACCCGCGTTTGCGGCATCCCAAGTAGGGAAGAGAACATGACAGTCACTTCGGAAACCGCCCGCTACATCAAGCCGTCCAAGACCCTCATGGTGCGCCGTTTCCTGGCCGAGATGCCGGTCGTGGCCTGGGTCGGGTTCATCATCATCCTTGGCAATCTCTTCGTGGTCGCTTTCGCGGGGCTGTTGGCGCCCTACAGCGAAACCGAACTGGTGACCGATGTCTGGGCACCGCCCAGCGCGGAACACTGGCTCGGCGGCGACCAACTCGGCCGCGACATGCTCACGCGCATTCTCTATGGCGCGCGCACGACGATCTCCATTGCCTTCGTGGCAACCCTGCTGGCGTTCACCATGGGCATCGTGGCGGGCTTCACCGCCGCGGTGATCGGCGGTTTCATCGACACGATCCTTTCGCGCATCGTCGATGCCCTGATGGCCATTCCCACGCTGATCCTGGCGCTGGTCGTCATCTCTGTGCTGGGAACCGAGATCTACGTCCTGATCGGCGTCATCGCGGTTCTGGACTCCACACGCGTCTTCCGTTTGTCGCGTGCCATCGCCATGGATGTCGCGGTGATGGAATACGTCGAGGCGGCCAGGCTGCGCGGTGAGCGGCTGTGGTGGATCATGACCCGCGAGGTCCTGCCCAACACGGTGATGCCGCTGATTGCCGAATTTGGCCTGCGTTTTGCCTTTGCGTTCCTGTTTATCGCGTCGCTCAGCTTCCTGGGCCTTGGCATCCAGCCGCCTTTGGCGGACTGGGGAGGTATGGTGCGTGAGAACGCCACGGCGATCATTTACGGCATCGCAGCACCCCTCTATCCCGCCGCCGCAATCGCGGCCTTGGCTGTGGGTGTGAACCTTCTGGTCGATTATATCCTCGCCCGGCAGAACCGCTCTGTCGCTGCCGCTTTCGATGGAGTTTGATGATGAGCGAGTCGCTTCTTCTCGACATGCAGGCCCTGCGCATCGAGGCGCGGGGACCTGACGGCAAGCCCTTCCGCATCGTCAACGATGTCGATCTTCAGCTCAAACGCGGCGAGGTGCTTGGCCTGATCGGCGAGTCCGGTGCGGGCAAATCGACTATCGGTCTCGCGTCCATGAACTATGCCCGGACCGGCTGCGCCATTACCGGCGGCAAGATCATTTTCGACGAAACCGATCTTCGAACCCTTCCAGAAGATAAGGTGTGCGCCATGCGCGGCGTGAAAGCCGCTTATATCGCGCAGAGCGCGGCGGCGGCGTTCAATCCCGCCAAACGGCTGAACGACCAGGTCACCGAGGCGGCGGTGCGTCACAGCGTGATGGGCCGTGGTGCCGCCGTCAATCGTGCGCAGGAACTCTACGGCAAGCTGGACCTGCCCGATCCAGACAATATCGGGCGGCGTTATCCCCATCAAGTTTCCGGTGGTCAGCTCCAGCGCGTGATGTCGGCCATGGCCATGACCTGCGGTCCCGCTCTGCTGGTACTGGACGAGCCGACCACCGCGCTCGATGTCACGACGCAGATTGAGGTTCTCGCGACCGTGCGCGATCTCATCCGCAACGACAACACCGCCGCCCTTTACATCACCCATGACCTCGCTGTCGTGGCCCAGATCGCCGACCGCATTATGGTTCTGCGCTATGGCGAGATGGTCGAGGTTGGCGACACCGACCAGATTCTCAACGACCCCAAGGACCCTTACACGAAGGAACTGATTTCGGCGAGGACCGAGGAGATCAACACCAAGGTCTTTACCGGAATGCCCGAAAACCCCGTGTTGTCGATCAAGAACGTCACGGCCAGCTATGACGGCAAGGTCGATGTTCTCAAGGACATCAATGTCGATATCGGCAAGGGCGAGACGGTTGCGGTCGTGGGTGAATCGGGCAGCGGCAAGTCGACGCTTGCCCGCGTCGTCACGGGCCTGCTTCCGCCGCACGAGGGCCATGTGGAGTTCGACGGCGAGAAATATTCGTTGGCGCTCAAGCAGCGCAGTAAGGAGCAACTCCGCAAGGCGCAGATGATCTATCAGATGCCCGATGTAGCGATGAACCCGCGCCAGCGGGTTTCAGAGATCATCGGACGCCCGCTCACCTTCTATTTCGGCCTCACGGGCAAGAAGCGCGACGAACGGATGATGAAACTGCTGGAAGAGATCGATCTGGCGCCGGAATTCGCGGACCGCTTCCCCGGTCAGCTTTCCGGCGGCCAGAAACAGCGCGTCTGTATTGCTCGTGCGCTCGCCGCCGATCCGGAACTCATCATCTGTGACGAGGTCACCTCGGCGCTCGATCAGGTCGTTGCCGCGGGCATTCTCAAGCTGCTGGATCGCCTCCAGAAAGAGAAGAACCTCGCCTATATGTTCATCACTCACGACCTTGGCATCGTGCGCAACATCGCCGACCGCACGGTCGTGATGTACCAGGGCAATGTGGTCGAGCAGGGAACCACCGAGCAGATCTTCACGCCGCCTCAGAAGGAGGCCTATACGCAGAAGCTCATTGCCTCGACGCCGGAAATGCGCACCGACTGGCTCGATGAAGTGCTGCGCGAACGTGGCGATCTTTTCGATATCGACGCGGAAGCCCATACCTGATCGCGCCAACTGCTGCCATGTTTCGGAGGCGACCGTTCGGTCGCCCCGTTGCATTTCAGTCGAAGATGCTTACCGGAAAGTTCCATCAGTCGGTCGCCTTCATGGGTCATGCCGAACTCCCGAAAGCCCAGAGACTCGTGGAGTTTCGCCGCCACATCGTTTTCCGGGTGCAGCATCAGTACGATCTGTCTGGTTTCCGGCGCCCTCGACATGACAGCGCTTCGATGAGTATGCAGACGACACGTCTGCTAAGGCCGCGGTCCCTGGAACGGGTCTGGCGATCATCACGTGATCAATGATCGTGCTGCCGTCCTCGGCCGGCGCGTCGTATGCATAGTCGGGATAGCAGGGACCCCATGAAACCAGGCCGATCGATGTTTCACCGAGATAGACCGCTTCGGGCGTGAACCCTTCGACATAGGCAGCTTCGGCCAGAGGCCAGGCATTGCTGTCGAGGAACGTCTCTTGGCCCGGTGCCATCTCCAGTTTCATGATTGCGAAGTAGTTCGAATGATCGACCGGTCTGAAGGTCAGGATCTCTTCATCTCTCATGGCGTCGCATGACCGTTCCCGAAGGCGCTACGGTAATCGATATCGTACCCGAACGCCCGGGGTCCCTCGATGGCCAGCCCCTTGAGCGTGGAGAGGATGTCGGGCGCAGGCAGCGCACCGCCCGAGATCCGCTGGCCATGCGCAGGGTTTCGGGTCCCACCGCCTCGCCGGATTCGCTGTCCATAAGGCAGATGATGTCTGGTACCATCACGACCGTCATGTCATCGCGCCTGCCCATCAAATACTCGTTCTGAAAGGCAACGCGAAAGCGGTGGCCGGAGTCTTCACCCAACCCTTCAAGCGCCGCGTCGCCTTTGAGGAAACCTTCGGTCGTGCGCCGGTTGATATCGTTGATTTTTCCGTTGAACAGCAGCTTCCCGACTTCGGTATCCGGAACTGCTGCGGCCGGGTCCTCGTGGCGTGCGCGTGCTTCATGGACCGCGAGGCCGATCCGGATCCAGCTTGCCGCTCTGCTCACAATCACCGCGTTGTCACGGATATCGCCCAGAGTCATGGGGAACATGTTGAGTTCGTGTATCGAAAAGCTTGTCATCTGCGCTTCGGGGAACGCCGTCCCATGGCGTCGGCATCGACCACGGGAATGTCCATGCCCGCAGCGACCAGAAACGGTTCCAGGCCGTTGCCCCCGCCGATCTCCACGGGCATCACCGCGCGGAACGTACAGTCGAGATAGTCTCCAGGGCTTGCACCGGCTTGATGGAAAGCTCGGGATCGGCCAGGCGCTCCTGACCTACCAGCGGTGCCCCATGGTCGAAACGACCGCGACAAGATCGTCGTCGGCCAGTTCTTCCGGGGCCATGAGGTTGACCCGCACGCCATTTCGGTAGGACTCGCGCAGATTCAGAAAACCGTCATAGGGACTCCCGCCGCCGCCTGCACCTGGGATCCAGGCCCCGGTAGCCAGAGGCTCAATCTCACTTTCCTGCAACGTACGCATGACTAGGGCCAAATCTTTCTGCCACTATTGTAAAGCCAATTGCAACAAACGGCATGAAGGAATTTTGCAATGATTGGTGTGTTTGATCTTCGGGATACGACAATTAGGGAAGAAACATTAAATAACGCAATAACGGCCCTATCTACTTCATTCTTGGTCTGCTGGTCGTGGCCATGCTGGTTATTGGCTGTTTTGTGGTGTTCGATGATGAGGACCCCACGCCTGTGGTCTTCACGCAAACCGATTCGGATGGTGATGCCAGTTGGCGGCATAACCAATGTCTGCCTTGTCGTATCGAGTGGCTATTTCTCTGAATGCCTCGATCCTTGCGAAGCAGTTTTCGATCGGATGGCGCCATTCGTACATATGCGCGTCATAGGCACGCTGCTCTTTGCGGTTGGCTTTGGGCGGGATGACAGCGGTTGCGCCACGCCTTTCATGTCATGCGCCTGTGCGGGCAGGATCGGAAACCGGAGCAGGTTACCGGGCGCATCCACCAGAGCCACGATCCTGGTCGTCAGCCCGCCGACAGCGAAAGCGTTGACGTCAGCATCAGCGAAGCAGGCGTTTCGGTCGACTGATCGAAAACACCGCCTGATCGAATTGGAAGTTTGTCGCCGGCACCAGATATGGTGCCGGCGACAAACTTTCGGCATGCTTTATCTCATTGCCGGAGGATCACATGCCAAAAACCACCGTTATCCGTGATATTGCTTGGCTTGTTGCCTGGGATGGCAGCCAACATGTCTATCTGCGTGACGTCAACCTGGCGTTTACCGATCACGACATCGTCCATATAGGCAGGAACTACGACGGCGCCTTCGACCATGAGATGAGCGGCCGCGACCGCATGGTCATGCCGGGGCTGGTCAACATCCACACTCACGCCACCAGCGAGGCGATGCGCAAGGGCATCACCGACGAGACTCATTCGCCCGGCTTTTGGCACAGCTCGCTCTACGAACATCTGCCGGTCTTCGAGCCCGCCGACGACGATGGCCACATGGCCTGTCTCAAGGTGTCGCTTGCCGAACTTCTCTTGTCGGGTGTCACCACGGTGGTCGATCTCTCAGGTCCCTTCGACGGCTGGCTGGACGCGCTGGCCGACAGCGGCATCCGTGCCGTAGCCGCGCCGTTTTTCCGCGACGCGCGCTGGTACACCCGGGACGGCCACAAGCTTGACTACGACTGGAACGAGAAGGCCGGACGCGAAGGGTTTGAGCGTGCCCAGTGGATCATTGAGCTTGCCCGCCAGCACCCGTCCGGGCGGCTCTCGGGCATGCTGTCGCCTTCCCAAGTCGATACCTGCAGCGAAGAACTGTTGCGCGACAGCCACGCCTATGCGACCGAGCGCAACCTGCCATGGACCATTCACGCGGCCCAGTCGGCGAACGAATTCCTGGAAATGCAACGCCGCCACGGTAAGACGCCCATCGAGTGGATGCATGGCATCGGCGTGCTTGATGAACGCAGCATCATCGCGCACTGCATCTTTCTCGATCACCACCCCTGGCTCCACTGGACCAGCCGTATCGACATGGATCTCATGCGCGACAACGGCGCTACGGTGGCGCACTGCCCCACCGTGTTCTCGCGCCGGGGCATCACTCTGCGCACGCTGGGCGGCTATTTGCGCCACGGCATCAGGGTCGGCATCGGTACGGACACTTACCCCCACAACATGCTTGATGAGATGCGTACGGCGGCCATCGCCGCGCGGGTGATCGGTGAGAGCGTGGCCGATCTCGATTACCGCGATGTCTTTCATGCTGCGACGGTGACGGGCTCCGACGCGCTGCGCCGCGACGATATCGGCCGGCTGCGGGTCGGCGGCAAAGCCGATTTCGTCAGCGTTGATCTCAAACATCCGGCCATGATGCCGGTGCGCGAACCGCTGCGAAGCCTGATGGTCGTGGCCGGTGAGCGCGCTGTGCGCGACGTCTATGTCGATGGTGAACGTGTGGTGGCCGATGGCAAGGCTGTCTCCATCGATCTTGGTGCGGAACTGGAACGCCTGGAGGCCGCCCAGCAACACATGCTGAAGCTGGTGCCCGAAAAGGACTGGGCGGGCCGCTCGGCCGAAGCGTTGGCACCAATGGTTCTGCCCACTGCCGACAGTGTGAATTGACAACACTGCGCCTGCCGGACAACTCTGCGTGCGCATAAAAGGGAGAAGCACCTTTCATGGCGCGTCTTGAAGAAATGGATGAGGATTTGGCCTCGTTCCTGTGCGACTGGCAAACGCCGGACGTACCGGGTTCGGCTTGGGTCAAACCGCCCGCACCCGGGGACCGGCGCGTCGCGCTGATCTCCTCGGCAGGGCTCAAGCTGCCGGGTGACCGGCCGTTTTCCGACGGTTCCAACGACTACCGTGTCATTCCCGAGGAACGGGCCAAGGACGTGGTCATGGACCATGTTTCCGTTTCCCACGACCGCACCGGTTTCCAGCATGACGTCAATGTGGTCTTTCCGCTCCAACGGCTGCAGGAACTCGCCGATGAGGGTGAGATCGGCTCGGTGGCCAGGTTCCACTATTCGTTCATGGGGGCGACGGACCCCAACGGGATGGAACTCCAGGTCCGCAAGCTTGCCGGCATCCTCAAAGCCGATGGTGTGAACACGGTCGTTCTGGCCCCCGTTTGACCCCTTTGCACGTGCGCCGTGAGCGGACTGGCAAAGTTTCTGGAAGACGAAGGCCTCGCGACTACCCTGATTGCGCTTGTGCGCCGGCAGGCCGAAGACGTCCGGCCACCACGTGCGCTCTGGGTGCCGTTCCCCCTTGGCCGGCCCTTCGGGGCGGCCGGTGACGCGGCCTTCCAGATCCGCGTGCTCAAGGCCGCGCTTGCGCTTCTGGATCGCGATTTCGGTCCCGTTCTTGAGGATTTCCGCGAGGAGGCGCCCGAGGACGCGGTTGAGGGCGACGGGGAAGGCTGGGTCTGCCCGGTCAACTTTCCCAAACCGGAAGCAGCCAGCGAAGGCGAACGGCTCAATGCCGTGCTCGCCGAGATCCAGGAGCTTGCGCCCTGGTACGAACTCAGCGTGGGACGGCGCGAACGCACCACGGTGGGCACGTTAGGCCTGAAGCCTGAAGACGCCGCACGCTTCATCGGTCGTTTCACCCAGGACATGACGATACTCAGCCCGTTGGAAGGCGTTGAAATCGCCGATGCCCTCCGTCTGGCCTCTGAAGACCTCAAGGCCTACTACTGCGAGGCCGCGACCGCCCAACCGGGCAAGGGCTCCGCGGATAGGGTGTTGCAGTGGTTCTGGCTTGAGACTCAGGGCGCCGCGCTCATCAAGAACTTGCGCAAGACGTGCAAGACCTCGCAGGTCCCGGCCATCTTCGATGTCGGCGACTTCATGCTGGTCGGAGGTGTGCCGGGCGCTGAAGACCCGTGATTGTGGCTGATCTGTCTGCGAACTTGATGCGGGAGTCCGCGCCGTTCACGACGTGACCGATGACGCGCGCCGACGTGTCGCCTGCCTCGTGCAGGGCATCGAGACAGGGTTCCACCCTATCGGGAGCGATGCCTACCAGCAGGCCGCCGGCGGTCTGGGGGTCGAACAGCAGCGGGTCGCTGGAGGTTGTGTCCATGAAACCTTCCAGCATGGCGACGTTGCCTGGATGGAGCGTGCTGGCGATGCCTCTGGAGAGCAGCGTTCGCGCACCGTCCAGGGCGGGCAGCGCGTCGGCTTCCAGGGCTGCGCTGAGGCCCGCCGCGCGCAGCATTTCTAGGAGATGTCCGGCCAGTCCGAAGCCGGTCACGTCGGTCATGGCGGAAACAGCCTGTTGCGCGAAGACCCTCGACGCGGGCCCGTTGGAGCGCCCCATGTGATACAGCGCTTTTTCGATCCAGGTGCTCCGTGCTTCGCCGCGCATGTCGGCGGCAAACAGCACACCGGTGCCAAGCGGCTTGGTCAAAATCAGACAGTCGCCGGGGCGTAAAGCTCCCTTGGCGATCAGATGGTCCGGCTCGGCCATGCCTGTGACCGACAGGCCCAGGGAAGCCTTATCGGCTTCGATCGTGTGGCCGCCCACCAGTGCGCAGTTCTCCTCACGCAGCACCGCGATGACACCGCTCAGCATCTGCACCAGGTCGTCTTCCATGGCTTGCGCACTGCCAGGCAGCAGGCCAGCCAGCGCCATGGCGGCAAGGGGTTGGGCGCCCATGGCGTGAAGGTCCGAAAGCGCGTGCACGGCCGCTATGCGGCCGAAGACGTAGGGATCGCCCACGAACGCGGGGAACTGATCGACCGTCTGGACCAGAGCCTTACCTGGTATCGGTGAAAGCACGGCCGCGTCGTCTGGGGCGTCGAGACCCAGCAGCACTTCGGGACGAGTGGGTATCTCCAGGCGCTCCAGGGCCCGGCGCAGAACCTGGGAAGGCACCTTGGCTCCGCATCCGCCGCAGCGCATCGGCGTTTTCTCCATGCCTTCCATCGCGGGCAGGTCTTGATACTTCTCCATCCAGCGCCGATCAATGCGGTCCTTCCAGCGCCAGACCCATTCTCCCTGAAACGACAGGCCTCCCCAGGACGCCACCGCGTGGCGCTCGCCGGTGGTGATCATCGCCATGGTGCGGTGCTGCGGCTTGAACGGTTTCAGGCTTGTGCCCTGCGCCAGGCGCCGCAGGTTGGTTGCCAGCAAAGGCCCCTGGCGCACGGCATAAACTCCGTTCTTGATCAACGGGCGAGGCGTGAAGGCGGCGATATCGCCCGCCACCCAGACAAAGGGGCGGGAGATCGAGCGCAGGCAGCTGTCCACGGCGACGAACCCGTGTTCGTCGAGGTCGAGCCCGGTATCGGCGAGCCAGCCCGCAGCGGCCGCGCCAGTCACCAGCACCGTGGCGTCGGACGCCACGATGGTCCCATCGTCACACCGCACGGTATCGGCACCGACGGCAACGACACGTCTGCCCTTGTGGGCCGTGACGCCTGCCTCCCGAAGCGCAGCTTCCATCCGCCTTCGCACGCCGGCCCCGTGGCGGGGCAGAAGTTCCTCCTCGTCGGAGATGAGAGTGACAGTGAGATCGAGGCCCGTTCCCAAGGCCGCCCGCAGCCGATGGCGCAGGCCTAGACAGACTTCCAGCCCGCCGGCACCGCCCCCGACCACAGTCAGATGGAACGTTCCCTTGTGGGACCGCAGGCGCTCCTCCACCGTCGTCCACCGCTCCAGAAAGCCGTCGACCGGCTTCACCGGGATCGCGTGTTCACGGGCTCCTTCGATCGGTGCCTGTATGGGGGTCGAGCCGATGTCGAGGGAGGCGAGATCGAAGCGCAGGCCGGGTCGGTCCCCGAACAGGATGTGGCGGTTGTGGATATCCAATCCGGTTGCCGGGGCATGGATCAGCCGGGCACCGGCACGCGAACAGAGTGGGCGCAGGTCGATATGGGCATCCTCATGGCTGTATATCCCGGCCAGGTAGCCCGGCAGCATGCCCGAATAGGGCGTCACGGTGTCACGCGTGACGACGGTGAGGCACAGCCCGTCCACCGACTCCATCGCGAAACTGCGCAGCACCTCGACATGGGCGTGACCGCCGCCGACCAGAACTACATCAAGAGCGGGTTCTGTCCTCATGACCGGTCGCAGGCGGCGTGGCGGAAGGGGGTGGGAGTCGAACCCACCAGACACGTCGAACGCCTCTCAACGGTTTTGAAGACCGTGCGGGCCACCGGTCCACGATCCCCCTCCTCAGACGCGGTCATGACGATACCCGATCGTTCGCCATGATCAAGAACCGCAGGTCCCCCCTGCGCCGGGTAACCCCGATGCGGTCGAGGTATTCCACCAGATCGACCGCCAGGTTTCTGCCGATGCCCGCGACGTCGCGGAACTGGGCGACAGTGAAGCCTTCCGCGTGCAGCTCTGCGGCCTGCTGGGCGTGCTTCCTGGCCTGATCGATCTGCCCGCTCGTCAGATAGCGGTTGCGCGCGATCTTCACCACCAATCCGAAACCCGTCATGCGCAGCAGAAACCGCTCCAGATCTCCCGGCGACAGGTCCAGCGCGTCGGCTAACGGGAAGAGGGCAGGGGGCGAACCCGGCTTTTCGGTCAGCGCCGTTCCCGCATTTTTCCAGAGTGCCGCGTCCTTAGGTTCGAGTTCGACCTTGTGGCCCGGAAGATGGACGATGGCCCCACGGCGCTCGATCCTGTTTTCCTGCGACAACACGCGCAGGGCTTCTTCCAGAAGCAGGTCGTCGGGCCGCGTGGGCAGATGGCGACGCAGCTCGGACAGGCTGGGACCAAGCCGCTCGGTGTGTTCGGCATGGTCAGCGCCCAAGCCTGCAAGAATGCCATCCAGCAATCGGGACCAATGCTCCCTTGCGATCAGCCGACGCGCCTCGCTGCGTCCCAGCATGAGGGCGCCCAGGGTTTGCGCCAGATCTTCGGTGTTTTCGGGTCGCCGATTGTGTGCACGCAGCACATTTGAAACGTTGACGCCCTCATCCGCGATCGCCAAAAGTGCGGCCAGGGCATCCTCGGCTTCCCCGTGATCCATGGCGGCCAGCCGTGCAAGGCGTTCAGGCCGTGCGCGTCCACGTTCGGGACCGGCGGGATCGATGACACGGCCCCCGGCGATGGTGTGGTGCGCCGACTGATCGCGCAGCACCAGACGGTCGCCATATGCAGCCATCAGCGGATCATCCAGCACGAGTTGTGCCAACCCCGTACCGCCCGGTTCGACCGCATCATCCTGCAGCACGGCAACCCGGCCTGTCGTGTGTCCCGCGCCGTGATGCGCATGCACCGGCGTCCAGTGTTTCAGCGCGCGCGGGGTATCGGGCAACACACGCAGCATGACGTCGACGCGATGCGAGGGCCTGAGAATGTCTGGCGTGAGAACCCAATCGCCGCGCACGACATCGTCGCATGCGATGCCCGCCAGATTGAGTGCGGCACGATCGCCACGCCACGCCGTCTCGCATGGCCTGTCCTGCGCGTGAACCCCACGCAAGCGTGCCTCAAGGCCTGCCGGTTCGATCATGACCGTGTCGCCGACGCTGATCGCACCTGCATGGACCATGCCGGTAACGACGACGCCGGAGCCGCGCACCACAAATACCCTGTCGACCGCGTGACGAAAGCCGCCCTGCGCGGCCTGTCCCGGCAGGGATGCTTCCGCTTCGCATAAGTGTTCAAGGAGTGGCGCAACACCCTTGTCATCAGGTGCGACGGTCTCGAACACATCGAGAAGCTTCATGCCTGTCGTCGTGAGCAGATCACGCACCTCTGCGACGACCGTGTCGATCCGTGTTCGCTCCGCACGGTCGACCTTGGTCAGTGCCACGACGGCGCGCTCCACACCCAGCAGGTCCAGCACGGCGACATGTTCGCGTGTCTGGGGCATCACGCCGTCATCGGCGGCGACCACCAGGAGCGCCAGATCGATGCCCGCAATGCCTGCCACCATGTTGCGCACGAAACGCTCGTGTCCGGGCACATCGACGAAGCCGATCACCCCGCCGTTGGGCACGGGTAGATAGGCAAAACCCAGATCGACAGTCAGGCCGCGGGATTTTTCTTCTGGCAGCCGGTCGGTATCCACGCCCGTTAGCGCCTGGATCAACGAGGTCTTGCCGTGATCGACATGGCCGGCTGTGGCGACGATCATGACGCCGCCAAGCCGCCGAGTTGGTCCAGAAATACCTGCTCATCGTCGAGACAACGCAGATCTAGCCGTAAGGCGCCGTCGTGCAGGGACCCGATCACGGGCCGCGGCAGGCCGCGCAGGGCCTCGCCCAAGCGCCGCAGGCGTGCATCCGCGCCACGACCGGATTTGGCCGGACGGATCGCAAGCCCCGCGCTGTCAAGGGATTCGACCGGCAAGGCTCCGCTGCCGATCTGGCTCTTCATGGTGATGATCTCGACCGCGAAGCCCTCGCCAAGAGTCTGACGGAGCGGTTCGGACACGGCTTGCGTCTGCCGCCCGATCTCTTCGCACGGTCTTGTGAGCAGGCGCAGGGCCGGGAGTCTCTCGGTCAGCCGGTCCGAGTCCTCATAGAGCGCCAGGGTAGCGTCCAGAGCGGCCAGGGTCATCTTGTCGGCGCGCATGGCCCGCTTCACGGGGTTTTTGGCCAGGCGTTTGATCAGGTCCGCCCGTCCCACGATCAGTCCCGCTTGGGGACCGCCCAGCAGCTTGTCGCCGCTGAACGTGACGAGATCGGCGCCGGCGGCGAGGGTCTCCCGCACGGTCGGTTCCTTCGGCAAGCGCCAGCGGGTCAGATCGACGAGCGTGCCGCTCCCCAGATCGACGGCAAGGGGGAGATCGCGTTTGTGCGCGAGGTTCGCCAGGTCGTACTCGGGAACTTCGGCAGTAAAGCCCTGAATGGCGTAGTTGCTGGTATGGACCTTCATCAGACAGGCGGTGTGCGGACCGATGGCAGTCTCGAAGTCCCGCAGATGGGTCCGGTTTGTGGTTCCGACCTCGACCAGACGACAGCCGGCGCGCGCCATGATGTCGGGCATGCGGAAGGCACCGCCGATCTCGATCAACTCGCCGCGCGAAACCGGCACCTGCTTGCGCTGTCCCAGTGTGTTCAAAAGCAGCAGCACGGCCGCCGCGTTGTTGTTGACGACAAGAGCCGCTTCCCCGTCGGTCAGGCGGATCAACCTCTCGGCCACGGCATGATCGCGTTCTCTGCGCTTGCCACGGTCAAGATCGAACTCCAGATTGCTCGCACCCCGCGCCACGGCCGCCATGGCCTCGATTGCTTCTTCCGCCAGCGGTGCACGGCCCAGGTTGGTATGAAGGACCGTGCCGGTAAGATTGAACACCGGACGTAGGCTCACGCAGGCTCTCGTGTGGCAGAGTACCTGCACCTCGGCAGCGACGGCCTCCGGAGAGGCTTCCACGGTATCGCCGTCGCGCCACGCCGTACGCAGCTTTTCCAGCACCTCGCGTGTCGCCCCGACCACCGCATCGCGGCCGAAACTCATCGCGAGTGCCCGCAGTTCCGCTGCTTTCAGAACGCGGTCGACGGCAGGAATCGGACTGGCTTGGTTCACGGCAGGCTCCACGCACGGTGTCGCACGCCGCGAGCATAGGTGAGATTCCCTCGCTGGCAAGTCACGTTGCAATTGCTTGGCGGGAGAATTTATCTAACCTCGCCCTTCATGAGCGAACACCGTCTGCGTCCGCTGCTCGCGCCCACGTCCATCGCCTTGGTCGGCGCTTCTCAGCGTGAAGGCTCCTTTGGCCTTCTGACCCTGCGCAATCTCAACAATCCGGGCCTCAAGGGGCCCGTGCATCCGGTCAACCCGTCCCATGACGAGATCGATGGGCTCGTCTGTTATCCCACCTTGGGCGAGATACCCGGCGGAGTCGAACATGCCGTTCTTTCGGTCGCCAATGCCAGGATCGAGGCCGCCCTGACCGAAGCCACGCTGGCCGGCGTCAAGTCGGTCACGATATTCGGCAGCGGCTATCTCGAAGGCGATACCGGCACGCCTAAGCTCAGGGAACGGCTCCAGGCCATCGCGCGCGAAGCCGGTATCCTGGTCTGCGGGGCCAATTGCATGGGCTTCGTGAACTATGAATCGGCCACCCGTTCGACCTGGATGGATGTCTCCGAACCCAACTGGTTCGATCCTGGCAACATCACGCTGATCAGCCATTCGGGCACCTGTTTCCTGTCGCTCCAGTTCATCGACCCGCGCCACCGCCACAACCTCTGCGTTTCAGCGGGCCAGGAACTAACGGTCACGGCAGCCGATTACATGGACTATGCGCTGGAACAGGAAAGCACGCGTGTCATCGCGCTCTTCCTGGAAACCGTGCGCGATCCCGACGGTTTCCGGGCGGTGCTCGATAAGGCCGTTGCGTGCGACATTCCCGTCGTTGCCGTCAAGGTCGGTCGCACGGAAAAGAGCGCTGCCCTGGCGAGGAGCCATTCGGGCGCATTGGCCGGTGATGACGCGGCCTACGAAGCGCTCTTTGACCACTACGGCGTCCTGCGCGTCGATACCTGGGACGAACTGGCTGCGGGCAGCCGTATCTTTGCGCACCACAAGCGGCTCGCACCCGGGGGACTGGCCGGCATCATGGATTCAGGCGGCGCACGGGGTATGCTGATCGATCTCGCTGACCGCATGAACGTGCCGCTGGCCAATATCGGACCCGAAACGGTGAAGAAGCTGGCCGGGTTGCTGGAATACGGTCTGGAGCCAGTCAATCCCACCGATGTCTGGGGTACCGGAAAGGATTGGGAAAACGTCTTCGCAGGCTGCATGACTGCGCTAGCTGAAGATGAGGATGCGGCGATGACCGCCTTATTTTCTGACCTCGGGTTTGAGGAGGACGCCAGCGCGGGCCTTCTGGATATAGGCGAACGCGTCGAAAGTGTGACGGACAAGCCGGTTTATATCTGTCAGCACTGGAGCCGGGCGCTGAAGGCCGAAACACGCGCGAGGTCGGTCACCAGCCCCGCTCTCGTGTTCGATGGCACCCAGACCTTTCTCACGGCCGTCAAGCTTGCCATGGCGCGCCGCGACCGCGTCGACGACGGCCCGGGCGATATGCCGGAGCTGCCTGGGGACCAAGTGGTCACGGCCTGGCGCAAGCGCCTGAGCGACGGAATGCCTCTGGACGAAAACGAGGGTCTTGATCTGCTCGACGCCTTCGGAATCGCCACGCCCAAGCGTGGTATCGCGCAGAGCCGCGAGGCAGCCCTTCGGCTGGCAGAAGACATTGGTTGCCCCGTTGCCCTGAAAACGGCCGAGCCGGGCATTCTTCACAAGAGCGATGTCGGCGGCGTGGCGCTCAATCTCGGTAACGCGGGTGCTCTCACACGCACCTACGAAGAGATGTCGAGCCGTCTTGGACCGCGCGTCCTGATCGCCGCCATGGCGCCGAAGGGTGTCGAGCTGGCCGCGGGCCTTGTGGTCGACGATCAGTTCGGACCGCTCGTCATGGTGGCCGCCGGCGGGGTGCTCATCGAGGTCATGAAGGACCGGCGCTTCATCATGCCGCCTGCCGGCCGGGCCAGTGCCCGCCGCGCGGTCGGCGGCCTGGCCTGCCGCGCTCTGCTCGACGGCGTGCGCGGCGCCGAACCCAGTGACGTGGAGGCGATCGTTTCCGCCGTAGCGGCCCTTGCCGCCATCGCACAATGTCTCGGCGATCTGATCGCGGAATTCGACATCAATCCGCTGATCGCGGGGCCACGGGGCTGTGTTGCCGTCGATGCGCTCGTGGTGCCGCGTAAGCAGGCTCGTACAACGGGCCTGGCTTGACCCCGGTCGGGCCGTGGTCCCACTGTTGATGTGTCATGACGCGCGTATCGGAAAATCCACCCGAACTCCCGGCCGATGCTTACGGTAGTGCAGCATCCTGGGATGCCGAAAAAGACATGCTGTTCTCCAAGACCTGGGTACACGCAGCATCGGGATTTCAGGTATCCGATCCGGGCGACATACTTCCCCTGGAAGTCGCTGGGTTGCCGCTTATTGTGATCCGCCGGCGCGACGGGGCGATCGCCGCATTCCACAACGTTTGCCGCCATCGCGGATCGCGTCTGGTCCGCGAGCCATGCAACGCGAGGGCGGCGCTCACCTGCCCCTATCATGGCTGGGCCTACGGATTGGACGGTGCGCTGCGCACCGCGCCCTACTGGTCCTTGGACGACGGCACCGCACCCGAAGGGTTCGACAAGGCGCAATACGGTCTACTGCCGGTGCGTTGCGCGACCTGGTGCGATCAGATCTTTGTCTGCCTCGATGAGAATGCGCCTGCATTCGAGGAGCATGCCGCGCCCCTGATGGCGCGATGGGCCCATGCTGATCTTTCCCTGCTGCGTTATGCCGCGCATCTGACCTACGATGTGCCGGTCAACTGGAAGCTGGTGATCGAGAACTATCTCGACACCTATCATCTTCCCTTCCTGCACCCCGAATTGGGTCCCGTGGAAACGGCACACAGGTTCAAGGTTCTCGACGACGTCAACCTGATCGGCATTCAGTACACCTCTGGAGCGGCGGACAAGAACAAGGGTGATGCGGGCTTTCGGACGTTTCCGGGTTTCGATGCCGGGCAGAAGGCCAGCCAGGACATTGCCATGCTGTTCCCCAACACGTTGTTCGAATTCGTGCCCGAACACGTGATGTTCTTTCGCGTCGAACCCCTGGGTCCGCGGGCCGCCCGTGAGACCCTCGCCTTCTATTTTCTGGGCGAGGATGCAACCGATCCCGAACTTTCCGCTGGCCGGCAGGCGTCGCTCAATGCCTGGGACCGCATCAACCGCCAGGATTTCACGGTGCTCGATGAGCTCCAAGCCGCCTCGGCCTCGCCTGCCGCGCGCGGGCTTCCGCCTGCTTCACCGATCTGGGAAGGTGCGACCATGGCCTTCCGCAAACGCGTTCTGGAACACCTGGAGAGATCATGGCCGACATGCCGTTCAACAGGGTAGCCGTCACCGGCGGCAGCGGGCTTTTGGGCCGCTATGTTGTGCGCGAACTCATGAATGATTGCGAGGTCACCTCCATTGATCTCAAACCCCTTCCCGAGGATGTCGCGTTCATCAAGACCGATACACGTGATCTTGATGCGGTGCGCTCTGCGCTCAAGGGCCACGATGTCGTCGTGCATCTCGCTGCCTTGGACGATGGCATCGTTCCAGAGGAGGAGGCCTTCATCGACGTCAACCTGCGCGGTACCTGGCATGTCCTGCAGACCGCCGAGGAACTAGGTATCAAACGGCTCGCGATCGCCTCCAGTGTCGCGGCGGTGGGGCTGGGACCTGCCAATCCGCCGATGCAGCTTCCCATTCCGGTCGATGTCGATCTGTTGCCGCTCCAATCCTACGGTGTGACCAAGAAGGTCTGCGAGGAGTTCGCCCGCACGTTTGTCCGCCGGGGGGAGATGTCGGTGATATGCCTGCGTCCGACCCTGGTGGCCCAACCAGACATTACCTACTCCATCGCCTGTCTCGCGGCCGAACGGGACGGTGTGGAGCCACCCCCTCCGGCAAGTGGCAAGAACTGGCGGAAACTGCGCGAAACCCTCTCGCCGATCCGCGGTGTCGTCACGCCGGAGGATGCGGCGCGCGCCTTCCGTGCTGCGCTCAACGCCCAGGGCATCCGCTACGGCGCTTATTTCGTCTCAGGCCCGGATTCGCTCGGGCACCGCCCCACGGTCGAAAACATCTCCGAAGGTTTTGACATCATCCCTGAGCTTCTGCGGCCGGAAGTCTACGAGAACGACCCGCGCGCCACGGCTTATGACCTGCAGCCCACGCTCGACGCCTTGGGATGGCAGCCGCGGGACCGTTGGGAAGACCATGTCGCACGCGTGATCACCGCAGGTTAAGCCATGGCCTCGCGTCCCCTCGTCCTGCGTGGCGGCCTCATCCTGGATGCGCAAGCCCGCACGGCCGAACGCGGAGACATCCTGATCGACGGCGGGGTTATTCGCGCGTGCGGACCTTGCGACATGCCGGCTCCCGAGGTTGCCTGGGAGCGGGATGTCTCCGGCCAAATCGTCATCCCCGGTCTGGTCAACGCGCATACCCATGGCCACGGCAGCTTCGGCAAGGGCAGGGGCGATCTCTGGTCGCTGGAACTGCTGCTCAATGCCGGGCCCTGGATCGGCGCGAAGCGTGCGCACGAGGACAAGTATCTGGCGACCCTGCTGAACGCCGCCGACATGATCCGGCGCGGCTGCACGGCGGTCTATGACCTTACCTGGGAGCAGCCCCGGCCCAGCGTCGAGGGCATGCATCAAGTCGCGCGCGCGTACGACACCATCGGCATGCGCGCACTCATTACGCCGATGATGGCGGATCTCTCCTTCTACGACATTGTTCCCGGCCTGGCCGATGCCCTGCCGGCGGATCTGCGCAAGACGGTGGAACAGTGGCGGCTCGATCCTTTCGGCGCGTCGATCGAGGCCTGCCGGGAGGTGCTGGCGACCTGGCCCTTCGAAACGGACCGCCTGCGTTTTGGGATTGCGCCCACGATCCCAATGCACTGCACCGACGCGTTTCTGACTGCGTGCCGAAGCCTCTCGGACGAATTCCAGTGCCAAGTGCAGACCCACATGGCGGAATCAAAGCTCCAGGCGCTGGTGGGACAGGAAACCTACGGCAAGACGCTGACCGCCCATTTTGAGGATCTCGGTCTTCTCAACGAACGGTTCACGGCGGGCCACGGCGTCTGGCTCGACCCCGATGACATGCGGCGCATGGCGGATCGTGGCGCCTCGGTCGCGCACAATCCAGCCAGCAACATGCGTCTTGGCTCAGGCCTCGCGCATGTGCGGGAACTTTACACGGCGGGCGTCAATGTTGGTCTGGGATCGGACGGCTCCAATTCCTCGGACAACCAGAACATGTTCGAGGCTGTGCGGCTGGCGACCTATGTCTCGCGGGTTCTGACTCACGACCTTCGCGCCTGGGTGTCGTCGGCCGAAGCTCTGCAAATGGCAACCGCGGGCGGCGCGCGTGCGATGGGGTTCGAGCGGCTGATCGGCCACGTCGCGCCCGGCTACAAGGCCGATCTCACATTCCTGGACTTGCGCGATCTGGCCTACGTGCCGCTCAACGATCCGTTCAACCAGCTTGTCTACGCCGATGATGGTGCATCGGTCGACCATGTCATGATCGACGGACGGTTCGTCTATGAGAATCGCCGGTTCCTGACCATCGATATCAATGCGGTCATCGCCGACGTGGAGCGTGCGATGGAGCGTCTCAACCGTGAGACAGCAGACCGCCGCGACCTCGTCAAGGCACTGGAACCCCACGTCGCAGATCACTGCATCTGCTTTTCAGCGCGACCCTACCATGTCGCCAGTGTCATGAAATGAAGGGATGCCGAACGGTTAGGCCCAGCAGCCTTCACCACACACCTGCGATCGCATGTTCTTGTTCAGTCGCCCGTGGTTTCGGTCTCGGCCTCGCTCAGACCGACCATGTTGTTCAGAATAGAGACGATAGTCGAAGCGTAACGCATCGAACGGTCCTGCTTCCACAAGTTCCTCACGGGCACGATCAGACTCGAGCATCAGTGTGCCGCCACTGCGGTAAGCCCGAAGCGTGTCGGTGGAGGTGGCAATCAACTGATCCTGGGTAGTAGGTGACGACAAAGGCGATGTTTTCGTCGCTGTCGACCAGCAAATCGATGGGCTGGGCGATGGCCCTGCCATCAAGGCTGACGATATCAGCGTCGAGAATTTCCCTAGCGTCATAGTTCCCGACCCCGAACGCATTGTCGATGGTGACATCTGCGTCGGATGCATCGATTGTAGCTTCGGCTGCGCCGCCCTCCTCGATGACGAGAGCATCGTCGTCCGCAACGGCGGAACCAAGGGAAAGTGCAACCACGGAAACGGTTGCGATCAGAATTCTACGCATGAATTGGGTAGCAGGGCCGATGGACGGGCCAGCCGCGCTCGCTTGTGAAGTCAACGCGCCGGAGCTCTTATGGTTCCGTGACTACGAAAGTTTGGCAGGGAGTCCGGCTTGGTCATCGGCGCGGTTACGCGATAGAACAGAACCCAATTGAAGGAGGTATACAATAGCCATGGCGTTCGATCTGGTGCTCAAAGGTGATCTGGTCCTGTCCGAAAAGGTGGCGGAGAATGGTTGGGTCGCCATCGAGGATGGCAAGGTCGCGACGGTTGGCCAGGGCGAGACGCCGGAGGCGCGCAAGACGGAAGACGCCACGGGCAACCTGATCTTTCCCGGCGTCGTCGACGGCCAGACCCACGCCGGTTCCATCGCGGGCTTCAAGGGACTCGAAGACCTCTCGCGCAGTGCCATCGCCGGGGGCGTGACGACCATTGTCGATATGCCGTTCGATGAGCCCGATCCGGTATGGAGCCGCGATCTGCTCGGCGCCAAGATCGAGACCGCCGACGCGGTCGCGCATTGCGATGTGGCGCTCTACGGCTCGGTGAAGAAGACGGTGGAGGTCGATCAGATCGCCGCTCTTGCCGACGGCGGGGTATGCGCTTTCAAGATGTCGACCTATGAGGCCAACCCGCACCGGTTTCCGCGCATTCCCCATCACGAGATGGCGCGCGCTTTTTCCGCCATTGCCGAGACCGGCTTGACGGTCGCCGTGCACAACGAAGACCAGGAAGTGGTCGACGACGCCATCGCGCGCTTCAAGAAAGCCAAGCAGATGGGCGCCAACGTGCATCATCCCAGCCGGCCGCCGCTGGCCGAACTATTGGCCAACGCGGCTATTTTGGAGATGGGTGCGCAGACCGGCGCACGCGCGCATATCGTGCATTCCTCCCTGGCGCGCGGCTTCGACATGGCGCGCAATTACCGCGAGCAGGGCTTCCAGGCGACCTGCGAGACCTGCATTCACTATCTGGTCTTCGACGAGGCCGATGTGCTTGAGCGCGGCGCGCGCGGGAAGGTCAATCCTCCCATCCGGCCAGACCAGAAGGATGCCATCTGGGAACGTCTTGTTGGCGGTGACGTGACCTTCGTCTCGTCGGATCACTGCTCCTGGCCGCTGGAACGAAAAACCGACGACAACATCTTCCAGGCCGCTCCGGGTGCCCCGGGCGTGGAATGCCTGCTGTCCGCCATGCTGACGGTGGTTGCCGAGCGCGGTCATTCGCCGACCATGGTGGCCGACATGCTGTGCGAAGCGCCTGCTCGCCACTTCGGGCTCTGGCCCAAAAAAGGCGCCATCCAGGTCGGGGCTGATGCCGATCTCGTCGTCGTGGGGCGCGAGCCCTACCGCCATGACGATGCTACATTGCACTGCAATCTGGCGCCTTGGAGTCCCTATGACGGCATGGAGATGACGGGAAAGGTCATGAAGGTCTGGCTGCGAGGCAGGGAAGCGTTTTTCGGTGGCGAAGTGCTGACCGCTCCGGGTGACGGCTGCTTCGTGCGGCCCGTTTGACGCCATGACCTGCCGTATCCTCGTCATCAACCCCAACAGCAGTCGGGATGTCACCGCACGCATGTCGAAGGCGCTCGATGGCCTGCGCTTCGACAACGGGCCGGAAATCGATTGTGTGACCCTGGAGGAGGGCCCTCCCGGTGTCGAAACCGACCGGCATATCGCCCAGGTTGTCGGGTCGATCATCGCGACAGTCGAAAAGGAACATAACCGGACTTCGGCCTTCGTCATCGCCTGTTTCAGCGATCCCGGCCTTCACGCGGCACGCGAAGCCAGCCGCGCGCCGGTTTTCGGCATTGCCCAATGCGGTTACGCCGCGGCTACGGCGATCGGCGAGCGCTTCGGCGTGATTTCTATTTTGTCGCGTTCCCTGCCGCGCCACCGCCGTCACATCGGCTCGCTGGGCCTGCTCGACAAACTCGCTGCCGATCTCGCGATCGACATGGGTGTGACGGAACTTGGCCAGGCCGACAAGGTGCTCGACCGAATGACCGCGGTGGGCAGCCGCCTGAAGAAGGATCATGGTGCGGATGTCCTCGTCATGGGCTGTGCCGGCATGGCGCAGTACCGGCGCCTGCTGGAACAGCGCGTCGGCATCCCCGTGATCGAACCCACCCAGGCCGCCACGGCGATGGCGCTCAACACGATCCAGGCCGCCCGAAACTAGGAAGGAAGATCGCCATGGCGAAACGCGTTCTGACCGTGGCCGGGGCCCAGATGGGTCCGGTCCAGCGCGCCGATTCCAAGGCTTCGGCCGTTGCCCGTATGGTCGATCTCATGCGCCAGGCCGCCGGGCGTGGCTGTGACCTGGTGGTCTTTCCCGAACTCGCACTCACCACGTTCTTTCCCCGCTGGCTGATCGAGGACCAGAAGGAACTCGACAGCTATTACGAATTTTCGATGCCGGGCCCCGATACACAGCCCCTGTTCGATGCCGCGTGCGATCTGGGGATCGGCTTTCATCTGGGTTATGCGGAGGTCGATGGCGAGCACCGCTTCAACACCGCCATCCTGGTCGACAAGTCCGGCGAGATTGTTGCCAAGTACCGTAAGATTCATTTGCCCGGTCACGCCCAATTCGATCCCGAGCGTGAGTTTCAGCACCTCGAGAAGCGCTATTTCGAAGTCGGCAACCTGGGCTTTCCCGTATGGGAGACCATGGGCGGCAAGCTCGGCATGCTGATCTGCAATGACCGGCGTTGGCCCGAAGCCTTCCGCGTGCTGGGCCTGCAGAGCGTTGAACTCGTCGTCATCGGCTACAACACGCCCACGCTCAACGGCCAGACTTTCGAGCCGCCGCATCTGCGCATCCACCACAATCTCCTCACCATGCAGGCCGGCGCCTATCAGAACGGCACCTGGGTCGTGGGCGTGGCCAAGGCGGGACACGAGGACAGCGTGCACATGATGGGCTCCAGTGCGATCTGCACGCCCAATGGGGAGGTTGCCGCGTTGGCGAGCACGCTGGAAGACGAATTGATTGTGGCCGACTGCGATCTCGATGCCGGCGCCTACATCAAGGCCAATATCTTCAATTTCGAAGCGCACCGTCGGCCCGAACACTACAACCTCATCGTTGAAACCGCCGGCACGGTCCCGCCGCGGGGAACATGAACCGCTTGGCCGCCATGGCGTTCTTTCTCCTGGTGACCGGAAGCCTGCTGGCCGGATACTGGGCCGGCGGAAAGGTTCCCGGGCTTTCCGTCTGGCAGGCCATCCCCGATGCGACGGCGCGGGACCATGGCTGGGAGCCGGCTTGGGTCGATGCCGGCGCGTTCGCGCTTTTGAGCTACCGCCGCTTCTCAAAACCCGGCGCGCCCATGCTGACGGTCTATCTCGAAGGCGACGGTCTTGCCTGGATTTCGCCGACGGAACTCTCGGGGGATCCGACACCGCGTGTCGATCGCGTGTTGCGCATGGCGGTCCGGGACGACGCAGCCAATGTCGCCTATCTCGCGCGTCCATGCTTCTATCTGCCCGCGAATGCCTTGCGGAACTGCCCGTCTGACTACTGGTCCTTGGCGCGCTACAGCGAAGAGGTTGTGGTTTCATTGGACCGTGCTCTCGATCGCCTCAAGACCGATGCCGGGGCAAGCGGTCTGCGGCTTGTCGGGGTTTCCGGAGGTGGTGTGCTGGCCGCTCTTGTGGCCGCCCGCCGCGACGATGTGGCCAATCTGATCACGGTGACCGGCAATCTCGATCACGCGGTCTGGACGGCGCGTCATGGTGTGACGCCCTTGCGGGATTCGCTGAATGCCGCTGATGTGGCCGGGACCATCGACCATATTCCCCAAGTGCACTTTGTCGGGACCGAGGACACCAATGTCACACGCGACGATCTTGAGGCTTACCTTGCGCGTATGGACGATCCTTCCCGAAGCCATGTGGTCGTCGTTCCGGGCCAAGCGCACGTGTGCTGCTGGGACGAGATTTGGCCCGGACTCCTGGACTGGGCGGATGGCTTGATGGCGCGCTGAACTGACCTGAGTTGAACCTGCGTCGGGAGGGTGCTTTGTGTTGCAGATGATTTCTGATCAGCGGTAGGTTGATCCACGCAAAGACGATGTTGCAGGCGACGATGACGAAGACTTTGAACAGCACCTAGGAATCGGTTGGTAAAGTGCGCCAGACCACTGCGTTCTTCAGTGCCGGCCCCAGAAGATAGAAACCCGTGCGCAAGGTCAGTTTCCGCAAGCCTTCTTCGTCCAGCAAGGCATCCTTGCCCAGAACCTTGTCGACCAGGCGGAAGCCGGCAAACCACCTGACGATCAGCACGAGGCCATAGCAACCGTTGACGACCGTGGGTTTGATCTTGATGAACATCGCTTCGTCCAGGGCGCGATCGTCAGCCCTGCGAAGATCATCACCAGAGCCGTCAAAACCAGGGGCAGTACCGTCAGCTTGCGTTTTCTGATCCAGGTCAGACACAAGGCGAGCATCGTGGCGATGGCGTATACAGCGGTTGCCCAAAGAATGTCTGTCCATATGAAGGTCAGGAAAACAGGAGAAGCGGGCCGATTTCCGTCAGGAATTGCACAAACAACCGGCGCTTAAAGCCCTCGGGAAGCTCCCGTGATGATGCCTCCCGATCCGCGTGCGCGTAGTTTTCGACCATGATGCTCTTTCGTCCGTTCCGATGCCGGGCTGCTCATCTCTCAATTCCCGAGCATGGCGAAAGTTCCGCGCACCGCCTCTCCAGGCGCTCCATGGAGGGAACAAAAGCCACGTTTCAGCCGTTGTTTTGCAATGCCAGACGATTGGACATGAACCGCTTTCACTGTTTGCATGGGCTCTTGGCCCTGGCGGGCAGGCTGGCCGTTGGTGCCTTGGTGCATCCCTTGCGCGAGCGCACGCTCACCGCGCGTCTTTCGATGTTTCCCCATGACCGGCTGCCGCTCAAGCACGAAGCCACATCGCATGGAGCGAGCACCAGATACCGTTCATCGAAGCGCAGAGCGACCGCGACCTCGCCGTTGCCGCCGTGCCCGCCCATCTGCACCTCGCTCAGATCGAGATCATGCGCATGATCGCCTATGGCCGCTTGAGCGCGGTGGCCGGCCCGGCTGTGCTGCCGGTCGACCATACCCTGCGCATCGTCGATTTTCCGCGTGCGGTGCCTGCGATCGTTTCGTCCATGCCGGAGGAAACCAGGGCCTGGCTGGCTGGTTTCGTAGCTGGAATCAATGCCGTCATCGATGCAGACGAAGAACTGCCCAACGAGTTCCGGCTGTTTGGCGTACAGCCGCGGTATTGGACAATAGAAGATGTCGTCGCCACATCGCACCTTGCCCAGATCGCCGATTGGGACGTCAAGCTGGTGGAACTCCTGCCGCTCTCCCGGGCGGAAGACATCGGGACGATTGGCGGTACCGCGAGTTGGCTGCTGCTGTTCCTTCAGAGCGCAGCGGCGCAGACGGGAGGAGGCCTGCGCGACGCCTATCCAAATCTCGAATTGATTGTCTATGGCGGCGTCAACTTCGCTCCCTACCGCAATGCCTTCGAGACGCTGCTCGGCGATACTGCCGTCGACCTTCGCGATGTCTATCCGGCAAGCGAAGGATTTCTCGCCGTCACGGACCGCGGCGTTGGCGAGGGACTGCGCCTGCAGATCGATGGCGACATCTTCTTCGAACTCGTCCTGGCCAATGCGCTGGACTACGAAAACTCGCCGCGCCATTGGATGGGCAATGTGCAAGCCGGCGTGAACTATGCGCTCGTCCTGAACATGCCCGTGGGCGCCTGAGGTTACATCATCGGCGATACGGTGCGTTTTGTGTCGCTTGATCCTCCCCGCATCTTGGTCACCGGCCAGACGGCCTCGTCGCTTTCGGCCTTCGGCGAGCATCTAATCGAAGAGGAGATCGTGTCGGCGGTGACGCGGGCGGCCTAGGATATCGGCCATAGAGGTTGCCGATTTCTCCGTTGGCCGCGTTTATCCCGAAGGGAACGAATCGTGCGGCCGGCACTTATACGTTGTGGAGCTCATGTCTGATGTCCCCGCCGCCGCGGCGCTGCGGCATTTTGTCGAGTTGCTGGACTCCTACTTGGTGGGAACCAATGCGGATTATGCCGATCACCGGCAGGGCGGCATGCATATGATGGAACCCGAACTGGCTGTCGCTCCGCCGGGTACCTTTGCTGCATGGATGAAGGAACGCGGCAAGCTCGGTGGTCAAAACAAGGTGCCGCGTGTGCTTGGCGACGTTGCTATGCTCGACGCCCTGCGCAAAATGACCGAGCAACGAAGGAACGATGCCTGATGGGTGGGGAAACCGGCAAGAAGATTGTGGAAGTCGAGGGTGAACTATCCGTGCCTGAGACGGTTCGCTATCCCAGTTTTGAGTCGGCTCAGCTGAGGGATGTGAACGAGGATGCATGGGATCGCGAACCCGTTGAGGTCGAAGCCGAACTTTTCCTTCCGCAAGGTCCTCGAGAGAACCGTGCGGCGATGGTGATCGTTCAGGGACTGGGCAGTCAGAAGCCGGAGTGGGAACTGGCTTACGGCCACAAACTCGCCAAGGCGGGCGTGGTCGCGCTTTCCATCGATAGTTTCCGCTCGTGTGGCCTAGCCGATGCCGACGACGAGAGAAAGGCCCTACAGGCCACAACCTGATCGGTCATGGCCGCTGTGTTTGGTGTGCTCCGCCACTCGCCGAACACAGCGCCGTGAATCCGCAGGTGATTTCGGTCATGGGTTTCTCGTGGGGTGACATGGTCACAACCCTTGCTGCCTATGAGCAGATCAGCCGAACCTACCTCGGGAATGCTGGTCTGCGGTTTTCCGATCATGTCGCATACTACGGATGCAGCATACCCCGCCTGCAAAGACCCATTGCCACCGGTGCGCCGGTTTTGATGATGATCGGTGAGAAGGACGAGAACGTCTCGGTCGAGCGGACAAGGATCATCTGCGACGATCTCAGGCGGGGCGGAGCCCCGGTCGAGTTGAAAATCTTCGATGCCTTTCATCAGTGGGATGGAATCGATGAGGAAAAACGTCATGTCTTCGGTTCGCTTGCCGATCTTCATATCATGATCGGCCCGGACAACGGCCTGTGCGACGAACATTCCGACAAGGAGACCGGAACCGCGCTGACGCAATCGCTCGTCCTGCTGCGCGATCTCAAATGGGGCGGTTACGACATCAAGCGCGACGAGGCGCTTCACCATGAAACCGATGAACATCTGATCGAGTTTCTTCGCAGGATCGCGCAAAAGGCCGAAGTGCACGACATCCGGCCCAATGCCTTTGCCTATGGCGCGGTCGGCTACATCCAGCAGATCGCTAGGAATAATCCGAATCAGTTCTTGCGCACGAAAACGTAGGTGTCGTCGTCCGACAGATCGCCGCGGAAGCGGTAGCCGTCTTCGGCGAAGTCCTTCAGGGCTTCGGGACGGTCCAGACGATTCTGCACGATATGACGGGCGATCATGCCGCGCGCGACCTTGGCCGAGAAACTGATGATCTTCGCCACACCGTCGTGTTCTTCCTTGAAGACCGGTGTGACGACGCGGGCTTTCAGTTTCTTCTGTTTGACCGCGCCGAAGTATTCCTGGGATGCCGCGTTGACCAGAACGGGCGCTCTTTCGCCCTTCAGGTCGCGGTTAAGCGCACGGGCAATGCGTTCTCCCCAGAAGTCGTAGAGGTTCTCACCGCGTCCGGTGGCAAGGCGTGTGCCCATTTCCAGGCGATAGGGTTGGATCAGGTCCAGCGGGCGCAGGACGCCATAGAGGCCCGACAGGATGCGCAGGTGGTCCTGGGCATAGTGCAGATCCTCGCGTTCCAGGTTGGCGGCGTCCAGCCCGCGATAGGTGTCGCCAGCAAAGGCCAGCGCAGCCTGCTTTGCGTTGTCGTTGCTGTGTTTCAGGCGGAATGCGCGGAACCGCTCGTGGTTGAGGTCGGCGAGCTTGTCGGAAAGGTCCATCAGGCCGGCGATTTCAGTGCGCGAGAGATGGCGCGCAGTTTTCATCAGTTCGCGGGTCTGGGAAAGCAGCGCGGGTTGGGTCGCGGGCAGGTCTTCGGGCGCGGGATCGAAATTCAGTGCCTTGGCCGGCGACACAACAACCAACATCTCATTTCTCCCGCAATCGGCTTCTTCATCCTGCCATTTTCATATAGGCGCGCCCAGGGGAAGGAGCAAACCCACCCTAACGACCTGTCCACACCGGCTTGCGTTTCTCGATGAAGGCGCGCGCGCCTTCCTTGGAATCGGACGATTCATAAACACGCGCCTTGGCCGTCAGCCCGCCGGCCTTCTCCAGCTTGTCGGCCTCGTGGGGCGGCAGGTCGCCGACCAGGTTGACCATCTGCTTTTCGGCCTGCACCGAAAGCGGTGCGGCTGCGGCGATCTGTTCGGCGAATTCCCGTGCCGCGGCCAGGGCCTGACCCTGGGGCACGACGCGGTTGACGAGATGAAGGTCGAACGCCTCCTGGGCCTTCATGCGCCGTCCGGTCAGCAGCAGCTGCATGGCGATGTGCCGGGGCAAGCGCGCCATCAGGCGCGAAATGCTCGCCCCCGAAGTGGTCAAACCCACATTGACCTCAGAGAGGAAGAATTCGGCGTTCTCGGAAGCCACCATCAGGTCACCCGAAAGTGCCAGTTCGAACCCGCCCGCAACGCAGTAGCCATTGATCGCCATGATGACCGGCTTGTTGAGATCGTACATGCCCGACACGCCGCCGAAACCGAACGGTCCGAAATCCTTATCGGGTTCGTCTTCGGCTCCGTCGTTGAGATCCCAGCCCGTGCAGAAGAAACGGTCGCCGGCACCGGTCAGGATCGCGACCCACAGTTCGGGATCGTCACGGAACCGGATGAAGGCTTCGTTCATCGCGCGGCTCACCTCCGCGCCGATGGCGTTGGCCTTGGGGTTGTCGAGCGTGACTTCGAAGATACGTCCGTTGATGTGGGTGTGGACACGGTAGCTCATGGCTGGCTCCTCGGGTTGCGGGCGAACCATACCTATCCCGCATCCCCGGCGCCACGGCATCGACCTCTTGACCAATAGCCGTTATGAAGCCCGGCCAGAAAATCGAACGGGTCATGTCGCTTCTCATCGCCTCCCAACTGACGGTTTCTCACGGCGTCGTGCCACTTGTGCGCGATGCCGGTTTTGCCGTGGGCGAAAACGACCGTATCGGCCTGGTCGGCGCAAACGGCAGCGGTAAATCGACCCTATTGGCCGCACTGGCCGGCCGTCATGACATCGACGCCGGTGATCTCGCCCTGCGCCGGAGCCTGACCGTCGGCGTGTCCGAGCAGGAGATGCCGACGGCCCTTCTCGATTTCTCTCTGCGGGATGCGCTGCTCGACGCCCTGCCGGAAGCCTTGCGCGATACGGATTTGTGGAAGGTTGACGTGGTACTGGCTTCGCTCGCCTTTCCATACGAATTTCACGACCGGCCTGTCGCCAAGCTATCGGGCGGCTGGCAACGCCTGGCGCTGATTGCCCGCGCGCGCCTGCCCGAACCCGATCTGCTGCTGCTCGATGAGCCGACCAACCATCTCGACCTTGCCAAGATCCTGCATCTGGAACGCTGGCTGGAAGAAGGGATGCGCGGCCCGCTGATCATGGTGAGCCACGACCGCGAGGTGCTCGACCGCTGCACCAACCGCACCATGTTCCTGCGCGATGCCGTGCTGTTCGACTTTCCCGGCAGCTACACCCGCGCGCGCCAGCTTCTCGTGGAGCACGACCTGGCAGCGGCCCGTGCGCGCGAGGCCGAGGAAGCCGAAATCAAGCGGTTGGGCCGCAGCGCCAAACGGCTCGCGCTGTGGGGCAAGCAGTGGGACAACGAGAAGTTCTCCAGGCGCGCACGGAGCATCGAAAAACGCATCGAGAAGAAGAAGGCGGAAGTGACCTATGTCGCGCCTGAGGATAGGCGCCGTCTGGAACTGCGCGAAAGCGAGGCGCAGGCCAACATCCTGGTGCGCTGCAACCAGTGCTCCATCGATGCGCCCGACGGCAAACATCTCTTCACTATTGAGCGGCTGACCTTGGCGCGCGGCGATTGCGCGGTCATTCTGGGTGCGAACGGTTCGGGCAAGTCCACCTTTCTGCGCTGCCTGACGGCCGAATACGAAAACCACGGCGACCGCATCGCCGAAAAGGCGGAAGTTTATTTCAATCCGCAGGTTCTGGCCAGCTACTTCGATCAGGATCTCTCGCGCCTGCCCGACGACCAGCCCATGTTCCGCTTCTTCGCAGGCCGTTTTCCGGTGCCGGACCTTCGTGTACGCTCGGAACTCATCAACGCCGGCTTTCCCCATGTCGAGCAGACACGCATCATCGGCACGCTCTCAGGCGGAGAGCGTGCACGGCTGCTGTTCCTGCTGCTGAAGTTCGAGGAACCCAATCTGCTTATACTCGACGAGCCGACCAATCACCTCGATGTCGATGGGCGCGAGCGGCTGGAAGACGAGGTGCTGACCCGCGACCTCACCTGCGTGATGGTCAGCCACGACCGCCGCTTCGTCGACGGGGTCGCCAACCGGTTTTTCGTCATCGAACGGGGAAGGCTCATCGAAACTGCGTCTGCCGAGCCCTTCTACGACTCGCTGCTGGAAGCCTGAACCTCTCTCTGCAGACGTGCTTCGCGCAGCAGGATGTAGATGCCGCTGGCGATCAGGACTGCGGCGCCACTCACCACGGTCCAGTTCGGCAGATCGCCCCATACGAGGAAGCCCAGTAGCGTCGCCCAGATCATGGCAGTGTAGTCGAAGGGTGCGAGCACCTGCGGCGGAGCCAGCGTGCAGGCCTGTACGGCAATGAGTTGCGCGATCAGCACGACCAGGCCGCAGCCGATCATCAGTCCGATATCCGTCCATGTCGGCAGAACCCAGAAGAACGGCGCGAAGGCGGGCATGGTGATGACATAAAGCGCATTGAGCCAGAACACGATGACCACGGTCTGGTCGGTTTTGGTGACGATACGGGTCACGATGATGGCGAAGGCATAGCCCAGGGCCGAAAGAAGCGCCCAGAGTGCGGCCATCTCGAAGATGCCGGTCGAGGGATTGGCGATCACCAGGACGCCGCCAAAGCCCACCATGATGGCGCTCCAACGCCGGATGCCGACCTTTTCGCCCAGCAGGGGCACGCTGAGCGCGGTCATGAAGAGCGGTGCGGCGAAGCTGACGGCAGTGGCGTCGGCAAGCGGGATCACGCGCACGGCCTGGATGAACGACGCAAGGGCAACCGTGAAGCAGAAGAACCGCATGAGGTGCAGGCGGAATTTCCGCGTGCGGAACGGTGCGCGCAGCCCATCGCCGCGGCCAAGCAGGATCATGGTTCCCAAGACGACCACGATGGAGCGGGCGAACAGAATCTCGGAGAAATGATAGTCGTCAGCCAGCCACTTCAGGATCGCAGATTGCGACACGAACAGCAGCGCGGCGACCATCCAGAGCCCGATCGCGGTGACCGGGGCGTTGCGGTGCCGCGATACCGGGGGCTCAAGAACCGGGCGAACGGCGATCACGTCCGGAAATCCTCGTGGTGATGGTGGGGGGAACGCGCTTCCCACCATGCGATCGTCAGGCTGGTGACGACGATCAGGGCGATGCCGGCAACGGTCCAGAGATCGGGCAGGTCGGCGAACAGCAGATAGTCGACGGCAACCGCACCCAGGATTTCAAGATATTGGAACGGTGCCAGAAGAGAGGCAGGCGCCAGGGCATAGGCGCGGATGATCATGAGCTGCGCGACAAATCCGATCACGATGACATCGGCCAATTCCATGACCTTCACCGCTGCCATGAAACAGACATTGCCGATCAGAAGGCACAGCGAGCGCACGATCAGCAGCCGCAGGTCGGGAAGTTTTGTGAGGCGCCGCAGGCGTTCGCGTCCCAAGAGCACCGCCGCCAGGATCAGATTGACGAGATACTGCGCCGCGACGATCTCCAGGATAGGCAGATCCCCGGTCATCAGCTTGGCAAGGCCGTCGGAAAAATCGAGCGTGAAGCAGGCGGCCAGCGACAGCCCGAACCCGGCCAACGCTCTGTGCCGCAGAACTGCCGGAGCAACGGATGGGGACTCAGGCACCGCTGCGGCTGTCGAAATAGGCGTGCAGCAGGCGGTGGTACTCGTCGGCGACATTGTCGAGTTCCTTGTGCGATCCTTCGTTCAGAACCGCTGCAAAGGCGGTGAAGTTGGCCGCCGCGTGGGTCATCGCTAGGCCGATGGCTTCGGCATCCCCGCCGGCTTCGAGCATGCCGTTGGCATGTTCGACGAACCGGTTGGCAAGCTCGGTGTGGGCGCTGCCGGTCTTGTCGTCGCTCATAGGCAAAGTCCGCTTGATGCAAGACGCCCGTGATAGTCGATTTTGCGCTTCCGGGCCATATCGATGCATCGGGGCTGGCAGTCGGGGTGCCGTGTGTGCGAGGCTCTCCCTTCCACCTCGTTTAACTGGTTGACCGCCATGACCACGTACGCCGCACCCGTAGACGACATCCGGTTTTCGCTGGAAGCCCAGGCTGGCTACGACGAACTCGCATCCCTTTGGGGCGAGGACGCAGCCGATGCCGAGCTCGTGGAGGTCATGCTGAGTGAGGCCGGACGCGTGGCCGACGAAGTGCTCGCACCCCTCAACCATCCGGGTGATCTCCAGGGCGCGAAGCTCGAAAACGGCGTGGTGCGCCTGCCCGATGGGTTTGCGGAAGCTTATGGCGTCTGTGCGGAAGGCGGTTGGGTCGGACTCTCCTTTCCGGGAGAGTTCGGCGGGCAGGATCTTCCCTGGACACTGTCGCTAGCGGTCTCGGAGATGTTCGAAGCAGCCAACATGGGGCTCTCGCTCGTCACGCTGCTCACCAAGGGCGCGATCGAGGCCATCCTCCATCACGGCACGCCAGAGCAGAAAGAGACCTATCTGCCCAACATGATCGCGGGCGCCTGGTCGGGCACCATGAATCTCACCGAGCCGCAGGCCGGGACCGACCTGGCGCGCCTGAAGACCCGCGCGGAACGCGCCGAGGACGACACCTACCGCATCACCGGCCAGAAGATCTTCATCACCTATGGCGAACATGAGCTGACGGAGAACATCGTGCATCTGGTGCTGGCGCGCCTGCCCGATGCGCCGCCCGGTGTGAAGGGTATTTCGCTCTTCATCGTGCCGAAGTATCTGCTCCGCGCCGACGGCTCGCCGGGCGAGCGCAACGACCTGCGGGTCGTCTCGCTGGAAAAGAAACTCGGCATCAAGGCGAGCCCGACCTGTGTCATGGCCTATGGCGACAACGGCGGTGCGACAGGTTATCTGGTCGGTGAGGAGAACAAGGGCCTTTCCTGCATGTTCACCATGATGAACAACGCGCGCATCGCCGTGGGCCTGCAGGGCCTGGCTATTGGCGAGCGTGCGCTACAGGGTGCCCGCACCTATGCCGCCGAGCGCGTCCAGGGTCGGCGCGGCGGCGAGGAGGTCACCATCGACCAACACCCTGATGTCGCGCGAACCCTGGCGTGGATGACCGCTCGCACGGAAGCCGCGCGCGGTCTGGTCTACTGGACCGCCGGGTGTTTCGACCGTGCCGTGCGTGAAACCGACAGCCAAGAGGCGACGCGCAACCGCGGCCTCTTCGATCTCATGACCCCGGTCGTGAAGTCCTGGGCAACCGATGGTAGTGTGCAGCTTGCCTCCGAGGGCGTGCAGATGCACGGCGGCATGGGCTTCATCGAGGAGACCGGCGCGGCTCAGCATTATCGTGACGCGCGCATTCTGCCCATCTACGAAGGCACCAACGGCATCCAGGCCATCGACCTCGTCGGCCGCAAGATTGGCCGTGACGGCGGCGCGGTGGCGGGCGCACTCTTCGCCCTGATCGACGCCGACATCGCAGCAGCCGGGGACACGGGCCTGGCAGACTCAGTCGCTGCCGGGCTGGAACACCTGCGCATTGCAACCGACTGGGTCGTCGCCACCATGGCCGAAAACCCCGATCGCGTGTTGGCTCAGGCAACCACCTACCAGCGCCTCTTCGGCACCGTCACCGGCGCCTGGCAGATGCTGCGCCAGGCGATGGGCGCAAAGATCAGGCTGGACGCCGGCCGGGGTGATCCCGTATGGCTCAACGCCAAACGCGAAAGCGCCGACTTCTACATGTGCCAGGAACTTCCCCTGGCCGGCGCAATGGCGGTGATTGTGGCGGGTGGTTAGAGCATGGCCCGATCATAGGCCCCGCCCAGCGCCATGATGCCGAAACCGATGGCGGTCAGCACGAGGTCGGTCAGCAGCACTTTGACAATACCGACAGCACCCTGGTGTGGGTGCTGTCGGTATTGCGCTGCATCTCTTCGGAGCGGCCCGCACCAAAGACCTGACCGGTGGCCATCAGACCCATCGACATGATGAGTCCGATGGCAATCAGCATCAGACTCACGAACACAAAGACCATGGCGACCCAGAAAACCATTCTGCAGGTATTAGGACGATCAGATGAGCATGGACACACCCGTAGCATCATCCCAGCGCCAGAGGGGCCGGGTGAGGCGAGATGCATGCCGCCGTGGTGGCGTTTGATGCCGTTGCGCCCGATCCAGTCTTACCGACCGGCCATGTAAGCCGAAATCTGTCGGATTTTCGGGAAAGCACTGATGAACGGGAAAAGCCGAGGGTGATTCGATTCAGTGATTGAGCCCGGAACCGTCAGGCTTGCCTGCCAGAGCAACTCGCAGAGGATGAAGTCAACCACGCAGGTCCGCTCACCAACAAATATGGTCGTGGTTGCCCCAGACATCGGGATAAGGCTCGAAGCCGTCCAGATAAGCGCGGCACGGCAATAGCTCCGAACTCGGCAAATGCGCCCGGATAGGCGTCTCCCAGGGTATAGGCGGTCTTGGTAATCTGGTTGCGGGAATCGTACGCCTCGTCCTGCAGCACGTCGATGGCATCACGCTCGGCGTGCGTGTCGCCGTAGAGATCGAAGCGGCGCGCAAGATAACGCATGATCGCATTGCCTTGGGTCAGCCGCACCTCGGCAGGGCCGCTCTTGTCGATGAAGTAGGGGAGATTGGGAAAGGGTTAGTTGCAGGTCATTTTTCACCCGTTCCCAATCGCGATCTTCATCGTCGTGGACGCTTCCATCCCTGGTCAGTCCGTAACGCACGTCCACGAAGGGCACTTCGACGAAGGCAAGCAGAAATCGGATTGGCTACCCCAGTCCTCTCATTACCCAGTAACCACCAGTAACCAAACTCCAGTTCGGCGCCGCTGTTTAGATTCTCTGAGCCATCCGTCAGTTTGCTTCTTTTCTATTGATAGTGCTGCAGGAACTCAAGCCAGCGCGCCGCAGATGATTCCGATCACCATCAGCACCCCGCCCATCAGGATGATGCGCACCATGCTCATCTGAAAGCGTGGATCGGAGAGATCGGCGTTGTCGCGCTGGTGCTGGGTGAGCCCGCTGTTGAAGACATTGCCCAGCGACAGGATACCGAACCCGATCAGCAGGATTCCCAGGGTCAGGAAGACGACCGCCGCAATGCCCATGGTTTCTGTTCCCGTCAGTCCGCCGGCAAGGGTAGCAGAACCGGCGCCGGAAAGGCGATCACAAGGCCGTTCAGCGCCACGGTCAAGCGGTTCCGGATCAGGCCAGGGTCTCTATCAGGGCGTCCAGGGTCTCGTTGGGCTGTTCGGACATCATCATGTGCCCGCAATCCTTCAAGACGATCATGTGCGCGTCAGGCAGGACTTCCATCAGATCCTTGGCGCGCCGTGGCGGAGTCATCATATCCCCGTCGCCCAGGATCAGCGTCGCCGGGCAAGTCACCTTGGCGGCGGCTTCCAGCCCGGTCGTGTAGTCGTTGCAGGCCTTCATGTCGTTATAGAGCACGCCGTCGCCGCTGCGCTCGAGCAGACGCAGTCCGCCGCCGGTGCGCCAGATGCCCGGCGCCGTGTTGCCGCCGATCTGAGCGATCTTACTGTGACCCCAGATGTTGACCATGTCGTAGGCGGCCGGATTGTTTGCCTGGGCGTTTTCCAGCAGCGCATTAGCCACGGCCATCGGCACGGAAACCCCTAGCATGACGACGCGCTCGACCTGGTCGGGATACCGCGCCGCGGCATCCAGAACCGGCAGCGATCCCATGGAATGGCCGATCAGCGCCGCCTTTTTCACGTCCGCGGCATCCAACATGCGGACGATCCAGTCGGCGATGTCCCCGATCAAGGGCAGCAGATCGCCTTCGGAATTGCCGTGACCGGGCAGATCGACGGCCAGCACGCCGTGGCCGTGATGGGCGAAGTACCGCGCCTGGGCCGACCACACGGTCCGGTTCATGGAGGCGCCGTGGATGAAGACCAGCGTCGGCAGGTCGTGGTCGAAGTCCTTGCCGCCGGTCGCGGCGAAAACCTTGTGTCCGTCTACGGTGAGTTCCAGCGCCATGGGTTCAGGCCTTCATGGCGGCGCGCAGGCCGCGGTTGAGGTCTTCGATCAGGTCGCCGGCGTCTTCCAGGCCGATGGAGAGCCGCACCAAGCCCCCGGAAATGCCCGCGGCTTTGAGTTCCTCGGCGTCGACCTGCTGATGGGTGGTCGATGCCGGATGGATGACCAGGGACTTGGCGTCGCCCACGTTGGCGAGATGGGAAAAGAGTTGCAGGGATTCGATGAACTTCGCACCGGCCTTGCGCCCGCCCTTGATCTCGAAGCTGAAGATGGCGCCGACTCCTCTTGGCATCAGGCGTTTGGCGATCTCATGGTCGGGATGGTCGGACAGGCCGGGATAGCTCACATGGGCCACCTCCTCGTGGCCGGCCAGGAACTCCGCGATCCTCTGGGCGTTCTCGACATGGCGCTTCATGCGCAGGGGCAGGGTTTCAACCCCCTGCAGCAGGTGGAAGGCGTTGGCCGGGCTCATGCAGGCGCCGAAATCGCGCAGACCCTCGGCGCGCGCGCGCATGATCATGGCGCCGGGCCCGAACTCCTCGGCGAAATCAAGACCATGGTAGCCGTCATAGGGTTCGGTGATTGTCGGGAACTGGCCGCTGGCCTCCCAGTCGAACTGGCCGCTGTCGACCAGCGCCCCACCGATCGCCACGCCATGGCCGCCCAGGAACTTGGTCACCGAATGCATGATTATGTCCGCGCCATGCTCGAACGGCTTGAAGAGGTAGGGTGTGGCAAAGGTGTTGTCGATCATCAGCGGCAGGCTGGCCTCGTGGGCGATCTCGGCGATGGCGGGAATGTCCATCACCTCTAGGCCGGGATTACCTAGGGTTTCGCCATAGACCAGCCGCGTTTCGGGCCGGATAGCCTTCTTGAAGGCTTGGGGATCGCGTGGGTCGACCAGCGTGGTTGTGATGCCGAAACGCGGCAGCGTGTACTGGAACATGTAGTTCGAGCCGCCGTAGAGCGAGCCCGACGAGACGATGTGCCCGCCCTGGCCCATCAGCGTCACGATGCCTAGATGCAGGGCGGCCATGCCGCTTGCCGCGCACACCGCGCCCACGCCGCCTTCCAGACCGGCGATGCGTTCCTCCAATACCGCCACGGTGGGGTTCGAGATGCGCGTATAGATATGGCCCGGCCGCTCCAGGTTATAGAGCGCGGCGGCATAATCCGTGTCGGGAAAGACATAGGAGGTCGATTGATAGATCGGCACGGCGCGCGCGCCGGTCGCCGGATCGGGCTGCTGCCCGCCATGCAAGGTCAGGGTATCGAAACCGACATACTTTGGACCCGCCATGGGTTCGTCTCCCGCGATGTTGGCGGAACCTAATGCGGATCAGGGCACGTGGGAACCCGCACGGGTTGGGGATCGACTTCTGCTTGGCCCCATGGCTTGGCTGCGCTAGGAAGCGCCCTACCAGAGAGGAGTTCAGACCATGATGCGTGAAATCAACTCGGTGGCGGTGATCGGCGGTGGCACCATGGGTGCGGGCATTGCGGGAAAGTGTGCCGATGCCGGCTGCAAGGTCCTGCTGCTGGAGATCAACGAGGATGCCGCGGCCAAGGCGATGGAGCGCATCACCGGCGGCCGCTCGCCGGCGATCGACAATCCTGAAAGCGCCAAGTTGATCGAAACCGGGACCTTCGGGGAGCTCGAACGGATCGCGGGCTACGACTGGATCTGCGAGGCGGTGATCGAGGATCTCCAGACCAAACGCGATCTCTTTGAGAAACTCGAAGCCGCGCGCACGCCCGGTTCTGTGATCAGCACCAACACCTCGGGCATCCCCCTGCGTTCGATTGTCGAGGGTATGCCCGAGGGCCTGCGCCGCGACATCGTGGTGACCCATTTCTTTAATCCCGTGAAGGTCATGAAGCTCCTGGAAGTCGTGCCGGGCGAGGACACAACGCCCGACGTGGTCACCGCCATGGCCGCCTTCGGCGCACAGAAGCTCGGCAAGGGCGTCGTGCACGCCAAGGACACGGTGAACTTCATCGGCAACCGCATCGGCTGTTTCTGGTTGCTTTCGGGCCTGCACAAGGCGCGCAAGGCACGTCACGAGGGCGGGCTTTCCATGGAAACCATCGATGCCACGATGTCCGGGCCGGTCGGCCTGCCGCCCACGGGGCTTTACGGCCTGATCGATCTCATCGGTCTCGACGTCATGGATTTCGTGGGCAAGAACCTTTCCGACAATCTGCCCGAAGTGGATATCGGCCACGGCTACACGGCGTTTCCGCCCGAGGAAGAGGCCATGCTGGAGCGTGGGCAGCTCGGCCGCAAGACCGGTGGCGGTTTCTACAGGGTGACCAAGACCGACGACGGCGGAAGGCTGAAGGAAACCTTCGATCTCGATAACGACGCATGGCGCATGGCGCAAAATCCGCAGCTGGCGGATACCCATGGTACGCTCGGCGGCATCATGACGGCAGACGATGCGATCGGTGCGTTTGCCCGGGATCTCATGGGTGGCGCGCTGCGTTATGCAGCCGATCTGGTGCCCGAGATCGCCGACGACATTGTCAACATCGACCGCGCCATGCGTTGGGGCTTTGCCTGGTCCCAGGGTCCGTTCCAGATGATGAATGAACTGGGGCTTGCCATGTTGATCGAGCACCTGGAGGCGTCGGACATAAGACTTCCGGCCATGTTGCAGGTCGCTAAGCACGTAGGCGCGGATTCCTTTTATCGTGCTGACGGTTCGGAGTTTCTGGGCTGCGACGGCGCTTGGCACAAGGTGTCCGGCTAAAGCCTCAGGGCTTCAGTGTCGCCAGGGTTAGTCCCAGGGAGCCGTTGGTCTCGCGCACCAGCGTGACCTCTGTTTCCTCAAGGATGCACACGCCGCTGGCCGGCAGGCAGGCGCCGAACGTGATGCCCAGCGTGGAGGGCGTTTCGACGGCACCGGCGTCGAACGGAAACCTCTGGAGCACTGCGCCGTCAAAATAGTCGCCCTCGACGACCAGCAGGCTGGGCAGTTCCCTTTGCCATCCCTCGTCGTCATAAAGTGCTCTGATCCCGATGCCGAGCTGACCGTTCAGCTTCACATCCATCGTGGGCAGGATGGTGATGACCAGACTGTCCTGGCCTTCCAGATGGACCTGGACATCGACGCCGTTGGGCGTGACTAGCGATGCGATGTCGTCGGCACGCGCAATGACGCCCTGGCTCATGGCCACGGCTGACAAAACGATCGCTGCTGCCCAACGTTTCATGACGATCCTGTTGCAACGGGTTCGCACCATGATCCCATAAAGTGACCACGGTATGGCTGCCAAGTCACGTTCGATTGAGGTGGGTTAGCCCACCAAATCGGTAGGCCAAAGATCATCACGTCACATTGGTGTTGCCGAAGCTGTGACATTGGTTTGACAGCACCGGTCGTGATTGCGGGCCTAGTGTGGGTTGCATCGTCCGGTTCCCAACGGCCGGATGATCGGGGGTGGCCGATCCCGTCCACACCAGTCCCCTTATCTTTTTCGGTATCGATGTCATCCAAGGTCGGCGCTTCGTCCAGCGTTGCTTCATCGTCGCCATTGCGCTCCAGCGATGCCGTGGTGCACCACAGAATGACGACTTAATCCTGGATGTCCTGATGCAGCATCGCGTTGTATCCGGGCTCTTCGGAGATCGTCGTCTGCAGGATGTCGAGACGACCACGGCACGCATCCACCAAGGCGGGGGCAGTTGACAGTACGGTCAACGCGGTTGTGGCTAGAAGGATACGTCGCATGGTTGCTCTCCATTCTTGGATTGTGGTTATTGATGGAACCAACAGCCGGCCTTCCGGTTCCCTGCAGCCGGACTGGACAATGGGCTGTGCATGCACGACATAGACGCCTGAACCGACACTTTCTGGCGCTAGATCATGCCAACGCTGGAGAGCGAAGTCGCGCGCAGGCGCACCTTCGCCATCATTTCCCACCCGGATGCGGGCAAGACGACGCTGACCGAAAAGCTGCTGTTGTTTGGCGGCGCCATTCAGCTTGCCGGCGCGGTCAAGGCGCGCGGCGAGCGCCGCCGTGCGCGCTCGGACTGGATGAAGGTGGAGCATGAGCGCGGCATTTCGGTTACCGCCTCAGTCATGAGCTACGCCTATGACGGCTGCGCCTTCAACCTGCTCGATACGCCCGGCCATGAGGATTTCAGCGAGGATACCTACCGCGTTCTGACCGCCGTCGATTCAGCCGTGATGGTGATCGACGCGGCAAAGGGTATCGAGACCCAGACCCGCAAGCTGTTCGAGGTTTGCCGTCTGCGCGACATGCCCATCGTCACCTTCGTCAACAAGATGGATCGCGAAGCGCGCGATCCCTTCGAACTGATCGACGAGGTCGAACAGACCCTCCAGATCGAGGTGACGCTGGCAAGCTGGCCCATCGGCATGGGCCGTGATTTTCTGGGCTGTTACGACCTCATTGACGACCGGCTGGTGCTGATGAAGCGCGGCAAGGGCGAGAGCATCGACGTGGGCATTGCCTGCCAGGGGCTCGACGACCCCAAGCTCGACGAGTTATTGCCCGGCCACGCCGTCACCGCACTGCGCGAACAGGTCGAGATGGCGCGCGGTCTTTTGCCGTCCTTCGATCGGGAGGCCTATCTCGCTGGCAACCTGACGCCGATGTATTTCGGCAGCGCGCTCAACAATTTCGGCGTGCGCGAGATTCTCGACGGCCTTGCCGCCTATGCGCCCACGCCCCGGTACCAGCCGACGGTGCAACGGCCTGTGGGACCCACCGAAGACAAGGTCACCGGGTTCGTGTTCAAGATTCAGGCGAACATGAATCCCAAGCACCGCGACCGCATCGCCTTCGTGCGCATGGCCTCAGGCCACTTCAAACGCGGCATGAAGCTGAAACACCTGCGTACCGGCAAGCAGATCAACCTGCACAATCCGCTCATTTTCCTTGCTCAGGACCGCGAGGTCGCCGAGGAGGCGTTTGCCGGAGATATCGTGGGCGTGCCCAACTACGGCAATCTCCATATCGGCGATGCGCTGACCGAGGGCGAGGAGCTGTCCTTTGCCGGTATCCCCAGCTTCGCGCCCGAACATCTCCAGCGCGTGCGCGCCATCGATCCTCTCAAAGCCAAGCATCTCGGGCGTGCGCTCCAGCAGCTCGCCGAGGAGGGTGCCGCGCGTGTCTTCAAACCGGTCATGGACGCAGACTGGGTCGTGGGGGTCATGGGCCCACTGCAGTTCGACATTCTCGCAGACCGCATCCGCACCGAATACGAGGTTCCCGTGGGCTTCGAGCCCGCCAATCTCTACACTGCCCGCTGGCTCGCGGGGGCGTCCCACCAGGTTATCAAGGACTTCGCCGACGCCAACCGTGCCGCCATGGCTGCCGATCATGCCGGCGAGCCCGTTTTCTTGGCGCGTAACGCGTGGCACCTCGACAAGGCCCAGCAGGACGCGCCCAAGATCGATTTCCTGAAAGTCCGCGAACAAGTCGATATCGCCGCCGCCGCGGCCTGACGCAGGTTCGCGCCATGATCCTCTACGGGTTGCGGGGCATCAGCCACGGCGGAACCTATCTTGTCAGTGTGATGAGCCCGGACGGCAAAAGCACGGTCGAGGCGAACCTGGACTTCGACCCAAAAGAGATTCGCACCGAGTTTTATCCCGACATGATGCCCCAGTATCACGAGATGGTCGACGGCGGCCTCGATCGCTTCGTCACTCGCCACGGCATCGTCGTTCTCGACTTCAAGGCTTGGGCAGCCAGAAAAACCGAACTGGGTGAAGCGGTCTATCGCTAAGGACCTTGCATTCTGCCCCAACTCGCCGACGCATTGATTGCTAACCACATATGGTTGACTAATATACGGTTAAAAAATTGGCGTCGAACATGTTGTCCAAGATTTTGCAGATTGTCTTCTATCGTTAAGCCGACGGTAAGGAGCCGGTTCGGGACCGGCTCCGTGACCTCGGCAAAGAAAACCGAAGAACGATTGGTGAGGATATTGCAACGCTTGGGTTTGCTTGACCGATTGGAAAGCCGAAATGTTCCCCAATGCAGGGATACAAGAGTCTATAGGTCCACTCGAACATTTCATCAGGTCGCATTGCGCGGGTAATTTTTCTGTTGAGCGGCAGCCGGATGATCTTGCTGCACGGATTCATTAAGAAGGATCAGAAGACGCCAGCCAGAGACTTAAGTCTTGCGCTACGCAGAATGCGGGAGGGGAGGTACGGAAGATATGGCAGCTAGGAATCCCCACATGGGATCGAGCCTTGATGACTTGTACTTACTGAGGAAGGTATCGCGGAAGCTGTGAGGGAAGTTGCCATCAAGCGCGTGATGGAGTTTCAGAACCCCTCCTCGAAATCGGAAATGGCGCGACGAATGGAAACCAGTGCATCCCAATTGGCTCGCCTGCTTGATCCTGAGAACGATCGGGTGCGGCTTGACACGCTCATCAGGGCGGCTTCGGCCGTTGGGCGCTCTCTATGCGTCGAACTGGTCTAAACCTTGTCCTACTTTTCACGACCGGCCCCCGAATCGCTCGGCCTCTCGCCCGAACGTCTCGCGCGCATCCGCCCCTGGATGGAGCGTTACGTGGAAGCGGCCAAGTTGCCTTGGGCCATGACCGCGGTCGTCCGCCATGGAGAGGTCGCATTCTGGGACGAGGTCGGTCAGGTCGACGTGGAAGCCGGCCGCGCCATTGCGCCCGACGCCATCTGCCGTATCTACTCCATGTCAAAGCCCATCACCGTGGTTGCCGCGCTGCAGTTCTACGAGCAGGGCCTCTATCGGCTCGACGATCCCGTGGAGGCCTTCATCCCCGCATTCGCTGACATGCAGGTGCGCACAGGCGAGGATGGCGGTGCCATGGTGATCGAGCCGGCCAGCCGTTCCGTCACCATCCACGATCTCTTCACCCACACCTCGGGCCTGACCTATGGTTTTTCCGGCGGCGATGGTCTGGCGCGGCACTACGCCGAACAGGGCCTCGATTTCGACACCCACGCCGGGTCGCTGGCGGAGGTCTGCGAGCGTCTGGGCAGGGCGCCGCTCGACCATAACCCCGGCGCGCGCTGGACTTACGGCGTTTCGATTGACGTGCTAGGCTATTTGGTTGAAGTGCTCTCCGGCCAGAGTTTCGACCGTTATCTGCAGGAACACATCTTCGATCCGCTCGCTATGAACGACACATTCTTTGAAGTGCCCGAAGACCGTGTGGCGCGCTTCGTACCCTGCTACGAACGAGACGCCGACGACGGGTTTGTTAAGTGCGATGGCACGCACGACAGTCCCTTTGCCTCCGGTGTGACCTGTTTCTCGGGCGGCGGCGGTCTGCTTTCCACCATGCACGACTATCTGCGTTTTGCCGACATGCTGCGCGGTGGCGGCGAACTTGACGGTGCGCGCGTTCTGGGCCGGCGCACGGTGGAATACATGGCGACCAACCACATGCCCGGCGACGGTGATCTCACCACCATGGGCCAGGAGACCTTTTCGGAAACCAGCTATGCGGGAATCGGCTTCGGTCTCGGCGTTTCCGTCGTGCTCGACCCCGCCGCCGCACGGACCATGAGCTCGCCGGGCGAGTTCGCCTGGGGTGGCATGGCCTCGACCGCGTTCTGGGTCGATCCGGCCGAAGACATGGCTGTCGTGTTCCTGACCCAGTTGATTCCCTCTGGCAGCTACCCCCTGCGGCGCGAACTGCGCGTTCTGGTGAACCAGGCCTTGGTCGACTGACGCCTTGATCCCTAGCGGAGGCTTGGGTCCCATACGCCCCGATCAGGGATTTGGAGCGCAAAGCGTCGCCCACGTGCATCATGAGCACCGGCTTACGGGCCCCGGCCTTCGAGTTTGTGAAGAATTCCCGGGTTGTGTGTTTTGTGGTTCGTTCCGGTTGTGGAGGAAGGAGCGATGTCACGGGCAGCCCGATATTTGACGGCGGATCGTTCGCAGACTGGTTTCGAGCCTGTCGACCTTGACGCGTTTTGTCCTGCAGCCGGGACACGCGCCTTGCCTGCAAGGATGTTACCGCCCCGCGCGCGGAGGTCGCCCTCGATCCCGGCGCGTGCCGCTCGATCGGGGCTGTGACAGCCGTGACGCCATCGTCGCCCCGGCCAGAACGCAAGCCGGGCCGATCACGGTCTACATGCCCACGCCCGATGAGGCCGGCGAGAACGATCTCTCCCCGGCATCGCGCGTCAGCCGGCGTTACAAGCGCAGGATAAGAACCCGAAGCGATCGAAAGCCGGCGCGCCGAAATGGAAACCCGGAAGGCCCGGGACATCGCCCCGAAGACGCACATGCGCCGAACTCATCCACGCCCACTGCAGGAACCGGGCCCTCGAGCGCATCGACGTGCGTGGAAGGCTCAAGGCACACGCCATCGTCCCTGTGGCACGCACCGGCCAACGACATCCTGGCAACGCAACGCATCAGGGCCGCTGCGCAAAACACCTGAAACAAGATCAAACGACCGGGCACCCTGAGAGCAACGACTGGTCTCACTGCCTTGCAGCACAAATCAAACGAATCGCGATCCCTTCACAAACTCGAAAGCCGGGAGCTTGCAATTCGTGAAGTCGTCGCCTCAACCCGGTCGCGGCAGGTTGGCGGGTAGGATGCGTTCGTCGCGCGCTTCGGCGACGATCCATGCGCGGAACGCCGCTGCCGCGCCGCTAAGCGCGCGACGCTTGCGCCAGGTCAGGTACTGCGCCTCGCGCGGCTTGCGGATGTCTTCGGTGACATGCTCCAGATCGCCGCGCTCCAGATCGCGTGCGATCAGATGGACCCAGCCCAGCGCGATGCCCTGGCCGTCGCGGGCCGCCTGAATCATGTTGGGATAGGCGTTGAAGCTCAGCGCTCCGGTATCGTGGCGCGGTGGTGTGAGGCCGTGCTGGGCGAACCAGGTGCGCCAAGGCATCCACGTCGGATCGACGTCGTTCATGTGGAGTAGGATTTCATGGATGAAATCGGCGGGCGTTTGCGGCTTCGCCCTTCTCTCGAAATAGCCGGGTGCGGCGACCGGCACGACCAGATCGTCGAACAGCTTCACCGCTTCCAGGCCCGACCAGTGTCCGTCGCCGAATCGTACGGCCAGATCGACCTCGCTGTGGAGAGGATCGGTGTGGGGATCGGCCGCGAGCAGGCACAGCGCAATGCCGGGTTGGGCTTGGCGGAAGCCCGCTACGCGCGGCATCAGCCACAGCGAGGTGAACGCCACGCTCGCCGCCACGGTGATGGTCTGGGTCGATCCGGCCCGGCGCAGGTCCGAAGCCGTCTCGGCGATGTGACCCAGGCCTCCGGAAACCGCTTCGGCCAGGCGTGCGCCTTCTGGCGTCAGGCCCAGGGGGCGCGATCCGCGGTGGAACAACAATACGTTTAGGTTGTCCTCCAATTGAGCGATCTGACGGCTGACCGCGGCCTGGGAAACCCCCAACTCTTCTGCGGCATGGGTAAAGTTGCGGTGCCGCGCGGCGGCCTCAAAGGCGACCAGAGCGGTCAGGGATGGGAGTTCACGGCGCAGGCATTTCATAACTTCATATTATAGTAGAAACGATCATTTCTGAACTTTTCTCTTCCCGCCGTTGCGCACAGAATGGCTGCCTTGATGCCATCCCGGAGTGTGCCGCCATGACCGAGCTTGCCACCTTTCCTTCCGCGCGCGATTTCGACCCCGCCGTTCTGGCAGCCGTCGACGGCGACTACGGCGTCGCGCGTCCGCTCCCGGCCGAGGCCTATGTCTCTCCCGCCTATTTCGAGGCCGAACGTGCCAGACTCTGGTCGCGTAACTGGGTCTGCCTGACCGCAGGCGCCTACATTCCCAATCCGGGCGATGTCATTCCGCTCGATTTCGTCGGCGTGCCGCTTTTTGCCATTCGTGGGCGCGATGGCGCGGTGCGCGTCTTCCACAACGCCTGTCCGCATCGCGGCATGAAGCTGGTCAGCCAGCGCGGCAATGCGGGCGCGCTCATCACCTGCCCGTACCACAACTGGGCCTTCGGTTTCGGCGGCGAGCTGCGCCAGACGCCGCACATCGCGGGTACGGGCAAACACACCTGTGAAGGCTTTTCCAAGGAAGGGTTCGCCATCAAGGAAGTGGCCAGCGGCATGTGGTTCGATCAGGTTTTCGTCAACCTTTCGGGCGATGCCGGATCGTTCGAGGATTTCATCGCGCCGCTCGCGCAACGCTGGTCGGTCTTCGACAGCAGCCTCATCCGCCACGGCGGCGAGGACTCGATCATGCATTTCGACCTCCAAGCCAACTGGAAGCTGGCCGTCGAGAATTTCTGCGAAGCTTACCATCTTCCTATGGTGCATCCGGGTCTCAACAGCTATTCGAAGCTGGAAGATCATGAGAACATCGAGGAGGAGGCCTTCTCCGGCCAAGTCAGTCTCGCCTACAAGCCGGACCGTGGCGGTCACATCCTGCCGCGTTTACCCGACCTGCCGCCGCACTGGGAGACACGCGCCGAATACGTCGCGCTTTATCCCAACGTTCTGCTCGGCATCCACTACGACCACTTCAAGGCCATCCGCATCCTGCCCGACGGCCCGGACCGTTGCCACGAGACCTTCGATCTCTATTACGTCGGCGACGAACCCACCGGGCCCGGCAGCGTCAACCTGCGCGCCAGCGTGCGCGAGACCTGGCGCGAGGTGTTCCGGGAGGATGTCGATGTAGTCCAGGGCATGCAGGCCGGCCGCGCCTCACCGGGTTTCGACGGTGGTGTCTTCACGCCCGTCCTGGAAGGCCCCTCTCACTGCTTCCATCGCTGGGCCGCCCGCGCGATGACGCGAGAAGTCAGAGCGCGTAGCGGAATGGATCCAGGGCGTGAGTAATGCCTTGCAGGTCCTGAATTCCTGCTTCCATGCGTGCCCGATTTTCCAGCGTGATCGTGTGGAAGCGCGCTAGCGCCTCGCGGTCGTCCAAGTCACGGGTGTCCTCTTCGAGATGCTCGTCGAAGAGTTCGCAGTGCGGGGATTTGGTGGACGCGGCATCCCAGACCGACATGTTGAGTTCGGTGTGGCCGCCCAGCGAATACGCATGGAGATTGCAGGAGCCCACCGTGGCCCACGCATCGTCGACCAGCATCGCCTTGGAATGCACATAGACGTGATGCAGCGTGCCGTAGCCTCCCTTCGCAGCCAGTGCGGTCAGCGTGAAGTGCTCGAAACCGGCCAGGCGTTCCAAGGCCCTGAACGGCCCCTGCTGCTCTGTGACGGTGTGTGCCGTGCCTCGTGCACATAGTCCTTGGGTACCGAGGGGACCAGCGCGGCGACATCACACCGCGCTTGAGTGCGTCCAGCAGTTCGTCTGCAACCGCCGGGATCGGGATCGCTTGGTTCTCGATATAGATTGTTCGCCGGGCAGCCCGGATGGCGAGCTTGTACTGCTCCAGCATCGTGGTCTCACCGTGCCGCAGATCGCTGGCGCCGTCATCGGGCAGGGGCGTGCAGCCGTAGTGTCTTAGGTGGCATCGTGCGCTGGCTCTGCGCCGTCATGGATTCGTGTTCACGCGAAACCTTTGTCGGCGGCTCCAGAGTGTCGGCAGGATCGCTGCGCTAGGCGCTGTCGGCTTCGACGCGTTCGCTGGCCCCGTTCCAGCGCTGGATGAAGTTGTGGTGCACGTCGGTCGCACAGGGTCCGCCAATCTCCGTGAAGATGTCATGGCGTTCGTCCTCGCGTGTATGGCCCGGCGTGCCGCAGGCGCGGTCGGTCACATTGACGCCTCGACGAAGGCGACCTCGGTGGGATATCCGGCATCGATCATCCAGCACTTCTTGTGGTGCGCGTAATCCTCGGGCACCCGGTTCCAGCGGATGGAGAACCGTACATCCCGCTCTTCCAGGAATTGGCGATCCTTCTGCGGGCCCGCAAACGTGACGCCATCGTTACTGCTGCCCGCGTTCGGCCGCCAGAACAGCACCCGCACGTCGAGCCCCGATCAACCGCCTGGTTCAGGAACGTGAAAAAGTCTCGATCGCCGGTGACGCGAAAGTCGTGGGAAAAGAACGCTATCGTCACCCATACGCTGTGGCGGGCGCGATCGACCGCTTTGGCAATCCGTACAAAGGCCGGCACGCCGTCGACAAGCGATGTCACCGCGTTTCCCGCGCGCACGGGATTAGGACGCGCCCTCCGGGCTGGGTATGCGGGTTTCAGTCGTTGCAGGCATTGGATGGATCCGGGTCGGCGCGGTATGGTTTAGCAGCAATCGGCGCGGTTGCACTCCCGTTGCCGGTTATTGTACGCTCGTTCAATAAACGACGTTCCTGCGATAGTGGAGAGATCCCCATGGCTGCCGCCGATATCTTGCCCGTCGGCAATTTTACCGACGACCCCACGACGACCTTCACCCTGCCGTCGCCCTGGTACTTCAAGCCAGAGGTGTTCGAGAACGAGAAGGAGGAGATCTTCTTCAAGTCCTGGCGCGTCGTCTGCCATACCAGTGAGGTTGCCGAACCGGACGACTATGCCACGGTCGATATTCACGGGCAGGGCGTCTTCGTCATACGCGGGCGCGACGGCAATCTGCGCGCCTTCTACAACGTCTGCCAGCACCGCGCCCACGAACTGCTCCAGGGCAACGGCAATGTGAAGGCGGTCATCACCTGCCCCTACCATGCTTGGGCTTATGGCACCGACGGCGGCCTGCGCACCGCGCGCAACTGCGAGAACGTGAAGGGTTTCGACAAGGCCGATTTTGCCCTCGCCATCGTGCGCGTACAGGAATTCGCCAGCTTCGTCTTCGTCAACCTGGATGAAAACGCCAAGCCGATGCACGCGTGGGCACCGGGGTTCGAGGATACCGTGCGTGAATGGTTTCCCGAGGTGGAGGACGTGCGCGTCGCCAGCCAGAAGGATTTCGATATCCAGGCCAACTGGAAGGTCGTCGTAGAAAACGCCATCGAAGGCTACCACTTCCCCAATTCCGGCCCGGTGCACCGCGAACTTTGCGACATCATCGATCTGCCGGGCACCAAGCTGCAGGTGCACAAAAACTGGCTCGCCATCATCTCGCCCCCAGGCGAGAACAAGGGCGAGGTCTACCCCTGGCCCGAGGACGGCAAGAGCAACCGCACCGGCCATTTCATCACGCTCTACCTGTGGCCCGACTGGATCATCTACTACTGGCCGCACATGGACATGATCTCCACCTTCCTGATGCGTCCCACCGGTGGCGAATCCAGCGTTGTCGAAAACGCCTATTACCAAGTGCCGGGCCGGGGCGAAGACGAAACAACCCGCGGCGCGGTGGCGTGGTTCAACGAGCATCTGGGCCCCGAGGACAAGGACCTCAACGAAGGGGTCCAGCGCGGTATCCGCTCGAAGGGCTATTATCAGGGCCGCCTCTTTGCTCAGGAAGGCGAAGCCGGCCACAGCGAACATTGCGTCCACGCCTTCCAGACCTGGGTGAAGGATGCTTTGACGGGCTGAAAAAGCTGCTGCCATACCGGACAAGGCCGTCAGGCCGCCGATCCGGGACCCCGCAAGTCAGACGCTGAACTCTCTAGGCCCCGGCTCATGGCCGGGGTGACGCAGTGGTGCGGGTCCATCGCTGACGTGATGCTGCGATGGCGGAGGTCGGCGCCCATGGAGTCTTCACAAACAAACCTCAGGAACCCTCGCCCTCCATCGTGGATGACCGCGAGGCGAAACGGGCGCTGGGGCGTTCGGTGCACGATCACGGTGCCGTGCAGATCGATACGCTCGCACTGCGCGCCTACCGGCTGGAACGCATACAGGCCGAATTGAAAAAGCTGGGCGCTGCCGGTGCGCTCTTCGCCGTACCCAACCACATCCGTTATGCGATCGGTGCGCGCAACATGCAGCCCTGGTCGATGCACACCAACTTCCGCACTGCTTTTGTTCCTGTTAAAGGCAGGGCGATCACCTTTGAATATGGCGGTTCGGAACATCTGGCATCGGGCCTTGAGACCATCGTGGAGGTCTGCGCCGCACCGCTGCCTCGACAACGACACGCTGCAGGCATGGCGCGAAGCGGGGGAACCGGAGCTCGGCAAGCCCCCGGTGAAGGCGAGGTGGTCGGTCATGGCACGGACGGCACGTGCGGCTCGAGGCCGAGCGCGATGCGATCGCCTCGGGCCAGGTCAGGGACCATCCCCATGCCGACAGGATTGTCGGGCTCACCGCCTTCAAGGGCATCGGGGGCCTTGTTCGCCACCGTGCTTACAGGCGAGGTCTATCGCCGAGACTTCGCCAGCCGGCGTCGGTTGGGAAGCTGTCCGGATCTCGCGGGCCGCCCTTGGGGAGCGGCGGATCGAGCCGCGACCGGGGTATCTCCAGGATCGGGAACCCCAGGGCCCGCAGCGCCGCCATCGAACGCGTCCGGCTGTGGCTGCGCCACCGGCCCCAAAGCGCGCTCAGCCTCTGGTTCCGCGAGCGCGTCGGCATGCAAAAGCGACGCACCCGGCGCAGCACCATCGTCGCCATGGCCCGCAAACTCACCATCGCCCTGTGGCTCCGCCTTGAAACCGGCCTCGTCCCTGACGGCGCCGTACTCAAGGCCTGACAGCAGCGCCCATGGCGATGACAGGATCCAGGGAGCATGTGTGATCGGCTTCGGCCATAGCTGCAAAACGCTGCAATCAAGGCGGGCCCCATCCTCCCCCTGGAGCCCGCGCCCTCGCACGCCCGTGCATGAGGGACCCTGGTGCGGCAAACGAAAACCCGATTGGATACAGGTTTACGCGGCGTGCGCCGCGGCACTCAAATCAGGTTCCATCCATGGATCACAACGCCTTGAAACCCAACAAACCCCATATAAGCCGATGGACGACACAGGGCGGTGAGGAAACGCCAAGCCTCTGCCACACCCTCAGCCGTGTCATCGTCGAACGTGATTCGTCGATCCATGCACGGAGCCAACCATCGGCGACGTCACTCATGAAAACCACACAGCAAACATCCCGCACCAAAACCACCGATCCATCATATAGAAACAATTAACGAACAAACACTGTTTGGCGATCAGCCCGGGTTTTAGGGTGCATGGGCTAGTTTTCGATTTTTCGCGCTGGGTCCCTTTCCGTCAGGGCGCACGGACATTTTTTCGCTCCTGCACCAGGGTCATGCTCCACAGGACGCCGGTGATGGTCGCGACATAGTGGCCCCTGGGCCGCGAAGACGAAACCGGTTCTCTGCAGCACGTAAAGGAACACGGTGTAGCTCAGCGCGTTGATCGCGAGCATCAGGACACTGGCCCAATGCGATTGCGTCCAGGGCACGGTGATGTCCATGTAAGGTGTCGGTGGCGAGTGTGTGGGGACGGAAAGTCTTTGTGAATCGGGAAGAAGGTGGGAAGAAGGCGGAAGAGGCGGGATATCAAGGGCTTACGGGCGTTTCCTGAGGGAGTGGAAAGTTTTTAAGAATCCGCCGTGAACGGGTGTTTCCGGGGGCGATTTCCGGGCGTTTCGGGGGTGCAAAACGGCGATAAATCGAGACCCGTTTCAGGGGCGCGGAACGGCCCCGGAAACACCCGTTCACGGGGTGTGAAACGGCGCTAAATCGGGAGACGTTCGCGGCGTGTGAAACGGCGCGGCCGGGCCGGGACGTCAGGCCAGGCAGAACCTGATGAGCTGGCCGTCGGTGGTGCGCCTGGCTGCTCCCGGGGCGGGCTCGTCGGTGAGGGTGTATTCCGCGTTGGGAGGCGGGTCACCGATTATCTCACCGTCCTCGTCGACCAGGAGCGCGGGGCATAGCGCCTTGTGACCGTCGGGGAAGGTGACCATGGGGGAGAGGTGCTCGTACTCCGTCTGGCCGCCGTCGAAGACGGGCGGCAGGGTGACGGTAATGCCCTGGTAGATCTCACCCGGCGTGTGGACGCCGGCCCAGATGTCGCCCAGCAGCCAGATGAGGTCGCCCGGCCTGTGGGCCGGGTCCTCGAGCCAGATGCGGATCTCTTCCTTGACGAGCCATCCCGGCTCGCCGCCGACCTGCTCGTTGAGCCATGGCACATCGCCGTGATCGCCGGAGAACGTCCCGGCCTCGTCGTCCCAGAGGATGGTGCGCCGGGCGCGTCCGTAGCGCCAGTCGGGCAGCATGATGGTGTGCGTGGCCATGTCAGGGTATGTGGTGAAAGAGCATGCCCAAGACAAGGTCGAGCATCTCGGGATCGTCGCGCGCGAGAGAGGCGATATCGAGCACCTCCCTGGTGCCGTCGCGCCGCGGCCTGACCACCTCGTGGAAGGTGATCTGGAAGGCGCGGGTGATGACCTCGAGGGCGGGGCTGTCCGGGTCGTAGCCCAGGCCCCCGAGCATGTCGGCCCTGTACTCGCGGCCGAAGTATTCGTCGATGTATTCGTCCGTGCGCCCGACCCCCCCCCCCCCCCCCCCCCCCCCCCCCCGCGTAATCGCCCAGAGGTGCGCGGGGGTCCGTTTCTGCGCCGGCGTCAGCCCGCCATGGCCCTTCTCCTGGAGCTTCCAGGCGATCGCCAGGATCAGAAGCTCCCGCCGGACACGCCGAGGGGCTGTGAGCGGTAGAGCCGGTGCCATTCCGCCCGCCGTCCGGCCATGTCCAGATTGCCAAGGGCGGCAAGTTTCCCGGGCAGGGCCGGCGGAGGCCGGCGCCATTCCGCCCGCCGTCCGGCGTGTTCCTCGCCATGGCGCTCATGCCCGGCCGCTTCGATGCGATGGCGCCGTGGGCCGGTGTCGCCTTTCCCGGAGACGAGGATCACGCCCGCCATCTTCTTGACGGTTCCGGAGAGGAAGCCACGAACGCTGTGTTCCTGCCAGCCCAAGGCCCGCTGCGTCTCGGCGATGCTGGCACCATCTTACCCTCGGGACAGGTGGCTGTTTTCACACCGATTCTTGCCGTTTCATGAGTCGATGCCCTTTGCATGATCCGATGCCCTTTACATAAGCAGGCCGCTATGCAAGGAATGAAAGAAGCGAGGGGATCGCACAGTGGACGTGGGGACGACAGGCGTATGAACGGTGCTGAGGCATTCGCGGCCGAAGACGAGAGCGTAGCGCTCTTCATCGCCACTCACATACAAGATGTTCGGTCTCGCCGGAACCTGAAGGCCGGAACCTGAAGCGATAAGCCTTTGACAATGGTTTGCCTCTCCTCCTCCCCCTCGCATAATCCATGCGATCCCGGCACAGGCAAGACCGCCCTGCCATCGGGCCAACCGTCAATCCTTGAAGTGCGCCATGTTAAGTGCGCCATGCGGTTTTTTGCCAGATCACTCGCCATAGTCTGTCTCCTGGCGGGCTTCGCCATATTGCAGGCCGTGCCGGTCGCGGCCCAAACGTTGGGCTTTTCCAAGGCCTACTCCCCGGCCACGGTCGAGACGGGCGGGACCTCGACGCTGACCTACAAGATCGACAATACGGCCAACGCCATTGCCGTGGGTTCGCTCGCCTTTGTCGACTCCCTCCCGGCCGGCGTGACTGTGACCTCCTCCGGGCCGGCGGTGGGTTGCGAAGCTGGATTCGTGCGAACGAGGAATCAATTCGGTACAGGCAGTGTGACGTTTTCAGGGGGAACCGTTGCGGCCGGCGGGACCTGCACGATTTCCGTTGTCGTGCGGCCCTCGCTGACCGGCACGCTGACCGACACGTCGGGCGAACTGACCTCGGACCTGCCCGTTGCCACGCCGGGCGCCTCGGCGACCCTGACGGTCGTTCCGCCGGGCACTCCGATCGAGCCCGAGACGTTGGTCTTTTCCAAGGCCTACTCCCCGGCCACGGTCGAGGTGAACGAGGTCTCGACGTTGACCTACACGATCGACAACGTGGCGAACGCCATCGCGGTGGGTTCGCTCGCCTTTATGGACTTCCTCCCGGCCGGCGTGACCGTGGCCTCCTCCGGGCCGGTGGTGGGTTGCGAAGCTGGATTCGTGCAAACGAGGAATTCATCCGGTACAGGCAGGGTGACGTTTTCAGGGGGAACCGTTGCGGCCGGCGGGACCTGCACGATTTCCGTTGACGTGCGGCCCTCGCTGACCGGCACGCTGACCGGCACGTCGCGCGAACTGACCTCGGACCTGCCCGTTGCCACGCCGGGCGCCTCGGCGACCCTGACGGTCGTGCGGGGCACTGCGCCCGAGCCCGAGACGTTGGTCTTTTCCAAGGTCTTCTCCCCGGCCACGGTCGATCCGGGCGTTGTCTCGACGCTGACCTACACGATCGACAATACGGCGAACCTGATCGATGTGGGCGGGCTCGCCTTCACCGATGACTTCCCGGCCGGCCTGGCCGTGGCCCCGACGCCCAATGCGTCGACGACCTGCGGCGGCACCTTCGCGCCCGCCGAGGCGGCGACCTCGCTCGTCTTCTCCGGCGGCAGCGTCGCGGCCGGGCAAAGCTGTACGCTCTCCGTTGACGTGGAGGCGCTGCGGGCCGGCACGTTGACCGGCACGTCGGGCGTCCTGACGTCGGATCTGCCCGATGACGCGCCTGGCGCCTCGGCGACGCTGACGGTGGACGAGACACCGCTGTCGGTCCTGATGACGTTCTCGCCGTCGACGATCGATCAGGGCGGGGTCTCCAGGTTGAGATATCTGCTGCGCAACCGGGCGTTGATCCCGGCGACGTCGGTTTTGCTGTCCGATACGTTGCCCGCCGGTGTCGTGGTGGCCGATCCCCCCAATGCGCAGTCGGGCTGCTTTGGCGGCACGCTGAGGGCCCCGGCCGGCGGCGGCGAAGTCTCCTGGTCCGGCGGGCTGGTTGAGGTAAACGACACCTGCACGATCGCCGTCGACGTGACCTCCGCGGCCGCCGGAAGTTACCGGAATGACAGGGTGAGCGTGACCTCGTCGCTGGGCGTCAGCACGCCCAACGAAGCGACGCTGACGGTCACTGCGCCGGCCGAGGCGCCGGGCTTCGCCAAGGCTTTTTCGCCTGCCACGGTCGATCCGGGCGGGGTTTCCAGGCTGACCTACACGATCGACAATACGGCCAACACCATCGAGGTGGGTTCGCTCGCCTTCAGAGACTTCCTCCCGTCCGGCTTGCTCGTGGCCGTGCCCGCGAATACGTCGCTGGTGGGTTGCGGGAATCCACGCCTGCAAACGAGTAATCAATCCGCCAGAGGCAGGGTGCTTTTCTCAAGGGGAACCATTGCGGCCGGCGGAACCTGCACGATTTCCCTTGACGTGCAGCCCACGCGGTCCGGCACGCTGACCGGCACGTCGGGCGGCCTGAGTTCGGACCTGCCCGTTGCCGCGTCGGGCGCTTCGGCGACGCTGACGGTGAACGATGCGCCGCTGTCGGTCTCGATGGAGTTCTCTCCGTCGACGATCGATCCTGGCGGGGTCTCGCGGCTGACCTATGGCCTGGGCAACGGGGCGGCGGTCGAGGCGAGGTCGGTTTCGCTGTCGGACACGCTGCCCGCCGGTGTCGTGCTGGCCGATCCCCCCAATGCGCGGAAGACCTGCCCCGGCGGCAGGCTGACGGCGGCTGCGGGCGGCGGCGAGGTCTCCTGGTCCGGCGGGTTGATTGTGGCGGGTGCGAGCTGCACGATCGCCGTGGACGTGACCTCCGCGGCTGCGGGAAGTTACCGCAACGACACGCAGAGCGTGACCTCGACGCTGGGCGCCAGCACGCCCGCCGAAGCGACGCTGACGGTCACTGCGCCGGCCGAGGCGCCGGGCTTCGCCAAGGCGTTTTCGCCGGCCACGGTCGATCCGGGCGGGGTTTCCAGGCTGACCTACACGATCGACAATTCGGCGAACGACATCGAGGTGGGTTCGCTCGCCTTCAGAGACTTCCTCCCGTTCGGCTTGCTCGTGGCCGTGCCCGCGAATACGTCGCTGGTGGGTTGCGGGAATCCACGCCTGCGAACGAGTAATAATCAATCCGTCAGAGGCAGGGTGCTTTTCTCAAGGGGAACCGTTGCGGCCGGCGGGACCTGCACGATTTCCGTTGACGTGCGGCCCACGCGGTCCGGCACGCTGACCGGCACGTCGGGCAACCTGAGTTCGGACCTGTCCGTTGCCGTGTCGGGCGCTTCGGCGACGCTGACGGTGAACGATGCGCCGCTGTCGGTCTCGATGTCGTTCTCGCCGTCGACGATCGATCAGGGCGGGGTCTCGCGGCTGAGCTATGGCCTGGACAACGGGGCGGCGGTCGATGCGAGGTCTGTTTCGCTGTCGGACACGCTGCCCGGAGATGTCGTGCTGGCCGATCCCCCCAATGTGCAGAGGACCTGCGCCGGCGGCAGGCTGACGGCGGCTGCGGGCGGCGGCGAGGTCTCCTGGTCCGGCGGGTTGATTGTGGCGGGTGCGAGCTGCACGATCGCCGTGGACGTGACCTCCGCGGCTGCGGGAAGTTACCGCAACGACACGCAGAGCGTGACCTCGACGCTGGGCGCGAGCGCGCCCGCCGAAGCGACGCTGACGGTCGATGCGGCGGCGGCCCTGGGCTTCGCCAAGGCGTTTTCGCCGGCCACGGTCGATCCGGGCGGGGTTTCCAGACTGACCTACACGATCGACAATACGGCCAACGACATCGAGGTGGGTTCGCTCGCTTTCAGAGACTTCCTCCCGTCCAGCTTGCTCGTGGCCGTGCCCGCGAATACGTCGCTGGTGGGTTGCGGGAATCCACGCCTGCAAGCGAGTAATCAATCCGCCAGAGGCAGGGTGCTTTTCTCAAGGGGAACCATTGCGGCCGGCGGAACCTGCACGATTTCCCTTGACGTGCAGCCCACACGGTCCGGCACGCTGACCGGCACGTCGGGCAACCTGAGTTCGGACCTGTCCGTTGCCGTGTCGGGCGCTTCGGCGACGCTGACGGTGAACGATGCGCCGCTGTCGGTCTCGATGTCGTTCTCGCCGTCGACGATCGATCAGGGCGGGGTCTCGCGGCTGACCTATGGCCTGGACAACGGGGCGGCGGTCGCGGCGAGGTCGGTTTCGCTGTCGGACACGCTGCCCGGAGATGTCGTGCTGGCCGATCCCCCCAATGTGCAGAGGACCTGCGCCGGCGGCAGGCTGACGGCGGCTGCGGGCGGCGGCGAGGTCTCCTGGTCCGGCGGGTTGATTGTGGCGGGTGCGAGCTGCACGATCGCCGTGGACGTGACCTCCGCGGCTGCGGGAAGTTACCGCAACGACACGCAGAGCGTGACCTCGTCGCTGGGCGCGAGCGCGCCCGCCGAAGCGACGCTGACGGTCGATGCGGCGGCGGCACTGGGCTTCGCCAAGGCGTTTTCGCCGGCCACGGTCGATCCGGGCGGGGTTTCCAGACTGACCTACACGATCGACAATACGGCCAACACCATCGAGGTGGGTTCGCTCGCCTTCAGAGACTTCCTCCCGTCCGGCTTGCTCGTGGCCGTGCCCGCGAATACGTCGCTGGTGGGTTGCGGGAATCCACGCCTGCAAACGAGCAATCAATCCGCCAGAGGCAGGGTGCTTTTATCAAGGGGAACCATTGCGGCCGGCGGCACCTGCACGATTTCCCTTGACGTGCAGCCCACGCGGTCCGGCCCGCTGACCGGCACGTCGGGCAACCTGAGTTCGGACCTGTCCGTTGCCGTGTCGGGCGCTTCGGCGACGCTGACGGTGAACGATGCGCCGCTGTCGGTCTCGATGTCGTTCTCGCCGTCGACGATCGATCAGGGCGGGGTCTCGCGGCTGACCTATGGCCTGGACAACGGGGCGTCGGTCGCGGCGAGGTCGGTTTCGCTGTCGGACACGCTGCCCGCCGGTGTCGTGCTGGCCGATCCCCCCAATGTGCGGAGGACCTGCGCCGGCGGCAGGCTGACGGCGGCTGCGGGCGGCGGCGAGGTCTCCTGGTCCGGCGGGTTGATTGTGGCGGGTGCGAGTTGCACGATCGCCGTGGACGTGACCTCCGCGGCTGCGGGAAGTTACCGCAACGCCACGCAGAGCGTGACCTCGTCGCTGGGCGCCAGCACGCCCGCCGAAGCGACGCTGACGGTCGATGCGGCCACGGTCACGCCGGCCGAGGCGCCGGGCTTCGCCAAGGCGTTTTCGCCGGCCACGGTCGCGCCGGGCGGGCTTTCCAGGCTGACCTACACGATCGACAATACGGCCAACGACATCGCCGTGGGTTCGCTCGCCTTCAGAGACTTCCTCCCGTCCGGCTTGCTCGTGGCCGTGCCCGCGAATACGTCGCTGGTGGGTTGCGGGAATCCACGCCTGCAAACGAGCAATCAATCCGCCAGAGGCAGGGTGCTTTTCTCAAGGGGAACCATTGCGGCCGGCGGAACCTGCACGATTTCCCTTGACGTGCGGCCCACGCGGTCCGGCCCGCTGACCGGCACGTCGGGCAACCTGAGTTCGGACCTGTCCGTTGCCGTGTCGGGCGCTTCGGCGACGCTGATGGTGAACGATGCGCCGCTGTCGGTCTCGATGGAGTTCTCTCCGTCGACGATCGATCAGGGCGGGGTCTCGCGGCTGACCTATGGCCTGGACAACGGGGCGGCGGTCGATGCGAGGTCGGTTTCGCTGTCGGACACGCTGCCCGCCGGTGTCGTGCTGGCCGATCCCCCCAATGTGCGGAGGACCTGCGCCGGCGGCAGGCTGACGGCGGCTGCGGGCGGCGGCGAGGTCTCCTGGTCCGGCGGGTTGATTGTGGCGGGTGCGAGTTGCACGATCGCCGTGGACGTGACCTCCGCGGCTGCGGGAAGTTACCGCAACGACACGCAGAGCGTGACCTCGACGCTGGGCGCGAGCGCGCTCGCCGAAGCGACGCTGACGGTCGATGCGGTGGCGGCGCCGGGCTTCGCCAAGGCGTTTTCGCCGGCCACGGTCGCGCCGGGCGGGGTTTCCAGGCTGACCTACACGATCGACAATACGGCCAACGACATCGCCGTGGGTTCGCTCGCCTTCAGAGACTTCCTCCCGTCCGGCTTGCTCGTGGCCGTGCCCGCGAATACGTCGCTGGTGGGTTGCGGGAATCCACGCCTGCAAGCGAGTAATCAATCCGCCAGAGGCAGGGTGCTTTTCTCAAGGGGAACCATTGCGGCCGGCGGAACCTGCACGATTTCCCTTGACGTGCAGCCCACACGGTCCGGCACGCTGACCGGCACGTCGGGCAACCTGAGTTCGGACCTGTCCGTTGCCGTGTCGGGCGCTTCGGCGACGCTGACGGTGAACGAGGCGCCGCTGTCGGTCTCGATGGAGTTCTCTCCGTCGACGATCGATCAGGGCGGGGTCTCGCGGCTGACCTATGGCCTGGACAACGGGGTGGCGGTCGCGGCGAGGTCGGTTTCGCTGTCGGACACGCTGCCCGCCGGTGTCGTGCTGGCCGATCCCCCCAATGTGCGGAGGACCTGTCCCGGCGGCAGGCTGACGGCGGCTGCGGGCGGCGGCGAGGTCTCCTGGTCCGGCGGGTTGATTGTGGCGGGTGCGAGTTGCACGATCGCCGTGGACGTGACCTCCGCGGCTGCGGGAAGCTATCCCAACGACACGCAGAGCGTGACTTCGTCGCTGGGCGCGAGCGCGCCCGCCGAGGCGACGCTGACGGTCGATGCGGCGGCGGGCTTCGCCGCGGCGACGCTGACGGTCGATACGGCGGTGGCGCCGGGCTTCGCCAAGGTCTTCTCGCCGGCCACGGTCGATCCTGGCGGGGTCTCGACGCTGAGCTTCACGATCGACAATGCGGCCAACGCCATCGCCGTGGGCTCGCTCGCCTTCGACGATGCCTTCCCGGAGGGTCTGGCCGTGGCGCCCGAGCCCAACGCGGACAACGGCTGCGGGGGCGCCTTCGCCCCCGCCGCCTCGGCGACCTCGCTTGCCTTCTCCGGCGGCCTCGTCGCGGCCGGCGGCACCTGTACGCTCTCCGTTGACGTGCAGGCTCTGCAGGTCGGTACGCTGACCGGCACGTCGGGCGACCTGAGTTCGGACCTGTCCGTTGCCGTGTCGGGCGTCTCGGCGACGCTGACGGTGAACGAGGCGCCGCTGTCGGTCTCGCTGGCGTTTTCGCCTGCCACGGTCGATCAGGGCGGGGTCTCGCGGCTGAGCTATGGCCTTGACAACGGCGCGGCGGTCGCGGCGAGGTCGGTTTCGCTGTCGGACACGCTGCCCGCCGGTGTCGTGCTGGCCGATCCCCCCAATGCGCAGACGACCTGCAGCGGTGGCACGCTGACGGCGCAGGGCGGCGGCAACACCTTCACCATCACCGGTGGCACGCTGATGGCGCAGGCGGGCGGCAACACCTTCACCTTCACCGGCGGTGCGCTGGACGCGGGTGCGAGCTGCACGGTCGCCGTCGACGTGACCTCCGCGGTCGCGGGAAGCTATCCCAACGCCACGCAGAGCGTGACCTCGTCGCTGGGCGCCAGCGCGCCCGCCGAGGCGACGCTGACGGTCACGCAGGCCGGTGCGCCGCTGACGGTCGCGCAGGCCGGTGCGCCGGGGCGGGGACAGGTCACCTTCAACGTGGCGTCGGACACCGACGGCATCTTCAGATTCTCGTCTGCCGAACCGGCTTTGACCACCTCTCTTGAAGTCAATGGAGGGACCGGGTCCACAGGCGTGCTCCCGGTCGCAACGGGCAGCCATTCGGTAGCGGTGGCGGCGCCCACGGGCGTCGCGCTGACGGCCATCGCCTGCGATGACACGGACAGCACCGCCGATGTTTCTGCGGCGACGGTGTCCGTGACGCTCGATGCCTCCGAAGACGTCACCTGTACGCTCACGGCGCAATCCTCGGTTCAGCGCACGGTAGAGACGATCAACAGCTTCCTGACCCGCCGGGCGGACCTGATCCTGTCGAGTGAACCCAATCCAGGCCGCCGGTTCGGTCGCCTGAAACGCGGTCTGGACCAGACCCGCTCGGTGCGGCTCTCAAATTGGGACATCCAGGCGCTCCTGCCGTTCACAGTGAAAGGCGGCGACGGCGATTACGCGTTCTCGACCAGCTTGCCGCAGGTGAGCCATGCGGCTGCGAGCGCCGAACTACTGACCCTTGGAGCGGAAGGTGAAGTCACTTACGTCGAAAACAACCGCTTCGATGCCTGGTTCGAAGCGCAATACAGGGATTTCGGTGACAGTGCGGATGGGCGTGGTGACTTTACCATCGCCTATGCCGGGGTGGATTACCTGCTGACGCCGGATGTCCTGGTCGGTGCGCTCGGGTCCTTCGACAGGATGGAAGAATCGACCAGTACCGGCAAGGTCAGTGGCTCCGGTTACATGTTCGGGCCCTATACGACGGCGCGGCTGACCCCGAACCTGTATTTCGACGGTCGTTTTGCAATTGGCAGGTCGTATAACGAGATCAGCCCGTTCAAAACCTATACCGACAGCTTCCAGACCGGGCGCTGGCTTGCCATGGCGAGCTTGACCGGCGAGGTTCAGTACGACAACTGGACGATCCGGCCGCATACGAGCCTGTCTTATCTGGAGGAAACACAGAAGGGTTACGTCGACAGCGTCGGGGCGACCATCCCCAGCCAGACCGTACGGCTTGGCCAGTTCAAGGTCGGCCCCACATTCACCAGAGAGTTCACAGGTCCGGAAGGACAGAACTATTCGTTCTACCTGACGGCCGACGCCATATACAATACCGACGATACGACGGGCGTGACGCTGTCCGATACGAACGGCGAAGTCGGGGGGTGGCGCGCGCGCCTCAAGAGCGGTGTCGGCATGACGACCGACGATGGAACGCGGCTCTCGTTCGGAGCGACCCATGACGGGATCGGGCAGTCCGATTTCGAAAGCTGGGGCCTGACGTTTGAACTCAGTATACCCCTTCATTAGATCGCGGCCCTTCGTTAGATCGCGGATAGTCACGACCGGCAGCAATCGCACGAAACGGCCCTTTTTGGAGAATTACGAATTACGTATTTGACCGGTCGAGTGGGATCCAGCCCGGATCGTCGAGCGCGGGACGCGGGACGTGCCGCTGTTCGACCAAGGGCACGGTCCGGTCGACAGAGAATGCCCGCGCCGAGCCCGGTACCGGGCGGATCACCGTGAACTGGCTGCCGTGCGGCTGCCGGGTGAAGGCGCGATCACCCGTTGCCTTGTCGAAACCCCCCGGGTTTCCGCGCTCGTTGAACTTCCAGGCGCAGTCGTCGACCGGAAATATCGCGGCCCGTTTCAGGGGCGCGGAACGCCCCCGGAAACACCCGTTCGCGGGATGTGAAACGGCGCTAAATCGGGAGACGTTCGGGGAAGCGCGGAACGGCGCGGCCGGGCCGGGACGTCAGGCCAGGCAGAACCTGATGATCTGGCCGTCGGTGGTGCGCCTGGCTGCTCCCGGGGCGGGCTCGTCGGTGAGGGTGTATTCCGCGTTGGGAGGCGGGAAACCGATCCTCTGCCCTTTGCATGAGCCGATGCCCTTTACATGAGCAGGCCGCTATGCAAGGAATGAAAGAAGCGAGGGGATCGCACAGTGGACGTGGGGACGACAGGCGTATGAACGGTGCTGAGGCATTCGCGGTCGAAGACGAGAGCGTAGCGCTCTTCATCGCCACTCACATACAAGATGTTCGGTCTCGCCGGAACCTGAAGGCCGGAACCTGAAGCGATAAGCCTTTGACAATGGTTTGCCTCTCCTCCTCCCCCTCGCATAATCCATGCGATCCCGGCACAGGCAAGACCGCCCTGCCATCGGGCCAACCGTCAATCCTTGAAGTGCGCCATGTATAAGTGCGCCATGCGGTTTTTTGCCAGATCACTCGCCATAGTCTGTCTCCTGGCGGGCTTCGCCATATTGCAGGCCGTGCCGGTCGCGGCCCAAACGTTGGGCTTTTCCAAGGCCTACTCCCCGGCCACGATCGAGGTGGGCAGGGTCTCGACGTTGACCTACACGATCGACAATACGGCCAACGGCATCGCGGTGGGTTCGCTCGCCTTTACGGACTTCCTCCCCGTGAGGGTGAACGCGCTCCCGAATGTGTTGTCGTCGGGTTGCGGGACGCCATCCGTGCAAGCGAGGAATCGATTCGGTGCAGGCAATGTGACGTTTTCAGGGGGAACCGTTGCGGCCGGCGGGACCTGCACGATTTCCCTTGACGTGCTGTCCTCGACGACCGGCATGCGGGCCGGCACGTCGGGCGAACTGACCTCGGACCTGCCGGGTACCGGGCCGCGCGCCTCGGCGACCCTGACGGTCGTTTCGCGGGGCACTCCGATCGAGCCCGAGCCATTGGGCTTTTCCAAGGCCTTCTCCCCGGCCACGGTCGAGACGGGCGGGATTTCCAGGCTGACCTACACGATCGACAATACGGCCAACGGCATCGCGGTGGGTTCGCTCGCCTTCACCGATGACTTCCCGGCCGGCCTGGCCGTGGCCTCGACGCCCAATGCGGTGACCGACTGCTTTGTGGCCTTCGCGACCGCCGGGGCGGCGACCTCGCTCGCCTTCTCCGGCGGCAGCGTCGCGGTCGGGCAAAGCTGTACGATCGCCCTGGACGTGCAGGCGCTGCAGGCCGGCACGCTGACCGGCACGTCGGGCGACCTGACCTCGGACCTGCCGGATGCCACACCGGGCGCCTCGGCGACGCTGACGGTCGTTCCGCCCGCGGCGGCGGCACCGGGCTTCGCCAAGGCGTTTTCGCCGGACAGGATCAATCCGGGCGAGATCTCGACGTTGACCTACACGATCGACAATACGGCCAACGCCATCGCGGTGGGTTCGCTCGCCTTCACCGATGCCTTCCCGGCCGGCCTGGCCGTGGCCCCGACGCCCAATGCGGCGACCACCTGCGGCGGCACCTTCGCCCCCGCCGAGGCGGCGACCTCGCTCGTCTTCTCCGGCGGCAGCGTCGCGGCCGGGCAAAGCTGTACGATCGCCGTGGACGTGCAGGCGCTGCAGGTCGGCACGCTGACCGGCACGTCGGGCGACCTGACCTCGGACCTGCCCGATGACGCGCCTGGCGCCTCGGCGACGCTGACGGTGAACGAGACGCCGCTGTCGGTCTCGATGTCGTTCTCGCCGTCGACGATCGATCAGGGCGGGGTCTCGCGCCTGACCTATGTGCTGCGCAACGAGGCGCCGTTCCCGGCGACGTCGGTTTCGCTGTCCGACACGTTGCCCACCGGTGTCGTGCTGGCCTCGGAGCCCAATGCGCAGTCGAGATGCGTTGACGGCTCTACTGGCCCGCTGACGGCCCCGGCCGGCGGCGGCGAAGTCTCCTGGTCGGCCGTGATCATTGAGGCAAACGGCGACAACTGCACGGTCGCCGTCGACGTGACCTCCGCGGTCCCCGGAAGTTACCGGAACGCCACGGACAGCGTGACCTCGTCGCTGGGCGCCAGCCCGCCCGTCGAAGCGACGCTGACGGTCGATGCGGCCGAGGCGCCGGGCTTCGCCAAGGCGTTTTCGCCGGACAGGATCAATCCGGGCGTTGTCTCGACGCTGACCTACACGATCGACAATACGGCGAACCTGATCGATGTGGGCGGGCTGGCTTTCACCGATGCCTTCCCGGCCGGCCTGGCCGTGGCCCCGACGCCCAATGCGGCGACCACCTGCGGCGGCACCTTCGCCCCCGCCGAGGCGGCGACCTCGCTCGTCTTCTCCGGCGGCAGCGTCGCGGCCGGGCAAAGCTGTACGATCGCCGTGGACGTGCAGGCGCTGCAGGTCGGCACGCTGACCGGCACGTCGGGCGACCTGACCTCGGACCTGCCCGATGACGCGCCTGGCGCCTCGGCGACGCTGACGGTGAACGGGACGCCGCTGTCGGTCTCGATGTCGTTCTCGCCGTCGACGATCGATCAGGGCGGGGTCTCGCGGCTGACCTATGTGCTGCGCAACGAGGCGCCGTTCCCGGCGACGTCGGTTTCGCTGTCCGACACGTTGCCCACCGGTGTCGTGCTGGCCTCGGAGCCCAATGCGCAGTCGAGATGCGTTGACGGCTCTACTGGCCCGCTGACGGCCCCGGCCGGCGGCGGCGAAGTCTCCTGGTCGGCCGTGATCATTGAGGCAAACGGCGACAACTGCACGGTCGCCGTCGACGTGACCTCCGCGGTCCCCGGAAGTTACCGGAACGCCACGGACAGCGTGACCTCGTCGCTGGGCGCCAGCGCCGCCGTCGAAGCGACGCTGACGGTCGATGCGGCCGAGGCGCCGGGCTTCGCCAAGGCGTTTTCGCCGGACAGGACCAATCCGGGCGTTGTCTCGACGCTGACCTACACGATCGACAATACGGCGAACCTGATCGATGTGGGCGGGCTGGCTTTCGACGACGCCTTCCCGGCCGGCCTGGCCGTGGCCCCGACGCCCAATGCGGCGACCACCTGCGGCGGCACCTTCGCGCCCGCCGCGTCGGCGACCTCGCTCGCTTTCTCCGGCGGCAGCGTCGCGGCCGGGCAAAGCTGTACGCTCTCCGTTGACGTGGAGGCGCTGCAGGCCGGCGCGTTGACCGGCACGTCGGGCGTCCTGACGTCCGATCTGCCCGATGACGCGCCTGGCGCCTCGGCGACGCTGACGGTGGACGAGACGCCACTGTTGGTCTCGGTGTCGTTCTCGCCGTCGACGATCGATCAGGGCGGGGTCTCCAGGTTGACCTATGTGCTGCGCAACCAGGGGGCGCTGCTCCCGGCGGAGTCGGTTTCGCTGTCCGATACGTTGCCCGCCGGTGTCGTGGTGGCCGATCCCCCCAATGCGCAGCAGCAGTCGGGCTGCCCCTTAGGCGGCACGCTGACGGCCCCGGCCGGCGGCAGCGACATCTCCTGGTCGGTCGGGTCTTTTGACCTGGAGATCATCTGTACGATCGCCGTCGACGTGACCTCCGTGGCCGTCGGAAGTTACCGGAACGACAGGGTGAGCGTGACCTCGTCGCTGGGCGCCAGCACGCCCAACGAAGCGACGCTGACGGTCGAGCCGCCCGCGGATGCGGAGGCACCGGGCTTTGCCAAGGTCTTCTCGCCGGCCACGATCGATCCGGGCGGGGTCTCGACGCTGACCTTCACGATCGACAATGCGGCGAACCCGTTTGATGTTGGCGGGCTGGCTTTCGGCGATGCCTTCCCGGCCGGCCTGGCCGTGGCCGCGACGCCCAATGCGTCGACCACCTGCGGCGGCACCTTCGCGCCCGCCGCGTCGGCGACCTCGCTCGTCTTCAGCGGCGGCAGCGTCGGCGACGGCGCGAGCTGCACGGTTTCGGTGAACGTACAGGCTCTGCATGCCGGCACGCTGGCCAACCTGTCGGACGTCCTGACCTCGGACCTGCCCGATGACGCGCCTGGCGCCGCGGCGACCCTGACGGTGAACGAGGCGCCGCTGTCGGTCTCGATGACGTTCTCGCCTGCCACGGTCGATCAGGGCAGGGTCTCGCGGCTGAGCTATGGCCTGGACAACGACGCGACGGTCGCGGCGACGTCGGTTTCGCTGTCGGACACGTTGCCCACCGGTGTCGTGCTGGCCAATCCCCCGAATTTGCAGACGACCTGCCCCGGCGGCAGGCTGGAGGTGGCATCGAGCAGCGGCGTCGACGGCAGAGTCTCCTGGTCGGGCGGGTCGCTTGGCGCGGGTGCGAGCTGCACGATCGCCGTCGACGTGACCTCCGCGATTGCGGGAAGCTACCCGAACAGCACGGACAGCGTGACCTCGTCGCTGGGCGCCAGCGCCGCCGCCGAAGCGATGCTGACGGTCACGCCGGCCGGTGCGCCGGGCTTCGCCAGGGTCTTTTCGCCCGACACCATCAGGCAGGGCGGGGAAACGCAGGTCGTCTTCACGGTCGACAACGGGGCCAACGCCATCGCGATGACGGAGATGGCGTTTGACGATTCCCTGCCCTCGGGGGTTTCCGTCGCCGACACCCCCGGCGTCGTCAACGGCTGCGGCGGCACGTTCAGCCCGGTTGCGGGCGCCACGACGCTCGGCTTTTCCGGCGGCACGCTTGCCGCGGGTGCGGCCTGCGAGATCCGGGTGAGTGTACGCGCCATCGAGGCGGGAACGCTGACCGGTCCGGCAGTCGAGCTGACGTCGAACATCGCCACGGCGACCGCCGCCGAGGCCACGCTGACGGTCACGCCGGCCGGTGCGCCGGGCTTCGCCAAGGCGTTCTCGCCCCCGACGGTCGATCCTGGCGGGGTCTCGCGGCTGAGCTTCACGATCGACAACGGGGCGAACGCCATCGCGGTGGGTTCGCTCGCCTTCGACGATGCCTTCCCGGACGGCATGGTCGTGGCCTTGACGCCCAACGCGGACAACAGTTGCGGGGGTACGTTTGCGCCTGTGGCGTCGGCGACCTCGCTCGCCTTCAGCGGCGGCGGCGTCGGTGACGGCGCGAGCTGCACGCTCTCCGTCGACGTGCAGGCTCTGCAGGTCGGCACGCTGTCCAACCTGTCGGGCGTCCTGACGTCGGATCTGCCCGATGATGCGCCTGGCGCCGCGGCGACGCTGACGGTCACCGATGCGCCGCTGTCGGTCTCGGTGGCGTTTTCGCCTGCCACGGTCGATCAGGGCGGGGTCTCGCGGCTGAGCTATGGCCTTGACAACGGCGCGGCGCTCGCGGCGACGTCGGTTTCTCTGTCTGACACGCTGCCCGGAGATGTCGTGCTGGCCTCCGATCCCGATGCGCAGACGACCTGCACCGGTGGCACGCTGACGGCGCAGGGCGGCGGCAGCACCATCACCTTCACCGGCGGGTCGCTTGGCGCGGGTGCGGGCTGCACGATCGCCGTGGACGTGACCTCCACGGTTGCGGGAAGCTATCCCAACGCCACGGACAGCGTGACCTCGTCGCTGGGCGCCAGCGCGCCCGCCGAAGCGACGCTGACGGTCACGCCGGCCGGTGCGCCGGGCTTCGCCAAGGCGTTTTCGCCGGACAGGACCAATCCGGGCGTTGTCTCGACGCTGACCTACACGATCGACAATACGGCGAACCTGATCGATGTGGGCGGGCTGGCTTTCGACGACGCCTTCCCGGCCGGCCTGGCCGTGGCCTCGACGCCCAATGCGTCGACGACCTGCGGCGGCACCTTCGCGCCCGCCGCGTCGGCGACCTCGCTCGCCTTCACCGGCGGCAGCGTCGCGGCCGGGCAAAGCTGTACGCTCTCCGTTGACGTGCAGGCGCTGCAGGCCGGCGCGTTGACCGGCACGTCGGGCGTCCTGACGTCCGATCTGCCCGATGACGCGCCCGGCGCCTCGGCGACGCTGACGGTGGACGAGACGCCACTGTCGGTCTCGGTGTCGTTCGAGCCGGCGACGATCGATCAGGGCGGGGTCTCGCGGCTGAGCTATGGCCTTGACAACGGCGCGGCGGTCGGAGCGATGGCGGTTGCCCTGTCGGACACGCTGCCCGGAGATGTCGTGCTGGCCTCCGATCCCGATGCGTCGACGACCTGCACCGGGGGCACGCTGACGGCGCAGGGCGGCGGCAACACCATCACCTTCACCGGCGGGACGCTGGACGCGGGTGCGAGCTGCACGATCGCCGTCGACGTGACCTCCACGGTCGCGGGAAGCTATCCCAACGCCACGGACAGCGTGACCTCGTCGCTGGGCGCCAGCGCACCCGCCGAAGCGACGCTGACGGTCGATGCGGCCGGTGCGCCGGGCTTCGCCAGGGTCTTCTCGCCGGATACCATCCCGCAGGGCGGGGAAACGCAGGTCGTCTTCACGATCGACAATGGCGCCAACGCCATCGCGATGACGGAGATGGCGTTTGACGATTCCCTGCCCTCGGGGGTTTCCGTCGCCGACACGCCCGGCGCCGTCAACGGCTGCGGCGGTACGTTCAGCCCGGTTGCGGGCGCCACGACGCTCGGCTTTTCCGACGGCACGCTTGCCGCGGGTGCGGCCTGCGAGATCCGGGTGAGGGTGCGCGCCATCGGGGCGGGAACGCTGACCGGTCCGGAAGTCGCCCTGACGTCGAACATCGCCACGGCGACCGCCGCCGAAGCCACGCTGACGGTCACTGCGGCGGATGCGCCGGGCTTCGCCAGGGTCTTTTCGCCCGACACCATCGAGCAGGGCGGGGAAACGCAGGTCGTCTTCACGATCGACAATGGCGCCAACGCCATCGCGATGACGGGGATGGCGTTTGACGATTCCCTGCCCTCGGGGGTTTCCGTCGCCGACACGCCCGGTGCCGTCAACGGCTGCGGCGGTACGTTCAGCCCGGTTGCGGGCGCCACGACGCTCGGCTTTTCCGACGGCGTGCTTGCCGCGGGTGCGGCCTGCGAGATCCGGGTGAGGGTGCGCGCCATCGGGGCGGGAACGCTGACCGGTCCGGAAGTCGACCTGACGTCGAGCATCGCCACGGCGACCGCCGCCGAAGCGACGCTGACGGTCACGCCGGCCGGTGCGCCGGGCTTCGCCAAGACGTTCTCGCCCCCGACGGTCGATCCTGGCGGGGTCTCGCGGCTGACCTTCACGATCGACAATGCGGCCAACGCCATCGCCGTGGGCTCTCTCGCCTTCACCGATGCCTTCCCGGACGGCATGGTCGTGGCCAGTGCCCCCAGGCCGGCGAACAACGACTGCGGCGGCACGGTGTCGGTCCCGACGGGCGGCACGACCCTGTCGCTGAGCGGGGGAGATGTCGCGGCCGGCGGCACCTGTACGCTTTTCGTCGATGTGCAGGCGCTACGGGCCGGGACGCTGGAGAACGTATCGGGCGACCTGACCTCGGACCTGCCCGTTGCCACGCCGGGCGCCTTGGCGACGCTGACGGTGAACGAGGCGCCGCTGTCGGTCTCGATGGCGTTCGAGCCGACGGCGATCAGGGCCGGTGGCGTGTCGAGGCTGACCTATGAGTTGGGCAACGGTACGGCGCTTGCGGCGACGTTGGTCGACCTGTCCGACACGCTGCCCGACGATGTGGTGCTGGCCGACCCCCCCGATGCGCAGACGACCTGCGCCGGGGGCACGCTGACGGCAACGGCGGGCGGAACCAGCTTCGAATATTCCGACGGGTCGCTTGACGCGGGCGGCACCTGCACGATCGCCGTGGACGTGACCTCCGCGGTTGCCGGAAGCTACCGGAACGACACGGTGAGCGTGACCTCGTCGCTGGGCGCCAGCGCCGCCGCCTCGGCGACGCTGACGGTCAATGCCGCGGATGCACCGGGCTTCGCCAGGGTCTTCTCGCCGGATACCATCCCGCAGGGCGAAGAAACGCAGGTCGTCTTCACGATCGACAACGGGGCCAACGTCATCGGGATGACGGAGATGGCGTTTGACGATTCCCTGCCCTCGGGGGTTTCCGTCGCCGACACGCCCGGTGCCGTCAACAGCTGCGGCGGTACGTTCAGCCCGGTTGCAGGCGCCACGACGCTCGGCTTTTCCGACGGCACGCTTGCCGCGGGTGCGGCCTGCGAGATCCGGGTGAGGGTGCGCGCCATCGGGGCGGGAACGCTGAGCGGCCCGGCAGTCGAGCTGACGTCGAGCATCGCCACGGCGACCGCCGCCGAAGCGACGCTGACGGTCGAACCCGCGGATGCGCCGGTCTTTGCCAAGGCGTTCTCGCCGGCCACGGTCGCGCCGGGCGGGGTCTCGCGGCTGACCTTCACGATCGACAATACGGCGAACGCCATCGAGGTGGGCTCTCTTGCCTTCGACGACGCCTTCCCGGACGGCATGCACGTGGCCGGGCCCCCCAATGCGGTGACCACCTGCGGCGGCACGCTGACGACGGTCGCGGCCTTCCCCGTTGTGATGCAGCGCGGGGGCGCCGTTGCGGCCGGGCAAAGCTGCACGATTTCCGTTGACGTTCGGGCTTCGCGGGCCGGGACGCTGGAGAACGTATCGGGCGAACTGATCTCGGACCTGCCCGATGACGCGCCTGGCGCCTCGGCGACGCTGACGGTTACCGAGGCGCCGCTGTCGGTCTCGATGTCGTTCGAGCCGGCGACGATCGATCAGGGCGGGGTCTCGCGTCTGAGCTATGGCCTTGACAACGGCGCGGCGGTCGGAGCGACGTCGGTTGCCCTGTCGGACACGCTGCCCGGAGATGTCGTGCTGGCCTCCGATCCCGATGCGCGGACGACCTGCACCGGGGGCACGCTGACGGCGCAGGGCGGCGGCAACACCATCACCTTCAGCGGCGGTGAGCTTGGCGCGGGTGCGAGCTGCACGATCGCCGTGGACGTGACCTCCACGGTCGCGGGAAGCTATCCCAACGCCACGCAGAGCGTGACCTCGTCGCTGGGCGCCAGCGCGCCCGCCGAAGCGACGCTGACCGTTACTGCGGCCGGGGCGCTGGGCTTTGCCAAGACGTTCTCGCCCCCGACGGTCGATCCTGGCGGGGTCTCGCGGCTGAGCTTCACGATCGACAACGTGGCGAACGCCATCGCGGTGGGCTCGCTCGCCTTCGACGATGCCTTCCCGGACGGCATGGTCGTGGCCTTGACGCCCAACGCGGACAACAGTTGCGGGGGCACGTTTGCGCCTGTGGCGTCGGCGACCTCGCTCGCCTTCAGCGGCGGCAGCGTCGGTGACGGCGCGAGCTGCACGCTCTCCGTCGACGTGCGGGCTCTGCATGCCGGCACGCTGTCCAACCTGTCGGGCGTCCTGACCTCGGATCTGCCCGTTGACGCGCCTGGCGCCGCGGCGACGCTGACGGTCACCGATGCGCCGCTGTCGGTCTCGCTGGCGTTTTCGCCTGCCACGGTCGATCAGGGCGGGGTCTCGCGGCTGAGCTATGACCTTGACAACGGCGCGGCGGTCGGGGCGACGTCGGTTTCTCTGTCGGACACGCTGCCCGGAGATGTCGTGCTGGCCTCCGATCCCGATGCGTCGACGACCTGCACCGGGGGCACGCTGACGGCGCAGGGCGGCGGCAACACCATCACCTTCACCGGCGGGTCGCTTGGCGCGGGTGCGGGCTGCACGATCGCCGTGGACGTGACCTCCGCGGTCGCGGGAAGCTATCCCAACGCCACGGACAGCGTGACCTCGTCGCTGGGCGCCAGCGCACCCGCCGAGGCGACGCTGACGGTCGATGCGGCGGCGGCCCTGGGCTTCGCCAAGGTCTTCTCGCCTGCCACGGTCGATCCGGGCGGGATCTCGCGGCTGACCTTCACGATCGACAATACGGCGAACCTGATCGATGTGGGTGGGCTGGCCTTCGACGATGACTTCCCGGAGGACCTGGCCGTGGCCGTGCCCCCCAATGCGTCGACCACCTGCGGCGGCACCTTCGCCCCCGCCGCGTCGGCGACCTCGCTTGCCTTCACCGGCGGCCTCGTCGGGGCCGGGCAAAGCTGTACGCTCTCCGTCGACGTGCGGGCTTCGCGGGCCATCGCGTTGACCGGCACGTCGGGCGACCTGGCCTCGGATCTGCCCGTTGCCACGCCGGGCGCCTCGGCGACGCTGATGGTGAACGAGGCGCCGCTGTCGGTCTCGATGTCGTTCCAGCCGACGGCGATCAGGGCTGGTGGTGTGTCGAGGCTGACCTATGAGTTGCGCAACGAAGCGGCGGTCGGGGCGTCGTTGATTTTGCTGTCCGACACGCTGCCCGCCGATGTGGTGGTGGCCGATCCCCCCAATGCACAGACGACCTGCACCGGGGGCGTGCTGGCGGCGGTGGCGGGCGGCAGAGAAGTCTCCTATTCGGACGACGGCGAGGTTGGCTTACTCTCTTCCTCCTCCGCCTGCACGATCGCCGTGGACGTGACCTCCACGGTCGCGGGAAGCTATTCCAACGACACCGAGAGTGTGATCTCGTCGCTGGGCACCAGCGCCGCCGCCGAAGCGACGCTGACGGTCACGCCGGCCGGTGCGCCGGGCTTCGCCAGGGTCTTTTCGCCCGACACCATCGAGCAGGGCGGAGAAACGCAGGTCGTCTTCACGATCGACAATGGCGCCAACGCCATCGCGATGACGGGGATGGCGTTTGACGATTCCCTGCCCTCGGGGGTTTCGGTTGCCGACACGCCCGGCGCCGTCAACGGCTGCGGCGGTACGTTCAGCCCGGTTGCGGGCGCCACGACGCTCGGCTTTTCCGGCGGCGTGCTTGCCGCGGGCGCCACGTGCGAGATCCGGGTGAGGGTGCGCGCCATCGAGGCGGGAACGCTGATCGGCCCGCAGGTTGCCCTGACGTCGAGCATCGCCACGGCGACCGCCGCCGAAGCGACGCTGACGGTCACGCCGGCCAGTGCGCCGGGCTTCGCCAAGGCGTTTTCGCCCCCGACGGTCGATCCTGGCGGGGTCTCGCGGCTGAGCTTCACGATCGACAATGCGGCGAACGCCATCGCGGTGGGCTCGCTCGCCTTCGACGATGCCTTCCCGGACGGCATGGTCGTGGCCGCGACGCCCAACGCGGACAACAGTTGCGGCGGCACGTTTGCGCCTGTGTCGTCGGCGACCTCGCTCGCCTTCAGCGGCGGCAGTGTCGGTGACGGCGCGAGCTGCACACTCTCCGTCGACGTGCAGGCTCTGCAGGTCGGCACGCTGTCCAACCTGTCGGGCGTCCTGACGTCGGACCTGCCCGATGACGCGCCTGGCGCCGCGGCGACGCTGACGGTGAACGATGCGCCGCTGTCGGTCTCGATGTCGTTTTCGCCTGCCACGGTCGATCAGGGCGGGGTCTCGCGGCTGAGCTATGGCCTTGACAACGGCGCGGCGCTCGCGGCGATGTCGGTTGCCTTGTCGGACACGCTGCCCGAAGATGTCGTGCTGGCCTCCGATCCCGATGCGTCGACGACCTGCACCGGGGGCACGCTGACGGCGCAGGGCGGCGGCAACACCATCACCTTCACCGGCGGTGGGCTGGACGCGGGTGCGAGCTGCACGATCGCCGTGGACGTGACCTCCACGGTTGCGGGAAGCTATCCCAACGCCACGCAGAGCGTGACCTCGTCGCTGGGCGCCAGCGCACCCGCCGAAGCGACGCTGACGGTCGATGCGGTGGTTGCGCCGGGCTTCGCCAGGGTCTTTTCGCCCGACACCATCAGGCAGGGCGGGGAAACGCAGGTCGTCTTCACGGTCGACAACGGGGCCAACGCCATCGCGATGACGGAGATGGCGTTTGACGATTCCCTGCCCTCGGGCGTTTCCGTCGCCGACACCCCCGGCGCCGTCAACGGCTGCGGCGGCACGTTCAGCCCGGTTGCGGGCGCCACGACGCTCGGCTTCTCCGACGGCACGCTTGCCGCGGGCGCCACGTGCGAGATCCGGGTGACGGTACGCGCCATCGGGGCGGGAACGCTGACCGGCCCGGCAGTCGACCTGACGTCGAGCATCGCCACGGCGAGCGCGGCCGAGGCCACGCTGACGGTCACTGCGGCCGAGGCACCGGGCTTCGCCAAGGCGTTCTCGCCCGACACGGTCGATCCTGGCGGGGTCTCGACACTGACCTTCACGATCGACAATGCGGCGAACCTGATCGATGTTGGCGGGCTGGCCTTCACCGATGATTTCCCGGACGGCATGGTCGTGGCCGGGGCCCCCGATGCGTCAACCACCTGCGGCGGCACGGTGTCGGCCCCGGCGGGCGGCGGGACGGTGTCGCTGAGCGGGGGCACCGTCGCGACCGGTGCGGCCTGCGCGGTCACGGTCCAGGTCACAGGTACCTCGACCGCTACGAACGTCAGCGGCGATTTGACGTCGGACGCAGGCAATTCCGGCCCGGCAACCGACACGTTGACCGTCACCCCCGCCGCGCCGTTGTCGTTCACCAAGTCTTTCGGGACGAACCCGATTTCAGCGGGCGACAGTCAGACGATGGTGTTCACGATTGCCGGCCCAGGCGTCGGCGATTTCTTCGATATCGCATTTACCGACAACCTTTCAGGCTTCCTGGGCGATGTCATTCCGACCGTGACCAACCTGCCTCAATCGGGATTTTGCGGCTTTGGGTCATCGGCATCGACGTCCGTCTCGAGCAGCGAGTTGATTTTGTCCGTAAGAGGGGCAACGTTGACGGACGCCGGCAGTTGCGAACTTGTTGTCGAATTTACCGTCCCGGCTGACCTGCCCCCGGGCGATTACACGAACACGACGAGTGTACTGAACGCGATGCAGGGGCTCATCGAGCCCCGGCCCGCCAATTCCCCACCGGCGTCCGACACGATGAGGGTCCTGGGACCGACCGCCGATCTCGCGGTGACCGTCACCGATGCGACCGACCCGATCCTCCCGGGCGCCAGTCAGGTCTATACGGTTGAAGTCACCAATAACGGCCCACGGGACGCCCCCGCCGTCGTCGGCACCTTCACGCTCCCTGCGGGGGCGACCTTCGTTTCGACTTCGGGCTGCGCCGAGGATCCGGCCGGCGTGCCGAGCTGCGCGCTCGGAAGCATCGCCGCGTCGGACAGCGCCATCTACACGGTCACGGCAACCATCGACAGTTCCACGGTCGGTACGATCACCGCGTCAGCCACGGCGGTGAGCACCGCGACGGGACCGGCCGTGGTCGATGACAATTCCGCAAACGATACCGGCACGGAAGATACCGAGGTCACGCCGGTCGCCGACATATCGGTCACCAATGACGACGGCCTGACCAGCGTCGATGCCGGCGGCACGGTGACTTACCGTATCGTTGCGGCGAATAACGGCCCCTCCGCCGACCCGGCCGTCCTCCTGACAGACACGTTCCCGCCCGTTCTGACGTGCACCTACACATCCGTTGCCGCGGGTGGCGCATCGGGCAACACCGCCGCCGGATCGGGTGACTTGTCGGAGACGCTTTCGCTGCCCGTCGGCGGCGAGGTGGTTTACACCGCGGCCTGTACGGTCGACGGTTCCGCCGCCGGCACGCTGTCGAACACGGCAACCGTCGCCGGCTCGTTGACCGATCCCGACAACGGCAACGACAGCGCGACCGATGATGACACAGTGATCAATCCGGCGGGGGCGCCGGGCTTTGCCAGGGTCTTTTCGCCCGACACCATCGAGCAGGGCGAAGAAACGCAGGTCGTCTTCACGATCGACAACGGGGCCAACGTCATCGCGATGACGGAGATGGCGTTTGACGATTCCCTGCCCTCGGGCGTTTCCGTCGCCGACACCCCCGGCGCCGTCAACGGCTGCGGCGGCACGTTCAGCCCGGTTGCGGGCGCCACGACGCTCGGCTTTTCCGGCGGCGTGCTTGCCGCGGGTGCGGCCTGCGAGATCCGGGTGAGGGTGCGCGCCATCGAGGCGGGAACGCTGACCGGCCCGCAGGTTGCCCTGACGTCGAGCATCGTCACGGCGACCGCCGCCGAAGCGACGCTGACGGTCACGCCGGCCGGTGCGCCGGTCTTTGCCAAGGCGTTTTCGCCGGCCACGGTCGCGCCGGGCGGGGTCTCGCGGCTGAGCTTCACGATCGACAATACGGCGAACGCCATCGAGGTGGGCTCTCTTGCCTTCGACGACGCCTTCCCGGACGGCATGCACGTGGCCGGGACCCCCAATGCGGTGACCACCTGCGGCGGCACGCTGACGACGGTCGCGGCCTTCCCCGTTGTGATGCAGCGCGGGGGCGCCGTTGCGGCCGGGCAAAGCTGCACGATTTCCGTTGACGTTCGGGCTTCGCGGGCCGGGACGCTGGAGAACGTATCGGGCGAACTGATCTCGGACCTGCCCGATGACGCGCCTGGCGCCTCGGCGACGCTGACGGTCACCGAGGCGCCGCTGTCGGTCTCGATGTCGTTCGAGCCGTCGACGGTCGATCAGGGCGGGGTCTCGCGGCTGAGCTATGGCCTTGACAACGGCGCGGCGGTCGGAGCGACGGCGGTTGCCCTGTCGGACACGCTGCCCGGAGATGTCGTGCTGGCCTCCGATCCCGATGCGCGGACGACCTGCACCGGGGGCACGCTGACGGCGCAGGGCGGCGGCAACACCATCACCTTCAGCGGCGGTGAGCTTGGCGCGGGTGCGAGTTGCACGATCGCCGTGGACGTGACCTCCACGGTTGCGGGAAGCTATCCCAACGCCACGCAGAGCGTGACCTCGTCGCTGGGCGCCAGCGCATCCGCCGAAGCGACGCTGACGGTCGATGCGGCCGGGGCGCTGGGCTTTGCCAAGGCGTTCTCGCCGGCCACGGTCGCGCCGGGCGGGGTCTCGCGGCTGAGCTTCACGATCGACAACGTGGCGAACGCCATCGCGGTGGGCTCGCTCGCCTTCGACGATGCCTTCCCGGACGGCATGGTCGTGGCCTTGACGCCCAACGCGGACAACAGTTGCGGGGGCACGTTTGCGCCTGTGGCGTCGGCGACCTCGCTCGCCTTCAGCGGCGGCAGCGTCGGTGACGGCGCGAGCTGCACGCTCTCCGTCGACGTGCGGGCTCTGCATGCCGGCACGCTGTCCAACCTGTCGGGCGTCCTGACGTCGGACCTGCCCGTTGACGCGCCTGGCGCCGCGGCGACGCTGACGGTCACCGATGCGCCGCTGTCGGTCTCGCTGGCGTTTTCGCCTGCCACGGTCGATCAGGGCGGGGTCTCGCGTCTGAGCTATGGCCTTGACAACGGCGCGGCAGTCGGGGCGATGTCGGTTGCCTTGTCGGACACGCTGCCCGAAGATGTCGTGCTGGCCTCCGATCCCGATGCGCAGACGACCTGCACCGGGGGCACGCTGACGGCGCAGGGCGGCGGCAGCACCATCACCTTCACCGGCGGGTCGCTGGACGCGGGTGCGAGCTGCACGATCGCCGTGGACGTGACCTCCGCGGTCGCGGGAAGCTACCGCAACACCACGGACAGCGTGACCTCGTCGCTGGGCGCCAGCACACCCGCCGAAGCGACGCTGACGGTCGATGCGGCCGGTGCGCTGGGCTTTGCCAAGGCGTTCTCGCCGGCCACGGTCGCGCCGGGCGGGGTCTCGCGGCTGAGCTTCACGATCGACAACGTGGCGAACGCCATCGCGGTGGGCTCGCTCGCCTTCGACGATGCCTTCCCGGACGGCATGGTCGTGGCCGCGACGCCCAACGCGGACAACAGTTGCGGGGGCACGTTTGCGCCTGTGGCGTCGGCGACCTCGCTCGCCTTCAGCGGCGGCAGCGTCGGTGACGGCGCGAGCTGCACGCTCTCCGTCGACGTGCGGGCTCTGCATGCCGGCACGCTGGAGAACCTGTCGGGCGTCCTGACGTCGGATCTGCCCGTTGACGCGCCTGGCGCCTCGGCGACGCTGACGGTTACCGAGGCGCCGCTGTCGGTCTCGATGTCGTTCGAGCCGGCGACGGTCGATCAGGGCGGGGTCTCGCGTCTGAGCTATGGCCTTGACAACGGCGCGGCGGTCGGAGCGACGGCGGTTGCCCTGTCGGACACGCTGCCCGAAGATGTCGTGCTGGCCTCCGATCCCGATGCGCGGACGACCTGCAGCGGGGGCACGCTGACGGCGCAGGGCGGCGGCAACACCATCACCTTCAGCGGCGGTGAGCTTGGCGCGGGTGCGAGCTGCACGATCGCCGTGGACGTGACCTCCACGGTTGCGGGAAGCTACCGCAACGCCACGGACAGCGTGACCTCGTCGCTGGGCGCCAGCGCGCCCGCCGAAGCGACGTTGACGGTCGATGCGGCCGGGGCGCTGGGCTTTGCCAAGACGTTCTCGCCGGCCACGGTCGCGCCGGGCGGGGTCTCGCGGCTGAGCTTCATGATCGACAACGTGGCGAACGCCATCGCGGTGGGCTCGCTCGCTTTCGACGATGCCTTCCCGGACGGCATGGTCGTGGCCGCGACGCCCAACGCGGACAACAGTTGTGGGGGCACGTTTGCGCCTGTGGCGTCGGCGACCGCGCTCGCCTTCACCGGCGGCAGCGTCGCGGCCGGGCAAAGCTGTACGCTCTCCGTTGACGTGGAGGCGCTGCAGGCCGGCACGCTGACCGGCACGTCAAGCGATCTGACCTCGGACCTGCCCGTTGCCGCGCCGGGCGTCTCGGCGACCCTGACGGTGAACGAGACGCCGCTGTCGGTCTCGATGACGTTCTCGCCTGCCACGGTCGATCAGGGCAGGGTCTCGCGGCTGAGCTATGGCCTTGACAACGGCGCGGCGGTCGCGGCGACGTCGGTTTCGCTGTCGGACACGTTGCCCACCGGTGTCGTGCTGGCCAATCCCTCGAATTTGCAGACGACCTGCACCGGCGGCAGGCTGGCGGTGGCATCGGGCGGCGGCGGCGAAGTCTCCTGGTCGGGCGGGTCGCTTGCGGCGGGTGCGAGCTGCACGATCGCCGTCGACGTGACCTCCGCGGCCGCCGGAAGTTACCGGAATGACAGGGTGAGCGTGACCTCGTCGCTGGGCGCCAGCGCGCCCGCCGAAGCGACGCTGACGGTCGATGCGGCCGAGGCGCCGGGCTTCGCCAGGGTCTTTTCGCCCGACACCATCCCGCAGGGCGGGGAAACGCAGATCGTCTTCACGGTCGACAACGGCGCCAACGCCATCGCGATGACGGGGATGGCGTTTGACGCTCCCCTGCCCTTGGGGGTTTCCGTCGCCGACACGCCCGGTGCCGTCAACGGCTGCGGCGGTACGTTCAGCCCGGTTGCGGGCGCCACGACGCTCGGCTTTTCCGACGGCGTGCTTGCCGCGGGTGCGGCCTGCGAGATCCGGGTGAGGGTGCGCGCCATCGGGGCGGGAACGCTGACCGGTCCGGAAGTCGACCTGACGTCGAGCATCGCCACGGCGACCGCCGCCGAAGCGACGCTGACGGTCACGCCGGCCGGTGCGCCGGGCTTTGCCAAGACGTTCTCGCCTGCCACGGTCGATCCGGGCGTTGTCTCGACGCTGACCTTCACGATCGACAATACGGCGAACCTGATCGATGTGGGCGGGCTGGCCTTCGACGATGCCTTCCCGGCCGGCCTGGCCGTGGCCGTGCTCCCCAATGGGTCGACTACCTGCGGCGGCACCTTCGCCCCCGCCTCGTCGGCGACCTCGCTCGTCTTCTCCGGCGGCCTCGTCGGGGCCGGGCAAACCTGTACGCTCTCCGTCGACGTGCGGGCGCTTGTGGCCGGCACGCTGACCGGCACGTCGGGCGACCTGACCTCGGACCTGCCCGTTGACGCGCCGGGCGCTTCGGCGACGCTGACGGTGAACGATGCGCCGCTGTCGGTCTCGATGGCGTTCTCGCCGGCGATGATCGGTCAGGGCGGGGTCTCGCGGCTGAGCTATGGCCTTGACAACGGCGCGGCGGTCGAGGCGAGGTCGGTTGCCCTGTCCGACACGCTGCCCGGAGATGTCGTGCTGGCCTCCGACCCCGATGCGCGGACGACCTGCACCGGGGGCACGCTGACGGCGGCGGCGGGCGGTAACACCATCACCTTCACCGGCGGTGCGCTTGGCGCGGGTGCGAGCTGCACGATCGCCGTCAACGTGACCTCCGCGGCCTCCGGAAGTTACCGGAACGACACGGAGAGCGTGACCTCGTCGCTGGGCACCAGCGCCGCCGCCGAAGCCACGCTGACGGTCGATGCGGTGGTTGCGCCGGGCTTTGCCAGGGTCTTTTCGCCCGACACCATCGAGCAGGGCGAAGAAACGCAGGTCGTCTTCACGATCGACAATGGCGCCAACGCCATCGCGATGACGGAGATGGCGTTTGACGATTCCCTGCCCTCGGGCGTTTCGGTTGCCGACACGCCCGGCGCCGGCAACAGCTGCGGCGGCACGTTCAGCCCGGTTGCGGGCGCCACGACGCTCGCTTTCACGGGCGGCGTGCTTGCCGCGGGCGCCACGTGCGAGATCCGGGTGAGGGTGCGCGCCATCGAGGCGGGAACGCTGAGCGGTCCGGCAGTCGACCTGACGTCGAGCATCGCCACGGCGGCCGCCGCCGAAGCGACGCTGACGGTCACGCCGGCCGGTGCGCCGGGCTTCGCCAAGGCGTTTTCGCCGGCTACGGTCGATCCTGGCGGGGTCTCGCGGCTGACCTTCACGATCGACAATACGGCGAACGCCATCGAGGTGGGCTCTCTTGCCTTTGACGACGCCTTCCCGGACGGCATGCGCGTGGCCGGGACCCCCAATGCGGTGACCACCTGCGGCGGCACGCTGACGACGGTCGCGGCCTTCCCCGTTGTGATGCAGCGCGGGGGCGCCGTTGCGGCCGGGCAAAGCTGCACGATTTCCGTTGACGTTCGGGCTTCGCGGGCCGGGACGCTGGAGAACGTATCGGGCGAACTGATCTCGGACCTGCCCGATGACGCGCCTGGCGCCGCGGCGACGCTGACGGTCACCGAGGCGCCGCTGTCGGTCTCGATGTCGTTCTCGCCGTCGACGATCGATCAGGGCGGGGTTTCGCGTCTGAGCTATGGCCTTGACAACGGCGCGGCGGTCGGAGCGACGTCGGTTTCGCTGTCGGACACGCTGCCCGGAGATGTCGTGCTGGCCTCCGATCCCGACGCGCGGACGACCTGCACCGGGGGCACGCTGACGGCGCAGGGCGGCGGCAACACCATCACCTTCAGCGGCGGTGAGCTTGGCGCGGGTGCGAGTTGCACGATCGCCGTGGACGTGACCTCCACGGTCGCGGGAAGCTATCCCAACGCCACGCAGAGCGTGACCTCGTCGCTGGGCGCCAGCGCACCCGCCGAAGCGACGCTGACGGTCGATGCGGTGGTTGCGCCGGGCTTCGCCAGGGTCTTTTCGCCCGACACCATCAGGCAGGGCGGGGAAACGCAGGTCGTCTTCACGGTCGACAACGGCGCCAACGCCATCGCGATGACGGAGATGGCGTTTGACGATTCCCTGCCCTCGGGGGTTTCGGTTGCCGACACGCCCGGCGCCGTCAACGGCTGCGGCGGTACGTTCAGCCCGGTTGCGGGCGCCACGACGCTCGGCTTTTCCGACGGCGTGCTTGCCGCGGGCGCCACGTGCGAGATCCGGGTGAGGGTACGCGCCATCGGGGCGGGAACGCTGACCGGTCCAGAAGTCGCCCTGACGTCGAGCATCGCCACGGCGAGCGCGGCCGAGGCCACGCTGACGGTCGAGCCCGCGGATGCGCCGGGCTTCGCCAAGGTCTTCTCGCCGGCCACGGTCGATCCGGGCGGGGTCTCGACGCTGACCTTCACGATCGACAATGCGGCCAACGCCATCGCCGTGGGCTCGCTCGCCTTCGACGATGCCTTCCCGGAGGGTCTGGCCGTAGCGCCCGAGCCCAACGCGGACAACGGCTGCGGCGGCGCCTTCGCCCCCGCCGCCTCGGCGACCTCGCTTGCCTTCTCCGGTGGCCTCGTCGCGGCCGGCGGCACCTGTACGCTCTCCGTTGACGTGCAGGCTCTGCAGGTCGGTACGCTGACCGGCACGTCGGGCGATCTGACCTCGGACCTGCCCGTTGCCGCGCCGGGCGCCGCGGCGACCCTGACGGTCAACGAGGCACCGCTGTCGGTCTCGGTGGCGTTTTCGCCTGCCACGGTCGATCAGGGCGGGGTCTCGCGGCTGAGCTATGGCCTTGACAACGGCGCGGCGCTCGGGGCGAGGTCGGTTTCTCTGTCGGACACGCTGCCCGGAGATGTCGTGCTGGCCGATCCCCCCGATGCGGAGACGACCTGCAGCGGTGGCACGCTGACGGCGCAGGGCGGCGGCAACACCATCGCCTTCACCGGCGGTGCGCTGGACGCGGGTGCGAGCTGCACGATCGCCGTGGACGTGACCTCCGCGGTCGCGGGAAGCTATCCCAACGCCACGGACAGCGTGACCTCGTCGCTGGGCGCCAGCGCGCCCGCCGAGGCGACGCTGACGGTCACGCAGGCCGGTGCGCCGGGGCGGGGACAGGTTACCTTCAACGTGGCGTCGGACACCGACGGCATCTTCAGATTCTCGTCTGCCGAACCGGCTTTGACCACCTCTCTTGAAGTCAATGGAGGGACCGGGTCCACAGGCGTGCTCCCGGTCGCAACGGGCAGCCATTCGGTAGCGGTGGCGGCGCCCACGGGCGTCGCGCTGACGGCCATCGCCTGCGATGACACGGACAGCACCGCCGATGTTTCTGCGGCGACGGTGTCCGTGACGCTCGATGCCTCCGAAGACGTCACCTGTACGCTCACGGCGCAATCCTCGGTTCAGCGCACGGTAGAGACGATCAACAGCTTCCTGACCCGCCGGGCGGACCTGATCCTGTCGAGTGAACCCAATCCAGGCCGCCGGTTCGATCGCCTGAAACGCGGTCTGGACCAGACCCGCTCGGTGCGGCTCTCAAATTGGGACATCCAGGCGCTCCTGCCGTTCACAGTGAAAGGCGGCGACGGCGATTACGCGTTCTCGACCAGCTTGCCGCAGGTGAGCCATGCGGCTGCGAGCGCCGAACTACTGACCCTTGGAGCGGAAGGTGAAGTCACTTACGTCGAAAACAACCGCTTCGATGCCTGGTTCGAAGCGCAATACAGAGATTTCGGTGACGGTGCGGATGGGCGTGGTGACTTTACCATCGCCTATGCCGGGGTGGATTACCTGCTGACGCCGGATGTCCTGGTCGGTGCGCTCGGGTCCTTCGACAGGATGGAAGAATCGACCAGTACCGGCAAGGTCAGTGGCTCCGGTTACATGGTCGGGCCCTATACGACGGCGCGGCTGACCCCGAACCTGTATTTCGACGGTCGTTTTGCAATTGGCAGGTCGTATAACGAGATCAGCCCGTTCAAAACCTATACCGACAGCTTCCAGACCGGGCGCTGGCTTGCCATGGCGAGCTTGACCGGCGAGGTTCAGTACGACAACTGGACGATCCGGCCGCATACGAGCCTGTCTTATCTGGAGGAAACACAGAAGGGTTACGTCGACAGCGTCGGGGCGACCATCCCCAGCCAGACCGTATGGCTTGGCCAGTTCAAGGTCGGCCCCACATTCACCAGAGAGTTCACAGGTCCGGAAGGACGGAACTATTCGTTCTACCTGACGGCCGACGCCATATACAATACCGACGATACGACGGGCGTGACGCTGTCCGATACGAACGGCGAAGTCGGGGGGTGGCGCGCGCGCCTCAAGAGCGGTGTCGGCATGACGACCGACGATGGAACGCGGCTCTCGTTCGGAGCGACCCATGACGGGATCGGGCAGTCCGATTTCGAAAGCTGGGGCCTGACGTTTGAACTCAGTATACCCCTTCATTAGTTAGATCGCGGCCCTTCGTTAGATCGCGGATAGTCACGGCCGGCAGCGATCGCCCGAAACGGCCCTTTTTGAAGAATAAAGCCGGCAGGATCGGATACGCCGCCATTCGCGTTGCTATGTCGCGTATGTAGTCGAAGGTCGCCTGGTTCATGCGCACTGCTTCATGCTGATGCCCGCCTGTGCCGGGCGGCCTGCTCTTCCTAGGAGGTGGGCTCGTTCCCGTCATTCAGGAAGACATTCTCCTGGATAACCCAGGATTCCCAGACGCTGGCCCCTTCCGGTCCCAGCGGGAGGTTGGAATCGGCCGCGCGCAGGGTCAGGTCGGCCGGCCAGTTGGCCGCGATGAACATCTGCCAGGAAGCAGACGATGCCGATGATATCATCATCGTGACGGCGATGACTGAAGAAGAACTCAAGGCGATGGCCGACTACGACGATGCGGATGAAGTAGATCGCCGCCAGTCCGAGTACGACGACTGATCTTCAATCAGACTGAAACGAACGAAAGCAACCGCGCTAGGGTGACCACCGGTCACCCTCGTTTTTGCTGTGGGGATGGATTTGCAATCGTCCGAGCTGGCATGACGCCATGTGGGGGCAAGATACGCTGTTCACCATACCTGTTGGGGATAGCGCGGGGTCATATCCGTGCTGATGCAGTGCAGGGCGTGCGTTCTTGCTTCCATTGCTGCGGCCAGCGTTTCAGCCAGGTCCAGCGCCGTGTGCAACTCCGTGGCCGTGTAGTAGTTCAGATACTCGGTGGCAAGGTCCGGCTCACCTGCACGTTTCTGCGGTCTTGATGACGTCGGGCTGTGCGCTGAGAAGACGCTGCTCGATCGCATTCCAGACCGCCGTCACCTCGGGCAGGGAGGTTTCGTGGTGCTGGCTGACGAGATAGAGCCGCCGCTTGAAAACCGAGCTTGCCGAGCGTGTCGACCCAATGCCCTAGGGCACCTCCGAGACACTTGCCGGGCTCCGCACTGCATTGCGCGTGTCGATAAAGCGGGCATCCTCTCCGGTAGTCAGATAGCGGTGCTGCCCGAACTCTTCGGGCATTTCCCTCACACCCAGAAAGACCGGCACGAAGGGTGCGGCCACGCTGTCGATATGCGTGTACCACAGGAGACGCAGTGCGGCATGGTCGGGATGATACAGGGGAACGGACCTAGCCGTAACCTGCGGTATCGCCGGTCAACCGTTCTGTCCGGATCGCCCACATCATGTCGGTGATGCCGATCTTGTCGGGACGCGCCGCGGCGCTGGCGCATCTCGTCCTCGATCCACGCAACACCGTCCCACCGCATCTTGCCGTCGCCATAGACATGGTTTGCATTGAACGGGTATCGTCTGAGGCATCTCACCACCCCTGTTCTTCGGCGAACGACTGGAAGTTCGGTGCATAGAGAAAACCCGGGTCGTCAGGGTCGTGCACCGGCACCTCACCGATGTAGCCCGGCCGTGAGCGCGGATGTCGTTGGCACCCACGCGCTCGGCGCACCACAGGCCCTGACTACCGGCATATTCGACGACGATCCAGACTTCGTCGGGAGCGGTGATGATGTGGGAATTTCCGCCATAGGTGGAATACCCGTGCCTGGTCAGTTCGCCGATTAGTTCGACGCCTACGCGCGCGGTCTTCGCGCGTTCGATGACCGTGCGCGCCAGATCGCTGTAATTCGGCCCGCAAGGTCGACCAGATATCGCGTACCGCCATGCCATGTTCGTTCAGATCGCCGTTGGTCAGCACGCCGGGCATCTCCGCCTAGGGTGTCACGCCCACGGTCGCCGTGGCATCAGCATCGTGTTTGACGCGCGGCACGACCTCCAGCCAGTGGCTGGAGGGTTCATCGCCATATCTCGCCAGATAGGCGATGCCATCAGTAGTGTGGTTCTTGCTACGTTATAAGTCCGTAACTCATCAAACTGTTTCCGGTGCCGCGTTGGAATGGCGAGGATCACAGATAGCCAAGACCGGGTGGCGCCACAACCTCGAAGTCCTCGACTCGACCCGTCCTAAGGCGCTAACAGTCACCCATCGGTTTTTGGGGAGTGGTGCTCATGCAGAGCGAGGCGAAGGTTGTCATCATCGGCGGTGGGGTCGTGGGTTGTTCGATCCTGTTTCATCTCGCCAAGTACGGCTGGAAGGATACCCTGCTGCTCGAACGCGACGAGCTCACTTCGGGCTCCTCCTGGCATGCCGCGGGCCAGATCCACACGATCTCTTCCGATCCCAACATTTCGCGGCTGCAGGGCTACACCATCAACCTCTACGAGGAGCTTGAGGAGCTTTCGGGCCAGTCCGTGGGCCTTCACAACACGGGCGGGTTCTATCTCGCTTCCAACGAGATCTGGCACGACTACCTCAAGCGCGAACGTTCCAAGGCCCGCTACATGGGTCTTGATCAGGAATTCATCAGCGTCGAGGAAGCCGCACGCCGCCATCCCCTGATCGACCCCTCACGCTACATCGCCGCGCTGTGGGATCCGCTCGACGGCGACATCGATCCCTCCGGCGTCACCTATGCCTATGCCAAGGCCGCCAAGGCCCTGGGCGCCGCCTACCAGACCCACACGCCGGTTCTGGAGACCAACCAGCGCCCCGACGGGTCCTGGGAAGTGTTGACGGAAAAAGGCAACGTGCACGCCGAGTACGTCGTCAACGCGGGCGGTTTGTGGGCGCGCGAGGTCGGCCACATGGCCGGCATCCATCTTCCCGTGCAGCCCATGGAGCACCATTACCTCATCACCGAGGACATCCCTGAGATCGTCGAGCGGGAGGAGCGCCTGCCTGCGGGCATCGACTACGAAGGCAACATGTACTTCCGTCAGGAACGCAACGGCATGTTGCTCGGTACTTACGAGCCCCACGCGACGCCCTGGTCGATTGCCGGCACGCCGATGGATTTCGGGCACGAACTGCTGCAGCCCCAGATCGATCACATCGCCGAACGACTGGAGTTGGGTTTCGAGCGCATTCCGGCCCTGGGTCGTGCCGGCATCAAAAACATGATCAACGGCCCTTTCACCTTCGGGCCTGACGGCAATCCCATGATCGGGCCTGTGCCCGGCATGCGGAACTATTGGGTCGCCGTGGGCATCATGGCGGGCTTCTGCCAGGCGGGTGGCGTCGGCCTCTGTATGGCCGAATGGATGATCGACGGCGAGCCTTCCATCGATGTCTGGGCCATGGATGTCGCCCGCTTCGGTCCCTTCGCCACGCCCGAATGGGGCACGGTGAAGTCGTCGGAAAACTACGAACGCCGCTTCGTCATGACCTTCCCCAACGAGACGTTGCCCAAGGGCCGGCGTCAGATGACCACGACTCTCTACGACCGCCTGACGGCCAAGGGCGCGGTCTGGGGCCAGGCCTTCGGCCTGGAAAACGTCCTCTGGTTTGCCGATGGTCCCGAAGATGCTCACGAAGAGCCGACCTTCCGGCGTTCCCGCGCCCACGAGTATGTGGCACGCGAGGTCGAGGCGGTACGCAGCGCAGTCGGTGCCGTGGAGGTTGCCAACTTCGCCAAGCATGAGTTTCAGGGTCTCGGTGCGCGCGCTTTCCTGGACCATGTTCTGGCGGGCCGTATTCCCAAGCCCGGCCGCCTCATGCTGACCCCGATGCTCACGCCCAAGGGCAAACTCTACGGCGATCTCACCGTGGCCTGTCTGGCGGACGATCATTTCGTGCTCTTCGGTTCGGGCGCCATGCAGCAGGCGCACCGGCGCTGGTTCGATGCCCGCCTGCCCGAGACCGGTGTCACCTATCGCAACCGCACGGACGAACTGCACGGTATCGCCATTTCCGGACCCAATTCCCGGGAATTGCTGAGCCGTATCACCCGCTCGGACGTAACCAACGAGGCACTGCGTTTCCGTGACACCCGCGAGATGTTCGTCGGCGGTGTGCCCGTCCAACTCAACAGAGTTTCGTTCTCCGGCGAACTGGGTTACGAGATTTACACTGCACCGCAATTCCTGATCCGGCTTTCCGAGGCCATTGAGGAGGCCGGCGCCGATCTGGGTCTGCGCTGGTACGGTGCGCGTGCCCTGATGAGCATGCGTCTCGAAAAGAACTGGGGTGCGTGGACGCTCGACTTCCGGCCGGACTTCACGGCCGCTGAAAGCGGTCTTGATGTCTTCATTGCCTGGGACAAGGATTTCGTCGGCAAGGAAGCTGCACTCGCGGAGAAGGAGACCGGTGCTGAGAAACGTCTCGTCACCATGGTCGTCGATACCGACGACATCGACGTTTCCAACGACGAGGCCATCCTGAAAGAAGGCGAGGCCGTTGGTTATGTCTCCTCGGGTGGCTTTGCCCATCATGTCGGCAAATCCATGGCCCTGGGTTACGTGCCTATGGAGCTTTCCGCGGCGGGTACGAAGGTCGACGTCGAGATCAACGGCACGCTTTGTGGCGCCGAGATCGTCGGCGAGCCGCTCTATGATTCCAACGGCGGGCGCATGCGGTCGTGATGTTGGTGAATCCGTTACCGGGGTAAGCATCATGGCGGGTTTGGCGATCATCATCGGCGCGGGCGATATGGGTATGAAGATGGCGCAGGGGTTGCTCCATCAGAACCGTCTGGACCGCCTTGTGCTGACCAACGTCAATGCCGACCGCCAGCGCGATCTGGTCGATATGCTGGCCAGCGCCCACGGCATCCCGATCGACCTGATCGAGCTCGACGGCAGGGATTATCACGCCGTCAGGCAGGTTCTGCGCGGCACCAACCCCGACCTCATCGTGCAGGCGGCCAGCCTGTTCGGGCCTTGGGTGGTGATCGGCAGCGATCATCCGGTCATCCGCCACCTTTCAGCGGCCGGGATCGGCATCCAGCTTCCCAACCAACTCCCCGTGCTCACCACCGTCATGCGTGCGGTGAAAGATCTGGGCCTCACCTGTTCCGTGGCGAACATCTCCGCACCCGATGTCACGCATCCGGTCCTCGGCGCCCAGGATCTGGCCCCGACGGTGGGGCTGGGCAACGTCTCCATGCATTTGCTGCGCGCCCGATCGGCTTGGCGCGCGCGCCAGAACGCACGGGGCGATGCCGTCTGCGAGCCCCCGCTTCTGCGTCTCATCGGCCATCACTGCCACGTCTATGGGGTCATGAAGGCCGAGTTTCCGGACAATCTTGACGAATCGACGCGTGTCTTTCTGGGCGACAACGGCGAGCGGGACGATCATCTGGCCTATGAAGGCAGACCGTTCCAGGCTGGGCCGATCTACAACGTCATCACCGGCGTTTCGGCGCTGCCCGTGCTTTCCTCCCTCCTACCCGACGGTCCTGCCACGCGTTTTTCGGCGCCAGCACCCTTTGGCCTGCCCGGCGGTTATCCGCTCCACATCGAGGCCGGCAAGCTGGCGTTCGACCTTCCGCCGGACGTCTCCGAAGCCGATGCGGTGGCCTTCAATACGGCCATGGGCCGGCTGGACGGCATCGAGCAAATCGACACCGATGGTATTGTTCATTTCACGGAAACGGCCTGCGGCCACGTCGCAAAGGTCGATCCGCGTCTGGCCGAACCGCTCGACCCACAGGACCTGGAAGCGCGCACCGCGTTTTTGCTGGAGATCGTCAACGCTGCGCGATAAGCGTGCTCTGCCCGGTCCTACAGCTTGTCCAGGTCGACGTCCTTGGTCTCGATGCAGGCCAGCCAGGTCACCGCCGCACCCAGCAGCGATGTACCCACCAGCATACACAACAGGATCTGCTCGCCGATCTCGTGGAGCAGGATGGGAAACAGGAAGACGGTCGTGATCGCGCCGACCTTGGCGAACGAAGCGGCAAATCCGGCGTCCCGCCGACACACGGCAGTGGGAAAGACTTCGCCCGCCAGCAGGTAGGTCTGCGCGTTGGGGGCAATGTTGATCATGAAGTTGAACAGCATGAAGCCAACGAAAATCAGAATGGTGGCTGTCGGGTCGCCGAAGTTGAGAGCCAGGGACGTGATCAGCAGACCCGCAGCGCAGCCGATGAACCAGACGACCTGCCGCCGGACGCGCCCCAAGCGGTCGGCCAGCAACACCGCCGCCGGAACGGTCGCCCGGTGATGGCGTTTATTGAAGAGATCGGCAAAGCGCGATTGATCGTGGTGTTCGCGCAGTTGTTGATCCAACCCGGCGTTCGCCAGGGCGTCTTGGGTCGGATAGGCCGCAATCCGGTCCAGCAATTGCAGCGTCGCCCTCTCCGCATCCTTCGTGCGCCCTTGGGACAACAACCAGGGTGCGCTTTCCGTCACCGTGAAGTGCGCAATCAGCACCAGTACCGCAGGCGCCAGCGCGGAGGCGTACATCCAGCGCCAGGCATCAAGCGCATGGTCGTTGGAGAGAACGACACACCTGATGAGCGTGCCCGTCAGCGCACCCAGCGCCGGAAACCCGAAGGCCGAGAGAACCAGCTTTCCGCGCGTCCTGCTGGGAACGGATTCGGAGATGATCAGATGGGCCGTGGGGTAGTCGCCGTCCAAGGCGATGCCGGTTCCCACCAGACAGATCACCAGCCAGAGAAAGCCCGGCGAAACGGTGAGCAGGTCCAGGAACACGCAGAAGAGCGCCATCTCCACGATGAAGATCGTGCGTCTTCCGAACCGGACCGCCAGTCCTCCCAGGCTTGAGGTGCCGACCAGAATGCCGAACAGGGTCCCCGCGCCCACGATGCCCATCCGCAGGGGATCAAACTCTCAATCCCTTCCGATCAGGGGGCAGAGCGACACCGTCATGAAAACGACCATGCCTCCAAGAAACTTGCCCGCTGCCGCCAGGCTCCAGATGCGCTATTGCATTTGCGTCATCGGAGAGGTCGAGACATCTGTACCGTCGCCCACACCGGCGTTTCGTCGATGTAGGACTGAACCGAAATTATGCCTCCTTCCTCGGTCATGAGCGTCTACCCGGTCATGGCTTCGACTTCGTCCAGCGTCAGCTCGATGCCGAAACCGGGTGCATCGTTGGGCACCAGCGTACCGTTTTTGGGTACAGCCATGCCTGGCGTCGGGCGCCAGCCTTCCTCCAGCGGCACGCCCGGTGCCGAATCGACGTAAAGCTCGCCCCAAGTGTTCGACGGCATGGCAAGACAGGTGTGCTGCCCGTAAGAATCGTTCATGCCGCCATGCAGGGAAACCTGCAAACCGGCACCTTCGGCGATGTGGCCGATTTTTTGAACCGCGGTGACGCCTCCGGCCCATCGGATGTCGGGTTGGAAAATGTCGACCGTGCGCTTGGTCGCGGCCTCCAGGAACGGCAGGTGCGTTACCCAGCGCTCGCCCGTTGCCAGTGTCTGCCAGGGCACCCGTCTGCGCATTTCCTCAAACCCTTCGAAGTCTTCGGGATAGAGGAAATCCTCCAGCCATTTCAAGCGGTAGGGCCGCATACGTTCGGCCAGGCGCACCATGAACTCCACGCTGCCTACTGCCCAGCAGTCCATCATCAGTTCGCGCTCGTCTCCCACCGCTTCGCGTGCCTGTGCGGCCAGCTCCTCGATGCGGGCCAGCGCGAAATCGCCAAGCGCTTCACCATAAGGACAGGTGACCTTGACGGCTTCGAAACCCAGTTCCAGGAACCAGTCAAAGTCCGTGCCTGTCGCGTAACAATGGATGTTTTCGCGCACCGGGCCTCCCATCAACTCATAGACCGGACGACCTAGCAGCTTGCCCTTGAGGTCCCAAAGCGCCAGGTCGACGGCACTGATGGCGTAACTCGTCAGACCGCCTGCGCCGTGAACGCTGGCATGGTTGAACATCATGTCCCATGTGCGTTCGGTTGCCATGACGTTCTCGCTGGAGATGAGCGGTGCCAGGAAATCGTTGATGATCGGTACGACCGGCCCCGCGCACCCGGTCATGCCCATGCCCCATGTTCCGTCCTCGGCGAACGCCATGCAGACCGTGTCCGACCAGGGGTGGTCGTGATAGCTTCCGCGGCCGGAAAATTCGCGGTAACGAGCCAGCGTGTTGCCGCCATCCACCATCAGGTCCGACGCCGCTCTGGGCGATGTCCCGCGGCCCAGCTTCGATCCGTCGGTCAGGGGTGCGGCGACAATACGTTCGATCTTCATGACGATGTTCCGGCCCGATTGCTTGATGGCGCAAGCTTACAGGCGAATTGCGCGAAAGTACTGGTTGAAGATCACGGTCATGCCGGGCCTGATCGCAGTTGGGTGAGGGGTGGGGACGTGAGGCATGTCCTGGATTCTTGATGATGCGCCTTGGCCCCCCGGATCGAGGTCCGGGGCAAGCCTCGCTGGGGATCACGTTGGAGCAGGTAGGTCGTTCGCCAGATCGCCACGGAACCAGGGATGCAGCCTCGATTAGGCTGGAGTCGTGGGTTTCGATGCGCTATGTCATCATCGCCGCGGGGCTTAGGGGGAGAAACCATGCATCTGCAACGCAGAATAGGCATCATCGGTCTCACGTTCATCGGGGTCGGCGGTGTCATCGGCTCGGGCTGACTCTTAACGCCGCCAAGCTCGCGGGCCCGGCCGCGATCCTGGCTCGGGCGATCTGTGGCGTGGTGTTCCTGCTTTTGGCCCTGACCTACTGGCGTGTCTGCTCTACTTCACCCACGGCAGGCTGATCGCCGCGGCCATGGGCTGGACGGCCTGGATCGGCTAACTCATCATGGCGCCCATCGAAACCGTGGTCATGCTGCATTATCTCTCCGAGCCCTTTACCTAGCTGCAGAGTCCGGATTCGGGCCATGGATTGAGCGCCGCGGGCGTCGGTGTCGCGGTCGTGCTGCTGGCTCTGACGACCGTGCTCAACGCGGTCGGCGTCGCCCCTTCGCGCGGATCAACAGTGCGTTGACCTGGATTAAGATTTTCATTCCTCTCCTGATCGGAACCCTGCTGGACGCCATCCTTCATGCCCATCGGCCAGCTCGGTGCCCTCGCGCTGGGTCTGGGCGTCGTCCCCTTCGGTTGGGACATCGCCGCAGGCGTGATTCTCAGTGCTGTCAGCCCTTATCTCGCCGTGCGCTGTCGGTTGTCCGGTGGGCAGGCGGCAAGGCACAGCGGCGAACACGCCGACGAAGCCGAGGGCTGAGAGACCCTAGTCGTGATAGGTGTGGGCGCCTTCTGACGCACTGCGTCCGGCGAGATAGCCCTCGACGGCGTTGTGCATTTCGACGACGTCGCCACGGCCGAAATGCGCCGGATAAACAGCCTTCGCGGGCAGCGCCATCAATCGGGTCATGGAATTGCGGAAGGACTTGCGGTCGGCATCGTCACATACATCGGCTGGTTCGCCGTCGTAGACGTAGTCACCGTCCCACACGAGTGTTTCCCCGGTGAACAAAACGCCGCTTGCAGCCTCGAACAGCGCGCAGGCACCGTCGGTGACGCCGGGAAGGTGCAGAACCTCGAAGACCCGTCCGCCCAGATCGATGGTGTCGCCATCGAAAACCAGGCGGGTCGGGGTCGATGCCGGCATGACCCATGCTTGAGGATCGAAAGATCTGTGAGGGATGGCCTGGAACGTGCCGCCGAGGTAGCGCTCCGAAGCGGTGTTGTGGCGGTCCGGATTGCGCACACGGTGCGCGTCCGCCCCGTGGATCAGCCGCTCGTCGAACTGGTGCAGACCTCCAGCATGATCGTAGTAGCCCAGCGAGGCGAAGGCCACGATGGGTTTATCCGTTGCCTTCTCGACGAACTGCCGCAGCGGCGCCACGCCCAGGCCGGTGTCGACCAGCAGGCACCGTTCCTCACCTTCTATCAGCCAGATGCTGCCGCCGCCGAATTCATGGACATGGGTTTCGCGGATGCGGCGCACGCCAAATTCATCGGCTGGTTCGATGGCGAACCAGTCTTCCGCGACCGGCAGGGCCTTGGTCTTGCTCATCTGCCGACCGCGTAGCACTGACGTCTGGGGCTTGCTGCCGCCTTGATCATGCTTCCCACCTTTGATGCCATGGTCATGGAGTTATAGTGTCCCCATTGCGGGTAGATCTGCAACTTGTGACCGCGCCGGTCGAGTTCCTCCAGCGTCGCTTTTGGGAAATGCGCCTCGACCGCAAGGGATCCGGCATCCCACTCGCGCGGATAGAACGAGCTTGGCAGGTGATCGGTGTAGAAACTCGGCGCATCCAGCGCTTCCTGCAGGTTCAGCCCGTGATGCACATGACGCAGAAAAGCGTGGAGCGCCCACTGATCCTGCTGGTCGCCGCCGGGTGTGCCGAACACCAGATAGGGGTCGTCCTGGTGGAGCGCCAGCGTTGGCGTCAGGGTCGTGCGCGGGCGTTTGCCCGGTTGTAGTCCATTGGGATGATCGTCGTCCAGCCAGAACATCTGGCCGCGCACGCTCACCGGGAACCCCAAGCCCGGCACGGCGGGGGAACCCGACAGCCAGCCGCCCGAGGGCGTGCCCGAAATCATGTTGCCCCACCGGTCGATGATGTCGAAATGGCAGGTGTCGCCGTGACTCTCGGCCTGGAACTGCGCCATCGTGCGATAGGCAGCGGCATCGGCCTCGCCGTCCACCGTCATCTGCGGATTGGCGACGTTGGTCGAGCCTAGCGCGCGCAGGGTGAGACGTCCGCCATACCCCTCGATCGAACCGGGCGGCAGGTCCATGCGCGCCTCCTTGCCGATCAGCTTGCGCCGCTCCTCGTTGTAGGCGTCGGAAAGCAGCGTCTCCAGCGGCACATCGACAAAGGCCGGATCACCATAGAACACCTCCCGGTCGGCCATCGCCAGCTTGGCACATTCCTGAACCGTGTGGACGAACGCTGCACTGTCGGTGGCCATGGCGTCGAGATCGAAACCCTTCAGTAGGGCAAGCTGCTGCAACAGCACCGGCGCCTGGGACCAGGGTTCGGCCTTGCACACGGTATAGTCGCCGTAGTCTAGGGAGACCGGCTCCTCGACCGCGGCGCGCCAGTTCGCTAGATCGTCGCCCGTCAGAAACCCGGCATGGGCTTCCCCGCTGGTATCCATGACCGGCTCGCGCATGAATTTGTCGATGGCTTCGGCGACGAACCCCTCGTACCAGGCCTTGCGTGCGGCCTCGACCTGGGCTTCGCGATCACCGCCGGCGGCCTCGGCTTCGCGGATAATGCGCTCGTAGGTGTCGGCCTGTTCTGGAATCCGATAGAGCGTACCGGCCTCGGGCATGCCGTTTTCGATTCCGTAAGCGCACGCGGAACTGGGCCAATGTTCGACCATGAAATCGCGTCCGCGGCCGAGCACATTGGCGACCGTGGGTGCGAGCAGGAATCCTTCACGGGCGATTGCGATGGCGGGTTCCAGGACATCGCGCACGGTGAGACTGCCGTAATCATGCAGCAGGCGCATCCAAGCGCCGAAACTGCCCGGCACCACGGTGGGCAGATGGCCGATCCCCGGCATCACATCCAGCCCCATGTCGCGCAGGGCACCGGAACTGATGGTCGCGGGCGCAACACCCTGGCCGCAGATCACGTCGACCTTCCGGCGCTTCTCGCTCCACAGGATCAGCGGTACGTCGCCGCCGGGGCCGTTCTGGTCGGGCTCGACGATATGGAGCACCACACCGGCCGCGACCGCCGCGTCAAAGGCGTTGCCGCCCTTTTCCAGCATCGCCATGCCCACGGCACTGGCCTGCCAGTGGGTCGAGGCCGCAACGCCGAATGTCCCCACAAGCTCCGGTCGCGAATGCAGCATGGTTCTCACTCTCTTGCTTCCCTTGTTGCCTGTTACTATAGATCACTAAGGCAGCACGGCCAGAGCATGGCCGAGGGAGAGTTTGGCGATGATGATCTTGGGTCTCTCCCTTGCCTGCGCGCTTCTATTTTCGGCGATCCATCTCTTCATCGGACACCTCTCCGGCCTCCGCGGCCAGAAGTGCAGCGATTGGCTGTCGTTAAGCGGCGGGGTCGCGGTCACTTAGTGTCTTTCTCCATGTTCTGCCCGGTCTCATGGAGCACAACACGATGCTGGCCTACGATAATCCCGCGCTGGAATGGCTCGCCGACCATATCGTCTATCTGCTGACGCATTGACCAAGATGGTAATGCGGTAAAGCAACAAGTCAGGCACACGCGCGATGGCGCGGCCCTGCCAGGGTTCGCCGTCGACATGTAGGCAATGGCCCTTGTCCCGCGTGCCGTCCAGGACATGGAAAAAGGTGCAGGTGTTGGCACGGCGCAGATCGATCCCCTCGGGGCCAGCGTTCAGAACCTCGACCACCGCGCTGCCCTGCCTTGGTCCGTCATGACGTTGAAATCGGTCAGCGGTCCGCCCAGCAGGGTAGCGTGCGTCGCCCAAGCGTCGTCGAAAGGCTGCGGCATGAACGGCAGAGCCATCACCGCTCTGCCATGTTCGCCGAAATCGAGTACCATGCCGCCGCCTTCCAGCAGCATGATGATGCGATCATAGTCGGAAAAATCGGAAAACAGCCCGGTCTTGTCGACCAAGGCGATTCTCAGACGCCACAGGAAACGATCGCCGGCCTCGCGCGCGACCGCGATCTCGCGCGTCACGCCTTGCCCGTTTCTCCAGGGCACGAGCGTGTGATCGTGATACCGGATGACCGCGGCGGTCAACTCAGTCCCAGGTTCCGGGCGGCACATCGCCCATGGGAATGGGTTTCAGCGCCAGGTGTCGGTCCATGAGTTCCTGCCCGCCGGTGCGGTCCATGTCGTGCGGCCGGTTGGGGTCGGCCAGGGTCAGGGGGGTGGCCTTCCTCGACGAAGCCCAGATAGGGTGCCGCGAAATCCCGTAGTCGATGAGTTGCAGCACTTCCGGGGAAATGTCGCCGGCCTTCTCGGGCGGGATCGAGAGAGGTATTGGTTTTCCTCCTGGCGCAGCCAACCCAGGTTGTAGTGTTAGGGCCATGTCCGCCGGGTGCCGTCGGAACGGTTTTGCCCGCCGCCATGAAAGAAGTTGCTGGTGTAGATCAGCACCGATCCCGCCGGCACTTCCGTGGAAATCACTTCTTCGGGCTTGGGTTCGCGCTCGTGCGCCCAACGATTGCTGCCGGTGCGATGAGCGTGCCGCCGTCCCGGTGCAGCACCTGCTGGCCCTGACCGGGTTGCGGTTCGACCAAGGCCGTCACATGAAATTGGTAACGCGCGCAATAGGGCAATAGTACGGTATCGAACACGGCCATGGCCGGCGGGTTGAGCGCCAGTTCCTGACAGGCCGATGATTTGGCGATCAGGTTGTTGATGCGTTTGGTCTTGTCGCCGGCAAAGTCCGTCTTGCCCAGCGGAACTGCATCGACAAAGGGATCGAAATTCGCGTTCGAACTGTGGTCCCGTCATGGCTGTCGCCTTGGTCGCGATTCCCTGAATCGGGCGCCATTTCAACCCGGCGGCGTGTCCGGAGCAAGGTCGATGTCGATACGGTAGACTAGGGCAGGTTCATCGGCGGTTTCGGCATGTCCGGTAACTGTGCTGTCGCCTATGCGGAGAGTCTCGCCGCGCTCTAGGGATGTGGTTTCTCCGGCAACGTCTGCTTTCAGTGCGCCGGAAAGCACGTGAAACAGCCTCAGTGTGCCGCCCTTGCCAAGCTGCAATCCCTCATCACCAACGTTCAGAACCGCTACGCAGGCGTCGGCATAGGGTCTGGCGGCTACGACATTGAGCACCCTGTTGGCTTGCGTCACGCCGCTGGCTGTTGTTGGCCATCCGCCCTCGAACAGCACCGGCTCGAAGGGTGTCCGGACCTCCGCGCTGCCATGGCGCCTGAAATCCAGCACCATGCCGGGGCCCGAGAGCAGCATCAGGATGCGCTTGCAGTCCTCAAAACACGAAAACGCGCCGTCCCGGTCGACCGTTGCCAGACTGACGTGCCAGATCAGGCTGCCGTCATCCCGATAGGCATTGGCGACCTCGCGCGTGACGCCCAGACCGTTCTTCCAGGGCACCTCTTCATGATCCCCGTATCGGATCACCGTCGTCGTCATCAACGCCTCCTCCGCGCGCGTTCTTGCACGACGGGCCCGGGCGCGCCACCATCGTATCCGCTTCAATCCCTTTCCAGTTTCCGGGAGTGTCATGTCTGACGAGCCTATCGACCTTGCAAACGACGACTTTGTCAGCGGCGCCTATGGCCTGAAGAGCGGCGACGAAGTCCAGGCGTTCTACAAACTCTGGGCCGACGACTATGAAGGCCACATGGTCGGGGAGCTTGGCTACTGTTCGCCGCGTCTGGTCGCCGAACGTCTGGCCCGCCATCTCAAGGACATCCAAGCGGAAATCCTTGATGTCGGCTGCGGCACCGGCCTTACCGGCGATCGTCTCTACGAACAGGGCTTCCGCAACATCGATGGCGTGGACCTCACGCAGGCCATGCTGGACAAGGCGCATGGGCTCAGCATCTACCGCAAGCTGATCCGTGCCGATCTCACCAAGCCCATCGATCTTCCCGATGCCTGCTACGACGCCATGGTGTCCTCGGGAACGTTCACCTGCGGCCATGTCGGGCCCGAACCCTTCGATGAACTCGTGCGGCTGCTGCGGCCGGGCGGACTCATCTCGTTTTCCGTCCATGTCGACATCTGGGAGCCGCAAGGTTTCAAGGTGGCCCTCGATGCCCAGGTCGCGGAGGGTCGGCTGGCGCTGGTGGAAATGGAGCGCGACAAGTTTTTCGAACCGCTGGAGCATTCCGGCTGGTTCTTCGTCTATCACCGGCTTTGAACAAAAGGAGACAAACCGATGCAGGTCAACATGAGGGGTGCGCCCGGGCGTTACAACGCACCGTATTCCGGGGTTCCAACCTTCCTTCGCCAGGACTATTGCGACGATATCGCCACGCTGGATGCCGACATCGCGATTCTGGGCGTGCCGACCGACGAAGGCTCGCCCTTCATGACCGGCTCGCGCTTCGCGCCGCGCTCGATCCGCGAACATTCGCTGCGTTTCGGCGGGTTGGGCTACTACAACGTGTTGACCGACCGCAGTTACCTGTTTTGGGAGACGGAGAACCGGCGTATCGTCGATGTCGGGGATACCGATGTCCTGGGAACCGGCATTGTCCAGACCTTCGACAACATCACCGCCGACATTAAGGGCATTCTTGATCGCGGTGCCATGCCGGTCATCATCGGTGGCGATCATGCCATCACCTATCCCATCGTGCGCGCCTTCTCCGAGCCCATGCATGTGCTCCATTTTGACGCGCACATGGACTATCAACCTTTCGTGCACGACCTGCGCTTTACCAACGGCCATGCCTTCCGGCACATCAAGCCGATGGAGCACGTGCTCTCCCTCACACAGATCGGTATCCGCAGCCTGCGCAGCACGATCCGGGAATTCATCGATGCCCGGGCTGAAGGCAGCCGCATCGTCACCATGGACGAGATCTACCGCCACGGTCCGGCAGGGTTCGTGTTCGATACGCTGCCCAAGAACGAAAAGGTCTATGTCTCCATCGATGTCGACGTCTTCGACATGCCGCTCATTCCAGGCTGTGTCTCAGCCGAACCTGGCGGTATGACCTATCAGGAACTGCGCGACATACTCCGCGCCATCGCACAGCACATGGAGGTCGTCGGTTTCGACTTTGTCGAGGTCAATCCCCAACTCGATGTCGGCACAGGGATCACGTCCTATCTGGGCTCCCACACCATGGTCGAATTCCTGGGCGCTATTTGCGAGCAGCCCTGGTGGCACGCCCGCACCGGGCGTTAGGAATCAAAGCGATCGGCTTTGGCCAGGGAGTCCCGATCGGTTTCCTTACCGGTCCTTCCAGGGCCGACCGGCAACGATCAGAACGAGGCCCAGGCCAAGAGGGAGGGTCCATGCCTGCCATTGCAGCACGGGCAGGATAACATCGAGCCAAAGGTCGGGATCGACCTTGTTTTCGATCAGGGACCCGAACCCGACGATGCTGTTGGGGTCGATGGATGCCCAGATTTCACCGCTCGACCGGCCCCAGTGCAGGGCCATCAGATAGACGGCAATGGCGACCAGCAAGCCACCCAGGATCACAGGGGTCTTGCGCATGAGTTCCTCCAACATGGAACGAAGCAGCAGATGGGGTGCCGTGGCCGGGAAGCAAGCACTGTTGCCAAAGCTGTGATGCCTGGGTGAAGTTTGGGCGTCTGCATGAAGGAGGATTCGTCGTGGCTGCAAGGATCGGTGAAGTATCGAGTTTCTCGCCGCGCGGGGACGGCACCGTGGGTGAGGATGCGATTGCGGCCTACAAACGCGACGGCGTGATCTGCTTGCGCGGCGTGTTCGATGATGCCTGGCTCGCGATGGTGGAAGAAGGCATCGACCTCTTCATGGAGCGCGAGGCCGCCAAGGAGGGGCCCCTCAACGTGGTCGTCAAGGCCGATGGAGACGACGGCACGTTCCGTTATGCCACGATGATGTGGCAGACCATGGAACCGTTCCGCGAGGCGATCTTCGAATCCCGGGCGCCCGACATCTTCGGCAGTGTGCTTGAGACCTCCAGGCTCAATCTCTACTACGACTTTCTGCTCATCAAACAGCGCGGCTGCCGCAGCGCGGTGACGCCCTGGCACCAGGACCATTCCTACTACTGCCTGAACGGCAGGAAACTCATCAACTGCTGGACGGCGCTTGATCCCATCCCGCACGAAACCGCGCTGCGTTTCGTCATGGGTTCGCACCGCAACGACGCACTCTCCCGTGCCGTGCATTTCAATCCCGGCGACGAATATCCAGGCACCATCAAGGAACGCCCGCTGCCGCCCGATTTCGATGCCATGGACGATGCTTGGATTATCAGTTGCGCAACGCAGCCGGGCGACACGCTGGTGTGGAACTCGCGTACCTTCCACAGCGCGCCGGGCAACCATCTCGACCGCCGCCGTGCGGCGCTCTCGCTCAATTTCGCCGGCGACGACATCACCTATTACGACACGCCCCAGGAACCCGATCCCCCGGTCCGGGGTGAGGGTCTGGTCGATGGCGGTCCCATCACCTGCAAGACCTTTCCGGAACTGCGTGTATGGTGACACTTCGCGTCTTTGGCCTTTGATTGGAGAGCATGATGCAGAACGCTGGTGAACATGAAGCCCGCTGCGACCTCGCCGCTGCCCACCGCCTGGCCGTGCGTGACGGTCTGAACGAGGGCGTGTGGAACCACCTCTCCGTCATGTCGCCGGACGATCCTGATGTCATGCTCATCACGCCTGGTTATACGCATTGGAGCCTTGTGCGCGCGGGCAACCTCGCCGCTGTCGGGTGCGACGGCCTGCCGGTCGGCGACAACGGTACCGAGCCGACCGTTGCCGGTTACATCATCCACTATCCCGCGCACGCCGCGATCCCGTCGGCCAAATGCCTGATGCACGTCCATTCGCCCTACATCACCGCGCTTTCCATGCGCAGGGGCGTGCGGCTCGATACCTGTTCTTCGCAGCAGGCCGCACAGTTCCACGACGATGTCGCCTACTACGAAGTCTATGACGGCCTTCTTGATTCCGAGGAGGAGGGCAGGCGCATGGCCGACACCATGGGCGGCAAACGTGTGCTGATGATGCGCAACCACGGTGCCATGGTCGCGGGCGAAAGCGTGGCGGCTGCCTATATCGCGCTCTATCAACTCGAACGGGCCTGCATGTATCAGGTGCTGGCAACCGGCGACAGCCACGCGCTGAACCAGATCCCCGAGGAAATGGCTGGCGGCATGGCCAACCTTGCGCGCAACAACTCGCGCGCCGGTCTCTTTTTTGCCGGACTGCGGAAACTGCTCGACGCTCAGGAACCCGATTACGTCAATTAAAGACTGATTAGGGGTGGTCTGCCCGCCATGCTGCCTCGAACGCCGTGAAGCGGGCATCCAATTCCGCCAGCAGGGCAGCGCGATTGTCGGTGAACGTGTAGGCGAGGCTGTTGTTGCTCAGCCGCTTGATCTCTTCATAGCTGAGGTCGAAGGTTTCCATGGCCAAGGCATATTCGTGTGTCAGGTCGATGCGTGAAACGCTCTCTGTAGCCGGTGGAAAGGGCTGTGGGCACTGATGCCGCCATGCAGATCGGGAAAGGGGTGGTTCTTGCCCTCCACGCCCAGAATGGTTGCGTTGGAGGTCAGATTAATTTCGGTCATGACATCGCGTTCGGCCAACAGGTCCAGAAGTTCATAGGGATTAGTCCTCGTACATCAGGTCGACTCCGTGCCCGATCCGGTCGGCCCTGCGATCTCGACCGCCTGACGGATGTGGAAGCGCAGGCCCTCGGGCGGAACCAAGCCCATGGTGGATTCGCCGGCGTGGAGTGCGATGGCCACGTCGGGTGCCTGCGCGCCGGCAAAGCCGACGGCCTCCATCTGCTGCGTATAGTCGCGCAAGGTCACGGGATCGTCCTCCGGAGCGACCAAGTTGATGCCCACGATCCGGGGATCGGTCTGCGCCAGCCGGAAGCCATGGACAATTTGCGCGAACACCTGAGGTGCCGGGAACACGCGGATGACCTGGGCCAGATAACGCACGGTCACGGCGCAACCGGGATCGGGATCGGACGTGCCGCAGGCCAGAATGCGTCTGGCCCCCCGCTCCCGTGCATCAAGGTCCTTCACCGCCTGGGCGACCAGGGCATTCAGATCGGCATCGGAGAGTCGGCGGCGCATATTTGCCAGATCGTCGTTCCAGTCCAGTTCGGCGGCCAGTTGTGCCGCCTGGAACATGCCCGACGATACCATGAGATCCGGATAAGCGATGTTCTGCTGGCCCGCCTTGGCCATGATCTCTGCCAGTATGTCGCCGTCACGGCCGGCCTCCGTGGCACGGAACGTTGCGAAGGTGGCAGAGAACTGGTTGTGTCCGCTCCTCTCGTAGAGTTCGTAGTTGCGCGCGGAAAGGCCGTCGACCAGTCGGTTGTAGAAGATGAAGTTGCTGATGGCGTCTTCGACCAGCACCACGTCGGCGCGCTCGTGGCATGTGCTGGCCGGATTCGGCGGACCCTCGCAAAGGCCGGCCAGGGGGCGGGCGTTCTCGTCGCAGGCAAGCAGCACTAACCTGGCGCATATCGACGCAAAGCCCTTCTTCCACCGCCCATTCGATGAAGCTCTCGGCATAGATCGAACCGACCGCATGGTTGTGAAGGTCGCCACCCTTGGGTATGGCACGCAGGAACGCTTCGAGTTCCGGCGGCGAGTCTTTCAGCGCCTCAAAGAGTGTTGCCGTTGCAGACGACGGTCGTAGTTCTGCTGCCCGGTTTGTGATGTGCCGGTCGCGCAGACAGACAGCCACACCAGAACGAACGGCGTGGCGAGACTACGCATGCGGCTTAATCATAGTAGCCGGCGCGTACCGTGGCGCCGATGAAGTTGCAGATCAGGCGCTCGGCATGGACCATCGTGATGCTGCCGACATCGTGTATCGGCGCAATCTCGACAAGGTCCATGCCCAGGACGCGACCCTTCTTGACCAGACCGTGGATCAGCTTGCGTGTCTGCATCCAGTCCAGGCCGCCGGGCGTCTGCGCCATGACGGCAGGCATAATCGTGGGATCCAGCCCGTCCGCATCGATGGTGAGGTAATAGGGACCGCCGTCGGGAATGCGGTCCAGGACCGCCTCCATGCCCATGTCGTGCATCTCATACGCGGTGATGATGTCCGCGCCATAGGCCCGTGCGGCGTCCACCTTGCCGGTGCGCGCGCTGCCGATACCGCGGATGCCGATCTGGGTGATGTGGCCGAACCAGTCCATTTCCGAAGCCCTGCGTATGGGGCTCGAATAGCCTTCGCGTTCACCGTTCACATCGTCGCGCCAGTCGAGATGGGCATCGACGTGGACGAGGGTGATCTCTTCATCGCGTTCCAGCGCGCGCATGACGGGGATTGGGATGCCGTGGTCCCCGCCAATGGTGATCAGCGTGGCGCCGGATTTCAAAATCTTGCGCGCGGCGTCCTCGGCGCGGCGATAGTGTTCGGCATGGTCGTACATGTCGGCGGTGACGTTGCCGCAATCGACTAGGCGGATTGGGCGGTCGTTGAGCAGGTGTCCGCCAAGGTCCCAGTCGAAATGGTTTACCGTGTAGTCCCACATATGGCTCGCTTGGCGCAGCATGTCGGGCGCACGGCTCTGGTCGTTGGCCATTTCGTCGGGCCGGTAGGGCATGCCGTAAGGGATGCCGAGCACTGCGATGTCGGCCTCCAGATTGTCGATATCGAGCGCCAGAGGAAAGTTGAGAAAGGTGGCAGGTGGTGTCCCCGGCGCTGCCGTCAGTTTCTTGGTCATGGATGCTCCCCTTAATTGTATGCCCAAGTCACCCTAGCAATGGCGCGAACGGCTGGCGAGCCGGACTTGCCTCGATCCGCGTCAGGAGTCAGGTTGTGCCATCTGCCGCGATGAGCAGGACGAACCGACGACAGAACTCGAACCCCTTGGCGGCCGTCCGGCATGGACTGGCGCCGATCTTCGCGCCGACAAAGTGGGCTGGCGATTGCCGCTCGATTCCGGAGAACTTCAGGAGATCGCTCAGGCCCTGCAACTTGCGCGGACACAAGGGCTGGCGTAGTACGAAGTCACTAGGGAAAGCTTTCCACTTTCGAAGTTTGCCGATCGTCTTGCCGCGGCGGCCGATGAACTGGAAATCGGTTGTGGCGTGATCCAGTTCAAGGGACTGCCTGTCGGGCAGTACGATGCCGACGAACGTAAGACCATTTTATACGGCGTGGCGAGCCATCTGGGGTGGCCAGCTTATCAGTCGGCCAGATGACCAACGCGGACGTACGTCGTTCCTCTCTTCGCGCGCCAGGGCGCAATCGGCGGCACCGTTGCGCTGACACACCGACCGGACCGATGTCGTGGGCCTGCTTGCGGTTGGGCCTGACGCGGAAGGCGGCGCCAGCCGTCTGGCGTCCGGTGTCGCCATTAACGATGCGATGGTCGCACGCCGCCCCGACCTTGCCGCCGCCCTCTACCTACCGGGAAATCTACAGGAGCTGTCTGGGCGAGGAAGCAGGTGGGGACGACTCCGTCTACGCCTTGCCGGTTTTCACGGTGACCGACGGACGTTTCGCCAGCCATTACTCACGGGACCTATGTCGAGGCGGCACAGAAGCTCCCCGCCATGCCTGCCATGAGCGAGGCGCAATGGGCCGCGCTCGACATGCTCGCCGAACTGGGTGACGAACTCTGCTACGAGATGGGACTTGAGCCCGGCGACATGCAGTTTCTCAACAACCATGTCGTCTATCATGCCAGGGGTGATTTTCGGGACGGTCCGGAAGCCGGACGCGTGCGTAACCTCTATCGAATCTGGCTTTCCATGCCCAACAGCCGCCGTCTGGCGCCGTGTTTTTCCGAACTGTTCGGCAGGACCAAACCGGGAAGCCTGCATGGCGGTATCCACTACGCCGAGTCGGGCGCGACCGCTCCCGCGGCCTGACTTTTCTTCGCCGGGGAAGGCCGACGGTATGAGATCAATCTCTCGTGAGCCGGAGTGATGCCTGTGTGCCTTGATGTATGATGAAACTATCGCCTTGTTTACCGCACACCACGGAACACCGTGGCGAAAAGGTTCATGCATCAGGGGTTTAATCCGCCATGTTTTCTCTCCGTATTTCCGCCGCCACTTCCGCACTTGCCGCCGGCCTCCTGCTGGGCGTCTTCGTCCTGCCGGCGGCAGCCCAGGACGACGTCACGATCATCGAACTCACGCAAACCGGGTGTCAGTTCGTCGAATCGGAAGGTGACGTCGATCACGGCTATACGCCTTCCGAGAAAGCTGATTGCGAGGCAATCAACTCGGGTACCGTGGACGAACGAATTGGTGCGGAGAACACGCTCAATCTGGAGCCGGGCAAGTACATCTTCAGGGTCACCAACACCGATGTCCCCTACATGCTGGGTTTCTACCTGCGTTCCGAGAGCGTGATCGACCGGCCGTTTCTGCCCAGCGTCTCGGGCGGCGGGCTCTATGAGGGCGTCAGCAAGGATTATGAGATTGAGCTCGAAGAGGGCGAATATGTCTATTCGTGCCCGCTCAACACCACGCCCGACTACAAGCTTGTGGTCTCAGGCAGCTAAAAAGCACGCTGTTCCATCGGAAGTGTGACGCTGGTCCCTATGCGGATGCGCACCGTTTTGACATGATTCGTCGCTAAGACTTGGTCCAAGCCGATGAAGGGCATCGGCGCACGACATTGCAGGAGTTTCGTTATGGCGTCGCAGGTTACAGGGTTGACGCGCAGAACGGCGCTCGGATTGGGTTCGGGTGCGTTCGCGCTCGCTGCTTCGCCGTTCGACCTGTGGGCCCAGGAAATGACGTTTTTCCGTATTGCGACCGGCGACACCGCTGGCACCTACTATCCGGTCGGTGCGCTGATAGCCAATGTCATTTCCAATCCGCCGGGGTCGCGGCCCTGCGAAAAGGGCGGAAGCTGCGGTGTACCCGGCCTTGTCGCCACGGCGCAGTCCTCGGATGGCTCGGTCGCCAATGTCGAAGCCGTAGCCAACGGCCTGGTCGAATCGGGCTTTTGCCAGTCCGACGTGGTCTTCTGGGCCTATAACGGGGAAGGCATCTTTGAAGGCGTGGAGCCGCGCCGCGATCTCCGGCTGATCGGCAGCCTCTACCCCGAAGTCGTCCAGATCGTTGTGCACCATGACGCCGGCATCACCTCGATCGCCGACATGAAAGGCAAACGGGTTTCCTTGGATGTCGAAGGTTCGGGCACGCTGGTCGACGCACGCATCATTCTGGGCTCCTACGGTCTTGACGAGGATGACTTCGAGGCCATTCATGTGCCGCATGGAACGTCGATCACGATGTTGCGCGAGGGCGAGCTTGACGCCTTTTTGGTGATCGCGGGCTACCCAACCAACTCGGTCTTCGATCTCATACAGGAAGATCTCGCCACACTGATCCCGATTCCGATCGACAATGCGCTTTCGCTGCTGACCGAACATCCCTTTTTCTCGCTGTCAGTCGTTCCTCAAGGGACCTATGCCGACCTTCCCCTAATCTCCACGCTGGCGATCGGCACCCAGTGGATCGTCACGCCCAATGTGGCCGACGAGCTGATCTATGGCATCACGCAGGCGCTGTGGAACGACAACAGCCGGACGCTTCTCGACTCCGGCCATCCTGCAGCACGGCAGCTCAAACTGGAGAATGCCCTGCAGGGGGCGGCCATACCGCTCCATCCCGGTGCACGGCTCTCTTACGAGGAGGCCGGTCTCGACCTTTCTCACGTTCCGTTGCCCGACGACAGCGCCGATCTTTCCTGAACGTCAGTAGCCGCGGTCGAGGTCGACCACGTTTTCCAGTGGTCTGTCCGCCTGCATGCGCCGGTAGTTTTCCGCGATCTGCGGCACACAGGTGCGCGGTACCGTCAGGGCCGCGACATGAGCGAAGGTCATGATCTTTGGGTGAAACCAGAAAGGGTGATCGTCTGGCATGGGCTCGGTGCTCTGCACGTCAAGTGTCGCGCCCGAAATCTGTCCGTGATCGATCGCCGCGATCAGATCCTCATCGACGATCTGGCGCCCGCGCGCGGCGTTAATGACGTGGGCGCCGCGCTTCATCCAGCCAAATGCTTCTGCGTTCAGCAGGTCTTCGGTCTCGGGCGTGAGAGGTAAAAGGCAGATCACGACGTCGCAGGGTGCGAAGAACTCCTCCAGTGCATCCCTGCCATGGAAACAGGAGATGTCCGGGCGTTGTTTCGCGGTGCGGCTCCATCCGCGCACCTGATAGCCCATCGTGGCCAGAACCCTCGCGCAATCCCCGCCCAGTTCGCCAAGCCCCAGGACGCCGATAGTGGTGTCCCAGGGAATCGGGACTTCCAGTCCCTCCCAGCGCCGCTGGCGGTGCAGTTCGCGGTAATCGTCCCAGCGGCGCAGATGGTTGAACGTTGCCATGACGCACCACTCGGTCATCTGCGCGGTCATGGCGGGATCGATCAGGCGGGTCAGCGGCACGCCATCGGGGATGAGATGGCGGTTGGCCATGACATGATCAACGCCCGCACCCATGGAAGCGATCATCTTCAGGTTGGGAAAATCCTTCAGCCGGTCGAGCGCCGTACCCCAGACCAGCGCCGCTTCGATGTCCTCCGGGTTGCCGATGTCGGGCGCGATCCGGAAATCGAGTCCGGGAAGCTCTGCGCACATCAGCGTGCGCCATTCTTCGCCGTTGGTCTGCGGGCTGAGGTAAAGAAGAACCATGATGTCATCTCGGTCTTGATGGTGTGTTGGGACTATAGTGTCGGCTCGCAGGCCGCGACAGGGGAGTACCATGATTCAGAGTTCGCCAGGGTCGGGCCATGCGGCCGCCCAGTTCGGACTGGGTTGTTTCCATCTGGTGCCGGCTGACGCGCAGGCGCATCGGCGGCCGGTCAGCGCCTGGCGGAGTGATCTCACCGGCCTGTTGGAGACGGTCTCCGGCATCTCAAAGGTTCAGACTTGGTTCAACGCCGTGCAGGATGAGGCCGATCCCCCGCTTCTGGATCTCGTGCCCTGGTTCCGGGATGGCCGAACCGCCGATTCGGGCAGCAACGAACTGGGGGTTCAGTTTCGGCTGCACGTCGACCGCGAATTGCTCGCTGCACTGGGCCCGCTCTATCGCGGTTACGCGCGGTTCCCTCGTGATATCGAGGTCCGCATCACCTACATCCGCGACACGCCCATCGTGCTTGCCTGGACAACCGAGGACCACGGTGAAGCGACGGGGACAACCGCGCTCGACATTGTCCGCCGCCATCTCGCCCTGCAGATCGAGAATACCAGGTTTGCCCTGGACTCTCTTGAGCCGACCCCGTTCCCGGCGGACTTTCGCGTGTTTGATCGCCCGGAGGGAACCGGCGCGGATCAGATCGTCTCGATCAACATCGAAACGCGTCCGGGCTTCGATCTCGTCGATATGGAGATCGAGTCCTTTGGCGCGTTCGACGAAATGCTCGGTCACCTCCTCTATCAGGTTGCCCTGGAGGCCGACGATTACTACGGGCTTGAACTTGCCGTGGATCGCGCGGAGCAGCGCTGGGACGCGGTCATGGTGCGTTTCGATGGTTTCATCGCGCGTCAGCGCAGACGCCGTTCGCTGTTCGCGGGCAACGCATCGGTGGAAATCCGTGATCTGATGCTGGGACTGATCGAAACCAAGGCCGCGATCCTAGCCGAGCGCCACGATCTTCTCGAGCAGGTCGAAAAGGCGCGCGCAAGCGATGTCGGCGTACTGTCGGAATACATCGTCGATCGGTTTGGACGGTTCCCCGATTTCCCCTTCGACGAATACACGCGCATGCTGGAATTCCTCGAAGGCCGCCGCGCCCACCGCAGCGATGCAGTGATAGCCTTGGTTTCCGCTCTGGTCGGCGGCCTAGTCGGCAGTCTCTACGTCCTCTTTGGCGGCTACTGATGGCCTGCCGGAACCCCGTCTCCCATCCAGTGTTGTGAGCCAACAGGGACCGCAAACCTCTGCACGGTCGTCTGACGGGGCAAGAAAAACTTCATGGACATCACGATCAGCCCTGTCCTGTTCCTGGCCGCCACCCGGCTTGCCGCGGTGGCGGACGAATTTGCCGGCCGGCCGGGTCTGGGTGAAGCGTTCGTCGGTGTGGTGCTTCTGGTGGCGTGCACCTCCCTTTCCGGGATGAAGGCATCGGCTGTCGCCGCATTCCAAGGTCTGGCGGAAATGGCCGTCAGCAATGCGTTCGGCAGGATTGCCGCCCGGACGGCGTTTCTGATAGTTGTGGACTTCTTCTATCGCCGGGCCAATCTGGAACACGCTGCAGCGTCTCTGGAGAACGTGATCTACGGGGTCATGCTGATCGGCCTGCTCGCCATCCCTTTGCTAGCCTCGGCCTCTCCCGACGTCACCATGGGCCCACTTCATCCCGCCCGCCTGCTCCTGTTCGCCGGATATCTGGCCGGCCTTCACCTCGCTCGCCAGACACGCGATACGCCCATGTGGCGTCCGGAAGAAAACGTGGAGACAAGGATCGACGATCCCGAACCGGAAAAAAGTTCGCGGTCCTTGTCCAGACTTTCGATCTCCTTCGCCCTGCTGGCGTCACTTACGCTGGTCGGAGGCTTTTATCATTGCAAAAAGCGGCGAGGCCCTGGTCGTGTACACCGGATTGTCACAGAGCAGCGTAGGCGGGCTCTTTGTCGTCCAATACCTGAACTCGTCACGACCATTGCTGCGGTCCGGCGTGCGCGCAAACAACTCCACCTCTATCTCGGCGAGATCTGCTATCGCTACAACCATCGGGCAGAGGACCTCCATCCCTTGATCATCACCATGTCAAGGCAAACTCCCTTGGAGCATATCAACCAGATTCTGAGCCGAAAACGCTAGGAATTACCAAGATAAAAAACACCCGGGAAAGGAGCGGCAAGTGGCTGAAACGCGTCGACGCACTGGTCCCCCATCGGGTCGAATGGATCACAGGCGATCTCTTCAGACGCCTGGCGGCGCTTGTCTGCATCGCGCTTGCCTGCCTCACCGTACCCCTGGAGTTCATACCGTTTGCTGTCTTGCTGCCCGGCGCCGTGATCACGGTATTCGGTCTTGCCATCACGGCCCGTGACGGCGTGCTGATGCTGCTGTCTTTGCCGCAACCTTCTTCACCGGTTACTTCGCCTATGGCTGGATCATGTCACTGATGTAGCCGGTCAGACCCTGACCGAACCATCCTCAATCGCATTCAGGTCGAACGCGGCGGCCATCAGGGCGCGCGTGTAGTTTGTTTGTGGCGCATCGAAGATTTCCTCCGCGCTGTCGCTTTCCATCACCTTGCCGTCCTTCATGACCAGGACATGGTGGCTCATGGCGCGCACCACGCGCAGGTCGTGGCTAATGAAGAGATAGGCGAGATCGTGATCGACCTGCAGCTTGCGCAGCAATTCGACGATCTGGGCCTGGACCGACATGTCGAGCGCGCTGGTCGGCTCGTCTAGCACCACGAACTTCGGCCGCAGGACCATGGTCCGCGCGATGGCGATACGCTGGCGTTGTCCGCCCGAGAACTCATGGGGGTAGCGGTCCATCATGCCAGCTTCCAGCCCGACTTCCTCCAGTGCGCCCGCCACGAGATTGCGGCGGCCTGCCTCGTCGCTGCCCATACCGTGGACCTTCAAACCCTCGCCGACGATGTCCTTGATCGACATACGCGGCGAGAGCGAGCCGTAGGGGTCCTGGAAGACGACCTGGATTTCCCGGCGCAGAGGCCGCAATTCCTTGAAATCGAGACCCTGCAGCTCCCGGTCCTGATAGCGGATCGTCCCCTTGGAACTGATCAGCCGCAGGATGGCCATGCCGAGCGTCGTCTTGCCCGATCCCGATTCGCCGACCACGCCGATGGTTTCGCGCGGACGCACCGCCACGCTGATGCCGTCGACCGCCTTCAAATGGTCGACCACGCGGCTGAAGACGCCACGCTTGACTGGGAACCAGACCTTCAAGTCGTCGGCTTCCAGCAGCACTTCCGCATCCCGCGGGACCGGATCGGGCAGGCCTCGCGGCTCGGAAGCCAGCAGATGGCGCGTGTATGCGTGCCGGGGAGTCTCGAACACCGTCTCGACTTCGCCGGTCTCGACAATCTGACCGTCGTTCATGACGCAAACCTTGTCGGCGAAACGGCGCACGATGTTGAGATCATGGGTGATGAAGAGGATCGCCATGCCCAGCTTGACCTGCAGTTCCTTCAGCAACTTCAGGATCTGGGCCTGCACGGTCACGTCCAGCGCGGTGGTCGGCTCGTCGGCGATCAGCAGGTCCGGTTCGTTGGCAAGCGCCATGGCGATCATCACACGCTGGCGCTGACCGCCCGAAAGGGTGTGCGGGTAATCGCGCATGCGCGCCTTCAGATTGGTGAGGCCGACCAGATCGAGCAACTCCATGGTGCGCTCGCGCGCCTCACCCTTGCTCATGCCCTTGTGCAGGGTAAGCGCCTCGGAAATCTGTTTTTCGATGGTGTGGAGCGGATTCAGCGAGGTCATCGGCTCCTGGAAGATCATGGAGACACGGTTGCCGCGCACCGCGCGCAGGTCCTTGTCGCTGGCGCCCAGCATCTCTTTGCCGTCAAAGGTGATCGACCCCGTGGGATGGCTCGCCATCGGCTTGGGCAGCAGTTGCAGCACCGAGAGCGCCGTGACGGACTTGCCCGAGCCGGATTCACCGACCAGCGCCAGCGTTTCGCCGCGGTCGATCGTGAAACTCACCCCGCGCACCGCGTCTATGTCGCGTTTTTCGACCATGAAGCGGACCGAAAGGTCTCGTACGTCCAGCAGGGTCATGACGGCATCTTCCGTGGGTCGAAGGCGTCGCGCACGGCTTCGCCGATGAAGGTGAGGAGCGAGAGCATCAGTGCGACGACGACAAAACCGGAGAAGCCGAGCCATGGCGCTTGCAGGTTGCTACGCCCCTGGTTGAGCAGTTCGCCCAAGGATGGCGAGCCCGGCGGCAGACCGAATCCCAGGAAATCCAGAGCGGTCAGGGTCGTCACCGAACCGTTCAGAATGAAGGGCAGGAAGGTGAGCGTCGAAACCATGGCATTGGGCAGCACATGACGCACCATGATGACACGATCCGTCACACCCAGCGCGCGGGCCGCGCGTACATGGTCGAAGTTGCGCGTTCTCAGGAACTCCGCGCGCACCAGCCCCACCAACGCTGTCCAGGAGAACAGAACCATCAGGCCCAGCAGCGTCCAGAAACTCGGAATGATCACGCTGGCCAGGATGATCAGGATATAGAGTACGGGCACGCCGCCCCAGACCTCCAGCGCGCGCTGCGCCAGCAGATCGATCCAGCCGCCGTAATACCCCTGCACCGCGCCGGCCGCCACGCCGATCACCGAGGAGACCAGCGTGAGCACAAGACCGAACAGAACGGAAATGCGGAAGCCATAAATCAGGCGTGCGGTGACGTCCCGGCCCTGATCGTCCGTGCCCAGCCAGTTCGCGCCGTCCGGCGGGGAAGGGGCCGGCGAGGGCAGGTCGTAGTTGATGGTCTGGTAGCTGTAGGGGATCAGCGGCCAGACGATCCAGCCGCCCTTTTCCGTGATCAGGTCCTGCACGAAGGGATCGCGGTAATCGGCCTCGGTTTCGAAATCGCCGTCGAACGCGGTCTCGGGATAGGAGACCAGGAAGGGGACGTAGGGCTCCCCGTCGAACCACACAAACAGCGGCTTGTCGTTGGCGATCAGTTCGGCGGGCAGGGTGAGCGCAAACAGGAGCAGGAACGCCCAGAACGACCAGTAGCCGCGACGGTTTGCCCTGAAGTTCGCGAGCCTGCGCCGCGTGATCGGATCGAGATTACGAAACAGGGTCATGACCCGGCTCCACATCGCCCGACACCACCCAGGTGTGTCATCCCGGCCAAAAGAGCGGAGCGAACGAGAGCCGGGATCTCGTCCTCCTCGCTCCTTCCCTTGTGTGCTGGCCGGGATCCCGGCTCGCGCTTGGCTTGGCCGGGATGACATACGAAAGAGAGAAACAGCGTCATGAGCCTACGTCCCGGCTTTCAAAATCGATGCGCGGATCGACCACCACGTACATCAGATCGCCGATCAGGTTCATCACCAGGCCCAGCAGCGTGAAGATGTAGAGCGTGGCGAACATGACGGGATAATCGCGGTTGATCGCGGCCTCGTAACCCAGAAGCCCCAGACCATCGAGCGAGAAGATGATCTCGATGAGCAGCGCACCGGTGAAGAGAATCCCCACGATGGCGCCGGGAAAGCCCGCGATGATGATCAGCATGCCGTTGCGGAAGATGTGGCCATAAAGCACTTGGCGCTCGTTCAGACCCTTGGCACGCGCGGTGGTCGCATACTGGCTTCGAATCTGGTCCAGGAACGAGTTTTTGGTCAGCATCGTCAGCGTCGCGAAGCTGCCGATCACCAGCGCGATCAACGGCAGGGTGAGGTGCCAGAAATAATCGCCGATCTGCTGGAGCGTCGTCATGCTCTCGAAATCCGGTGAGACCAGACCGCGCAACGGGAACCATTTCCAGTACGACCCGCCCGCGAACAGCACGACCAGCAGGATGGCGAACAGGAAGCCCGGTATGGCATAGCCCAGGATGATCGCGCCACTGGTCCAGACGTCGAACCGGCTGCCGTCGCGACGCGCCTTGGCGATGCCAAGCGGGATCGAGATCAGGTAAACGATCAGCGTCGTCCACAAGCCCAGCGAGATCGAGACCGGCATTTTCTCAATAATGAGATCGATGACGGGCTGGCTTCGGAACGCACTCTGGCCAAAATCGAAGGAAAGGTAGTTCCCCATCATCAGCAGGAAGCGCTCGACTGGCGGCTTGTCGAGGCCGTACATTTTTTCCAGCTTTTCGACGAACCCCGGCGGCAATCCCTGCGCGCCGCGATAGAACCCCTCGCCATCGCTACCGGCGTTGGAGGATGCGGAGAGATCGCTGCCCGAACCCGAGACGCGCGCCGTCGCTCCCACATCGGTGCCCTGGACCTGCGCCAGGATGCGTTCGACCGGCCCGCCTGGAACGAACTGGATGATCAGGAAATTGATCACCATGATCGCAAACAGCGTCGGAACGATGAACAGCAAACGCCGGACGATATAGGCGAGCATTACCCGGATCTCCCCCTAAAGCCGGCCCGGCCTATCCGTCGCCGTCCAGGGTTTCTTCCAGGATTTCGAGTTCCTTGGCCTCTTCCTCGTCGACCCACCACGCGTTGAACTGCACGCCGTCAGGAGGGATCACATCGGGCTGGCCGAACTTGTTCCAATAGGCGACGCGGTCGTAGCGGATGTGCCAGTTGGGAACGACGTAGTGGCCCCAGCGCAGGACGCGATCCAGCGCTTTTGATGCCGTCACCAGTTTCTCACGGCTGTCGGAAAAGATGATCTCATCGACTAGCGCGTCGACTACTCGATTCTTCAATCCCAACGAATTCCGGCTGCCCTCGACATCGGCGGCCGCCGATGTCCACATGTCACGCTGTTCGTTGCCAGGGGAGCGGGACTGGCCCCAGCTTTCCACGGTCATGTCGAAGTCGAAGGTCTCCATGCGCCGTTCATACTGCGAGGCATCGACAATGCGAATGTTCACCGCAACGCCCAGCCGCTCCAGATTGCGTGTGAAAGGCTGCACGATGCGCTCGAAACCCGGCTGGACCAGCAGGATCTCGAAGCGCATGACATCGCCGTCGGGTCCGGTCAGCACACCGTTCTGAACGGTCCATTCCGCCTCTTCCAGCAGGGATTTCGCCCGGCGTAGCTCGGTGCGGATGTTACCCGATCCGTCCGTGACCGGCGGCATGTAGACCTCGCCGAAAACCTCCTCGAGCAGTTCATCGCGGAAGGGCTCCAGCGATGCCAGTTCGGCATCGCTGGGCATCCCGGTCGCCGCCAGCTCTGAGTTCGAGAAGTAGCTTTTGGTGCGATCGTATTGGCCATAAAACAGGTTGGTGTTGGCCCATTCGAAATCGAAGGCGTAACCTAGGGCTTCCCGCACTCTGGGGTCCTGGAAGATGGGTTTGCGCAGGTTGAAGATGAACGCCTGCATGCCCGTCGGGCGTTCGTGGGGAATCTCTTCCTTGATGATCAACCCGTTATCGAAATCGGGCCCTGTATAGGCCGTTGCCCAGAGCTTGGAATTGTTCTCTAGGCGAAAATCGTATTCGTGCGCCTTGAAGGCCTCTAGCGCGATGTCAAAGTCGAGATATTCATCGTAGCGGATCGTCCCGAAATTGTACTGGCCGACGTTCACGGCAAGCTCCGCGCCCCAATAGTCCGCGACCCGCTCATAGGTGATCGATCGTCCCGGATCGACATCCACGATGCGATAGGGACCGCTGCCCAACGGAATCTCCAGTGTGGTCTCGGCGAAGTCCTTGTCGGTATACCAGTGCTTGGGCAGCACCTGCATCTGGCCCATGATCAGCGGCAGTTCCCGGTTGCCGGCGCTATCGAAGTCGAAGCGGACCCAACCGTCGCCCTCGTCCGTGGCCGAGACGACATTGGCGTAATACGCGGCATAGACCGGATGACCCTCGGTGGTCAGCGTCTCAAAGGTCCAGACCACGTCCTCGGGCGTGATGGGTGCGCCATTGTGCCAGCGCGCCTCGTCGCGGATCTTGAAGGAAACCCACGAACGGTCCTCGGGCATCTTCACCAGTTCGGCCAGCCGCCCGTATTCCGAGAACGCCTCGTCTGAGGAACTGGTTAGCAGCGTGTCGTAGATCTGTCCCAGTCCCGCTGCCGCCGTGCCCTTCAGCGTGAACGGGTTGAGCGAGTCGAAGCCGCCGAACGACCACAGTTTCACATCGCCGCCCTTGGGGGCATCGGGATTGACGTAATCGAAATGCGGAAAGTCGACGGGGTACTTCAGATCGCCATACATGGAGATGCCGTGCCCGACGTAAATCTCCTCGTCCTCGGCGATCGCCGGGGCGACAAGGATCAGATAGGCCCAAAGGGTCATCAGAACGCGCATGGCAACTTCCTCAAGCGGCAAACGCTTTGACCTCGTGACGCATCGTAGCGCCAGCAATCGGGTCAAATTAAGGCAACAACCGGCAATCTCACGTCAACTTGAAGACGCCAGAATCGCCAGAGCCGGCTCCAGCAGGGCCGGATCGCCCACGGCAAGAACGGTGCCGTCGCTTGCCGGCGTGAGCGGGTTACCGTCCCAGTCGGTGACGCATCCGCTTCCAATGGTCGCGGGCCACCACGCCGGGTCCCGAGGATGTACAGGTTGCCCGTTCCAGACGTGCGCACGTTCGCGTTCGGATCGGCTTGCCGTTGTGCGGGTCGCGCCGTCGCCTACGACACCCGGCCGCTACGCCCGCGGGGAACTCGCCGCCCGCGGCGTGGTCGCCCGCCTTCGCCACGGCACATAGCCGCCAGCGCCTCGACGATCGGCACCACCCAGCGTCGCACAGTCGGACGCCGCGGATCGCCCCCGGACGGGCACGACAGGCGCTTGACTTCTTGTGCGGAACGGCGACTTTCCGATACGGATGATACGCTTCATGAACGCCGTGATGCCGACGAACGTCTTGCGCGGTTTCGCAAGGGGCTCGAACTGATGAACAACGACAACCGTGCTTCCTACGAAGAACGTTCAACGCTCGACCGTGTGGCCGATGATCTCGACCAGGCTGTCGACAATATTCTCGCGCGATTTCAGGGGCCGCAGGTAAAGTCTTCGGCTCGCGTTACAATCTGCAAATTGAACAGATCAAGCCAGAGCCCGGCGCGGTTCACTTCACCTTGTCGGGTTCACTTCACCTTGTCGATGGTGTCGACGATATGGCTGACGATGCCGTATTCCTTGGCTTCCTCGGGTCCCATCCAGTAGTTGCGGTCGGTATCCTTGGCGACGCGTTCGATAGGTTGGCCGGTTTCCTCGGAGATGATGCGGTTCAGACGGTCGCGCATCTTGAGGATTTCCTTGGCCTCGATATCGATCTCGGTGGCCTTACCGCCGACCCCGCCCATGGGTTGATGCAGCAGGAAGCGGGTGTTGGGTGTGCAATAGCGGTTTTCCTTGGCCGCGGAGAGGTAGATATGTGCGCCCGCGCTGGCGACCCACCCTGTGCCGACGACCTTCACCGGGGCCGAAACGAAGCGGATCATGTCGTGGATGGCGTCGCCGGATTCGACGTGACCGCCCGGTGAACTGATCACCAGACGGATCGGATCGTCGCTCTCCTCGCTCATGGCGATCAGCTGCGCGCAGGTCTCGCGCGCGGCTTTCTCGTTGATCTCGCCGAACAGCAGGATCGTGCGCGAATCGAACAGGATCTTCTGGACCGCGCGGTTCTTCTCGTCCTTCTTGGACTTCGCGTCGTCCTTGTCGTCGTCATCGTCGGCGACGTTGCGCGCATCGAAATCGATCATGGGTGATGTCCGTGGATTGCTCGGGATGTCAGGGGGCATTCACATAAGAGCCGGTCGCCCCGATTGCAAGTGTCAGTGGCCGTGGGATGGAACCTGCGCCAAGCTGACCCCGATCATGCAATCGCGGCTCGCCAGGACCGTCAGTTCCTTCTCGCTCAGGCCCTCGGTTCCGTCGGGCTGCCGGGGCAGCACCATGTAGCGCATGTCGGCGGTGGAATCGTACACTCGGATCTCTGTCGTCCCGGGCAATTCGGTGCCGAATTCCTCCAGCACGCCCCGGGGCTCGACGACGACCCAGGCACGGGCGACCATCTTCGCGCTGCCCGCGGGTGAATGCGCGTTCATGCGCTTGATCGCGCGGCGCTCCTCCTCGGCCGTGTAGATTTCTTTCTCAATCAGCAGATCGCGCAGCGGCGGGTACCAGCAGCATGTGTTCGCTGGACGGTCCGGTATCGTCGCCGGGCTGGAAGGGGTGGGGATGATGGTGGTCGTGGCCCTCGTTCATTCCTTGGCCTCCAGCCAGTGTTCGTAGATTTCGACTTCGACGGTGTCTGTGCCGTTCTCGGCGCGATCTCTCCAAAGATGGTCCATGGTGAAACGCACCCGATAGAGCGGTTGCTCGGGCTTGCCGAAGATGCCGCACATCCACTCCACCACGCCACTGTGGCCCTTGATGTACGTCGGCACGCGGTGGTGGTTACGGAGAAAGCGTTCGGCCATGCGCACCCCGTCGCCGGTTCGAAATTTCGGTGCGCTCATGGTACGGCCTGCTTCAAGACAGCGATGCGCGTGGCAATCTCCGCCTCGCTCACCACGCCCTTCTCCACTAGGATAGTCCGGATCGACTCGATCCAGCGCTCGTAATGGCCGAACTCTTCATAGGCCCGTGGACCCAGGTTCTCGATTCCCCTGCGCAATTCGTCGACACGCATCAGACCCCGTGTTTCATCGGAAAGCAGGGTCAGCATGGCATCGACCTGCTTTATCCCAGTGAGCGGGATTGTATTCGGTGCGCTCGACCGGACCGGCTTCAAGTCCCGCCAGATCGTGATGGCCACGGTAAGGTTCTTCGTTTATGAGACGGATGATGGGCCGCTGGCGTCGGCTGAGTCTAGCCAAGGCCCATCAGGGAGCGCGCGAAGTCGTCGGCATTGAAGGGACGCAAATCCTCTGCAGCCTCGCCCACACCGATCGCATGGATAGGCAGGCCGAATTTGTCGGCCAGGCCGACGATCACGCCGCCGCGCGCAGAACCGTCCAGCTTGGTGACGACCAGTCCCGTCACGTCGCACATCGCCTGGAACGCTTCGACCTGGGCATGCGCGTTCTGGCCGGTCGTGGCGTCGAGCACCAGCACGCGGTCGTGCGGCGCCTCGAGATCCAGCTTGGCAAGCACGCGCAGCACCTTCTGGAGTTCGGCCATCAAATTGTCCTTGTTGTGCAGACGCCCGGCGGTGTCGATCAGCAGCAGGTCCGTGCCTTGCGCACGCGCGGTTTCCAGCGCGCTATAGGCCAGACCCGCGGCGTCCGCGCCCTGTTTGCCCGCGACCACGGTTGAGCCAGTGCGTTCGCCCCAGATCTGGAGCTGTTCGATGGCTGCGGCGCGGAAGGTGTCGCCTGCCGCCAGCACGACCTTCTTTCCAGCATCGCTATGGAGCTTGGCGAGCTTGCCGATGGTCGTCGTCTTGCCGGTGCCGTTCACTCCCATCATCAGTACGACATGGGGGCGGTGCGCAGGGTCGATCTCTAACGGCTTCGCCAATGGCTCCAGAATCCCGGTCACGCTTTCGGCGAGATCGCTGCGCACCTCTTCGTCGGTGACTTCCTTGTCGAAGCGCTTGCGTGACAAGTCGGCCGCCAGCTTGGCCGCGGTGGTCACGCCCAGGTCAGCGGCGATCAGCGCTTCCTCAAGTTCCTGAAGTGCGTCGTCATCCAGCCGGCGTTTGATAAAGATGGAACCGATCAAGTACGTAAGGCGCCCGGAAGAGCGTGAGAGACCTGATCGCAGTCTTGTGAACCAGCCGCCCTCAGCCATCAGGCCGCTTCGGCGATCAGGCTGGTGCCGTCGCTGGTCACGATGGGGAGGTCGACGAGGCTGCCCGCCGCCAGGTCAGCCGGTGTCGTGACCGGCGCGAAATGCTCGCTCCTGCCGCGTCCCGGCCCTTCCACGAGGACCTGTTCGGTCGCGCCGATCCGGCTTGCGAGGAACGTCCGCACCGCTTCTTCTCCGGCTTCGCGCAGCCGCCCTGCGCGTTCCTTACGTACGGCCTTGTCGACGGCGGGCATGCGGGCGGCCGGCGTGCCCGGCCGTTCGGAATAGGGGAAGACGTGGAGCCAGGTCAGCCCGCAATCGCCGACATGCCGCAGCGTGTTCTCGAACATGGCGCCGCTCTCGGTCGGGAACCCCGCGATCAGATCGGCGCCGAACACCACATCAGGACGCAGACGGCGCATCAGGTCGCAGAATGCGACCGCTTGTTCGGGCGTGTGCCGGCGCTTCATGCGCTTCAGCACCATGGCATCGCCCGCCTGCAGGGAAAGATGAAGAAGCGGCATCAGCCGTTCTTCCTCGGCAAAGGCGCAGTAAAGGCTCTCGTCGACCTCGGCGATATCCAGGCTCGTGATGCGCAGGCGCGGCAGCTCGGGCACCAGTTTCAGGATGCTGCGCGTCAGATCGCCCAGGGTCGGTGCGCAGGGCAGGTCGTCGCCCCAGGAGGTGATGTCGACGCCGGTCAGCACCACCTCGCGGTATCCGGCTTCGACCAGACCTGTGATCTCGCGCACCACTTCACCGGCGGGCACGCTGCGGCTGGGTCCCCGACCATAGGGAATAATGCAGAACGTGCAGCGGTGATCGCAGCCGTTCTGGACCTGGACAAAGGCGCGCACCCGGTCCTCGAAACCCGCTACCATGTGAGATGCGGTTTCGCGTACCTCGGCGATGTCGTTCACGCTGACCCGTTCGGGTGTGGCGGCGTTCCACGTCCCCGCTTCGAGCTTTTCCATGTTGCCCACGACCCGGTCCAACTCGGGCATCTCTGACCAGGTTTCGGGCTCGATCTGCACCGCGCATCCCGTGGCGACGATGATGGCATCGGGATGCTCACGCCGCGCGCGCCGGATGGCCTGTCGCGCCTGGCGTTCGGCTTCAGCCGTCACGGCGCAGGTGTTCACGACAATCGTGTTGCGATTCGCCGAGGTGCCCAGATGACACTTGATCACCTCGGATTCATAGGCGTTGAGGCGGCAGCCGAAGGTCAGGACATTGGACATCTCAAGCCGCCCGATCGCATGTCAGGTTGCCGGAAAAAGTCTCTGCCGTAGGTCCGGTCATCAGGACATGGCCGTCCTCGCGCCATGCCATGTCGAGATCGCCGCCGGGCAGGGCGACCGTCGCGTGCCGTCCGGTCAGTTCGCGCCGGACCGCCGCGACGATGACCGCACAGGCCGCCGACCCGCAGGCCAGCGTCGCGCCTGCGCTGCGCTCCCAGACTCGCGTGCGGATACGCTCGCGCGATTCGACCGTGCAGAAACTGATGTTCGCGCGCTCGGGAAAGATCGGGTGATGTTCCAGGGTGCTTCCGGTCCCGGCGAGATCAATGGCGTCGCAATCGTCGACGAACAGCACCGCATGGGGGTTGCCCATGTTGACGCATACCGCCGTGGCGGGCGCATCATCGCCTAGGTCGACCTTTATGGTGTCGGCCTCGCGGGCAAGCGGAATCTCGTTCCAGTCCAGCCCGGCCCCGCCCATGTCGACGCAGATGCCGCCTGCGATTGCTTCGCTGGGCAGAAGACCGGCAACCGTTTCCACGACAACGCGATTCCTTCCGGTTTCGTCCATCACCAAGCGTGCCACGCAGCGCGTCGCGTTGCCGCATGACTGAGCTCCGCTACCGTCGGGATTCCAGATTCGCATGAACACATCGCCGTCCTGCGAAGGTTCCAGACGGATGAACTGGTCGCATCCCACGCCACGATGCCGGTCAGCAATGCGACGGATGTCATCGCACGACAAGGCAACGTCCTTCGTTCGGGCATCGACAATGACGAAATCGTTGCCTAGCCCATGCATCTTGAGGAAGGGAGTGTGGTCCATAGGAGTGATATAGCGTTTTTTCCACGACAAACAATCTCGCCTTGATTGGGAACCCAGAGTGCAACTCAAGCATTACAGCAGTAAGGAAATTCAACAAAGGTGTGGAAAATTGGCTGAAAAAAAGAAAAGTACCGGAATGTGGCTTGGCCGTGGTCGCGGTGATTTCGGTTGTGCCCGCCTTTTGGCTCATTGATGTAGATGTCGAAGAAGAGGGTGAACTGCCCGATGTCGATATCGATATCGATGTCACGACCGAAGAGGAGACCTTCGAGCTTCCCACGATTGAAGTCACCGAACCCGATGACGATGCAGAGGTTGCGTCCGAAGTCGCGCCCGAGGAAGCAAGCGAGGAAAGTCAGTAAGTTTCCCGCGGGTGTCAACCAGGAATCGAGACGGTGCCCGCTATGCGGAGGTCCCATGTATGCGCTAGATTTCCCTCCATGTTGCTTCGCCATTCCATTGCGATCCTGAAAACCGGTCCATGACCACGCTCAATCGCCTGCCCATTCTGGAACGCCGCCGCATTCAGGCGGAGGTCGTGAAGCCGATCTATGAGGCGTTGAAGGCTGAGTCCGGTGAGGCGACCGCCAAGCGGGTGATCGGCGATGCGATCATTGCCGCCGCGATCAAGGAAGGCCAGGATTTCGCGAAGGAGCATGGCGAAAATGGCGGCATGAAGGGATTTCTCTCCTTCCAGCATTTGTGGGACGCAGACGGCGCGCTTGAGACCGAAGTCGTCACGGCTTCCGAAACCGAATATGTTTATAAGGTCACGCGCTGCCGCTATGCAGAGATGTACAAGGACATGGGCGTGGGAGAGATCGGCTTTCAGTTATCCTGTAACCGGGACGCGACCTTCGTGGACGGTTACGATCCACGCATCAGGCTCAAGCGCACGCAGACCATCATGCAGGGCGCCAGTTATTGCGATTTTCACTACACCATGACCGGAGACGGTTGATGTTGGCACGGTTGGCAAGTTTGATGTTCGTGGCCTCGGTCCTTGCGGCCTGCAACACGGGCGAGAGCGTCTTCGAATGGGATGAGGAAACCACCGCCATCATGGCCGAACGCGAGGCCGCCGCCGAGCAGTCTGAAATGGATGACGACGAGGACGCCGATAGTGCGCCCGCCCTCGATGCTGATGTCGGGCTGGTCGTTCCCATGGCCATCCTGCGTGACAGCGGCGAGCTTGGAGCTGGCGACCTTGCCGTGGCCGAGCCCACTGGCACCAGCCGTCAGGCGACGGCAAGCCTGGATGACGGCGACGTCTGCAGCGGTGGTCTGGTCGCGACCGACGAAACGCGCGGAACGTATGCCATCTCCTGCGAAAGCGGGACCATCTGGCTGGGCGATTACATCTTCTTTTTTACCGAAGACCTCGGCGCCGCCCAAATGCGCGACCAGTCCGGCAACCCGGCCCGCATGATCTATGGCCCCGACGTGCCCAAGGAGGGTCTTGATGCCTTAGCGTTCGAAGCGCTTTGGGCCGCGCGGGAGGCCATGGCGGAGTAGCCAGGGCTTGGCGAACCCGGTTCCCGGCGGCGAGATTTCGGCGCAACTCCCCTTATATGGAGGGTGCGCCGGTACTTTGTCATGTGACGGATTGACTTGATGTTCGACTCTCTCTCCGACCGCCTCAACGGCATTTTCGACGGTATGCGCCGCAAGGGCGCGCTTAAAGACTACGATGTCAACGCTGCGCTGCGCGAGGTGCGCATTGCGCTGCTGGAAGCCGACGTTTCGCTTCCCGTGGTCAAGGATTTGATCGCCGCGGTGAAGGAACGCGCGGTCGGCCAGGAGGTCATCCGCGGCGTCAATCCCGGCCAGCAGGTCGTCAAGATCGTGCACGACCATCTGGTCGAGACCCTGGGATCGAAAACCTCTGACCTCAACCTTACCGGCAATCCACCCATCGCCGTCATGATGGTGGGCTTGCAGGGCTCGGGCAAAACCACCTCGACGGCAAAGATCGCGCGCTGGCTCCAGGGCCAGGGAAAACGCGCGCTGATGGCCTCGCTCGACGTGCGCCGTCCCGCGGCCCAGCAGCAACTTGCGGTCCTTGGCGAACAGACCAACGTCGAAACGCTCGACATCGTCATGGGCGAAAAGCCGATCCAGATCGCCAAACGCGCCATGGATCGCGGCCGCAAGGGCGGTTTCGATGTTGTCTTGCTCGACACGGCCGGCCGTCTCCATCTCGATGACGAACTGATGGAGGAAGCCGCGGCTGTGCGTGCCGCTGCCAAGCCCCAGGAAATCCTGCTCGTCGCCGACGCCATGACTGGCCAGGAAGCGGTCAACGTCGCTACCGCGTTCAAGGAAAAGGTCGGCGTCACCGGTATCGTGCTCACGCGCGTCGACGGCGATGCTCGTGGCGGCGCCGCGCTCTCCATGCACGCGGTCACCGGCTGTCCCATCAAGCTCATGGGCGTGGGCGAAAAGATCGACGAGCTGGGGGCTTTCCACCCCGACCGCATCGCCAGTCGCATTCTGGGCATGGGCGACGTCGTGAGCCTGGTCGAAAAGGCCTCCCAGACGATCGAGGCCGAGGATGCCGAACGCTTCGCCAAAAAGTTCAAGAAGGGCCAGCAGTTCGATCTCGACGACATGTGGGTCCAGCTTCGCCAGCTGCGCAAGATGGGCGGCATGGACGGGCTTATGGGTCTTCTGCCCGGCGTCGCCAGGGCCAAGAAACAGATGGCCTCGGCCAAGATGGACGACGGCATGCTGAAACGTCAGGAGGCGATCCTTTCCTCCATGACGAAAAAGGAACGCTCCGACCCCCGCGTCATCCACGCCAGCCGCAAGCGCCGTATCGCCGCGGGTGCGGGCGTGCAGGTGCAGGATGTCAACCGCCTCCTGAAGCAGTTCCAGGAGATGAACGCCATGATGAAAAAGGTCCGCAAGATGGGCAAGAAAGGCCAGCTTCTCCCGGGCATGGACATGCCCGGTGCCGGTGGCGGTGTGCCAAGCCAGGCCGAGCTCGAAAAGATGGCCCAGGACCTCAAACTCCCGCCCGGGTTCAAGATCTAATCCTCGTTTCGCCGATGCAGGTTCATCCCTTAACTCCGAACCATCGGCGCCGAGGTTTCCGGTGTCGATGTCACCGGAGCACTCTGCGATGCATCCGTCGCGGCGCTCCGTCAGGCTTTGCTCGATCACCAGGTCATCTTCCTCTGCGCGGCCAGCCGCTCGATCCTGATGGTCTCGCGGCATTCGTCGACGTTTCGACCCGCATTACGCGCAACCTGAAGGATGGTCCCAGTATGTGCGTCCGCACGTCATGCCGGTTCACATGGACGCCGCGACAGAGATTCAGGCAGGACCGGAATGGCATTCGGATCTTTAACCTGCGCTCCGTCACCGCCGATGGCCTCGATCCTCCACAACCACGTGATCCCAGAGACCGGCGGCGACACGCTCTTTGCCAACATGGCCGCCGTGTTTTCCGCGCTGTCGGAGGCCATGCAGGCCTGGCTGTGCAGCCTCAGGGCCGTGCACAGCTATGTCTGTGCGGACGGTTCATGGCCGGAGGTTCGGGCTGAGCATCCCGTGGTCGCTACGCACCCCGAAACCGGCGCCGAGGTGTTTTACGTCAACCGCCCCTAACACCAGCCACATCTGCGGTCTCGGCGCCGAAGAGAGCCGGGTGCTGCTCGCATTTCTCGGGGGATACGACAAAGGCCGGACGCGCCGAGGTCAAGTTGTTGGCGAGGGCGGAACGGTCAGCGTACAGGTGCTAAACGAGGTTGCGAATGTCGCTTGGCGCAAGATGAAGATGGACTGGACCGAAACGCGAGAGTTTCTCGCCTTGATACGTGGTGTTCTCCACGTCGAGCCGCTCAACGAAGAGACCCATGAAACGGCGTTGGATCTCGTCGAACGGTATCGTCTTTCGGTCTACGATGCGCTGATTGTCGCGTCCGCCTTGCTCGCCGGCTTCGACAGGCTGATGAGCGAGGATATGCAGTCCGGTCAGACCATTGACGGCAGTCTGACCATCATCGATCCCTTCTCGGTTGGACTCTAAACTAGCGAGCGCAGGGGTTTCTCGATCACGACGGCGGTGATGCAGCCGTTTTCGGAGTACGAACCGTGGATTGAGCCCGGCGGCAGGCTGACCACGTCGCCGGTCTTGTAGACGGTACCGTCGGGGTCCTTCAGCGCTCCCTGCAGCACGACAAATTCTTCGTAACCGATGTGTTCGTGGAGCGCGGAACTGGTGCCGGGCAGGAAGTGGATCAGGCTCAGGCCCTCGCCGGTCTCGGGCTTGGCGCGCACATTGTGCCAGTCGATGGGATCGGCGGTTTCGGGCAGGCTGGGGTAACGTTCGTAGTCGGCCGTCTTCCAGTTCACGATTTTGCGGCCCTTCTGCATGGCCGCGATCTCGTCGTCGCCCTCGACCGTATCGATCGATCTCTGGATCCACACCATCAGGGTACAGCCCTTCGGCGACTTCGTGCGGTGACGCGTGCCGGGATTGTAACTCACGACATCGCCGGTCTTGAGTACCGTGCCGTCGCCATCGACCAGTTCTCCGTCCAGCACGACGAACTCTTCCTGACCGTTATGCGCATGCAGCTTCGCGCCTCCGCCCGGCGCCACTCTCAGGAGATACGTGCCATCGCCCGGACCGGGTTCGGCGCGCACCGGATGCCACTCTAGGTCGGTCTCGTCGCCGTCGATGGCGGGATAGGGCTGCCAGTCGCAGTCCTTCCAATTGACCACGATGCGCCCGTCGAAATTATACTCGGCAGTCATGGCTATTTGCTCCGGTTTGTCGCCATCAAGCATACCATTTCGAACATCAGGTTGGCGACATTGACGAAGGTGATGCCGATGGGGTCGTGTGGGGGCGAAACTTCGCAGATATCGCCGCCCACCGCGTTGATGCCCATGAAGGCGCGGAAGATCACCTGCATGTCGCGCATGGCGATGCCGCCCGGCTCGGGCACGCCGGTGCCGGGACAGTCGCGCGGGTCCAGCCCATCGATATCGACGGTGAGATAGCAGGGCTTGTCGCCCAGCACGTCCAGCGCCAGCTTGATGAACGCCTCGCGGCCCATGGCTTCGTATTCGTCCATCGGCACCATGGTGATGCCGACCTCGTTGCCGTAACCGATGTCGTCGTCGCCGTAGCGTGTGCCGCGCAGTCCGACTTGGATGGTGCGTTTGGGATCGATCAGGCTTTCCTCCACCGCGCGGCGCACGAAGGTCGCATGGTTGATCTTGGTGCCCATGAAATCGTCGAACGTGTCGGCATGGGCATCGATATGGAACAGCCCCAGCGGACGGTCCTTGGCGATCGCGCGCAGGATCGGCAGCGGCACCGTGTGGTCGCCGCCCACCGAAAGCGGCCAAGCGCCGGCTGCGTGGATTTCCTCATAGAAACCCTGGATCATGTCGCAGCTTTCTTCGACCTTCATCGGATGAGTCGGGGCATCGCCGACATCGGCGACGTTACACAACTGGAAGGGTGCCACTTTGGTCGCCGGGTTGACTGCGCGGATCAGACGGCTCGCTTCGCGCGTCACCGCCGGCCCGTGCCGCGCACCCAGGCGATAGGTCGCACCCAGATCAAAGGGCACGCCGGCCAGCGCGATGTCGACGTCAGGGCCGATTTCATGGCGCTGCGAGCGCATGAAGGTCGCAATTTCCTGAAAGCGGGGCGTGACGCCCGAATCGTATGGTTTGAAATCGCCCGGTCCCGACATGCTGTCTGCTCCTCAACGCTTTGTTTCTGTTGCAATTCTGGTAAACTAGCCCGGATGGCCTGACAATGGTTGCCCGAATGTCACAGTGGGCCGGTGCCGGTCTGCGCAGCGGACTTTGGACTTGAGAGAGGGTTAGGAGGCGCACGTCCGTACCAGCGGTCGTTAAACCAAAAAGCTTGCCAAGCGGCCTCATGGGGACTATGAAGCGCGCCCAATTCCCGAAGTTCTGAGTGACCTGCTGCCGCTGGCGGCATCCGGGGCCTGTCATGACGGGGTCCGTGCCGAGGCGGTGATAAAGAAAGGATTCAGGATGCTTAAGATGTTGGATAATTTATTGGCGCTTATACAGTATTTTTGTTTTATAGTATTTGTATTATTAATTGTTGGAATTTTAATAATTATATGGTTACAGTAATTTTGCAAACGTTTGCATTATCTTCTTGTAAAACGTTAGCGTTTGTATTGTTAATTGTTGTAACATTAATAATTATTTGAAAATGTAAGGACCACGCTGAGATGTCGCTGAAGATTCGTTTGTCCCGCGGCGGTGCCAAGAGACGCCCCATGTACCGTATCGTGGTTGCCGACACGCGTTCTGCGCGTGATGGCCGTTTTATCGAGCGCATCGGGCTTTATCAGCCCCTGTTTCCGGCTGGTCATCCCGAGCGGCTGACCATGAATGAAGAGCGCATCAAGTATTGGCTGAGCCAAGGCGCTACGCCCAGCGATCGCGTTGCGGTGTTCCTGGGCCAGGCTGAGATCATTTCGATGCCGGTGCGCACCAAGGGTTCGGGCAAGCAGAAGGCCCGTGATGCCGAAGCTGCCGCCAAGGCCGAGGAAGAGGCCGCCGCCGAAGCCGATGCCCCGGCTGAGGAGGCAAACGCTCCGGCCGAGGAAAGTGATGATGCCGAGGAGAAGACCTCCTGAGGCCGGTCTGACCGACCCCAAGGACTGGGTTTGTCTGGCGGTTATCGGCGCGCCCAAGGGCGTTCGTGGCGCCGTGCGCCTTACCTGCTACAACGAAACACCTGCCGCGATTGGAAGCTTCGGGCCACTCTACGACGGGCCGGGCGGCAAAGCGTTCGACGTGCGTGTCATCGAAACGCCCAAGCCGGGGCAGGTCGTCGTGAAGTCGAAGGGCGTGGAGGATCGCGACAGCGCCGCGGCACTCAACGGAACACGCCTTTTCGTACCGCGCGCTGCCATGCCCGCGCCTGAGGAGGACGAGTTCTACTATCACGATCTGATCGACCTGAAAGTCGAGCATGTCGATGGCCGCACTCTGGGTACGGTCCACGCGGTGATCGACAACGGTGCGGGCCATGTTCTGGAGATCTTGGCCGGGGAAGACAGCACTGCGGCGATGATTCCGTTCACGCGCGACGCCGTTCCCACGGTGGATCTGGGATCGGGGCGAATCGTGGTCGATCCGCCCGAAGGGTTGATCGATGGAGCCTGATTCGCAGCCCGCGCTCTGGACCGCGACGGTCCTGACCCTGTTCCCGGAGATGTTTCCCGGCCCGCTGGGCGCCTCTTTGCCGGGAAAGGCGTTGGAATCGGGCCTATGGGCGCTGGAAACGGTGGACATTCGGGATTTTGCGCGCAATAAGCACCGCAACGTTGACGACACTCCCTTTGGCGGCGGGCCAGGCATGGTGATGCGGCCCGATGTTCTGGCTGTGGCCCTGGATGCCACGGCCAGCGGAGGTGAGGACGAAACGCTGATCTACCTCTCGCCACGCGGCGCCCCGCTTGATCAGGCGCGCGTGCGGAAGTTTTCTGCGCTCCGGCGCCTGGTGCTGGTCTGCGGCCGATTTGAAGGCGTGGACGAGCGGGTTATCCAGGCACGGGGGCTCCAGGAAGTCTCGATCGGCGACTATGTTCTCTCGGGCGGTGAGCCGGCGGCGGTCGTGCTGATCGATGCCTGCGTCAGGCTCCTGCCAAGTGTGATGGGTGCACCCGAAGGTTTGGTTGAGGAGAGTTTCGAGACGGACCTGCTGGAATATCCGCACTACACGCGGCCCAACCCCTGGGAAGGCCGCGCGGTGCCGGAGGTGTTGCTGTCGGGACACCATGAAAAGGTACGGCGGTGGCGCAGACAGCAGGCCGAAGACATCACCCGCGAACGGCGTCCCGATCTGTGGCGCCGTCACCGCGATGGAAACACGGACGTTTGAGTAAGCAACGGCTGCAAGCCAGTGGAGGAAAGCGCATGAATATTGTTCAGAAGATCGAGCAGCAGCAGATCGATAAGCTGACCGAAGGCAAGGAGATGCCGGACTTTGCGCCCGGCGACACTGTCCGCGTGGCCGTGCGTGTGGTCGAGGGTACGCGCGAGCGTATCCAGAACTACGAAGGTGTCGTGATCGCGCGCAAGAACCGTGGTCTCAACTCGTCCTTCACGGTGCGCAAGCTCTCCTATGGCGAGGGTGTCGAGCAGGTCTTCCCGCTTTACTCCCAGCGCATTTCCGAGATCACGGTCGTGCGTCGCGGCAATGTCCGCCGCGCCAAGCTGTATTATCTGCGCGGTCGCACGGGTAAGGCCGCCCGTATTGCCGAGAAGCGCGACGAGCGTTCCCGCAAGGTGGCCAAGTAACCAACGATCCTTTGGCCTGCGCGCCGGTCAGCGTGGCATCTGCCTTCGCCCCGTGCGCGGCCTTCGACCCGCACGGAAACTAAACACATGGCAAAACCGAAAACGCTCTTTGACAAGATCTGGGACGCCCATGTCGTCGCCGATAACGGCGACGGCACGGCGCTTATCTATATCGACCGCCATCTCGTCCACGAGGTGACCAGCCCCCAGGCCTTTGAGGGCCTGCGCCAGGCCGGGCGCTCCGTGCGCCGTCCCGAACTGACGCTGGCGGTGGCCGATCATAATGTCCCCACGACCGACCGCAGTGCCGGCATCGACGATGAGGAAAGCCGCATCCAGATTGAGACGCTCACGGCCAACTGCAAGGAATCCGGCATCAACCTTTTCGAGATGAACGATCCCCGTCAGGGCATCGTGCATATCGTGGGGCCCGAGCAGGGCTTCACCCAGCCGGGCATGACCATCGTTTGCGGCGACAGCCACACCGCGACCCATGGCGCGTTCGGTGCGCTTGCCTTCGGCATCGGCACGTCGGAGGTCGAGCATGTGCTCGCGACCCAGACCCTGGTTCAGCGCCACGCCCGCAACATGCGCGTGACGGTTGACGGCGATCTTCCCATCGGCGTGACGTCCAAGGACATGGTGCTTGCCATCATCGGCGTCATCGGAACCGCCGGCGGCACCGGCCATGTCATCGAATACGCCGGTTCGGCCATGCGTAAGCTTTCGATGGAGGGGCGCATGACCGTCTGCAACATGTCGATCGAGGCCGGCGCGCGTGCCGGACTGATCGCGCCGGACGAAACCACCTTCGCCTATCTCAACGGCCGCCCCATGGCGCCTGGCAGTGAACATTGGGAAAAGGCCGTCCACTGGTGGCGCAACCTGCCGTCCGATCCCGGCTCGCATTTCGAAAAGGAGATCGAACTGCTGGCATCCGACATTGATCCTCAGGTAACTTGGGGCACCAGCCCCGAAGACGTGCTGCCGATTTCGGGCAGCGTTCCCGATCCCGCCAACGCGCGGGACAAGGACCGTCGCGCCGCCATGGAGCGCTCGCTGGCCTACATGGACCTCAAGCCCGGCACAAATCTGAAAGATGTCGCGATCGACCGTGTCTTCATCGGCTCGTGCACCAACGGCCGCATCGAGGATCTGCGCGCCGTCGCCGCGATCGCCAAGGGGCGCAAGGTCGCCGACGGTATCCACGCCATGGTCGTGCCCGGCTCGGGCCTCGTGAAGAAGAAGGCCGAGGAGGAAGGCATCGATCGCATCCTCATCGAAGCCGGCTTCGACTGGCGCGAGCCCGGCTGTTCCATGTGCCTTGCCATGAACGCCGACAAGCTGGAGCCCGGCGAGCGTTGCGCCTCGACCTCCAACCGAAATTTCGAGGGCCGTCAGGGCCGGGGAGGCCGCACCCATCTCGTCAGCCCCGGCATGGCCGCGGCTGCCGCGATCAAAGGTGCCTTGGCTGACGTGCGCGAGATTTCGGGCTAACCTCCGGCCCGAGTGCTTCAACAAGGGGCTTGTTATGATGGATACGGCTGGAGGTGGGGCAAACTACGCGGGTTTCTGGATCAGGGTTCGGTGCCTGCATCATCGATACTCTCATCCTGGCGATTCCGTATGGTTGCGGTTTCTCTGATCTTTCCTGCGCCTGTCGATCCCTCGACCGGTATGGCAGGTGATGACAGTCTCGCCTTGCTGATCGCTGGCGTCATCATGGCTGTGTATGTCGCATTGCTTGAAAGCAGCGCCAAGCAGGCGACGGTGGGCAAGATGGCTCTGGGTCTGAAGGTCATGGATGACGCCGGCGAGCGCCTCAGCCTGGGACGCGCCCTCTACCGTGCCTGGCCCTATTACGCCTCGGTCGCAGGTGTGATCGACAATCTTGTCGGCACCGGCGTTGTGTTCTGGTCCCTCGCCGGTATCCTTACTACGATTTCCTGCATCGTTGTGGCCTTTACGGCCAAGAAGCAGGGCATTCACGACATGATGGCCGGGACTCTGATGGTCAAGAAGTAGCGTACCAACGAAACCCGATGTGTAGGCATCCGCACACCGGTCCAACCTGACAGGAACTTGTTGATGGACAAATTTGTCTCTCTGACCGGCGTTGCCGCGCCGCTGCCCATGATCAACGTCGATACCGACATGATCATTCCCAAGCAGTACCTCAAGACGATCAAGCGCACGGGTCTGGGCAGCCATCTTTTCGACGAGATGCGCTTCAACGACGACGGCAGCGAGAGGGAGAACTTCGTCCTCAACCGCGAGCCCTATCGCGACGCCTCGATACTGATCGCCGATGAAAACTTCGGCTGCGGCTCCAGCCGGGAACATGCACCTTGGGCCCTGCTCGATTTCGGCATCCGCTGCGTCATCGCCCCCAGCTTCGCCGACATCTTCTTCAACAACTGCGTCAACAACGGCATCCTTGCCATCACGCTGCCCCATGCCGAGGTCCACGCCCTGCTTAAAGATGCCGACGGTGGGCACAACGCCCGCTTCACGGTTGATCTCGAGGCGCAGACCATTACCCGGCCGGACGGCTTGACGCTCACCTTCGAGATTGAGCCCGAACGCAAACACCGACTGTTGAACGGCCTCGATCCTATCGGCCTCAGCCTTCAGAAAGACGACGCCATTTCCGGGTACGAATCCAAGGTTAACCACGAACGCCCCTGGCTCTAAAGCACGAAGGTCGCTTTCGCCCACGTGACGGACTGCCCGTTCCGCGTGCAGTCCAGGTCCACATCCACGATCTGGTTGCCCTTGTCTTCGCGCAGGGCCGCGGCCTTGCCGGAATAGGTCAGCGCGTCTCCCGGCCAGGTCATGTCCGTGAAGCGGGTCTCGAAGCGCCGGACGTTTTCGGGACCCAGCCAGGTGGTAGCATAGCTCGCAAGCAGACCGGCATGGAGTATACCGCTGGAAAAGAAGGTCGGGAAACCTTCCTCCACCGCACACTAATGGTCGTAATGCGCGACGCAGTCTTCGCCCGAGGCAAAGCCGTAGCGCACGATATCGCTCAGCGGCGGCATCGTCACCGCCCCCGACCTGAAGGCCATCAATGGATTGACGGGCGATCCCCGCCATCTGGTCGCGGGTTTCTCCGAATCGCATGTGGGCCAGCGACCGTCACCGGCCGGCATGGCCTCGGCATTCTTGGGTGCATGTTCGCGCACGATTGAGGTCGGCCGCCATTCCGCGACCAGGTTTTTTCCATCTTGGTCTCGGAACGAGGTCAGCATGCGTATGATGCTGAGCCGCCCGCCCGGCCCTGTTTCAGCGTGATGTCTTCGACCTCGGTGCGCGCGGTCAGCACGTCGCCCGCGTGCGGCAGATCTCCGTGAAAGGTGAAGAACTGCCCGCCGTCGAGCGACATCATCTTGTCGCGCCGACCTCCGCCAACGCGGTCTCGCCCAGGCCGCTCCAGCAGGTAGCCCCAGAAATAGGCCGCCGTGACCAGAAAGGTCGGCGGCACGACGGCGCGCTTATCCTCCAGATATTCGGGCAGCATGGCAATGGTCGCCCGGGCAAACTCACGCATCTTGCCAAGCTCGATCGGCACCTCGAATTCCGGTCCCGAAAGGCCGATGAATTCATGGCGTTCATCACCGCCGCTGGCAATCCGCGTTGCTCTGCGGCGTTCAGCCATGCCTTGAACGTTGCATCGCCGGGAGCATTCTCATCGGCAATAGGATTGCCCTGATTCTCGATCAGCAATGCGAAATCCACGTCGTTGGCGATCATGGTGGCAAAGCAGCGCTCCAGCGCGAGCTGGTTCTCCATGGTCAGCCCCTCGGCGACCGCATAGGCCGCGTTGTAGTCGAGCGGGTTGGAGACCGTGGCGAAGTCGGGGATTTGCCGGCGCAGTGGCCCTGCAGTAGCCTGTGAAGGCGGCGGCAGGGCGATGTTGTGGCGCCGACCTTCAGGGCGACGATGGGAAGATTGCGCTCCGCCGCCTTGGCCGCCGCGCGGGAGAAGCGGGGCACATCGCCGATCCCTTCCAGGAATAGACCGATCGTCGTGACCCGCTCGTCTTCGCAGAGCGCATCAATCAGGTCGCCCACATCGACAATGGCTTGATGTTGCATGCCGCGCTCGCCCAGTTCGCTGAACCCGGCAGACCGCACCTCCCGCACCGATAGCATCGGGTTCCCTCAGCATCTCGGGCACGACGTTACGGCCGACGTAAAGATAAGGTCGCATCGGGCAGCTCGAGCAGATCGGCGATGCCGTCCAAGGTTTCGTGGTGCGGATGGACCGCCCGGATCGGGTCCGAAAAACCTGCGCGGTGGGACATGGCGATGGCCGGTTCCATGGAGTGGCCACCAACAAAGGCGATGGATTTCGTTCGGAGGAGGCGGCTGACGTTCTCAAGCGGAGCGTGACGCATGGATGGGCACCAGGATCAACTGGGGTTCGCCCTGACACCGGGTTGGGTCCCCTCGGCTAAGCGACCATCATCTGGTGCCAGCCGTCTTGTCAATCTGATCCGCAAGGCTGGTATCGGCTGCGCGGGCCTGATAAACGGCCATCCGGACTTCAGCAGAGACGGAACCGGCCATGACTGCCAACAAGAAACTCCTCATACTTCCCGGCGATGGGATCGGCCCTGAAGTCATGGCCGTCGTGGCGCGGGTCATCGAATGGTTCGGCCAGCGTCGGCAGATTTCGTTTGATATCGAGGAGGGGTTGATCGGCGGTGCGAGCTATGACGCGCACGGCACGCCGCTGACTGACGGTACGCTGGAACAGGCCAAGGCCGCCGATGCCGTCCTGCTGGGCGCGGTCGGGGGGTCTAAGTGGGACGACCTGGAGTTTTCGCTCAAACCCGAACGCGGCCTTCTGAAAATCCGCAAGGAGATGGGTCTTTTCGCCAACCTGCGTCCCGCTGTCGTGTTCCCCGCGCTGGCCGAAGCCTCCACGCTCAAGAACGAGATCGTCTCGGGCCTCGACATCATGATCGTGCGCGAACTCATCGGCGGAATCTATTTCGGCGAACCGCGCGGCATTGAGGACTTGGACAACGGCGAGCGCCGCGGTTTCAACACGCTGGTCTACACGACTTCGGAAATCCGCCGGGTCGGCCGGGTGGCTTTCGAACTCGCACAAAAACGCGATGGGCGCCTGTGCAGCATCGACAAGGCCAACGTCATGGAAGCGACCGTGCTGTGGCGCGAGGAGATGATCAAGCTGGGCAAGAAAGAATACCCCAATGTTGAACTCTCCCACATGTATGTCGACAACGCGGCCATGCAACTCGTGCGTGATCCCAAGCAGTTCGACGTCATGGTTACGACCAATATGTTCGGCGATATCCTTTCGGACTGCGCGGCCATGCTGACGGGGTCGCTGGGCATGCTGCCCTCGGCTTCCCTGGGTGCCCAGGAGAACGGACGCATCCCCGCACTCTACGAGCCAGTCCATGGTTCCGCACCCGATATCACAGGCAAGAACATGGCCAATCCGCTCGCCACGCTATCGAGTTTCTCTATGATGCTGCGCTACAGCTTCGATCTGCAGGCCGAGGCCGATCTGGTCGACTGTGCCATCAGCAACATCCTGGCCGGCGGGATGCGTACCGCGGACATCATGCAGCCGGGCAAGGCGACGGTTTCCACCAGCGTTCTTTCCGATGCTATCATTGGAGAACTGGACAAGCTCAGCGCATGAAATGACTGCAAAAAACGCCATCTCCAATAGTAAGCTAAAACTCACGCCTTCATCTTTGGTGTTTTTTCCTAGATGAAACTGGGCACGAGGGATTCGCTGACAAAGCGTATCCAGTGTTCGGTTATGAAGAAATCGCTTTACGCGGTGCGAACTTGATTTCGGATGTGGAATCGTCTTGACGAGATCTGAAACGTACGAAGTTTGGCGATCCAGGAATTCAATTACACGGTTCGGAGGCATGCGGCTACTCGAAGGAACAACTTGAATCAATTGGTCAATTTCTTACCGAAGGTCGTTTTGCCCGATTTGGCCAGCTTGAGTTCCACTTTGATGGTATTAAAGACACCAATCGATAAGGCATTCTTGTCGAAGCGGGCCGGAAACGGCGCGCTTGAGTTGGCCGATTTTGTCGCGCACACGGTTGGTGCCCACGAGCTACGTTTGTTGCTGGCGCGGAATGGGTTTGGACGAGACTTTCAGTGTACCTTCCACGTTTCGGATGTGTCTGTGTCGTATATCTATCTTGATAGAGTCGAGTGACCAAATTTCATAGCGCTTGCTGGACAGTTTTGATGTGAAGAGATATGAAATTCCCCATGAAATCTTGCGCTGAAAAACACGGACAGTCTGTTGGCACAGAACTTTCTGTAGCCTGCGATAAGTCACGCGCGAAGAAAACCACCACCAGGACTACAGCAGGCTGACCAGGCCCCAGTCAGCACCTGTTTGACGGATGGATCCAGGGGCCGCAAGGCCCCTTGTTTTGTTATGCTTTATTGTAGGAATTGGCCGTGTTCCCGGATCGGCCCGGCATGGAGAAGATGATGGGCTACAATGTTGCAGTGGTCGGCGCCACGGGCGCCGTGGGCTGCGAGATGCTTTCGATCTTTGCCGAACGGAGCTTCCCGGTCGACAAGATCGTCGCGCTGGCATCTTCCCGCTCGGTCGGACGCGAGGTGTCCTTCGGCGAGGACGCCACCTTGAAGGTTGAGAATCTCGACACCTTCGACTTCAAGGGCACCGACATCGCGCTCTTTTCGCCCGGTGCCAAGGTCTCGGACATCCATGCGCCGCGCGCCGCGGCTGCCGACTGCATCGTGATCGATAACACCTCGCGCTTCCGTTACGACGAGGACATTCCGCTGATCGTCCCGGAGGTCAATCCCCATCACCTGGAGATGTACGAGAACCGCTACATCATCTCCAATCCCAACTGCTCGACCATCCAGATGCTGGTTGCGCTCAAACCCCTCCATGATCTGGCGAAGATCAAGCGTATTGTCGTCTCGACCTATCAGGCCACGGGCGGCGCGGGCAAGGCCGGCATGGACGAGCTCTTCAACCAGACCAAGAAGAAATACACCAACGAGAGCATGGAGCCCGACGTCTTCCAGAAGGAAATTGCCTTCAACTGCATCCCTCAGATCGACGTCTTCATGGATGACGGTTCGACCAAGGAAGAGTGGAAGATGGTGACCGAAACCAGGAAGATTCTCGATCCCGCCATTAAGGTTCAGGTGACCTGTGTTCGCGTACCGGTCTTCGTCGGTCATGCCGAGGCGGTGACGGTCGAGTTCGAATCCGCGCTGGACGAGGACGACGCCCGTGACCAGCTCCGCGAATCCGACGGCGTCGTCGTGCTCGACGAGCGCGAGCCCGGCGGCTACGTCACCCAGAAGGACTGCGCGGGCGAAGATGCCGTCTATGTCAGCCGCATCCGCCGGGATCCCACGGTCGAACACGGCCTTTCCATGTGGATCGTCTCGGACAACCTGCGCAAGGGTGCGGCCCTCAACGCCATCCAGATCGCCGAGGAACTGGATCGCCGCTTCCTGAAGGGTGCACTCGACAAGGCAAGTTAGGCCGGAGGGCATGCCATGAACAACACCGGCCGGCGCTTGTTCATTGCGCACGCATTGGTTGGGGCGTTCGTGACCATGGCCATCTTCGGATTGATTGTCTGGAGGGTGGTTTTTTCCGAATTCAATTTACCCTAACCGGTCATCGATCCCGGAAGTCTGGCGGTGTTCGTAAGGCATCATGTCTTCGTCAATACTCTGATTCGTCTGGCCGTGCTGGTTCCACTTCTGCTTTATTGCCTGGTTCAGACCGACCCTGACCGCCCTCCGTCATTCGGCCTGGGTTAGTCCTTGCCATGTTTGTTTGGCAAGCCGCCTGTGTGGTCACTGACTACAACCGTATCAGGAATACCAACGGCCGATGAGCTTGACTCATCGGCCGTTGGAGGGCCGCGGCCCCGCCGCGTATGCGGCGTGAGCCAAGGGATGCGGACGCATCCCGCCCGGCCTGCCTACGCCGAAGCGAAGCCCCGGCTTCGCGCAGGCAGACGCTTGAGGGGTGCCTTAATGACGAACCGAGAGGTTCGTCATTAAGGCCGTTGGTATTAAGTGCGTTGCTCGGATGTATTGGGAACGCAGTGATCTGCCCAACCTGCTCTCTGTCTGGAAGGGGCAGTTGGTCGGACTTCTGGGGATTGCCTTCTGGTTCGTTATGCTCGCCGAGGAATGGATTGAGTACGGTCAGGCCGTCATAGTCCGTGCCGTGCTGCATGTTTTAGCTCAGCAGTATTGCGCAGCAGACCTCGCGCAGCGTCGCCAGCAGCATGCCATCCCAGTACTGCAGTCGGCCCGATGCGGCCTGCGACAGAGCCCATGCCACAGCCGAGGCGCCTGGTGCCACGGTTGGGAAAATTTCAATCAGGTTGGCGGCATGCACGGCTGGATTTTTCGTCGATTGCGGATCGATGCTTCGCGAGGCGACAAAGAACTCGCCGACGGCTTGAAGTATCAGGTGGCAATCGGCTTGACGGGAAGTCGCAAGGGTCTGATGGGCCTGCTTGTGTCGTTGGCCAGCCGTTGAGTCGAATGCATAGACGAGCACATTTGTATCGAGTGAAAACACGCCAGTCGATTCGTTCGGATGTCTTCGTAGGCGTCTTCACGCCGGAATTTATTGCCGCCCAGATCCACGGGATGATCGTGCATGCGCTCCATGGTGCACTGTCAGGCCGCTTCCTGCTCGGGCGTCAACACACGCTTCCTTTTGGCGATAGCACCAGCTTGGCGATGGCCGCTCCGCGTGATGACGACTTCCTGGCCGGCCTCGACATCGCGTATCAGGCTGGCGAACCCCTGGTTGGCCTCGCGCGGGCTGATTTCCCTGGTGGTGTTCAAGGCGCCAATTCCGCCGAGGTTTTGCGCACACAAGATGGCATGTCCGACCGGGCCGCGCTATACCGCATGGTCACCGGTGAGCACATCTGCCCCTTCGGACTGAAGGCCCGTGATCTGCTCAGGCGCAAGGGATACTCTCTCGACGATCACAAGCTCGAGTCCCGGCAGGCCGCTGATGCCTGTATGGAAAAACACGGTGTCGAAACCACGCCGCAGGTCTTCATTGGCGACGAGGATGCCACCACCTACCAGCCGGTCATCGCCATGGCCTTCCTCATGGCGCTCGCCACCAGTTGGGCGGCCTTTAGCGAGCTTTTGACCGTTCGCGCGCGGGCGAATGGTTCATCGCCATCAGCATGTGCATCCTAGCGGTCCTCAAGCTGCGCGACCTCGAAAGCTTCTGCAACCAGTTCCTGGGTTACGACCTGCTCGCCCAGCGCTGGGTGCGCTACGCCTACCTCTAAATCCCTTTAGTGAGGCCCTTGCCGGTGTTCTGATGATCGCGGGCGCACTCATCTGGCTCGCGGCCCTGGTCGCCCTCTTCATCGGTACAATCAGCGGCATATCGGTCTTCACGGCAGTCTACATCGACAAAAGGGAGATCAAGTGCGCCTGCGTGGGTGGCAACTCCAACGTTCCCCTGGGTGTGATCTCGCTCACCGAAAATGTGATGATGGTGCTGATGGCGATCTGGATGCTTGCGAAGTAGCAACCGCTCGGCCCATTGTCACAAAGCTCGGACGGCGACCGCTTCGCTTGGTGTGACGATCTCGGCCTGTCCGGCGACCAGCGCCATTTCCTTCATGCCGAGTTCGGCGGTCTTGCGCAGGACGCCATGGGTCGCGCCCAAGGCATGGGCCACGGCGTCGGCCACACCGGCGCCCTGCAGGATCGTTGCCGTGAACACGGCGGCGATCAGGTCGCCTGCCCCGTCGACGGGCACCTCCAGCCGGGACACCTCGGCCTGCCATGCGCCGTCGCCGGCGACGGCCACCACCGGGATCGTATCTGGAAAGTCCTCGCGGGCCTCCAGCGACGTCACCACCACGGTGTCGGGGCCCAGGGCCTGCACCTCGCGTGCGGCGATCAGCGCTTCGTTGACGCCGCGCACCTTGCGGCCCACCAGAAACTCCAGCTCCATGTGGTTGGGAAACACGATATCGGCGCGCGGCACGATGTGGTCGCGCAGGTATTCGGGTACGCCTGGCTGTACGAAAAATCCGTCCTCGTTGCCCATGACCGGATCGCAGGCGTAAAGCGCCTCAGGATTGGCCGCGCGCACCCGGTCCAGGGCATGGAGAACGACCTCGCCCAGTTCGGCGTTGCCGATAAAACCGGTCAACAGGGCCTGACAACGCTCCAGGCCGCGGTGGTCGACGCCGTCGATCAGGTCTCCGATCCAGTCGAGATCGAGCGCGCGGCCCGTGAATTCGGGCCAGCCCAGATGGTTGGAAAACACGACCGTGGGGACGGCATCCACCTCAAAGCCCAGAAGTTGCATGGGAAACACCGCTGCGTTGAGGCCTACATGCCCGCGCGCAACGTGGGATTGAATGGCGAGAATATCCATGACTGTGAGACTTTCGCGCGGTTGTCGCTGATGGGTTACGGTGCCGACCCGCTTCCCCGCCCGGCCACCCACAACAGTATCCTGAATGAGTGGCCGAGCGGGGAAGCGGGCTGGTGCAGCGGGTCGGAAAAAGTATAGTACGCGCCAATTCGGATCTGACAGGAGAACTCATTCATGCCGCGTACCATTCGTCCGCGCCGCAGCGTGCTTTACATGCCGGGCTCCAACGCCCGCGCTCTGGAAAAGGCGCGCAATCTCGACGCCGACGGCCTGATCTTCGACCTGGAAGACGCGGTCGCACCCGATGCCAAGGAAACCGCGCGCAAGCAGGTCTGCGAGGCGGTTGCCGCCGGCGGCTACGGCCGTCGCGAGTTGATCATCCGGGTCAACGGTCTGGTCACGCCGTGGGGTCGCGACGACATCATGGAAGCGGCCCGTTCCGGCGCCCACGCGATCCTGCTGCCCAAGGTGGAGGGCGCGGGTTTCATCCGCGAGGTTCTCTCCATCATGAATGTCGCCGGCGCGCCCGAAACCATTGCCGTGTGGTGCATGATGGAAACGCCGCTCGCCATGCTCCATGCCGAACGCATCGCCGCTTCCAGTCCGCGCCTCGGCGCGCTGGTCATGGGCACGTCAGATCTCACCAAGGATCTGGCTGCCCAGCACACGCGCGATCGGCTGCCCATGCTGACTAGTCTGGGCATATGCATGCTGGCAGCACGTGCCTTCGACGTCTCGATCCTGGACGGCGTGCAGCTCGATCTCGAAAACATGAAGGCTTTCGATATGGCCTGCCATCAGGGTCACGACATGGGCTTTGACGGCAAGACGCTCATTCACCCCAAACAGATCGAGGCGGCCAACCGCATCTTCGGCCCAACCAAGGAAGAGGTGGCCTGGTCCCAGCGCATCATCAAGGCCCATTCCGAGGCCGCCAAGGAAGGCAAGGGCGTCGTCGTGGTCGATGGTAAGCTGATCGAAAACCTCCACATCCAGGAAGCCAAGCGTATCCTGCAGCTGTCCGAAGCCATTGGCCGCCTCAAGAGCGACGCGACATGACCGCCAAGCCCGGGAACTTCTTCGAGGACTTCGAGATCGGCGGCGTTCTGCAACACGGCACGCCACGTACCGTGACGACCGGCGACACCGCGCTTTACACCGCGCTCACTGGCTCGCGTTTTGCCCTCCATTCGGCCGATACCTTCGCGCAAACCTGCGGCCTTCCGGGCAGTCCGATCGACGATGTGCTGGTTTTTCACATCGTTTTCGGCAAGACGGTGCCGGACGTCTCGCTCAATGCCATCGCCAATCTGGGCTATGCCGATGGGCGTTTCGGCGTGCCGGCCTATCCCGGCGACACCTTGCAGACCGCCTCGACGGTCCTGGGCAAACGCGAACTTTCCAACGGCAAGGCTGGTGTCGTCTGGGTGCGCTCTAACGGCACCAACCAGCGCGGCGAAACCGTGCTGGACTATGTCCGCTGGGTCATGGTCAACAAGGCCAATTCCGAAAACCCCGCCCCTGAACCCGTCGTGCCGGACCTGCCCGAGGCCGTCGATGCCGCTTCGCTCGACGTGCCCGGTGATCTCGATCTATCGGACTACGACCGCGCGGCCGCGGGCGATCCGCACGGTTTCAACGACTACGCGGTGGGTGACCGGATCGACCATGTCGACGGCATGGCGATCGAGGAAGCCGAACACCAGATGGCGACACGCCTCTACCAGAACACGGCCAAGGTCCATTTCGACCTCCACCGCGCCGCCGATACACGGTTCGGGCGGCGTATCGTCTATGGCGGGCATGTCATCAGCTTGGCCCGTGCGTTGTCGTTCAACGGTCTTGCCAATGCCTGCCGCATCGTCGCGCTCAATGGCGGACGCCACACCGCGCCGACCTTCGCCGGCGACACGGTCTATGCATGGTCCGAACTGCTCGAGAAGGCCGAAATTCCAGGACGCGACGATCTGGGCGCGGTGCGTCTCCGCACCGTCGCGGCCAAGAACCACCCCTGCGACGACTTCCCCGACAAGGTCGAGGACGGCAAGGACCATCCCGACAAGGTTCTTGACCTCGATTGCTGGGCGCTTATGCCCAGGTAGCAGGAAGGACGGTTCCCTCTTTTCGGTAACCGCATTACAGTAGCCTCGCTTCGTTGCCGTACAGCATTGGGCCCTTCGCGCCGGTGCTGCCTACAAGTGCATGTTGAGGAGATGACTTGATGGCAGAGACGCCAAACAGGCCGCTTTCGCCGCATCTGCAGATCTACCGGCCGCAGATCACATCCGTGCTTTCCATCACCCACCGCGCGACGGGTATCGTGCTGTCGCTGGGCGTGGTGCTGCTGATCGTGTGGTTGATGGCAGCCGCCGTGGGGCCGGATTATTACGACGACATTCAGGCGTGCGCAGGGTCTTGGTTGGGCTACCTTTTCTTGTTCGGCTTCTCGGCCTGCCTGTTCTACCACCTGCTCAACGGCATCCGGCATCTCTTCTGGGATGTGGGCCGGGGCTTCGAGCTTGAGACCGTGACGCGTACCGGTTGGGCCGTGCTGTTCGGCACCGTTCTCCTCACCGCGCTTGCGTGGATCCTGGGTCTCACCATGACGGGGAGTCTGTGATCATGAACAACCGCAAGCTTGGCCCTGCCAAAACCGGCACTTCGCATTGGTGGCACCAGCGTCTGACGGCCATCGCGCTCATTCCGCTGGTGCTTTATCTGATTGGTCTTTTGCCCAACCTGGCCGGCGCGTCCTATCGCGAATTCACCGCGCTCATGCAGGTTCCCATCACGCCCGTTGTGCTCATCTTGCTCGTGGGTGCCGGCGTCTATCACATGAAACTGGGGCTTCAGGTGGTCATCGAGGACTATGTCCACAACGAAGTCTGCAAGGTGGCGCTCACCGTCACGCTCACCCTTGTCTCGTTCTTTCTGGCCGCCGCCGGCATCGTCTCCATCATCATGCTGGCCGCCTGAAGGGCGAAGGATTATCCGACCATGACAGCTTCGCCTGCCTACAAGATCGTCGACCATTCCTATGACGTCATCGTCGTCGGCGCCGGGGGTGCGGGCCTGCGCGCCACGCTGGGCCTGGCCGAGGCCGGCCTCCATACCGCGTGCATCACCAAGGTCTTTCCCACGCGCAGCCACACCGTGGCCGCTCAGGGCGGTATTTCCGCAGCACTTGGTAACATGGGGCACGACGACTGGCGTTTTCACATGTACGACACGGTCAAGGGCTCGGACTGGCTGGGTGATCAGGACGCCATCGAATACATGTGCAAGGAGGCGCCCGCCGCGGTGATCGAGCTGGAGCACTACGGCGTGCCGTTTTCGCGCACTGAGGAAGGCAAGATCTACCAGCGCGCCTTCGGCGGCATGACCACCGACTACGGCGAAGGCACGGCCCAGCGCACCTGTGCGGCGGCAGACCGTACCGGACACGCCATTCTCCATACGCTCTATCAGCAGTCGCTCAAGAATCAGGCGCAGTTCTTCCTGGAGTATTTCGCGCTTGATCTCATCATGGATGAGGACGGCGGCTGCCGCGGCGTCATGGCCTGGTGTCTGGACGACGGCACGATCCACCGTTTCAACGCCCACATGACCATTCTGGCGACCGGCGGCTACGGGCGCTGTTATTTTTCCTGCACCTCCGCGCATACCTGCACGGGCGACGGCGGCGGCATGGTGCTGCGCGCGGGCCTGCCGCTCCAGGACATGGAGTTCGTGCAGTTCCATCCCACCGGCATCTATGGCGCGGGCGTCCTCATCACCGAAGGCGTGCGCGGCGAGGGCGGTTATCTCGTCAACTCAGAGGGCGAACGGTTCATGGAACGTTACGCCCCCTCGGCCAAGGATCTTGCCAGCCGCGATGTCGTGTCGCGCTCCATGACCATGGAAATCCGCGACGGCCGCGGCGTCGGCGATGAAAAGGACCACATCTTCCTCAAACTCGACCATCTCGATCCGACGATCGTCCATCAGCGCCTGCCCGGAATTTCCGAAAGCGCCAAGATCTTCTCCGGCGTGGATGTCACCAAGGAGCCGATCCCGGTTCTGCCCACCGTGCACTACAACATGGGCGGCATCCCCGCGAACTATCACGGCGAGGTCGTTACGCTCAAAGACGGCGAGCCCGACAGCGTGGTGCCGGGCCTCATGGCGGCGGGCGAGGCCGCCTGCGTCTCGGTCCACGGCGCCAACCGCTTGGGCTCCAACTCGCTGCTCGATCTCGTGGTCTTCGGCCGCGCCGCCGCCCTGCGCGCCGCCGAGGTTGTCGCGCCTGGCGCGCGCCTTCCCGAACTTTCCAAGGACGCGGGCGAAGAAACCCTGGAACGTCTCGACCGGCTGCGCCACGCCAAGGGCGGCACGCCGACCGCGGCGATCCGTGCGAAAATGCAGAGCACCATGCAGACCGACGCGGCCGTCTTCCGCACCCAGGAAACGCTGGAGGAAGGCTGCTCCAAGATGAAGGACGTCTACGACGGCTTCTCGGACGTCGGCGTTTCGGATCACTCGATGATCTGGAATACCGACCTCGTCGAGACCTGGGAACTCGACAACCTGCTGCGTCAGGCCGTCGTCACCATCAATTGCGCGGAAAACCGCAAGGAAAGCCGCGGCGCGCACGCCCGCGAGGACTTCGCGGAACGCGACGACGAGAACTGGATGAAACACACGATCTGCTGGCTTTCCGAGAACGGCAGACACAGCATCGACTATCGTCCGGTGCACATGAACACGCTGACCAACGATGTTGAACCGGTCCCGCCCAAGGCGCGGGTCTACTGATCGGGAGTGATGTCATGCGACGTTTCATGATGATCATCGTGGCCGCTTTGACGCCGATGACGACGGCCCATACCACGCTCGCCAGCCAGCAATGGTAGGAAAGCTCCTACAAACTCACCGATGCGCTGGCCACCGGCTGTATTGTGGTCTCCATCTATCACAACAGCGAAGGTCATCTGGTCTTTGTGCTGCAGCGTCAGAACGTTCTTCTGATGTGCGCCTACTCAGGTGCAGCAGTCGACCAAGTGTGCGCAGTTGGGCAAAGAACTCTAGAACCGGGAAACCATTTCATGGCTGAATTTCGTCTGCCCAAGAATTCGCGTGTCCGCAACGGCAAGGCCCATCCGGTCAAGGGGGGCGCGAAGCACCGTGCGCGCTTCAAGATCTACCGCTACGATCCCGACAGCGGCGAAAGTCCCCAGCTCGACACGTTCGAGATCGACCGCGAGAAATGCGGGCCGATGGTTCTCGACGCGCTGATCAAGATCAAGAACGAGATCGATCCCTCGCTCACCTTCCGCCGCTCCTGCCGCGAGGGCATCTGCGGTTCCTGCGCTATGAACATCGACGGCACCAACACCTTGGCCTGCACCAGGCCCATCGACGAGGTGAAGGGCGACATCAAGATTTACCCGCTGCCGCATATGGCAGTCGTGAAGGACCTCGTGCCTGACCTCAACAACGCTTATGAGCAGCTTGCCTCGGTCAAACCCTGGATGCGCAACGACACGCCGGCCTCTCCCGACAAGGAGCGCCTTCAGAGCCCCAAGGAGCGCGAGAAGCTGGACGGGCTCTATGAGTGCATTCTTTGCTTCTGCTGCCAGACCAGTTGCCCCAGCTACTGGTGGAACTCGGACCGTTATCTCGGCCCCGCCGTTCTGCTCCAGGCGTACCGCTGGATCGCCGATAGCCGCGACGAGGCGACCAACGAACGGCTCGACGAGCTCGAAGATTCCTTCAAGCTCTACCGCTGCCACACGATCATGAACTGTACCAAGGCCTGCCCTAAACACCTCAACCCGGCCAAGGCCATCGCCAAGACCAAGAAACTGATGGTCGAACGCCAGGGGTAAAGTCGAATGCATTTCATCCTGGCCTCGGGTCGGGATACCGGTCCGCGCGTTGCTTCAGAAACGCGTCATGACGGGATTGCGGATAACCGCTGCGCGGTTTCCGGGATGACAACCATTTGGGTTGTCCTGGAGCGACGAAGAGCTATCGTGCGATTACAGTTCAAAATCGGGAATGGGCGACCAGAATGACCGGCTCGACCTGGTGGTCGGCGAGCGCCTGACGGTAGTTGCCGAACTTTTCTGGTGCGTTCGCCCCGGTCAGCAGGTGCAGACCCGGCGGGGGCGGGCCACCGGCCTCGGCCGCCTTGGCAAACATCTTCTCGAAGAAATCGAGCGCGAAGTCGCGCAGGTTCTCTTCTTCCGAAACGATGAATCCAGCCTCGTCAAGCAGGGTCAGGCTCTCTTCGCGCGATTTCAGCACGCTGGTCTCCGCGCTCTCGGCCCAGGGCATGGGATAGCGCATACCTTCAGCCGGCCCCTTCATGACGTCGAACAGGCACAGGGGCGCATCGGTACGCAGCACCCGCGCGGCCTCGCGCAGGAAGCGGCTCCGGTCCTCGATGTTCATGGCGACATGGAAACTGAATGCGCCGTCGAACGTGTCGTCGTCGAACGGCAGGTCCAGCGCGCTTGCCACCTCGAAACGGCAGCGCGCGTCCAATCCCATCCGCTGGGTCAGCAGTCTGGCGACATCGATATAGGCAGGTGTGAGATCAATGCCGGCCACCGTGCAGCCGCGTTCCAGCGTCAGACAGCGCGCCGCACCGCCGATGCCGCATCCGATATCCAGCACATGGCCGCCCTCGGGAATCTCGAACAGGTCGAATGCCTTCAACGTGGCCGCCCTGCCGCCGGTATGGAATTCGTCGACTGCGGCCAGATCCTCGGCGCGGGGATGCTCCGGATCGACGCGCTGTTCGCGCAGCCCGTCCAGAATCGCCTCGGCCAAGTTGTTACGCTGGTAATGCGCGGCAACCGCGTTTTCGAGTGTTTCGTTCATGCCGTGCTCTGCTTTTGCCCGGTGGGCGGCGCAAAGATCTCGATCGGCGTGCGTAACCCGCGCAGGGCCTGGCTTCCCAGGGACTGCCAAGGCTCTTCGAGAAGTCCGGCAAAATCGGCGCTCGCCAGCAACGGGCGCTGCAGCACCTTGGTCAGGGTTTCGATGCGGGCAACCTGGTTCGCGGCCGGTCCGATGGCGGTGAACTGCAGACGTTGGGGTACGCCGATGTTGCCATAGGTCAGGTTGCCTACATGGAGTGCGATGCCGCAACTCACCGTGATTTCACCTTCGGCCTTGCGTTTCTCGTTCAGGGCGTCGATCTCGACAATCGCCTGTTCGGCCGCCTGACGCGCCGCTTCGGCCGCCGCCTGTGCGCCCGTTTTTAGGCAGGGGAAGACCGCCAGGACGGCATCGCCGATCAGCAGCAGGAGTTCACCTCCGTGCGCAATGACGGACCCGGCCGTCGCCTCGAACATTTCGTTCAGCACGGCAAGATAACCGTCGGCCCCCAGTACTTCCCCCAGATGCGTGGAGTTGCGCATGTCCGAATACCAGATCACCGCGTGCAGCGTTTCGGTATCGCCGCGCCGGATGTGGCCCGCCATCACCTTCGATCCTGCGTCCGCACCCAGATAGGCGCTCAGCAGGTTGCGCGAGATTTCGTCCTTGATGCAGATCTTGCAGGCCACCGCCAGCCGCAACTTCACCCGGCGTAGGGCACGGATGTCGGCCTCGCTGAAGCCGCTCTCCCGGTCGGTCAGACAGGAAAGGAACATGCCGTCGCCGATCTCCTGGTCTTTGGACGCTTTGCCGAACGGGACATGGGAAGCCAGATAGTCCGTTGCCCCGCTCTCGCGGAATTCGGTCAGTACCGGAAAGTCGATAAGCGCGTCCTCGCCCGCCAGTTTGCGCCGGATGAAGGGGACGTCGTTCTCGGCCATGTGGAAAAAGGGGCTCTCGCGGAACATCCTGTTGCCGATCCCGCCGTGGGGCATTTCAAACGTGCCCACGCCTTCGCCGTGATTCCAGGTCAGCCAGATCGCTTCGAAGAGCGGATGCAGTGTCCGGTAACTCACCAGGATGCGGGTGATGGGCAGGCCCGCCGCGCGCAACCGCCGGCAGTATCCTTCGACCAGTTCCTCCATGCCCGTGTTGGCCAGCGCCTGTTCCATCAGCCAGTCGGCCACGACGTCGATCAGCGCGCCGTCCAGGCTGGAATTGTTGAGCGGTTCGGACATGATGGTCATCAGCCCAATATGGAGCCTTGGTCCAAGCAAACCAACGTCAAGAATCTATTATATCGATGCGATAAGAGGGCCATGAGTAAAAAAGCCTTCAATGTTCTCTTTACTCTGCATCGGCAACTCCGCGCGCAGCACCATGGCCCAATGCCTCATGCAGCGTTGGGGCGCCGGCAAGTTCCAGGCGTTCAGCGCGGGCAGCCACCCGACGCGCGCGATCAATCCACACGCCTTGTCCTTGTTGAAAAAGTACAATTTCAAGACCGACGGCTTTCGCTCGAAATCCTGGGATGAGTTCGCCCAGCCGGACGCGCCCGAACTCGATTTCGTTTTCACCGTTTGTGACAATGCCGCCGGTGAGGTTTGCCCGGTGTGGCCGGGCCAGCTCATCAGCGCCCATTGGGGCGTGGATGATCCCGCCGGGAGACGAACGCGTCATCGAAATGGCATTCCGTGAGGCGTATCTGAATCCTAGAGGTGCGGATCAAGCTCTTCAGCACCCTGCGTGTCGCGACGCTTGATCGTCTGACCTTGAAAAAGCGGGCCGAGGAGATCGGCCGTAGCGCGCTCCAACACGCCTGCTGAATCTCCAAAGCATGACAATCTGTCGCGATTTTCCCAGAATCCCCTTGCGATTCGTCATCCAGGCTGGTTGTTTAGCGGCCCGTTCCACAACAGACAGATGACCGGTGGCCAAGGCTGCTACCGGGGGGACTTGCGATGGCTGACATGCTTCATCACTTCATCGGTGGCGAGAGGGTCGCCGGTGCCGGGGGCCGTTTCGGCGATGTGACCAATCCCGCAACCGGAGAGGTCGCGTGCAAGGTTCCGCTGGCCAGTGCCGAGGACGTGCGTAAAGCCATTCAGAACGCCGCCGAGGCTCAACCCGGCTGGGCCGCCGTCACGCCTCAGAACCGTGCGCGCGTGATGTTCCGCTTCAAGGCGCTCATCGAAGATCACATGGAAGAACTTGCAGAACTGGCTTCCATGGAGCACGGCAAGACGCTGGAGGACGCCAAGGGTTCGGTGCAGCGCGGCCTCGAAATTGTCGAATACGCCTGCGGCATCGCCCAAGTGCTCAAGGGCGAGTTTTCGGAGAATGTCGGCACCGGTGTCGACAGCTATGCCTCGCGCCATCCCCTGGGCGTCGTGGCCGGCATCACGCCGTTCAACTTTCCGGCCATGGTGCCGCTCTGGATGTTTCCCATGGCCATTGCCTGCGGCAACACGTTCATCCTCAAACCCTCCGAAAAGGTCCCTTCCTGTTCGCTGCGGCTGGCTGAACTGCTCCTGGAAGCCGGAGTGCATCCGGGTGTGCTCAACGTCGTCAACGGCGACAAGGAAGCGGTCGACACGCTGCTCAACGACCCCACGATCCAGGCCATTAGCTTCGTCGGCTCCACGCTGATCGCCGAATATGTCTACACAACCGGCACGGCCAACGGTAAGCGGGTCCAGGCGCTCGGCGGGGCCAAGAATCACATGATCGTCATGCCTGACGCCGACCTTGAACAGGCAAGTGATGCCCTCATGGGCGCTGCTTTCGGCTCGGCCGGTGAACGCTGTATGGCGATTTCGGTCGCGGTTGCGGTCGGCGATGCCGTCGGCGATGCCTTGGTGGAACGTCTCTCGCCACGTGTCGAGAGCCTCAAGATTGGCCCCTACAGCGATCCCGATGCCGAAATGGGTCCGCTGGTGACGCGCGCCCATTACAACAAGGTGCGCGGCTACATCGATACCGGCGTCGAGGAGGGCGCCAAGCTGGTCGTCGACGGCCGGAATTTCAAGCTGCAGGGCTACGAGGACGGCAACTTCATCGGCGGCTCGATCTTCGATCGCGTCAAACCCGACATGAAGCTCTACAAGGAAGAGATCTTCGGTCCGGTTCTCTCCGTCGTGCGCGCCGACAACTACGAGGATGCCCTCGCTCTGGTGAACGATCACGAGTTCGGCAACGGCACCGCGATCTTCACCCGCGACGGTGACGCTGCGCGCAATTTCACGACCCGCACCAAGATCGGTATGGTCGGTGTCAACGTGCCGATTCCGGTTCCGGTCGCCTATCACAGCTTCGGCGGCTGGAAGCGGTCGCTATTCGGCGATCACCACATGCACGGACCCGAAGGCGTACGGTTCTACACGCGCCTGAAGACGGTGACCCAGCGCTGGCCGTCGGGTATCCGCCAGGGTGCGGAATTCGTCATGCCGGTACAGAAATAACTCACAGAAGACCAACGCGAGGACACGCATCATGGCGCGTAACAAGATTGCACTGATCGGTGCCGGTCAGATCGGCGGAACCCTGGCCCATCTGGCCGGGCTCAAGGAACTGGGCGATATAGTGCTGTTCGACATCGCCGAAGGCATTCCCCGGGGCAAGGCGCTCGATCTGATGCAGTCGGGTTCGGTGGAAGGTTTTGACTCCGACCTTTCCGGCGCGGGCGACTACAGCGCCATCGCGGGTGCGGATGTCATAATCGTGACCGCCGGTATAGCCCGCAAACCGGGCATGAGCCGTGACGATCTCATCGGCGTCAACGCCAAGGTGATCAGCCAGGTCGGTGCCGGTATCACCGAACACGCGCCCGATGCGTTCGTCATCTGCATCACCAATCCGCTTGATGTCATGGTCTACCACCTCCAGCGTGCCTCGGGTCTGCCGGCCAACCGCGTGGTCGGCATGGCCGGTGTCCTGGACTCCGCGCGGTTCTGCACCTTTCTTGCCCAGGAAATGGACGTCTCCGTCGAGGACGTGACCGCCATGGTCATGGGTGGCCACGGCAACACCATGGTACCGCTCATCCGCTATTCGGCCGTGGGTGGCATTCCGCTCCCCGATCTTGTGGAGATGGGCTGGATGAGCCAAGAGCGCCTGGATTCCATCGTGCAGCGCACGCGCGACGGCGGTGCCGAAATCGTCGGCCTGCTCAAGACCGGTTCGGCCTTCTACGCCCCGGCCTCGTCGGCCATCACAATGGCGGAGGCCTATCTCAAGGACAAGAAGCGTGTCCTGCCCTGCGCGGCCATGCTCGACGGTCAGTACGGCGTGGACGGACTCTATGTCGGCGTACCGGTCGTGATCGGTGCGGGTGGCGTCGAGCGGATCGTCGAACTTAATCTCAACGAGGAAGAGCAGGCCGGGTTCGATCACTCCGTCAACGCCGTGAAGGGCCTCATCGAAGCGCTTGAGGGCGTCCTTGCCAATACCGATTAGTCGTGCTTGACTTGTGCAACGGGTATGGGGTCTCATTGGCACAGGACCAATGATTTATCATTTCAGGAATGAGGGTAACGTAACTATGTCAGGAATGAGGGTAACGTAACTATGTCAGGAATGATCAAGGCGCTTCAGCTTACTGCAGTGATGCTTGTCGCGGCCGTCTTGTGGCTGCCGGCAGCCTACGCCGATGACCGCCAGGGCACGGCCGAGGAGGCCCAGATGATGGTTGGTGAAGCCATCGCGTATTTTGATGAGGTCGGCTCGGAAGAGGCCCTCCGCAAGTTCACCTATGATCCCGCACCGATGTTCCGCCAGGATGATCTCTACGTCTTTGTGTGGGGTGGTGGAGAGATCGTCGCCCACGCGGTGGACGATACCCTTCTGGGCCAAGCCGCCGCAACGCTTAAAGATGTCGATGGCAAGATGCTCGGTCAGGAAATGCTTGATGCCGCCAGCGTGGACGGCGCATGGGTCGATTATAAGTGGCTCAATCCCGTCACCGGGGAAGTCGAGCCCAAATCGAGTTGGATTGTGCTGCACGACGGTTACATCTTCGGCGTGGGTATCTACAAACCTTGAACAGCCGGTGATCCGGACACTGGCGGTTGCGCTGTCGCTTCTGCTGTTTTCGGCCACGCTTCAGGCCGATGACGGCCGTGGGTCGGCGCGCGACGCCCAGGCGATGGTGGAGCGGGCGGTTGCGCTATACGACGAAGAGGGTCTGCGTGCCTTCCGCACGATTTCCCAGGATCCCGCCCCGGATTTTCAGGATCGCGATCTCTACCTCTTCGTCATTGATCAGACCGGCTACATGGCCGCCCACGCCCTGTTTCCCCAAAGCGTCGGTCAGAGCGCGATCAACGCCCACGACGTCGAAGGCAAGTATTACGTGCGGGAGATGCTCGAACGCGCTTCAGAGTCGGGCGTCTGGGTCGATTACGTGTTTTTCGATCCTCTGATCGGTGAACCAGCGCCCAAGTCAGCCTGGGTCGTCTATCACAACGGTTTCCTATTCGCCTGCGGCATTTACGCAGGCGAACTCGGCATTTGATTGGGATGCCCACGCAACTGGGCAGCGTTCAGAAAGGTTGGCATGGACGTCAGAACGCTGCGCGATGCCGCCGATACCGCCTACGGGTCCGTGATTGTCGACAATGCGATGCTGGATGGCGTGTGGGTCGAATATCTGCGCGAGGATCCGCTCACCGGCGATGTCACGCCCAAAAGCCAGTTGGGTCGTGCTGCACGACGGCTACATCTTCGGCTGTGGGGTCTATCTGGCCGAATGAAGGCGGCCTGTGACGGCGGTTTGACACGGGTATTTGCGCACTTGCATCCGGTTGTCATCGCCAGAGCGGGTGCTATGGTGCCGCTAATGGTTCTCATTGTACGTTTCGGAGCGTCGCCCTCAGGGCAAATCCATGAATCTGCACGAATATCAGGCCAAACAGGTCCTTGCGTCTCACGGTGTCGCCGTGCCGCGGGGCGAGGTGGCGGGCAATGGCGACGAAGCGGTCGCCGGCGCTGAAAAACTTGGCGGTGACCTCTGGGTCGTCAAGGCTCAGGTCCACGCGGGCGGGCGCGGCAAGGCAGGCGGCATCAAGGTCTGCAAGACCCATGAAGAGGTGCGCGAAGCCGCCGAAACCATGATCGGCGACACGCTGGTCAACCGCCAGACCGGCCCGGCGGGCAAGCCCATCCACAAGGTCTATGTCGAGGAAGGCTCCGACATCGCGCGTGAGCTTTATCTCGCCCTGCTCGTCGACCGCGATACCAGCCGCTTCGCGGTGATCGCCTCGACCGAAGGCGGTATGGATATCGAGGAGGTCGCGGCCAGCACGCCAGACAAGATCGTCTCGCTCGCCATCGATCCCGCGAGCGGCCTCATGCCCTTCCACGGCCGCCGTCTGGCCGCTGCCCTGGAGCTTGAGGGCGATCAGGTCAAGCAGGCCGGCAAGCTGCTGGGCGCGATGTCCAAGACTTTCCTTGCCAGCGATGCCAGCATGCTGGAGATCAATCCACTGGTTGTGACCAAGAGCGGTGATCTCGTCGTGCTCGACTGCAAGTTCAACATCGACGACAACGCCATGTTCCGCCACAAGGACCTGGCGGAGATGCGCGATGAAAGCCAGGAAGACCCCGCCGAACTCGAAGCCCACGAGGTGGGTCTCAACTACATCAAGCTCGACGGCACCATAGGCTGCATGGTGAACGGTGCTGGTCTTGCCATGGCGACCATGGATATCTGCAAGCTGGCGGGCGGCGAGCCGGCCAACTTCCTCGATGTCGGCGGCGGCGCGACCAAGGAACAGGTTACCTCGGCCTTCCGCATCATCGTCTCGGACCCCAACGTCAAGGCCATCCTGATCAACATCTTCGGCGGCATCATGCGCTGCGACGTCATCGCCGAGGGTATCGTCGCCGCGGCCAGGGAACTCGATCTGGAGGTTCCCGTCGTCGTGCGTCTGGAAGGCACCAATGTGGAGCAGGGCAAGAAGATCCTAGCGGACTCCGGCCTAGCGCTCACGCCTGCGGATGATCTCGGCGACGCTGCGGACAAGGCCGTCGCCGCCATCAAGGGAGACGCCTGATGGCTGTTCTGGTCAACCGCGACACGAAGGTCCTGGTTCAAGGGTTCACCGGCAAGACCGGCACCTTCCATTCCGAACAGGCCATCGCCTACGGCACCAAGGTCGTGGGCGGCGTCACGCCCGGGCGCGGTGGGGAGAGCCATCTCGACCTGCCGGTCTTCGACACCGTCGAGCAGTGCGTTGCCGAAACCGGCGCCAATGCTTCGGTGATTTACGTTCCGCCACCCTTCGCGGGCGATGCCATTCTGGAAGCGGTCGATGCCGGCGTGGAGTTGATTGTAGCTATCACCGAAGGCATACCCGTGCTCGACATGGTGCGCGTGAAGCGCGTGCTGCAGGGTTCGGGCTCGCGTCTGATCGGGCCCAATTGCCCGGGCGTCATTACGCCCGACGAATGCAAGATCGGTATCATGCCCGGCCATATCCATCAGCGCGGCAAGATCGGCATTGTCTCGCGCTCGGGCACGCTGACCTATGAAGGCGTGCACCAGACGACCGCGGCGGGCTTGGGTCAGACCACCTGCATTGGCATCGGTGGCGATCCGGTCAACGGCACCAACTTCATCGATTGTCTTGAGCTCTTCCTGGGCGATGACGAAACCCAGGGCATCATCATGATCGGCGAGATCGGCGGCTCGGCTGAGGAAGACGCCGCCGAATTCATCGGGCAGGAGAAGCGCAAGAAGCCGGTCACCGGGTTCATCGCTGGCGTCACCGCGCCCCCGGGCCGCCGTATGGGCCATGCCGGCGCCATCATTTCGGGCGGCAAGGGCAAGGCCGAAGACAAGATCGAAGCCATGCAGAGTGCAGGCTTCGCGATTGCAGATTCTCCCGCCAGCCTTGGCATGGCCATGCTGAAGGCGATGAAGGGCTAGAGGAGACTTTCTCGAAAACTGGAGGCCGCGGAGTGCGGCAGGAAGCACCCATGAGACAGCGGATCGAAGAATTCTCCTTTCTTTACGGCACCAACGCCAACTACATCGAAGAACTCTACGCGCGTTACCGGGACGATCCCGACGATGTCGGCAAGGAATGGCGCGAAGTCTTCGACGACCTGAACGATGACGAAGAGTCGATCTTGGCCAAGCTGGAACCCGCCCGCGCGGCGCGGCGTGTGCAGGATCTCGAAGACCAGCCGGAAGGCTACGGCATTCCGCCGCGCAACGGCGACGGCCGCGCCCGTTACGGCTACGAAGGCAACGGCAAGTCGCAGGGCTCGCCCGACTGGGCGCCGGTCCCCGGCCATCGCGATTCCGTGGCTGAATACGCCGTGGCGCGCGACAGCATCCGCATCCTCATGATGATCCGTGCCTATCGCGTGCGCGGCCATCTCGCCGCCAATCTCGATCCCCTGGGCATTGAGGGCAGCCGCCACCATCCCGAACTCGACCCCAGGAGCTACGGCTTCACGGACGAGGACTTCAGCCGGGAATTTTTCGTTGACGGCGTGCTGGGTTTTCAGCGCGCCACGCTCCAGCAGATTCTCGATGCCGTGCGCAAGACCTATTGCGGCACCATCGGCGTCGAGTTCATGCACATCCAGAGCCCCGACGAGAAGTCCTGGATTCAGCGCAAGTTCGAAGGCACGCGCTCGGATGCCGAACTGGGGCCGGAGGAAAAGAAGCGCGTGCTTTCTGAGATCTACCGCTCGGAAGGTTTCGAGAAGTTTCTGTCCATCAAGTACCCGGGCTCGAAGCGGTTTTCGCTCGAAGGCGGCGAAAGCACGATCGCGGCCATGGAAACCATAATCCGCACTTCCGCGCGCGGCGGCGTCGAGGAGATCGTGTTGGGCATGCCCCACCGCGGTCGCCTCAACATCCTGACCAACGTCATGGGCAAGTCCTATGCCCTGGTTTTCTCCGAGTTTCAGGGCGAATCGGGTCATCCCGACGCGGTACACGGCTCGGGCGACGTGAAGTACCATCTGGGCACGTCGTCGGACCGTGAGGTCGCCGACGGCCGCAAGATTCACCTCTCGCTCACCGCCAACCCGTCCCATCTTGAGGCGGTCAATCCCGTCGTCGAGGGCAAGGTGCGCGCCAAGCAGGAAATGCTGGCCGATGAGGAGCGCAAGAAAGTCCTCGCTATCCTGCTCCACGGTGACGCCGCCTTCGCGGGGCAGGGGCTTGTCGCCGAAACCCTCGGCATGTCGGAGCTGCGCGGATACAAGACCGGCGGTACCATCCACATCATCGTCAACAACCAGATCGGCTTTACGACCAACCCCAGCTTCTCGCGCTCCTCGCCGTATCCCAGCGACGTGGCGAAGATGGTCTCGGCGCCGATCTTCCATGTCAACGGTGACGATCCTGAAGCCGTGGTGCACGTTGCCAAGGTCGCCGCTAAATTCCGTCAGGAGTTTGGGCGCGATGTCGTGATCGATATCTTCTGCTACCGCCGCCACGGCCATAACGAGGGCGACGAGCCAGCCTTCACCCAGCCGATTATGTACCGTAACATCGCCAAGCATCCTACGACCCGCCAGTTCTATACCGAACGGCTGGTGTCCGAAGGCGTCATCACGCCTAAGCAGGCCGACCGCATGATCCAGGACTTCAACGCTCAGTTGGAGAAAAACCTTGAGGCCTCGCAGGGCTATAAACCCAACAAGGTCGACTGGCTCGAAGGCGTGTGGTCCGGTTTGGAGGTTTCCGAGCGCGACGGCGCCCGGCGCGGTATGACAGCGGTGCCCGCCGAGGAACTGCGCACCGTGGGCGAAGCCATCGCGAGTCATCCCGACGAGGTCGACGTCCACCGCAAGTTGAAGCGTATTCTTGACCAGCGCCGAACCATGATCGACGAGGGCGAGGGTGTTGATTGGGCCATGGGCGAGGCGCTTGCGTTCGGCACTCTGTGCTACGAGCGTGCCAACGTGCGCCTCTCGGGTCAGGATTGCGGGCGCGGCACGTTCAGCCAGCGCCATTCCGTGCTGATCGACCAGACCACCGAGGAACGCTACATCCCGCTCAACCACATCAGCGACGATCAGGGCCGGTTCGAGGTTATCGACAGCATGCTCTCGGAGGCCGGCATCCTGGGCTTCGAATACGGCTACAGTCTTGCCGATCCCAACACGCTCGTGCTGTGGGAAGCCCAGTTCGGCGATTTCGCCAACGGCGCTCAGGTTATCGTCGACCAGTTCCTCACCGCGGGCGAAAGCAAGTGGTTCCGTATGTCGGGCCTCGTCATGCTGCTCCCCCACGGCTACGAAGGGCAGGGGCCAGAGCACAGTTCCGCCCGGCCCGAGCGTTACCTGCAGTTGGCCGCCGAGGACAACCTGCAGATCGCCAATTGCACGACCCCCTCATCCTATTTCCATCTGCTGCGCCGTCAAATGAAGCGAAAGTTCCGCAAGCCGCTCATCGTCATGACGCCCAAATCGCTGCTGCGCCACAAGCGCTGTGTCTCGAAGCTTGAAGATTTCACCGGGGAGACCCAGTTCCACCGCACGCTCTGGGAACTCGACGACGCCAGCCGCGGCAAGGACATCGAACGCGTCATCCTCTGTACGGGTAAGGTCTATTACGACCTCTTGGAAAAGCGCGGCGAGATGGGTTTGAAGAACGTCAGCTTCATCCGCCTCGAACAGCTCGCACCGTTCCCGCTCGACGCCCTTCAGGAAGCCGTCGACTATTACCCCAACGCCCAGTTCATCTGGTGCCAGGAGGAACCGCGCAACATGGGCGCGTGGAACTTCGTGCGCGACAAGATCGAGCAGGCCATGGAGAGCGGAAAACTCAAGATGGTCTCGCCGCGTTATGTCGGGCGTGCCGAGGCGGCCTCTCCGGCGACCGGCTTCATCCGCGTTCACGAACGCGAACAGGAGGCGCTTGTCAACGAGGCCCTTACCGGCTGATCAGCGGGTCAACAACAGGACGGAGCAACACGATGGCGATCGAAATCAAGGTGCCCCAGCTTGGCGAGTCCGTCTCGGAGGCCACCGTTGCGACCTGGTTCAAGAAGAAGGGCGAGGCCGTCACCCAGGACGAGCCGCTCGTCGAACTGGAAACCGACAAGGTGACGATGGAGGTCTACGCGCCCGCCTCGGGCGTTCTCTCCGATGTTTTGTTCGACGAGGGCAGCGATGTTGAGGTCGGCTCCGTGCTCGGCAAGGTCGAGGAGGGTGATGCTCCGGCGAAGGACGACTCCATCGAAGAGGAGGCTGAAGAAAAGCCCAAGGCGTCTGAAGAACCTGAGTCGGTCGCTGAACCCAAGCCCGTCGATGAGTTGGAGAAAGAGACGTCCTCAGCCAAATCGAGCGGCGACCACCCGCTTTCGCCCGCCGTGCGCAAGCTGGTGGAAGAACACGATCTCAATCCCTCTGAAATCGAGGGGATGGGCAAGGACGGCCGCCTGACGAAGGCAGACGTTCAGGCCTATCTCGACGGCGGTGGGAGGAAGAAGGAAGCCAAATCCGCTGAAAAACCTGCCGCGAAGGCCGACCCAGAGGCCCCCGAGTCGCGCGAGCGCGTCGCCGTCGCGCCGTCCAAACCCGATCCCGAAGGCCGCGAAGAGCGCGTGAGGATGACCCGGCTGCGCAAGCGCATCGCCGAGCGTCTCAAGGCCGCCCAGGACACCGCAGCCATGCTGACGACCTTCAACGAAGTCGACATGACCGCCGTCGTGACCGCGCGTAAGCAGTATCAGAAGCGCTTCGAGAAGAAGCACGGCGTGCGTCTAGGTTTCATGTCGTTCTTCGTGCGCGCCGCGATCCAGGCGCTGCAGGATATCCCCGCGGTCAACGGCGAGATCGCGGGCGACGAGATCGTCTACAAGCACTACTACAACATCGGCGTGGCGGTCAACTCGCCCTCCGGCCTGGCCGTGCCCGTGCTGCGCGATGCCGACCGGCTCTCCTTCGCCGAGATCGAAAAAGAGATCGGCAGCCTTGGCGTGAAGGCGCGCGACGGCAAGCTCACACCCAAGGATCTCACCGGCGGCACGTTCACCATTTCCAACGGCGGCATCTTCGGCTCGCTCATGTCCACACCCATCCTCAACCCGCCGCAATCGGGCATTCTGGGCATGCACAAGATCGAGGAACGCCCGATTGCGGTCGATGGTGAGGTGGTGATCCGACCCATGATGTATCTGGCGCTCAGTTACGATCATCGCATCATCGACGGGCGCGAAGCGGTGACCTTCCTGGTCCGGGTAAAGGACGCCATCGAAGATCCCCAGCGCCTGCTGCTGGAGATATAGCGTAAGGTGAAAATTTGCGTGTCATCCCGGAATCCACGCAGCGGATATCCAGGATCTCGTTATGCGCGGATATGTCGTTCTGTACTGGCCGAGATCCCGGATCGGCAGCGCGCTTTGTGCGCCTTGGCCGGGATGACAGAGTTGTATTGGATGATGGTGTCTTCACGACATGGAACGAGAGAGCGGGGAGTGAATCATGGCCGATCAGGACTTTGACGTCGTCGTCATCGGGGCTGGACCCGGAGGTTATGTCTGCGCCATCCGCTGCGCCCAGCTCGGTCTGAAGGTCGCCTGCGTCGAGAAGCGCGATACGCTGGGCGGCACCTGCCTCAACATCGGCTGCATCCCGTCAAAGGCGCTACTCCAATCGTCCGAGCTTTATGAGCAGGCCAACGGTCACCTTGGCGCTCATGGCGTGAAGGTCTCGGACGTGGAACTCGATCTGCCGGCGATGATGAAACGCAAGGACAAGGTGGTCGATACCCTGACCAAGGGCATCGCCGGACTCTTCAAGAAGAACAAGGTAACCCACTTTGTGGGCGAGGGCCGCATCGTCGACGCTCACACGGTCCAGGTTGGCAAGAAAAAGGTCACGACGAAAAATATCGTCATCGCCACGGGCTCGGATGTCGCCAGTCTGGAGGGGATCGAGATTGACGAGGAACGGGTCGTTTCCTCGACCGCCGCGCTGGCGCTGCCCGAGGTGCCCAAACGCATGCTGGTTATCGGTGCGGGCTTCATCGGGCTGGAAATGGGTTCGGTCTGGAAGCGTCTGGGCTCGGAGGTGACGGTCGTCGAATTCCTCGACCGCATCGCGCCGGGCATGGACGGTGAGATCGCCAAGGAATTCCAGAAGCTCCTGAAACGCCAGGGTCTCGCCTTCAAACTCGGCACAAAGGTCACCGGCGTGAGGGCGCTCAAGAAGGAATTGAAGGTGACGCTGGAGCCTGCCTCGAGCGGCGATTCCGAGACCATCGCCTGCGACGTCGTGCTGGTCTCCGTGGGGCGCCGCCCATATGTGGATTCCCTAGGCCTTGACGATGCCGGGATCGAACTCGACGATCGCGGGCGGGTCGCTATCGACGATCGCTTCGCCACCAATGTCGATGGCATCTATGCCATCGGCGATTGCGTGCGTGGCCCCATGCTGGCCCACAAGGCCGAGGACGAGGGCATCGCGGCGGCCGAAATCCTTGCCGGCCAGGCCGGTCACGTGAACTATGGCGTGATTCCGGGTGTGGTCTATACCGATCCCGAGGCCGCCTCGGTGGGCAAGACGGAAGATGAGCTCAAGGAAGAAGGCGTCGATTACGTTTCGGGAAGTTTTCCGATGCTCGCCAACAGCCGCGCGCGGACCTACGGCCAGACCGGCGGCATGGTGAAGATCCTGGTCGATGCCAAGACCGACCGCGTGCTGGGTGTGCACATTCTGGGCAGCGGTGCCGGCGAACTCATTGCCGAAGCGGCCATCGCCATGGAGTTCGGCGCATCGTCCGAGGACATCGCGCGGACCTGTCATGCCCATCCCACCTTCTCCGAAGCCGTGAAGGAAGCCGCGCTGGCGGTTTCCAAACGCGCCATTCATTTCTGACCCGCGGAAATTCGTCATGTGTCTCGAACGTGCCTTCACGATTGCCGCCGTGGTGGCGATCATCGCCGCGGGCGGCGTGATCGGATTTCTCGCCCTGATCGAACCCAACGATTACCGGCATGAAATTGCCGCAACCCTGCAGGATGCGGCCGGGCGCGCGGTCACGCTTGGCGGCACCCTGTCGCTGGAAAAATCGCAGACACCTACGATGGTAGTGCAGGATGTCCCGATCGCCAATGCCTCCTGGAGTCGGACGCCCGAGATGGCCAGCATCAAGACGCTGGAGGTCGAGGTCGAGGTCGAACTTCTTCCGCTGCTATCCAACCGCATCGTCGTGAACAGTCTCGTCCTGCAGGGCGGGTCGATCCTGCTGGAAAGCGACAGCCAAGGGCACGCGAATGTGGGAGTTTGCGTCGGCCACGCCCGGTGCCGCATCGTTCCAGAAGACACTACGGTATCTCGCCTTCAGGTCCGGTCAGGCATTGGTCGCCTTTGACATCGACCTGGGCGATCTCGTCGATGAAACAAACCTCACCGCAAAGCTTTCGGGCGGTGACAAGACGTTGACCTTGGACGATCTGCTGCTCACGTCCTCGGGCAGCACGGTCGAAGGCAAGACAACGGTCGATCTGACCGGGGATGTCGTGCTGCTCTCGGGTTCTCTATCGGTCGACAAGCTCAATCTCGATGCCCTGACGTAGTCAGCCGACGCCGAGGTGGAAGCTTCCGGCAGGCTGTTTCCGGAAATGCCCTTGCTGTTCGATGCTCTCAAGGATGTCGATCTCAAACTTGCTCTACAGATCGACGAGGTCACGACGCAGGGCCTTTCGTTCACGAAGGTCACAACAGACGTGGCGCTCACCGACGACAAACTGACATTCGATCCGCTCAGCTTCAACCTCGCCAATGCCACGGTCAGCGGTACGGCAGGTGCAAGCGCCGGCGGGCCCACCTTCGCGATCGCGCTCAAGGCGGACGACCTCGATGTCGGCGCGCTGCTCGACACGCTCGATGCCACCACGATGCTGACGGGGACGGCCAATGTGATCCTGGACGTTTCGGGGACCGGCGTGTCCCTGGCTGGCATTGCCGGAACGCTCGACGGCAAGGCCTCGGTCTCGATGGAAAACGGCAAGCTCGATGTGCGCGAGCTTGATCTTCTGGTCGGCGGGGTGACCACGATTCTCGGCAGCCTGTTCTCCAAGGATGTCGACATGGCCAACCTCAACCGTCTCGCTCTGGCCTGGGATATCAAGACAGGCGTGGCGAGCCAGAAAGTGCTCCTTCTCGATACCCAGTATTCGACCGTCACCGGCAGCGGTGAAATCTATCTCGGCAAGGAAACCCTCGATTTGAAGATCGTGCCCCATTCTAAGGGCATCACGCTCAACCTCTCGGTCCCGGTTCGTGTCGGCGGCACCCTGCTCAATCCGACGTTCACGCCCGATGAATGCGCGCTCGCCCTGCGCATCGGCGACTTGCTCGGCGCGACCCTGTTCCCGCCCACCATGCTTCTGGCGCTGGGCGATATGGGCTCATCCAACGGTGATTGCAGCAAGGCCAACCAGCCCAGCGAAGGTTCCACTGTCGGCGATGCCGTAGACGGGGTCGTGAAAAATGTCGGCGACACGATCGACAGCCTGTTCGGCGGTTATGTGCTGGTCGTGCCGTTTCTGGTAACGGTGACCGATCACCGCGATGCACGCGACATCGTGATGATCGGCTTCGGCCTCTCGTTTCTGGGGCTGGCTGGTATGGCTCCCGCGGGCGATGGCTTCTGGCCGGCGCTCTTCTGGCGTTCGCTCGCCGGCGCCGGTCCGGCAGGTACCTACATGCCCGGCCTCAAAGTTCTGACCGACCGGCTGGACGCCAAACGCCACGCCCGCGCGGCCGCCTTCTATACCGCATCGTTCAGCGTCGGTGCGAGTACCTCCTATCTCGCCTCGGGCCTCCTTTTTCAGTTCCTCACCTAGGAGCCCGTCTTTGCCGCCGTCGCCTTGGACCCTGTGACTGCTGCCGCGGCTGCGTTTTTTCTCATCTTGCCGCGATACCCGGAACGTCCCGACGGGCCGGATCGCCATGCGCTCCTGGCTCGTGCCGTTTGTCGTCTCCAGCTTCGCCTTTCAGGACATCGTCAACGAGGTCGATGCCCGCGGTTGTCGCCACTACCGTTTCGTTCGTGGTCGCTCTCGCCACGGGGTTTTCCGCCGCTTTGTGTGGGGACGGAAAGTCTTTGTGAATCGTGACTATGCGTGATGAGGCGTGATTATGCGTTATGGATCAAGGGCTTGGTGGCGTTTCCTGAGGGAGTGGAAAGTTTTTAAGAATCCGCCGTGAACGGGTGTTTCCGGGGGCGATTTCCGGGCATTTCGGGGGTGCAAAACGGCGGGAAAATCCGGCCCGTTTCAGGGGTACAAAACGGCGATAAATCGAGACCCGTTTCAGGGGCGCTGAACGGCCCCGGAAAGACCCGTTCACGGCGTGTGAAACGGCGCTAAATCGGGAGACGTTCGGAGGTGCGGAACGGCGCGGCCGGGCCGGGACGTCAGGCCAGGCAGAACGTGATGAGCTGGCCGTCGGTGGTGCGCCTGGCGCCCGCCGGAGCGGGCTCGTCGGTGAGGGTGTATTCCGCGTTGGCAGGCGGGTCACCGATTATCTCACCGTCCTCGTCGACCAGGAGCGCGGGGCATGGCTCCTTGTCGCCGTTGGGGAAGGTAAACAGGGGCCACGTGCTCTCGGACTCCGTCTCGCCGCCGTCGAAGACGGGCGGCAGGGTGACGGTAATGCCCTGGTAGGGCTTTCCCGGCCTGTGGACGCCGGCCCAGATGTCACCCAGCAGCCAGATGAGGTCGCCCGGCCTGTGGGCCGGGTCCTCGAGCCAGACGCGGAGGTTCTCCTTGACGAGCCATCCCGGCTCGCCGCCGACCTGCTCGTTGAGCCAGGGCACATCGCCGTGATCGCCGGAGAACGTCCCGGCCTCGTCGTCCCAGAGGATGGTGCGCCGGGCGCGGCCGTAGCGCCAGTCGGGCAGCATGATGGTGTGCGTGGCCATGTCAGGGTATGTGGTGAAAGAGCACGCCCAGTACAAGGTCGAGCATCTCGGGATCGTCGCGGGACAGTCTGGCGATGTCGAACACCTCCCTGGTGCCGTCGCGCCGCATCCTGACGATATCGTGGAAGGTGAGCTGGAAGGCGCGGGTGATGACCTCGAGGGCGGGGCTGGCCGGGTCGTAACCCACGCCCCTGAGCATGACGTCGTCGTACTCGCGGCCGAAGTATTCGTCGATGTATTCGTCCGTGCGCCCGACCCCCCCGTAACTTTCCATAGGTGCGCGGGCGCGGCCCCGGTTGCGTTGCTTGTGGAGGTTCTGGAACAGGTTGTCGAACCCCGGCATGGTCGCCTGCACTTTGCCGATCTGGGTCGTAGTGACCTTATGCCTAATCTACGCACTGACCATCCAGGCCGACTCCGCGGCCATCACGGCCGGAGCCGTTGCCGTCGGGCTCATGCTCGACCTCACGGGCGGCAGACTTCGGTCCTCGCCTGGGGTTTGTCGTTCGGTCTCATGGGCGGCTTCGGCCTCATGGGTCTGGCCTGCCTGCTCTGGCTCCAGGGTCAGGCGCGCGGATGAGCGTTGCGGTAGACTTCCAGCAACGCCTCGGCATCGACGTCCGTGTAGCGCTGGGTTGTCGACAGACTCGCATGGCCCAGCAGTTCCTGGATCGTGCGCAGGTCCGCGCCGCCTCCCAGAAGGTGGGTAGCATAGCTGTGGCGCAGGGCGTGCGGTGTTGCCGTGTCCGGCAGGCCCAGCATGGTGCGCAGGTTGCGGAACCGCCGCTGCGCAACGCCGGGATTGAGCCGTTTGCCCTGGACGCCGATGAAGAGCGGCGCTTTTCCGGGGCTGCCGTCGGGTCGCTGTGCGAGATAGGTCTCGATGGCGTCGCGCACCTTGGGCAGCAGCGGAACCACCCGTTCCTTGTTGCCCTTGCCAGTGATGCGCATGACCTCGCCGCTCTGCCGAACCGTCTCCACGTCCAGGCCGAGCGCCTCGCCGATGCGCAGACCGCCGCCATAAAGCAGTATCAGCAGCGCCAGATCGCGTGCGCGGACCCACGCCGGCTGGTCGGGATCGTCGGCCAGCGCCAGTACGTCTGTGGCATCGTCGGTCGTCAGGGGACGGGGTACCTGGCGCGGCAGTTTGGGCGCGCGCATGGAAGCCGCCGCCGGGTTGGAGACCACGCCTTGCCGGTCGAGATAATGGAAAAAACTCTTCACCGCGGATACCGCACGCGCCGTTGAGGTTTTAGCCAGGCCTTTCATCGTGCGATGGGCAAGCCAGGAGCGGAAATCGGCCGGTCGGAGCGCGCCCAGCATGGCCAGTGTGGGGGCCTCGCCCAGATGACCGGAGAGAAACGCGAGGAACCCCTCCAGGTCACGTCGATAGGCCAGGACCGTGTGGTCGGACGCGCGCCGTTCGCTTACCAGTTGCTCGCGCCACGATGCTATGGCGGTCTCAATGCTGGTGGCCGTGGCCGTCAGAGTGCCAGCCCCAGTTTCTTGCGCAGGCAGCGTTCCAGCACGCAGGCCAGGAAGCGGTAGAGCTCGACCGGCGCACCCTGCCGAAAGTGATCCTCGTGGCGCGAACCCAGGGCCAGAACGCCGCAGGGCAGGCCGTCGGCCCCGCCGAATCGCGCCAGCACTTCCGACTGCACCAGCGTGAAGGCGCCCATAAACAGACCCTCGTTCGCGATGGCCGGCGAACGGGCGATGACGTCGTGGTCATCCTCAATCAGGGCATCAATGGTGCCTTCCACGACGCAGCGCACGCCGCAGATGACCTGGGACTGTCCGCCCGGACAGGCGGTTTCGACCGCCAGGGTGACGACATCCACGCCCAACAGAATCGCCAGATCCGACGTCACGATCTCGACCAGATGATCTAGATCGGCCGCGCCGATCATGACGAGCGCTCCGGCATGGACCCGTTCCTGTAGGGAACGGTCGCGGCGCGTCCGTGTGACCAGCAGGTCGGCCTCGCCGTGCGCTTCCAGGGCTTCCCTGCGCAGGCGCTTGATCAAGAAGGCCTGCCAGTCGGTGATATTGTCGCCGTGGTCGTGTTGCGGGGGTGCGAGCGCATCCATCAGTTCAGGTCGCTGGGCCAGAAAATCGGGATTGCGCCTCAGGAACGTCTCCACCCGCTCGGCGGCCGGCATCTCCATTTCTGGCGGATCGGTGGGATCAGGTTTGGGGGGCATGGTTCGCGCGCGGCCTAGAGGATCGCCTGGCCGGTCTTCTGCCAGTCCGACAGGAACGCGGCCAGTCCCTTGTCGGTCAGTGTGTGATTGGCGAGCTTGCGCAGCACGTCGGGCGGCAGGGTCGCGACATCCGCGCCGATCATGGCCGCCTGTTTCAGGTGGATCGGCGTGCGGATTGAGGCGACAAGGATCTCGGTCGTCAGCGCGGGGTAGTTGTCGTAGATCGTGCGGATTTCGCCGATCAGTTCCATGCCGTCGTGGCCGATGTCGTCCAGGCGCCCGACAAAGGGCGAGATGAAGGTCGCGCCTGCCTTGGCCGCCAGCAGCGCCTGGTTGACCGAAAAGCACAGCGTCACGTTGACTTGGGTGCCGGCATCGCTCAGTGCCCGGCAGGTCTTCAGCCCGTCCCAGGTCAGCGGCACCTTCACCGCGACGTTGGGTGCGACCTTGGCGAGCTTCTCGCCCTCGGCCAGCATGGTCTCGTGATCGGTGGCGGTGACTTCCGCGCTCACCGGACCTTCGACGATCTCGCAGATTTCCTTCAGCACATCAATGAAGTCGCGTCCGCTCTTGGCGACCAGCGACGGGTTCGTGGTCACGCCGTCGACCATGCCGGTCGCGGCGAGGTCGCGGATGTCATCGGTATCGGCGGTATCGATAAAAAACTTCATGTGTCTTCCTGCGTTGCTCTTCGGTGATCGTAGCGTCGTCTCGGCCAAATTGATGCCACCGCATTGCAGCTGCCTCTGACCATGGCAAAGTGTAGCGGATGCCTGACAGTGACGCCACAACACCGACAGCATCGGTCCTGCCCCGCACGGTCCAGGTCCTCCTGCCGCTCCCGGTACCGGGGCCGTATGACTATGCCGTGCCCGACGGCCTCGATGTGCCGATGGGCGCGATCATGCGCGTGCCACTGGGCGCGCGGGAGGTCACCGGTGTCGTCTGGGCCGAGGGCTCTGGCGATATCGATCCCGCAAAGCTACGCCCCATCAGCGAGGTCAAAAATGTGCCGCCGCTGACCGAGACCATGCGTGCGTTCGTCACCTGGGTTGCGCGCTACACGGTCAGTCCAGAAAGTGCTGTGCTGCGCATGATCCTGCGCATGCCCGAGGCGCTCGATCCGCCCGCACCCATCCACGCCCTGCGCTTGGCGGGCGATCCACCCGCACGGCTTACCCCGGCCAGGCGGCGCGTACTCGATCTCATGGCCGACGGCATAGCCCGCACGCCAAAGAAGATCGCGCAACTGGCCGGTGTCGGCACCTCCGTGCCCAAGGGATTGGCGAAAGCCAATGCGCTGGAGGAAATCGCCTTGCCTGCCCGGCGTGCTGTGCCGACGCCCGATGCCGATGCCGCCGAACCTGCGCTTTCGCCTGACCAGAAGGAGGTCGCCGCCGTTCTGGGCCAGGCCGTGGATGCCCGCGTGTTTCAGGCCTTTCTGCTGGAGGGCGTCACGGGTTCTGGTAAGACGGAGGTCTATTTCGACGCCATCGCGCGGGCGCTGCGCGTCGGCGGCCAGGTTCTGGTGCTGCTGCCCGAAATCGCCTTGAGCGCCCAGTTCCTCGCTCGTTTCGAGGCGCGCTTCAACGCGCCGCCGGCCGTGTGGCACTCCGATGTGCCGCGCCGTCAGCGCCGCGATGTCTGGCGCGGCGTCGCCACCGGCGACGTGCGCGTCGTGGTCGGCGCGCGCTCGGCGCTCTTCCTGCCCTTCCGCGAGCTTGGCCTCATCGTCGTCGACGAGGAACACGACGGTTCGTTCAAACAGGACGACGGTGTCTGCTATCATGCCCGCGACATGGCGGTGGTGCGCGCCAGCCTGGAAACCGTACCCATCGTGCTCTGCTCGGCCACGCCCTCGCTGGAAACCCTCGTCAACGTCGACCGCGGGCGCTACCGTCGGCTCGATCTCCCCCTGCGCCATGCCGGGGCCGCGCTGCCCCATGTGCGGGCGGTCGACATGACAAAGGAAGGCGCGGAGCGCGGCCGCTGGCTCTCGCCCCGGCTGGTCGATGCGCTCTCCGAGGCGCTCGATGCCGGCGAGCAGAGCCTGCTTTACCTCAATCGCCGCGGATACGCGCCGCTCACGCTCTGCCGCACCTGCGGCCATCGCCTGGCCTGTCCCAACTGTTCGGTCTGGCTTGTCGAGCACCGCCACCGCGGCCGTCTGCAGTGCCACCATTGCGGCATCTGGTCGCCCCGGCCGGAGGCCTGCCCGGAATGCGAGACGCCCGATTCGCTGGTGGCCTGCGGTCCTGGGGTCGAGCGTCTGGCCGAAGAGGTCGCTGGGCGCTTCCCCGATGCGGCGATGGAGATCATGGCGTCCGACACGCTCATGGGACCTGCCGCCGTCGCCGAACTGGTCGGGCGCATGGAGCGCGGCGAGGTCGATATCCTCATCGGCACCCAGGTCGCGGCAAAGGGCCATCACTTTCCCATGCTCACGGTCGTTGGCGTCGTCGATGCCGATCTGGGGCTGGACGGCGGCGACCCCCGCGCCATGGAACGTACTTGGCAGCTTCTCCATCAGGTCGCCGGACGGGCTGGGCGCGAGGAACGGCCGGGCCAGGTTTTCCTGCAGACCTACGAGTCCGCCCATCCCGTCATGCACGCGCTGGTCAGCGGCGACCGCGAGCAGTTCCTCACCCGCGAAAAGCAGGGCCGGGAGAAAGCCGGCATGCCGCCCTACGGCCGTCTGGCAGGTATCGTGATTTCGGGCACCCAAGAGCATGAGGTGCGCGCTCTGGCCCAGAAACTCGCCCGCCACGCCCCGCGCGGACCCGGCATCGACGCCTTCGGGCCCGCACCGGCCCCGCTTTCCCTGTTGCGCGGCCGCTTCCGCTGGCGTCTGCTCGTCAAGGCCGGCCGCGACGTCAACATCCAGGCCGCTTTGCGCACCTGGCTCGCCCCGGTTCAGCTGCGCGGCAACCTGCGCCTCCAGGTCGACGTCGACCCCCTCAGCTTCCTCTAGAATCACCCAAGGCGGCGTCACCCTCCCTCCCGCCGCCTGAGAGCCCGAAAAGCCGCCCCACTTTGTGGGAAAACCTTAGAAAGACCGCGGGAAACGGGCGGTCTTTGGCCGACTCTTGTTGCACGACCCCATCCCCTGTGTTACCTACGCTGCGGCTTGACGATCAAGGGTTGGGCGGGCTCCGTGCGCGCGCTTCTGCAAGTCAAAAAACCCAACGCTGACAATTGTTTAACGGGCACACACGAGGTCTTCTCTCTTGGCCACCGACAATAGCGTAGTTTCGGGCCTTTCTGGCCGCTATGCACGCGCGCTCTACGAGCTCGCCGACGATTCGAAACAACTCGACGCGGTTGCCGAGGATCTGCGCGGCCTCAGCGCCGCACTTTCCGAATGCGAGGACATGCATCGTCTTGTCAACAGCCCCGTGCTGTCGCGCGACGAGCAGGGTAAGGCCATGGCGGCTATTCTGGACGCTATGGGGGCCGGCGACCTCACCAAGAGGGCCGTGGGTTTGGTCGCCCAGCGGCGCCGCCTGTTCGTCCTTGACGATGTCATTGCTGATTACCTGCGCCTGCTGGCTTCTCACCGGGGCGAAACCACGGCGGAGGTCACTTCGGCACGCGAACTCAAGAGCGACGAGCTCGAAAAGCTGCGTGCTACCTTGAAGGAAATCGTCGGCCGCGATGTCGCGGTCGAGACCAAGGTCGATCCCGGCCTTTTGGGCGGCCTTGTCGTCCGTATTGGATCGCGCATGCTCGACAGTTCGATCCGCACCAAACTTGAACGCCTTGAGCTTGCGATGAAAGGGGCTGGCTGATGGATATCCGCGCCGCCGAGATCTCTTCGATCATTAAGGACCAGATTGCGAATTTCGGCACCGAAGCCGAGGTCGCCGAAGTCGGTCGTGTTCTCTCCGTGGGTGATGGCATTTCCCGCGTGCACGGCCTCGACAACGTCCAGGCTGGTGAGATGGTCGAATTCCCGGGCGGAATTCGGGGCATGGCGCTGAACCTCGAAACCGACAACGTCGGTATCGTAATCTTCGGCAACGACCGGAATATCGTCGAAGGCGACACGGTCAAACGTACCGGCACCATCGTGGACATGCCCGTGGGCAAGGGCCTCCTGGGCCGTGTGGTCGACGCCTTGGGCAATCCCATCGACGGCAAGGGCGACATCGAGTTCGAGAAGCGCCAGCGCATTGAAGTCAAGGCTCCTGGTATTATCCCGCGCCAGTCGGTGAACGAGCCCATGCAGACCGGTCTCAAGGCGCTCGACGCCCTGGTTCCCGTCGGCCGCGGCCAGCGCGAACTGATCATCGGCGACCGCCAGACCGGCAAGACGGCCGTGGCGATCGACGCCATCATCAACCAGAAGCAGAACTTCGAATCGGGCGACGAAAAAAAGCGCCTTTACTGCATCTATGTCGCCATCGGCCAGAAGCGCTCCACGGTCGCCCAGATCGTCAAGGCGCTTGAGGACAACGGTGCCATGGAATACGTCACCGTGGTCGCCGCCACCGCGTCCGACCCGGCCCCGATGCAGTTCTTGGGTCCGTATGCCGGTTGCGCCATCGGCGAATACTTCCGCGACAACGGCATGCATGCGCTCGTCGTCTACGACGATCTCTCCAAGCAGGCGGTGAGCTACCGTCAAGTATCACTGCTGCTGCGTCGTCCCCCGGGACGTGAAGCCTATCCCGGCGACGTCTTCTATCTCCATTCCCGCTTGCTTGAGCGTGCGGCCAAGATGAACGAGGATTTCGGTGGCGGTTCGCTGACCGCGCTCCCGATCGTCGAAACCCAAGCCTCAGACGTCTCGGCCTATATTCCGACCAACGTGATCTCGATCACCGACGGCCAGATCTTCCTCGAAAGCGAACTCTTCTTCCAAGGTATCCGTCCGGCCATCAACGTTGGTATCTCGGTTTCGCGCGTGGGTTCGGCGGCCCAGACCAAGGCCATGAAGAAGGTCGCAGGCTCGATCAAGCTGGAGCTTGCGCAGTACCGTGAAATGGCTGCGTTCGCGCAGTTCGCCTCGGATCTCGACGCCTCGACCCAGCGTCTGCTGGCCCGTGGCGAGCGTCTGACCGAACTCCTCAAGCAGGATCAGTACCAGCCCATGCCCGTTTCCGAGCAGGTCGCCTCGATCTATGCCGGCGTGAACGGGTTCCTCGACAAGATCCCTCCCTCGGAAGTGACCCGTTACGAAGAGGAACTGCTCGACGCCACGCGCGACAAGGGTGCCGATATCCTCAGCGACATCCAGTCCACCGGCAACCTCTCCGAGGAGACTGAAGCCAAGCTCAAGTCGTTCATTGAGGACTTCACCAAGGCCTTCGCGGCTTGATGAACCTCCGGAACGGTACGGAATAGCCCATGGCAAATCTCAAGGCCCTTCGCATCAGGATCAACAGCGTACGTTCGACGCGCAAGATCACCAGTGCGATGAAAATGGTCGCGGCGGCCAAGTTGCGCCGCGCCCAGGAATCGGCAGAAGCCGCTAGGCCCTATGCCGAACGCATGGCCCGCATGATGGGCTCGCTCGCGGCGGCCTTCGCGGGCCGCGAGGATGCGCCCCAGCTCCTGGCCGGCAACGGCAGGGACCAGGTGCACCTTCTGGTCGTGGTCACCTCGGACCGCGGCCTGTGCGGTAGCTTCAATATCGGCGTCGTGCGCGCCGCGCGGCTGCGCACCGCCGAACTGCGCGATGCGGGCAAGAAGGTCAAGATTCTCTGCCTGGGCCGCAAGGGCCGTGACATGCTGCGCCGCGACTACGGCAGCATGATCGTCGATACCATCGCCGGCCTCGACAAGAAGCTGGACTATCCGATGGCCGCTGAGGTCGGCGTCAAGATCGCCGAGCTTTTCGAAGAAGGCGAGTTCGACGTCTGCTCGGTCGTCTACAATCGTTTCCAGTCGGTCATGTCCCAGGTCGTCACCTGGCAGGGTCTAATCCCCGCCATGGACGATGACGAAGAGGCAGAAGCGCCAGATCTGGGCGGTGCCGTCTACATCTTCGAGCCCGACGAGTTCGAAATCCTCGCTGGCCTGCTGCCCCAGAACATGGGCGTGCAGATCTACCGCAGCCTGCTGGAAAGCCAGGCTTCCGAACACGCCGCCCGCATGACCGCGATGGACAACGCCACACGCAATGCCGGCGACATGATCGACCGCCTCAACACGCTCTACAATCGGACACGCCAAGCGGCGATCACCACCGAAATCACCGAAATCGTCTCAGGTGCGGAAGCGCTCTGAGGCCAGACGAGAAAGCAGGAGATACAGGATGAGCAATTCCGTGGGCAGGATCAGCCAGGTCCTCGGGGCCGTTGTCGACGTGCAGTTCGACGGCGATCTGCCAAACATCCTGAATGCGCTGGAGACCGAAAACCAAGACAAGCGTCTGGTGCTTGAGGTCGCGCAGCATCTGGGTGAAAACACCGTGCGCACCATCGCCATGGACGCGACCGAAGGTTTGGTCCGCGGCCAGGAAGTGCGTGACACGGGCGATGCCATCGCGGTGCCCGTGGGTGCCAAAACCCTGGGCCGCATCATCAACGTCATCGGCGAGCCGATCGACGAGCGCGGCGATGTGGACGCCAGCACCACCTGGGGCATTCATCGTGAAGCCCCGCTCCTGGCTGATCAGTCGACCGAAGCCGAAGTGCTCGTCACCGGCATCAAGGTCATCGACCTGCTGGAGCCTTATGTGAAGGGCGGCAAGATCGGCCTTTTCGGTGGCGCCGGTGTGGGCAAGACCGTTATCATAATGGAGCTCATCAACAACATCGCGAAGGCGCACGGCGGCTACTCTGTGTTCGCCGGCGTGGGTGAGCGTACGCGTGAGGGCAACGACCTCTATCACGAGATGATGGAGTCGGGCGTGATTGATCTCGAAGGCGGCAACTCCAAGGCTGCGCTGGTGTACGGTCAGATGAACGAGCCGCCGGGCGCGCGCGCGCGTGTCGCGCTGACCGGCCTGACGCTTGCCGAATACTTCCGTGACGAGGAAGGCCAGGACGTGCTGTTTTTCGTCGACAACATCTTCCGCTTCACCCAGGCCGGTTCGGAAGTGTCCGCGCTCCTCGGCCGTATTCCCTCCGCGGTGGGGTATCAGCCCACACTGGCCACGGAAATGGGCAACCTGCAGGAGCGTATTACCTCCACCAACAAGGGCTCGATCACCTCGGTCCAGGCAATTTACGTGCCCGCGGACGATCTCACCGACCCTGCGCCGGCCACCTCGTTCGCGCATCTGGACGCCACCACCGTGTTGTCGCGTCAGATTGCCGAACTCGGCATCTACCCGGCGGTGGATCCGCTTGACTCGACCTCGCGCATTCTCGATCCGCGCGTCATCGGCGACGAGCACTACGAAGTCGCCCGTTCGGTGCAGGAGGTTCTGCAGCGCTACAAATCGCTCCAGGACATCATCGCCATTCTAGGCATGGACGAGCTTTCCGAAGACGACAAGCTGGCCGTGGTCCGCGCACGCAAGATCCAGCGCTTCCTCAGCCAGCCGTTCCATGTCGCCGAGGTCTTCACCGGTACGCCGGGTGTGTTCGTCGAACTCGAAGACACCATCAAGGGCTTCAGGGCGATTGTCGCCGGCGAGCACGACGACCTGCCTGAGCAGGCGTTCTACATGGTCTCGACCATCGAGGCGGCGGTCGAAAAGGCCAAGAAGATGGCTTCAGAGGCCGCGTAAGTCAGCAGTAGAGGATGGTTGAGATGGCGGACAAGGTCAACTTCGAATTGGTCAGTCCCGAGCGCCTTCTGGTCTCGGACGCATTCGACATGGTCGTGATTCCCGGCGGTGACGGCGACTTCGGTGTGCTGCCCGATCATGCCCCGCTGCTCTCGACCATCCGCCCCGGCATCATCAACGTGCACGATGGCGGCAGCATCGCCCATCAGATCTTCGTGGGCGGTGGCTTTGCCGAGGTTCTGCCGGACCGCTGCACCATTCTCGCCGAAGATGCCGTCATGGTGGCCGATATTGACCGCGCCAAAGTCGAGGAAGATCTACGCGAGGCCGAACTTGTCCTGCGCGACGCTGAGACCGACTATGAACGCCAGCGCGCCCAGACCAACATCGAAAAGTTCGGCGCTATGCTCGAAGTCGCCCGCACCAACTAGAGGCACGTGGGATGAGGGTGAGCAGATCGTCCCACCATGCAAATTCTGTTTCAAATCAAGGGCGTAAGGTCTGTTTCACGACTCGGAAAAGGCACCCCCTGAGCCGGTGGCCGGTCCCCTCCCGGTATCTTGAGCCACGATTCTTCCATATCGACCAACGTCCCGCAACGGATAGCCAAATCCACTTGCAAAATCCTCCATTTTTGATATAAGAACAAAATAGGAATATCATACTGTTTGTAGCTCAATGTCGGTTTTCCCGACCTCTCCCCTCATGGCGCGTTTCGACAGGGCCAGCCAATCCTGAGCGGCCAAGGCCGGATCCGATAGGTGTGTAATGGGCGGAACCAAGTGATCCCCAGCGGTGGCTGTGGTCCATACGCACGATTGGGAGATTATGAAGTACGAGGCACGATCCATGCGCACCAGAAGCGCACCGGGCCTATGGACTCCAGCCTCCGCTGGGGGTCGCAATGGATCATACCAACGGCCGATAAGGGGACTCATCGGCCGTTGGAGGACCGCGATCACGGCCCCGCCTGCGAAGCCTCGGTTTCCGCCTCTGGCCTGAAGCCTTAGGCGTCCGGGTCGCGCAGGTGCGCATAAGGCGCCTTTAAGGTTGTTGGTACTGGCCGAAAAACGGGAAGTCTGTGGAAATCGACGCCCATGTTTTCACGTTCCATCGTTGTCATCGTCGAAACAAGTTCGACGATGACAACGATGGGATTCATGGATGGGATTCATGCGCGCGGCAGCACGGACAACCACATCGCCACAGGACGATTCCACCCTCCGCCGGGGATCGGGTTGGCGCAAGTCGCCTTCGACAGAAATTGTCGGGGTATGCCCCAAACGCCGGAAGCGAACGCAATCGCTCTTCCGGCACGCCATCCCTTGAAAATCTATTGTACACGGGCTTGAACCCGTAAATCTGCAAAAAGAACATATATGAACAAACCGATATAGGAGATTTCCACCATGCGCCCTCCCATCCAAATCCATCGCGATCCCCTCCGTCCCCGTCCTCTCCGGAAAAGGCTGGACGAAGCCGCCGAAGGCCACGTCCGTCAGAAACTCCGCGGCCTTACGACGGAAACCTGGCGGCGACCTTACCACGCCACCATTACCCTTGATGGAGACGAACCCGTCGATATTACCTAGGCCTTCGGCGGTGAGCGGATCCCGTCAGCACCATGAAGCGGCTGACGCTATGAAGACGCAGTTCCCCGTCCGGTGTTTTCAATGGCTGAACAAAGCAAGGGAGCACGTCGCGTTGATGACTGTCGCGCGCCGCCTTGTCTTCTGGTGGCAGGTGATCATGGCGGCCCTCATTCTTGACTAGTTCACGGCTACAACGCCTGAGTTTTTTGGAGCTACAAGGCCGCTGTTGAGCGGTTTGACTTGCATTTTGCTGAGGATGCGCTTTGGAGACAGGTAATCCTGTTCGTCCTTTGGATTCTCAGCGGTTATGCGCCGGAAGATTGCTTTCCTAGTGGTTGGTCCTCTTCGTTAACTTCCTCGCCTTTGCCTGGATGGTGCCCCATCCGATCACCGTGTTCATCAGTCAACCGTCGGGATGCGCTTTTTCCGTCATCATGAAGACCGGGATCCACTATTACGAATTCTTCGGGCATGTCTTCACTTTCATCGGCATGGCGGTTGCACAATGCTGGCTACTGGTTTGTGACCATCATCCTCGTGACCATCCGCGCCGTCTATCGCTTTCTGGTCGGAAAACTGGGCTAGCGCCGTGGCGCGGCAAGCGTCACCCCCCATGCCGCGCAATAGAATATTGGCGCTTCTGCCAAGGAAGAATTTCTACTGTGCATGGGGTTGAACCCGGAAAATCCCAAACATCCTCCATCCATTGGGGGCAACGCATCATCTGCCGTTGGTACGAACCGAACAGGTTTAAGTCTGCCGAGCGTGTAGGCCGCCTAGCACAACAAACTCATCAAAAAAACACGAAGGTGACGAAATTTGAGGAGAACCTGCCATTGTCAAGTACCAAGCTGAACCAACGCTGTTTCAGTTGGATAACCAACCTCATGACCCGATGCTTTCTCGTGACTTCTTGTGCAGCACACAAGTTCGGCGGCAGGAGCTCGATTTTCTCCCGTGGCATTCCCTTGATCGACCGGTCAAGCGCGATAGCCGAAATCATTCACAAGGGTTCGTATCGGCACCTCATGCTTTGCGTGCAATTGATGGTGTCGGTTCTGCTTGTCAGCCTGGTCGTCACGGTGCGGTTCAGTTTTTTCTTCGACTTCGAACCGCGTTCAAAGTGGTTTGTGGCAGAATACATAGCCGCCCAGATTTTGCCTGTGCTGTTGATCTCATTTTGTGGATCGTCAGCATTCATCTGATCGTGTGTTGGACGTCCTGGACGATCAGCCTGATCGGATTCGGCTGGATGCCTCCCATCTTCCTGCTTCTCTTCATCTCTGACCCCACCGGCTACATGCTGAGCTTCCTTCTGCGATTGCCGGTGCACTACTACGAGTTCATCACGGTCATCTTCGTCGAGTGGGGCATGGCGGTTTCGATCGTTCTCATGTGGAGCCTTGCCCTCCTGCGCGCTATCTACCTCGTCGCGACTGTGACCGACCCGGGAAGGTCGGTCAGACGCCCGCAGGAGGAGTGTCCGGAACTATACAAATAGCGCCGGCCCCGTTAGAGTTCATCGTACAGTCTATCCTCGGTGCCGGACTCAGGAATGACGCACGCTGTCAGGCTTCACACGCTGCTGGCCGTTGTTGGGGAGGACCCCGCGCTCCAGATAGAGGTTGTCTTCCATACCGACGCGCACGTTGCCGCCCAGCGCCACGGATTTTGCCACCATCGGCATCTGGTGGTGCATTGACACCGTTGCCCAGGCAAAGCTGGAATATCGGCGGAGCGTCAAGTACGCCCTCGTCCATCAGCATGCGTGCCTGCATGATCGGCCCGGCGTCAAAGACCTCAAGTTCCGGCTTCACGCCGACGGCTTGCATGCGCTTTGCCATCTCGCGCACGGCGGTGTCCTTGTCCAGATAGGCGACGTTGCCGCCGAAGTTAATCAGGCCCATGTGCAGCGTGCAGATCTCCGGCAGCAGTTCCACGGCATGGGCCACGCCCCCTTGGGTGTGGTGAGATCGCTGCTTTCCTGCCATTCGCCGGGTTTGTTGTCGTCGATGACGATCGCGCCGCCGTTGCCGCCGGTCCGGTTGATCACCACGTCAGTTTCACTTTCATGGATGCGTACGACGACCTCGGCGAAGAGTTCGGTCTTGAAGGCGTTCTGTCCGGATTCGGGATCGCGCACGTGGCAATGAACGATGGCCGCACCTTCCTTGGTAGCCTGCGGCTTCGGCGACCTGCTTGGGCGTGATCGGCACGTGGGGACTCTTGCCCGTTGTGTCGTCGCCGCCGATCACCGCGCAGGTGATTACCAATTCGTTGTTCATCTCGTCCATGATCGTCTCTGTGTCCGTATCGTTTATCCGGTGCGATTGGGGCCGCTGGAAGACGTGCTGTCAATGGCCGCAATGGCGCACCATCTCCGAAAAGCTTTCCCGTATGGCCGATTCTGGAAGCCGTTCCCCGATGAGCACCAGATCGCTGGGACGCCGACCGCCGCGCCAGGACGTAAGGCGCGTCAGGGGATGAAAGACATGCTGGACGCCGTGCACCGCAACCGGCACGTCACTCCCCTTGAGTTGGGTGATACCCTTGAACCGAAGCAGCCGCTCGCCGTGCTCGACCATGATGTGCTCAATCCAGGCCACCAACCGTTGCGCCTCAAGCGGCGCGTCGGTCGTCAAGGAAACCGAGGTGATCTCGCTGTCGTGCGCCACCGGCTGAATGGGGCTCGGGCACTGTCGAACGCCGCAATCAGCTCCGCTTTCCAGCAGCGCCGTGGCGTCCACAGACGCAATGAGCGTTTTTACATTGGTATTGAGCGCGGTCAGCCTTGCGCGAAGCCGCTGCAGATCCTGGCCGGAAGCAAGATCGGTTTTGGTGAGCACGATCCGGTCGGCTGCTGCCACCTGACGCCGGGATTCATCGTGGCGGTCCAGGTGCTCGCCGCCATGCAGGGCATCGACCGCCGTCACCACGCTGGCCACACGGCAGGTGCGTTTGAGATCGTCCTCGGCCAGCAGCGTGTGAAGTACGGGTGTGGGGTCGGCAAGACCGGTGGTCTCGATCAGCAGATGGCCGAAGGCGGGGTCCGGTCCGGTTGCGTGACGTCCCAGCAGCGCCTTGATTCTCGCGACCAGTTCGCCGCGTACCGAACAGCAAAGGCAGCCCGCGCCGACCAGCACGGTCGCCTTATCGACGTGTTCGACCAGATTGTGGTCGAGCCCGATGTCGCCGAATTCGTTCACCAGAACCGCGCTGTTTGCCATAGCGGGGTCGCGCACCAGGCGGTTGATCGGCGTCGTCTTGCCGCTGCCAAGGAATCCGGTGATGACGGTGATGGGGATCATGGCGCGGGATCTATCCCCAGGGTGGAGAGCGGACGCTCGAACAGGATGGCTTCAATGGTCTCTTCCGGGATGCGGGGCATGGCAAGGCCCGCGCCCCAATCCCCAATCATTGATCGCGCGGAATTCGGCCATGGCCGCGGCCGTGGTGCGAACGGGGAAGTCCGATCCGAACAATAGACGGTCGGTCACGCGGTATTCCTCGGCGATCATCAGGCTGTTGTAGAGCTGCCAGGGACGATGGAAGCGTGCGGAAAGATCGGCGAAGACGTTCTCGTTCTTGCGCATCAGGATCGCGATCTGCTCCATATAGGGCTGGCCGTAATGGGCGACGATGATCTTGAGGTCGGGGAAGGCAAGGGCAACCTTGTCGAGCAGGACCGGGTCGGAGAACTCTAGGCTGCCGGTATAGGCGCCGCCGCAGTGGAACATCACCGGGACCTTGTGATGGACGGCTATCTCATAGAGCGGCCAGCAGGCCTTGCCGCGCGGGTCCATGTGCTGGTAGGTCGGCGAAAGCTTGATGCCTTTTATCCCCAACCCAAGCGCCCGTTCGAATTCGTCCGCGGCATCGCCGTCGTCGGGATGCATTGAACAGAATCCAACGGCCCGACCAGGGTAGCGCCGCGACATAGTCTGCGATGAAGTCCGAGGGTGTGTGGTTGCCCAAATGTTTGGGAATGGCGACCACGACAAACTTGGCGACATCGGCTTCCTCGATGATCGCGGCATGCTGTTCGGGTAGGGCCTCGCCCGGTCCCAGGACCCCGCGCTGCGACCACAGCGCGCGATCCTCGTCGGTCCGGTGTTCATAAAGGAAGCAGTGGGTGTGCCAATCGACCAGTTCGGGCATGGATTTCCCCAATGTGGTGCCTTTTCAAACAGTTACCCTATACCATGGCGCGAAAAAGGTCCCCATCGGCTCATCTTGCCGTCTTGGCCCGCCTGCACTAAATAAAGGGAGAAGCGTGGGCTTTTGTTGGGCGCTTGAAAGGGTTTAAGACGATGGGACGCTGGACTCTCGACGACGTGAACTGGAACGCTTTCGATGCTTCGAAGGCCGATACCGACACCGTGCGCATCATCAAGGCGGCTTCGCTGGTGGAGCATAACGGCGATGTCTACGGCCGTTACCTCGCCAACGTCTTTGACGGAGACGAGGCCTTTGTCGCGACCGCACACCAGTGGGCCGACGAGGAAGTGCAGCACGGCGTTGCGCTCGCCAAGTGGGCCAACATGGCCGATCCGGCATGGGATTTCGAGGCCTCGCGCCGGCGCTTCAACGACGGCTATCAGCAGGTCGATATGGAAGCGTCCAGTTCCGTGCGCGGTTCGCGCTGCGCCGAGCTGATCGCGCGCTGCATCGTCGAGGTCGGAACGTCGTCCTATTATTCCGCGCTTGCCGACTCCACCAACGAGCCGGTGCTCAAACAGATATGCAAGCTGATCGCGGCCGACGAGTTCCGTCACTACAAGCTGTTCTACGAACACATGAAGCGCTATGAAGCCGACGAAAGCCTCAATCTGGTCGCGCGCATCAAGGTCGCGCTGGGCCGCATGGCCGAGGGCGAGGACGACGAGCTTGCCTTTGCCTATTACGCTGCCAACGAGGTCTCGGGCCCCTACGACCGCAAGGCCTGTTCCGCCGCGCACGGCAGCAAGGCGCTGACGCGTTATCAGCCAGGCCACATCAAGCTTGCCGCCAACATGACCATGAAGGCCGTGGGGCTGAAACCCCAGAGCAGGGTGGGCGGCTGGTTCGGACGGGTCGTCTGGTGTCTGTTCGACTGGCGCCGCGGCCGTCTGGTGAAGCAGGCCCCGGCATTCTGATTGTGCTCAGGCCGTCAGGTCCGCGAACGCCTCAAAGATCTGCGCGTAGACGTTACGTTTGAACGGCACGATTACCCTCATGATGTCCTTCGGGCGCATCCACTCCCAGCTCTCGAACTCGGGATGTTCGACAGCCGATATGTCGATCTCCGCATCGTCGCCCCGGAACGCCATGGCGAGCCAAAGCTGGCGCTGACCACGGTAATGACCCTTGAGCGCCTTGCCGATCAGGTGTTCGGGCAGATCATAGGTCAGCCACTCGGGCGTTTGTGCAACAATGGTCGAGTTGCGCACGCCGGTTTCCTCTTCCAACTCGCGCAGCGCGGCTTCCTGCGGCGACTCGCCCTTGTCGATGCCGCCCTGGGGCATCTGCCATGCACCGGGCATGCCAATGCGTTCGCCGGCAAAGATCAGGCCGTCACGATTGATCAGCACGGCGCCGGCGCAATCCCGGTAGGGAAGGTCAGCAGGCATCGCCTTGCCCGGTTCTGGCGAGCGGCAGGCTTAGCCCTCCACCGGCGCCATGGCGCTGATCAAGGCCAGGCCCTGGAGCAGGTCAAGCGCGCGGCCAAGCTGATAGTCCGCCAGCGCCTCGTCGCTGCGCGCCGACCCCGATTCCTCGTGATCGTCGCCGTCCAGGCTGTTGCGCAGGTCCGATTCGCTGGTCATGGCCATACTGTCTTCTTCCTCGACCTCGACTAGGGCGGCCTCGACGATGATGTTGGGCGTGATGCCCGTCGCCTGGATGGAGATGCCCGACGGCGTGTAGTAACGCGCCGTCGTCAGGCGCATCGCGCCGTGGCCGGGCAGGGGAATGATGGTTTGCACCGAGCCCTTGCCGAAGGATTGCGTGCCCATGATGATCGCCCGCTGGTGATCCTGCAGCGCGCCCGCGACGATCTCCGAGGCCGAAGCCGAACCGCTGTTGATCAGCACAACCACCGGCAGGCCTTCGGCCAGGTCGCCCGGGTGGGCATTGAAGCGCTGTGTGCTGTCGTCGCGCCGGCCGCGCGTGGAGACGATCTCGCCCTTGTCCAGGAAGACGTCGGAGACCGCGATCGCCTGATTGAGCAGTCCGCCCGGATTGTTGCGCAGGTCGATGACAAAACCCTGCAGGGAGTCGCCCAGTTCGGCTTCGATGCCTTCCAGGGCATTGATCAGGCTGTCCTCGGTGTTCTCCGTGAAGGACGAGATGCGAACATAACCGATCTTGTCCTCAACCTGCCATCGCACCGACTTGATCGTGATGATGTCGCGGGTGACGGTGATTTCCAACGGCTCGTCTTCGCCTTCGCGCACGACAGTCAGCACGATGTCGGTATTGACCGGGCCGCGCATCTTCTCGACCGCATCGCCAAGCGTGAGGCCCAGAACGCCCTCGTCGTCGAGATGCGTGATGTAATCGCCCGCCAGAATGCCCGCACGGTCGGCTGGTGTGTCGTCGATCGGGGAGACGACCTTCACGAAACCGTCTTCCATGGTGACCTCGATGCCCAGGCCGCCGAACTCACCGCGGCTCTGAACCTGCATTTCGTCGAAATTTTCCGGGCTGAGATAACCCGAGTGTGGATCGAGCGAGGTCAGCATGCCCCGGATGGCCGCATCGATTAGCTCCTCGTCCGAGACTTCCTCGACATATTCCGCGCGTACGCGCTCGAAGACGTCGCCAAACAGGTTGAGCTGGCGATAGGTCTCGCTGCTGGCCGCATCGACCTGCGTCAGGCCGGGAGACATCAGGGCCAAGACCAGGGCTGTTATAAGAAACGCCTTTTTCATCCGCCGCTCACCTCGTTGTCCCTGGCCGCGATCCACGGCAGGGGATTGATAGGGTCACCGTCATGCCGCAGTTCGACATAGAGCAGGTGTTCTTCAGAATCATCACTCGACATCAAACCGACAGGCTCGCCAGCCAGCAGCCACTGGCCCAGCACCACGTCGGCGCGCTCAAATTCAGCTAACACGGTATGGTAGCCTTCACCGTGATCAATGATCAACAGATGCTCGTAATCACTGAAGGGCCCAGCATAGACGACTTGTCCGTCATAGGGAGTCACAAGTCGGCTACCAGGCTGGGTTGAGAGCGCGATGCCCTCGCTGGCGCTGCCATCGGCCGATTCTTGGCGGAAGCCGATGACAATCCGTTTATCGGCAGGCAGGGGCAGCACGCCCTTCTGGGCGCTGAAACTGGTCGCAGCCAATGCCTCGATGGCCGCCGACATGGCGAGACTGCGCGCTTCGTTTTCTTAGGCGGCATGCTCCTGCGGTCCAGTCAGAAGGTCCTTGAGGAATTCTGCCTCGCGCATCAGCGTATCCTATCCTGGCGCTGTGCAAGCGCTTCGTCGTCGGATTTCAGGATGAAGAGCAGTTCGGACTTGCGGAACGCCGTCTCGGCAGCTTGCGCCTGTCCTCCCTGGATGGCCGACAACGCGGTCAATCGCTGTGCTTCCTGACAGGCGATGCTGTCCTGCAAGGCCACCAGCGGGCCATCCAGGGCTTCACGCTGTTCGGCAAACGCCAACTCCAGGACTGCGAGTTCCTGCCGCAGAGCGTCCAGGGTACCGGCAATTTCCACCGAGCTTTCTTCCAGTTCGCGGATTTCTTGTTCACTCGCCAGCATGCGTGCGCGCAGGAAATCCAGTTCGTTGGCGATTTCCGCAGCTTCCGCGCTCAGCTCCGAGCGGGCCGCAACGGTTTCCCGCAGCTCGGCCTCCAGGCCTGCAGCCGCTCGCTTTCTTCCTCAATCGCCCGTAACGCCTGTGGCAAACAGAAGCTCGGTCAGGATCAGCCAGATTGCGGAACGGCGCGGCGCCGTCTCAGCCGGTGGATCTGATGAGCGAATGGCCGGTCATTTCACCGGGCTGCTGGAGGTTCAGAAGATCCAACAGGGTCGGCGCCAGGTCGGCGAACCCGCCGTGCTCCAGCTTCATGCCCTGACTGCCGTTGACTATCACTAGGGGAACGGGATTGGTCGTGTGTGCGGTGTGGACCTCGCCGGATTTGGAGTCGCGCATGGTTTCGATGTTGCCGTGATCGGCCGTCACGACGAGATACCCGTTGGCATCCTCGACGGCTGCCGCGATCCGTCCAAGACAGACATCGACCGTTTCGACGGCTTTGACGGCGGCCTCGAAGACGCCTGTGTGGCCCACCATGTCGGGATTGGCGAAATTGCAGATCACCACGTTAAAACTGCGGCCTCTGATCGCGGCGATCAGCTTGTCGGTGACCTCTTGGGCCGACATTTCCGGTTTCAGGTCATAGGTCGCGATCTTTGGCGAGGGAACTAGAATGCGGTCCTCGCCCTCGAAGACCTTCTCCTCGCCGCCGTTGAAGAAGTAGGTCACATGCGCGTATTTCTCGGTCTCTGCGATACGCAGCTGCTTCATGCCCGCCTGCGAGACGAGGCTGCCCAGGCTTTTGGTCATGTTCTGGGGCTCGAACAGAGCAGGCAGAAATGGGTCAAGCGCGTTGGAATAGCAGACCATGCCCGCGACGGCGGCAAAGTCGTGTTGTCTTGCGACCGCATAACCGTCGAATTGCGGATCGAGAAGGGCAGTCAGGATCTGGCGTGCGCGATCGGCCCGGAAATTCGCCATCAACAGGCCGTCGCCCGCCTTCATGCCGTCGTAGTCGCCGATCACGACCGGTTCGACGAATTCGTCGGAGACATCGTCGGCATAAGCCTTCGCGATGGCTTCATCCGCAGACTGGGCACGGGCACCTTTGGCATCGACCAGGGCGTCGATGGCTTTTCCCACGCGCTCCCAGCGGTTGTCGCGGTCCATGGCGAAGTGGCGGCCCGAGACAGTTGCCATGGTGGCGTCAGGCGTTTCGTTGCAGAAAGCGGCAATATAGGCTCGGCCGCTCGACGGTGGTGTGTCGCGCCCGTCGAGAAAGGCATGGACCAGGACGTTGATGCCCTCCTTGCTGAGGATGTTGGCCAGAGCGGACATATGCCGCTGGTGGCTGTGCACACCACCGGGCGACAGCAGGCCCATCAGGTGACACCGCCCGCCGGACTGTTTGAGCACCTTGATCAAATCGGTCAGGATCGGTTTCCCGGCGATCGAGCCATCGTCGATCGCCTGATCGATGCGCGGCAGGTCCTGCACCATGATGCGTCCCGCACCCATGGTGAGGTGCCCGACCTCGGAATTTCCCATCTGGCCGCTGGGCAGCCCCACCGCTTCACCAGAAGCGTCCAGACTGGTCGACGCGCCGGTCTCCAGCATCTGGTGCCAGACGGGGGTTTTTGCAATCGAAATTGCATTGTCCGGGCCCGCTTTGGCGAGGCCCCAGCCATCGAGAATACAGAGAACAAGGGGACCGGGTTTGGAGGCGGACGTCATGGGGTGCTCACTGGCTGATGTGGCTTGGTGTACCGGCTGCTCCGGGGAGAGGCAACCGGGAACTCAGCCACGGTGATAGGGATGCCCGGTCAGGATGGTGTGCGTCCGGTAAAGCTGTTCGGCAAGCATGGTGCGCACCATCATGTGCGGCCAAGTCATCGGCCCAAGCGATAATACGAGACCGGCCCGATTTCGGATCTCATCTACTAGGCCGCCCGCGCCACCGATGACAAAAGCCAGATCGCGGCTGCCTTCGTCGCGTTGCCGGGCGATCCATGCAGCAAAAGTCTCGCTGTCGAACGTCTTTCCGGTTTCATCTAGGGCCACCACGACCGCCCCGTCTGGAACCGCTGCTAGGAGCTTCCCGCCCTCGCGGTCGCTGCGCTGCGGGCCGTCGGCCTCAGCGATCTCGCGCAGCGTCACCTGCCAGGGCAGGCGGCCCGTGTAGTCGTCATAAAGGGCGGCCAGCGCACCGCCGCGTGCGCGCCCCACTGCCGCGATGGTCACACGCATGGCAACCGGCAGGTCGGAGCCGATGTCAGGCCCTTGCTTCCATCGGGACCGGCATGGGCATCGACCACATCTTTTCGAGATTGTAGAGATAGCGGACTTCGACGTGGAAGACGTGGACGACAATATCGCCCAGATCTACAAGCACCCAATCGCCGGGATCGCGCCCCTCGATGCCCATAACCGAATGCCCGGCTTCCTTCAGGGCATCGACCAGGCGATCGGCAAGCGCAACGACCTGACGGTGCGACTGCCCGCTGCAAATGATCATGCGATCTGCAAAGGTAGTTTTTCCGACAAGGTCGATATCGACCACGTTGTTCGCCTTGCCGTCTTCCAAAGCACCCGTGACGAGCGCGACGAGGTCCAGGACATGCCGCCTGGCGGCTGTGTTACGAGGAATAGATCCCCTCCTTGTTCAGGATGTTGTGTCGTCGTCCTGTCCAGCAAAGCCGAAACGCCGATCGCCCTGCCGTATGGCCGTAGCCGAAGCGGGGTGCCTGGGCCCCAGAACGAAGGTCCAGACCGGTGGCGCCTGAACCGCCAGCGATTTGGCCCGCCAAGCGGGCAATCTATGACGGCGGTACCGGACCGCAGCCCAGCTTGCCAGACAGGAAGAAGAATACGGAGAACGGTCGAATACTGCAACTGGAACCCTCTCGAAGATGGTTTGCCAGTGCCGCCACCGGTGAATGCCCGAAAGGTTGTCCGCGCCCATCAGCCAGACGAAATGCGCCGAGGGTGCACGTGTCTGGAGGCGTACGATGGTGTCTGCGGTGTAACGCGTACCCAGATTCCGTTCGATCCCGGTGACGATGATGTCGGATGAATCCGCAAACTCTTGCGCCGAAGCCAGCCGTTCCCCGAACGGTACCATGCCGGCAAGGGGCTTCAACGGATTCTGGGGCGCCACGAGCCACCAGACTTCATCGAGTGCGAGATGCTCAAGCGCGAGCCGGGTGATGAACCTGTGTCCGTCGTGAGCTGGATTGAACGACCCGCCTAACAGGCCGATCCTGCGCCCAGCGGCGTGGTTCAGAAGCGGAAGATAGGAAGTCAGGGTCTGGTCTGCCCCGTGCCGCGCACGACGTATTTCATGGTCGTAAGCTGTTCGACGCCGACCGGGCCGCGCGCATGCAGCCGGTTGGTCGAAATGCCAATCTCCGCGCCCATGCCGAACTCGCCGCCATCGGCAAACTGGGTCGAAGCGTTCCACATGGCGATGGCGCTTGGCGTGCGCGCCAGGAAATGCTCTGCCGTTTCGGCATCCTCCGTAATGATGCAGTCGGTGTGGTCGGAGCCGTGACGGTGGATGTGATCGAGCGCATCTTCAACGTCGTCGACCATGCGCGCCGAGATGACGGCCTCGAGGTGTTCGGTGTCCCAGTCGTTGTCGGCCGCGGGAACTACGCGCTCGTCGAGCGCCTGAACGTCCCGGTCGCCGCGCACTTCGCAACCGACGTCCAGAAGGGCAGCAACGATGGAGCTCGTGGCGCCCTTGTCCAGACGGCGGTCCAGCAGCAGGGTCTCGGCGGCACCGCAGATGCTGGTCCGGCGCAGCTTGGCGTTCACGGTGACATCGCGCGCCATCGCAGGATCAGCCTTGTGATCGACGAAGACATGGCACAGTCCCATCAGATGAGCGATCGCCGGCACACGGCTCTCTTCCTGCACGCGCGCGACCAGCGATGCACCACCGCGCGGCACGATGATGTCAATCCAGCGCGTCATGGTGAGCATTTTGCCCACGGCGGCACGATCGGTCGTGGGCACCAATTGGATAGCATCAAGCGGCAATTCAGCTTGGGTGAGGCCCTGATGCATGCAGTCCACCACCGCGCGTGAAGAGTGGAAACTCTCAGACCCGCCCCGCAGGATGACGGCGTTTCCCGACTTCAGGCACAGCGCACCGGCGTCTACTGTGACATTGGGCCGGGACTCATAGATGATTCCGATGACGCCCAGGGGAACGCTGACCCGGGCGATATCGAGACCGCTGGGAACGGTCCAGCGCGCCTGTTCCGCGCCCGCGGGGTCGGCAAGATCGGCAATCGTCTCCAGACCCACGGCCATCGATTCGATGCGCTTCTCGTCCAATGTCAGGCGGTCCAGCATGGGTTCGGAAAGGCCCTTTTCGTACGCCAGTTCAAGGTCGCGTTCGTTGGCTTCCAACAGGGTTTTCTTGTCCGAACGCAGAGCCTTGGTCGCGGCGTGCAGGGCCAGATTTTTGGTGTGGGTGGTCGCGTGCGCCAATTCGGAGGCGGCATCTCTCGCACGGCGCCCCATCGTTTCCATCATGGTTGCAATGTCGTCGGGTTGCGTTGGTTCCTGGGTCAGAACGATGTTCATTTCATGACATCACCAGATCATCGCGGTGGACGAGTTCCTCGTGGCCACGATAGCCCAACAGACCTTCGATTTCACCGCTTTTGTGCCCGGCGATGGTGCGGGCATCGTCCCAGGAATAGGCCACCAGACCGCGTCCGACCTCCTGCCCGTCAGGCCCCTTGATAAGCACGGCATCACCCCGCTCGAACCGACCATCGACCTTGGTCACGCCCGCCGGCAGCAGACTGCGCCCGTGTCCCAGGGCGGCAAGCGCGCCAGCATCGACAGTCAGCGTGCCGACGGGTTTCAGGGAGCCGGCGATCCAGCGCTTACGTGCTCTGGTGGGGGTCTCGTCCGCGGTGAACCAGGTGCAGGCCTTGCCGTCGCGGATGGCACGCAGAGGATGTTTGATGCGTCCGTCGGCAATCACCATGTTGCAGCCGGCCCGCGTGGCGATTTGAGCGGCAATCAGCTTGGTTTCCATGCCGCCCGAGGAATCGCCGGGCGGCGCCTTGCCTCCCATGGCGATGATCTCCGGCGTGATCGTGGCGACCTCCGGGACGAGCCGCGCACTCGGCGTTTTGTGCGGATCGCTGTCATAGAGGCCGTCGATATCGGAAAGCAGCACGAGTGCATCGGCGCTGGCCATCATGGCGACGCGCGCCGCGAGCCGGTCGTTGTCGCCGAAGCGGATTTCCCCGGTCGCCACGGTGTCGTTCTCGTTGACGACCGGGACCGCGCCTAGGCGCAGGAGGGTGTTCATGGTCGAAAGCGCGTTGAGGTAACGGCGCCTGCCTTCGGTATCGTCCAGCGTGAGCAGAACCTGGGCCACACCGATCTCGTGGCGGCCCAATGCCTCTTGATACGCATGGGCCAGGCGGATCTGCCCGCAGGCAGCTGCAGCCTGGCTTTCCTCTAGACGCAGGGCGCCGGGCGCAAGGCCCAGGTGCTGCCGGCCAATGGCGATGGCGCCCGACGTCACGATCAAAACCTCGTGCCCGTCTCGGCGCAGGTCGGCGAGATCGTCGGCAAGCGCGTTGAGCCAGCCACGGGGCACTTGGCCGGCCTGCCCTTCGACCAGAAGCGCGGAACCGATCTTCACGACGATCCGTTTGGCCTTTTCCAGCCGGGAGGTCATGTGCCCTGCTCTTCGGCCATGCGTCGTTCCCGTTCGTGGCTGACATGGTCCATCAACCGGCGCTTGGCCTCTTCGATGCCTTCGCCCGATGCGCCCGACATGGCGACGACGGGCAGCCCCGATGCCTCGGCCAGCGTTCCGAGAGCCTGGTCCCGGAGTTCTACCGTCAGGGCATCGACCTTGTTCAGCGCCAGCACGACGGGCTTGACGGGCAGTCCCGCTCCATAGGCTTCCAGTTCGCGGTGGACGGTGAGGTAGTCTCCGGCGATGTCCCCGGCGGTCCCATCGACCAGATGCAGCAGCGCCGCGCAGCGTTCCGCATGGCCCAGGAACCGGTCCCCGAGACCGACCCCTTCATGGGCGCCTGCGATCAGGCCGGGCAGGTCGGCTATGACGAACTCGTCCCCGTCCACGACCATGACGCCCAGATTGGGATGCAGGGTGGTGAAGGGATAGTTGGCGACCTTGGGCCGGGCGCGCGAAATGCGCGAGAGCAGGGTCGATTTGCCGGCATTGGGCAGGCCAACTAGCCCGACATCGGCGATGAGCTTGAGACGCAGCCATACCCAGCGTTCCTCTCCGGGCCAGCCCGGATCGGTGCGGCGCGGCGCCTGGTTGGTGGAGGACTTGAAACGCATGTTGCCGCGTCCCCCGTCGCCTCCCTTGAGCAGGACGATGCGTTCGCCAGGTTCCGTGAGATCGGCCAGGAGCGTGGTCCGGTCCTCGGCAAACACCTGGGTTCCCGGCGGCAGGGGGATGATAACGTCGTCGACACTGGCGCCCGTGCGCTGCGAACCTTCGCCCGGCCTGCCGTTCTTGGCCTTGATTTGCTGCTGGAATCGGTAGTCGATCAGCGTGTTCAGGTTGGCTACGCATTCGAGAACGATATCGCCGCCGTGGCCCCCGTCGCCGCCATCGGGCCCGCCGAACTCGACATACTTCACGCGCCGGAAGCTGATGCAGCCCGCACCGCCATCACCACTCTTGAGGTAAATCTTGGCTTCGTCGAGGAATTTCATGATGAGTCCAAAGAAAAAGGGGAATGGCATACCATTCCCCTTCTCGTCCTGTTGTGTTGGGGCGGTCGCCTATTCAGCCGCCGCCGGAACCACGTCGATGTAGGTCCGCTTCGCGTTCACGCGGCGAAACTGCACACGACCGTTACCGGTCGCAAACAGCGTATGGTCTTTGCCCATGCCGACATTGTCGCCGGGATGCCACTTGGTACCGCGCTGACGCACGATGACGTTGCCGGCGATAACTTCTTCGCCGCCGAACTTCTTCACGCCCAGTCGCTGACCCGGTGAGTCGCGCCCGTTGCGTGAACTGCCGCCTGCCTTTTTATGGGCCATGGTTCAGTCCTCCTAAGCTTCGGCCGGAGCGGCCTCTGCGTCCTTGGGTGCCGCCTTCTTCGCGGACTTCTTGACCGCAGACTTGGAACTCTTGGCCGAAATCCCGGTGATCTTGACCACCGTCTGGTGCTGGCGGTGGCCCGCGCGGCGGCGGTAGTGCTTGCGGCGCTTCTTCTTGAAGATCAGCACCTTGCCGTTGCGATTGTGCTCAAGGATTTCGGCCTTGACCATTGCACCGTCGGCATTGAGCGAGATATCGTCACCGTCGGCGACCATGAGTACACGGTCGAAATCGACCGAATCACCGGGTTCGCCCGTCAGGCGTTCCACCGAGAGGATATCGTTCTGGGCGACGCGATATTGTTTGCCGCCGGTTTGAATGACTGCGAACATTGTAATGCAACCTAGTATTCTGGCCCGCCTGGCAGGGTGGCGCAAAGCGCTTCCCGCGCGGACCGGCGGACTATAGGTATCGGCAACGGCTTGTCAATACGACTCCGGGAGCGTTTCTGGTGGAATTCCGCCAGTATGGGAACTTATCCGGTCTCTGTGGGGCTTTCCTGGCGGATCAGGCGCGGTAGAACTCGTCCCAGAGGAAGATCGTGGCAATCTCGAAGCAGAGCAGACCGTAAAGCAGGGTGGTCACGACTTCATGCGGGCTGCAGCCGAAAAGCGACAGGCGACCCTGGCTGTCACGCCCGAAAAACGCATTGTCTTTCGATCCCCTGTTACTGACGGAAATGATCACTAACAACGGCACTAGGCCCAGAATGAAAGCGAACGGGGCAAGAAAGCTGAGATCGAGCCAGGGGAAATAGGCCGAGGCTCCGAACATGGCCGGCGGCGTGAGGCACCAGAAGAAGCCCAAGGTCGCTAGAAATTCAGGATTCATTTCCGTCGCTTTGCCGTACCCCCGGCACAACATCGCGATCACGGACGCGAACAGGAAGCCCAAAAAAATCCAGATAGCCAAGCCGACACCGACTAATTCCATGGTCTTTTACCATTCATCTGTTGCAAGACGCCGCCCCTTGGCGCGGGCGGATTATAGAAGGCTGCGAAGGCCGGGCGCAACAGCCGCTTAACGCATTGGTTATCCCCGCCCGATATAGGGCATGGTGTTGGACATGACGGTGATGAAGGGAACGTTGGCGTCCAGCGGCATGTTGGCCATCATCACGACCGCCTTGACCACGTTGTCGACATCCATGGTTGTCTCCGGAACGACGCGGCCGTCGGGCTGGGTCATGCCGTCTCCCATGCCGGCGGTCATGTCGGTGAGCGCGTTGCCGATGTCGATCTGGCCACAGCAGATGTTGTGGCTGCGCCCGTCCAGCGATGTGGAGCGCGTCAGGCCGGTGATGGCGTGTTTGGTGGCCGTATAGGGCGCTGAATGGGGCCGCGGCATATGGGCTGAGATGGAGCCGTTGTTGATGATGCGCCCGCCCTTGGGTTCCTGCGCCTTCATTATGCGCATGGCGTGCTGGGTGCACAGGAACGGGCCGGTCAGGTTCGTGTCGACGACCCGCTGCCATTTCTGGAAGGAAAGTTCCTCCATCGGCACATCGGGTGCGCCGATCCCGGCATTGTTGAAAAGCAGGTCCAGACGACCGCAACGCCTGGTTGCCTGATCGAACAGCGCGTCAACCGAGCCGGGGTCGCCGACATCGCAGGCAACGGGAATCAGGCGGTCGTCCGAACCGCTTTGTTCCGCGACGACGGCCTTGAGCTTTTCGAGTTTGCGGCCCGTCAGGACGACATTGAAGCCGTCCTCGAAGAGGCCCAGCGCAACTGCCTTGCCAATCCCGCTGCCCGCGCCGGTGACCAGCGCAATCCGTCTTCTTCCCATCATAGCCTGCTCCCGATATTGCCGGGTCTCTTTTTGGGCGCGGCGGGGAGGTCCGGTCAAGCCCGCCGGGCGGTTGCCAGACCGTCCCGCAATCCTGCAAGGTTAGCACAGCAGCATGGGTGTGCCATGGACAACCTGATCGCCGCGCCGGATGAACCGGACGCCTGGGCGGCATGGCGGCAGACCCTGGCCGCATGGCGCGACAGCGCGAGGGCCGAGCTTGGCCACGAAGAACAAACCTTCCGTCACCCGGCGTTCGCCTGGGTCAACGACTGCATCGTGATGCACAAGATTCTGATGTGGGACGAACGGTTCTACGACCGCCAAGCGCATGTCTATCGGGTGGAGTCCTACGTTGATGCGTTCGAGGAGCGGTTCGGCAGGCTTGATGGCGTGATCCTGTGGCACGCCTATCCCAACATCGGCTTTGACCGGCGCAACCAATTCGACTTCTACCGCCGCATGCCGGGCGGATTGGACGGCCTGCACGACGCGGTCGACAGGTTCCATGCGCGCGGTATCCGTGTCCTGCTGGATTTCAATCCGTGGGACCGCACGACGCGGCGGGAAGAAAAGCCCGATCATGAAGTTCTGGCCGGCCTTGTGGGTGCGCTTGATGCCGATGGGCTCTATCTCGACACCATGGCCGAGGCGGCGGGCGAACTGCGCGACGCACTTGATGCCGTTAAACCCGGGGTGGTCTTCGAATCGCAGTCGTTCACGCCGCTGGAGCGTATCGGCGACCATCACATGAGCTGGGCCGAGGTCTATCGGGATGCCGAAGTGCCCGGTGTCCTGCGCAATGCTTGGTTCGAGCGCTGGCACAGGATGCACATTGTGCATCGCTGGGTTTCTGACCATCGCGGGGAACTGCAGCTTGCCTGGATGAATGGACAGGGCATGGTCGTGTGGGAAAACATTTTCGGCTCTTGGAACGGCTGGTGCGACCGCGATGCCGCGTGGCTGCGCCTGATGGGCGCGGTGCAGCACCGCTTTCGCAAGCTGTTCAGCGACGGCGCCTGGATACCGCTTGCCGACAACCCGGCCGATGGCGTCTATGCCTCGTGCTGGGATGACGGCGGTATGCGTCTCTGGACGCTGGTCAACCGCAGGGATACTTGGCGCCGTGACGTGCCTCTGCGCACGTGCTATTCAGGCCGCTGCGTCGATCTACTAGCGGGCCGGGAAGGGGCCGCGGTCGACCTGCCGCCCCGCGGGTTGGGCGCGGTGCTGGAGCAGACCGGCGACGACGCTGGGCCCGCCGATGAGGCATTTCTTGCCGCCCAGGCCGCCGTTTGGGGGGAACTCCAGAGTTCGGCAGGCGAGGCACCCGCACGGCGGATCATCTGGCGGGTCGTCCAGCCGACACAGGCCCACCGGGACGCCCCGGCCGGTATGGCGTCGGTGCCGGGCGGTCCGTACCGGCGGAAGATTGTTTTCCGGCGGCGTGAATGTGGCCTCTACGACAGCGCGCGTGCTCCCGGCTGCCAGAGTCACACGCTGCCTGGACTGCATGAAACCGTCTCCTTTGTCGTTGAACAGGAGCTCAAGCCGTTCGCCATCGAACGGCGCTGCGTTTCCAATCGTAGCTATGCGGCGTTCATGGCGGCGAGCGGCTACGCGCCACGCCACGGTGAGACGTTCCTGGAGCATTGGGAGGAGAGCGGTCCCCCAGCTGGCCTCGCGGATGCGCCGGTGACCTGGATCGACCTTGACGATGCGCGTGCCTATGCCCGGTGGTCGGGGCGTCGCCTGCCGCGCGAGGCCGAATGGCAGAAGGCCGCGGAACTTGGGCTGTTCGACGACGAACCGCGGCTCTGGACCTGGACCGAAAGAGAGGGCAGCGACGGCCGGACGCGCTTCTGCATTCTCAAGGGTGGCAGCGATTTCGAGGCGACCGGCACAGCCTGGTACGCTGACGGCGGCCCCAAACGGCCTGAATTCGCAGCGCGTTATCTTCTGCTGTGGCCGGGTTTGGACCGCTGCGGAACGATCGGTTTCCGAACGGTTGTCGATCTCTGACCGTTCAATCTGACCCGGCGAAAAGAACAAAGCTCGCAACGGCGCCGCCGTTCGGGCGGACGGAAATCTGCAAGGTGCGTCGTGGCGTTCGATCAGGTCCTGGCACAACATCAGGCCCAATCCGGTTCCCTTTTCCCCGCCTGTTCCGTCACGCGAATCGATGGGACCGGAGGTGAAGAGGTCGCGCAGACTTTCTTCGGGCATGCCGAGACCGTTGTCGCACACCGTAAGTTCAAAACCAGGGCCAACTGCCGTGATGGTGACCGAGACAGCACCGCCACGCGGGGTGAATTTGATGGCGTTCGAAAGAAGGTTGCGCAAGGCAGTGTCGACGATATGCGGATCCGCATGGACATAGAAGGTTTTTTCCTTCGGCGAGCGAAAGGTCGATGCCTTTGGCCGATGCCGCAGGTCCAAACTGATCGATATGCCGTTTGGCAACGTCGTGGATATCGAGAAAGGCCGGGTTGACCGTCAGTCGGTCGAGTTGGAGACGCGACCAGTCCAAAAGGTCGCTCAGCAGCGTGTGAGCCTGCTGGGCGGTCGAATGGATCGAACGCGCATAGTCGCGCACGGTTTCCTGGGACGCCTCTTCCTCGGCCTGAACCAGAAGTTCGGTGAAACCCAGCAGCGGCATGAAGGGGCTCTTGAGATCGTAGGCGATGATCGAAAACAGGCGGTTCTTCTGATTGTTCGCGACCTCAAGCTCTTTGCGCGTCGCCTCCAGGCTCTCGGCGGGACCAGTGAGTGCACGTGACTGGTCCTGGAGGTACTGTTCGCTCTCACGCAGTTCCGTGATCTGCTTTTGCAAGAGCAACTGGTTCTCGCGCAGCCCCTTTTCGGCAAGTTTTTGATCGGTGACCTCCTGAATCGTGCCGATGGTCTGTTGGGGGGTTGCCGTTGCCATCCAGCATCGGCTCTGCGACCTCGCGGAGATAGCGCAGGGAGCCAGTGTGGCGGAGCGCTGCAGGGCCTCTTCGACCGTAACGTCACGGCCGACCGACTGGTATCCGGTCAACTCGCCTTCAGGCGAGAAGAAGCCGGTCGTCACCCAATCGACCCGCCGAATGGACCCGTCTTCCAGAAAAACCTTGTTACGCTCGGCAACCATCGGGTTCTCAGGCGTCACGTCGTCATGCCTTCGCCGCGACCCCTCCTGTTCTTCGGGCGTGATCAGATCGTAGATCGACTTGTTCAACAGTTCTTCGGAAGTCACACCGAAGAACGCGGCATAGGCGTCCGAGACAAAGGTCAAACGCCCATCGGGCTCATAATGGCTCACCAGGTCAGCTACAATCGACCAGCGCCCGGTAGAGGACTTCGTAGTCCGGCGAAGATGGTGGTTGGGACTGCGATATGACGCTGCGGAATCTACACGCAATTGCGGTAGGAGACGAGACGGAGCACCGCCTCGGGTTGTGTCGCCCGGTTCAGCGTTCGGTGAAGATCAGCGTACTCTCGAGCAGATCGCTGCTGCTCCTAAATGAGCCGACCCAGATGTTGTAGAGACCGTCGAGCGGATTCGGGAAATAGAGCAGCGGACCGTGACCGGGGCCGCTGTCGTCGTCGAACCACCAGTTGCCTTGCGGGTCCGAGACCAGCAGAACGGTATCGTAGGACGAGTGTACATGGATCGTGAGCGGCGTGTTGCCCGAAGTGGTGTAGTAGAGGTCGAAATCCGGATGGCTCGCGACCATGCCGACAAAGTTTTTGCCATGCATGCAATCCGAGAGGCTGTATTGGCCACCCGCCTTGATGCCCTGCTCATAGGGATCGTTGGTGAATCCTTCGCTCAGATTGATCGATCCGAACGAGGGCTCAGCCTGCCAGTTCGGACATGCCGCAGCGATGCCTGCCCAAGTCAACGTTGCGATGAAAGTCAACGATTTGGTGCATTTCATGGCTACTTATCTCCCTTTAACCAACCTAGATGCTAGGCTAGTCAAAAATAGCCGTGGTCGGAAGTGTCAGGCAAGTGCCAATTCAGAAACCATCAAATGGTAAGCAGCCGAAGGATCGATGCTTGCGAGAAGTCCGGCCGCGGCGAGGACGTAGGTTTGGTCAATGACGACGCGCGGTTGGGTCGGCGTTAGCGCACCCTTGGACTTGCGTGAAAGTGCTTTGCTCAGCGTTCGGGCGCCTGCCACATCACGTGAAAGCATGCCGCCTGTGCCAATAATGAGCGGAAGTTCCCGGAGATCCAGACCCTCCTGCACGAACCGGGCACCCTGGCCGGGAACAAATACGGTTGAAAGCGTGCCGCAGTGCCTGCGAATGGCGTGGGTAAGACAGGAGGTGGCGAGCAGCCGGTCCAGATCGATCTCTTGACTCTTGACCGCCAGAAAGTCCGGATTCGAACGTCGACCAAGGCATGCGGACTCAAGCACATTAACGGCCTCACGGGATTGCGAGAGAAGCCACGAACGATCTGCTTCCAGAACCGTCGGGGCACTCCAGCGCATGCCAAGATCGCCCTGAACCGAGCGTGTAACGGGGAGCGACGGCAGACCTCTGGTGGTGAGGCCTGGCGGCAACTGGCCCAGCGTGACGGCAGAATGCGCATCGGTCGTTGCCCCGCCGATATCGGCTACCATGACGTTGCCTTGGCCGGATCCGTTGTCGGGGCCCGTTGAGAGCAGTTGTGTGGCATTTAGTACCGCCTCGGGGGTAGGCATGATGACGGAAGCTCCGAATTCCTTGGTCTCGGAAAGGCCTTTACCCATAATGACGTGTTGGATGAAAAGGTCGCGTATGGCTGCACGCGCGGGTTCGATGTTCAGCCTGTCGATGTCGGGTAGGACATTGACAACGACACGTGCCTGACGGCCATATGCGGTGAGTAGTTCGGCAATTTCCTCGGCAATTTCCTGGTTGCAGGCAACGATGACATGCGTATGCAGATCGGTCTCAGCGAGTGTCCTTGCACTCTGCATGATCTGTCTTGCCTGGCCGCCGTCGGTACCGCCGGAGAACAGCACGATATCGGGATTCGCATCCACAAGCGCGGCTTGTTCAGCCGGACCAAGTTTTTCGGAGAGCACCAGTTCGACTTTCGCGCCGGCATTTAGTGCGGCCTGCCGGGCTGCCGTGGCCGTGTAGTCCCCGACCAGGCCGATGGTAGCCACACGCAGGCCGCCGCCGGCGCTGGATGCCGCCAATTTCCTGGTGATCTCATGCTTCTCGCACACGTGAGATGATGCTTCCGCGAGGGCTACCGCGTAGCCCTCCATAACATCGGTATTGACGGTCGTTGGCGACGCGGAGGAGGCGACACGCCGGCCTGTACCGGCTTCGACCAGGGTGAGTTTCGTGAACGTGCTGCCGAAATCGGCCAGCGCAACCAGTTGCAGGGTCACGAAACCCGTTGGGGGGCCAGGCCGGCGACGGCATAGAGCAGCTGGTCGATCGAGTTTGGCGTCGCCACACCCATCTTGTGGAGATCGCCGCGCACATCGATCGGAATGTCGGAGCCTTCTATATCCTCGTTGAGCACACCACCCATGAAGACCTGTGCGTTGATCTCGGCACCACGCATCTCGTTCATCAGCTTGGAGCCGAAGCTGCGAGCGACACCGTTGTGGGTCGTGATGACGATGGCGTCGGCTGCCGTCTCGCGCGCGACCTTCACGATGTCTTCGGGATCGCGGTTGATGCCGCAGTCGATGACCTTGGTGCCCGCCGCATCCAGTGTGGATGTGAGGAGAAACTTGGCGAATTCGTGCACATCGGTCGAGGCGACCAGAACCTTGCGGCCCTTGCAGCCCTCGACGGTGCCGCGCGTCATGAGCTGGTCCAACAGGACCTTGCGTTTCTCCATGGTCTGGCGCACTAGATCGGTTTCCAGCACGGGCCTGCGGCCGCGGATGTAGCTGTCGTCGCGTTCGCCCGCACCGAACAGTTCCTCGCAGGTTTCGGCTCCCAGACGCTTCATCATGATGAGAACGCGGGCGGGGTCGCGCGTGTCGATGGCCATCTGCTCCATGGTCTCCAGGGCCTTGCGGAAGAATGTCGTGCCGCCGGCGACAAGCTGATCGCGCATCGTCTCAATCTTGTCCCATGCGACGTAGGGGTCGAGCATGGGCACATATTCGTCGCACTTGCGGCTGATGGCCTGGACCTGTGCGACCTCTTTCCAGTTGGGAATACGTTCGGTTTCCGTCACCGGCACGGCAAGGGGAGCACAGCCCAGCTTGTAGCGCATGTCGGTCATCTTCACGTACATGAGGTCATTGACGAGAACCGCCATGTTGACGTCGAAGTCGGGTGTGTTGCCGATCGTGTCACCCTGCAGGAAGGAGATCGGCACCCGGTTGGGGTTGGTAGCGTCGAGCGCCAGGGTCACCGCCGATTTGATGATCGGATTCTGGGTCAGTCCGCCCCAGGAACTGGCATAGGCCGAGCCGATCAGTTCCTCGACGACATAACGCTCCAGCATCGCCCAGCCGATGTAGCTGGCGTAATCATGAAAGACGCCGGGATAGCCGTCTTCGAGATAGGAATCGAAAACCACCCCCCTGTCTTTCTTGGATGCCAGGATACCGCCTGCCTTGAGCACGTTGCAGAGCTGCGTCGTCTCGTCGTCCCAATAGGGCCAGCGCCAGGTATATTGACTGACCACACCGATGGTTGTGATCCCGACCTGCAGCGCATCGACCGCATTGTCGATGGAGCCCGGCCCGCCGATCATGTTGTCGGCAGCTTCTGGCTGGATCGGGACGGTATGGGTCATCTCCCACCAGTCCTGTTCCGTCCACAGACACGGTCCAGTTTCCTGAGGTGCATCCCTGCGCTTGTCCTTGGGCAGGCCCATGCGTCGTTCGGCCAGAAGATTGAAACGGTCCGGCGGGCGCACGCCGCGCGAGAGCGCGTCTTCATGGATGTTCTCAAGCGCAACCTTGGTATCGGCCCAAGTGTTGAGGCCGACATTCATGCAGGTGCAGGCAATACCCTCTTCGCGGGCGATTTCGCGCCAGCCACGCTCGGAGATGACGTCTTTCTCCTCGCAATAGAGCGAAAGACCCATTTCGATCTTTTCGCCCATTGCTTTGCCTTCGGCGACAACTTCAGTTCCGTCGGGAAGGTCGCTGGGAATCAGATCGGCGATATCAACGGCGGCAACGCTCATGGTCAAGCACTCCTTGTCAGCCCATCAGGGTCCAGCCGGCATCGACCAGCAGGTTCTGGCCGGTCATGTAGCCCGATCCGTCAGAGGCCAGGTAAACCACGGTTTCGGAGATTTCCATCGGGTCGCCCAGGCGTTTCAGGGGCGTCATGGCAATCGCTTCCTCCATATGCTCCTTGGGAATGCCCCAGTCGTCCTCCCAGTTGGCGGCAATGGGTCCGGGCGAAATGGCATTGACGCGAACCTCCGGTGCCAGGTCACGCGCCATCGCCGCGGTCATGGCGCGCACCGCGCCCTTGGCGGCGCAGAACGCGATGGCGACCGAGTTCACCATGTTCTCCTGGGTCGTGCCGTTCCCATAGGATCCGGAGAAGTTGATGATCGAACCCTTGCCCTGGCCCTTCATCAGCGGGACAACGGCCCGGCACATGAGCATTGATCCCTTGACGTCGATCTCGAAGATCTTGTCCCAGGCATCGGGATCGATCTTGTCGAAACGGACCGCGTCCGCCGGATCAATTCTGCCCGCGGCGTTGATCAGGATGTCGACGCTGCCGTAGCACTCTTTTGTGCTGTTAACGAAATCGTTGACGGATGCTTCGTCGGTGACGTCGAGGGATCCGACATGTGCGGTGCCGCCACCGTCGACGACGGCCTTGGCGGTCTCCTCGGCGGTATCGCGGTTGGCGCGGGCGCCAAGTGCTACCTTGGCGCCCTCCATGCCAAGTGCATGCGCCGCCGCGCTGCCGAGACCTCCGTTGGCGCCCGTGACGATCGCAACGCGACCTTCAAGACGCCGTCCATCATTCCAACGCGGCGGCATGGTGCCTTACTCCGCCGTCTTCACGGCATTCCAGGTCTCGATGTACTTGTCGAGACGCGGCTGCAACTGCCAGAAATCGAGGCTGTTGACATACTCGGGATCGTTGAGATGAAGCCCTGCGATCTCCTCCTCGGTCAGGCATTCCTGCACCGCGGCGCCGTTGGCGGGCGAATAACCCACGGCCTTGACCATGCCGCACTGTCCCTGGGGACCGGAAACAAAGTCGAGCCACTCATAGGCGCATTCGAGGTTGGGCGTGTCCTTCAGGACAGCCCAGACATCTTGCCAGCCATCAGCTTTTTCGACAGGGATCACTTCGGCAACCGGAATGCCCTGAGCCTGAAGTTCGGCAACTTGATAGCCGCCCCAGGTTTCCGAAACCCAAACCTCGCCTGCGGCGTAGAGACTGATGAGATCGCCTCCGGTCGACCAATAAGTCCGCAGCAGCGGCTTCTGCTCGATGAGCTTCTGCTTGATCGCCTCAAGCTGCTCGTCAGTGAGGTTGTATACGTCCACGTCCGGACCATAGAGAATCCGCGCTGCCATGAAGATCGTCATCGAGACGTCCTGGGTCGCGATATGACCCGCGTATTCAGGATCCCAGAGAACCTCGGCCGACGTCGGCGGTTCGTCGAACTTGTCCGTTCGATACATCAAGGGAATCGAGCCCCACGCCATGGGCACCGACCAGACATTGCCGTCTTCATCCTTGACGCCCGGATGGTTCAGGAAGATGTCGGGCATATCGTTCAGGTGCTCTAGACGCGACTCGTCGAGCGGTTCGAGGGCACCAAGACCGACCATGATCTGGGCATAGTTGATCGCCGGCGAGACCATGTCGTAGACCGAACCGCCGGCAGCGACCCGGGCGATAATCTCGTCATTGGAGCCGACAAACGTCGAACTCACTTTGCAGCCCGACTGTTCCTCGAAGACCGAGACAAAACTCGGGTCCGTGTAACCCTCCCAGGTCAGGACATTGAGCTCGCCGTCAGCCCGGCTTGCGCCCGCGCTGACGGCCATGATGCCGGCGGCGAGCAGGGCCGTTCCGGAAAGCGTCTTGAAGGTTTTGATGACTTCACTGGTCATGATGGTTTCCCCGTTGATCGTCGAATGGACTTAGGTCGCGGCCGGCGTTTTTTGTTATTGCGGCGCCGGTGGGCATCGTAGGCCACGGATTGGTAAGCTTGTATGACACGCTAATATCCCAACGCGCCGACTGTAAAGCTTCCTGACGGCAAGGCGTGTCCGACAGTTACATGCTTGCAGAGGACGCAACTACTCCATTGACCAACTCACTAGGGTTTCAGCCATCACAGCATCTATTTGACCGGAATTAGTACCGTGACGCGCCGAATCTTCCTCATAGACGCTGCTGTCGCCCATGCGGACGTAGCGCTCCCTGGCGGCGGCAAAGCGGTTGGGATCGAGTTCCACGCCCAGACCCGGTCCGGGCGGCACGGTCATCGTGCCGCGATCGGTGAACACGATGACACCGTCGCCTGTGACCTCCCCGCCCAGTTCCGTGATGTGGGTGTCGAGGGCGAAGGGAAGCGCCTGGCAGGCCGCGAATGGCACCTCGTCGTGCAACCATCCGCCAAGAAGATTGTGGAGTGGCTGCCCGGTGGTCTTGCCCATCAGGTCCCAGCAGGCGACCTCCAGCGCGGCAATGGCGCAATAGCCGAGTGTGCCGTTGTAGAGCGGCACGAAGGTCGCCTTTGCCAGCATCTTTTCGATATCGAACGGGCTCTCGCCCAGAAACATGGGCGCAATCTCGGTTTCGATCAGTGCCACTGTGACCTTGCCGCCCAGCGTCTCGCCCAAGCCTACCAAACCATCGTCGGTATGCATTTCAACGATCACGCGCGTCCAGTTTTCGTTCGCTCCCCAGACCGGCGGATCGGAGCGATGAAGTTGACACCAATCACGGAGACATTAATGCGACTGAATCTTTCTGGCCTTACCACGGGTCTCCGCTGGCAACGTCGATATCTTCCATCGTGATGCCGCGTGCTTCTTCGCGATAGAGGAAGAGAGCCGTACCAGCGATTTCCTCAACCGTGATCAGGCACCCCTGCGGTATCGCCTTGGCGGTCAGTTCGAAGTTCTCCTGCCAGGTGCGCCCTGACCGAGGTTCGCGCGGACTTCCGAGCCTAGCTTCATCACGCCCGTTCCTACCGAGCCTGGATTGATTGCATTGCAGGCACTGCCGTGCGCCGCGCCCTCCAGGGCGACATACCATATCAGTCCATCAGTCCCAGCAGACCGTGCTTGTAGGCGCTGTTGCGTGGGTGTCCTAGCATTGGCTGCGGTCGACGCGATGTCGATGATGCGGCCCCATCCTGCTCGCATCATGTCGGGGAAGCAGCGCCGGATCGTGCAATAGGGACCTGAAAGGTTGATGTCGAAGACGCTCGCCCAGACGGCATCGCTGTCCTCGTCGGTCACCAAGGGGCCTGGGCCAAGACCCCTGCAGCGTTGATCAAGATGTCGACCGGTCCGAAGGCGTCCAGCGTGGCCGTATGAAATTGCTCGACCGATGCGGGATCGCGCAGGTGGAGCGGAAAGGCGCGGGCCTCGCCACCTAGCGCGGCGATCTCCGATACCGCCTCGGCGACCTCGTTTTGGTCAGGAAGGTGCGCATAAGCACTGCTGCCACGTATAGACTCCGCGCGCAAGCGAGCCGATCGCGACGTTTGCTTCCGCACCCGATAAAAGGCCCCGGCGATCATCCGGCCCATGCCGATCACGCCGCCGGTGACTCAGGCGGTGTGGCCTTTGAAGAATCTCTCGTCTTGCATTGATCCTTGCCCTTGTGATGGGAAACCCTAAAACATATCCCGTCGCGATTGAATCGCGACGGGACAATCCGCCCATGCTGTGACCTCTCAATCGTTTGTTCGTTCGGTTTTGGAGGAAAACCGACGTTGTCGCGTTGTGCCTGGACCGCGGCATCATGCCGAGGCCCGTTCTATGGAGCGTCCTGGCCGAATGGGGCGGTGCGGCTGTCGCTTGATGCAGGTCAACGTGCTGTCAGCCTCATGTTGCTAATGTCATCGTGCATACAAGGGAGGCCAAGATGGACGCGATGCCTGTTGTACGCCGGCCGCTGGAGTTTCTGGAAGGGCACCATGACCGGCAGTTGCTGATTTGCGCGGCGCTCGAACATCTGGCTGAGGAGTCACAGGCATCGGATATCGCGGAAACGGCGCGCATGGTGCTTGACTATTTCGAACGCGAACTGCCGCTTCATGTCGCGGACGAGGAGGAGGATCTGTTTCCGCTCATAACTCCAGCGTTGCGACGAAGATGACGGTTTCGATAAGATTGTCGCCATGCTGGATCCGAGCATGAGAGCGACTTCGACCTGCACGACCGGCTGGTCCTGGTGCTGACCGTCCTCGCGGCCGGAACGGCATCGGAAAATCATGTAGTATTCGCGTGCGATGCGGTTTCCTTTTCCACGTTGCAGCGGCGACACCTCGCTTGGGAGAACGGCTTGGTTCTGCCGCTGGCGAGGTGTCGGCTCAACCCGAGCGATCTCGAAGCGCTGGCTGTACCATGACCGAACGTCACACGCTGCCTGCATGAACGAGGGTTCGCCGCCGCCCGGGTCGGTAGATGCCCTGCTTCCCCACGCGATCGCGCACAAGGCCGAGGAGGTGGGGGTTGCCAAGGCGGGCATGGATAGCGTCCGCCTGTTCACCCTTGCGGTCCTCGCAGGTGCGTTCATCGGTCTGGGCGCGATGGCGGCGACGACGATGTGGGCGGGACTTTCCGACTTCATGCCGTTCGGCCTGGCGCGTATGCTGGGCGGCTTGGTCTTCGCCCTGGGCCTCATTCTGGTCGTTCTGGGCGGTGCGGAACTCTTCACCGGCAACAATCTGATGGTCATGGCGGCCGCCAGCCGGCGTATCGGGCTTGGCGTCCTGCTGCGCGCATGGTTGATCGTTTTTGTCGGCAATCTGGTCGGGGCGGTGGGCACGGCGTTGTTGGTGTTCCTGGCTGGGCATCATCTGCTGGGCGACGGTGCCGTAGGCCAGAAGGCCTTCGCTATCGGCGCCGCCAAGACCGACTTGCCCGTGGTGCGTGCGTTTTTCATGGGTGTGCTCTGCAACGTGCTGGTCTGCCTTGCTGTGTGGCTTTGCTACGGGGCGCACAGCACGACCGACAAGCTTCTGGCGATCCTTTTTCCCATCACGGCGTTCGTGGCGGCAGGCTTCGAGCATTCCGTCGCCAACATGTATTTCATCCCCCAGGCTATGATGATCCAAAGCTGGGCCCCCGATATCGCGGGTGGCGGCGGTCCGGCGCTGAGCCTTGCCGGTTTTGTCGCGAACCTGCTTCCCGTCACGCTGGGCAACATGGTGGGCGGCGGTGTTCTGGTCGGCCTGGTCTATTGGTTCATCTACCTCAAAGGCACCCGTGCTTGACCTGAATCAATGCCCTGATTCCACGCACGCCCCATTCTGACGATATCTGATCCAAGTGCTGCCCGGGATTTGCTGCCCCTATCCGGGACTTGGTGGGACTCGGGGGAGGTGCTTGATGAGCCAGGCCGTGGCAGCGGCGCGGGAGCCGGTCGCCTACGACGAGGACGTGATCCGCAAATTCGCGATCGCGACGACGTTCTGGGGCGTGGTGGCCTTTGCGGTCGGCACCTACATCGCGTTCGAACTGGCGTTCCCCCTTCTCAACCTCGATTGGGAGTACACCAGCTTCGGGCGCCTGCGCCCGCTCCATACCTCGGCTGCGGTCTTTGCCTTTGGCGGGAATGCGCTGTTTGCGACTTCGCTTTACTGCGTGCAGCGAACCTGCGGCGTGCCGCTCTTCGGCGGCAGGCCCACGGCCACGTTCCTTTTCTGGGGCTATCAGTTCTTCATCGTCATGGCGGCCTGGGGCTACGTGAACGGCATCACCCAGGGCAAGGAATACGCCGAGCCTGAATGGATGGTGGACCTGTGGCTCACCATCGTGTGGGTCCTTTACCTGGTGGTTTACGCCGGCACGCTCATCAAACGCAAACAGCCCCATATCTATGTCGCCAACTGGTTCTTCCTGGCCTTTATCCTGACCGTGGCGGTGTTGCACATCGTCAACAACCTGTCGGTGCCGGTCACCCTGACGGGCATGAAGAGCTACGGGCTTTATTCGGGCGTACAGGATGCCCTGACACAGTGGTGGTATGGCCACAATGCCGTCGGCTTTTTCCTGACCGCGGGCTTTCTGGGCATCATGTATTATTTCGTGCCCAAGCAGGCGGACCGGCCGATCTATTCCTACCGGCTCTCGATCGTCCACTTCTGGTCGCTGATCTTCCTCTACATCTGGGCCGGGCCGCATCACCTCCACTACACGGCCTTGCCCGAATGGGCGCAGAGCCTGGGCATGACCTTCTCGGTCATGCTGTGGATGCCGTCCTGGGGCGGCATGATCAACGGTCTCATGACGCTCAAGGGCGCCTGGTGGAAACTGCGCACCGATCCGGTGCTGCGCATGATGGTGGCTTCGCTCGGATTCTATGGCATGTCGACCTTCGAGGGTCCGCTGATGTCGATCCGGTCGGTCAACAGTCTCAGCCACTATACCGACTGGACCATCGGTCATGTGCATTCCGGCGCCCTGGGTTGGGTCGCGTTCATCAGTTTCGGCGCGATCTACTATCTCTTCCCGAAACTCTGGAAACGCGAGCGGCTCTATTCCGTCCAGCTCGTCTCCTGGCATTTCTGGATCGCGACCGTGGGCATACTGCTCTACATCGTCTCGATGTGGGTTACGGGCATCATGGAAGGCCTGATGTGGCGCACGTACGACGCCAATGGCTTCCTGCAGTATGCCTTCATCGAAACGGTGCAGGAGAAGCACTTCCTCTACATCGTGCGCGCCATGGGCGGTGTCCTGTTCCTGCTGGGCTCCCTGATCATGGCCTACAACCTGTGGCGTACGGTGCGCGGCGATCTTCGCGACGAAAAGGTGGCGCAGGAGCCGCCCGAGGCGCGGTCGCCGCTTGCCGCGCAGCCGGCCGAATAGGGGAAGCGTGCGCGATGTGGAACAGGCACAAAATCATTGAAAGCAACACCACTCTGATGGCGGTCCTGGTGCTGATCACGATCTCGATCGGCGGGCTGGTGGAAATCATTCCGCTTTATCTGGTGCGCTCGACCATCGAGGTCGTGGAGGGTGTGCGTCCCTACACTCCGCTCGAACTGCGCGGCCGCGATATCTACGTCCGCGAGGGTTGCTATACCTGTCACAGCCAGCAGATCAGGCCCTTCCGCGATGAGGTGGAGCGTTACGGCCATTACAGCCTGGCCGCCGAGAGCATGTACGACCATCCGTTCCAGTGGGGCTCCAAGCGCACGGGGCCGGATCTGGCGCGCGTCGGCGGCAAGTACTCCAACGAATGGCAGGTCGAACACCTGATCGATCCGCGCGGCGTGGTGCCCGAATCGATCATGCCGCCCTATTCGTTCCTGGCGGAACGCCGTTTGCAGACCGACGATATCGTGGATCGGATCGAGGCCAACATCGCCGTGGGCGTGCCCTATGACGACGTCATGGTCGAGAACGCCATGGACGATCTCTTCGCGCAGGCCGACCCCCGGGCGGATCACGATGCGCTGCTCGCCCGGTACCCCAAGGCGGTTGTCGGCGATCTGGACGGCGATCCCTCGCGATTGACGGAGATGGACGCGCTGGTCGCCTATCTGCAGATCCTGGGCCGCATGGTCGATTTCGCCGATATGGCGATCGAGGACCTGGAGGCGACGCGATGAGTCTCGCGGAAATCTATCAGGTTGCCGCCCGGCTCTGGGTTCTCTGGCTGGTGCTGCTGTTCGTTGGCATCATCGGCTGGACGTTCCTGCCGCGAAACCGCAAGCACATGAAAGACGCGGCCAAGATCCCCTTCGACGGCGATTCCGTGGAGCGCTGAGCCATGGCAACTGATCGCGACGAGTTGACCGGTGTCGAGACCACGGGCCATTCCTGGGACGGCCTCAAGGAACTCAACAACCCGTTGCCCAAATGGTGGCTCTATTTGCTGTATGCGACGATTGTCGCAAGCATCGTCTACAGCCTGTTTGTGCCGCCCATACCCGGCGTGACGGGGCTGCTCGAGAACAAGCGGGTGGACCTCCGGGAAGAAATCAACCTTGCCCGCGACGCCCAGGCCGCCAATCTGGAGCGCATCCGGCTTGCCAGCCTTCAGGACATCCGTGCCGACGCCAGCCTGCGCGATTTCGTCTATTCGGGCGGCGGCAGCGCTTTCGCCGAAAACTGTGCGCCCTGTCACGGTCCCGGCGGCGCGGGTGTGCCGGGCTATCCGGCGCTCGTCGACGATGTCTGGCTGTGGGGCGGGACACTCGAAGACATCCACGAGACCATTTCCCATGGCGTGCGCTCGGAAGATCCCGACACCCGCTGGTCGGAAATGATCGCGTTCGGGCGCGAAGGGATCCTGACGCGCGATGAGATCGAGGATACCGCCCATTACGTGCGCTCGCTGTCCGGCCAGGAATCGGACCGCGAAGCCGTCATGCGTGGCGAGGAGATCTATCTCGATGAATGTGCGTCCTGTCATGGTGAAGCCGGCGGTGGAGACGATCTTCTGGGTGCTCCCGCGCTGAACGACGGCTTGTGGCTTTATGGCGGTTCGTTCGAGGAGCTTGTCTCGCAGATCCACGATCCCAGGCACGGCGTCATGCCGGCCTGGCACGAGCGGCTGGACGAAACCACGATCAAGATGCTGTCGGTCTACGTACACACGCTGGGCGGCGGCCAATAGGCAGCGGAATGGCCGGGATCCATACCGAACACGATGCCCTGTCCCGCAAGGAGCAGCAGGACTCGCTCTATGTCGATCGGGTAAAGGTTTACCCAAAGAAGATCGGCGGGCCGGTCCGGCGCCTGAAGTGGGCGGTTCTGATCGTCCTGCTCGGTATTTACTATGTGGCGCCCTGGCTGCGCTGGGACCGGGGGCCGGCGTCGCCCGATCAGGCCTTCCTGATCGACATGCCTAACCGGCGTGCCTATTTTCTGTGGCTCGAAATCTGGCCTCAGGAGCTCTATTTCCTGGTGGGATTGTTGCTGCTGGGCGCGTTGGGACTGTTCTTCGTCACCAGTCTCTTCGGGCGGATCTGGTGCGGGTACACCTGTCCCCAGACCGTCTGGACCGATCTCTTCATGTGGGTCGAGCGCCTGATCGAGGGTGACCGCAACCAGCGCATGCGCCTGGACAAGGCGCCCGTGAGTATCAAAAAGGTCTGGAAGAAATCTGCCAAACACGGGGCCTGGATGATCATCGCCCTGCTCACCGGTGGCGCGTGGATCATGTATTTCAGCGATGCCCCGACGGTGGTGCCGGCGATCTTCACCGGCGAAGCGGGCATGCGGGTCTACCTCTTCCTGGGCCTCTTCACCGCGACGACCTACCTGCTCGCCGGCTGGGCGCGCGAGCAGGTGTGCATCTACATGTGCCCATGGCCGCGTTTCCAGTCGGCCATGTACGACGAAGACACGCTGATCGTGACCTACCGCGCAAGGCGCGGCGAGCCGCGTGGCAAGCACAAGAAAGGTGAGAGCTGGGAGAACCGCGGCCACTGCGTCGATTGCAGGCATTGCGTCTCGGTCTGTCCGACCGGCATCGATATCCGCGATGGCGTGCAACTCGAGTGCATCGGCTGTGGCCTGTGCATGGACGCCTGCGACAGGATCATGACCAACCTCGATCTGCCCAAGGGGCTGATCGGCTACGACAGTCCGGCCAACCAGGACCTGCGCGCCGCGGGAAGGGAGCCGCGCACGCATTTCGTCCGTCCGCGAACGATCGTCTATGCAGCCATCTTCGCCTTCGTCAGCGCGCTGATGGTTTGGGGCCTGCTTTCGCGTTCAACCGTCGAAGTGAACGTTCTCCACGACCGCAATCCCGTGTTTGTGACTCTCTCTGACGGCAGCGTGCGCAACGGCTATACGATCCGCGTGCTGAACAAGACCCGTGAGGACAAAATCTACAAGCTCACCTTTGACGGCCTGGGCTACGCGACGATGACGGTCGTGGGCCAGGAGGATTCGGCTTCGCGAGATGTCGCGCGGATTACCTCGGTGGGCGATTCGGTGACGACCCACCGCGTGTTCGTCACAGTGCCGCCCGAACTGACCGGCTTCTCCCAGACAACCTTCGACTTCGTGCTGACCGATCAGGCCACCGGCACGGCAGCGCGCCATGAAACGGTCCTGCGGGGACCCGGATCATGACGGCACTCGCATGGTTCCGCAGAGGCGACCGCTGGATACCCTCTCTGTTCGTCGGAGCGTTTCTGGTTGTCCTTGCCGTCAACGGAACGATGATCTGGATCGCCCTGTCGACCTTCGGCGGCCTGGCGACGACCGATTACTATGATCGCGGGCGGACCTACAACGAGACACTGGCCGCCGCGGAGGATATGGAGCGATTGGGGTGGCAAACCGATGTCGCTTCCGTGGCGCTTGGTGGCGGGCATTACGCAATCGAAGTTTCGCTCACCCAGCGCGATGGTGCGCCGGTGAACGGCGCAACGCTTCTGGCGACCTTTGTGCGGCCCGCCAACGAGGCCGAAGATCTCGATATCTCGCTGACATCCCATGGCAACGGCGTGTGGTCGCAGGAGATCGCACCGCCCGCCGATGGTTTGTGGGAACTGCGCTTGTTGGCCGAGCGTGATGGTCAGATTTCCGCGTCGAGCCATCGTCTGGTGCTGACGCCATGACGGACGTTGTGCTTCAAGGGCGTCCGCCGGCGAAGACCGCTGCGCCGGAAATCGATGGGCATCGGGCTTTCCTCGACTATATCGCCGCGGGTCCCGGTGGCAGTCATGCGCTTCATCTTCTCGTTGAGGGCGTGCATTGCGGCGGCTGTGTGCGGCGTATCGAAAGAGCCCTGGACGGTTTGCCGGAGCTGATCGAAGCGCGGGTCAACCTCTCGACCCGGCGCATGGTCGTGCGCTGGTCCGGTGACCAGAACCGCGCCGGCGATTACATCCACGCCGTCGAGGCGCTTGGTTTCGAGGTGGTGCCGTTTGATCCCGACGCAGCTGCCAACGATCACGACCGCCGCGGCAAGGAGCTGTTGCGCGCGCTGGCGGTGGCGGGTTTTGCCGCGGGCAATGTGATGTTGCTGTCGGTCGCCGTTTGGTATGGACACGGTCAAGGGATGGACTCTGCAACGCGCGATCTGCTGCACTGGGTCTCCGCGCTGGTCGCGCTGCCCGCGGTGGCCTTTGCCGGGCGGCCGTTCTTCCGTTCCGCCCTGTCGGCCATTGTGGTGCGCCGAATCAACATGGACGTCCCTATTTCGCTCGCGGTGCTGTTGGCAGCCGGAATGAGCCTGGTGCAGACCATGCAGGGCGCACAGCACGCCTATTTCGACTCCTCGGTGACGCTGCTCTTTTTCCTGCTGATCGGACGGTATTTCGATCACCGCGCGCGCGGGAGGGTCAGACAGGCCGCCGAACGCCTGCTCGCCCTGGGCCGCGAACCCGCCGTCGTCATCGCCGAAGACGGGCGTCGGCAGACCGTGGCGGCATCGGGCATTCGTCCGGGCATGACGCTGCTGGTCGCTGCGGGCGCACGCCTGCCCGCCGACGGCGCCATGCTGGAGGGTACGACGACGATCGACACCAGCCTGCTGACCGGCGAAACGATACCTGTCACGGTAGTTCCCGGGCAATCCGTGCTGGCAGGTGCGCTCAATACCGGTGCGCCGTTCACGATGCTCGCCGCCGCCACGGGTGAAGGCACGGTCCTGGCCGACATCGTGCGCCTGGTCGAAGCCTCCGAACAGAAACGGTCCCGGTATGTCGCGCTGGCCGATCGGTTGGCGGCGATCTACGCGCCGGCGGTGCATGGCCTGGCGGCCGGCGCTTTCCTGGGCTGGATGGTCCTGGGCGGACTCGATTGGCAGGCCTCCCTCTTCATCGCGATCGCCGTTCTGATCGTCACCTGTCCCTGCGCCCTGGGCCTGGCCGTGCCCGCGGTGCAGGTCGTCGCCGGCAACCGTCTGATGCAGGCGGGTGTTCTTCTCAAGTCCGCGACCGCGCTGGAACGCCTCGCGGAAATCGACACCGTCGTTTTCGACAAGACCGGAACACTGACCCGGGGCCTGCCGGAACTTGCCAACCGGGATCAGATCGAGCCTGAAGATCTCGCCTGCGCCGCGGCCCTGGCGGCCAACAGCCGGCATCCTCTCGCGCGGGCCGTGGTGCGCGCGGCCCGGGGGAACGTCACGCCCGTGTCCGGCGTCGTGGAAACGCCGGGACAGGGACTGGCCGCCAACGACATTCGCCTGGGCAGCCGGACATGGTGCGGTGTTCCGGAGCAAGGTCCCGACGACTTCCTGGAACTCTGGCTGCGGCGGCCCGGGCACATGCCCGTGCGTTTCCGTTTCCGCGACATGGTCCGTGACGACGCCGCGAAAACGGTGGCTTCCCTGCTGCGTCGCGGTCTTGCGGTGGAGATTCTCTCGGGCGACCGTTCCGAGCCCGTCGCCGCGGTCGCCGTGCAACTCGGCATCGAGAGCTGGTCGGCCTGTCGGTCTCCGGCCGACAAGTGCGCACGTCTCGAGGAACTGGAGCGACAGGGCAGACGGGTCCTGTTCGTCGGTGACGGTCTCAATGACGCACCGGCGCTGGCCGCGGCCCATGTTTCGCTCTCGCCCAGCAGCGCCGCGGACATCAGCCAGAATGCAGCCGACGCCGTGTTCCAGGGCCGGTATCTCGCACCCGTGATGCTGCTTCTGGAGACGGCGGCGACGTCGCGCCGGCTGGTGCGCCAGAATTTCACCCTGTCGCTTGTTTACAACCTGGCGACGGTGCCTCTGGCCATTGCAGGCGTGGTTACGCCGCTGATCGCGGCCCTGGCCATGTCGAGTTCGTCGCTGGTGGTCGTGGGTAACGCCCTGTGTGCGGGGTGGAAGAAGCCATGAGCGTTCTGGCCATTCTCATTCCCATCGCCCTCGCGCTGGGCCTGCTCGCGCTTTGCGCGTTTCTCTGGTCCCTGAAGTCTGGTCAGTACGACGACCTCGATGGCGCGGCACAGCGTATTCTGCACGACGACGAAGACTGAGACCGCTACCCGCTCCCGGTCATGTCCCGAAGCGTGTCTGCGTCGGTTACCACGACCGTGTGGGCGTCGGGAATTTCAATGACGCCGCTTTTGCGGAGTTTGGTGAACGTCCGGCTGACGGTCTCGATGGTCAGACCCAGATAGTCCGCGATATCCGTGCGGGTCATGGGCAGGTGCACGGCGCCGGCGTTGTCCGGAGCATCCTGTCTGCGCGCCAGGGCCTCGAGAAACGTCGAGAGTCGTTCCGTCGCCGTCTTTCTGCCCAACAGGAGCATCTGAGCCTGCGCGGCGATCAGTTCGTTGGACGCCTCGCTCAAAAGCCGCTTTTCAAGCTCGGGCATTTCGTCGAAGAGTCTTTCCAGTTTGACACGCGGCAATCGGCAAATCACGGCGCCGGACACTGCTTCCGCGCTGTAGGCGTAGTGATCCTCGAGTGCGAGCCCCAGAAAATCGGAACTGTAGAGAAAACCGGTGATCTGCCGCCTTCCGTCGGGCAGGAGTTTGAACAGCCGCACCGCCCCCTCGACGATGTTGTAGACGTGTTCGGCGTCATCGCCTTCCTGAAAGATCGATTGCCCGGGAGCGAGCGGAATACACGCGACGATCTGCGCCAGCCGGTTGATTTCCAGACCTTTCAGGGCCGAGCAGATTGCCATGTCGCGCACATCGCAGGCTGCACAGGGCATGAGCACCGTGTCCTCACCCGGAACCGCCTCCGGCAGAATCTGGAATCGTGACATCAACTCTCCGCAGCCGGACGCAGGCGCACCCCAATCGGCACGACGTCATGGTGGCCCGCTCCTTTCAATGTCGCAAGCGGCTCGAAAGGCGAAGTTCGGTCTTCTGGTTGCACCCCTCGCGCGGCAACGTCTTCCCCGGGCTTTGGCTGTGTGGCTAAAGAAGCAGGGAATAGGCGTTTTCGAGCTTCAACAGCGCGATTTTCATCTCGATACCGCCATCGCCGGAAAACCCTCCCAGGCCGTCGGAACCCACGACGCGATGACAGGGAATGATGACCGGAATGGGATTGGAGCCGCAGGCCTGACCGACGGGCTGGGCAGGCACGCCGAGATCTCCTGCGATCTCGCCATAGGTCCGGGTGCTGCCCCTGGGAATGGCGAGCATGGCGTCGTAGACCTGCTGCTGGAAGGGTGAGCCTTCCGGGGCCAGCGGCAGTTCGAACACCTCGCGGTCCCCGGCGAAATACTCGCCAAGCTGTTTCAGGCCTTCCTCGAGCACCGCGGTACGCTCGCCATGGTCCCGCGCGTGCCACATCAGCCGTATGATCGCGGCGTTCTCTTCGACCAGACCCAGCCGGCCGACCGGTGTTTCAAGGGTTCCGATGTTCATGCCGTCGCCCGTTCCGTCGTGAGTCGTCTCAAAAAATGCGCCTGCAGCATACAACATCGGCTGTACTGGACGTGAACTTGCTCTAACGTCGCCGTGCAGGCGTTGTGGTGAGGACATCAGTTCATGCAGTTCGTTCGCGCGACCGTGACGCCGCCGGAAATCGACATGCAGGGCATGCGCTGCTACCGGCTCGAACGCTTGCGCGGCCAGATGCGCGGGCGCGACATCGCACTTTGCGTTCTGGTGAACCCGGTCAGCCTGCGCTACGCCGTCGATTGGCGCGAGTATCAGAACTTTCAGTCGCGCATCCCCTCGCAGTACCTGTTCGTTCCCGTCGAAGGTCCTGTCGTGTTGTACGGCGCATCGCATCGCGGCTACGGGCTGGTGGACGATTATCGCGCGCCGCTGCGTCTCAACGTGTTCGATGGCGGGCTGGATCTGGGCGAACAGGCGCGTCTGTTCGCCGCTGCAGTCCGGGTCTTCCTCGAGGAGACCGGCATGGCGGACGAACGTCGGGTCGCGATCGAGATGCTCAACCCCAGCGTCACCCAGGCCGTGCTGCAGGCCGGTCTGGAAGCGGTCGATGCCGAGCCGGTGATCGAACGGGCAAAGTCGATCAAGTGCCCGCAGGAGATCGACTGCATGCGCCACTCCATCGCCGTGGCCGAGTTCGGCATGGCGCGCATGCGGGAAAACCTGGAGCCCGGCATCCGGGAGACCGAACTCTGGTCGATCCTGCATCAGGTCAACGTGGCCCATGACGGGGACTGGTTCGACGGGCGTATGCTGTGCTCGGGCCCGCGCACCAATCCCTGGCTGCAGGAGGCGTCAAGCCGCGCGGTGGAAGCGGGCGACCTCGTCGCGTTCGATACCGACATGATCGGGCCGTTCGGATATTGCGCCGATATCTCGCGGACATGGCTTTGCGGCGAAGACCCGACGGGCGCGCAGAGGGAGGTCTATCGCCGCGCCCGGGAGGAGGTCGAACACAACATCGGCCTGATCCGGCCGGGACGTGGTTTCCTCGAACTGAGCCACGGGGCCTTCCGTCAGCCGGAGGAGTTCCGTGCGCGCCGTTATCCCTGTCTGGCGCACGGCATCGGCATGAGCGACGAATATCCGAAGATCCATTATCCCCAGGATCTGGGAACCGGCGCCTATGACGGCGTGATCGAAGAGAACATGACGCTCTGCATCGAGAGCTATCTGGGTTCGGAGAACGGCGGACCCGGCGTAAAGCTCGAACAGATGGTCCACGTCACCGCCGACGGATGCGACGTGCTCACGACCTATCCGTTCGAGGATATCCTGCTGAACTGACCTTCAGATAATCGCCAGTTCGATGAACGGTTCGTTCCTGACGATGCGTTCGTAGTGCAGTGGGGTCAGATCGAGCGTGCGATAGCCGCCATAGGTGATCCATTCGGACGCGCCGCGCGCGATGGCCGGCGACTGCTGGAACCCGTGGCCGGAGAAACCGTTGACGAAGACGAAGTTCCCGACCCCGGTGTGGGGCCCTGTGATCGCGTTCTGATCGAACGTGTTGTAGGCGTAGTGGCCGACCCAGGAATTGATCAGCCTGATCGCCTCGAACTGCGGCACGCGGTTGGCGATGGCGGGCCATGCCTTGTCGAACCAGATGTCGTGATCCTGCCCAAAGTCGTCATAGTCGACCGGCGGATCGTCGTCGGGCGGGCAACCGGCCAGGTAATGGGCGCCGTCCGTGCGCATGTGCACGCCCGAGGGATCGATGGTGAGCGGAAGGTCGCGGTCGAGTGGCCGTTCCGCATCGAAGATGAAGGTGTAGCGCTTGCGCGGCTCGACGGGGATTTCGATGCCGGCCATGCGTGATGTCGACACGGCGCGCGGCCCCGATGCGTTGACCACGGTACCGCAGGCGACTGCCTCGCCCGACTTCAGGGTCACGCTTTCAACGCGTGTTCCCGCCCTGTTGCGCGTCATCGCGACGACCTCGTTGGCGATGTACTCGGCGCCCTTCTCGCGCGCCATGCGCTTCCACCAGTCAAACAGCGTCGCGCCTTCGAAGTAACCTTCGTCGATGCGGTTGTGGTTGCCGCCGACAATGTCGTCGAGCCGGTAGAACGGATAGGCCTCGGCGATCTCCCGGGCGGTCATGAACCGCGTGCCGGCGCCGCAGGCCGACTGGATCGCCTGACACTGGCGCAGCGTATTCGCGCCGGCCTCGCTGGCGGCGAGATACATGTAGCCGAAACTGTGCATGTGCAGCTCCGGCACGCGCGGGTCGTCATGCATGAAGCCGCGGAAGTTTTTCACATATTCGGCGGCGAACTGCGAAATGCGCACGTTGATCGCGCCGGAGAACTGCTGGCGGATGCAGCTGTTGGTATGCGCGGTCGAGGTGAACTCATAGGTCGGGTCACGCTCGACCACCAGAACGGTACCGTCGAAATCGGCATTGTCGGCGAGAAACCAGGCGACCGCGGAGCCATACATGGCGCCGCCGACAACGACGACATCGTAGCTGCCGCTGGAGGGAGACTGGCTGGATGTGTCCATGGACGTTCTCTGCAAACTGGAGGCCGGCTGCTGCGCGGGTAAGGAACCTATCATGAAAAGCGCATGCGGATTCCAGCATCGAGATGTCCATGGCCCCATGATCCAATGTTCCCGTCCCGGCGTATACCTTTCATCCTAGGCTGACGGGCCTGGGTTCTGCCGGGCACCTTTGGTCCCCCTTGCCCCCCTTGAAGGTGCCCGGCCCCTTTTCTGACAGTCGGGTCCGTTCGCATCCCATGATCAGTGAACTTCAGTCAGGCGCACACAGTTCGAGGCGAGGCATGCTTTTTCGCATACTGGAGCGCATCGCCGGAAAGGCCCGGTCCGGTTCGATCGAACTCACGCTGCCCGATGGTGCGGTGCTGGTCCACGAGGGCCCGCTTGCGGGGCCCGGAGCCGCTCTGCACATCCGTTCCTGGCGTATGCTGCGGCGGATCTGGTCGCGCGGCGATCTCGGCTTTGCCGAATCCTATATGGCCGGCGAATGCGACACGCCGGATTTGCGCACGCTGATGGATTGGGCAATTGCCAACGAGTCGGACCTCTCCTCAGTGCTCCAGAGCGGCCCCGCATCGTTCCTGGCGGCCTCGTTGCATCGCATGCGGCCCAACACGCGCGCCGGGTCGCGCCGCAACGTCCGCCGGCACTATGACCTTTCCAACGCCTTTTACGAAACCTGGCTCGACTCCAGCATGACCTATTCCTCGGGCTGGTTCGGCGGCGATCTTGCGCAATCCCTGGAAACCGCACAGCGGGCCAAATACGCCGAGATTGCGCGGATGGCGGGCGTGACGCGCGCTCACCACGTGCTCGAAATCGGCTGCGGCTGGGGCGGTTTCTGCCATTGGGCCGCCCGGGAGATCGGTTGCCGGGTGACGGGCATAACGATCTCCCGGGCCCAGCACGACTACGCGCGCGAACGGATCGGAAAGGCCGGGCTCTCGCACCTCGCCGATGTCCGGCTCATGGATTACCGCGACGTGACGGGGACCTTCGATGCGGTGGTCTCGATCGAGATGGTCGAGGCGGTCGGCGAGAGATTCTGGCCCGTCTACGGGCAAACGCTGCGTGACCGGCTGTGCCGGGGCGGGCGCGCGGTTCTGCAGGCCATCACGATCGACGAGAACGTATTCGAGGACTACCGGAGCCGCGCCGACTTCATTCAGGTCCATGTCTTCCCCGGCGGCATGCTGCCCACCCATACCGCGATCAGGGCGATGGCCGACCGCGCCGGGCTGAAACCGGCCGCGGCATCGATGTTCGGGGGCGACTATGCCGAAACGCTTCGCCGCTGGCGTGTCGCCTTCGAATCGTCCTGGTCGAAGATCGAGAGGCGGGGCTTCGACGAGCAGTTCCGCCGTATGTGGCGTTACTACCTGGTCTACTGCGAGACCGGCTTCGATCTCGGGCGGATCGATGTCGGCCTCTTCGCGCTGGACCGGCCATGACGCGCGCCGTCGAACGTCCTTTTCCCGACCGGCTGGATCTGGCCGCGTTCTTCGTTGGTCACAGCCGGGCCTGGGGCATGGTGACGAACCGTTCGGGCAGAGTGGAGCGTCGCTTCCGCGTCGAAATCTCCGGGAGTCTCGACGACGATGCCCTGGTTCTCGATGAACGTTTCGCATTCGAGGATGGCGAAACCGACCGCCGGATCTGGAAGATCGCCCGTCAGGGGAAGCGGATCAGCGGCCGCGCCAACGATGTGATCGGGAGCGCGGGCGGTGAAATCACGGGACCGTCCCTGACATGGTCCTATGACGTTGCGATCGGGTTCAGAGGCCGCAGCGTGCGCGTGCATTTCGACGACTGGATGACGCTTGCCGATGAGGACGTGCTGCTGAGCCGCGCCTCGATCAGGAAACTTGGATTCCGCGTGGCCGACGTGTTCATTGCCTTTCGAAAGCTGAACACCGGATCGCTGGGCGAGGCCGCATGATCTTGGCGGACAGGTCATCTTGGCGGACAGGCTGCGCTAGCCTGTCTTTCTGGCGATCGACCGGTTGACGAAGCGCACCGCGGGACCGATCAGCGGGAGGCGTGCATGAATCGCCGAGGCGGCATCCCAGTGGTCCCGGTGTTCCACGATCATCGCATCACGGCCAAACGACACTGTCGACGTTCCGTCAAAGGCGACGGCGTCGTCGTCGTCGGGCGCTCCCGACTCGAAACGCCATGCGACAAAGCCGCGGGTCTCTCCCATGGCAAGGTCATTGACGGCGAATTTCGGGTTTCTGAAAGCGGTGAACATGCCCGCCAGCACACGTTTCATGGCATCGCGCCCCGTAACCGCGTGAAAGGGATCGCGGAAGGCGACCCGTTCGTCCACAAGCGCGTCCAGCTGGTTCAGGGTCTCCGGGCGCAACGTCTCGAAGAGCTCGCCATAGGCGCGCAGGGTCTTCCAGCAGGCTTCGCTCATGAACGCACCATACGCCCGGTCGCCAGGAAGGACAGCCTGCGCGGAAGGAAGCGGAGCAGGCGCGTGGCCAGATCCATCTGCCAGGGGAAGGCGATCTCGAAGCGGTCGGTTTCCAGCCCGTCGGCCATGACGCGGGCGGCTTCGTCCGCCGGCATCAGGAAGGGCATGTCGAAGGCATTCTGCCCGGTGAGCGGGGTTTCGACAAAACCCGGATTGACGATCTGTATGGTGACGCCCCGTCCCGCGCATTCCACCCGCAATGCCTCGGCCAGATTGACGAGTGCCGCCTTCGAAGCGCCATAGACGCCTGCCCGGGGCAGACCGAAGCGGCTGGTCAGGGATGCGACAATCGCGATGTGACCGCTGCCGCGCGCCAGCATGATGCCGAGCAGGGGATCGATGCAGTTCAGCACCCCCGTCAGGTTCACGTCGATCTGGCGGCGCGCCTCGCGCGCATCGAATGCCTCGGCCGGAATCGGCCTGTAGGTTCCCGCGCACAGGACGGCCGTGTGGATTGCGCCCAGTTTCCGTTCGATCGCGGCAGGCATACGGGAGACGGCGCTGCCGTCGGTGACGTCCAGTTCGAAACCGTGAAGTCGCCGCCCATCGCTCTGGCGGGCGAGCGCGTCGAGGTCGTCGCGGTTGCGTGCGCTGATGGCGACATGGTGACCGGAACCCGCCAGGCGTTCGGCCAGCGCCGCACCGATTCCGCTGCTCGCACCGGTGATCCAGACACAATCCCTGCCGGGTTTGCCGATTGCCATCGCGCTCAGGCCCCCACCAGTTCCGCAACGGGGAGCCAGCTCTCCCCGTCGGGCCAGGCGACCGCGCGATAACGCACACGTTTGCCCCGTGCATCGAATTCAAGACCGCACCAGACCCGATCCAGGCTGTACCAGATCGAGAATTCGAGATCGCCGGACGCATCGTAGCGCCTCGCCTCCAAAGTGCGGCCCGCCACCTCCAGGTCCCCGATGCCCGCCGAGCGATGTTCGACATCCACGATTCTGCCCTTCTGCGTGTCCAGCAACTGACTGCTTTGCGGTGTTCCGGGATGCCAATAGCTCGTGGTCAGCAGGTCCGCCCGGGCGTCGATGACGCCATCGTCACCCTCGACAACCAGTCGCTCGCCGTCGTTGCGTGCATGAACGCGGTGTTTTCCGCCATCGTCGCTGGTCCGGCTCTCGAGAGCGAGAAGCCGGCCGGAGCGCCAGACCTCGCGGTTGCGGTGCTCATAGCGAAAGACCGGGATCCACGCGATCTCCACCACCAGATCGATGGTGACGTTGACGACGAGGTCGTCGCCACGGCGCCGGAAGGTCAGGGCGTGCGATCCGATGGACTTGCCGCCGCGCACCACATCGAACACCAGTTCTTTCCGCCAGGCCTGCGCCCGGGGCATGGCGGGCATGGCGAGCATGGCGGCGGCGCCGCCCAGAACGGAGCGTCGCGGGAGCGTCGTCTTCATGTCGTCCGTCCATCCTGGTGCAGGACCTCCGGCGACGTCGCTGGAGCATGACGGTGCACCGGCGCGCGTTTGAACCACAGACGCAGGGCCTCGAACCGGATCGCGGCATGGACCTTGAACGTCATGGCGGGAAACCGGATCAGAATCCGGGCAAGGGAAGCGGCGTCAAAGGCCATCTTCCTGCCGGTCTGGACCGCAACCATTCTTGGCCGGCCGTCCATGACGTGCCGTATCTGCAGCGTCAGCCTTTCGCACGGAACGGCGAGGCGGAAGCGGTAGTCGCCCCGGACCGGCAGAAACGGGGAGACGTGGAACGCCTTGGCGCAGCTTTGCCGCACGATGCCGCTGTCCGTGCCGCCGGACTCCACGGGGATCAGATAGCTGCGGCGCTCGCCGAAGGTGTTGCAGACCTCGTAGATCGTGGCGGCCAGCGATCCGTCCCGGCGATGGCAGAACCAGACCGAGATGGGGTTGAAGACGTAACCGAACATGCGCGGGAGGCACAGAATGCGGATCGGCCCTCCGTCGGTCCCGATCCCTGCCCGGCGCATGTGCCCTTCGGCCCAGCGCCTCAGGCTGGAGCCGTCGCCGGGCCCGTGATCCCGGTCGTGAAACGCTATCGGTGCGCGCCGGTTGTGGCCGAACAGGACGGACGATCGGTCCAGCGCGGAAAGCTCGTCGAGATCCAGCAGCATGGAGAACGCGCTGTAGCTGAAACGGTGGTGCTGCGGCGCCATGCGGTGATGCATGATCCGCCCGACATAGATGCAGGAAGCCGGACCGGTCATCAGGCGGCCTCTGCGAGCGGCGCGGCGCCCGGCTCGTGCAGGGTGAAGCCGCGGTCTTCGTCGCGCCACCATGGCGCGGGGGAGCCAAGGGCATCGGCGACACCGAGCCCGGAGCGCAGACCGTCCTCGTGAAATCCGTAGCCGGTGTAGCTGCCGCAGAACCAGATCCCGTCGCGACCCTGCAGGCGGCGCAGTTCCCGTTGCGCACGGAGCGCGGCGAAATCGAACCGGGGATGGTCCCAGGCGATGCGCGCCATGACACGGCCGGGATCGGGTTCCAACGCCGGATTGAGCGTCACGAAGACCTGATCGTGTGTCCCGATGCCCTGCAGGCGGTTCATCCAGTAGGTGAGCGCGACCGCCCGATCGCCGCCGCCGTCGCCCCGGGAGTGGTAGTTCCAGCTCGACCACAGACGTCGCCTGCGCGGCATCAGGGCGGAGTCGGTGTGAAGCACCGCCTCGTTGGGCTGATAACCGAAAGCGGAAAGCGCCGCCCTGCGTTCGGGATCCGGGTCGCTGGAAAGGAGCTTCCCTGCCTCATCGGCATGGGTCGCGAGGACAACCGCATCGCATGCCCGCCGGTCGCCATCCCGCATGACGAGGCAGGGTCCGCCCGGTGAGGGCAGGACCTGCGAGATCCCGGCGTTCAGCACAATCGCGCCGGACATGTCGTGCAGTACCCGGTCGACATAGGACCGGCTTCCGCCGCGCACGGTGCGCCAGGGAATGCGGCCCACGAACTTCAGCAATCCGTGATTGCGGAAGAACTGCACGAACGTGCGCACGGGATAATCCAGAATGCCTGCGGCGGTCGAGGACCAGATCGCCGCCGCCATGGGAACGAGGAAACGGCCAACGAAGGCTTTGCCGTACCCGTTCCGGCCGAGCCAGCTTCCGAGGCGCTCGTTTTCCGTTCCGGGATCGGTCAACGCCGTTTCCGCCTCGCGAAAAAAGCGGAAACAATCGCCCAGCAGGGTCCAGTGCGCGCGGCTGGAAAGTTGCTCGAAACTGCCGAAAAGCCCGCTCAGACGCCCCGCCATCTCCCATTCTCCGTCATGGAGCGAAACGGCAAACGACATGTCGCTGCGCGCCGTGGGCACGTTCAGGACGTCGAACAGGCGCACCAGATGCGGATAGTTGACGGCGTTGTAGACGATGAACCCCGTGTCCACGGGAACGTCTCTGCCGTCCAGCCTGGCATCGACGGTATGCGCATGGCCGCCCGCCCGGCCATCGCGTTCGAAAAGCGTGACGTCGTGGCGTCTGCAGAGAGCCCAGGCGGCGCCGAGTCCCGCCACGCCCGACCCGATGACGGCCACGTTTTCCGGTTGGGGCTGCGCGTTCATGAACCTTCTTCGTGGAATCGCGCGCCCTGGATCACCTGCACGTGAACCGAAAGCCGGTTCCCGGCGTAAAGACGGGGCAGGGAGGACGACGGTGTTCCGGGAGAGCGGTCGATCGAGGCTTGTTGACGATGCCCGAAGCGGGTTAGAGGACGCCATGGGCTCAAGGAAGAGGCAATCCGGGGCGCCGGGCAATCCCGATCTCGAACGCGACCTGGTCGCCGTGGGCGCGCAGCGCGACAGGGAGGCGTTTCAGCGCCTGTTCCGGCACTTCGCGCCGCGCGTGCGCTCGTTCCTGATCCGCCGCAGAACACCCGACGGCACCCTGGATGATCTCGTTCAGGACGTGATGACCACCATCTGGCGCAAGGCGGCAACCTACGATCCGGACAGGGCGACCGCGTCGACCTGGATTTTCACCGTGGCGCGCAATCGGCGCATCGATCTTGCGCGCCGAAGCCGTATGGAGGTCGATCTGAACGATCCCGCGACGGTGCATGAGGAAGCCGATGGCGCGCCCCTGCCCGACGAACAGGCCGGTCACGTCCAGATTGCCGCCCGGATCAAATCGGCCGTCGCGCTTTTGCCGCCGGACCAATCCGAAATCGTCCTGCTCGCGTATCACGGGGATATGTCTCACTCGGAAATTGCCCATGAACTCGCCGTGCCGCTGGGCACGGTCAAGTCCCGACTGAGACTTGCACTGGGCAAACTTCGTCAGTCCCTGGAGGAGCTGGAATAATGGCTTCGCACCACCCCGACCACACCCTGCTGCTCGATTACACGACGGGCAGCATGAACCATTCGCTCTCGCTGGTCGTTGCCACGCATCTGGCCATGTGCCCCTCCTGTCGGCAGGAAGTCGCCTGCATGGAGGCCATTGGAGGCGCATTGCTGGACGATTCCACCGTCACGCACGCCCCGGATGATGCATTCGAGCGGGTGATGGCGCGTATTGAAGGCATCGCAGAAGAGGAAATCACCGGGCCGGCGCCCTCCGGGCGCCCGTCGGGCCCGTCGGAGATCGCCCGTCTGCCGCGTCCCCTGCGCGATTGCGTTCCGTTGCGGGACGGCAAACTGCGTTGGGGCAGGCAGGGCCCGATCGAGACGATTTTCCTGCCCAGCGAGGATCCCGGCCACCGGCTGCGGCTGCTGCGTATCGCGCCCGGCAAGGGCGCGCCCCGGCACAGCCATCGCGGCATGGAACTGACCCTGGTTCTCCAGGGCAGCTACCACGATGAAACCGGCCGGTTCATGCCCGGCGATCTGGAGATGGCCGATCCCGATCTCGATCATCGCCCCGTTGCGGATGAAGGCGATACCTGCATCTGCCTTGCGGTCACGACCGCGCCCCTGCGCCTGACCGGACGGCTGGGACGGCTGATCGATCCCTTCCTGAAGATCTAGAAGCCGCCCCACGCGCATCGCCGCCGCCGCGGCGTGGGCCATGGGCCGGGTGGACCATGAGCCGGGTGGATGATGGGCGGGCGGGAAGCCGGCGACGGACCGATCGGACGCGACGAAGCCCGTCTGTCGGAACGGGATCAAAGCGTTCGCGCGAAGAATGCGGTCACGTCCTCGGCGACCGGCGCCATCTCCGGCAGGGAACCGGCCAGGGAGGCGATGATCCCGATATGGCCGACGCCCTCATAGGTGATGAGCGTGACTTCACCGCCGGCTTTCTCGATATCGGCCGCCAGGCGGCGGGAGTTGTCCGGAAGCACGGTTGTGTCGTCGAGGCCGGTGGCGAGCAGAATCGGCGGGGCGTCGCCGCGTGCGAAGGTGATGGGCTGCGTGGCGTCGGCATCGGGATAACCGCCGAACACGTTGCGCAGCCGGCTGGTGTCGAAGGGCCGGAAATCGTAGGGACCGGCCAGTCCCGCGACCGCGCCGATGCGTTCGACCGGCCAGCCGGCGTCGTCGAGGTAACGGCGGTCCAGCGCCAGCATCATGGCGTTGTAGGCGCCCGCGGAATGGCCGGCGAGACCGAGGCGGCCGGGCCTGCCGCCATGACCGGCGATGTTCCGGCCGGTCCACGCCACGGCAAGGGCGGAGTCTCCGAGAAACCCGGGGAACGCGACCTCGGGGTAAAGCCGGTAGTCGGGGATCGCCACCATGTATCCCGCAGCGGCAAGCCGCTGGCCGACGAAGAGGTAGTCGTCCTTTTCCCCTTCGTCCCAGCCGCCGCCGTAGAAAAACACGATCACCGGCCACGGTCCCTCGCCATGGGGACGGTAGATGTCCAGGCGCTGCCGGGGCAGGGGGCCATAGGCCCGGTTTTCAAGAACGTCATAGCCGTCACGGCTGACCAGCGCGTTGACGACATCGGCCTTCGAACAGGCGCCGGCCAGGGCGGCCAGCGGCAGCGAGGCCAGGCGGACGAGGAGCGAACGGCGGGAACCCAGGCGCATGTCGACGATACGCAGGCGCGACGGGCGCGGATCAGCCATCCCCGAAGAACACGCGGTCGTGTTTCAGCGGGTTGTCGGGATCAATCCCGGCGTCGAGCTCGCGCGCATAACGGTGGCCGGAAAAAACCGCGGCGGCGATGATCGCGGGAGCCTCGCAGTCACCGATGCGTCTGAGGGACCCGGGTGCATTTTCGACCCCTTCGGCGATCTTTCCGCTCAGCGCCTGAAAGAGCGCATCGTCGGGCGTGCGCGCCGTCACCATCACCAGCGCTGCGGCAGCGATGGACTTCTCGCGCCCGGAATACGTGCAGGCGAGCGACGCATGATGACCGTCGAACGCGGTGAGGTTGTGTCCCACCACCAGGTCTACGCCCATGGACAGCAGTTTCGACTGGGCGCGCGGGTGGTCCTGGGTGAACTCGCCCCAGGCGGAAACCGTGTCCTCGGGCGTCACCAGCGTCACGGACTCGCCGCGGGCGCGGATCAGTTCCGCCAGCACGGACCCCATGTAATAGTGATCGTCATCGAACACGACCGTCGGACCCTCCGGGATGCGCCCGTCCATGATGTCGTCGGGCGTGAAGATCTGCGCGGCGGCGTCGAGACCGGCGATACCCCTCAGGTTCTCCGCGCCATAACCGTCCCTGCGCCAGGTAGCGCCCGTTGCGATGGCGACGTGATGCGCGCCGACCGCCAGGACATCGTCGACGTCCAGTTCGCTTTCGCGGAAAACCTCGATCCCGGGCATCTTCTCGATCTGCTGGAGTCGGTAGTCGCGCACGCGGATCCATTCGCTCAGGCCCGGCAGTGCGGCTTCGCGGGAAACGCGCCCGCCCAGGTCGCGGGTCGCTTCGGCCAGCATGACGCCATAGCCGCGTTTGCCCAGCGCATGGGCGGCTTCCAGTCCGGCGGGACCCGCGCCGACCACGAGAACGCGGGAATCGGACCCTTTCGCGTCGATCTTCTCGGGATGCCATCCGCGGCGCCATTCCTCGCTCACGGTCGGGTTCTGGGTGCAGCGGACGGGGAAACCCTTGGCGTCGCCGACGTAACAGATGTTGCAGCCGATGCATTCCCGGATGTCCTCCAGGCGTCCCTCCTCGATCTTCCTCGGGAGGAAGGGATCGGCGATGGATGGCCGCGCGGCGCCGACGAAATCCATCACGCCGCGCCTGATCTGGCCCACCATCATGTCAGGGGACGTGAAGCGCCCCACCGTGACGACGGGCTTCGTGGTGATGCTCTTGATGCAGGAAACGTAGGGTTCCAGGGAACCCTGCTCGACGAAGCGCGACAGCCCCATCTCGTAGCTGTAGTCGCCCATGTTGATGTCCCAGAGGTCGGGGAGCTCCCCGATGATCCCGAACATCTCGCGGGTGTCGCCCGGCACGGGGTTGCCGTCGCCTCCGCCGCCGCCCCCGGTCTCTGCGGAGAAGCGCACGGCAACGGCCATGGTGTCTCCGACCGCTTCCTTGGTGTCCTCGATCAGTTCGCGGACCAGGCGCACGCGGTTCTCCACCGATCCGCCGTATTCGTCGGTGCGCGTGTTGTAGGCCGGCGAGAGAAATTGCGAGAGCAGATAGCCGTGCGTGGCGTAGACATAGGCGATGTCGAAGCCGGCGCATTTGGCGCGCAGGGCCGCATTGCGGTGCCAGCGGCGCACTTCCCTGATGTCGGCCTTGTCCATGGCGCGGGTCTGGAAGGGGTTGCCCGCAAGGTTCGGCATGCTGGCAACGCCCAGCGCCACTTCGCGCGTGCCCAGATTGGCGATGCTGGCCCCGCCCAGGCAAAGCTCCACGCCGGCCAGGGCGCCGTGGGCGTGCACCTTTTCGGTCATCAGCGCGTGGGACCGCACGTCGCCTTCGTCCCACAGCGACGCGCAGGGATGGGGCGGGTCGTCGACGGCGGGATGCACGGAGCAGTATTCGGTGTTGACCACGCCCCAGCCGCCTTCGGCCTTCATCTCGCGCAGGCCGGCCAGGATGCGCGGATGATGCCAGCCACTGCCGGTGCAGTGGGGCACCTGGTAAAACCGGTTCTTGGCCGTGACCGGACCGATCTTGACGGGTTCGAACAGGATATCGTAGCGGGGGTCGCGGGTCATGGGGTTCCCAGATGGATCGGTGTTTTTGCACGAGGCCGCAATCTGAACCGAATCCGGCCGCAACGCCACCCGGTGGCGTCGGCATGGAATCGACGGTCAGACGCCGGGATGGAATCGACAGTCAGGCGCCGGGATGGCGCTCGCCCCGCCGATTGCCGGATGCCGGCACCGGTGCCGGCGCGCTCGAGGCAGACCGTCCAACGGTGATCGCGCAACGGTGATCGCGGTTCGCGAACCACCGGACCGGCTGGCCCGGGCCGTCCGGACTGCGCCGGGCAGGCGAACCGCTCATCTCGAACCAGGGGTGAGCGTCACGTGATCGCACCGTCCTGCCGTCGTAAGCCCGGCCGTGGCCCGACGCGGTCAGCGACCTCGATGCCGCAGCTTATGCCCGACAAAGAGAGTCGAGCCCGCGACGAGAACGTATTCGATGATGTCCGATAGAAGTTCGGCCGGATGGGCTCAGGGGGTGAGCGCGGGGACTAGTCCGAACTGAAGAAGCTCTTGCCAGTGATTCCGGCCTTGTCGAAGAACGCTTGGTTGCGTGCCCGTGCATCACCTATGAGCTGGTCCCAGCCGAGCAGTTCGATGGAACCGAGGAACCCGCTGTTTGGCCGGTAGATGCGCCCACGTCCATCAGCGGTTCGCTGCCAAGTGAAGGTCCAAGTGTCCATTTTCCCAACGATGTCGGCCACGATGTAGCAGTAGAAGATCGTTTTCTCGTCAAGCTTGATTGGGCGGCCCTTAACGTCGGACAGTTCTCCCTTTTGGAGTTCCTGCACATACCGCTCCACCTGATACTGGGGGTTATCGCCCTCCTCATATTGGGTGCGCCCCGGTCTCTTGAACTCTACGAGGAGCACCTTGGAAGGCTCCTCAGTTTGCCGGAGGCCGTGAACATGGTCGAAGATCAGAACGTCGGGGCGCGCGTCGCTTTCAACCGCCTCTGATAGTTTGCTGAACGCGACATCGGAGCTGAAGTATTGTGCAAAAGTCAGTCGCTCATCCACAATCCAGAGATCGTGTGAGGCCGCAGGCTCAATCTTACTGCCGTACCCGTCAATCGTCTTCACTCTCAGTGGGCAGATGAACGAGTGCAGGATGTCCTCGCGCTGGTACGAACTGTCCCGCGTGTCGTTGCTGACCTTCTCAAGCAGGATTTCGATGAAGTCGAGCACAACCTTCCGGCGCACAATGTACTCAGTAAGGCTCCTCTGCTCGGCGTCTTCAATGTCGGCACCTGCCTTGGCAATCGCAGTGTTGAACTCGTCGACGTCCGCTGTGCCTTCCTTGAGGTGTTTGAGAACGTCCCTGATATTCTCCGCCTGCTTTTCGTCGCGGCGGAATCGCTCACGGGCCAGGTGACCGTATAGGGCGTCTGCCTCCAGCTCGCCCGAGGGCACGCCCTCCTGCAGCTCCTCTACATTACCGAAGGCAACTGAGGGGTAAGTCGCTGTGATCGTCTTAATGGTCTCGCGCTGCTTATCATTCACCAGGGTAAGCGGTTCGGCAAGGAACCTCTTGATTTTCTCGAAGCAGACCTCGTTGATGATCTTCTCAATGATTGAATCCTCAAACGAGAAGGCCGTTCGCTCCTGGTTGACCTTGGTGTCGAGGAAGTCGCCAGTGATTATTGCGTGGAACACCCGGTCGTTTCCGGAGCCGAAGAAGCCGAGGCCGAGTTTCCCGTCGATGCACTGCGAGTGGACCGTCCTGTCATGGGCGATGAAATGAACATGGTGCTTTCCCTTGAGGTCTGAGCTGGCAGTGCTGTGGCACTCCATCAGGGTCAGGTTGAGCTTCCCGTACGCTTCGGTCTCGACTGTTTCGGGTTCTCCACGGCGGAGCACAATCTCGGAGATGGCTTCTGGGTACTCGCGGGTCTCATCTCCAACATGGACGCTGACTCGAGGGCTCCCCCCGCCGATGAAGGTGGGCAGGAAGTGGGAAGTCAGGTGCTGGAAAACGTAGCTGTCTCGGCCCGGGAATTTTTTCCGGTAGCCGTTGTCACGGAGCCCCGAGAACTTGACGTGGAAGCTGCTGTCGGAGGCATCACTGGCCTGTTCGTCGCTGAAGTCCTGGATCTGGTCATTCAGTTCCAGTCTGAAGGTGAATTTGCGCCGAAAGAATGTGCCATCATCCCGCTCGTAGGTAGAGTTAACCTCGATTTTCTCGAAGCAGTCGAGCCACATCAGCCTGCCGACACCCTTACCTCCAATCTGTATCTTGTTGTCCGTGTCTGTGGTCCTGAATGCGTCCCAGTTCTCCTCGTCCAACCCCGGGCCGTTGTCCTCAACGGCAGCCCATATATCGTCCTTGCCCCGATTGGTGTTGACTGTGACGATAACCTCCCCCTCGCTCGCAACCCGCTCACCATAGCGGGACTGGGTAGCATGGATTGCGTTGCTGACGGCCTCAAAGAGAGGTTGCATTGCCCCCGCGGTGTTCGCGGGTTTGGGCAGCCGGTCAACTCTTTTGACGAGGTTGGAGCGTAAGGAGGTCGTCGTCATCTAAAAACAATGCGTTATCGTGCAGCCCAAGTCCACGGCTATCCTCCGACGCAGGAATGGCCACCAAGCGGGCGCGCAAGCACACCGGCGGCCCTGAGCAGAGGGGCCGCTTTCAAGCCACCGCGCGACTACCCGTCAGTCCCCGGCCTCGTCCTCGGGGGGACGTTCCTCACCCTGCCAGACCAGAGGCTCCCCGGTCACGGCGTCCAGAGCGCCCTCCAGCCGGGGCGGGGTTCCCCATTCCCGTATGATCGCCGCGTCCAGCCCGGACTGCGTGAGCCCTTTGACACGCGACAGGTCCGCGCGCGACAGGTTCGCGTCCTCCAGGTTCGCGCCCTTCAGGTTCGCGCGCGACAGGTCCGCGTCCTCCAGGTTCGCGTCCCGCAGGACCGCGCGCCACAGGTTTGCGCGTGACAGGTTCGCGTCCCACAGGAACGCGCCCTCCAGGTGCGCTCTCTCCAGGTGCGCGCCCTCCAGGTGCGCTCTCTCCAGGTGCGCGCCTCGCAGGTTCAGGAAAAATCCGCTGGGGTCATTCTCCACGCTGCGGCGTCCGATGGCCTGGGCGGCCGCTTTGATATCCGGCGCGCAGCGGAGCTCTGCCTCGTGTGCCGGATCGTCCAGCCCTCCGCCATCCGCCCCGCCGGACTCCGGCCTTCCTTCCTCCACCGGATGCCGGATGAAGGCGCAGAGCAGCTCCACGATCGGGACGTGATATTCTTCCGGGTGATCCCGTGCGAGATGCTCCAGGGCGTAGACCCCGCCAAGGCGTGTTGCCAGCGTGTCGTTGCCCAGCATGTCCGCGCCCTTCTGGTAACGCTCGTTGCGCAGGCCGCGCGCCGCCGTCTCCGACTGCTTGTAGGCTGTCAGATTACGCCACAATGCTAAAGGCAGGCCGACGATTGCGACCAGGATCAGTGCGATATTGCGCAATGTTTCGCCGTTCGATTCGGTTTCGCCGTTCGATTCGGGAGACTCCGGCCCCCGCAACCAGTCCCACCCGCCCTGCAAGCAGTCCCACCAGTACGCCACTGCCACGACCGCTAGCGCCGCCACAGCCGCCAGCCAAACCCATGCCGGTACACGCCGGAGCCACCGTCGCGCTGCGTCCGTCATGGACACCAACCCTCCCGCGTCCTGCCGTCACAGGTCCGGCTGGTCGCCCAGCGGCGCATCGTCCGGCCCGTCACGCAAGGCTCGCGGGTGAGGTCGCTCTGCCAGGGTGGCCCATACAACGCCTTGCGGGCAATCGTGAGATCGCCGGCGAGGCGGGTGCGCTCGCGTGCGGGCGTCATCGTCATCCAGATTGGGCCTCCAGCCCCGGGTTCCGGTCGCAGGCACATCGCCCGGACACGTCCTGAATATACGACACTTCAGGGAAGCCTTTAAGGGCCGGGATTCTTTACACGCCACCGCGCGACTGCCGGTCAGTCCCCGGCCTCGTCTTCGGGGGGACGCTCCTCACCCTGCCAGACCAGAGGCTCCCCGGTCTCGGCGTCCAGAGCGCCCTCCAGTAGGGGCGGGTCTTCCCCTTCCCGTATGAACGCCTTGTCCAGCCCGGACTGCTTGAGCCCTTTGACACCTGACAGGTCCGCGTCCTCCAGGTTCGCGTTCGACAGGTTCGCGCCCTCCAGGTTCGCGCCCTCCAGGTACGCGCCCTCCAGGTACGCGCCCTCCAGGTACGCGCCCTCCAGGTACGCGCCCTCCAGGTACGCGCCCTCCAAGTGTGCGCCCTCCAGGTACGCGCCCTCCAAGTGTGCGCCCTCCAAGTGTGCGCCCTCCAAGTGTGTGCCCTCCAAGTGTGTGCCTAACAGGAGCGCGCGCGACAGGTCCGCGTCCACCAGGTTCGCGTCCCGCAGGATCGCGCCCGACAGGATTGCGCGCGACAGGTTCGCGCCCTCCAGGTACGCGCCCGACAGGTTCGCGCCCGGCAGGTTCGCGTCCCACAGGATCGCGTCCCACAGGATCGCGCCCTCCAGGTTCGCGCCCTCCAGGTGCGCGCCCTCCAGGTCCGCGCCTCGCAGGTCCAGGAAAAATCCGCTGGGGTCATTCTCCACGCTGCGGCGTCCGATGGCCTGGGCGGCCGCTTCGATATGCGGCGCGCAGCGGAGCTCTGCCTCGTGTGCCGGATCGTCCAGCCCTCCGCCATCCGCCCCGCCGGACTCCGGCCTTCCTTCCTCCACCGGATGCCGGATGAAGGCGCAGAGCAGCTCCATGATCGGGATGTGATACTCTTCCGGGTGATCGCGCGCGAGTTGCTCCAGGGCGTAGATCCCGCCAAGGCGCGTCGCCAGCGTGGCGTTGCCCAGCATGTCCGCGCCCTTCTGGTAACGCTCGTTGCGCAGGCCGCGCGCCGCCGTCTCCGCCTGCTTGTAGGCTGTCAGATTGCGCCACAATGCTAAAGGCAGGCCGACGATTGCGACCAGGATCAGTGCGATATTGCGCAATGTTTCGCCGTTCGATTCGGGAGACTCCGGCCCCCGCAACCAGTCCCACCCGCCCTGCAAGCAGTCCCACCAGTACGCCACTGCCACGACCGCTAGCGCCGCCACAGCCGCCAGCCAAACCCATGCCGGTACACGCCGGAGCCACCGTCGCGCTGCGTCCGTCATGGACACCAACCCTCCCGCGTCCCGCCGTCACAGGCCCGGCCGGTCGCCCAGCGCTGCATCGTCCGGCCCATCAGTCCCCGGCCTCGTCTTTGGGGGGATGCTCTTCACCCTCCCAGACCAGAGGCTCCCCGGTCACGGTGTCCAGCGCGCCCTCCAGTAGGGGCGGGTCTTCCCATTCCCATATGATCGCCGCGTCCAGCCCGGACTGCTTGAGCCCTTCGACACGCCACAGCTTCGCGCGCGACAGGTTCGCGCCCGACAAGTTTGTATCCCGCAGGTCCGCGCCCTCCAGGTCCGCGCCCTCCAGGAACGCGTCCTTCAGGTTTGTGCCCTTCAGGTTTGTGCTCCGCAGGTTTGTGCTCCGCAGGTTCGCGAACTCCAGGTTTGCGCCCTCCAGGCCCGCGCCCTCCAGATTTGCGCGCGACAGGATCGCGTCCGGCAGTTTCGCCTCCGGCAGGTTCGCGCCCTCCAGGTTTGCGTCCGACAGGTTCACAGTCGACAAGTTCGCGCACCACAGTTTCGCGCCCGACAGTTTCGCGCCCTGCAGGTTCGCGCCCTCCAGCTTCGCGAACTCCAGGTTCGCGCCCTCCAGCTTCGCGCGCGACAGGTTCGCCTCCGGCAGGTTCGCGCCCAAAAGTTGCGCTCCCGAAAGGTTCGCGCCCAAAAGGCGCACTCTCCGCAGGTTCGCGCCCGACAGGTGCGCTTCCGAAAGGTTCGCGCTCTCCAGGCTCGCGCCCAACAGGTTCGCGCCCAACAGGTCCGCACCCTCCAGGTTCGCGAACTCCAGGTTCGCGAACTCCAGGTTCGGGTGCCACAGTTGCGCACCCGACAGGTTCGCGCCCTGCAGGTTCAGGACAAGTCCGCGGCGGTCATTCTCCACGCAGCGGTCTCCGATGGCCTGGGCCGCCGCTTCGATATGCGGCGCGCAGCGACGATCGGGTTCGTACACCGAACCGTCCGGCCCTCCGCCATCCGCCCCGCCGGACTCCGGCCTTCCTTCCTCCACCGGATGCCGGATGAAGGCGCAGAGCAGCTTCACGATCTGGACGTGATACTCTTCCGGGTGATCCAGGGCGAGCTGCTCCAGGGCGTAGACCCCGCCAAGGCGCGTCGCCAGCGTGGCGTTGCCCAGCATGTCCGCGCCCTTCTGGTAACGCTCGTTGCGCAGACCGCGCGCCGCCGTCTCCGACTGCTTGTTGGCCGTCTCCGCCTGCCTGTCTGCTGTCAGATTGCGCCACCATACGAAAGGCAGGCCGACGATTGCGACCGAGATCAGTGCGAGATTGCGCAATGTTTCGCCGCCCGAGTCGGAAGACTCCGGCCCCCGCAACCAGTCCCACCCGAACGCCACTGCCAAAACCGCCACCCCGACCGCCGGCAGAACCCATGCCAGCACACGCCGGAGCCGCCGCTGCACTGCGCCCGTCATGAACACCACCCCTTCCTTGTCTCGCCGTCACAGGCCCGGCCAGCCGCCCAGCGGTGCATCATCCGGCCCGTCAGTCCCCGGCCTCGTCTTCGGGGGGACGCTCCTCACCCTGCCAGACCAGAGGCTCCCCGGTCTCGGCGTCCAGAGCGCCTCCCAGCTGGGGCGGGTCTTCCCCTTCCCGTATGAACGCCTTGTCCAGTTCGGACTGCTTGAGCCCTTTGACACCTGACAGGTTCGCGCGCGACAGGTCCGCACCCTCCAGTTCCGCGCCCTCCAGGTCCGTGCCCTCCAGGTTCGCGTCCGACAGGTTCGCGCGCCCCAGCTTCGCGCCCGACAGGTTTGCGCGCGACAGGTCTGCGCCTCGCAGGATCGTGCCCCACAGGTTCGCGCGCGACAGGTTCGCGCCCTGCAGGTTCGCGTCCGACAGGCGCGCCCCTGACAGGCGCGCCCCCTCCAGGTTCGCGCCCTCCAGGTTCGCGCCCTCCAGGTACGCGCCCTCCAAGTGTGCGCCCTCCAGGTACGCGCCCCCCAAGTGTGCGCCCTCCAAGTGTGCGCCCTCCAAGTGTGCGCCCTCCAAGTGTGTGCCTAACAGGAGCGCGCGCGACAGGTCCGCGTCCTCCAGGTGCGCGTCCCGCAGGATCGCGCGCCACAGGTTCGCGCCCTCCAGGTGCGCTTCCTCCAGGTTCGCGTCCTCCAGGTTCGCGTCCTGCAGATTCGCGCCCCACAGGAACGCGCCCCACAGGAACGCGCCCGACAGTTTCGCGTTCCGCAGGTCCGCGCCCTCCAGGTGCGCGCCTCGCAGGTTCAGGAAAAATCCGCTGGGGTCATTCTCCACGCGGCGGCGTCCGATGGCCTGGGCGGCCGCTTCGATATGCGGCGCGCAGCGGAGCTCTGCCTCGTGTGCCGGATCGTCCAGCCCTCCGCCATCCGCCCCGCCGGACTCCGGCCTTCCTTCCTCCACCGGATGCCGGATGAAGGCGCAGAGCAGATCCACGATCGGGACGTGATATTCTTCCGGGTGCTCCCTTGCGAGCTGCTCCAGGGCGTAGACCCCGCCAAGGCGCGTCGCCAGCGTGGCGTTGCCCAGCATGTCCGCGCCCTTCTGGTAACGCTCGTTGCGCAGGCCGCGCGCCGCCGTCTCCGCCTGCTTGTAGGCTGTCAGATTGCGCCACAATGCTAAAGGCAGGCCGACGATTGCGACCGAGACCAGTGCGAAATTGCGCAATGTTGCGCCGCCCGATTCGAGAGGCTCCGGCCCCCGCAACCAGTCCCACCAGTCCACCGCCGCCCAGACCGCTGCTATTGCCACTAGCGCCGCCATGACCGTCAGCGGAACCCATGCCGGCACACGCCGGAGCCACCGCCGCGCCGTGTCCGTCATGAACAACACCCCTTCCTTGTCTCGCCGTCACAGGCCCGGCCAGCCGCCCAGCGGTGCATCATCCGGCCCGTCACGCCCGGCTCGCGGGTGAGGTCGCTCTGCCAGGGCGGCCCATACAACGCCTTGCGGGCAATCGTGAGACCGCCGGCGAGGCGGGTGCGCTCGCGCTCGGGCGTCATCGTCATCCAGATTGGGCCTCCAGCACCGGGTTCCGGTCGGGCACACCGCCCGGACACGTCGACACGTCCTGAATGTACGGCACTTCGGGGAAGCCTTTAAGGGCCGGGATTCTTATCAAGCCATCGCGCGACCGCGCGTCAGTCCCCGGCCTCGTCTTCGGGGGGGACGCTCCTCACCCTGCCAGACCAGAGGCTTCCTGGTCACGTGGTCCAGAGCGTCCTCCAGTAGGGGCGGGTCTTTCCCTTTCCATATGAACGCCTTGTCCAGCCCGGACTGCGTGAGCCCTTTGACATGCGACAGGTCCGCGCCCGACAGGTTCGCGCTCTCCAGGATCGCGCCCCACAGTTTCGCGCCCTGCAGGTTCGCGTCCTCCAGTTTCGCGTGTGACAGGTTCGCGCCCCGCAGGCTCGCGCGCGACAGGTTCGCGCCCGGCAGGTTCTCGCCCGGCAGTTTCGCGCCCCGCGGTCTTAGAAGCGATAGTTTGTTCCGAAAGTCCGCGCTCTGCAGGTTTGCGTGTGACAGGTTCGCGCGCCACAGTTTCGCGCTCTGCAGGATCGCGCGCTCCAGGTTTGCGTGCTCCAGGTTCGCGCGCGACAGGTTCGCGCCCCGCAGGTCTGCGCGCCACAGGTTTGCGCGCCACAGTTTCGCGCGCGACAGGTGCGCGTCCGGCAGCTGCGCGCGCGACAGGTGCGCGCCCCGCAGGTTCAGGAAAAATCCGCTGCGGTCATTCTCCACGCGGCGGTCTCCGATGGCCTGGGCCGCCGCTTCGATATCCGCCGCGCAGAGGCGATTGGGTCTGTGTGCCGAACCGGCCTGCCCTCCGCCATCCGCCCCGCCGGCCTCCGACCTTCCGCCATCCGCCCCGCCGGCCTCCGACCTTCCGCCATCCGCCCCGCCGGCCTCCGACCTTCCGCCATCCGCCCCGCCGGCCTCCGACCTTCCGCCATCCGCCCCGCCGGCCTCCGACCTTCCGCCATCCGCCCCGCCGGCCTCCGACCTTCCGCCATACGCCGGAGGCCGGATGAAGGCACAGAGCAGCCTCACGATCTGGACGTGATACTCTTCCGGGTGCTCCCGTGCGAGCTGTTCCAGGGCGTAGACCCCGCCAAGGCGCGTCGTCAGCGTGGCGTTGCCCAGCATGTCCGCGCCCTTCTGGAAACGCTCGTTGCGCAGGCCGCGCGCCGCCGTCTCCGCCTGTTTGGCGGCTGTCTTCGCCTGCTTGTTGGCCGTCTCCGCCTGCTTGCCGGCTGTCCGATTGCGCCACCATAGGAAAAACAGGCCGATGATTGCGCCCGGGATCAGTACGATATTGCGTAATGTTTCGCCTTTCGATTCGAAAGACTCCGACCCGCTCCGCAACCAGTGCCACCCGCACCGCAACCAGTCCCACCAGCACACCACTGCCACTGCCGCCGCTACGATCGCTGCCACCGCCACGATCACCGGCAGAACCCATGCCGGCACATGCTGGAGCCACCATGCCGGCACACGCAGGAGCCACCGCCACACCGCCGCCACGACCGTCAGCCAAAACCATGCCGGCACACGCAGGAGCCACCGCCACACCACCACCACGACCGTCAGCCAAAACCATACCGGCACACGCCGGAGCCGCCGCCACACCGCCGCGACCGTCAGCCGAACCCATGCCGGCACACGCTGGAACCACCGCTGTTCCTCGCCCGTCATGGACACCACCCTTCCCGCGTCCTGCCGTCACAGGCCCGGCCGGTCGCCCAGCGCTGCATCGTCCGGCCCGTCACACCCGGCCAGCCGCCCGGCTCGCGGGCGAGGTCGCTCTGCCGGCGAGGCGGGTGCGCTCGCGCGCGGGCGTCATCGTCATCCGGATTGGGCCTCCAGCCCCTGCTGTCGACCCCCTGCCGTCGATCCCCTGCCGTCGATCACTTGACGGCCTTGTCGATGAAGCCCAGCGTCGTTGCGTTCTCGATCAGGGTTCTGACTTTGGCGCGATCCAGGCCCGAGGGAACCTCGGCGTCAATCTCCAGTTTCAGGGACACTTCATTGTCTGGAAGCGTGGTCAGCTGCTCGACGATCGCTTCCACGATCCGGTGGACCTCGCGCGCAGGCCGGTCGGCCGAAATCATGACGGTGCCGACGAAGCGCGTGGGCTTCCTTTCGGTGCCCGGATCCGGGCCTCCGTCCGGGTCGCCATCCGGTCCCGGCGCGGGGCCGCCGGGTTTCGCGGGGTCGGCTCCGTCCGTCCCGGCGGGGTCGCCATCCGGTTCGGGCCGATGGGCTTCCGCGACGTCGGGCCTGACGATGACCGAATCGCCGTCGATCACGACCTGAACGTGGCCTGCGCCCGATATCGCCAGACCAGTGTAGCCATGCCTGGTTTCATCCCATCGGTCAGCGTATGCAAAGGGACCCGGAAACATCCCGCTGACCGCTGACTGAACGGCTTTCGCAAGCACGCTGCGGTCCTTGACGCGGGGCAGGTAGGTGTAGCGGTTCATGTACTCCCACAGGTCTTTCAGGGACAGGTGGTCTTTCCCGTTCCAGATGTATTTCTGCAGTTCGCGGTCCAGTCGGGCGGGCCCGAGTTCGGGCAACAGTCCTTCGTCACGGACAAGCTTCCTGCCTGCACGCGCCAGCAACCCGTCCTGGGTGGGAACTCTGGCCCATGTCCATTCGAGGTCCGCCTGGGCGCTTTCCTGCACCGGATACAGCAGGTAGCACCAGGCCTCTTTCAGGCGGGTGTTCAGCGTCTCCTTGCCTTCCGTCAGCTTTGCCCTGGCGAGCGCGCTGTCGCTTTGCGTCAGGTCGAGGCGTTCGGTGTCGCGAACGATCTCCGCCCACGCGAGTGCATGGCGCATCGCTGCCTTCAGGTTGTCGAGCTGGCGCTCATCCGCCGCGAGGAACACGAGCATGTTGCGGTAAACGCGCGGCGTGCCGCCGCGCTGCATCAGGATGTCCCTGGCTTCGGTGAGCGCCCTGGAGTCGTCCCTGCCGGTGTGGGTGTGTGGGTGGGCGACGCCCAGAACGACGGCACGCACGCCGTCCGGCTCGTCGGGCACGTCGGACGAGCCGCCAGGCGCCGCCTGCACGGCATCGAAGTGCTCACGGTCGCCGAGACCATTGATGTAGCCAGCCAGCGCCTTGTCGATTTCCATCAGGACAAGAGCTTCCTCAAGCTGTTCTGCGCGATCGGCGGCCATCCGGTTCAGGTTCGCCGACATCGAATACCAGTAGCGCCCGAGATCGCTGTGCATGAACCTGGCCTGGTTGGTCAGGCGTCTGAGGGCGTCACCAAATATCGCCGGGCGCTCACCGGGCTGCACGACGCCAAGGTTGATCTGTCTGTCGTCGAGGCCCCTGTTCTCCTGGCCATGCGTGGGCGCCGTTCCCATGAAGACGGCGCGCGCGACTCTGCGCGTCGCGGAATAGCGGTTCAGGTTCGGGGCGGACTGGTCGATCCTGTAGGGGATCGAGGTCGCCCCCTCCACGTCGCCTGCGATAATCGACTGCCAGCTTGCGTCGAGGTAATGGAGCAGTTCCGGTTCCACGCGCGCCCGGCTGATCGCCACGCTGCCCGGCATGATCATGACCGAGGGATCGTCGCCCATCCAGAGTTCATGAATCACCTGCGCCATCAGCCGCAGCACGCCGCGCGTGCGCTGGAATTTCTCCAGCGAGCCCCAGCCGGTGTAGAGCTGGTCGAACAGTTCGGGATGGATCGGATAGGCCCTTTCCAGTTTGCGCCGGTAGTCCTGATCCGCGCAGCCCTGCGGGAAATAGCTGGTGTTCTCGCTGTAGAGCCTTGCGAACCGTTTCACCGTGTTGTCACGGTGATGGAACCTGTCGCCGGGAATCTCCCTGAACAGCCGCCGGCGGACGATCTCGTAGCTTTCTTCCTGCGATGCCGGACGCCACGAGGACTCGATGCGGCTGAAAGTCTGTTTCAGTCGCGCCAGAGCCTCCTGGCCCCCTTCGCCGCCGACCTCGATCTGTGAAGCGGGCAGGGATGCAACCAGCAGCGTGCCCGGACTCGCCTTGACCGCCTCGGTCAGCGCCTGAACGAAGGTCAGGTTGGCGTCGAAGGAGCCGGAGGGCAGACCCTCGACCCTGTAGATCTGACGCAGATAGGCGACCCATTCGTCGATCAGGATCAGACATGGCGCGCATTTCCTGAAGATCGCCTCGAGCAGGTCCGAGCCGGGCGCAATCCCGCTTGCGTCCTGTCCGGCGATCATGTCGAAAGCCCCGGCCCCGCCCAGTTGCCACGCCAGTTCGCCCCAGGTCGTGCGGATTTCCCGACCACCTTCCAGGCCGATGACGTCCTGCGGGCCACGCGACGTACCCACCAGTACGGCACGGTTGATCTTCCCGGGGACGGCAAGTCCGTTCGCGGACAGAAGCTGGTCGAGCCCCGGCAGATCCTCCACCGGTGTCCCGCCCGCCATGTGGTGGAGCGCCAGCATCGAGTGCGTCTTGCCGCCGCCGAAGTTTGTCTGCAACTCGACGACCGGATCGCCGCCCGCGCCGGACAGCCGCCTGGCGGCGCCGATCAGCAGGTTGCTCAAACCCTCCGTCAGGTACGTGCGGGAGAAGAACTCCACCGGATCGCGGTATTCCGGCGGCGCGCTGCCGTTGTGCACCTTGGCGAGGTCGGCGGCGAACTCGGCCTGCTGGAACTCGCCCGCCGCCACATCCTGGTGCGGCTCGACCACTTCGCGCCACGGCATCAGGCCCGCCACGGTATCGACCGGGATGTCGGAGCGTTGCGTTTTCCGCCGCTCCTCGTTGCGGACCAGTTCGGCGTATTTCGTGCGCAGGATGGTATCGCGCGCCTTGCCGATCTCCTCGGCCATATCCCTGGCGCTCACCGCTTCGAGCAGCCGCCGCATCGTGTCCAGCGCCCGCTCGGCGTCGTCATAGGTGAAGGTCTCGTTGTGCGAGAGTTTGTTGCGCACGTCGAGCAGCTCGGACACGTAGGAGCGCTCCGGAGGCCCCAGCACATCTTTGAACGCCTCTTTCCAGAAGATCATCATCGCCTTCAGGAGTCCCTGCTGATCCCAGGCGATGGCGCCGCCATCGGCCTTGAGGCCGGAAACACGCTGCACGACCTCGACCTGCCAGTGTCCCTTGACCTGCGATTCCAGCCGCTTCTCGACGAAGGGGATCAATCCCTCCGGCAGCAGTTCCATGCCTTCGAAGACGTGCTGGCGTGTGCTCTTTGCCATGATCGTTCCCTCAGAAATCCATACCTGTCTGGCCGGGACCGCGCATATCGTGGATCGCCGCGGCGTCGCGAATCAGGTCCGGCCAGTCGGCGATCAGGGCGTTATAGGCGGTCGCCTCTTTCGCGTCCTGCCGCTTGTTGGCGGCGATGTCGTAGAGGCAGTAGGCGAGGTCCTTCACCGCCCCGGCCCTGTCGTCGATCTTTCGGAGCAGCAGCGCGGTGTCGTACGAGACGCCGTCCTTTTCATGTTGGCGCACGAGGTACTGGAGGCATTTCCAGACCGTCAGGTGTGTGTCTTCGGCGGGCTCCCACTCGTGGTCGAGCCCGTCGCGTGCAAGGATGCGCACCTTGCCCGCCGCGCTTTCGACGATCCCGGCGTGTTTGACGCTGTCGACCGAGATGCCGCGGGCACGGGCCAGGTTGTCGGCCACGCCATAATCGCCCTTGCCCATGCCGTGCTGCTCGAACCAGGTGATGGCGAAGCGCGTATCGGCGTCGAAATCGCCCTGAATGTCGCCGAGGTATTCATCGAGTTCGGCATTGATGCGTTGCAGCGCCGTCCTGACCGTCATCGGCCTGTCGTCGGCCTCGAGCACGGCAGTGTAGCGCGAGAAGACCCCCATGCCCGGGCCGATGGCCGACTGCGGCATGTCGGCGGGGGCGATGTTGGCGGCCTGGAGTTCGGCGATGGCCGCGGGCAGTTCGCGTTTCAGCGCGCGGATCAATTCGGCGCTGGTGACGGTTTCCGCCGTGGCTTCCTTCTTGCGGCAGACGAGGACGACCGAGTTGGCGAGGGCGTTGCTGCCCATCGCCCTCATTCGATTGCTCATCTCGGTGCGCATCGGCCATGTGCCGACCACGGCGTAGCCGGCCTCGATTACAGCCTGCAGGAACGTCGCCCAGCCGGTCGAACTGATCCCTTCCTGCGCGATTTCGCTCTGTTTGAAAGCGTAATAGATCGTCGCCGGGAAGGCGGAATTGGATTGCGCCGCCATGTTGGCGATGGCGCGGTTCATTCCTTCAAGAAAGAAGTTCCCGGCGTCCTGTTTTCCCCCGTGCCGATAGGGCGTTGCGACCAGTTCTTCGGATTTGGGCGTTGCCAACATGCCGAACGCTTCGGGAAAGACAGGGCGAACAAGAGGTTTCATCCAGGCAAAGAAGAAATCGGACAGGTCCGCATATCCGATGTTGTCGTAATAGGGCGGGTCGGTGGAGATGACGGCGTTCGAGGGATAGACACGTGTTTGCGCATCATACTGCACCTGCGTTCCTTCCGCCCCTGGCAGGAAGGCGCCGACGGCTTTGCGGACCCAGTCGCGCATCGACGTCCAGTTGCCCGTCGAACCCGAAAACGGATTTGCTTCGGCGTAGTCCCATGTTATCGGTAGGGCTTGGCGGACAAAGGTATGCCCCATTGTCTCGCGAGAGCTACCCCATGTGCAGATTGAAGACCAGTAATCGGCGCATTTATCGACGATGAATGCCAGATACACGCTCACCGCCTCGCCATAGGCTTTGGCTCCCGTGCCGCCGTCGCGCAGTGGTGTCGGGTCATGGGAAAAACCCGCCGCCAGGGCGTCCGCCTCGATCTTCGCCCGCGCCTCATGCACCAGATCGCTGAATGTGTTCAGCGCCATCAATTGCCGGTCGGTAAACAGATCGCCAAAAGTTGGCATGCCATAATCCGGGGGAGTAAATGCTCGTCTATCATCTGATATCCGTAGCGAAGGTCGCCAGTCCGGTCGCGCAGACTTGGCGATCTCAGCATCTGAATCGGTAGGTGGCAAATAGACCCTACCGCCCTTACCCTTCACTGCGATCGCCATTAGCGTTTGGCCGATTTCTCCTCTGCGCCCGGTCCGCTTTATGTAATCGGGCGTAATCGCCGTGTCCGACATCAGGCAGCGGAAATTCGCGCCGCGCCCGGCCTTGGAGCCTTCCTTCGCGTTGGCGATTTCGTCTTTTGTTCCCCCGTGCCGGATACGATAGGCGATGGTCCTGGCCCGCCGGTCCACGATCGGCTCGACCCAAGCCTCCTTGCCGGCCCTGGAACTCAGCAGGAAGCTTGAAGCGATTGGAACTTGGACATCCGAGAACGCCGGGTCGGGGCTCGGCACGGTGCGCGCCCATATCCAGGCGATCACCGTTGCCTTGCCGCCGCCATATTCGCTTGGCAGTTCAACCTTCGGATAAAGATGCCCGATGCGCTCGAATGCCTTCTCGCGCATCCACGCGCCGTAGTGTTTGACGTCCTCCGCCAGCCCTTCGGCATTGCGGTAAAACTGGCGCTCCCTGATGCCGGGATGGACCGGTTCCATATCCTTGAACTTCAGCGGGATCTCGATCATCGCCTTGCCGATCATCACCGCCACCGGGTTCAGGTCGGAGCCATGGGCGGGCAGGCCCAGCCGCTGCGCCTCCAGCGGGATCGACCCGCCGCCCGAGAACGGGTCATGGACCGGCGGCAGCGGCTCGCCGCAGCTTTTGCGGATTTCCGCCCGCGCGCGTTCCAGCACCTCCTCGTTGGTCGAGTTCTCCCATTTCACCAGTTCCTCGATGATCGCAAACAGCCGCCTGCGCTCGGCCTCCTGCGCCTCGGGCGTCGGAAACTCGTCCGGCAGGCTGGAGGGATCGTCCACCAGCTGCGCAAACAGCACCGCCCGACACGCCGCCAGCGGCCGCCGCGCCCACCACAGATGCAGGGTGGAGGGATGCCCGTGCCGGATCGACTTCTCCCGCACCGCCGCCGCATTGATCGCCTCCAGCGGAATCGCAACCTCGATGAGTTTCTTTTTGTATGGCTGGGTCATGGCTGGGGCATGGCTTATTCCGGGAACTCGACGGATGCGCGCCAGCGAACAAGTTCGGGTCCGCGCGGAGGGTAATCCTCGCGCCAGTTGCCCTCGATGGTCTGCAATTCCGAAATATGAAAACGGTTCCCGGGCGCAAGCTGCGACAGCCTCTCGACATGCCAGAAGACGCGCCAATGACCGCTGTTGTCGTCGGGATATCGTGCGGTAGTCGACGGCCGATGTTGCATCCCGAGCGGGTGCTCGCCATTGCGCGCTTTTTCGTGTCCGATATACCGGCCGAACCATGACACCCTCGGGACGGACACGGCGTAGTCATACGAGGGGTCGTGCGACGCATAGATGAGAACGGTCACGGGGTTGCCGTCCCGACGCTCTTCTATGTCGAGAAAGAATTCCAGCTTGCGCGACCCATAGGCGACGAAGCCGGTTTCGTCCGCGATAACCCGCCCGGATTCCAGATGTTCCAGGGGAACGGGAGCGAGAATGGCGAAATCGTTCATTGGGGTCTCTCCGCGCGCTCGAGCAGGCTTTTGATGTTCATCTGAATCGCGACGGTACCAAACTCCGGCTCCTGCGAGAACGGCCTGCGCACATATCGCGGCTCCTGGACATAGCCTTTTCCAACCTGAACGATCGCAAGGATGAACCTGTCGGGCTCGTGCAGGGAGGTGATGACCTCCTGGCGCGTGACCATGACCGTGTCGGCGTCATCGATCCGTCCCTTCACTTCGATGAAGCGAAGGTGGTCTGCCCCGGGATCGTAGGAGGCGATGTCGTAGCCGACCTTTTTGGCGGACACATCGGCAGGCTCGTTCCCGAGCGCCTTTTCGGCCGCGATGACGGCGGCCATGGCGGCGAGTTCGATTTCACGGCGAGCCAGGGGATCCTCCGAGACCTCGTTCGCCCTGACGCCGGCCATTTCCGGTGCGGGGCCGAGCGTTCCAAGCAATCCGTGGGGAATGACCACCATTCCGCCGCGCACGCGTGGAGGCCGGGCCGAGATGAACCTCTCCTGTTCCAGCACTTCCATGCGACGTTTCAGACGCTCCGCCAGGTCCTCCGCGCGCCGTCGGGCGTTCCGCCAGTTCACACGGGTTTGCTTTCCGGCCCGCTCTTCTTCCTGGAGTTCGAACGCCCGCGCATCCCAGTGGTTGATTTCCTTCCCGAGGCGCGCACGCACTTCCCGCTCGACCCTGTCGATCTCGGGCAGGCGGCGCGCCTTGACCTCGGCCACATGGCGCCGGGCCAGCTCCACCGTTGCAAACCGGACGGCAGTCTTCTCCAGGTCATTGCGCAACCAGTCCGCGTCCAGCAGGTTCTGCGCCAGTGCGATCTCTTCGGGTCCGGCGGGACGCAGGTTCAGGTGCGGCGCGATGCCGGCATCGCTCGCTTCACCCCTGCCGTTTATGGCGGTGAACTGGAATTGCTCCGAGACGACATGGGGCCTGCCGGTCGCCGTGGGGCGCCCGTCCTGAACGCCATGCTCGAGCAGAAAGAGCGCGGTGATGTCCTCGCCCGGGTCGGTGTCGTCCACCAGGACGGCCCCGCGCCGCATCAGGTGATCGTATCGCTCGCGGATCAGGCTGATGACGGCTTCGAGGAGGGGATGCCCGGGGCAGACGAAGGCGGCGACGGGCTGGCGATGAATCCCGCCTTTCCCGAAGCAGATGCGCTCGTATTTCTTCTGGAGCGGCGTGCCCCCGCCGATCTGCCGGTCGCGCTCCCTGATGCGCACGGGAACGTGGGTGATTTCCCAGCGCCCCTCCTCGCGGCGTTTGATGTGACCGCCGAGTCGTTTGAAGGCCTCCACGAAGAAGCTCTGCACGTGATACGGCTGCAGCCTTTGCGCCTGCGCCCGTTCCATATCCATGCGCAGATCGTGAACCCTTGCCCGGGGCATTGAGTCATTTGTCAGCGCCCGGCGGTCGAGAAGCTGCAGCAGGTGGTTCCGGTCGACGGCCCCGTCCACGACCTTGAAGAGCCTGGCCCTGACGTCTTCCCGCTCCCCGTAGCGGATCGCCTCGAAAAGCAGATCCCTGAGGGCCGTGCCCTCGAAGAGTTCGCCGAGGACATCGTAGACGCGACCGCCCAGAGCCTCTCGCGCCGCCTCCAGCTTCTCGAGCAGGCGGGCATAGACCTCGCCCTCGCGGGTGTCGGCCGCGACCAGATTCCAGAGATGGCAGACCTCCGTCTGGCCGATCCGGTGAATGCGACCGAAGCGCTGCTCGATCCTGTTCGGGTTCCACGGCAGATCGTAGTTGACCATGAGGTGCCCACGCTGAAGGTTCACACCCTCGCCCGCGGCGTCGTTGGCGACGAGCACCAGCATGTCGCGGTCCTGCATGAACCGCTCGACCACTTTGCGGCGCTCCTTGCGCGTTACACCTCCGTGGATGACCTCGACGGCTTCCGGTCTGCCAAGCCTCGCGCGCAACTTTCCGGCCAGATAGCGCAGGGTGTCCTTGGGCTCGGTGAAGACGATCAGCTTGCGACGGTTTCCATCGGCGTCGATCATCAGGTCGTCATCGAGAATCCTGTCGAGCTGGGTCCATTTCGTATCCTTTCCGGACCGCAGGACGCCCAGGGCCATCGCCTCGAGGCCTTTCAGGGTCCGGACCTCGATTTCAAGCTGCTCCACCGTCTCGGCAGTCGTCGCGCCCTTCGAGATCAGGTCCTCGAGATCGTCGATCTCGTCCTGTTCGAGCTCCTCGATGTTCCCGAGGATTTCCTCGGTGACGTTCTCGGAACGGACGGGAGAGCCCGTTCCCCTGCGCGCAAGCCGGGCCTGGGCGAGCTCCGCTTCCAGGCGCTCGCGCCGCCTTTTCAGCGATTCGTGGATCGCGGCCGGTGACGAGGCCAGGCGACGCTGCAGGATCTGAAGGGCGAAGCCGACATTGTTGCGCTTCTTCCCGTCCTGGTCGGCGAACCTCTGGACACGGTTCATCTCGGTCCGGACGTACTCGGTCACCGCGCCGTATAGGCCGGCCTCCTGGGAGGAGAGTCCGTACTTGACCGTATAGGCCCGGCGCTCCGGAAAGAGCGGTCGGCCATCGAATTTCAGCAGCTCTTCCTTGGTCAGGCGACGCATCATGTCGGCGCTGTCCGCGTGGTGCACACCGTCACGGAAACGCCCCTCGAAGCGGTCTCCATCGAGCAGGGCCATGAACAGCTGAAAGTCCTCTTCCTTCCCGTTGTGCGGCGTGGCGGACATCAGAAGCAGGTGACGGCAGACCTGTCCGAGCAGCTGGCCGAGCCTATAGCGCCTGGTGTATTTCACCTCGCCGCCGAAGAAGCTCGCGGACATACGATGCGCCTCGTCGCAGATGACCAGATCCCACTCGCTCGAGGAACGAAGCCTGTGCTGCAAATCTTCGTTTCTGGCCAGGACGTCGAGGCGCGCGATGAGGCGGTTGTGATCGTTGAACACATTTCCCGAGCGGGAAGTCTCGATCATGTCCCGGGAGAGAATGTCGAATTCCAGCGAGAACTTTTCGCCCAGTTCGTCCTGCCACTGCTCCACGAGGCTGCCGGGCGCCACGACGAGACATCGCTCGAGATCGCTCCGTGCAATCAGCTCCTTGATCAGCAGCCCCGCCATGATGGTTTTGCCGGCGCCCGGATCATCGGCGAGAAGGAACCGAAGCGGCTGACGAGGGAGCATCTCGCCATAGACGGCCGAAATCTGGTGCGGGAGGGGATCGACAAGGCTCGTATGGATGGCCAGATAGGGGTCGAAACAGTGCGCCAGCGCGATACGGTTCGCTTCCGTCACCAGGCGCAGCAGGGACCCGTCTGCATCGAAGGACCAGGCGCGACCCCGCCGCTCGACCCTCAGCCGGTGTTCGTCGTCCCGATAGAGCGTGGTTTCCGAAACCGAACCACCTGGAATCCGATAGACGAGGTTCAGTGCCTGATCGCCGATCCAGTCGAAGGACACGACCTCGACCGGCTGGTTCGGGACGACGCCGGTGACGCTGGCTCCGTTCCCGATGTCCTCGAGTTTCGTCATCCCGGGACCCCGCGGATTTCAAGCAGCACGATCTGCTGGTTCTGCGGCGCGCGGGCCGACGGGTCGGTATCGAGCCCGAGACGCTTGAGTGTGTAGTAAAGCAGAGCGCGCCGAACCTCGATCTCCGCCTTGCCACCGCGCATGCCATAGTCCAGGGCGATCACCTTTTTCTGGCTCTCGGAGAGTTCGGGGTGGGGTCCAATCTCGAGCGTAACGTGCTCGTGCCAGTCCTTGTCCGCATCGGCCGTGATCCCGCTGGTCCTGACGCCGCGCGTCTCGAGTATCCGGGAAAGAAGAAAATCCTTGAAGACCCCGCCGGTCTCGCAAAAAGCCCGCGTGTGCCACCGAAATCCATCAAACCCGATGGCGTGGGGCGCGATCCACCGCCAACCCGGCGCGGGGCGCGAGAGGGACTGGTACTTCACCTCCATGGCCTCTGAATGGCGAATGGCGCCGACAACGGATCGCAGTGTGACTGGGTTCACACCGCGGGCGGGCGTTGGCGCGGCGTCATGGGCCGGCAGTCCGGCGATCCAGGTGTCATCGCTGTCCATGATGCCATCGGCCAGGGAACGCAGCTGCGCGAGATAGCGGCTGGCGTCGGGTTTCAGGAACTGCGGGACATATTCCCGACCACGGACATAGGTCCGCGCGCTCCTGTCATAGACCATGTTTTCCGGGGCGAAGCCGATGTAGCGGTTCAGATCGGCGGACGCCTGGTTCACCGATATCCCGAACTGCTCCATCAGGTCGCTGCGGTTCACATGCCCCTCCCAGAACAGGCGGAACTCGATGAACTCGAGCCGTCGCTCGACTCCCCAGCGAAGCCCTGCCCTGTTGCTTTCCACCGCGTTCCCCCGGCCCTGCCGATCCGCACGTCAACTATGCACACCCATTTGTCATGCGCCTGTTTTCTGTGCGCCCATTTTCTGTGTACGTAATCACGCTATCCCGGCGCTGGCGCGCGTTCAATCGGAATCCTGTGCAATTTTCAGGGTTGGTCGTGCAATGTGAGAGTGAAGGGAGGAAAATGCGGGAAGAAACAGACGTGCCGGGCCGCCTGCACCCCGACACGCCTGAATCTGGCGCGTCCTCCCTTGCGTAAAGTCGCCGCCTCGTGCGTAAAGCGCCGACAATTTATCGACGTGTTATCGGCGTGTTATCGATGTGTTATCAACGTCGTCAAGTGGGGTCGGACGAAATGCATTCCGTGGAGGCCCGGTCGCGTCCAGCAGAGGAGACCTGAACATGAAGCACATCGTTCCCGCCATGGTTCTGACGGCCGGGCTCGTGACCGCTGCGTCGGCGGATACCTGGGATATGCCCACGCCATACGGCGATGCAACGTTCCACACGCAGAACATCATGCAATTCGCCGAGGCCGTTGCCGGGGCGACGGGCGGCGATCTCGAAATCACGGTCCATTCGGCCGGGTCGCTTTTTCCGCATGCCGAGATCAAGAACACGGTGCGATCGGGCCAGGTGCCGATCGGCGAGTTCTTCCTGTCGCGCCTGTCGAACGAGGACGCGGCGTTCGGTCTGGACAGCCAGCCGTTCCTGGCCGCCAGCTACGAAGACGCCGCTCGCCTGTGGGAGGTGCAGGAGCCGGTCATCGTGGAACTTCTGGCCGCGCAGGGTCTGATGCCGCTGTTCTCCGTTCCATGGCCTGCACAGGGGCTTTACACCAATGGCGAGATCGCTGCGGTTGACGACCTCGCAGGTTTGCGTTTCCGGGCCTACAACGCGGCCCTCGAAGAGTTCGCCACCCTCGCCGGCGCCGCACCGGTTCAGGTCGAAGCCCCGAACATTCCCCAGGCCTTTGCGACCGGGCAGGTCGAGGCGATGATCACGTCGCCCTCGACCGGAGCAAATTCCGCCGCATGGGACTTTGTCACCCACTACACCCCGATCAATGCCTGGGTGCCGAAGAACATCGTGATCGTGAACGAACGCGCCTTCCGCCGGCTTCCCGGGGACGTGCAGGCCGCGATCCTCGAAGCCGCCGCGGCCGCCGAAGTCCGGGGCTGGGAGATGTCCATGGCGGAAGGCGAGGCACAGACCGCGGTTCTGGCGGAAAACGGAATGGTGGTCTACGAACCGAGTGCGGAACTGCAGGCCGGCCTGCAGGCGATCGGCGAACGGATGCTCGCCAACTGGCGTGATGGCGCCTCGGATACGGCGTTGTCGATCTTGACCGCCTATCAACGGTAACGCGCAACGGTAACGCGTGGAGACGCGGGCGACCTCCGGGTACGGCCGCCAGGCCACCGGTCCCCGTTCGAAAGGAACACTCATGCGATGTCTCCTTGACCGGACGTATCTCGGGGCTGGCTGGATCGCCGCGGGCATCATTCTGGCCATTGCCATCCTGGTCAGTGCGCAGGTGCTGCTGAACTTCGCGACACGGGCCTTTGCCCTGCCGCTGCCATCGACAATTCCTTCCTACGCCGATTTCTCGGGCTTCATGCTGGCGGCGGCGACCTTTCTTGCGATGCCTTACACGTTTCGCTCGGGCGGGCATATCAAGGTTTTTCTGGTCATCTCGCGCTTGTCCGCGCGTGGACAACTCCGGGCTGAAGTGTTTGCCCTGACCGTCGGCGCGGCGCTGGTCGGATACGCCTGCTATTTCATTTTCGCGCTCGTCTACGAAAGCTGGCATTTCAACGATATCTCGCCGGGCATCGTTCCGGTCCCCCTCTGGATTCCACAATCATTCATGGCGGTGGGCATGTCGCTTCTGCTCCTGGCCATAGTGGACAGCCTCGTGCAGACCGTCTCGCGCGGCGCGCCCGTCATCGAACATTCCGAGGAGGTCTGAATGTCCGATCCCATGATGGGCCTTCTTCTGCTCGGGGTTCTCTTTGCCTTCCTCGCCGCCGGGTTGTGGGTCGCGCTGGCCCTCGCGGGCGTCGCCGCAGTCGCGCTCGTCTTCTTTTCCGACGCGCCCGTTGGCCTCGTCATGGCGACCACCTTCTGGGGACACAGCCATTCCTGGTCGCTGGCGGCCTTGCCGTTGTTTATCCTTATGGGCGAGATCCTCCTGCGCTCATGCCTGAGCCGGGACATGTTCAACGGGTTGGCCCCCTGGCTCGGTGGATTGCCGGGGCGTCTGCTGCATGTGAACGTTCTGGGATGCGCGATCTTTGCCGCGGTTTCAGGCTCTTCGGCCGCGACGGCGGCAACGATCGGCAAGATGTCGGTCCCCGAGCTCAGGTCGCGCGGCTACCCCGAAGGTCTTGTCCTGGGCACGCTGGCCGGTTCCGCGACTCTGGGTCTGCTGATCCCTCCGTCGATCATCCTGATCGTCTACGGTGTGGCGGCCGAGCAATCCATCGCGCGCCTTTTCATCGCCGGGCTGGTGCCCGGCGCGATGCTGGTCGGGCTTTTCGGGGCCTATGTCGCCGTGCGCGCCTGGATGAATCCCGACCTGATTCCGACGCCGGACATGCATTTGTCGCTGAAGGAAAAACTGTGGGAGGCGCGGGGCCTCATACCGGTTGCGGTGCTGATCGTCGGGGTAATCGGGTCGATCTACACGGGCTTTGCCTCGCCGACCGACGCGGCGGCCCTTGGTGTGGTCCTGTCGATCCTTCTGGCGGTGCTGTCGGGAAGTTTCACTCGCCGTGATTTCCTCGACGCGCTGCTTTCGGCTGCACGCACCTCCTGCATGATTGCCTTCATTCTGTTGGGGGCCGCTTTCCTGGCGGTTGCCATGGGCTTCACCGGGCTGCCTCGCAACCTTGCTTCCTGGATCGGCGACATGGGTTTGTCTCCCTATGTCCTTCTCGTCGTGTTCACGCTCTTCTTCATCGTGCTGGGGCTGTTTCTCGACGGGATCTCGGTCGTGATCCTGACCACGTCCATAATCATGCCCATGGTCATGGCGGTCGGTATCGATCCGATCTGGTTCGGCATCTATCTTGTGCTGGTCGTGGAGATGAGCCAGATCACGCCGCCGGTCGGGTTCAATCTGTTCGTCATCCAGGGGCTGACGGGAATAGATACCCTTCGCATCGCGAAGGCGGCATTGCCGTTCTTTTTCTTGCTGCTTTTTGCCGTCGTTCTGATCACGACCTTCCCACAGATCGTGACATTCCTGCCTTCGGCCATGAGTGGTTGAAAGTGATGAACCGGTCCGGCTGGTCCGATCGTATTGACCGGACAGCGCCTGCAGGTTTGCTCCGGGCGTCAGGCGGTCTGGCCAGTCATTGACGGTCAGAGACTTCGACCGCCAGGTCGGCGGGTTGGCAAGTCTGCATATGCAGTCCGGATCCAGCGGCTGGCATCTGCAACGGAGGGAAAATGGCGGAGGGAGAGAGATTCGAACTCTCGGTACGCCTACGCGCACAACGGTTTTCGAGACCGCCCCGTTCAACCACTCCGGCATCCCTCCGCAGGTTGCGTGTTCCGATTGGTTACGGGCGGCGGACCATACTCGGCGAGTGCACGCCGGGCAAGGGGCGATGCGGGCAATTCGGGCCGGTTGCCCGCCGTTCGCCGGCCGTCACGCCGTCACCAGCCCTCCGGGTCGATGGCGAGGATGAGTTCGTCGCCGCATTCGCGCACTTTTGCGCGGTGGATGTCGAGCACGCGGCGCACCGACGGGCGCTCCAGCAGGGCGCGCTGGTGGCGCGCGATGTTGGGATAGGCCTGGATGGTGTCTGGATAGTTCTCAGGCCAGGTCGCCTGCATGCCGAGCAGGAAGTCGAGCACGGTGAGTGTGTCGCCAAAGAACCACGGGCCGTTCCCCAGCGCGGCGTCGAGCGTGCGGTGCACCTTGTCGAGGCGCGTCATGGAGGCGCCCTTGAGACGTTGCCGGTCGCCGGGATCGTCGAAATAGACCTCCGGGTGAAACTGGATCATCACGTCGGGCTGCAGCGTGGTTGCGAGATAGTGGAACCACTGCAGGAAGAGGCCGCGGCGCCGATCGCCGGACGGGATGAGCAGGCTGCCCGAACCGTGCCGCTCGGCGAGATAGAGCGCGATGGCGCCGGTCTCGAAGAGCACGATGTCGTCTCCCTCCAGGGCGGGCACGCGGCAATGCGGGCTCACCTTCAGGAGATCGGGATCGGGCGTGTCCTGAAAGATGCCGACCCATTTCAGTTCATGCTCCAGTTCCAGCTCTTCGAGCACGGCATGGACCGTGAGCGCGTAGGAATTGGGATAGAGATAGAGGCGGTAGTTCACGAGGGGTACCTTCGTCCAATCGCACCAGGCTCAGTGGAGGTACGGATTTGCGGTGCACGCCGACCGGAGCGTTCGCTTCCTGCCAGCGCCGATGGCGTTTTTTCCCGTAGTGCAGACATCTTGGCAGAGGCTCGGCGACACGCCGAGAAACGGATTGATAAGGCGAAACCCCGATGTTGGCAAGGACGCAGTGACCTGCTGGCGAGAAATTGAAAGCGATGGCATGATTGACAATTCTACACTGTAGAGGTAAAGATCGTTCCAGACACCGGCCCAACCAGCGAGAAGCAGTCCATGGCTCGGAATTCACCATTTGTCACGCTCAGCCGCCGCAGCCTGCTGGCGGGAGTCCCGGTCGGTATGCTCGCTCCGCTGGGCGTGCGCGCGCAGGTTCCCGGCGATCCCGATGTCGTCGTGATCGGTGCGGGGGCGGCCGGCATCGCGGCTGCGCGCATGCTGATGGCCGAGGGCCGGTCCGTCGTGGTGCTCGAAGCGGGGAACCGTATCGGCGGGCGCGCCTGGACCGAAAGCGAAACCTTTGGCGTGCCGTTCGATCACGGCTGTTCGTGGATCCAGTCGGCCAAACAGAAACTCTTCACGACCACGGCCGAAGAACTGGGATTTAACCTTCTCCAGCACGACGATGCCGGCGAAACGGTCTATGTCGGCGATGGCGTCGCGCGCGGTTCTCAGCTCGAGCAGTACTGGGACGCCTACGCAAAAGTGGAGCAGGCCTTGTCGGACGCGGGCAGGAATGGCCTTGACGTTCCGGCCTCCACGGTGGTGCCCGACATTCCGTTTTCGGCCACCTCGCAGTCCTGGATGGTGATGGACATGAGCGTCGACTTCGACGAACTCTCGACCGCCGACTGGTGGGCCGGCGCGGACACCTACCCCAACTATCTGGTCGAGGAAGGCTTCGGCACACTGATCGCGCGCATGGGCGCCGACATCCCGGTCGTGCTCTCCAGCCCGGTCTCCAGGATCGCCTGGGGCGACAAGGGTGTCACCGTCACCACGCCGGCGGGCGAACTCCGGGCGAAGGCCTGCATCGTCACGGTCTCGACCGGCGTCCTGAACGCCGGTTCGATCGCCTTCGATCCGCCGCTTCCTCCGGCCAGGCAGCAGGCCATCGCCGATCTTCCCATGGGCCTGCTCGCCAAGGTCGCGCTGCAGTTCGACGACACGCGGTTCGACTTCCGGCCCAACGAATGGCTGACCTACTACGTGCCCGAGGAACTGCCCGCCCCGTCCTGCTATTTCCTCACCTGGCCGTTCAACCAGGATCTCATGATCGGCTTCATGGGCGGCGACTTCGCCTGGGAGATGTCGGGTGCCGGAACGGACGCCGCCGTCGACTTTGCCCTGGGTGAGGTCGAAGCCATGGTCGGCAGCCGGGCGCGCGAAGCGTTTGTGAAAGGCGCCCTGACGCAATGGGCGCACGATCCCCTGACGCTGGGCGCCTACGCGGCGCTGCGTCCCGGCGCCCACGGTGCGCGCGAGATCCTGGCCGGACCTCTGGACGATCGTCTGTTTTTTGCCGGCGAGGCGGTCGCGGGCGCCCACTACGCCACGTGCGGCGGCGCCTGGTTCAGCGGCGAACGCGCCGCGGGCGAGGTCCATGCAGCGTTGGGTTGATTTGGCTTTCAGCGAGGGACGTGGTGCAGAGAGCCCCCGCCATCGGAATCGACGACGCCCCGTGCGGGCCACCATACGGCCGGGATGGACAGGAACAGAGCAACAATGTGCCACCGCGGAACCAACCTCATGGCCGCTGGTTTCTTGGCGGGCGTGTATGGCGCGGAGAGATAGCGCGAGCGCCCGGATCTGGCGCAGACAGTTCCCGGCGTCCGCTCGCTCTTCCCGGCGCCCGGCGCTGCCGTCATCTCCGCCCCGTCGGGATCACCTCGTAGCCCCGCTCCTCGGGTTCGTCGTCGACCATTTCGGCGGGGAAGCCGGGCGCGGTAATGGAGACGTCGCAGGCTTCTTCCAGGCGGCGGATGATGTCGTCGGACCAGGCGCGGGGGCCGTAGCGGTCCTGGCCGTCCTTGAAGATCTCGATCATGAGCGGGGAGATTTCGAGCGGGACGTTGTGTTTGTCGGCGACCTGCTGGAAGAGGCCGATGTCCTTCAGGACCAGATCCGTGGTGAAGCTGATGTCGCGGCTGCCGTTGAGGATGACCTGGCTTTCGGTCTCGTGGACGAAGGAATTGCCTGAGGAAATCCTGATCGCCTCGTAGGTCGTGTTAAGGTCGATGCCTGCCATCTTCATGGTGGTGAGTGCCTCGCAGAGCGTGAGCAGGTTGGCCGTGGCGAGGTAGTTGGTCATGACCTTCAACACAGAGGCGCTGCCGATGGGACCGGTGTGCAGGATGCGGCGGCCCAGCGTCGTGAGCACGGGCAGCATGCGCTCGAAGGTGGTGCGCTCGCAGCCTGCGAAGATCGAGATGTTGCCCGTCGCCGCGCGGTGACAGCCGCCCGAAACCGGGCATTCGATGGCCGCTGCGCCCGTGGCCTCGACCAGCTTGGCCAGCCGCTTGATCTCGCTTTCATCCGTGGTGCTCATCTCCGCCCAGATCTTGCCTTGCCCGAGACCGGCCAGGATGCCGTCCTCTGCTTCCATCACCGCCGCGCTGGCGGCGGGCGAGGGCAGGCAGGTGACGATGAGGTCGCAGGCCCGCGCCATTTCCTTCGGACTCTCGGCCCATTTCGCACCCTGATCGAGAAAGCGTTGCGCCGCCGCCTTGTCGAGGTCGCGCACGGTGAGATCGAAGCCGTTGCGCAGGATGGAGCCGGCGAGCTTGCCGCCGACATTGCCCAGTCCGATGAAGCCGATGTTCATGATGGTGGTGTCCGGTGTCGGGAGTGAACGATTGCGGTGAGGGAACCAGCAGACCCGGCCTGTGACTGCGCCGGTTTGGACGTCATCCGTTCTGTTCGCGACGCGCACGGCCGGGCCAGAAGGCCTGGATGCACACGGCAGAGAGAATGACGCCGCCGCCCATCAGGGTGAGGCCCGTGGGCACCTCGGCGAGGAACAGAAAAACCCACAACGGCGAGAGTGCGGATTCAAGAAGCGACAGAACGGTCAGTTCTCCGGCGGGGATGTGGCGCGCGCACAAGGTGAAGAGACCGTTGCACAGCGCGCTGATGAAAATGCCCTGGAGGGCGCAGAGCGCGAGATCGTGCAGGCTGATGGCGTAGGCATCCATCATGAGGAAAACCGAACCGGCCGCCACGGCGCCGGACATGGCGACGGTCGGCACCATGTCGATGCCGCGCCCGAAACGCGCGGCGACGACATAGACGGAGGAAAGCACGGCGCAGGCCAGCGCCAGCAGGTTGCCGTGCAGGCTGCCGATGGCGAGTCCTTCGCCGACCATGACCAGCACGCCGCACATGGCGATGAGCGTTGCGACGATCGTGCGCAGACTTATGGTCTCCCGCAGCAGCAGCCAAGCGAGTCCGCCGGCGAAAAACGGGGTTGCCGCGATCATGAAGCTGATGTTGGCGATGGTCGTGTGTTCCATCGCCGAAATGAAGGCCACGCTGCCGAGCCCCAGGCCGAAGGCGCCGGCAATGCCCGGCTTGCCGGTGGAAACGAAGGCGCGGACCGCGAAGAAGCGGTAACGCCAGATGACAAAGCCGATGACCGCGAAGGTGAGGCAGAGCCCGCGGTAGAAGATGATCTGGGGCGCGCTGGCTGCCTCCATGTTACGGAAGATGAGCCCGCTGGTGCTCCAGCCCATGGCGAGCAACAGTGCAAGCAGCACCCAGGGCAGCCGGGATTCCGGTTGAAACCAGCGCAACACCAACCAATCCCCACCATTCGACGCCGCCATGCCGGACGGCATGGCACAACCGGAACCAGCAATCTCCGGTGGCTGCGTGATCCTGATCCCGCGCCCGGCCCGTTGTCGAGTCCTGTTGCGGCCGGACCGGGTGCCTTGTGGCCTCTATCCCGGACGGGTCGGGACCGCCATGCCCGTCAGGTCCGCTGCAGGGCCTTGAAAGACCAGGCGAGCACGATGCCGAAGAGGACGTGGCTGACGATGGTCACCATGTTCCGTGCGTTTTCGAACCACGGAAAGACCCCGGTGAAGCCGTAGAAGTCGACGCCGTACACGACGAGACCGAAGATCGCGCCGCTCCGCCGATGATCCGCGCGGCCCTGCACACTTGCGCATTTTGATTTACTCTCCGCCGAAAGCTGCGGGGATAAACGAATGCCAGAGACCATGACGCACCGGGAACGGGTTCTGAAGTTCATTCGGCCGGAGATGGAAACGATCTTCTCCCTGGAGGAATACGTCGGACGCCTGCAGCGGGTGAAGGTGGGCATGGCCGAGGCCGGCCTCGACATGCTTTACCTCACGTCGCCGGAAGCCATCTGTTATCTCTCCGGTTTCCGGGCCGAGTGGTACCAGGCGCAGGGGCCCAGGAGCTGGCTCCCGGTCAGCGGCCTTGCCGTCTGCGTCGATGCCGACGACTACATCCACTTCGAGGTTCAGAACGAGCAGGTTATCGCCGGATTCACCTCGGTTTCGCGCGACCTGCGCATCTTCGGAGGCGATGCCCAGCCGGGCGATGACGTGCTCGACTTCATCGTCGACGAACTCCATGGCGAGGGCTGGCTCACCGGCAGGGTGGGCCTGGAAATGTTCAGTTACCGCCCAAACCGCGGGGTGAGCGAAATGCTCCAGGCCGCCATGGAGGCCAGGGGAGCGGAGGTGGTCGACGGCACGGAGATCGTGGGCAACGTGCGCAAGATCAAGTCGCCCCAGGAAATCGCCTATACCCGCACCGCCGCGCGCATCGGCGACATCGGCATGCAGACCGCCTTGGAGACCCTGCGGCCGGGTGTCACCGAGCTCGACGTCTATGGCGAGACGGTGCGCGCCATGGCGCGTGCGGGCGGCGAGAACCCATCGATCACCATGCCGGTCTCCTCGGGCGCCAAGAGCGCCTGCATGCACGCGCTTGCCTCGCGCAAGAAGATCATGCCCGGCGATGTCGTCAACGTGGACCTCTGCGGCGTCTACAACCGCTACCACGCCAACATGGCGCGTACCTTCTGCATCGGCGAGCCGCATCCGGAGGTTTCGCGTTATCTCGACGCCGTCACCGGCGTCAAGGCCATGCTGGCCGACGTCATCCGCCCCAATCTGCCCGTGCGCGAGCTGCTTCAGACCATCGAGACCTACTACCGGGAAACCGGCATTTGGCAGGATCAGTGCTGGATCGGCGGCTACGATCTCGGCATGTCCTTCCCGCCGGACTGGGTCGGCCCGTGGTTTTATGACGTGCACAACGATCCCGGCGACGCGGTCTTCGAACCGGGCATGGCGACGAACTACGAAGCCAACTTTTATCTCCCGGACCTGGCCGGCATGTCCATGTTCATCGACATGATGGTCTTTACCGAAGACGGCGCGGAGTTCCTGCAGAGGACGCCCGCGCGCATGCCCGTGATCGCATGAACAGGAAACGCGCGCGGCGAGCCCGGTGCGGTGAGCGTGGTTCGGGTCCCGACCCGGAGCGGGAGGACGTGCGGGGTCGAGGCCGAGTGCGATACGATCGCCTCGGTCCAGGTCAGGGACCATCCCCAAGCCCTTGATCCATCACGCCTCATCACGCCTCATCACGCACAGTCACGATTCACAAAGACTTTCCGTCCCCCACATTCGCCACCGTGCTCACAGGCGAGGTCTGTCGCCGCGACTTCGCCAGCCGGCGTCGGTCGGGAAGCTGTCCGGGCTTCGAGGAAACCTCTCGCGGTCAGGTACCCGATCTCGACCGCATGACGTGGGTTGATCAGGCCAACTTCGACATCGCCGCCAACTGGAAGGTCGTCGTCGAAAACGGTCTCGACGGTTACCACGTCTTTCTCTCCGATCCTGCGCACAAGGCGCTGGGCGAACTGATGGACGGCCAACCTCAAGATGACGACGCACGAGGACTGGGCCAAACTCCATGCCCATGCTGGAACCGGCGACAACCGGGCCTATGGTTACGACACGGGCACGGGTCGGACCGACAATTGCGTCACTATGCTGCTCCGACCCGATCTCCTGCTCTTCACGCTGCCCGGCGCCAACGGAGGCTGGAGTTTCCTGATTGCGCCCGAAGGTCCCGGCCGCACCCGTGAGGAGGTCACCGCCTACATGCCCGACGGCGCGGAATATGGACGCCGCGACCGCTGAGGCCGTGCGCTACATGAACGAGGCCTGCTCCGGCATGAGCGAATACACCATCCACTTCGTCCAGACGATGACCCTGAAGGCGCTGGGGGATTTGCCCTGACAAGCAGCAGGCTCCATGGCATGCACACCACTGCAGTTGGGCTTGTAGCTCGGATCGGTGCATATATGGTGCGGAACGCAAGGCCGCCAGTGCAGGCGTTCGCTTCCGATTCCGAGCCCTCCCCAAAACGTGTCATCCCGGACAAGCTGCGGAGCCGCGCCGATCCGGGGCCTCAAGCGTTCCGCGCCTGCCTGTCGGGGTCCCGGCTTTCCCCCGGCACAGGCCGGGATGACACGCTTGGGACGGGCTCGCTGTCATGACGAAGTCCAGATGCGTGTGTGCCTTAGAGCAAAAGGCGGGGTCCATACGCATCAATCTGAAGTTCGGCGGCTGTCTCTGAGGACAGAGTCTATGGAGCCCAGGCTTCGCTGGCCATCGAGGAAATCGACCCGTTTGGGCCGTGACATTTATCGCGGCTGGGCTAACGTCACACACACCATTCGATCCAGGGAGACGACCATGAGCGATGCGAAGATGTACCGGGGCGACGACCTCGACTTGACGGTCGAAGACGGCAGCGGTGGCAATGTCGTGGCGACCGTGAACTGTGCGGTCAGCGACAAGCTCGGGGGCGGCATCGGCGTCTTCGAGAACTGCAACATTCCCTGGACCGTCACCTATGACGAAATCCTCTATGGCATCGAAGGGGTCATGGAGATTCACACGGACGAGGGCATTCACGAGGTCGGACCCGGCGACATCATGTGGCTGCCCGCCGGCACCGAGATGGCCTATGTCGCCAAGGAACCGGCCAAGTTCTTCTTCGCCGTCGTCCCGGTCACCAAGTCGAAGGCCGGCTCCAGCACGGTCGAACACACGCCCGTTCCTCCCAGGCCCAGGAGCTGAGTCGGCGCGGGGAGGGCGGTCATGAAGATCACGAGCTTTCCGAAGAACGATCACACGAACGGCTGGTACAATGTGCTGGGCCATCAGCCCGCACCAAAGGTCTTGCGTGGCGAAAGCCGTGCGAACTGGGTTGTCGTCGGGGGCGGTTTCGCTGGGTTGGGGGCCGCCCGGCGCCTGGGTGAACTCCGCCCCGACGATCGGATCGTTCTGCTGGAGGCAGGGCGCATCGGCGAGAACGCGTCGGGCCGCAATTCCGGTTTCGTGATCGACCTGCCCCACGCCATTTCCCAGGAGCAGCCCGAGCACGACCTGCGCCAGATCCGGGTCAACCGCCAGGCCATCGCCTGGCTTGCCGAGATCATCGAGCGCCATCAGATCCGCTGCCAGTGGAGCCACCGCGGCAAGGTGCATGTCGCCGTGACGGACCGCGGACGACGCAATCTGGATGTGCTCGCAACACGGCTTTCCTCTCTGGGTGAGGATAACGAGCGCTGGGACAAGGCGCGGCTCGCCGCCTATCTGGGCACGGGCTACTTCGATGATGGCCTGTTCACGCCGGGCTGCATTCTCATGCAGCCTGCCGCCCTGGTGACCGGTCTGGCGCGTTCCATGTCGCCCAATGTCGAGATCTTCGAGGACTCCGCAGTCACCGCGTTCGACGATGGGGCGACCAAGATCCTGACGACGGATGAGGGCAAGGTGGCGACACCTCATGTTATCCTCGCGACCAACGGCTGGACGCCGGCCTTCGGCTTCCTCACCCGCGAACTCCTGACCATGCACACCTTCGCCAGCCTGACCCGTCCGCTCACGGAACCGGAGCGGGCCGAACTCGGCGGGGAAGGCGACTGGGGTACGATCCCCTCGACCCTGGGAGGGACGACCATGCGTTACACCCGGGATCACCGCCTGCTCATCCGCCGCGCGCTGCGCCACCGGCCGGACTTCACCATCACGCCGGGCGACCTCAGGCGCATCCGCGCCCAGCACGAGGACACGCTGTGCAAACGCTTCCCCATCGTCCCGGTTCAGGCGTTCGAACATACCTGGAGTGGCGTGCTCTGTTTCTCGCGCAATCACGTGCCCAAATGCGGCGCACTGGGCGATGGCGTCTGGGCGGCGGTCTGCCAGAATGGCGTGGGCGCGGCAAAGGGCACGATCTCAGGCCGCGCGGTGGCCGAACTGGCGGCAGGCGCCGATACCGATCTTGTCGCCGATATGATGGCTTATGAGGAACTCCAGCGCTTTCCGTCCGCCTTCATCACCACGCTCGCCTTCCGCGCGAGAATCGCGCACGCCCGCATGACCGCAGGCAAGGAAGCTTGAGCCGCTCGAACCCTAGTCTTGGACTTTCTTGCGCAGTGGCAGGGCCCAAGGCCATGAGGTCGGCCATGCTACCCGTCCCGAAGCTCAGCCACAGCCAGGCGAGATGCGGCAGGATGATCGGGCTGGCCACCGGTTTGCTGCCGTGCGGCCGGCGCTCCGGCCATGCGATGACGAGATCCGAGCGCCACAGCAGGAACGCGGCGAGCATGCCGAGCGCGGCAAAGACCAAGGCCGTTGCAATCAGCGTGCCAGCGTGGCCCAGTTCCATGTTGGCGAAGCGGAACAGCCAGGCCGCCGCCGTCGCGCCGACCGCATGCATCGCCGTCACCACGCCCATGGCGGTTCCGCGGTGGTTGGACAGGGCGTGGCTCGCCAGGACCAGGGCAAAGCCGTAGCCCGTGCCGTTGGCGAATCCGAACAGCGGCCCGTAGCCCAGAAAAAGGGTCGCCACCGACGGAATGGCCGTCAGCGCGGTGCTGGCGGCCGCCAGGATCAGCGCCGCGGCCGCGACCTATGCCGGAGAAGCCAGTCGCCACAGGTGCAGGCCGACCAGCACGGCCAGCGTCAGGCTGTAGGCCAGTGTCCAGCTCGGCTTCCAAAGGGTCGACGAATACACTGAAGGCGTGGATCGTGCCCACGGCGGTGGTTTGCGCGATGGCTGCGGTAAACGCTGGCGCTGGCCACATGGCGCGGGTTTCTCCTGATCTGGCAACCGGGACGATGGCACAGCCCATCACAATCGCGAAAGGGGCCGCGGCGTCTTCTTGCACGGATGCGGTCGAGCGGTCACAAGGGGAAATGAAGGAGACCGACGGTTGGAACTCTACGGCCTGCGCGGCATCACCCATGGCTGGGGCCGGCTCATCCACGTGATGAGCCCGGCGGGAGCCGATGCCGTTCTCGATCACATTGAGCCCGGTGAGGCGTTCAGCGTGAGCGCGACGCCGGGCGCGTCGGTGCAGTTCCACCAGGCCAAGGGCGGTTCCATCGATGCCTTGGTCGAACGCTACGGCATTCGCGAACTGAAACTGACCGCTTGGGAGCGCAAGAAGGCGGAGTTGGGCGACTCCGCACTTGTCAATTCGTGAGAACGACTCGCAACAAGGCCTGAACCCTACACAGACCGACTTTACCTGTCTAAGATGCGCCGCAATCGGATGGGGGAAAGTGCAAAACCCATGCTCCGACTATGGTTTTAGGCGCATCAAGAAAGAGGTTCACCATGCAGAAATCGCTGCTGATCGATCCGGACAAGTGCACAAGTTGTCTCCAGTGCGAGATGGCCTGCTCGTTCGAACTCGAAGGCACGTTCAATCCCGCTCGCTCGCGAATCAAGATCTTCGAGTTCGAGCACGGCAAGCGCGCCGTTCCCTATACCTGCACGCAATGCGCCGAGGCCTGGTGCCTGCATGCCTGTCCGGTCGAAGCGCTGGTGCGCAACAAGGAAACCGGTGCCGTCGAAGTGCTCGACGATGTCTGCGTGGGCTGCAAGGTTTGCACCATCGCCTGTCCGTTCGGAACGGTGAACTACAACCCCGATACCGGCAAGGTCATCAAGTGCGACCTGTGCCATGGCGACCCCCAGTGCGCTGAAGTCTGCCCGACCGACGCCATCGTCTATGTCGATGCCGGATGGACGGGTCTCGACCGCATGAAGCAGTGGGCCGCCGAGACCGATAACAAGCCGATGGCCAGTGCCTGACGCGCCGCGCGGGCATCGCGACCCGCGCATCATGAAACGAGCGCGGGATGTCCGGGTCGCAGCGATCCGATCCCGCCAAGAAAGAGGAAACTGAAACATGTCATGGCAAGGACAGATTCTGCGTGTGAACCTGACCAAGGGTACCGCGAAAGCCGAGCCGCTCAACATGGAGTGGGCCAACGCCTATATCGGTGAGCGCGGCCTGGGCACCAAGTATCTCATGGAGAACATTGACCCCAAGGTCGATCCCATGGGCCCCGACAACGTGCTCATCTTCGCCACCGGCCCGCTCAATGGCACGATGGCCTCGACTAGCGGCCGTTACGCGGTGCTCTGCAAAAGCCCGCTCACCAACGGCATCGGCGATTCCAACTCGGGCGGCAAGTTCGGCGCATTCCTGAAATACGCCGGTTACGACCTCCTGCTCGTTGAGGGCAAGGCCAAGAGGCCGGTTTATCTCCACATCAACGATGACAACGTCGAGATCCTTCCCGCCGACGAGATCTGGGGAACCGGTGTCTGGCATACCGAGGAGTGGATCAAGGCCAAGCACCAGAATCCCCAGCTCAAGATCGCGTCAATCGGTGAGGCCGGTGAGAACGGCGTGCTTTTCGCCTGTGTCGTGAACGACCTGCATCGCGCCGCGGGCCGTTGCGGTGTCGGCGCCGTCATGGGTTCGAAGAACCTCAAAGCCGTCGCCGCATACGGCACCAAGGGTGTCACGGTCGACGACCCGAAGAAGTTCATGGAGGTTGTCAGGGAAACCCATGCCAAGCTCGCCGAAAGCGGCGGCCGCAAGGAACTTACCGAAGGCGGCACTCATCCCATGATCGACATGATGCAGGAATGGGGCGGTCTGCCGACCAGGAACTTCAAGGAAGTCCAGTTTGAGCACATCGACAAGGTCAACCCGGCCGCGACGACGACGCCCAACGAGAACGGTCATGTGAACCTCATCACCAACAAGGCCTGTTTCGGCTGCACGATCGCCTGTGGACGCATCGCGCATATCGATCCTGAGCATTTCACCATCGTGAACCGGCCCGAATACATGCATGCCTCGGGTGGCCTGGAATACGAAACCGCCTATGGTTTCGGTCCCGTGGTGGGCGTCGACGATATCGATGCCATGACCTTCGCCAACTTCATGATGAACGAGCACGGCATGGATCCGATCTCGTTCGGCGTGACCTTGGCTGCGGCCATGGAACTCTATGAGATGGGCGTGCTCACCAAGGAACAGACCGACGGTATCGAGTGTAAGTTCGGCAGCGCCGAGGCTCTCGCCGTCTTTGCCGAGAAAACCGGCAAGGGCGAAGGCTTCGGCAAGGAGCTCGCTCTGGGCTCCAAGCGCCTGACCGAAAAATACGGTCGTCCCGATCTCTTCATGGGTGTGCGCGGCATGGAATTCGCCGGCTACGACAGCCGCGCCCTGCAGGGTATGGGTCTAGGCTACGCTACTTCGAACCGCGGCGCCTGCCACCTCAAACACGATGTGTTCGGCCCCGACATGGAAGACGTTTCGGGCAAGGGCAAGGCCCAGCCGGTCAAGGAAAGTCAGGACGTGGTCTCGATGATCGACTCCACCGGTCTCTGTCTCTTCACGACCGCCGGATGGGGGCCGGAAGACTTCGTCGCCCAGCTCGACGCGGCGCTGCCAGGCGATTGGACGCTGGAGCGTTGCGTCGAATCGGGCGAGCGGACCTGGACACTGGAGCGCATGTTCAACATGGCGGCCGGCCAGACCGCGGCCGACGACACGCTGCCCAAGCGCATGCTCGAAGAGCCCGCGCCCTCGGGCAACGGCGAAGGCAAGGTCAACGAGCTCGGCAAGATGATGCCGGAATATTACGAGCTCCGCGGCTGGACCAAGGACGGCAAGCCCAGCAACGAGACCCTCTCGCGTCTCGGGCTCTAGGGCAGGCCATGCTCGGCGCTTTGGCCGCTGGACGTTGAAATGCAGGAAGCCGGTCGCTCTCTGACCATGTGAGAGCAGCCGGTGTTTTTCTCAGGTAGGGGAGACTGAAACCATGAGTTACGTCGTTGTTGGCGCCGGCCCGGCCGGTGTGATCGCTGCCGAAACCCTTGCGCGCTTGGGTCATGGCGGTAGCATCACGTTGGTTTCGGGCGAGCCCGAGCCGCCCTATTCGCGCATGGCGATCCCCTACCTCCTCGCCGAGGACATCAAGGAAGAAGGCACCCATCTGCGTCACAGCAAGGGCCATTACGACGATCTGGGCATCGAGGTGGTGCACGAACGAGTCGCCAGGATCGATTCCAAGGGTAAGAAGCTCAGCTTCGAGAGCGGCGGCTCGCTGGGTTACGAAAAACTGCTCCTCGCGACCGGCGCCACGCCCGTGCGTCCGCCCATCGACGGCATGGATCTCAAGGGCGTGAAGTCCTGCTGGACGCTCGAAGACGCGCGCCAGATCATCGCCAACTCCAAGAAGGGCGACAACGTCGTGCTCATGGGTGCGGGCTTCATCGGCTGCATCATTCTCGAGGCCCTGGTCGCGCGGAAGGTGAACCTCACGGTGATCGAGATGGAAAACCGCGTGGTCGCGCGTATGATGGACAAGACCGGCGGCGCCATGATCGCCGACTGGTGCGGTAAGGAAGGCGTCAAGGTCATGACCTCGACCAAGGTCACCGGCGTCTCCGAAAACAATGACGGTACGTTCACTCTGGCGCTCGAAGGCAGGGATTCGATCAGCGCCGATCTCGTCGTGTGCGCCACCGGCGTCAAATCCAACATGGAGTTCCTGGAAGGCAGCGGGATCGACATCGACAACGGTGTGTTGATCAACGAATACATGGAAACTGGCGTGCCCGACATCTATGCCGCGGGCGACGTTGCCGCCGGGTTCGACTTTATGACCGGCGATCACGATGTCCACGCCATTCAGCCCACCGCCAGCGAACACGGGCGCATCGCCGCCATGAACATGAGCGGCAAGCGCACCGCCTATCGCGGCAGCCTGGTGATGAACACGCTCAACACCCTGGGCCTCATTTCGACCTCCTACGGATTATGGGACGGCGCGGTCGGCGGCGATGAATCCGTCGCGGTCGACAAGGACCGGTTCAAGTACCTGCGCCTTTCCTTCAAGGACGATGTACTGGTCGGCGTGCTTGCCTTGGGTATCACCCAGCATGTCGGCGTACTGCGCGGCCTCATCCAGACCCGCACGCCGCTGGGCGAGTGGAAGAAAGTCCTGATGGACGATCCCCACCAGTTCATGCCGGCCTATCTCGCCTGCGCACAGGACGCGGCCCGGCGCGTGGCATGAAGATTCTGGTTCGCACCGCCGGGCTGCTGGGCAAGCACCTGCCGTCCGGCAGCGAACCCAACCGCGCCGAAGTCGAGGTGCCTCAGGGCTCGACGCCCAAGAGTGTCATGGACCGTCTGGGTTTTCCCGATGGCAGCTATCTCGTCAGCATGAACGGCAAGGCCGTCACCATCGCCAAACGCAGCGAGGTCGAACTCCAGGAAGGCGACAACCTCGCCGTCATGCCCGCGCTCAAGGGCGGTTGATTCCGCCTGCGCCGTGACGGCGATCTGCTTCCATTGTGATCTCGCGTCATCCGTCGAAGACAGCTGGCGCATCCTGACCGGCGCCGAGCACATCGCCCGCTGGTGGGGGGATCGTGTGACCCTGGACGCCCGGCGCGGCGGTGCGTTTGTCGAGCATTGGCGTGACGGCGCCCGCGCTGTCGTCACGTGCGGCACGGTGAGGGTCTGCGAACCGCCCAACCGTCTCTCGCTCGCTTGGGCCGATGACGACTGGGACCACGAAACCGCAGTCACCTTCGATCTCTCGGTGGCGGGGAAGGGCGCCCGCCTTGCGCTCTGCCATTCGGGATGGGAACCGTTCCCGGCAGAACTCAGAAAGGCGCATGAAGCCGGCTGGCGGCTCCATCTGACAAACCTGGAACGCTACGCAGCTGGCCTTTGACCGGGTTGCCAGCGTTGGGATCTAGTTCTTCTTGCGCTCCATCTCAATCGCGCGCGGCGTGTGCTTGCGCGCATCAATGTCGAAACCCTTGCGGATGCCGACATTGCGCAGGATGACCTCCAGCACATGGGCGTCGTCGAAATCGCTGTGGCCGGGATCGACGTACTTCTCGCGCAGATGGCGCACCATCTCCAACTCGTTGGCGGTCAGTTCGTCCTCGACCGCCTCGATCTCCTCGAACAGGGAGGTCACATGCACATGGCGGGCTAGGTCGACCATCGGCGAGTTTCCTTTTCCGTGTCACCCCGGCCGACCCACGGGAGAGCAGGGGCCTCGAAAGGCAGGCACTGAACGTGCAAGGTCCCGGCTCGCGGTCGCATGGCTCCCTTGGTCGGGATGACACCCAGGGGATGGCGCGGTGCGGATGTCATCCCCTTCTTCTTGGCATCTCCGAGCACCTGACCCACCCCGGCGATCATGGCGGTGATGTCGTCGGTCAGGGCGGCGAAGGTGAGGCCGATTTCGCGCGAGGCCTTCATGTCTGCCTTCGAATAGAGGTTCATGCCGAAATCCTTGCCCACCGCCATGCAGGTGCCAGCCACGGTCTTGCGGTCGGCGGTGTCGTCACGCCCGAAGACACCCTTGCGGCCGCACGCCATGTTGAGATCGGCCGGGCCCGGAAAGATGCCGTCGATCGTGCGCAGCTTCAGGATCGCCTCCACGTCGTTCAGCGCCCCCACGGTCTCGACCATGGGATAACAGCGCACGCGCCGGTTCTCGCCGGCATAGAACTTCGTTCCGCCCAGTCCACCGCAGTCAAAGGTCCGGACACCGCCCACGCTGCGGGCGCCCAAGGGTGGATACTTGGCATAGCTCGCCAGTTCGGCGGCATGGGCCAGGTTCTCGACATGGGCAATGATGGCCCTGTCCGCGCCGGAATCCAAGCTCTGCTGGATCGCGATGCGGGTCGGTTCCGCCATGTGCGAGAACGACTTCAGCCGCGCTTCGCGCGCAAGCAGGTTCGGCCGGTCGACATCGCTGCGGTCGGGGAACAGGTGACCGTCATAGAACTGGTCGCCGGAAAAGAAGAGCCCGGTCCTGTCCTCGAGGCCGATGCCGCCCGGCGAGTGTCCGGTAAAGTGCAGCACGCGGAAGCTGCGGTCGCCCAGGTCGATCCCGTCGCCGTCCTCGACTGGCTGCGTGATCGGCGCGAGTTTCACACCGTAACGCTCCGGCTCGAAGTTGGCATAAGGCAGGGTTTCGAACGTGTCGCGCCGCACCCCCTGCCTTCGATGATCACGTTGTCGCGGTCGGGTGTGGCCACGATCTCCGCTTCAGCGGGATGCATCAGGCGCTCGGGAAACTCGTGATGACCGCCGACATGATCGAAATGGCTGTGCGTCCCGAAGCACAGCACCAGCCTTTCCGAAAGCTTCGCGATCTCTGGAGTCAGCGGCATAACGCTCATGCCGGTATCGATCAGCAAATCCCGGTCGCGCCCCGCGACATGCCAGATGTTGCACCGGGTCGTGGGATGCGCGTGGGGGTTCCCACAGCATCGTGACGCCATCGGGCAAAGCGCGCCGGCGAAACCATTGCTGCGCGACGGGAAGGTTCATTACCTCACAATGTTTTGTTGCCATCCCGGACTGTTTCTTTGTTTAGCCTCAGTCGTCGGCGTTTCCTCCGGTCACTTGACTCTGCCGCGTGCGCGGCGCCGGTGCGGTCGCACCGGTCGGCGGCCACTCCGCTCTCGCCGCCGAATGGCATCACGACCACCGAGGTATGTCATCCCGGCCTTGAGCCGGGACCGCGTCATGACGCGCTTCTGAAGCAACGTGCTGGCCGGGCTGACACGTTGCTTGCGTGTCATTGATCAATGCTGCTTCGTCAGACCCAGGTGCTGGCGCGTTTCGGCAGGCGTCATGACGCGGCAGCCAAGGCGTTCCATCACACCCACGGCGCGCTCGACAAGCTGCTCGTTTTTCGCCAGCACGCCGCGGTCGAGATAGAGGTTGTCCTCCAGGCCGACCCGCACGTTGCCGCCGCCGATGACCGATTGGGCCGCCATGGGAAGCTGCATGCGGCTGATGCCGAAGGCCGACCAGTGCGCGTTCTCGGGCAGCAGGTTGCGCATGGTGATGAGCGATTCAGGGTCTGCCGGCGCGCCCCAAGGCACGCCTAGGCAAAGCTGGAACAGCGGCGGCTCGTCGATGTGGCCTTCCTTGATCAGCTGGTTAGCCAGACGCACATGGCCCAGATCGAAGCATTCCAGTTCCGGCTTCACGTCGGCAATCTTGATGCGGTCGGCCATGATGCGCAGATGCGCGGGCACGTTCATGAACGCGCCGTGGGTGAAGTTCATGGTCGCGATGTCCAGGCTGCAGATTTCGGGCAGCAGTTCCTCAACATGCAGCACGCGCTCTTCCGGGCTCGCCATGTCGCTGCCTTCTGCGGCGCGGCCGGGATCGTTCTCGTCGGGCACGTAGTCCCCGCCCATGCCCGTCGTCAGGTTGATGATGACGTCGGTGTCGCTCTCGCGGATACGCGCCACGACTTCGCGGAACGCGTCGCGGTCCCGGTTGCCCTGCCCGGTCTTGATGTCGCGCACGTGGATATGGGCGACCGCCGCCCCCGCCTTGGCCGCGGCGATGGCGGAATTGGCGATCTGTTCGGGCGTGACCGGAACGTGCTCGCTCTTGTCAGTGGTGTCGCCCGCGCCTGTCAGTGCACAGGTGATGAAGGCTTCGTTCCGCATCGATTGTTCCTCTTTGTCCTATTCGCTACCGCTGCTCCACCCGGCCACCCATGGCAGAGTACGTTTGGGGTGGCCGGGTGGGGCAGCGGGCCGGTGCAGGAGCCAAACAACCCCGAAACCCTAAACGGTCATCCGGTCGGCGACGAGTTTCTGGAAGTGGTGCACTCCGCCCTCCCAGATGCCATTGAACCGGGCGCCCGGCATGGCGGGCGACTTGTGCCCCTGATGCACCGCCTGCACCGCCTCGAAATCCTCGATATTGGTGGTGTGATAGAAATGGATGATGGCCTCGCGCGCTTCCCGGCAAGTCTCGGCCGTTGCGCCGTCGCCGACGAAGTAGAAGTCCCAGCGTTGGTGCGAAACCTCGGGCCCATCGGGGAATTCGACCATGCTGGCGCAGTGATCGGGGCCGATGACCAATTTGAAGTTGGGGAATAGCGCCATGTTCCTGGCCGTGCGGTTCTCGGCGTCTACACCGGGCCAGCGCCGTAGCGTCTGGTCGTCCGACCAGGTGTCGGGCAGGCCGACATGGATGATCGTGCCCAAGCAGGCCTTGTCGGCGATTACCTCGTGCTGCTCGAACGGCGCGACCTCGGCCAGCAGCGTATGGACGAAGTTGAGATGCAGCGTTTCGAGATAGTTTTCCGCCACCAGCTTCCAGTTAGCGTCAATGTCATAGGGCCTGGTTTGGCTCCAGGTCGCCTCTTCCAGCCCGTATTTCTCGAAATGCTTCAGGAACGGCGCGGCATAGTCCTCGAACGGCCCGGCCTTGCCGTCGATGTTGACGAACAGCCAGTCGTGCCACTGATAGAGCGCAACGGACTGCAACCCTAAGCAGGATTTGTCGAGGCCCTCGGCGTGTGGCTTATTGTGGCCGCCCCAGTGGGGCGTGACACGCAGATTGCCTTCCAGATCGAAGGTCCAGCCGTGATAGCGGCAGCGCAGCGCCTGCTGTCCGCTCGCTTTCTTGGGCACCAGAACCGTGCCGCGATGGCTGCAGATGTTGTGAAAACAGCGCATGTCGCCTGATTTCGTGCGTGTGAACAGTAACGGCACGCCCGCCACCGTGCGCGGCAGCACATCGCCGGGATCGGGCGTTTCGTGGGCGTATCCCGCACACATCCAGGTCCGGGAAAACAGGTGTTCGTGTTCCTCGCGCGCGAAGTCCTCGCAGGTATAGGCATAGGGCGGCAGGCCCTTGGCCTCCGCCGTCGGGTGGTAAAGCGCCTCGACCTCGTTCTTGTTCAACATCGTCGGTGTCCGTCTGATCATGACGGGCACATCGTAAGGTGTTTTTGTAGCCTGACAACATAGCCTAACATGCCGTGACCGCAAACACGGTAGACCCTTCATCGTTCCGGCTTCCAGTGTAGATAACACGAGAGGGTAGGTGCAGACGGGGCAGGACTAGGCCGCCCGTCGTTGGGGAGCGCAGATGCTGAAATCCATGTCGATCAGCGCAAAGCCGTGCCTGGCCATGCTGATAGCGGTGTTGCTTTCGCTGGGCATGGCGGCGACCGCATACGATCAGTTGAAAAAGGTCAGCGACCGGGTCGAGGTCCTGACCTCCAAGCTCTACGACGATCTTGCCATGATCGACGAAAACGATACATCGCTCAACCGTATCCTGGACCAGCGGCGCGATGTCCTGATCCAGCTTGAGGATACCCGCAACCTCATCATCATCGGATCGGTCGCCAGTTTTCTGTTTTTCGCCCTGCTCGCGGCCTGTCTCGTGCGCAACCATGTCGTGGTGCCGGTCACCCAGCTTTCCCGGCTTTTGCGAGATGTCGCGTAAACGCTCGATTTCACCCGGCGTCACAGCCACGGCATGAACGACGAATTCGGCAGTGCCTCGGACTCCTTCAACTCGCTGATGGGGGGAACCCGCATCGCCCTGCGTGAGCTTTACCAGAACACACCCAAGTGGCCGGCGGCGCCTCGCAGGCCAGCAGCGCGATCGGTCAGGTGGCCGAAGATGCCCAGCTGCAGATCGACGGTCTCAATCAGGTCGCCGAGGCCATGCAGCAGACGAGCCTTTCCATCGGCGATGCCGCCCGGACGACCAGGGAGGTCTCCCAACAGGCCGCCGCTGCGGCGCTGCTGGTCGAGGACGGGCACCAGCGTACGGCGACCACGGCAAGGGTTTTGCTGTTGTGGCCGAGCAGGTCGGCCAGCTTGCCCAAGATGCCGCTGAATCCGCTCAGGAGATCCAGGCCCTGGTCAAACAGGTCGAGTCCGATGCTGCGCGCAGCCTCAACACAGCCGAACGGTTTAAGCAGGCGATGAACGAAATCTCCCACCACGTCTCGGAATCGGACGCAATGGTGCGTTCGGTCGCCGCGGCGGTGGAGGAACAGTGTGCTTCCGTGACCAGGATCGAGGTCAATGTCGGATCCCTGCGCGAGATCGGTCAGGGCAACGCCACCGCGGTCGAGGAGATAACTGCGACCATGATGGAGCTCTCCAAGCTCGCCCAACGCTCGTGTGAGCAGGGCGGCGGCTTCAAGACCGATTGAGAACAGGGGCAGGGAGCACCATGCCCGGCAATGGCCGAGACGGCTCAGATTGACTCCGGCAGTCTGGATGCGGCGGCCGACCGTCTGATTGCGGGCCTGCGGCAGCCAACGACCGGCGCATCAGCCTGTAGTCCGCCGTATGCGCTTCGGGAAAAGAAGCCTATTCGCTCGCTATCCTGGTGTTACAGGCGTTCGGGCAAGCAGGAGAAAGCGCCGACCACTGGACCATCGAGATCCTTGGCACCGACGTCAGCGCGGCCATGATCGGGATTGCGCGTCAGGGTGTTTACGGCGGGCCGGGTCTGGATGCCTTCCGCCAGCTGCCCGAAGACCAAGCCTGTTATTTCGATGATGTGGAAAACGCGCCGGGCCGCCGTCGCGTCGCCAACCTGGTCCATGCCCTTCCTCCGCGCTTCCACCAGCATAATCTCATGGACGCGACGCCTCCCATCGCTGGCGCCGATATCGTGCTGTGCCGCAGTGTCTTCGTTTATTTCGATGATGAGTCGCAACGTCAGGCCCTTTCGGCCCGTGGCGCCGCCTTACGCGATGGCGGGTTTCTGCTTTTGGGTGTCACCGACCGACTCGCGCCGGGCTGTGGCTTTGTGCGTGAGTCCACGGGGACGGCCGTCATCTACCGGCTCGCGGAGACCGCGCCATGACCCATCGCCTGATCATGCGCCAGGGCAGTGATCGTTTCCGTTTCGCCATGGATGTCGAACAGGTGGTGCGTACCGCGCCGGCAAGTCCGGCCGTGCCGCTACCCCACGCCGATACCACGGTGGAGGGTCTAGCGATCTATGGCAGCGATGTCGCGCCCAAATCGGCCTTGCAGCTACCGTGGGTCTGTAGAAACCCGCTCTGCCGGGACTCTATGTAACGCTAGCAACGCCGGGTTCGGGCATTCTGGCGCTGCGTCATGACGGTTTCGCAGTATTGGTCTGATGGAAACCGCGCCCTGTCCGGTCCTGATGATCAGCACGGAACCCAGCAGGGTGCAGAAACCACGATGCGCGCTCGATCTGGAGGCGGCCGATTTCATCGCCAAGACGACCGATCTCGCCAAGCTCGACATGGCTTGGATCGAAAAGAACCTGATCGAAAAAGTCCGTTACTGGGCTGGCCAGAATTGGCTGCGCCAACGCGTATGCAAGCCGCCCGACGACTCGCTGCTGCGCCGCGCAAGTCCGGTGGAGGACATTCCCGAATTCGTGGTCGTGGCGGCATCGACCGGCGGGCGCAGGGCCGTGACCGAGCTGGTCGGCGGATTGCGTGGCCTCGAATGCCCGGTCATTGTGGCCCAGCACATGCCGAAGGGTTTCACCGCCGACTTCGCCCTCCATCTTGCACTGCGCAGCGGTCGGGATGTCGTTGAGGGCAGCGATGGCGAAACGCTGCAACCGGGCCGCGTCACCATGCTGCCGGGCGGGGTCGACAGCCGGGTTTGCCGCGGTCAGGAGGGCCGGTTGCAGCTTGCCGTCGGCCAGGGATCGTCGGGCGTTGTCTATCCCTGCGCGGATTTTCTTCTGGAATCCGTTACCGAGGTGAGCCGCCTTGCCGTCGGTATCGTCCTGATCGGCATGGACAACGACGGCACCTAGGGACTTCCGCTGTTCCCCAGCTCCGGGAGCTCGAAGAGAGCCGGGAAGACGACGGTACCGACGAACAAAACAGGCAGATAGCAAACCTCGCCGACCAGTTGACATCGACGATGGCGATGCTGGTCGATGCTCTGAGATCCAGTGCGGATACGGATGTACTGCAGCGTCTCGACGACGCGGTTGCGCTGGAATCGTTGACCGGTGCGGCCCGTCAGGCTGAACTGCTTGGTCTGAATGAGGCCGCGGGGCTGTTGATTCAGGCAGCCGACACCGTGACGAGGGAGTCCGGGCGAAGCCACGAGAATGTGCCTCCCGCGCATCATCGACCGCATCGGAGAATGGGCGGCCCGCCAATCCGCCGTCGCCCTGGCCGCCGAGGATGCCGCTAGGTTCCGGGAGTCGTTGCGCCAGGGCGAGGAAGAACAGGGTGGGGCCGACAAGCTTGAACGCGCGCCAACTGGGTGTCAGCGAAGCCGTGCTCGGCCAGCCGGACGACGAGATGCTTTCCAGGCTGGGTAGCGCACTTGAAGATCCCAATCTGATGCTCGTGGAATTCGAGGCGGACCTGGACTCCGATGCGGAATTGACCGGCCGGCTCAAGATCTGGATCGAAGGACAACGCCGATGTCGTTTAAAGCCATGTCAGGCCGAAGTCCGACCTGCCGCGATCAAGGCGGACCTCAACAGCCTCCTCCCATGGCCAGTCGCTGGCCCGGATATGCGATGGCAATGCCAACGAACAGGCGCTCAGAGATACGGCGTCACGAACCGACGAAATCGTCCGTGTTCTCGCCCATGTGATCGACGATCTGCCCGACCGGCTGAGCGAACTTATTACTGGTCGCCTCCGGTCTTGAGGAACTGGTGGACCGGTCCTCGGCCAGGTATGAGTTGCAGGATCTTGTGGCGCAGGCCGGGATGCCTTCCAAAATCGCTCGCGGCCTTCGCTGCCGTATTCGATGAACAGCAGGATCGTCTGCATGGTCTCGCCGATGAGTTCTCACGGGTTTTGCGCGGGCTGCGTGATGCCGCGCTGGATCTGCGTGTGGTTCCGATCGAAACGTTGCTGAACCGCTACCCGCGTGTCGCCGGCGTGATGCGTGCGAACGACACCTCCTCCTGCAGCTTCGGCGGCAAGGATGCCATTCCCGTCGCATCGCTTGCCCATCTGCTCGCTTTGGAAGAAATCCCGAATTCTGGCGACGAGCGTCTTGTGGTGGTCACCTCGGGCAGCCGCAGTTTGGGGCTGCGTGTCGACCGGGTGCTGCGCCGCAGCGATGTTTTTGTCAAAGATCCCCATCCCGCCATCGCGGCGGTCCCCGGTCTGGGAGGTGTCATCTGCATAGGGGACGGACGTATCGCCTTCATCCTCGATTCCGACGACCTGATCGCCCTGGCGAAACAGTCCGGCGCCGGCTCAGGTTGAGGGATTTTTCAGGCCCAGGGCGTTCATGGTTATGGTGTAGGCGTTTGTGAGGGCGTTGATCAGCGGTTCGAATGCCACCGCATCGTCCCTCGACCTTGACGATCAGGACTAGGTCGAAGCCGCATGTGTTGTGCAGGATCGCACCTGAGGTGCCGGCGGGCGTAGCGCAGCAGGGAGGTTGCCACCTCGCGCTCGAGAAGGTCGCCGACGCTGCTCAGGCAGGCATTGAGTGATGATGTTGCCGATTTCGGTCAGCGCCTCGCGTTCCATCTCGGTGATGACTTCGATGGGCTCGTCGGTATGCAGTTCGGCCTTTGCCAACTGCAGGCTGCTTTCCTCATGGAACATCAGCAGGGCATCGCCGTCAAACGGTCCTGAAAAGTCTTGGCTGATGATGCAGATTTTGGTGCCGAACCTGCACTGAAAATACCCGGTGGCCTTGACCAGGGGCAGCACCAAACAGAATGGAACGGTAAAAGCGATCGGCGCATCGAGCAGTTCGCTCATCGCCAATGCGACTTTACCGGCGCCGATGTTGAAGATTTCTGTGAGCGCGTCGCTTTCTTCAGCCGTGAAAAAGCTTCTCATGCTTTTGCCCCAGTTCGGACAGCAGTCTGTCCGTCTTTTCGGCCGTGATAGGTTTGGCGACGAACCGGCAACCGAATTCTTCCGCACGCCCGCGTATCGAACTCTGGATATTGGCCGTCACCAGGGTGATGCTGACGTCGGGCGCGCCGCCGCATACAGCCTCAAGAGCGCTCTCGGCGTCGATGGTTTCGGTAACCTTCGCGTCAGGTCGGCGTTCGCTGATCAGCCTGCTGTCATCGACGATGAGAAACTTGTCACGCATTTCCCCTCTTGGAACGCCAAGTGGTCGAGCCGCGCTCGAATTCTGGAGCGAGAATGATGTTTCAAAATACATGATCCGTGCTCTCCCAACCATTTAGGGCGGGTTGTAAGTGCATCAACGGCCTGCAAATCCCGGTGGTGACTGTGATCACGCAACACTCCTGACAACGGGTCTGAAACGTGATGGCTGTCACGATCGTAAATATCCATGGCGTTTTTTCCGCACCAAGTTGACGTGAACACGTTTGCGCGCAAACGCTCATGGAGCGGTGGACGCGGTGGTACAGGCGCGTTTAATCTGTCGCCAATCCGCGCAGGCGGTTGTAAACAACAAACTTGGGGCAGTTTCAGACGTCGTCACGATGTCTGTCACAGGTGAGGTGACGATGACGCTAACGTCCACGCGTGACGTGAAAATGACCTGCAGGCACGTCTGGAAGGTCTACGGACCTGAAACAGACGGCTTTTTTACCGATGGCAACGGAGATGTGCCCGATACTTGCGCTCTGGTGCACGACGTGCGCGAAAGCGGGCATATCGGTGCGGCCTGCGATGTCAGCTTTGACGTCCATGTCGGCGAGATTTTCGTCATCATGGGACTTTCGGGATCCGGCAAATCCACCGTCGTGCGCTGCCTGTCGCGTCTGGTGGAACCCACAGCCGGGGAAGTACTGCTTGACGGGGAAGACCTGCTGAAGGTCTCCAAGGAGAAGCTGATCGACATCCGGCGCCACAAGATGGGCATGGTGTTCCAGAATTTCGGCCTTCTTCCGCATCTCTCGGTCCTGGAGAACGTCGCCTTTCCGCTTCAGGTTCAGGGCTTGGACAAGGCTGCCCGGGTGAAACGCGCCATGGAGATGATCGAACTCGTGGGACTGAGTGGGCGCGAGACGAGTTACCCGCGCCAGCTTTCCGGTGGTCAGCAGCAGCGTGTCGGAATCGCGCGCAGCCTTGCCGTGGAACCGGAACTCTGGTTCCTGGATGAGCCGTTTTCGGCGCTGGATCCGCTCATCCGGCGTCAGATGCAGGACGAGTTCCTGCGCCTCCAGCTGCTGCTGCACAAGACCATTGTTTTCATCACCCACGATTTTCTCGAAGCCCTTCGGCTGGCCGACCGCATCGCCATCATGAAGGACGGTCAGATCGTCCAGATAGGCACCCCAGCCGAGGTCGTGATGAAACCCGCCGACGACTATGTCGAGGAGTTCACCCAGGATGTGCCGCGCGTGAAGGTCATCACGGCAGGCGACATCATGCGCGGGGCCTCGAACGGTATCGATGCCGGCAATGCCGTGCCGGTGACCATGACCCTAGAGCGTCTCATGCCCCGCTTCGGCGAGGGGCTGAGCGCGATTGCCGTCAAGAACGAGAGTGGCGACGTGGTCGGACAGATCACGCCCCAGGCGGTTCTCACCGCTCTGGCCAACGAACATGATGAGGCGATCGCGCAATGACCGTCGCCACGCAGGACCGGGCCCGGGCGCCTCTGGGTGGATCGGCATTGCGAGAGGCTTCTCCACAACTCGTTTCGTGGCTCGTTCTGGGTGCGCTGGCCATCGTCTGCCTGCTCCTGCGCGACCAATACAGCGATCTCGTCAACTACCCCAAGGCATGGATGCTGCCGGTCGAGACGTGGCTGGAAGCGGGCATGGACTGGTTCACTCTCCACTTCAAATCCGTCTTCCGGTTCATTTCCGGTGTCCTTGCCGAGCCGATGAAGGGGCTTGAATGGGTTCTGCACAAACTTCCCTGGCCTGCCACCATGCTGGTCGTGGCGATTATCGCCTACGCGGCCAAGGGCTGGAAACTCTCGCTCTTCTGCATTGGCGCGCTGGCCTACATGCTGATTGTGGGCTACTGGGACGAAAGCATGTCGACGCTGGCGCTGGTCGGCATTTCCGTGCCGATGTCGCTCATGCTGGGCTTCACCATGGGCCTGCTCGGCTTCCAGTTCCGCTGGGCCCGGCGCATCATCGAGCCCACGTTGGACGTCATGCAGACGGTGCCGACCTTCGCCTATCTGGTGCCCATCCTGATCCTGTTCGGCGTCGGCCCGGTCGTGGGCATGGTCGCCTCGGCGATCTATGCCAGTCCGCCGGTGGTGCGTGCGGTCATGCTGGGCCTGGGGCGCGTTTCCGACAACGTCATCGAAAGCGGCCAGATGTCGGGCTGCAACCCCATCCAGCTCCTTTTCCTGGTGCGCATACCGGCAGCCACGCACACCATCATGATCGGCGTCAATCAGACCATCATGGCAGCGCTCTCCATGGTCATCATCGCCGCGATCATCGGCGGATTCGCCGATATCGGCTGGGAAGTGCTCTCGACCATGCGCAAAGCCCAGACGGGCCAGAGCTTGCTCGCGGGCCTCGTCATCGTTCTGATGGCCATGATGATGGACCGCATCAGCCGCGGCTTCACGGAGCGCACCGGTGAAATCCACTTGGCGCGCACCGGCAACTTCCTGCAGCGCCACCCTTATTTATCCTCGCTGGTCGCCGCGATCGGCATCGGGCTCATCCTGTCGGATATCTTCCCGGGCTTCAGCGACTATCCCGAATCCCTCGTCTACTATCCGGCTGAGGACCTCAACGATTTCGTCGCCTGGTTCACCCGGACGTTTTTCGACCTTACCGACACCATCAAGACCTATATGCTCTATTTCTTCATGTTGCCCATGAAGGCCGGTCTGGAACGTATTGCCCGGCCCAATTCCTGGGGTTTCGAGATGTCGACCATGGCGGCGGGCATCTATTGGGCCGTCGTGGTGGCCATCGGCATCGCCGCGGTGCGTATGGCCAACTGGCGCGCCGGTGTTGTTGTGGGTCTGCTCAGCGTCCTCTTCTTCTACGGTTCGACCGGCACCCCCTGGCCCATATTCGTGGCGGCGGTTTCGTTGATCGCCTATCAGGTTGGCGGCTGGCGCGTCGCGCTCTTCTCCTTCCTCGCCATGGGCTTCATGCTGGTCACCGGCGCCTGGCCGCGCGCCATGCTGTCGTTCTATCTCGCGGCGACCTCGGTCATCATATGCTTCGTTCTGGGCGGTGCGCTGGGCATCTGGGCGGCGCAGAACGACCGTGTCTCGGCGGTACTCCGGCCGATCAACGACACGCTCCAGACCATGCCGCTCTTCGTCTTCCTGATCCCGGTCATAATGGTTTTCCTGGTGGGCGATTTCTCGGCCCTGTTGGCGATCATCATGTATTCGATCGTGCCGGCCATCCGCTATACCGAGCACGGCCTGCGCCACGTCGATCCCGTGGCGATCGAGGCCGCGCGCATGATGGGCTGCACGGAACGCCAGGTGCTCTGGAGGGTGAAGCTTCCCCTGGCGGTACCCGAGATCATGCTGGGCCTCAACCAGGTCGTCATGTTCGCGCTTGCCATGCTGGTCATCGCAGCCCTGGTCGGCACCAAGGGGCTGGGGCAGTGGGTCTATGACAGCCTGACCAACGCTCGGTTCGGTCAGGGCGTGATCGCGGGCGGTTCCATGGCGCTGATGGCCATGATCGCCGACCGCATCATTCAGTCATGGGCCATCCAGAAGAAGCGTGACCTGGGCCTCACGACCTGATCGTCCGGTTCGCCACCATCGGGAAGAACTAGGCTATGCCCAAGCTCGGCATGGAGCCGGTGCGGCGCCGTCAGTTGATCGACGCCACCATTGCCTCGATCCACCAGGACGGCTTCCAGGACGCTACCGTTGCGCGCATCAGCCGGCGCGCCGGCCTCTCTGCCGGTCTGGTGAACCACTACTTCGACGGCAAGGACGATCTGCTGGAATCGACCATGCAGATGCTGGTCGATCTCACCCTTGCTGATATCGAAGAGGGCATTGATGCGCACGACCCGCCCGACCGCCAGCTCATCGGTTTCATGCAGGGTCACTTCGCGCCACGCCAGCGCTCGCCCGAAGCGATCAGCGCCTGGCTCAGTTTCTATGCCCAGGTGCCTGAGCGTGAGGCCTTCGCCCGCATCCAGCGCGGCTACGACCAGGCCCTCCTGGACCTCCTGCGCCCCATCCTGGCTGCCCTGGTCCCGGCCGGGCGCATCGAAGGCATCGCCCAGACCCTCATCGCCCTGATGTATGGCCTGTGGCTGCGCTACGCCAACGACCCGGAAAACGTCGATCTCGACATGATCCAGTCCGTTGCGCGCAGCTACGTCACCGACATCCTGAACGTCGGAAACTCTTCCCAATAGGAAGTCATTATACCAACGGCCGATGAGCTTGGCTCATCGGCCGTTGGAGTGCCGCGACCGCGGCTCCGCCGCGTATGCGGCGTGAGCCAAGGGATGCAGACGCATTACGCTCGGCGCTTAAGGCTGTTGGTATTATTAGGCCGGGCCTCGAATCTCCAGAGGAAGAACCCGAACGCGCCGGTGTGATGCGTCGAGGGTGACGGTTGCGCCGGCCTCAATCTCATGTTTCAGAATCTTGAGTGCCTCGACCACCACTGAGCCCATAACCTGGGTGGTTGGTGCGTCACAACGCAATTGCACGACGCTCGGCCGATTGTCGCGCTTAGCTGCGAGGATCGCTGAGAAATCAAGGTCGGCGGTCAGCAGAATCGCTACGTTCCGTTTCGCCCACTCCATAAGTTCATGATCGGGAGCATCGTGAGCGCCCAGGGTCGACCATTGGTTAGCCGTGTGCCCGGACCTCTCGAGAAATGCTTGCCAATTGGGCGAGAGGTCCATGTCGATCAGAACGCGCATCAGGATGCGTCTGCAAGATCGACCTCATGCTCACGGAGGCGCCAAGCGGCATAACGCAAGGCCTCCAGAATATCTTCGCGCTCAAGATTAAGGATAATCGGAAAGCAAATCATCAATGGTGCGTCCGGCACCCGACCTGGCCCACAAGCATGCTAGCCGTGACGCGTTGACCGCGGACGCACAGTGGTCCGCCCATGACGGCCCGGTTTTGGACAATGCGCGTGAACCGTGTCATCTCCGAACGCCTCCTATGAACATCACGTCATACTGCCAATTGATGGATGTGTGCACCTGTAGCCTGGATGGTGACGTCACCGTCCCCACTTGTCCATCGCCTGGTAATAGGCGACGGCAGCGCCCAGGAACCACGGGTCGCCCGAATAGAGAGGGCGGGTGGGATAGCGCATGTCGTCAAAGGCAGTCTTACCCTCGGCCTTGCCCAGAACCTTGTGGCCCAGCTTGTGGCCCAGGTAGCTCGCCCAGGCGACGCCCGATCCGCAATAGCCGTTGGAGAACCACACGCCGTCGCGTGCGCCGATATGGGGCAGGTGGTCGAAGGTATAGGCGACAAACCCCATCCAGCTGTGACTGATCTTGGTTTCCTTCAGTTCGGGAAAGAGGCCCGACATTACATCGTGCAGGCGCGGCCCGCTGATCTTTGGGTCGGTTTCCTTCAGCGCTACGCGTCCGCCGAATACCACGCGGGTGTGGTCAGGCGACGAGCGGTAGTAATAGACCACCTTGCGCGTATCGGAGAGTGCGCGCTGCTTGGGCATGATCTTCCTCATGATCTCTGGTGCGACCGGCTCTGTCGCAATCATGTAGCTGCCGATCGGGATGACCCGGCGGCGCAGGCCCGGCGTGATGCGCCCGGTATAGCCGTTGGTCGCCACGATCACCTCGCGCGCTTTCACCTTGCCACGTGTCGTGATGACCGAGGATGCACCTTTGCCCGAATCCAAGCCCAGAACGGGGGTGCGCGTCTCGATCCGTACGCCGGTCTTCAGCGCTAGATCGACCAGGCCGTTGGCGTATTTTCCCGGCTGCAGATTGCAGTGATGCGGCAGGATGGCGCCGCCGTGATAGGCCTCGGTGCCCAGTTCGCTGGCCATCTCGTTCTTCGGTATCATCTGCCATTCGAACGGCACGACCTTGGCAGTTTTCTTGAAGCCTTCGGCGAGATCGTCATAGCGGTTGGGCCGGTGCGCGCCGATGAAGCGCCCACCCTTGTGCAGGTCGCAGTCGATCTTCTCGCTCTCGATGAAGTTGAGCACATAGTCCAGGCTGTTGAAGCCTTCCTTGATGACGGCGTGGCCCGCCTCGCGGCCATAACGCCTCTCAAGCTCCTCGACGCCCGGCTTCACGCCGGATCCGATCTGGCCGCCATTACGTGCGCTGCAGCCCCATGCCGCATCTTCGGCCTCCAGCACCACGACGTCGCGTCCGGCACGCGCCAGCACGATGGCCGCGGTCAGACCGGTATAGCCTGCCCCGATGATCGCCACATCGGTGCTTTCGGGCAGAAGTTCGTTGGCAATGTCGGGCCGTGGCGCATCGTCCCACCAATAGGGCTGCGGCTTCATATCGTCGGCAAAAAGGGGATGATCCACGAGGGCGCTCCACAGCATTTGATGACGCCTTACCATAGCCGACGTAGGCTGGTGCAAGAAAGCGTAGCCCATCCGAAAAGGAAGAACCCATGGCGCTCACCCTCACGGAAGCTTGGCAGGTCACCAAGCCCGTCGTCGTCTCGAAACATGGCCTGGTTGCAAGCCACCACCACGAAGCCTCCGCTATCGGGGCCGAGGTTCTGGCCGCGGGCGGCAATGCGGTCGACGCCGCCGTGGCGACCGGCCTTGCCATCGGCGTTGTCGAACCCTGGATGAGTGGCATCGGCGGCTGCGGTTACATGATGGTCTACGACGCCGAAACCAGGACCAGCCATGCGGTCGATTTTGGCGTCGTGGCGCCACGCACCCTCGATCCCGCCGACTACCCGCTCGAAGACGCGGCGAACACCGATGACGATCTTTTCGGCTGGCCGCGCGTGGTCGAGGACCGCAACGTACAAGGGCCGCTCTCCATCGCCGTGCCGGGGAACGTTGCCGGTCTTTCGGCGGCACTGGAGCGGTTCGGAACGATGCCCTGGGCGCAGGCTATCGAGCCTGCCATCGGTCTTGCCCGGCGCGGCATGAAGATCGACTGGTACGCAACGCTGCGCATCGCACTCGAGGCCCGTGGTCTCGCTAACTATGACGCCAGCCGGGATTTTTTCCTACCCGGTGGCCTGCCCGCGGTCAGCCTGGATGCGGGCGACCTCACGACACTGCAAAACGATACCCAGGTCACCACCTTGGAACGCCTGCGCGATGCCGGGCCGGGCGATTATTACACTGGCGACATCGCGGCCATGATCGAAGCCGACACGGCCGATCTCGGCGGCAAGGTGACACGTGAAGATCTTGCCGCTTACGAAGCTCGTATCTCGAGTGCCCAGACCGGCGCCTATCGCGGCGCCACCGTGCATGTCCCACCGGGACTCAACGCGGGCCCCACGCTGCTCGATGCTCTCTCTCACCTTGAGGAATCCTGGTCGGCATCAGGCAAGGGTCCGGACGGTGCGGCCTATGAGGCCTACGGCCGGGCCCTGTTCGACAGCTACCGTCATCGTCTGGAAACCATGGGGGAGAGCAACGGCGAGAGTTGCACGACCCACCTCACTGTGGTCGATGCAAAGGGTAACATGGTCGCGCTCACCCAGACCCTGCTTTCGGTCTTCGGCAGCCGGGTCATCCTGCCGTCGATCGGGTTCCTCATGAACAACGGCGTCATGTGGTTCGACCCGCGGCCAGGCGCACCCAATTCCATGGCACCGGGGCGCCGGCCGCTCTCCAACATGTGTCCGGCCGTGGTCACCGACGCACCTGGCGGCCCCTTTGCTCTGGGGGCCTCGGGCGGCCGGCGCATCTTCCCGGCGGTCTTTCAGTTGATCTCATTTCTCACCGATCACGGCATGTCGCTCGACCAGGCCTTCCACACCGCCCGCATCGACGTCAGCGGTGGTGATCTCGTCACCGTGGACAACCGTCTCGATGCCGGTATCCGCAGTGCTCTGGGAGGGAAGTGGAAAACCGTGGAACTGCCGCCCTCGGTCATCTCGTCCTATGCCTGCCCCAACGCGGTGCAGGATTGCGGCGGTGAACGCCACGGCTGCGCCTTCGTCATGTCCCCATGGGGACATGTGGCGGCAGGTTAGTAGTTAGGGGCGTCGTCCCGGCTAAGAGAGCGTAGCGAACGCGAGCCGGGAGCTCGATAGTTCAACGCTGTCCTGTCGAGGTCTCGGCTCCCTCCGGATCAAGTCCGGGGTCCGGTCGGGATGACACGAGATTGCATTGGGAAGCGCGATGTTCATTCTGCGATTTGTTCAGCCGGCCTTGAGTAACGATTGCACGGTCGAGACGACGTCGGTTAGTTCGGGACGCTGGCGTTCCTGGGGCTCGGTTTTGCGGCTGCCGATATGGATGAAGCCGATCAAATACTCATCCTCTGGGATGTCCAGCGCGGCCTTGATCGTCGCGTTGTAGGCGGGCCAGTTCGTCACCCACTGCGCGCCGTAGCCGGACGCCACCGCGGCGTTCAGCAGGTTGAAGCAGACATTGCCGCCCGACAGCAGCTGCTCCACCGGCGGCACGTTGTCGTTGCCGTGTGTCGTGCGGCTGCTCACGACCACCAGCACGGGCGAGCGTTGCGGGCGCATCCGCTCAAGCTCCAGCCGGTCCGGCTTGGCGTCGGTCTCGGTCTTCAGAAACTCTTTTACGAACAACTCGCCCAGTTCGGCCTGCGCCGGCTTGGCGACCATCTGCAAGCGCCAAGGCGTCATCCGTCCATGGTCGGGCACCCGCACGGCGATCGCCAGTATGCGCTGGAGTTCCTCGTCGCTGGGGCCCGGCTCGATCAGCTGCACCGCAAGATTGGACCGGCGTGATGCCAGGAGTTCCAGGGGATGGCCGTCGGCCACGTTGAGATGGGCGCTGTCTTGATTCGGGAAAGCGGGCGATGACGTCACGATGGTCTCCGGTAACGAACAGAAATCTCAGCAAGGACTCTGACACGCGGTCTTGGGATCAAGCTGCAGGTCGGACAATTGCGCACCGGCCAGCATGCGATAGACCTGCATGCCTTCCAGCACGCGCTGGACATAGTTCTGCGTCTCGGAGAACGGGATTTCCTCGATCCAGTCGACGATATCGATGCCCGGTGCGTGGGGATAGCCCATTTCGCTCATCCACTGGCGCACCCGGCCGGGGCCGGCGTTGTAGGAAGCGATGGCGCGCACGAACGAGCCGTTCTGGGTCGCCAGCATCTCCTGGATATAGGCCATGCCCAGCCGCATGTTGTGCTGGGGGTCGTTCAGGAGTTTGGAGGCGGATGTCGAGATCCCCAGCTTGCCGGCCATCTCCTCGGCCGTGGGCATCGTCAGCTGCATCAGGCCGCGCGCACCGGCGAGCGAGATCGCTTCTGGGTTGAAGGCGCTTTCCTGGCGGATGATGGCAAGTACCAGCGCGGGGTCGACCGTGCTGCCCGCGGGCAGATCCACGACCGGATAGCCAGCTGTCACCAGCACCGTGCCGTTGCGCTTCGCGCGTTTGGCGACCATCACGGCAAGGTCGGGCCGGTTCATGACCAGCGCAAGCTGTCCGATCAATTCATGGTCCGCACTCGATGCTGTGTTGTCGATCATCGCCAGCATGAAAACACGCACCAGGTTTTCCTCACCGATTTCGTGAAGCTGGCGCACGATGGTGGTCAGTTCGTCGTCGGCAAAGGCCTGCATGTCGGCTGCACTGATGGGTGGCGCTTCGGGCAGGCGTGCCATGCTGCCGATCTTGGCCGCACCCAGCTGGCCATAGAACGTCGTGCCGTTCTGCGCGGCAATGTCGTACCAGACCGCCGCCAGGGAGTTGTCGCCCATGACCTCGGCGGCGCGTCCGGCCCAATAGGCTCCGCGCGCCCGGCTGATGGGATAACTCACCTCGCTATAGAACGTCATGAAGTGATTCAGCGCGGCGGCCGGTTCGTTCAGCTTCCTCAGGGCCAGCCACCCCGCCAGCCAATCGACCTCATAGTTGAACGCTCCGCTCATGTCATAGTGGCCGGCCAGAACCCGATAGGCTGCGGCATACTTGCCGTCGTCGATAAACAGATTGGCGATGTCCAGGCGTTCCTCGGCCCAGAGGTCGGGATGGCTGAGGTTGTCCGGCGCCTTCAGCAACAGCTCCAGCGTGCCGCTTGCATCGCCGTGCGCGCTGCGCCAGCGCATGCGTTCATAAAGCAGGCCTTCGTCGTTCTGGAGGTGGGCGGGTAAGGCATTGATGGCGGTATCGACCCCGTTGGCGCCAGTCCGCAGCAATATCCGTGCCCTGGCCAGCGCCGCGCGGTCGCCCTGAATGGAAGGCAGGATTCGCTGCGCCGCCATCGTCTTGCCTTCCCATATCAGCCGGTCGATGCGCTGCCAGTGCTGATCAGCCGTGAGCAGGGATCCATAATTGCGCAGGAACGTGATTTCCTCCGCGTCCTCGAAATCCCAGTTCACCCAGGCGTCGGCAATCCTTGCTCGGGCCTCTTCGACGCGTCCCAGCGCCATCAGCGAGGCGATGTAGTCCAGCAGGCCCTCATCGGTCACCGGCTTGAACATGTCGAAATAGGACACCGCATCCTGTGCGGGCACTATGCCGGATATCGAATTTTCGGCCTGTGCGCGCAGGCTGGTCTGGGATGGCCAATAGGGATTCTGGATCATGAATTGGGTGATCGCGGCATAGTCGCTGTTGCGGTCGGGATCCTTCAGTTCCATCCACCGCAGCACCTTGGCAAGCGTCGGATCGGACGCTTGGTCGGCGTTCAGGCGGACATCGGTCCAGCGGTCGCCATAGGTCGCCGCGAATGCCGCCCGATAAATCGCGTTGTCGGTGCTGCTCAGCTCCTGTTGCGCCTGTGCCGGACCGGTCTGCGCCAGCAGCAATGCCAGCAACGGAAACAGAAAGCACGAACGCATACCCAAGGCCATGGCTCCAATCAGTGGAAATCAGACGGTGAAGGACTCGCCGCAGCCGCACATGCCTTTGACGTTGGGATTGTTGAAGACAAAGCGGCTTTCCAGCGTGTCTTCATGCCAGTCAAGTTCGGTGCCCAGCAGGAACATCGAGGCCGTGGGCTCGATCAGCAGCTTTACGCCCTTGTCCTCAATGACGTCTTCGTTACCGGTCGCTTCCTCGGCGTAGTCCATCGTGTAGGAAAATCCGCTGCATCCGGCCATCTTGACGCCGACTTTAAGGCCGATGGCCTTGTCGTTCACCGCCAGCAGCGACTTCACGCGCTCGGCCGCGCTGTCGGTCAGCGTCATCAGTTGTTTGTCGGTCATGCCAAACATGGTCGTCTCCAGTTCACATCATGCGCGGGTCCACAAGGACCTACGGATTACTCGTTTCGTGCCGAACCGTTGTTAAGGGAACAAGGCCGACGGTTCTGGGTTTCTCTTCAATCTGCCCTGCCCCCTACCCTCTCCCCCACCCGGCCACCCATCACAAGGATAAGCTCGTTGGGTGGCCGGGTGGGGGAGAGGGTAGGGGGCAGGGTTCAAACAATCAGTACATCCCCAGTTCGATCTTGGCGTAATCGGTCATCATGCCGGGGTCCCACGGCGGTTCCCAGACGATCTCAACATCGATATCGGTTGCGCCGTCGACTCTTGCAACGGCATCGCGCACCCAGATCGGGATGTCCTCGGCAACCGGGCAGCCCGGCGCCGTCAGGGTCATCTTGATCTTGATCGATCCGTCCTTGCGCGAATCGATGGTGTAGATCAGGCCCAAATCGTAGATGTTGACCGGGATTTCTGGGTCGAACACCGTGCGGATCGCGTCCACGATGTCGCCGATCAGCGGCTCACCCTCCTCTTGGGTGATCTCACGGGGATCAATATCCTCGTCGGGACGCCAGTTCTCGTGGTTTTTTGTTTCTTCGGCCGCAGGTGCCGGGTTACTTGTCTCGTCCATGGCTTACTCCGTCGTCACGGTTTCGTCGCCATCCATGGCGGTGGTCATGGTGTGCCAGGCCAGCGTCGCGCATTTCACCCGCATGGGAAACTGGCGCACGCCCGAAAGCACGATCAGCTTGTCGAGGTCCTCGTCGTCCCTGCCGTTGACTTCGTCGTCCCTGCCCGCAACCAGCCTGTGGAACTTCTCGAACAGCGCGCGGGCTTCTTCTTCTTTCCGGCCCTGGACCATCTCGGTCATCATGGAGGCTGACGCCACGGAGATGGCGCAGCCGCGCCCCTCGAAGGCAACATCCTGGACGATACCGTCGCCATCGACCTTCAGATAGACCGACAACTGGTCGCCGCACAGCGGGTTGTCGCCCTCGGCCTGGCGGTTGCAGTCCTCCGGATGACGGAAGTTCCGGGGGTTCTTGCCGTGATCCAGGATGACTTCCTGATAGAGGTCGCGCAGGTCGTCCATCATGCGAACATCTCCTTCACGCGTTCCAGCGAGGCGACCAGCGCATCGACCTCTTCGAGCGTGTTGTAGATTCCGAAGGACGCGCGCACCGTCGCAGCGATATCATAGCGCTGCATCACCGGCTGGGCGCAATGGTGTCCTACGCGCACGGCTACGCCGTCGCGGTCGACGATGGTGCCGATGTCATGGGGATGCACGCCATCCATGATGAACGACACGATGCTCGCCTTGGACGCGTTGGTGCCATAGATGCGGATACCGTCCATGGCGGTGAGCCGCTCGGTGGCATAGTTCAGCAGCATCGCCTCGTGTTCGGCGATACGGTTGAGACCCAGGTCCGTTACGTAATCCAGCGCGGTCTTCAGCGCGATGGTCTGGGCGATGGCCGGCGTGCCGGCCTCAAACCGGTGGGGCACGGCCTTGAAGGTCGACTTTTCCAGGCTGACACGCGCGATCATCTCGCCGCCGCCCTGCCAGGGCGGCATGGCGTCCAGCAGTTCAGCCTTGCCGTACAGCGCGCCGATGCCCGTGGGGCCGTAGATCTTGTGGCCCGAAAAGACATAGAAATCGCAGTCGAGCGCCTGCACGTCCACCGCGCTGTGGCTCACCGCCTGGCAGCCGTCCAGCATGACCTTCGCACCGGCATCATGCGCCAGCGCGATCATCTCCCGAGCAGGCGTGACGATGCCCAGCGCATTCGACATCTGCGTCAGGGCCACCAATTTGGTGCGCTCGTTCAGCAGGCCCTTGTAGGCCCCCATGTCGATCTGACCGTCGTCGTGAATCGGAATGCCCTTCACCGCCAGCCCGTGTTTGGCGGCCAGCAGGTGCCAGGGCACGATGTTGGAATGATGCTCCAGTTCGGAGATCAGGATTTCGTCGCCTTCGTGGAGGTTCGCGCGGCCCCAGCTCTGGGCGACCAGATTGACGCCTTCGGTGCCGCCGCGTACGAACACGATCTGGTTTTCGTTCTCGGCATTCAGAAAGCTCTTGATACGCGTACGGGTCGCCTCGAATTTGTCCGTTGCGGCCTGGGAGAGGTAATGGACGCCGCGGTGCACGTTGGCGTATTCCTCTTCATAGACGCGGCTTTCGGCATTGATCACCTGGTGCGGCTTCTGCGCGCTCGCCGCACTGTCGAGATAGACTAGCGGCCGGTCATAGACTTTGCGCGACAGGATCGGGAAATCCTCGCGCACGCGCGCCACGTCCAACGCTGCGTTGTCCTCCAGCGGTGTTGCGACGGCTGCGTTCATGACCGCCCTCCATTGCGCCATGCCTTGGCGTGGGCGCGGAACGCCTCGCGCACGCCTTCGTGGCTGATTTCGTTGATCGCACCGTCGACAAAGGCTTCGATCAGCAGGCCGCGGGCTTCGGCCAGCGGAATGCCACGTGCGCGCAGATAGAACAACGCCTCGTCGTCGAGTTCGCCCACCGTTGCGCCATGGCTGCAGACGACATCGTCGGCATAGATTTCCAACTCCGGCTTGGCGTTGATCTCGGCCTTGTCAGAGAGCAGCAGGGCCTTGTTGCTCTGGTTGCCGTTAGTGTGCTGGGCGTCCTTGTGCACGACGATGCGGCCCTGGAACACGCCCTTGGACCGCTCGTCGAGCGCGCCCTTGTAGATCTCGTTGCTCTCGCAGTCGGGTGCGGCGTGGTCGATAAGCGTGGTCGTGTCGAGCTGTTGGCTGCCGCGCCCCAGATAGGCGCCGTTGAGGTCGCAGCCCGCGCCGGATGCCTGCAGTTGCACGGCGATCTGGTTGCGCGCGACCGACCCGCCGGTCATCAGCGAGAAGTTCTCGTAATGTGCCCCGGCGGAGGCATGCACCTCGCTCGTGGCGATATGGAAGGCGTCAGGCGCCTCGTCCTGCAGCTTGAAGTGGTTCAGCCGAGCACCGGTCGCTAGAATGATTTCGCCTACCGTGTTCGAAAGATAGGTCCCTGCGCTACCGACATGGTGCTCCATCACGGTCGCGTTGGCGCCGGGATGCAGCACGAACAGGTTGCGCGGATGCCAGGCCGTACGGGCATCGGGGGAGGCGCCGGCAAAGACCAGCTCGATCGGCTTCTCGATGGTGACGCCTTCGGGCACGAACAGCGTAAAGCCATCGGCCAGCCATGCGGTGTTCAGCGCGACGAAATGCTTGCGGCTCAGGTTCGCGATGCGGTCCAGATAGCTCTTCAGGAAACCCTTCGATTCCTCGACCGCGCGCGCCAGGGGCAACGCGATGACGCCTTCGGGCAGGCCCGAGAGATCCGAAAGGCTCGCGTCGAACCGGCCATTCACGAACACCTCGCGGTGTGTCGCCGTACCCAGGTCCATCTCGGGAAGGACGACTTCGGCGGCATCTCCCTCCGCGGGGCCGAAGTCATCGGCCGCCAGGGTGCGCAAGTCCGTGTATTTCCACTCCTCCACGCGGCGCGTTGGCAGGCCCAGACCGGCAAAGCGGCTTGCGCCGCCTTGGCGCAGGCCATCCAGCCACGCGCTGCCCGCGCCGGGCAGATTAGGTGCCGACGTCTCGTAGTGTTCAAGCAGTCCAGCGTTGCTCATGGCAAACCTCAGGCGGCCGCCGACACGATGTCGACATAGCCCTTTTCTTCCAGTTCCAGTGCCAGCGTTTTATCGCCGCTGCGGATGATGCGTCCGCCCGCCAGCACGTGAACGTGGTCGGGCACGATGTAATTGAGCAGGCGCTGGTAATGGGTGATGACCAGCATGGAGCGCTCCTCGCTCCGCAGCGCGTTGATGCCGTCGGCAACCGTCTTCAGCGCATCGATGTCGAGGCCAGAATCGGTCTCGTCCAGGATCGCTAGGGAAGGTTCCAGCATGGCCATCTGCAGGACTTCCATGCGTTTCTTCTCGCCGCCGGAAAATCCGGTGTTAAGCGCGCGGCGTACCATGTCGTTGACGATGGAAAGCTCCTTCAGGCGTGCATCCATGGTCTTCTTGAACTCGAACGCGTCCAGTTCCTTCTCCCCGCGTGCCTTCCGCACGGAATTCATTGCCTGCTTCAGGAAGGTCACCGTCGGCACGCCGGGAATCTCGACCGGATACTGGAACGCCAGGAAAACGCCTGCCTGGGCGCGTTCCTCGGGAAGCATCTCCATCAGGTTCTCGCCCTCGTAGAGCACTTCGCCCTTGGTCACCTCATAGCCGTCGCGGCCCGACAGCACATAGGAAAGCGTCGATTTGCCCGATCCGTTGGGGCCCATGATCGCATGCACCTGGCCCGGGCCCATCTCCAGGTTGATCCCTTTGAGGATCTCCTTGCCGTCCACGGTGGCGTGCAGGTCTTTGATCGAAAGTATGCTCATTGTCCGTCCTGTTTCTCTTGACTCCGGCTCGTGTCAGCCCGCTCTCCCACCCGGCTACCCCATGCGTACCCTGCCGTGGGTAGCCGGGTGGGAGAGCGGGCTGGCGCAGAATTCAATTCATGACTACCCCACGCTGCCTTCCAGGCTGATGCCGACGAGCTTCTGGGCTTCGACGGCGAACTCCATAGGGAGTTCCTGCAGCACCTCGCGGCAGAAACCGTTCACGATCAGCGTCAGCGCCTCTTCCTCGGGAATGCCGCGCTGGCGGCAGTAGAAAAGCTGGTCGTCGGAAATCTTCGATGTCGTCGCCTCGTGCTCCACGCGCGCGCTGCGGTTCTTCGACTCGATATAGGGCACGGTATGCGCGCCGCATGCGTCGCCAATCAGCAGGCTGTCGCACTGGGTGTAGTTCTTCGCGCTGTGCGCCATCGGGTTCATGCGCACTTGGCCGCGATAGGTGCTCTGCGATTTACCCGCGGAGATGCCCTTGGCGATGATCCGGCTGCGCGTGTTCTTGCCTATATGGAGCATCTTGGTGCCGGTATCGGCCTGCTGTCGGTTGTTGGTGATCGCCACGGAAAAGAACTCGCCCACGCTGTCATCGCCTTTCAGGATGCAACTCGGGTACTTCCAGGTGATCGCCGATCCGGTTTCGACCTGAGTCCAGGAGATCTTCGCGCGCTTCTCGCACATGCCGCGCTTGGTGACGAAGTTGTATATGCCGCCCTTGCCTTCTTCGTCGCCGGGATACCAGTTCTGCACGGTCGAATACTTGATCTCGGCATCGTCCAGGGCGATCAGTTCCACGACTGCGGCGTGAAGCTGGTTCTCGTCGCGCTGAGGCGCGGTGCAGCCTTCCAGGTAGCTCACGTAACTTCCCTCGTCGGCGACGATCAGCGTGCGCTCGAACTGCCCAGTTTCCGAAGCATTGATGCGGAAGTAGGTCGAAAGCTCCATGGGGCAGCGCACGTCCTTGGGGATATAGCAGAACGAGCCGTCGGTGAAGACCGCGGAATTCAGCGTTGCATAGAAATTGTCGGAATAGGGCACGACCGAGCCCAGGTACTTCTGGACCAGGTCCGGGTGGTCCTTGATCGCCTCGGAAATCGAACAGAAGATGATGCCGTCCTTCTCCAGCCGGTCCTTGAACGTGGTCGCCACCGAGACGCTGTCGAACACAGCGTCGATCGCGACGTTGCGCACGCCAGCTAGCACTTCCTGCTCTTTCAGCGGAATGCCTAGCTTCTCATAGGTTTCCAACAGCGTCGGGTCGACCTCGTCCAGACTCTTGGGCCGGTCGGCGTCGGACTTCGGCGCGGCGTAGTAGTAGCTGTCCTGATAATCGATCGGCGGATAACCGACGCGCGCCCAGGTCGGTTCGGTCATGGTCAGCCAATGGCGGAACGCCTTCAGGCGCCATTCCAGCAGCCATTCGGGCTCCTTTTTCTTGGCCGAGATGAAACGCACCGTCTCTTCGCTCAAGCCCTTGGGCGCGCGATCCATTTCGATATCGGTGACAAAGCCGTGTTTGTACTTTTCGGTGGCTTCGCCAACAGTGGTGATGGTTTCTGTAACTGCAACCATATCGGCCTTCCTCTAAAAAACGTTACGCGCGCGCGGATTCGCCAAGCTCGCCCGCCGGCGCCATGGCGGGAAACGCCATGGATGCCAGCGAGACGCCTTCGAACGCGCCGCGCAGTGCGGTGTTGATCTGGTTCCAGCCGCCGCGCATAGGACACAGCGCCTCCACGTCGCAGTTGCCCGGATGCTCGTCGACGCACAGGGTCAGCGCGATCGGGCCTTCCACCGCCTCGACGATCTCGGCAACGGTGATCTCTTCGGGCTTGCGCATCAACTCATAGCCGCCACGCGCGCCTCGATGGGAATCCAAAAGGTCGGCCCGGGCGAACACCTTCAACAGCTTGCCCACGGTGGCTTCGGACAAACCGGTACCCTCGGCGACCTGATGGCTGGTCTGGGTTTCGTGATGGCGCCATGCCATGTAGGTCATGACAACAACGCCATAGTCGGCCATACGGCTCAATCGGATCATGGTTTCTCTTCGCCGTTGCGCAGTGGAACCGTCTGCTCGCGGTTCAATCAGGACTATTTTAGTTCTGATTTTTAGTGTGTGGCTGATCGGTCCGCGAGTCAAGCCGGAATCAGGCGTTGGCGAGCGCCGGTCTGCCGGTCGCCAGTGCGGAAATCCGGCTCTCGATGAAAAGCCTGCTGCCGTCCTTGCCCTTGACAATTTCGTCATGGCGGTCGACCTGCACGGCGATGTCGTGTGCGCCAATTTGTTCGGCGGCTCGGTGCGCCCGCTGGGCGACATCGGCCTGGGTATGCCCGGCGGCGCTCTCCAGATCGTCGAAGTCGGCGATACCCTCGGCCAGATGGCAGCGATAGAGTCCGTCTGAGGGTGTGGTGATCAGCGCATCAAAGCGCTGGGCAATTCTGCCCGCCACTGCGCCCACGGCGTTGCAGACGTGGGCATGCTCGGGCACCACGGTTTGGGTATGCAGGCGCTGCCCCACTTCGGGATAGTAGGTTGCCGCCGGCGCACCGACCGCGACCACCGGCCGGTTGAAGTTGATAGCGAGATCAAACAGACCGCCGGTCTTGCCCGACAGGGGATTGGCCAGCAGCGTCTCGGCGGCATGATCGATGGGGAGGTTCGTGCCGTATTCCTCCGCCACGGCGGCCTCCAGGAGCGCGCGTGTCGTGGTCGTGATCGCGGTATCGAAGACCTCACGGGCAAAGAGTTCGGGATCGTCGGGCGCCTTGTGTCCGGTGATTGCCCACCAGCGCAGCCACAGGTGCGCGCCGATCTCGGCGGCTTCGCGCGACCAGCCTTCGTGCAGGCCCAGCACGTGGGATGCATCGCTCGGCGTAAAGCGCGACAGGATGATCAGTCCGCGTTCCTGCAGGCGCTCCAGCGGCAGTTTGGGCGACTGGTCGCGGTAGAGTTCCTCCAGCGCCACCGGACCCTCGGCGATGCGCTGCCAAAGCCAGCGTTGGGGCCGCGTCAGTTCGGCTAGGTCGGTGTCGAGTGAGCGCTGGCGCAGCGCGAAGATGCCATCCCATTCGGTCGGCCATCCCCGCGCCATCTGCTCTTTCAGCGTTTCCAGAGCCATGGGATGGCGCGAAGCGAGCAGGGAAAGCGGCACCGCACGGCGCGGTCCCACGGCTAAGTGCCCCCGGTCGTCCAGGCGGGTTTCGCTGTCCCCGCCCAGGCCGGAAGTATGCACCGCCACGGCGCGCACCATGGTGCGGTAGCCGCCCACGCGCGCGCCCTTGGGGTCCAGCAGCGGGCGTCCGTCGCGCACCAGCGCGATGTCGGTCGTCGTGCCGCCGATGTCCGAGACAAACGCATCGTCGAGGCCTGACAGGAAATGCGCGCCCACCACGCTAGCAGCGGGACCCGAAAGAATGGTCTCGACCGGCGATTCCAGCGCGGTCGCCGCATCGATCAGCGATCCGTCGCCCTTCACCACCATGATCGGCGCTGCGACACCGCGTTCGGCCATGAGATCGCGAATCGCGATGATCAGCCCTTGGATCAGCGAGATCAGGCGGGCGTTCAGCAGCGCGGTCAGCGCACGGCGCGGCGCATCGAGCTCGTTGCTCAGGATGTGGGCGCAGGAAACCGGCAGGCCCGTGGCCTCGCGCAGCATGTTGCGCGCCGCGATCTCGTGCTCGGGATTGCGCACGGCAAACAGCGAAGAGACCGCGAAGGACGAGACCCGGCCGCGCACGGTCATGGCCCGCTCTTTCAGATCGTCGAGGCCGAGAGGCGCGCGCGGATCGCCCATGGCGTCGTGGCCGCCGGCCACCGCGATCACGGGATTGCCGCCCAGCGCGCGTGTCAGATCCGGGCGCCGCTGATCGGTCGGTGCGTGGCCGATCAGCACCAGCGCGGCGGGACTTCCCTGGCCTTCCACGATGGCGTTGGTCGCCAGCGTCGTGGAGATCGAGACCAGCGCGATCTCACCCGCATGTTCCCCGATCACCGCGTCGACTGCCTCGGCCGCGCCGGTGACGAGGTCGTGCTTGGTCGTTAGCGCCTTGGCCGAAGCCTGGACGCCGCGTTCCATGTCGAACAGCACGGCATCGGTATAGGTGCCGCCGGTGTCGATGCCGAGGGTAAGAGCCAAGCGCTTTCTCCGGAAATCCACCGCAACCGCGCGAACTATCGTCAATTTCCACCCGATGTCCACCGCCGCAAACCCGACCGCACGCCATTCTCCCCATTTCATCGTCGAACGTGAATTGACGATCCATGCACCGGCGGAGCACCAGGCGAAGATATCGGCGATGCGCTCGCTGATGCGGTGCCGCGACCGGAACCAGCCCGGGAGAGACTGATGAACGACCTTGCGCGACACGCCTCGCCCGCGGGATTGACGATGGGCCGGAGCGCTGCCTTGTTGCAATCGAGCTGAGCAAGAAGAGCCGGTTGCCGAACTCGCGGACGGCTTTGCCGGACAAGATCGTCCTGCACGATCTTCCCGCCGGGGATGGCGCTGGGGCGCCGGCGTTTCTGGGGCTCGGCGCCAGGGCGCCCGGTGGAGGTCGTCCCGTGCTGCGAGGCGGACTGTGACGGGTTCTGGCTGTATCGTCTTTTGCGGGCGCATGGGGTTGGATCTGTCCTTGACGTCATCGCGTTCCAGTTTGGCGAAATCGATAGTGACGTGTTCGTGGAGTGTCAGACGTTCAAGCAGATTGAGATCCTGCTGGGGTGCCATGGCTTCCAGGGCTTCGAAATTGTCGATATTGGGTCGGGTAAAAGTCGGCGATATGCTCAACGAATCCAGCCTAGGTGCATTCGCTGTCGCGCCCGATCCGCGTACGGGCGAAGTGTTTTCGAACAATTTTCGATCACAGCAAGATTGTTACTCCCATGGCCTACATTCTCAAAGCTAGAGGAAGTCTTACACTGACTAGCAACACTTGATTTACACCCTGAAGAGGCACTTCAAGAATTGGCCGGAGCGGTTCGGTCCGTGTCGCATAGCGACGGACGATCTGATTATAGAGGTCTGTGACGGCATTCGCCTGAACTGTCACGACGAGAGCATATCTGAGCCTCTGATCCGGGCAAAAATTCCGGCCTTCAAGTCGGGCGTTGTAGTGTATGTCGAAGGCAGGGTTTTGGAGTGAGCCACCGCGCATACGGGTACCCGCGTGCAGACAATTTTCCCATTTCCAAGCGTCACATCTCAGTTCTTCTTCCGTGGTGCCAGACTGCAAAGCCCCTAAAGATATGGACGCGTATCCGGATGCAATTGACTTTCGCGCGAGAATCTAACGTCATGAGGCCGGAAGGTCATTTTCAGCCCAGCGCGTGTGTAGTTCCTTGGATGATGAGGGTCGATCTGCGATTTGTAGCAGACTGTCGCTTTAAGGTTCACCATTCCGGAGATGTTGTCTTCCGGCATGGGTATCGCGGCGCGAACGTACTTCAGCAGACGATATCTCACCCTGATAGACTACCCGGATTTCATTGTTTTCGCACAGGATGATGCTCTTGAGATCCTGCGCCGCACGGCCCCAGCCGACTTCACGCACATTGATGTCGGACTGTTCGGTTGTGTGGATTAGCAGGGCCCGGATTGCCAGGTCGTTCAGACTGGTGCCGAAATGTGCACGCACGCCGCTTGCCATGCGGACGATTGACGGCGTTGCAAATGATATTCCGCCCGTGGTCGAAAGCTGCGGCTCGAGATCTCGGCTAAGGACCACGAATGGGCGTGCAGCCGAACCACCAAATCCAAATCAAGTCTGGTTTGGTTATGCCGGGGCTGCGGCCGGGGCCGACCGAGCTGTGTGGCGCTCTTCGCCAATCCTTCCCCGTCGTATCACATGCACCGACAGCAACGGCGTTAACGCAGTCAGCCGGAATCTGGACACGATCAAGGCCACTTTGCTAATCGGCCTCGCCATCATTGTCCTGTGTGATTGGGTGATCGACAAGAATACCACCATCGAAGATGGCGACGCGCGTTTCCAGGGAAACTGGAGCTTCCTCTGGCAAGTCAGGCATGGGCGAAGGAATACCCGCTGATTTGATGGTTGGTCGCAGCAGGCGAAGTTCGGGCATCATGCGGAGCGCTCTGACAGTAGAAAATGTCGCTATCTCAGATGCAGTGTTGGCGAGTGCTTCCATTTCCAGAAAGCAAAGGCCCTGAGCATAGAATCGCCGTCCGAAATCCGGATCGATTCCCCTAGCCTCAAGGAAGGCGCCAAACTGGTCGAGCAACGTAATTTCTCCTTCGATTTCTCCAACGTGAAGGATGATCTCCAAAGTAACCTTATCTTTGCCGGTGAGGTCACCTTTGATTTTCTGGTGTGGATCGAGGGTAAAGATCTGCTCAATTGACGGAAGTTCTTTCTTGAGTACTGTTGTTGACGCCCATTCTGGAAGCGCCTGACTCCAACGGCGTAGTGCGCTTCGCTTTACACTCGCAATGAGTTCGGTGGTGAGGCTTTCAATCGGCTCGCGTCCTCGCGAGCGCTTTTCCGGCTTAATTCTAGTAGGTCTGCTGCCAATGACATCCATTCCGACATCGAAAAGTAATTTGAGAGGGAAATAGGATACTTGATGGCCAGTTATCGAGCTGTTGCAGGAGTACTGTGACGAGTCGTTTTAGTTCACCAATTTCACCTTTATCGTCGCGCCGTTTGGCGACCGCATTGAGCTCATCAAGAAGGAGCACGTAATCGGTATTCTTTGCGAAGTCGAGCACGTGACGGAGATTGGAGCCCGTGCATCCGAGATAGCTGCTCATAACCGCAGAGAGACCAAGAGTGAGGAGCAGGAGTTTGAGTTCGTAGGCGAGCCACCGTGCCGCGAGCGTCTTACCTACACCGGAGTCTCCCATGAAGAGAACTGTCTTCGTCGGCTGCAATCCGACCTTGCCGGGCACGTGAGGAAGATGGGGCTTTTCTTCGATTCGGAGTAGCTCAAAGCGTGAATCTGCGTCTACTGGCAATGCCATCTCCTGCTTTCTGCGGAGTGGTGAAGATGAGCGCGTCGGCTTTTTGCGCAGCAACTCGACCAGTTTATCTGCTAGCTTAGCATCATTGGTCTTTCTCGCGAACCGCTGCAGAAAGCTATGAACGTCCTGCTGTCGATCAGATAGCGCAATTCTTGCCAGATGGACAAAATCTTTCTTAAAATTTCTACTTGATCTTCCATCCTATCTCTTAAATGCTTATATGATAGCCTGTTAGACGATTATATTGTGGAAGAAAAAACAAAAAATACTAAATCTTTCATTGGTCATGTAGGGACAAATTTAGCTGATTCGGACAGAGAGCTGACGCCACCCCGTCCCGGCTTCGAGCACGCTAACCGACTGCTGGTTTGCCGTCGCAGAGCGCAACGTAATCGCGCATGGGTTTGGAACTGTCCTCGACACCATCGCGTTCCAGTTTGGCGAAATCGATAGTGACGTGTTCGTGGAGTGTCAGACGTTCAAGCAGATTGAGATCCTGCTGGGGCGCCATGGCTTCCAGGGCCTCGAAATCGTCGATATAGGTCGGGTAAAAGTCGGCGACATGCTCGACGAATCCGGCCCAAGTGCGTTCGCTGTCGCGCCCGACCCGCGTGCGGGCATGTTCGCGCAACATGCCCTCGTCGCAGGTCTTCAGACCGTGGCGCGCGAGCAGGGGGAGCATGGTGTTGGCCGCGCAGCGCTCGACCTCGGCCATCAGGTGCAGCTTTTCGGCCGCGCCGGGCTCGTCGAAGTGCTCGGCAAGCGCGTGGAAATAGGCCTCGCCCTCAATCTCCTCCTCGAAATAGGCGACGAGCGTTTCCTCATAGGTGCGTTCAGTTTTCGTCACGTTGTGCTCCGTTGGTGGTGCGTCCGTGTAGCATAGCCGAAGTCGTTGCCGCGTGCCGCGCGAGGCAGCATGATGCGGCGATGGCCATTGGGGATTGCATATGGTGAACCTTGAGCATTGGGACAACGACGGCGACCGCCTCGTGCTGCACTGGGCCGACGGTCGGCGCGACGCGCTCCATGCCATCTGGCTGCGCGACAACTCGCCCAATGCCCAAGCGCGCCATGCCAACGGCCAGAAGCTCTTCGACATCACCGACCTGTCCGAGGCGGTCACGGTCGAGGCCGTGTCGAACGGCGAGCGTGCGCTTCATCTGCGCTTCGCGCCGGACGGCCACGAAGCCGCCTTCGACCTTGCCTGGCTGCACCGGCACGGCGCGCGCCACCGCCCGGTAGAGCGTCGTTTGTGGGGCGCGGAACTCGCCGAGGCCATGCCCATCCACCACCACGACGCGGTGAGGTCCGACGATGCGGCCAAGGCGGCGTGGCTGCGCGACATCCGCGACCTGGGTTTCGCGCTGCTCAAAGGGGTGCCCACCGAACCGGGCACGCTGATCGGTGTGGCCGAAAGCTTCAGCTACGTGCGCGAGACGAATTACGGGCGTTATTTCGAGGTGCGCGCCGATCCCGATCCCATCAATCTCGCCAACACTCCGATGGGACTTTCCTGCCACACCGACAACCCCTACCGCGATCCCGTGCCCGGCCTGCAACTGCTGCACTGCCTGGTCTCGGAGAACGACGGCGGCGAATCCATCGTGATGGACGGCTACAGGGCCGCCGAACTGCTGCGCGGAGAATCGCCCGACGCCTTCGCCCTGCTGACGCGCCATGCCGTGCCGTTCCGCTTTGCCAGCGCCGGTACCGATCTTGTTGCCAGAGCGCGCCTCATCACGCTGGACGATCAAGGTGAGGTCGCCGAAATCCGTTTCAACAACCGGTCGATCACGACCTTCGATCTTCCAGCAGACATCATGGGCGATTTCTACGCTGCCTACCGGGGTTTCGCCGAAATCCTGCAGCGGCCGGACCTTGAGGTGGGGTTCAAGGCCAGTCCCGGCGACCTCTTCATCGTCGACAACCAGCGCGTGCTCCATGGCCGCAAGGCCGTGGGCGGCTCGGGCCGGCGCCACCTGCAGGGTTGCTACGCCGACAAGGACAGCCTGATGAGCACCCTGCGCGTGCTGGAGCGGACGTTATGAAAAAGGCGCTGCTCTCGGACCTCACGAGCGAGAATGTGGTCGACAAGATCGAGGCCCTGTTCGTCGAGATCATGGAGGCGAGTTATCTGGGCGAGGCGGTTACGATCGGCGCGCATATGCTGCAAGCGGCCGCCTGCGCGCGCCGGGACGGGGCAAGCGATGCGCTGGCCGCCGCCGCGCTGTTGCACGATGTCGGCTATTATGTCGATCCCGCACCCGATAACGAGAACGAACGGATTGCCGCCAAGCGTCATGACCGCGCCGGCGCACGCGCCCTGGCGGCGTTTTTCCCGCCGGAAGTGACCGAACCGATCCGCCTGCATGCCGATGCCAAACGGTATCTCTGCGCGGTGGAGCCCGATTACCGCGCCAGGCTGTCGCAAGCTTCGATCCACACCATGGCGCTGCAGGGCGGCATCATGGAGGCCGACGAGGCACGGGCCTTTGTGAAGGGCCTGTACTGCGAGGATGCCGTCGCCATGCGCCGCTGGGACGATGAGGGCAAGGTGGCCGGCGCCCCGGTTCCGGACTTCGCCGCGTTCCGGCCCATGCTGGAACGCCTGGTCGAGGATCCCTGGTCTTGAGCGCAATTGAGGTTGGCGCTGATCCGGCGTAAGTACGCCGCCGTAATACTTCCTTTGACCGGGCCGTCTTGGCGGCCCGAAAGGGCGTTTCATGAGCTTTCTACCCATCGCCGCTCTGATCCTTGTCCTGGGCATCCTGTTCTTCGGCCTTGCCACCTTCGTGAAGGGCGGTGAGTTCAACCGCAAGTACGGCAACAAGCTGATGCAGGCCCGCGTCGCCTTCCAGTTGGGCGCCCTGGTGCTGATAGGCCTGATGTTCCTCTCCAGCATGGGTGATTAGGGGCGGGTATCATCTCGGCCTTGAGCCGAGGGCACGATCGTTCAGCGCCTGCCTCTCGAGGTCTCGGCTCTTCCTGCAGTTGGCCGGGATGACACGCAAGAATTGGATGGGGAAACTCCGATGGTGAAGCTCGACAAGATCTATACCCGTGGTGGCGACAAGGGCGAGACGTCCTTGGGCGACGGCAAGCGTGTCGCCAAGCACGACCTGCGTGTGGCGGCCTATGGCACAGCCGATGAAGCCAACGCGGCAGTCGGGCTGGCGCGGCTGCATACGGACGGCGGGGACGATGCCGTCCTGGCGCGCATCCAGAACGATCTCTTCGATCTGGGCGCGGATCTCTGCACGCCCCAGGATGGGCGCAAAGGCGAAGGCGCGCTGCGCATCACGGCAGGCCAGGTCAAACGTCTGGAGGACGAGATCGACGCGATGAATGCCGAACTGGCGCCGCTCACCTCGTTCATTCTGCCCGGCGGCACGCTTGCGGCCGCCTATCTCCACCTGGCGCGCACGGTCGTCCGCCGCTGCGAACGCTTGATGACCGAGCTAGCCGGCGTGGAAACTGTCAATCCCGAGGCGGTAAAATACGCCAACCGGCTTTCGGACCATTTCTTTGTCATGGCGCGCTGGCTGAACGGCAAGGGTTTCACGGATGTGCTGTGGAAACCCGGCGGCACGCAGGAAGGCTAGTTCTCGACTCTGCGCCCTAGCATCTGGCGAAGGGTGCCGTCGCGGTTGATGACATGGTGTTTCAGTGCGGTCAGGATGTGGATCACGATCAGAACCGTGGCACCGATTTCGTGCACTTCGTGGCTGAACCCGGCCAATAACTCGTTCTTTTTGCCTCCTGCGATGACCACCCAGCCGAACAAGACCAAGTCTCGACCGCCGCCCAGGGTCATCAAGGATGCCTGAGAGCGGCATGACGATGGTGGCATCAGCAGGGCCCAGTGCACGCCGCTGGCCATAAGGCGCTCCCAAACCTTCAGGGCGATGAGCGCGACCGGGAAGCCATTGGCCAGACGCCAGACAAGGCGCAGGGTGGCGGCCACGATGACCAGGATGCCGATCGACTTATGGATACCGAGCCATCCGCTCTATTTCAAAGAGTTAGAGCATCGTCATTGACACGTCGATTCTGCAACAAAATTACCGGTTTCGCGCGTTGACAGAGACCAAGCCGTCGCCCTACGTTTCGCACCTGCAAAATGAACCGGAATTTCCGGTTTGTCTCCCCATGCTCTTCCCTGTCACAGCAGTCGTTTGGAGACGGATGCGATGAAGGTCCTCGTCCCGGTCAAGCGGGTTATCGATTACAACGTCAAGGTTCGCGTCAAGGCGGACCAGTCGGGTGTCGATCTCGCCAACGTCAAAATGTCGATGAACCCATTCGACGAAATCGCGGTGGAACAAGCTGTGCGCATGAAGGAAGCCGGCACGGTGACCGAAGTGGTCGCCGTCACGCTTGGCGCCGAACAGAGTCAGGAAACCCTGCGTACCGCGCTCGCCATGGGCGCCGATCGCGCGGTGCATGTCGTTCATGACGGCGAACTGGAGCCTTTGGCGGTCGCCAAGATGCTGGCCAAGATCGTCGAGGAGGAATCTTCCGACATGGTCATCCTGGGCAAGCAGGCGATCGACGACGACGCCAACCAGACCGGTCAGATGCTTTCTGGCCTGCTGGGCTGGTCCCAGGGCACCTTCGTTTCCAAGATCGAGGCCGAAGGCGAAACCGTGAAGGTGACCCGCGAAGTCGATGGCGGCCTGGAGACGGTGTTGCTCAAGATGCCCGCGATCCTGACCGTTGATCTGCGTCTCAACGAGCCGCGTTACGCTTCATTGCCCAACATCATGAAGGCGCGCAAGAAAGAGATCGCCAAGAAGACCCCGGACGATCTGGATGTCGACACGGCACCGCGCCTGAAGACCGTCAAGGTCGAGGAACCGCCCAAACGTCAGGGTGGCGCCAAGGCGGGCTCCGTCGAGGAACTGGTGAACAAGCTGCACAACGATGCGGGAGTGATCTGATGGCGATCCTCGTATATGCCGACCACAACAACGAAGAACTCTCTTCGGCAACCCTGAATGCGGTGACCGCGGCCGGCCAGATGGGCGGCGACGTCACGGTGCTGGTCGCCGGAGACGGCTGCGATGCCGTGGCCGAGGCCGCATCCAAAGTGCGGGGCGTTTCCAAGGTCCTGGTGGCCAAGGATGTCGCGCTGAAGGCGCAGCTTGCCGAGAACGTCGCACCGCTCATCGCGGGCATGGCCGGCGATTACAGCCACATCGTCGCCACGGCCACGACCATGGGCAAGAACATCATGCCGCGTGCGGCCGCGCTGCTCGACACCCAGCAGATCTCCGACATCACCGAGGTCGTTTCCGAAGACACGTTCGTGCGTCCGATCTATGCCGGTAACGCCATGGCGACCGTGCAGTCGACCGACTCGGTCAAGATCGTGACGATCCGTTCGACTTCGTTCGATCCCGCCGAAGCCGAAGGCGGTTCCGTCTCGGTCGAGGAAGTGGGCGGGGCGTCCGATGCCGGCCTTTCGACCTTTGAAGGCGCCGCCATTTCCGAGAACGAGCGGCCGGAACTCACCACCGCGCGCGTGGTGATCTCGGGCGGGCGCGGTATGCAGTCGGGCGACAACTTCGCCATGCTGGAAGAGGTTGCGGACATCCTGGGCGCTGCGATCGGCGCGAGCCGCGCTGCGGTCGATGCCGGGTATGTGCCCAACGACTATCAGGTCGGCCAGACCGGCAAGGTCGTGGCGCCCGAGCTTTATCTCGCCGTCGGCATTTCGGGTGCGATTCAGCATCTAGCCGGCATGAAGGACAGCAAGGTGATCGCCTGCATCAACAAGGACGAAGAAGCCCCGATCTTCCAGGTGGCCGATTACGGCCTGGTCGCGGACCTGTTCCAGGCCATCCCCGAACTGAAGGCCGAATTGGAAAAACAGGACATCAAGGCGCGGTAGGAGCAGCGCCCAACAAAAACAAACGAGGACCATCGATGGAGATAAAGACCATTGGCGTGATCGGTGCGGGGGCCATGGGTTCCGGCATTGCGCATGTCTGCGCGCTTGCCGATCATGACGTGATCCTGGTCGATATCGATCGCGAGCGTGTCGAAAAGGCGCTTGAGACGATTCACGGCAACATGGAGCGTCAGGTGCGCCGCGGCCTGATCACCCAGGGCGAAATGGACGCGGGCCATGGCCGCGTCAAGATTGCCGAGGGTTACGCCGACCTCTCCAGTTGTCAGGTCGTGATCGAAGCGGCGAGCGAGAACGAGGCAGTCAAGAAGGAGATCTTCTCCGAACTGACCGAGACGCTCAACGCCGACGCGATCATCTGTTCGAACACCTCCTCGATCCCGATCACGCGTCTAGCGGCCTCGACCGACCGGCCCGAGAAGTTCATGGGCATGCATTTCATGAATCCGGTTCCGGTCATGAAGCTGGTCGAGCTGATCCGCGGGCTGGCGACCGATGCCGAAACGTTCGACACCATCCGTGAACTGACCCTGAAGCTCGAAAAGGTCCCGGCGAACGCCGAGGACTTCCCGGCGTTCATCGTCAATCGCATCCTGCTGCCCATGATCAACGAGGCGGTCTACGCGCTCTATGAAGGCGTGGGCACGGTGGAGTCGATCGACACCGCCATGAAGCTTGGCGCGAACCATCCCATGGGTCCGCTGGAACTGGCCGATTTCATCGGTCTCGATATCTGCTATTCGGTCATGCAGGTGCTTTACGACGGGCTGGCCGACACGAAGTACCGGCCCTGTCCGCTGCTGGCCAAGTACGTTGAAGCGGGATGGCTGGGGCGCAAGACCGGCAAGGGTTTCTACGACTACACCGGTGACGAGCCCGTTCCCACGCGCTGAGCAAGCGCAGTTCCGCCAGCTTGCGGGCCGGAGGAAGCAAACCCCGCCAGAAACATTTTCTCAAGGCAGTGCCCGGTCTGACAATGGCCAATTGTATCGTCACGGGGCACGATAATCCTGAGCGTACTGGTATACGGCTTTGCGATCCTGATGGTGGCGGTGACGCTCGTTCCGCTGCTGCCGACACACTGGCGTTTCATTCGAAGCGGCGATTCCCCGCGTGTGCAGATTCTGGTGTTTGCTGGCGTGGTGTTGCTCTGGGTCAACGGTCTGGCTGAGCTGTGGGGCAGGATCCTGCTTTCCCTGATCGTTGTTCCGATTCTGATCCAGCTTCGCTACATTCTTCTTTACACGCAGTTGGTTTCCCCCGACTCGCTGCGCATGTCCGACGTTTCCGAACACCGCCGGGTACGCGTCATAGTCGCCAACGTGCTCCAGGACAACGACGACTATGAGGCGCTGATCAGGAAAGTGCGGTGGGTGAAGCCCGATCCGCTGTTCACGGTCGAAACCAACCAGCGCTGGGTCGACGAGAGGACCTTCTGCCCCATACCGCCGCACGGCCGCAGTAGGACTACTACGGCATGGTGCTGTGCTCGTGCTTCGAACTGAGCGAGCAACGCTTCCGCACGCTGGTTCAGGAACATGTTCCCTTGCTGAAGATCACCATGCGTTTTTCCGATGGCAGGCCGTTTCTGTTTGTTCTATGGCGTGCATCCCCCGTCGCCGCTGCAGGTTACCGAACAAAGAGACGGCGAACTCTTGATGTCGGCCACGCGGGCATCCGAAGCCGGACTTCCGGCCATTCTCGCCAGCGATCTTAACGATGTCGGCTGGTCGGCCACGACCCGTCTGATGCGGCGCGCGACCAACCTTCTCGATCCCCGCATCGGACGCGGCATGTACGCCACCTTCCATGCCGACCGCCCATTCCTGCGATGACCTCTGGACCATATCTTCCACAGCCTGCACTTCACGCTGGTCTCGCTGTCGGTGGGTCGCCGTTTCAGCTCGGACCATCTGCCGGTGGTCTGCTACCTCTACTTCACCTCCGACGACGATCCCGGACACAATCCCGCTCCGTGCCGGCTTGGCGACGAGGCGAGCATGCGTGAAAGCGTGCGTAGCGCTCTGCGCAGTTGCCGGAGAAGGCCGAAGTTCCTGGACAAGAAGCCCAGCAAAAAGCGCTGAGTTCCAGGAGTTCACCCAGCCTGCAGTAGTGGGCCGGGCTTGACGATCAGAGCCAGAAAGGCTGAACGCCGTAATGATTAGGTGTGCACGGCCTCTCCGTGGACCGGATCGCTCAGCCGATCTCGCTCGTGGGTTTCAATCTGAGGCGCGCCCTCCAGCTGTTCCCCGGACAGATCCACAACGTAGCCACCGCGGTCGGTATCATAGCAGCTTTGACCAGGGTAGTGGGTGGTGGTTCTCGCCAATGCTCAGGAAACTGCCGAACGACATCACGGCATAGGCCACATTCCCGCCTCGCTTGTCGATCATGACATTGGCAACGGTGCCGTTCTTGTCGCCGGCGGTGTTGTAGACACTGGTGTTGGCGACCTTGTCCGCGCTGATGAGGGAGCGCGTTTCGTCGTGTTCGACTTCCGACATGGTGTTTTCCAGTTCTGTTGTTCCCCTTCATCCCGACAAACAATTCGATCGGCCAAGGGTTCCTTGGTAGCTTCACGCCACGCCGAGATCACGGAGGTGGCCATGCCGGACGAAAGCCTGCTTTACCTGCGCCGCGAGGATGTGATCGGTCTTGGGATCACGACGCACGACATCATCGACACGATCGAAAGCCTGTTGCGTCAGGTCGACAAGGGCAGGGCCTGGAACACGCCCAAGGCGCAAATTCTTCCCGGTGACGGCAGGCTGTTCATGTCCATGCTGGCGGCCTCCGACGAACCGCCGCTGATCGCCGTAAAATCGCTCGGCATGAACCCGGCGAACGCGGGAACCGGCATCGAGGCGATCGGCGCGCTGATCACCGTGTTCGACGGCAGGACCGGTGCACCCAAATGCATCATGGATGGCGACTGGATCACCGGCGTGCGCACGGCGGGTCTCTCGGCGACTGCCGCCCACCACATGGGACGCAAGGATTCCAAGATCATCTGTTTTGTCGCCTGCGGGTTGCAGGCGCGCTGTCATCTGGAGTCGTTCGCCCAGATCTTTCCCTTGGAGGAAGTGCGTGCGGTGGGACGCGGGGCGAAGAACCGCGACCAGCTTCTGGCACTTACCCGCGACATGGGTCTGAAAGCCGAAGCCTATAACGACCCCGATGCCGCGCTGGCAGGTTCGGATCTGGTGGTCTCCTCGGTGCCCCATACCGGCATCAAGGAGCCGTTTCTGGACCCCGAAAGCCTGTCGCCGGGCGCGTTCGTTTCCATGGTCGACCTCACTAAACCTTGGAAAAAGGAGGGCCTGCGCGGTTTGGACCGCCTGGTGATCGACGATGCCGATCAGGAACGTGCGATGACGGCCGATCCCATGGTCGCGCCCGAGATTATCGCCGGGGACCTGAAAGACCTTGCGACCGGCCGGCTGAAGGGGCGCAACAACGACGACGAACGCCTGGCCTTTGCCTTCCGCGGCCTGGCCCTGGGAGATCTGGCTCTGGCGACCCTGGTCTACACCAAGGCGCAGGAACAGGGCGTGGGCTCACGTCTGGAGCGTTGAGCGCTCATTTCGGAAAAGGAACCAGACGAAACAGGCAATCTGCACGGCAGCCCAGCCGCCGAACCCGATCAGGTAACCGGCCGCGGTGTAGCCGCCGCCGGATGCGGGGAAGAAATCGAGCACCGCGCCCATGGCAAGCTGCAGCAACCCGGCAAGCGAGAAGGTGAAGAGCGCAAGCGAGGTGTTGACCCGGCCCGCCATGGCGACCCGGAATTTCTGCGTCAACCCGGCATAGAAGATCGTTGCCGCGCCGCCAGTATAGGCGAACGCCGCGGTTAGCACCCAGGCGGGCAGGGGCGCGCCGAAGGCAAGCAGGACCTGCACGCCGATGAAGAGGCCCGTCGCCACGCCGGCCACGATGTTGACGCCGATGCCGATACGGCCCAGGCGTTCGGCGAGCCAGCCTAGCGAGGCGTAGCCCGCAACCATGCCGATGCCGCCGATGAAGAGCGCGGTGGCGGCGTGGTCGGCATCCAACTGCGCCATGTCACGCAGCCAGGGTCCGAACCACAGTGCTTGGGTCGACATCCAGGCGGCCTGCGCGGTCATGACGAGCGGCGCGACCGCCCAGAAGGCGCGCGAACGGAAGATGACGCTCAGGCCATGGAGCTGGTCGGACAGCGTCCTAGGCTCGCCCTCGGCACTCCGGTCGGGAACGATGAAAAAGATGAGCAGCGCAACGGCAAGCGTGGCCGCGGCGATGACATGGAACATGTCGTGCCAGCCGATCGCTTCGACCGCGGCTTGGACCGGCGAGGACGAAGCCATCACGCCCGCCCCCCCGCAGGCGAGCAGCAGACCGTTGACCAACGGGAGTTTGCCCTTGGGGAACCACAAAGCGAAGATCTTGAAGGACGCGAGCAGGCAGCCCGAGACCCCCGCGCCGATCACAGCGCGCGCAAGAGTGAGCGAAAGCATGCCGTTGCCCAGCGCGAAGAGGAACGCTCCGATGGCCGCGATGACCAGCAGCACGGTCTGGGTGCGGCGCGGCCCGAAGCGGTCGAGCGCCATGCCGAGCGGGATCTGCACAGCGGCGAAGGCGAAGAAATAGGCGCCCGTGAGCAGGCCGATGGCGGCAGCATCTAGGCCCAGTTCCGCGCCCAGCACCGGGCCCAGGACCGCGTTCACCGTGCGGTACATGTAGGAGAGGAAATAACCCAGCGCGAAGGGCACGAAGACGCGCCCGACAACAAAGAAAAGGCCCGGAACCGGGGTCTGAAGGGAAGGGGATGTCACGCAAACAGCCTGCCAGAGGATCAAGGTGCCTTCCATAAACCGGCCTTGCGCGTTTGTCGCGGGCTTCCATTCGGCGCCATTCTGCTCTAATGCCCCGCCATGACCGACAACAACGACGCCAAGGGTGCTGCCGCCAATCCTCTCTGGGGCGGGCGTTTTGCCGAAGGGCCCAGCAAAATCATGGAGCGCATCAACGCTTCGGTAGATTTCGACCATCGCCTTGCGCTCCACGATATCCGCGGCTCGCGCGCCCACGCCGACATGCTCGCCGCACAAGGCATCCTTTCCGATGCCGACAACGCCGCCATCCGGGATGGTCTGGCGCGCATCGCCGAAGAGATCGAGACGGGCGCATTTACCTTTGATCCCGCGCTGGAAGACGTGCACATGAATATCGAGGCGCGTCTGAAGGAGTTGATCGGCGAACCGGCAGGGCGGTTACATACCGGGCGTTCGCGCAACGATCAGGTCGCCACGGACATGCGCTTGTGGCTGCGCGATACATCAGATGCCGTGGCGCAAGGCCTGCGCGGTCTCCAGGCCGCGCTGCTCGACCAGGCGGAGGCTCATGCCGCGACCGTGATGCCGGGCTTCACGCACCTGCAGCCCGCCCAGCCCGTCACCTTCGGCCATCATCTGCTGGCCTATGTCGAGATGTTCGGGCGCGATCGCGGCCGTCTGGCCGATGCACGGGTGCGCATGAACGAATCACCTCTGGGCGCCGCGGCGCTCGCCGGCACGTCGTTTCCCATCGACCGCAACGTGACGGCTCGAGCGTTGGGTTTCGACCGCCCGACCGCCAATTCCATGGATTCGGTCTCCGACCGGGATTTCTGCCTGGAGTTTCTGGCGGCCGGTGCGGTGATCGCCATGCATCTCTCGCGTCTGGCCGAGGAACTAGTGCTCTGGACCAGCCCCTTCTGCGGTCTGGTGCGCCTGCCCGACGGTCTGACCACGGGATCGTCGATTATGCCGCAGAAGCGCAACGCGGACGCCGCCGAACTGGTGCGCGGCAAGACTGGGCGTGTCATCGGCGCGCTGGTGTCGCTGCTCATCATGCTGAAGGGCCTGCCCATGACCTATGGCAAGGATATGCAGGAGGACAAGGAGCCGGTGTTCGACGCGGCTGAGACGCTGATGCTTTCAATTCCCGCGACCACGGCCATGATCGCCGGCCTGACGGTTGACAAGGATGCCATGCGCGCGATGACCGCCCAGGGTTTCCTGACCGCGACTGATCTTGCCGACTGGCTGGTGCGCGCCAAGGGCCTGCCGTTCCGCGAAGCCCATCACATCACCGGCAGCCTGGTGAAGGCTGCCGAGGATGCCGGATGCGACCTCGCCGACCTGCCGCTCGCAACCATGCAGCGGGTCGACTCCCGTCTGGATGCATCCGTGTATGATCTTCTGACAGTCGAGGCATCGGTGTCGAGCCGGACGAGTTATGGCGGAACCGCGTCCGAACGCGTCGCCGAGGCCGTGGTGAAGGCTCGTGGGAGATATTTGACATGACACGACGGGTAATGCTGATGGCGCTCTTGGCCGCTGCGTTGACCGCATGCGGACGCAAGGGAGCCCTCGATCCCCCGCCGGGAGATGATGAGGAAGAAAAAGAAAGCCGCGACTATTGATTCCGTTTACGTATCAGAACGGTGTGCTGCACGCCGATGACGTTGCACTGACGACGCTGGCCGGTGAAGTCGGGACGCCATTCTATTGCTACAGCGCAACCGCGTTGGAGGAGCGTTACCGGCGGCTTGCCGAGGTGACGGCACCCAGCGGCACCGGCATCGCCTTCGCCGTGAAGGCCAACAGCAACCTCGCCGTCATCGCCGTTCTGGGGCGGCTGGGCGCGGGCGCTGACGTGGTTTCGGAGGGCGAACTGCGCCGTGCCCTTGCGGCGGGTATTCCCGCCGAACGCATCCTGTTCTCGGGCATCGGCAAGGGCGCGGGTGAGCTTGCCTTTGCCATCGAGCAGGACATCCATCAGATCAACGTTGAGAGCGAAACCGAGTTCGAGCGCATCCTGGAACTGGCCGAGGCGGCAAGGAAGCCGGTGCACATCGCCCTGCGCATCAATCCCAATGTCTCTGCCGGCGGGCATGACAAGATCTCGACCGGACGCAAGACCGACAAGTTCGGCGTCGCGCCCGATCATGCCATCGCGCTCTACGAGTGTGCCGCCGCCCATGCCTTTGTCGAGCCGATCGGGTTTGCCATGCACATCGGATCGCAGATCCAGAAGGTGCAGGCCTATGAGGCGGCCTTCGACCGCATCGCGGAGGTTGCCGGAGAGATCGAAGCAAAAGGGCTTTCGGTGCCGCGCCTGGATCTGGGCGGCGGCCTGGGCGTGGCCTATCACGACGAGGAACAGGAACTGCCCCTGGCGCAGTACGGCGAACTGCTCAGCGTGCTCAAGGAACGCACCGGCGCCAAGCTGACGATCGAGCCCGGCCGCTGGCTGGTCGCCAGCGCGGGCGTGCTGGTAACGACGGTCAACGTCGTCAAGCAGGCCGGCGAAAGGTGCTTCGTCATTGTCGATGCGGCCATGAACGACCTCATCCGGCCCACGCTCTATGGCGCCCATCATCCGATCTGGCCGGCCGAGGAACGCGCCGGTGCGCCCCTCCAGCCCGCCACGGTGGCCGGCCCGGTGTGCGAATCGGGCGACATTCTGGCGCGGGATGCGCCGCTGCCCGACCTCGCCGCTGGCGATCTTGTGACCATCGGTCATGCAGGTGCCTATGGCGCCGTCATGTCGTCAGGGTATAATAGCCGGCTCTTGGTGCCGGAGGTCATGGTGCGTGGCGATTCCTTCGCGATCGTGCGCCGCCGGCCCAGCCACGAAGAGGCGATGGCACTGGATAGCGTTCCCGAGTTCGAATCCAAGGCCAGTGCCGCATAGACGCCCGCCAGTATCGCCGCATCGGGCAGCAGGGAACCGTTGCCATGACAGGAAGGCCTTCGAACACGCCACGCCGTCCGGCCGCCATTGCGCGTTGGCTCGCTCTGGCGCGTCTGGTGATCTTCTGGGAGGAGGCGCTGACGCGTCTCTGGCGCGCTGCGGCCCTGCTTGCCTTCCTGCTGGGTATCACACTGCTGGGTCTTTGGACCTGGCTGCCGGGCGAACTGCATTTGGCGCTGGTGCTGGCGTTCATTGTCGCCATTCCGGTGGTGCTGTGGCGCGACCTCCATGACATCGTATGGCCGGACGAGGATGACGCCTTGCGCCGGCTGGAGCTCAAAAGCGGTTTCGATCACCGTCCCTTGCTTGCCGTCGAGGACAGCTTTGCTGGTGACCCGCGCGACGAACAGAGCCGGCAGTTGTTCGAGGCGCACCGCTGGCGCATGGCCGAGCGTATCCGCGCCATCAGGGTCGGGCGACCGCTCTCGCGCGTTTCCTCCTTCGACCGTTATGCCGTGCGTTCGCTCTCCGTCCTAGTTCTGGCCGTAGGCGTGATCGCGGGGTGGGGACATGCCCGCGGCAATATCGCTTCGCTCTTTCATCCCGATTTTTCGCGCACGATTACCGCGGGCGAAGTGGGTGAACTGACCCTCTGGATCACGCCGCCGGCCTACACCGGCGTACCTCCGCTCTGGCTCGACGCGCTGGAGGCAGGGGCGGAGGGCGAACCCATCGCGATCCCCGAGGGCAGCGAGCTGGTCGCTCAGATTCGCGGCGGAACTGAACTGCCTTCGCTTGTCATCGAGGAGAGCGCGGTGGCGTTTGAGCCTGCCGGTCTGGGCAGTTATCAGATCACCCATGTCTTCGAGGACGGCCGCCGCTTTGCCATCGTCCAGTCCGGTCGGGAGATCGCGTCCTGGCCCATCGACGTCATCCCCGACAACCTGCCTAGTGTCGCGCTGACCGAGCCGCCGTCCGAGACGTTGCGCACCAGCCTGCGCCTGGATGTGAAGGCCGGGGACGACTATGGCCTGACCAGCATCCAGGGCGTGATACGGCGCTTGGATGTCGAAACCGACGAGGAACTGGTGATTTCGCTGCCCATCGCCCAGGTCGGCCTGAAGGAGGTCGAAGGTCCGGCATTCTATAACTTCACGGCCCACCCCTGGGCCAGCATGGAACTGGGTCTCCAGCTCACCGTGACCGATGTCGTGGGGCAGATGACGAAGACCGAGGAAATCGTCTTTCACATGCCCGAGCGTTATTTCATGAACCCGGTCGCGCGCATGCTGAGCGACCAGCGCAAGGAACTGGTGCTCGACCCGGAAGCGGCAGAGGCGACGATGATCCTGATGGAAGCCCTGACGCTCGAACCGGAAGCCTATCTGGACGATTACGGTGTGCATTTGGCTCTGGTTGCTGGTGCAACCAGACTACGCGCGGACCGTGACCCGCAGGCCGCGCGCGAAGCAGTGATCGCGCTGATGTGGGATATCGCCCTGGCGGTCGAGGAGGGACCGCTTGCCTTTGCGGAACAGCGCGTCCGCGACCTCCAGGGGGAACTGCTCAACGCCCTGACCGAGGGTGCGAGCGAAGCCGAGATCAACCGGCTGCTCGATGAGTTGCGCTTGGCGATGGAAGACTACATGCGCGCGCTCTCCAATCGCCTGCGCACGGATCCCGGTGATCTTTTCGATCCCACCGATGCGCTCAAAGCCGTGGGCAGCCGCGAACTGACCGATCTGGTCGACCAGATCCGCGACCTGCTGCGTTCGGGTTCGCCCGCTCAGGCGCAGACCCTGCTGACCCGCCTACAGGAAATCATCGAGAACATCTCCGTGGGCAATCTCTCGGACCTCACCGGCAGCATGTCGGCCGAGGCCGCCGAGGTGGTCCACACCCTGCGCCAGCTCATGTCCGACCAGCAGGACCTGCTCGATGAGACCTTCCGGATGCTGCGCGAGGTTGACCCGGATGCGTTCGACACCCAGGACGAGGCCGGCCATCAGGTCCAAATGCAGAGCGTGCTTCAGGACCTGATGCAAAGGCTGGACGAGTTCGGTTTCGGGGCTCCGCGGGAGTTTTCGCGCGCCGATCGGTCGATGGAACGCTCCGTGCGCCAGCTTGAGGAGGACCGTCCGGCCCGGGCCGTGGATCACCAGACCGAGGCGCTGGAACATCTGCGCTCCGGTGCGAATTCGCTGATGGAAGAGATGATGGAGCAGGCCGGGGAAGACGCCACGGGCGACGGCCGCAATTACTTCGCCGCGCCGCGCGATCCCATGGGACGGCACATGGGCGGAGACGGCAACGAAGACACCTCCGATTTCACGCTGCCCGACCAAGGTGCGATCATCAAGGCGCGCGAAATCCTGGACGAGCTCTACAAGCGCGCGGGCGAACAGTACCGTCCGCTCGAAGAGCAGGAATATCTCCGGCGCCTGCTGCGCCGCTTCTGAGGTTCGACGGGCCGGAAAACGTGAACGTTCGCGACGCCGCCGAAGCCGACATCGCCGCAATCACCGCGATCTACCGCCATCACGTGCGCCACGGCGTCGCTTCCTTTGAACTCGAACCGCCCGATGAGGCTGAGATGACGCGCCGCTGGCGCGGCACGCTTGACGCCGGGTCGCCTTTCCTCGTCGCCGATCAGGATGGCGCCGTCATCGGCTATGCCTATGTCGGCCCCTACCGGCCCCGGCCTGCCTATCGTCACACGGTCGAGAATTCGGTCTATGTAGCGCACGATTGCCAGAAACGCGGCGCCGGCCGCGCGTTGCTCGGCGCGTTGATTGCGCGGTGCCGGTCGGCGGGACGCAAGGAGATGGTCGCCATCATCGGCGATTCGGGCAACACGCCCTCGATCGCGCTTCACCGGGCCTTCGGCTTTCGCCATGTCGGCACGCTCAACAACGTGGGCTTCAAACACGAACGCTGGCTCGACAGCGTGATCATGCAGCTCTCGCTGTGATTCAAGCCAACGGCCTTCCTCGCCTGACGCTGGAAAGTAGTCTCATCGATTCGCCCTCCAGGAGCGGCAGCATGCTTCGACCGTCAAGCGGCTCGACCAATCCATCCAGGGCTGTGTTGCCGGCCAGCGCCAACGTGGTTGGAAGCAGGTCGACCAGGGAAGCCGGGGTTTCGATCTCGGATGCAGTGAACATGCGCGGCGCATGGACGATTAGCGGTACGGCGGCCGAAGGCTGGAACAGCGTGCACTTCCCCCACAGGCCGCGTTCGCCAAGCACGTCCCCCCGTGGTCGGACGTGAAGATGACAACCATGTTGTCCTCCAGCTTCAGCTTCTTAGAGCAGGGAGATGAGCTTGCCGACCTGATTGTCGAGATAGCTGATGGAACTGTAATAGGCGCGGTGTGTCTGCTGGGCCGCAGACTCGCCGAAGTCCCTGTCGCAGTCGTAGGTCGAGAAAATGTAGTTCGAGAGGGGGTCGCGCTGCTCGGCTGACTGCTCGCGGTACGGGGAAGGGGAATCTCGATGCCCTCGTAACGATCCCAGTGTTCTTCCAGGCAGTAATAGGGATCGTGCGGGTGATTGAACGACACCGTCAAAAGGAAGGGTCGCTCCTCCTTGAAGCGGACGAGATCATATAATTTCTGATGCGCTCGAAAGACGGTCAGCTCGTCAAAATCCATCTTGACCGAACGGGCCACCCGTCCGGTTTTCATCACGTCCTCGTTGACCCAGAGCGTGTTGGAATCCTGCTCCTCCACCATATCAGTGTAATAGAAGTCGGCGGGCACCGGATCGGATGCCAGGCGTTCCTCGAACCCGTGATGTCGCTCCGGGTCCACGAAATGCATCTTGCCGCTAAGGCAGGTGTCGTAGCCGCGACCACGGAGATAGTGCGCGAAGGTCGGGAGTTCCACGGAGAACTCGGCGGCGTTGTCCCATGTCCAGACTCTGGAAGGCAACCGGCCCGTCATCGTCGAGGTATGCGATGGCGCGCGCAAAGGATTGTTGCAGTAGGCATTCTCTTGAAGACGACGCCGAACTCCGCCAACCGGTCGATATTTGGCGTCCGGGCAAACGTGTTGCCGTAAGCTGGAAACGCGTTCGCACTGGCATGATCGAACTGTATGAGCAGAATGTTTGGCGCTTTCACGACGACTTCCTCCCGAGGTCAAGATTGTTTCAACGTGATCGGGCCGGGCGGATGCCAAGCCGACACTCACCCGCGCGCATGGCGACGACGGATCGGTCTGCCTCACTCCGCTCAGTCCCAGCCGGCATAGAGGTCTAGGCCGCGTTTCTTGAGCTGGCTGCCGATCACCACCTTCTGGATTTCCGACGTACTCTCCCAGATGCGCTCCAAGTGGATGGCGCGGGTCAGGCGTTCGACCGGATTCTCGCACATGGTGCCCCGGCCGCCGAAGATCTGTGCGGTCTTGTCGACGACCCGGAACTTCGGGTCAGGGTCGTGAACGGCTCGGGCGAACGCGTCTTCAGCGCTGGCTGGGACCTGAAGGAAGTGGCGGCAATGGAGAACGCGTCCGAGGCGACCGATGCCTCCGACAAACTCGACGGCGGTTTTGCCGGGGTCGTTGAGTTCTGGGACTTGAAAAAGCCTGTCATCGGGGCGGTCAACGGGGTCACCGTGGGTGGCGGATTTGAAGTGGCGCTGGCCTGCGACATCCTGATCGCCGCCGACCACGCGGAGTTCTTCCTGCCCGAGATTTCCTGCCCGAGACGCAGCGAGGCTTTTTGCCCGACGCCGGCGCTATCCAGCGTCTGCTGCGCCGCCCGCCCTACAACGTCGCCATGAAGCTCTTCCTTACCGGCCGGCGCATGGGCGCGGCGGGGGCCAAACACTGGGGCCTGGTGCATGATGTTGTGCCCAAGGCCGACCTCATGGCCCGCACCCGTGCCTTGGCGGTCGAAATCGCCGAGGGCGCGCCCTTGACGCTTCAGGCCATCAAGGAGGCCCTGGGCGTCATGATGCACGTCTCACTGCCCGAATCCTTCGAGGTCACCCCCGCGCGATCTATGCCACGGGGTTGTGCGCAAGCGATCTTCCCATGTATGAGAAGATGTGATCTCGAACGATTTCATGGAAGGCGCCCGCGCGTTCGCCGAAAAGTGCAAGCCGAACTTCAAGGGGCGTTGAGAATTCCGCTCAACCCTACTCCACGTCCTCGAAGGTCATGAGAATGTTCTCAAGATCTTCCGAGCGCGGGGGATCGGGATAAGTCGCGCGGTAGAGTGCTTCCTCGCCCGGACCCAGAACGTCGACCAAGGCTGGGAAGGTCCAGGTCAGGACGCTCCTGCCGGTGTTGTCGAGGATGATCGCGCGCAGTGTGGGAAGACGCTGGAACTCGTTGCCCGTGTTGACGATGTGGCCCCGGAGCACCAGCACGGACTCATCGCCGTTCACCGCCACGCTGAAGCCGGGCTCGCGGTATTTGAGATGATCGGAGGCCGCCGGGCCGACCAGTTTCGCCATCTCGTAGTATCGGATCGTCTCGGGCGCCGCACGCATGACCTCCACGCGATAGCGGTAGAGCCCGTAGGCTGCCGCGCCGATCAGGACGATCAGAAGCAGCAGGATGAGCCAGCCTTCGCCGCGTTCCCTTCTACGCTTCTTTTCCGGCTCCCACTGGAAGGCGCCGGGCCTGGCGACGCCCAGGGTGGGTTCGGATCGAGCCGCACCCTCCTCCGACCGACGCGTAGCTTCGCCGCCCTGACTGAGCACGGTAACGCCCGTGTCCTCGGGCTTTTCAGGCGGGCAGGGCGGCGGAACATCTGCCTGTGGCTGCGTTACCGGCGTTTGTGCGGATTCCGATGCCTGAGTGGCCTCCGCTTCCGGGGCGGCGAACCAAACGTGTTTGCAGGCAGCGCAGCGCAGCCGGCGGCCCGATTCGCCCAGAGCATCGTCGGGAGTGCGGAATTTTTTTCCACAGGATGGACAGGTGAGAATCATGCGCCTTCACATGATATCCTACGCCCTTGCGATTATATTTTAAAGCATATCCCACCGGGATGGAATCGCATCACGGTACCATCCCGGTGGGTGACGATGCTCTAACTCTTTGAAGTAGAGCGGCGGCAGCGTGGTCGGCAAGGCAAGCCGGGCCGCGCCAACACTGGGATCGCACAAGAGGGTCACAACCGTGGTTCGCATTGAAAACGTTGGTCTTCGGTACGGCAGCGGCCCCGAGGTCCTGCACGATGTCGACCTCAACCTCGGTCCCGGATCCTACCATTTTCTGGTCGGCCCCAGCGGTGCGGGCAAGTCGTCCCTGCTCTACCTGGCGCGCCGGCTGACACGAGGCCTGATGACGATGTTCGGCAAGGATATCGCGAGCGCGCCCCGCGCCTTGATGCTCGAGCTTCGCCGCCGCATTGGCGTCGTGTTTCAGGACTACCATCTGCTCGATCATCTCTCGACCTTCGACAACGTGCCGCTGCGTGTCGCGGGCGTCGGTGCGTCCCGGATACGCGCGCATGTGATGGAACTGCTGAAATGGGTGGGCCTGGGCGATAAGGTCGACGTGCAGCCGCCCTTCATGTCGGGCGGCGAGAAGCAGCGGGCCGCCGTGGCGTGCGTCGTGGTCGGCCAGCCCGACTTGCTACTGGCCGATGAGCCCACCGGCAACCTGGACCACGCCATGGCGCATCGCCCGATGCATCTCTTCGAGCAGCTCAACCGCCAGGGCACGACCCTGCTGATTACGACCCACAACACCAACCTGCTCGTGCAGTTTCCCCACCCCGTGCTGCGGATGGACGAGGGCAGGCTGGCCATGGAAGCCTGAGTCATGCTGGGATTCAGGCGCACAGGGGATTTCCCGCTTGCCTCCGATCTCTCGGCGCGTTTCGTACCGTGGATCATCGGCACTATGGTGTTTCTTTCCGCCGTGGCGTTGGTCTTGGGCAACGCCATTGAGCGCTGGCAGTTGAGCCACAGCGTGCAGTTGAGCGTCGAGGTGCCGGCTTCGGCAGCCCAAAGCGGAGGCGTGGAACGCGCTCTGGCCGCGCTCCGCGCGCTTCCGGGGGTCGTCTTGGCCTCGCGAGTCGAGGATGACCATATCGCCGCCCTGCTGGCACCTTGGATCGGCGAGGGCCTCGATCTTTCCACGCTGCTGCCCGCGCTGATCGAGGTCGTGGTCACGACACCCGGCGCGCTCGATCCCCAAGCCGCGGAACACCGGCTATCCCAGACCGTCCCGGGCATCCGCGTCGATGACGGCCGGCGTTGGTTGGAACCGGTGCGCGCCACGGCCGGTGCCCTGCAGGCCATCACCGGGTTTGTCTTGGCGCTGATCGGCCTGGCATCCGTGGCTACCATCATCTTCATGACCCACACGGGACTGGTGGTGCGCCGGGGCACGATCGACGTGTTCTATCAGGTCGGCGCCAGGGACAGCTATGTCGCCCGGCAGTTCGAGGTTCAAGCGCTGCGCCTTGCGCTGATCGGCGGCATCCTAGACCTGCTGCTGGTGGGCGGATGCCTAGTCATCGTGCGCTCGCTTGCCGCGCGCATGGACGCGCCGCTTCTGCCCGCGATCGGTTTCGATGCCCTGACTTGGGCGCTGCTCGCGTTGTTGCCGCTAGCTGCGGCCCTGGTGGCGCTTGTCACGGCGCGGGTGACCGTCCTGGCGACCTTGGCGAGGATGCCGTGAGGCGCGGTCGAAAGGGGCGTACGCGCCGTCTTGCCGCCATTCTGGGCTTTCTGGTCCTAGCCTGGATCGGCGGGTTCATCTGGTTTGTCGTCAATATTCCCCAATCGCTGAGTGATACGACGACCCCGACCGATGCCATCGTGGTGCTGACCGGCGGCAGCGAACGCCTGCCCGTGGGGCTGGAACTGCTGGAGGCGGGGCTGGGCGAGCGGCTCTTTGTCTCGGGCGTTTATTCGGGCGTCGATGTCGCCACCATCTTGGATCTCAACACCCAGGCGCCCACGACGCTGGCCTGCTGCATTGATCTTGGTCACGACGCCGACCACACCATCGGCAATGCGCGCGAAACGGCGATCTGGATGGCGTCGGGCAACTGGCAATCCATGCGGCTGGTAACCGCGAACTATCACATGCCGCGCAGCCTGAATCTCTTCAACCGCATCACGCCGGATGTCACGATCATCCCTCATCCGGTGTTTCCGGCTGGTGTTCCCGTTGGGGCTTGGTGGCGGCATCCCGCCACCATTGTTCTGCTCGCCGACGAATACACCAAGTATCTGGTCAGCCTGATCTGGCCGCCGGCATGATCGGACCGCGTTCGCTGGCCTTCTTGCTGGTCTCGCTGGTCGTCATGCTCGGCGTGGTCCTGGTCTGCCTGCCGTTTCTGTTGCTGGCCCCGTCCATTGCAGGAACGGTGACGCGCTGGTTTGCCGGGTTTGAGATCAATCTGCTACACTGGATCGTCGGCCTCAAGCTGGAGATGCGCGGGCTGGACGGACTGCCGGGTACGCCGGTCCTGCTTGCTGCGAAACACCAGTCCACGCTGGAAACCTATGCGCTGGCATCAATGCTGCCGGACGCCTGTTTTGTCCTCAAACGCGAACTCGTCGCCATGCCGGTCGTGGGCTGGTACATCCGTTCGCTGAACGTGGTCGCGGTCGATCGCAAGGGCGGGGCCACGGCGCTCAAGGCCATGGTGCGCCAGGCAAAAGAAGCGGTCGCCGCGGGACGCCATGTCGTGATCTTCCCCGAAGGGACCCGCACCGCACCAGGCAAGAGCGCGCGTTATCATCCCGGCGTGGCCGCACTTTACGACGCGCTCAATATCCCAGTGGTGCCGGTCGCGGTCAACACAGGCCTCTACTGGCCGCGCCGGAAACTCACCAAAAGGCCCGGTTGCGCCGTGATTGCGTTTCTCGAACCCATCCCTCCGGGCATGGACCGCAGGGCTTTCATGGACGAACTGGCGCTTCGTATCGAGCACGGCACTAGCCGACTGACCGGCGAAACGAACAGTTCTGAATAACGGGGATTGCGGGCACGACTGGGAGATTTATAGCGCGAACGGAAAAGGAACATCTTCTTTCCCGCGCGCCCGATTTCCGCTATGATCGATTTTTGTGACAACCAGTGCCGGAAACCGCCCATGAGCGACGCGCCATCCCCCATCGCGCTTCAGATTTGGGACATGAAGTATCGCCTGAAGGTGCCGGACGGATCGCCGGTCGACAACGATGTCGAGGCAAGCTGGCGCCGCGTGGCCGCAGCGCTGGCTTCGGTCGAGGCCGACGAGGCGCGTGCCGAGCAGGAAGAGGCGTTCTTCGAGGCCATGTCGGGATACCGTTTCCTGCCCGCCGGGCGCATCCTGGCCGGTGCGGGCACTGAGCGGAACGTCACGCTCTTCAACTGTTTCGTCATGGGCACCGTACCCGACGACATGGCCGGCATCTTCGATCATCTCAAAGAAGCCGCGCTCACCATGCAGGCCGGCGGCGGCATCGGTTACGACTTCTCCACGCTGCGGCCCAAGGGTGCGTGCGTGAAGGGCGTGGGTGCGGATGCCTCCGGCCCGTTGACCTTCATGGACGTGTGGGACGCCATGTGCCGCACGATCATGAGCGCCGGTCACCGCCGCGGCGCCATGATGGCGACCATGCGCTGCGATCATCCAGATATCGAGGCGTTCATCGCCGCCAAGCAGGAAGCAGGCCGGTTGCGTATGTTCAATCTTTCGGTCCTGGTGACCGATGTGTTCATGGCAGCCGTGAAGGATGACGACGCCTGGGAGCTGAAGTTCAACGGCATGGTCTATGCCACGGTCAGCGCGCGCGAACTATGGGACCAGATCATGCGTGCGACCTATGCCTATGCCGAACCCGGCGTCATCTTCATCGATCGCATCAACCGCCGCAACAATCTGAACTATTGCGAAACGATTAGCGCGACGAATCCCTGCGTCACGGCTGATACCTGGGTTCACACGGATCTGGGACCGCGTCGGGTGCACGAATTGCTTGGCAAACCCTTCAACGCGCGGGTCGACGGCAAGGACTGGGCGTCGACGGAACAGGGCTTTTTCCCGACCGGTCGCAAGCCGATCCTGGCGCTGAAAACGCGGGAAGGTTACCACGTGAGACTGACCGCCGATCATCCGGTGGCGTGTGTTGCGGGGCGCATGCGATACCGCCGGGGCCACGCATGGGTGAAGGCCAGCGATCTCTCTCCAGGCGATGAGATCATGGTCGGCAACCACCGCGAAGCAGCGCGTTGGGAAGGCCGCCACGATGAAAGCGAGGGTTACCTTATCGGACTGCTGATCGGCGACGGCACGCTGAAGTCCGACAAGGCGGTCCTCTCGGTATGGCCGGGCAAAATGGTCTGCAACGGTGGTGTGGAGCGCCTCGGTGTTCTGGGTGTCATGTCTGCTGCCGAACAGGCCGCGCGGACCCTGCCGCACCGCAGCGATTTTTCCGGCTGGATGGACGTTCCCGGCCGCGGAGAGACGCGATTGTCTCTTGGTGCGATCAAGTATTTGGCCCATGACCTGGGTATGCAGCCCGGAAACAAGACGATCACGGAGGCGATGGAATGTGCTTCGTCGCGCTTCTGTCGCGGCCTGCTGCGGGGTCTTTTCGACGCCGACGGTAGCGTTCAGGGCACGCAAAAAAAGGGCGTTAGCGTTCGTCTCGCGCAAAGCGACATGGCGATCTTGGAAGCGGCGCAGCGCATCCTCGCCCGCTTGGGGATCGCATCGACCATCTATGCGGATCGTCGCCCTGCCAGCGTGTCGCTGCTGCCTGATGGCAAGGGCGTAAGACAACATTACGAAAACGCCGCGCAGCATGAGCTGGCTGTTTCGGCCGACAACCTCTTCGGATTTTCAGATCAGATCGGGTTTTCGGATTCCGACAAGGCCTTCGCGCTCGAGCGTGCGCTGAAGGCTTACCGGCGCACGCCCAGTCGGGGACGCTTCGTCGCCACGGTCGAAAGCCTTGATCCGGCCGGCGAGGCCGAGGTGTTCGACGTGCAGATTCCGGGCGTTAATGCGTTCGATGCCAACGGACTGCTGGTGCACAACTGCGGCGAACAGCCGCTGCCGCCTTACGGCGCTTGTCTGCTGGGTTCGGTCAACCTGTCGCGCTTCGTCACCGATCCGTTTACCGACGATGCTGCGCTCGACACGGGCGCGTTCGACCGCACGGTGGCGTCGGCCGTGCGCATGATGGACAACGTGGTCGATGTGTCGCGCTTTCCCCTGGAGGCCCAGCGCGAGGAGGCCAGGGCCAAGCGCCGCATCGGTCTGGGCGTGACGGGTGTCGCCGATGCGCTGATCATGATGCGGGCGCGTTACGGCAGTCCCCGTGCGCTGGAGATTACCGAAGCCTGGATGAAGCGGCTGCAGCGTCAGGCCTATCTGGCCTCGGTCGCGCTGGCCAGGGAAAAAGGGCCGTTTCCTCTGTATGAGCGTGACGCCTACCTCGCCGGCGAATCGATCTTGGAACTGGACGAGGACGTGCGCGGTACCATCGCTGAACACGGCATCCGCAACGCGCTGGTGACCTCGATCGCGCCCACGGGCACGATCTCGCTTTTCGCCGACAATGTCTCATCGGGCTTGGAGCCGGTCTTCGCGTTTTCCTATACGCGCAACGTGCTGATGCCTGACGGCAGCCGGCGCAGCGAGGAAGTGGTCGACTACGCCGTGCGTCTCTATAGGCGCATGAAGGGTGCCGACGCGCCGCTGCCCGACTATTTCGTCGATGCCCAGACGCTCAAACCCACCGATCACGTGAAGATGCAGGCCGCGGTGCAGAAGTACATCGACAGTTCGATCTCCAAAACCATCAATGTGCCCGAAAACATCGCCTTCGAGACCTTCAAGGATGTCTACCTGATGGCCTATGAGACCGGCTGCAAGGGCTGCACGACCTACCGGCCCAACGACGTGACCGGCGCGGTGCTCGAAACCAGGCCCAAGGAAAGCGCCGAACCCCAATTGCCTCTGAACGTCCCGGCAGCAACGACGCCCGACGATGCCTACGAGACAGGCGGCGTAGTCTACATGACCCGGCCGCTCGACCGGCCCGAAGTGCTGCCCGGCCAGACCTACAAGCTGCGCTGGCCCGAGAGCGATCACGCGATCTATCTCACCGTGAACGACGTGGTGCGCGACGGACGCCGCCGGCCGTTCGAGGTTTTCATCAATTCAAAGAACATGGACCATTACGCTTGGACCCTGGGTCTCACACGCATGATCTCCGCGGTGTTCCGCCGGGGTGGCGATGTCAGCTTCGTGGTCGAGGAACTGAAAGCCGTGTTCGATCCGCGCGGCGGCCAGTGGATGGAGGGGCGTTACGTGCCTTCCTTGCTGGCGGCGATCGGCGAGGTGCTGGAAACCCACATGGTCAACATCGGGTTCATCCATCGCGACGGCGGCGGCATCGAAATCCTGGCCCGCGTGGCCGGGGAGGGCGGGTGGCCGCGCGTGCCCGATTCCTGCCCGCGCTGCAGCCAGCCTAGCCTGATCCATCAGGAGGGGTGCAACATGTGTACCTCCTGCGGCTATTCGAAATGCGTGTAAGGGGCTGAGCCGGCGCGATGCCGCGATCGTCCATCTGCTGGCTGAACGCTTCAAACTGACGTGCGAGGTCGGCGTGCTCAAGGCCAGGACCGAACTGCAGCCGGCCGATCCCGAACGCGAGAAGCGCCAAATCGCACGCCTGCGGTCGCTGGCCGATGAGGCAGGCTTGGAACCGGCCTTTGCCGAGAAGTTTCTGGCCTTCATCCTCGCCGAGGCCCTGCATCACCACGAGGCGATTGTGAAGTCGGAAAAGACCTGAGGATGGCGCCGCTCTGGATCATGGTCGCCGGGCCTTACGGGACCAACGCCACGCCAGAGCGCCGCGCCGCAATCTCACAATCCTGAATGCCGCCGCCCTGGAAGTCTGGAAGAAGGGCCACGTGCCCGTGATCGGCGTCAACAACGCCCGCCCCATGATTGAGGTCGCTGGCGAGGAACACTACGAGGCGCTCATGATGCCGCTCTCCCTGGCACTGACGCAGCGCTGCGACGCTGTCCTGCGCATCGGCGGCGCCTCGAACGGCGCGGACCGTGAGGTCGAGGCGATCCGGGCCCTTGGCAGGCAGGTCTTCACCAATCTGTCTGAGATACCTCAAGTGGGCCGACTGTCGCGGTCGAGCATACGGCGCAGCGCCTCGGACACGACTGCATTGAGGCTCATATCCTGATGACGCGCATACAACATTGCGCGGCGATGGAGTTCGCGCCCCGGTCGGACGTTGAAACTCCCCTTCAAGGGTTCGTCCGGTTTCCTGCCTTCGTCCCTGCAGAGTTCCAGATAGTCGTCCACGACCTCTTCAAATGCGTGCTTAAAGCCCTTGGCGTCGGTCCCTTCATAGGTCACCAAGTCGCGGATGAACTGAAGTTTTCCATGAAATACCTCATCTTCGGCATGGAATTCCACTGAGCCCAGATAACCTCGGTATTCAAGCAGATCGCTCATATCAGATTCTCTTCGTTCAGCAGGCGCGGGACATTGTCGATGACAAGCCTTCACAATGTTGTCCGGGTGCGGCTTGTGGAGGCTGATGACTGGGTCATGATCATGACGGAATCGCCGCCTTGAACCGCCGGTTTTTCCGGTCTTGGCTTCAACATAACCCACGCTCTCAAGCAAACGCGTCAGTTCTTCCCAAGTGAAATCTTTGGGCCGCCGCTTGATCCGGCTTATCAGTTTGTCCTTACGTGTCATGGCAAGCTGGCCATGCCTACTTCTTGAATATGATGGGACGTCGCAGAATTTGCAACTATTTTTAGTCACTTACGCCAGGTTGCTATGGTTCAGCATTCCTGATCGCCCTCATGCGTGCGGACCATGGTCCAGTGCGGGTGGTAGACGTCCGTAACGCGTTCGCGGGCATTGAGATAATCGACCGCCGCGCGCGCCTTGTCGCCGCCGTCGCGGCAGGCCCCACCGCGATCCAGGCCTAGGACTAGGACTAGGACTAGGCCTGGCTTATCCGGCGTACCGCGGTGCCAATGGCTGTAGACGCAGAACGCGCGTTGGTAGCCGTGGATCAGCGCCGCGCGGCGGTCGAACACGTCAAGACCGGGCCGCCACATGAGCGAACCGTAGCCGAAGATCCAGAGATCACCGTTGGCTTCGGTGTGCAGGATGGGGAAGTGATCGCCGACTGCCTTCATGGTTGCGTGATGCAGGCAACACGGGCGTGATTTGCAAACCCGCGCATCGCCATTTCCGCGCCATGGTTGCCACGTTATAAGTCGTCATGCGCCGCATCCTGATCATCCTCGTCTCCACCGTGTTTCTCCTGGCCGTGGCTTACACGGTCTACTGGTACGTCATGGCCTCCCGTGCCGGCGACTGGGTCGCCTATTGGGCCGCACCCGCGCCCGGCAAGGCCTGGTACGCCACCCATGGCGAGACGGAGATGGATGGCTTTCTTCTCTTCGCGCTCAACGTTACGGTACGCAGTCCGGTGGTCACCTGGCAGGGCGGTGTGGGCGATGCGGTGTGGCAGGGCCCGTATCTGGTGGCCCGTTTCAAACCGTGGACCTTGGCGAACTACCGCTTCGATCTTCCCGGCGAACAGACCGTGCTGATCGACGATGGTGCGCGCCTGCGTATGATCGCGCTCACCATGGAATCGGGCACTGCGGAGGTCACCATGGCGGACGGCCACGCCCAGGCGCTCCATGCCGTGTTTGAAGACCTGACGGTGACCCATGCGCAGAACACCGGACCGATCACGGCCGGCCGTCTCGAAATCGATGTCGCCCTGGCCGAGGGCGAGCCCGCCTATGACGCCACGATCCTGACCGATGGGCTGGGCCTGGGCGGCCAAGTCGTACCACCGTTTGAGGGGTTCGTGCCCCATGCTTCGGCCACGTTCCGCTGGATCGGGGATATGCCCGAGCGCGGTTCGTTGCGCGCGCGCCTGGATGGTTGGCGTGCCGAAGGCGGTGTGGTTGAGGTCGGCGCGTTGCGTCTGGATTGGCCTCCGCTCGATGTCAATGCCACGGGCACCCTGGCGCTCGATCGGGAACTGCACCCCATCGGCGCCTTCCGGGCCGAGATCGTGGGTTACCGTGAACTGCTCGAAGCGATGGAAGCCTCGGGCATGCTCGAAGGCAGCCAGGCTTTGATGGCGGGCTCGGCGCTGGACTTCATGGCGCGGACGGACGACGACGGAACCAAGCGCCTCACCATCGATGTCTCGATGCAGAACGGCCGGCTTTCGGTCGGACCAATCCCCGTGATGCCGCTGCCGTCCGTGCTGCCTCCGGATGCGGGCTTCTGAACCTGAAGCAAATTCCGCCCGGCCTGCCTTCGCGCAGGCAGGCGCTTGGGAGCATCTTAAAGTAGAACCGATGGGTTCTTCTTCAAGGCCGTTGGCGTAACGCGGTTTCAAACACATGGATTTGTCATCGTCGAACATGATTCGACGATGACACAGGAGGGGTTGTGGTGTGGGGTTGCGCGTATCGAGGCGCATTAAAGAATCCAGGGCATGCCTCACGTCCCCACCCCATCGCCCAGCTGCGATCAAGCCCGGCACCGTGGCGGACCAAGTCCGCGCGCCCCCGGATCGAGGTCCGGCGCAGGGTTCTCTCACTCGCTCGGGATCGTGATCCGCTCTAGGCTTGGCCGGCGTCGACGACGCTGCGGCGGATGTCACGGCTGCGGCGGATGAGGTCTTCCAGTGCCTCGGCCTCGCCCCAGCGGATGGCGCGCTGCAGGCGTGAGAGATCCTCGCTGAAACGCTGCAGCATCTCCAGCACGGCCTCGCGGTTGTTGAGGAAGACATCGCGCCACATGATGGGATCCTGCGCGGCAAGGCGGGTGAGGTCGCGGAAGCCGGAGGCCGAATACTTGATCACTTCCTGCTTCGTGCTGCTTTCGAGATCGTCGATGGTGCCGACGATGTTGAAGGCGATGAGCGTGGGCAGGTGCGAGGTGAGCGCCAGCACCCAGTCGTGATGGTCGGGGCTCATGCGGTCGATGGTCGACCCCGCCCGCCGCCACAGTTCCGCAACCTGCTCAATGGCGGTTTCATCGGTGCCCTCGGGCGGCGTGATGATGAAGCGGCGCCCTTCGAACAGCGTGTCGAAGCCCGATTCCGGACCAGAGTTCTCCGTGCCCGCGATGGGGTGGCCGGGAACGAAGTGCACGCCTTCGGGTATGTGCGGGCCGACCGCGGCGATGACGGCCTGCTTGACCGAGCCGACGTCGCTGACGATCTGGCCGGGCTTCAGGACCGGTGCGATGGCCTCGGCGATGGGACCGCAGGTGCTGATCGGCGTGCACAGGATGTTGAGGTCGGCGCCTTCGGCCGCTTCCTGGAGGTCCTTGGTGACGCGCTCGGCCAGACCCAGTTCGACCACCTTGTCGAGCGTAGCGTCGCTGCGCGCACAGGCCACGATACGCTCGGCCAGACCGTCGCGGCGGATGACGCGCGCGAGCGACGAACCGATCAGGCCGATGCCGATGAAGGTGATCGTCTTGAAAAGAGGTTTGCCGGTCATGTCTGCCCCACGAATTCGCCTAGTGCGTCGGTCAGCGCTTCAATCTCGTGGTCAAGACCGATGTTGATGCGCAGACCGTCGGCAATGCCGTAGGCGCCGAGATTACGCACGAAGATGCGTCTGCCCGCGAGGTACTGCTCGGCTGCCTTGGCCTGTTCCGGCTCGCCGGGGAACCGTACGAGAACGAAGTTGGCAACGCTGTCGTACACGGTGAGCCCCATGCCGCGCAGGCTCTGGGTCAGGCGCGGCAGCCAGTGATCGTTGTGCCGGCGTGCCTGAATGACATGTTCCTCATCCTTGATGGCCGCCGTCGCGGCGGCTAGGGCAAGGCTGTTGACGTTGAACGGCGTGCGCACGCGGTTGAGCGCATCGACCACATTGGAAGGCCCGTATAGCCAGCCGACACGAAGGCCCGCCAGCGAATAGATCTTCGAGAAGGTCCGCGTCATGACCGTGTTGTTGCTGTCATGGACCAGTTCGGCGCCGTCTGTGTAGTCGTCGCGGCTGACGAATTCGGCATAGGCCGCATCGATCACCAGCACGATATCCTCGCGCAGGCCCTCGCGCAGGCGGTGTACTTCACCGACGGGAATGTAGCTTCCCGTCGGATTGTTCGGGTTGGCCAGAAAAACCACGCGCGTGCCTTCGGTGACGGCATCGAGCATGGCGTCGACATCGCTGCGGTAGTTGCGTTCGGGCGCGGTGACGGGCGTTGCGCCGGCCGCCATGGTGGCGATGGGATAGACGGCAAATCCGTACTGGCTGTAGAGCACCTCGTCCCCCGGTCCGGCATAGACCTTCGGGATGGTTTCCAGCACCTCGTCGGACCCGTTACTGCAGACGATGCGCGCGGGATCAAGGCCCCAGCGTTTGCCGATGGCCGCGCGCAGGGCGGCCGCTGAACCGTCGGGATAACGCACGATGGAATTGGCGGCCTCTTTTGCCGCCGCGACGGCAAGCTGGCTCGGCCCCAGCGCCGACTCGTTCGACGAGAGCTTGATGACCGGGCGTACATCGCCATTCTCCGCGCCGCTCTTGCCGGGCACATAGGGCTTGATGTCGAGAATCCCCGGTCGGGGTGTCGGTGCGGTCATGACGCGTTTAGCCTGGTTAACGTGAAAGAGGGGCGGGATAAGCGCCCAGCACGGTTGCGGTCAAGGGGCCGCACGCAAAACGGTGGCTTTCGCCGCCGTCATGGAACCCTTCGACCTCCGCGATCCACAGGCCCGGCCAGTGCCGCCAACGCACGGCGGCAAGACCGGCCACGGCGAGTTCGCATTCCGGATAGGCATCGAAGGCCAGAACGGTGCGGTCGTCCCCGCTGGGTTCTGGCGCATTGCGCGAAACTACGAAGGCATCGCCGCGCGGTCCGGTTTCGGACCGCATGGCGATGAAGGGGAGCTGCGCGACGATGGAGACCGGGCTGTCAGATGCTTCGGCCATGGCGGTCAGAAGCTGCTGGTCGTCGACCGCAACCACGCCCAGTTCGGCTTCGCCGTCGGCAACGGCTCTTGCTGCCGTTGCGCCATCCTCGGTGGGTCGCATGGTTGTATCGGAGCCGTAAAAGTCGCGCGCGGTGTCCCAGAGGCCCTGATCCCCGCTGCCCACCACGACCGAAAACGGTCCCTGCACCGGCAGCATGGCGCAGAGCAGTTCGCGCCAGATGCGCACCAGGGCAGGTGTGGGAAAGGTGCCGCTATTCCTGGCCGCCAGACGGCGCAGGATGGCCGCTTCGCGCCCCGGGCGCAGATAGTTCGCCAACGTCCCGGCCTCGCGTTTGGCCGTAACGACATCGTCCACCAGCGCAGCGCGGCGCATGATGAGGTCGTGTAGCGCATCGTCGACCGCGTCGATCTCGCGACGCAGGCGGGAGAGTTGGTCGTCCGAAGATGACACGGCGGTTGCTTGCCCAGCTTTCCCGGAAGCTGCGATACTTATTAAATGGGGGTTGCAAAAGCAAAGAAAACATTGACATAGGCGGGGCTCAACCCTACCCAAGAGCCGCTCCGCCAACGTGACAAACCAGACTTCGAAGACCCGGCATCCCGGGGCCGAGATGACGATGAACCAGGCGGTGGCCGCCATACACGAGATCCAGGACAGTCTGCCCAGCCATCGGGCAGTGCTGCGCGACGGTGCGGATATCACGCTGGAATCCGGGGCGACGCTGGGCCCGGTCACTGTGGCCTATCAGATTTGGGGCACGCTGAACGCGGACCGCACCAACGCGGTTCTGATCTGTCATGCGCTCACCGGCGACCAGTACGCCGTGGGCACCCATCCCATCACCGGAAAGCCGGGCTGGTGGGAATCGATGGTCGGACCCGGCAAGCCGGTCGATACCGACCGGTTCTTCGTGGTCTGCCCCAACTGCCTTGGCGGATGCATGGGCACGACCGGCCCGGCCGCGGTCAACCCGGAAACGGGCGAGCTCTACGGCACGACGTTCCCGGTCATCACTGTCCGCGACATGGTCAGCGTCCAGGTCATGCTGATGGACGAATTGGGCATCGAAAAAATTCTCTGCGTCATCGGCGGTTCGATGGGCGGCATGCAGGTCCTGGAATGGGCGGCCCGGCACCGCGAGCGTGTGGTTTCATCCGTGTGCATTGCCGGAGCGGCACGCCATTCGGCCCAGAACATTGCGTTTCACGAGGTCGGACGTCAGGCCATCATGGCCGATCCCGACTGGTGCAACGGGCTTTACTACAAGGAAGGCAAGCGGCCGGAGTCCGGTCTTTCGGTGGCGCGCATGGCTGCCCACATCACCTATCTTTCCGAGCCCGCGCTGTGGCGCAAGTTCGGCCGCGCGCTCCAGGACCGCTTCAACAAGTCCTACGGCTTCGATGCGGATTTCCAGGTGGAAAGCTACCTGCGTCATCAGGGCTCCAGCTTCGTCAACCGCTTTGACGCCAACGCCTATCTCTACATCACCCGGGCGATGGACTATTTCGACCTGGTACCGGAGTTCGACGGCGACCTGGCGAATGCCTGGAAGGATACGGATATCCGTTTCCTGCTGGTCAGCTTCACCAGCGACTGGCTGTTTCCGACCTCCGAGAGCAAGGAAGTGGTGCGTTCGCTCAATCGCGCGGGTGCCAATGTCAGCTTCGTCGAGATCAAGAGCGACAAGGGCCACGACGCCTTTCTACTGGATGAGCCCGATCTCTTCGCGACCGCAAGCGGCTTTATCGACAGCGTCGCGCGCGAAGCGGGGGTCTGAGCGATGAGTCTTCTCAGCGGCGCACGCGACCGCTTCATTCTGGGCGAGAATGCCTACGGCCTGCGTCCCGACTTGGGGCTGGTCGCAAGCATGATTGAGTCGGAATCACGCTTGCTGGATGTGGGCTGCGGCGACGGTGCGCTGCTGGAATACCTGGTCAAGGAACAGGATTGCGACGGCCGCGGCATGGAAATCAGCCAGACCGGCGTGAACGCCTGCGTCGCGCGCGGCCTGCCTGTCGTCCAAGGCGATGCGGACCGCCACCTGGTCGACTATCCAGACGACAGCTTCGATTACGTCATCCTGAGTCACACCCTGCAGGCGGTGCGCCATCCCCGAGACGTGCTCTCCCAACTGCTGCGCATCGCCGATACGGCGATCGTCTCGATCCTGAACTACGGCCACTGGTGTGCGCGCATGTCCATGATGACACGCGGACGCATGCCCCACACCCGCACGCTTTCCACGCCTTGGTTCGAGACCGCGAATATCCGCCCCTGCACGGTGCGCGATTTTCTGGACCTCACGCGCATCCAGGGCATCCGCGTGGGGCGAGCCTATGGCATCTCCAAGGGACGCGAGGTGACGGTCATCAAGCCGAACTTCGAGGGCCAGTCGAACCTATTTTCCGAACAGGCCGTGTTCGAGCTCTTCCGGCCGGAGGTACGCAAGAAGCGGCGGGGGAAGGCGCGGGGATAAGGATGCGCTGGCGCAGGCTGCGCCGCCGTCTCGCCGGAATCGCGCCGTATATCTGCTTGGTCGCCTCGACCAGCACGACGCCGGGCAGCGGCAGACCCCATTGGCGCCCCAGGCGTTCCCATGCCGGGGCCGACCACAGCGACAGGCCCCGCTGGCTGGGCGGCACATAGAGCGCGAACTCCGACGCCAGCGGCGTGAACATGCAATCGCGCAGCAGACGGTCGATCTGGGTTTCGTTGAACGGCGAGCCGTGGCCGAACGGCGTGTGGTCGGCACGCGACCAGATGCCGCGCCGGTTGGCGACGGCGACCAGCAGCCGCCCGCCCGGTGCCATGACACGCCAGACCTCGCGCATCATCGCCGAGCGTGCCTCGCTGTGTTCTAGGGCGTGGACCATCAGAATGCGGTTCATGGATTCATCGGCAAGCGGCAGCACATCCTCGTCGGTCAGGCAGACCTGCGCCATACCGTCCTGAGGCCAGCGGATCACGCCCTGCGCGGCCGGCGCAAAGGCCGTCACTCGGATCGCTTCTTCCTGGAAGACGCGCAGATAGGGTGTGGTGTAACCCAGCCCCATCAGCCGCGCGCCGGTGATGTCGGGCCACAGGGCGCGAAACCGCGCCAGCATCAGCCGGCGCGCGACCTGGCCTAGCGGCGCGTGATAAAACGCATTGAGATCGGCGACATCCTGATACATCGCAGGTACTCTACCATGTGATTCGGCGGGACCGTCAGGGCCCCGAGTTTCGGGAGAACAAGCACACCATGCAACTCCACAACAGTCCCACCTCGCCCTTCGTGCGCAAGGTTCTGATCGCCGCCCACGAGCGCGGGCTGGCCGACCAAATCGCGCTGACCGGCGCGGAGACCATGGCAAACGGCGAGCTGCGCAAGGACAATCCCTTGGAGAAGGTGCCGGCCATGGTGTTCGGTGACGGCACGGTGCTCTATGACAGCCTGGTGATCGTCAGCTACCTCGACGGCCTCGGCTCAGGCCCGCAGATGATCCCCGTCGATCATGCCGTGCGTACCACCGTCCTGCGCCGCCATGCGCTGGCCGACGGCATCATGGAGGCGGGTGTGGCAAGCGTCATGGAAACGCGCCGGCCCGACGAAAAGATCTGGATCGACGCCATCAACCGTCAGCGCGGCAAGATCGAACGCGCCATCCATGTACTCGAGGGCGAGGCAGATGCCCTAGGTGAGACCATCGATCTTTCCACCATCAGTGTCGCCGCGGCGCTGGGGTATGTCGATTTCCGCCTGGGCGACATGAAATGGCGTGAAAGCCACCCGAAGCTGGCGGCCTGGTACGAGACCTTCGCCAAGCGCCCCTCCATGGTCGGCACGGCCCCGCCGGGCTGAGGTGGCGTGCGTTACCAGACGATCATCCAGGCGCTTGCCCCCCATGGCCTGATCGCCCGGGGCGGCTTTGGGCCCGAATCCGGGGACGGACTGCACGACGGAGCGGTGAACGCGGTGATGGTGGGCAACGCGGGTCTGGCCCTATGGCATGTTTTTGCGCGTGAGCGACGGAACGAACCCGACGCCATGAACCGCTGGACCCGGCGCACGCTGGATGCGGTAGCCTCCGATCTGGGCGCTGCGGCAGTCTATCCGTTCGACGGTCCGCCGTGGTTTCCGTTCCAGCGCTGGGCGCAGCGTGCCGAGCCGGTCTTTCCCTCGCCCATCGGCATGCTGATTCATCCCCGTTACGGCCTCTGGCACGCTTACCGCGGCGTTCTGGTCTTTTCCGAGGCGGTGGAAGATCTGCCGCCGCGCGAAGCGATCGCCTCACCCTGTGAACGCTGCGCGGAGAAGCCCTGCCTCACGACCTGTCCCGTCGGCGCCTTCAGCAGTGAGGGTTATGACGTCCCGTCCTGCGCGGACCATCTGCGCGTGTCTGCCGGTCGGGGCTGCATGGAACTGGGCTGCCGGGCGAGGCGTGCCTGTCCGGTCGGAACGGGCTTGACCTATGTCCCCGAACAGGCGGAATTCCACATGCAGGCGTTTCTGGGTTCGCGCTGAAACTTCCGGGTCAGACCGCTGCTTCTTTCTTCATGAAGAGTTTGCGGGAGCTGACAAAGGCGCTGGTGACGATGAGGGTGCAGGCTATGCCGACAGCGGTGGTAAAGGCGCTCGCACCGATGCCGATCAGGATCAGCGCGGTGAAGAGCGGGATGAGGTAGCTCAGCGAGACCGGAACCCGCACATGCCTGTGTTTGACGGCGTAGTCCCAGGTAAAGAGGGTCGCGGCGGTGTTGAGAAGGCCCAGCACCAGGATGGCCGCACCGAAGAATCCGGCAATGGTGCCCAGCGCGTGCCACCAGCGGATACGCCGTCCGAGCAGGGCGGCGTTGGCAACCAGCAGCAGGATCGGCCAGGAGAGCAGCAGAAGGCTGGCGTCCACCGGCGCAATCAGGCGGTAGGAGACAAAGAAACAGATGGTTTAGCTCCACGGGCCCAGGATGCCGATGAACCAGACCTTGGCGGGCAACTTGAACTTTTCCCGGATGGGCTCGCCGCGCCAACGCCACACTACAAGCATGACCAGGATGAACTAGACAAAGGTCATGGCGATCATCTGGAGCGGGGGGACTTCGCTGACGAAGGTGTAAATGGGGCCGCCCGCCGACCAGATCAGCACGGCGCCCAGGCCGACCAGGGTATCCAGCAGGCGGGGGCGAACGTCAGATACGGCGGCAGGCGCGGTCATCGTCGAGAACCTGATCGAGAATCCAGTTGTTGAGGCGATGCACGCGGGTTTCGTTCTCCGAAAGACGGCCCTGGCGGTGCAGCAGGGACGAGATGCCCGCCTGTTGGGCTTCGCAGATCGCGTTGTCCTCGGCGATGCCGGTATCCCAGCGCTTGAAATAGGGTGCCGCACCCCGGTCGAAATCCTCGCGCTCCACGGTTTTGCGCGGGAAACACTGGCCGACATGCAGGATCGTGCGGTCGGCGGCTATCGGTCGGTAGGTCATCCACCACATGCTGTCCTGCACACAGGCAAACTGCGTGTTGGGATGGAGCGTCGTGAAGTAGGTCCCCGCCGCGGCCTCGTCCGAAAGGCCTGTTACGGGCGCGAACGGAATCGCTTCGCCAGGCAGGACGGCGATGGACTCTTCGCCCAGCACCTGGATAGCGTCCCAGTGCCCGCTGGTCTCCAGATCTCGCGCGGCCTGCTGGCCTAGGGAAGCGCCATGCACCGAGCCGGTGTGGTAGGCCTCCATGGCGTTCTCGGCGATCAGCTTCCAGTTCGCCGCAACGTCGTATTCCCGGCGACGCACGCAGACAAAATCCTCGAAACGGTGACTGGCGAGCCGTTGGGTCAGATCGCCGAAATAGGTCTGAAGTGCCGGGGTGGCTTCGTCGTAACACACGATGATGAAGCCGGCCCAGACCTCCATGCGCACCGGTGTGAGCGCATGGTCGGCGGTATCGAAGGCTATGGTTTTTTCCATGCCGGGTGCGCTTGTCAGGCTGCCGTTCAGGCGGTAGCTCCAGGCATGGTAGGGGCAGACGAGGCGCGCGCAGGTGTCCGAACCCTCGGCCAGCTTGGCGCCGCGATGCCGGCAGGTGTTGGCAAAGGCGCGCAGCGTCCCCCTGCCGTCCCGGACCAGCAGGACGGGCCCGCCGACCGTCTCGACATTGCGGTATCCGCTTTCGGGCACCTCTTCGACCCGGCCGACAAACTGCCAGCCCCGCGAGAACACACGTTCGCACTCGCGCCGGAAAAACTCCGGCGACGTGTAGCACCACGCCGGCAGGGTCGAAGCCTCCAGCACCGGTCGGCGCACCGCGGCATAATGCGTGGGATCAAACAGGTCGTCGCTCATAACCCCGGCAGCAGATGCAAAACCGGGCGGATTGGCAAGCCGAGATATCTTGATGAGTTACGTACTACGTATTGCATATGAACCATGATCCGGACCTTTGCGGACAAAGACTCCCGGAGGCTTGCCGATCGCGAGGCCGTGCACAGGTTCCACGCGTTCGAGCGGGCTGCATTGATTAAATTACGTTATCTCGATTCGACCATGCGGCTGGATGATGATCTGCGGACCCCGTCCGGTAACTGGCTCGAAGCCCTGAAGGGCGACAGGGCTGGCCAGCACTCCATCCGGATCAACCGGCAATGGCGGATGTGTTTCCGCTGGCTGGATGGGGACGCCTAGGACGTCGAGATTGTCGATTATCATGACTAGGAAGATTGCCATGACAATACGTCTGCCGCCGGTCTATCCCGGCGAAGTTCTGCAAGAGGAATTCCTGAAGCCCAATGGTCTGACGGCCAGTGCCTTGGCGCGGGCGCTAGAGGTTCCGGCCAATCGCATCAGCGAACTGTTCGTGGACGGCGTGGTGTCAGCGGCGACACAGCTCTGCGGCTTGCACAGTTCTTCGGCACGACACCGGAGGTTTGGCTCAACTTGCAGGCGCGTTACGAACTCGATTGCGCCGGGGACCGCAGTGGCAGCGAGATCCGGTGCATCAAGCCGCTCGCCGCCTGATCCGGCCCTACGCCATATAGGCGCCGCCGTTGACCGAGAGGATGGAGCCGGTGATGAAGCCGGAGTTGTCGTCGGTCAGGAAGGTGACGCAGCGGGCGATTTCTTCGGGCTCGCCGATGCGGCCTACGGGGATGCGCTTGACGATCGCGCCCATGACCTCTTCGCTGACATGTTTGATGAGGTCGGTCTTCACATAGCCTGGGCAGATGGCGTTGACCGTGATGCCCTTGCCCGCGTTCTCCAGGGCCAGCGCCTTGGTGAAGCCCATCATGCCGGCCTTGGCGGCGGCATAGTTCACCACGCCCATCATGCCGGCCTGGCCGTTGATCGAGCTGATGTTGACAATGCGCCCGAAGCCGCGCCCGCGCATGCCGTTCAGCACCGCATGGCTCATGTGGTAGCAGGATGAAAGATCGACATCGATGACGGTCTGCCAGTTTTCTTCCGACATCTTGTGCAGGAAGCTGTCGCGGCTGATGCCCGCGTTGTTAATCAGCACTTCGACCGACCCGACCTGTTCCTCGACCTGGGCGACACCGGCCGCGCAGGCGTCGTGGTCGCTGACGTCCCACTTGAATGCGGCAATGCCCGTCTCGGTGGTGAACGAACGGGCGGCATCGTCGTTGCTGGCATAGTTTGCCGCAACGGCATAGCCGGCTTCCTTCAGCGCGGTGGAAATGGCAGCGCCGATCCCGCGGCTGCCTCCGGTCACAAGGGCAACACGACCCATGGTCTGATCTCCCGATCGTCCGTCAAATCCAGAGGCCGCCCGATATGAACGGCTCAATGCCACAACTATCTCTCAAGGTGGAGACGCGGATGTAACGGCTCAGTCCGCCGGAGTCCACGCTGATTGCGACAAATCGGGCGGTCTTTTTAGCCGATTAGGTCTCAAATCCGCTCCGCGCCGGACGCGGCCGGGGCCCTGTCGTCCCATAAAGGGCCTCCGGGTTTATGGTACTCCCTCAAACGTTGAGCATTCGCTCTACTCACTTGGCTTACGCGCATGCGCGGCAGGGACGCAGCGGCGTCCCTGCCGGCTCAATGTGGGCATCCCGATTACTCACCATCCCAACAGGGTATCATCCCGGAAACCGCCCTCGATCAGGTCGAGGGTAAACTCCGCAGTTATCCGTGATCCCGTCATGACGCGTTCCTGAAGCAACGTGCGGACCGTGATTCCGGCTCGCACTTCGCTTGGCCGGGATGACACACTTGAGGTGTTCCTACCGCTCGACGCAGAGGGCGACGCCCATGCCGCCGCCGATGCAAAGCGTGACGAGACCCTTCTTGACATCGCGTTTTTGCATTTCGAAGAGCAGGGTGTTCAGCACGCGTGCACCCGATGCGCCGATGGGATGACCGATGGCGATGGCCCCGCCGTTCACGTTCACCTTGTCGGCGTCGAGACCAAGCTCCTTGTTGACCGCGCAGGCTTGGGCGGCGAACGCCTCGTTGGCTTCGATGAGATCGAGATCGCCGATGTCCCATCCGGCCTTCTCCAGTGCTTTGCGGCTGGCGGGGATGGGACCCGAACCCATGATCGCGGGTTCGACGCCGGCGTGCGCCCAGCTTGCAATGCGCGCCATGGGTGCGATGTCACGGCGGTTGGCTTCCTCTGCCGTCATCAGGACCACGGCGGCGGCACCGTCGTTGATGCCTGATGCGTTGCCGGCCGTGACCGTGCCGTCCTTCTCGAAGGCAGGGCGCAGCTTGGCGAGCGGTTCGTATTCGACGCCGTGGCGGATGTATTCGTCGTTCTCCACGACCGTCTCGCCCTTGCAGGTCTTGATCGTTACGGGAACGATCTCGTCCTTGAACTTGCCGGCCTTCTGTGCTGCCTCAGCGCGGTTCTGACTGGTGACGGCGAAATTGTCTTGGTCTTCACGGGTGATCTGCCACTGGCGCGCGACGTTCTCGGCCGTGTTGCCCATGTGATAGCCGTTGAACGCGTCCCACAGGCCGTCCTTGATCATGGTGTCGACCATCTCGGCCGGGCCCATCTTGACACCGTTCCTCAGATGCATGCAGTGGGGCGCCTGGCTCATGCTCTCCTGGCCGCCGGCGACGACGATGCCGGCGTCGCCATTCAGAATCTGCTGGTAACCCACGGCGACTGCGCGCAGACCCGAACCGCAAAGCTGGTTCAGGCTCCATGCGGGCGCTTCGACGGAAATGCCCGCGCCGATGGAGGCTTGACGGGCCGGGTTCTGGCCTTCGCCGGCCTGCAGGATTTGGCCCATGATGACCTCGTCGATCTCTCCGGCCTCGACCCCGGCGCGCGCCATCGCGCCCTCAATGGCGACCCGGCCCAGTTCATGGGCTGGCTGGCTGGAAAGCGCTCCGTTGAAACTCCCCACGGGCGTACGCGTCGCACTGGCGATGACGATCGCGGTCATGATGATCTCCTGATCTGGTCTGAACGTATTACCTTCAATATAGGGCATGAATCCCCATTTCGCAGGTGCAAAATTCTGTGTGCAGGTGCGAAGGCCTGAATGTCAGGTCAGACCAAGGCGGGCAATGAACTTGAGCACCTGTGCCAACCACACTGCAAGGAGTAGACCAAGTATCGGCACAGCGAAACGAAAGATCAGGAGGTAAGGTCTGTAGATCCGATAAACACGCGATTTGTTGATGATATCGGCGCCAAGCAGGCTGAACACGATCACGGGACTGCTTAGGACATAGACCAAAAGGACGAAAATGATATTTCCAACCACAGAAAGGAAAATCAGTACGCCAAGGAATCAACAGGCGAACAGGCGTCATGCCGATGCGTAGCTTTTGGCCAACGGAAGAAAAAGGCTGGGCGCCCAGATCGCCAGGATGAAGAGCCGGTAAAAGTGCTTCTCCAAGAAATCGATCATCGGAAATCACACTGCATCATTCAATCGATTTGATGGTCTCGACCGACTGCTCTGAGGTGTACCGTGGCGGAAACATGTCTCAAGAGGATGCCCAGATCGCGTCCAGATCTTGATCTTTGTGATGCAGGTCGTCGCTCCTTGCCGCGTGAAATCTTAGTGGGACTCCAGCCACTCCGCCAATGGCCACCACAGCGCTGATTCGGCGCGGCTGCCGACCATCATGCCGATGTGGCCGGTGCGCGGTTCGATGACTGTGGGGTCAGGCAGAGCCTGGGCCAGTGCGCTCGCCGAGGCAGGCGGCACGATGCGGTCACGGGTGGAGAGTGCGACGAAGGCGGGGCAGGTAAGCTTGCCGGGGTCGATGGGCACATCGTTCACCATCCAGCGGCCTTCGGCCGGGGTGTTGTTGCGGTACCAGCCGATCAGGCAATCACGCGCAGCCGGTGCTGCGAGTGCGACGCCGTCGTTCAGCCAATCCTCCAGTGCGACAAAGGCCTCTGTTTCCGGGGCGGCCGGGTCCATCGTGGCGAAGCGGCGGAACTTCGCCTGGATCAGGTTGGGCTGCAGGGAGGCAAACAGCGCCTGGATCAGATCGACCGGGAGCGGCGGGGTGTCCGGCGCGCTAGGCAGTGCCGCGGCTGTGGCGAGCATGCCGGTTTGGCCGCTGCGGTCGGCATGGAAATCCCAGGGCGTGGCAAGCAGAGCGAGGCTTGAAACCTTGCCGGAGTTGGCGAACTCCGAGGCGAGAGCCAGCAAACCGCCCATGCAATAGCCGACCATGGGGACCGATCCGTCCGCCAGTCTGTTGGCCGCATCGAGCGCAACGCCCAGGCGCCGGTTGATGTATGTGTCGAGGTTGAAATTGGTCTCCGCCTCGCCCGGCGCACCCCAGTCGAGCAGTAGGGGACGATGCCCATGGTCGCGGAGCCAGGCGCAGAAGCTCGCACCCGGCCGCAGGTCGAGGATTTCCGCGCGGTTGATAAGGGACGGAACGAGAAGCAGCGGACGGCCCGTGCCGCCGTAGTCCAGCAACCGCGAGGAGCCGTCCTGCCAGATCGGCCCAGCCTGTGTCGCGGGACGGCGGTAGGGGTGGTCACGATAGGCACGGATGCCGGCGACGAATTCGGAAAGGCGGCGCGTCGCTTCGGCGGTGACTTCGCGGGCCAGCCCTTCAGCGTCGGCTGCCGCGATCGCGGTCTGGATCGGGCCCAGACTTTCGCGCTGTTTTGCGGGCAGGTTTTTGCTCCAGCTTATCAAGCCGCTCCTCGCAGGCCCCAAGGCGGCGAGCGAACTCATCCAGACGCTTGCCGATGTTGCGAGATGCAGGGCCAAGGGGCGCGGCCCCGTCCTGTGTGCTTCCATCCCCGGTCACCCCCGTCGGCATGTTGGCAAGCCAGGTCTGCGCCCAGCGCGCCAGCGTCGGGTCGGCCGCCTGCTGGGCCACGTGCTCCTGCCACAGGTCCATGAAGTCCCTGGCAAGACTGGCAAGTTCGTCGCGTTCGTCGCGCTTGGTCATGGCGATAGTATAACGCGCGGAATTGGGTTCGGCTTGGGTGTTTTGCTCGCTCCGCTCACTTGGCTCACGCCGCATACGCGGTCGCGTCCCTGTCGGCCCCATAAAGGGCCTCCCGCCTACAAACTTGAGGTGGTCATGATGCCGTTCGGCGGCAAGAGCGGAGCGGGCGCCGGCCGGTGCGATCGCACTGGCGCGCCGATAGGCGCGGAAGTCAGGCGAGCGGAGCGAGTGCCGGCGACTGAGGCTAAAACAAAATCCGTCTGGGATATCCCGCGTTGCAACAAAACCTGTTCGCATTGCAGCATAGGCGTCATAATGGGCGTCAAAGCAGAGACGGGTGCACCCATAATGGCGCGCGAACAGGAAAAGCAGGACGACGGTGCTGTCGTCATCAAGAAATACGCCAACCGCCGTCTCTACAACACGGCGACCAGCAGTTACGTCACGCTGGACCACCTCGCCCAGATGGTGAAGGACGGCGTGGAGTTCGCCGTGTTCGACGCCAAATCGGGCGACGACATCACGCGGTCGGTGCTCACACAGATCATCGTCGAAGAGGAGTCCAAGGGCGCCAACCTTCTGCCCATCAGCTTTCTTCGCCAACTGATTGGCTTTTATGGCGATAGCCTGCAGACCTTCGTGCCGCGTTATCTCGAAATGAGCATGGAGAACCTGACGAAAAATCAGGAGCAGGTGCGCGACATGATGTCTCAGACCTTCGGCCAGATATTTCCCTTCGGCGGACAGGAAGCCGGCGGGGCCATGGAGGACATGGTCAAGAACAACATGGCGATGTTCCAACGCACCATGGAGATGTTCTATCCAGGCTCCGCTGCGACCGGCAACGGCAAGGCCGAGTCCGATGTGCCCGCAGAAGGCAGTGGCGCCAGTCTCGACGCCCTCAAGGGCCAGATCGACGCGCTCCAGAAACAACTCAACGACATCGCCAAGCGCGGCTGAACGTGTCCGGCGCGTGTGACGGTTCGCCGTGTCGCTGCTCTTTTTCAAGTTGGTTGCACCATCGTTCATCATTGCGGCGGCCGTATGGTTGTTCGTGCTGGGGTGCGGCTGCCCGAGGCCGGCTCTTGGGCCTGCCTCTCACCACCGGCCCCGTCTCGGTATTCCTGGCCGTCGAATACGGTCCGGCGTTCGCTGCGGAGGCAGCGCTGGGAACGCTGCTCGCCATACCGGCCATTGCCCTCTTTACCGCCGGTTATGTCGTGACCGCCCGGCGCGGCGCGGGATGGATGACGACTAGCGGAATGCCCAGCGTCTCGGCCTTCTCGCGGTCGACCTCCAGGAAGAGCTGCGGCACGTTGGCGCGGAAAGTGCTGAAAACGCCCGAAAGCATGGAGTCCTGGTTGGCGTTGTACATCATAGCGCCGATCGCCTGGGCGAGATTCTGGAGCGTCCGGCCCGAAACGTCCTGGGCCTTGAAATCGAAGCCGCCGGTCGTGCCTGGTCCCGGAACCGGCGGCGCGAATGCGTTGGCCTGGCTGATTGCCAGAATCTGGTCCTGGGCTTTGCCCATGATCACGTTGATGTCGAGCGACGGGTCGTGCGCTCTTCCCGGGGGTCTAGCACCACGATGACCATGCCGCCGTTCGAGATCGCGCCGCCCAGCAGGTTGAAGCCCGGAATGACCATGACGTCGGCGACGCCGCCCGTGTCATCAGGATTTCCTCGACATCGTTCATCACGACTTCGGCCATGACGAGCGCGTTGACACCCGGCGCCTGATAGATGGCGAGCGCCGCCGGAGCCTGTCCGTTCAGTTGTCCGTAGGAGCCATATGCTGCCGAGTCCAGTTCGATACGCGCGATGTCGCGCAGGCGCGGATCCCCGCCTTCGGGATAGGAGATGACGACGATGTCGCCGAATTCCTTGGGCGAACTCAGGCGACCCTGCGCTCTGATCGAATACTGGAACTGCTGGCCCTCGCCGATTGGCGCGGCGCCGATCTGGCCCGCGGTGGCCTGGATGTTATGCGCGCGGATGGCGTTGACGATATCGCTCGCCGTCAGGACAAGCGAAGCCATGCGGTCAGGGTCGAGCCAGACACGCATGCCGTAGTCCTGCGTGCCCAGAAGCGAAGCGTCACCGACCCCTGGCACGCGCTGGATGGCGTCGCGCAGATTGATGCTGGTGTAGTTGCTGAGGAACACGCTGTCATAGGTGCCCTGCGGTGAAAACACGTTGATCACCATCAACATGCTGGGCGAGGCCTTCTTGACGGTTACGCCGCCGCGCCAGACTTCCTCGGGCAATGAGTTTTCGGCAACCGCGACACGGTTCTGGATGTTGACCGCGGCAAGGTCGGAATCGATCCCCAGATCGAAGGTAACGGTGAGGTTTTAGCTTCCCGAAGATGAACTGGTCGAGCTCATGCCGTCGACGCCGTTGACCTGGGACTCGATCGGCCGGCTACCGTGTCCTCGATGACTTCGACATTGGTGCCGGGATAACTGGCGGATATCGAGACCTGCGGGGGTGAAATGTCGGGAAACTCGGAGACTGGTAGGACGCTGAGTGAGATGAGCCCGCCCAGGGTAATCAGGATCGAGATGACGAACGCGAACTTCGGCCGCTCGATGAAAAAGTCTGCCATGGTCTGCTCAGCCGCCGGCGCCGCTGGTATCGTAGACCGGGTTGACCGGCGCGCCGGGCCACACCTTCAGGATGCCCTGGACGATCACTGTGTTGCCCTGGACGAGACCACTGTTGACCACATAGTCGGTGCCGTCGGTCCTCGCGGTCGTGATGCGCCGTTGCGAGACTTGGTTCTGGGCATCGACCACTAGGACAAAGGTGCCGGCCTTGTCACTCTGCACCGCGGTCTGGGGGATCGTGATGGCGCTTTGCGGTGCTTCCTCGCTGACCACCACGGTCACGAACTGGCCCGGCGAAAGAAACTGATCCGGGTTGGGAAACACCGCGGACGTCTATCGCGCCCGTGCGAAGGTCTACCGTGCTTTTGATGAAGTCGATGACGCCGCTGCCGTCGGACAAGCACAGCCGGGGATGACCAGGGTCTCGATCCCGTCGGTTGCCTCGAACGTTGCGTCCAGACCCAGTTCGATGCGGACGCGTTTGACCTGGAACATGATGTTTTCGTTGACCGAGAAGGTCACGTATATGGGATCGAGGCTAATGATGTCCGTCAAGAGATTGCTGGAGGCGTCGACAAGGACGCCCACGCTGTAGGCGGTCGCGCCGACATGGTCTGCAATGGGCGCGATGATCAAGGTATAGCCAAATTCGATCTCGGCCTGACGCAACTGCGTCTGTTCGGCCTGGAGTTGGGCGGTCGCCTGCCTTTATGCCGAGCGGTCCTGTTCCAGCCTGGCCTTGGTCAGATCGCCGCCGTCGTAAAGGGTTTGGCTGCGCTGGAGTTGCAATCCGGTCATGTTCACATTGGTCTGCGCGTTGGCGACGTTGGCGCGGGCTAGATCGACGCTGGCTTGGAACGGTGCGCACTCGATCAGGAAAAGAAGATCACCTTCCTTCACGTCCTGGCCGCCGGTGACCAGGATTTCCTCGATGAAACCGGTGACCCGTGCACGCAACTCGACATCGGCCACCGCCTCGACGCGACCGACGTAATTAGGCCTCGCCAACGATCTCGCGTTCGCTGACGGTCACGACCATCAGCGTGAGTGGTGGCGTCGCGGTTGGCATCGGCGTCGCGGCGTCATCGCATGACGTGATGAGCAACACGCCCCAAAGCAGCACGATTGCGTTCAACGGCGCCCGGAACCATGACCCGGCCATTGGGCGTCTCCTCTGATACAAGTCGGGGCCCGGCGAGCGATAAGCGGTCTCACCGGGCAACCCGTTCAGTCAATGGACTTCAGCACATTGCCGATGGTGTCGAAGATCTGGTCGATATGCGTCTTTTCTACGATCAGCGGCGGCGACAGCGCGATGATATCGCCTGTCACGCGCACGAGCAGGCCATCGTCGAAGCACTCGTGGAACGCCTCCATGGCGCGTGCCGTCGGCGCATCGGGGCGCGGCTCCAGTTCGATGCCCGCGATGATGCCCAAATTGCGCAGGTCGATCACGTGGTTACCGCCCTTGAGCGACCACAGGCAGTCCTCCCAGTAGCTCGACAGTTCCGCGGCCCGTTCGAACAGGCCTTCTTCCTTGTAGATGTCGAGCGTGGCAATGCCGGCCACGCTGGCCAGCGGGTGGCCCGAATAGGTGTAGCCGTGGAAGAGCTCGATGCCGGCCTTGGTGTTCTCTATGAAGGCGTCATAGATCTTCTTCTGGCAGAATACCGCACCCATAGGGACCGTGGCGTTGGTCAGGCCCTTGGCCGTAGTGACGATGTCGGGTTCGACACCGAAATGCTCCACGGCGAAACTCGATCCCAGGCGGCCAAAGCCGGTGATGACCTCATCGAAGATCAGCAGAATGTCGTGTTTCGTGCAGATCTCGCGCAGGCGCTGCAGATAGCCCTTGGGCGGCACCAGCACGCCGGTCGAGCCCGCGACCGGCTCGACCATCACCGCAGCGATGGTCGAGGCGTCATGGAGCTGGACCAGGCGCTCCAGGTCATCGGCAAGATGCGCACCCCACTCGGGTTGACCATTCGAGAAGGCATTGTGCTCAATGTCGTGGGTGTGGCGGATGTGGTCGATGCCCGAAAGCAGCGAGCCGTAGAATTGCCGGTTCTTGACGATGCCGCCCACCGAGGTGCCGCCGAAATTGGTGCCGTGATAACCGCGCTCACGCCCGATCAGGCGTGTCTTGGAGCCCCTGCCGCGCACGTAATGGTATCCCAGAGCGATCTTGAGCGCCGTATCGGCCGACTCAGAGCCCGAATTGGTGAAAAACACGTGATCCAGGTTGCCCGGCATGATCTCGACCAGCCGGTTGGCGAATTCAAAGGCGGCCGGATGCCCCATGTTGAAGGTGGGCGCGAAGTCCATCTTCTCGGCCTGCGCCTTGATTGCCTGGGCGATCTTTTCGCGTCCGTGGCCCGCGTTGCAGCACCACAATCCGGCGGTGCCGTCGAGGATCTTGCGGCCATCGGGCGTTTCGTAGTGCATGTCCTTGGCGCCCGAGAGCAGACGCGGGGACTGCTTGTAGCCCTTGTTGGTGGTGAAGGGCATCCAGAACGATTCCAGATCGTTCGGCCGTTCGGGGTAGTTGATACCGTTGTCATCCATGATCATATCCTCAGAATGGTCGTGCGCGGGGCAGACGGGCAACCTAGCATGACGGACCACGGCAGGAATAGGCCTGCCTGCGGTCTTGTCGGTGTTCGCGCCGCGTCCCATTTATGCCTTAGAACGGCCGCAACGATTGTTTCTCTCCCATTCAATACGTGTCCAAACGGGAAATCACCATGCGCCTAACTGTTTTTGGTCTCTTTGCCGCGAGTTTGTTTGCGTCTTTTCCTGCTGTGGCCCAGGAGCTGGCCGATACCTTGCGCGAGACGCATGGCGACTGGCAGATCCACTGCACGACCGGTCAGGTCGGCGCGCAGGAGTGTTTCATGTTTCAGGCCGTCGACATGCAGGCCAACGGCGAACGGGTCATGACGGCCGTGGCGGCCAAGCCTACTGGTGTCGAACCTCTTCTGCGCATCACCGTTCCACTGGGCATTTTTCTGCCCAACGGTCTCAACATGGTTGTGGACCAGGAAGATCTGGGAACAATCGGTTTCCTTACCTGCTTTGTCGACGGATGCATGACCCAGGTCACGCTGACCGATGATGTCGTGGGCAGCATGAAGGCCGGCAACCAGGCCATGATCACGATCTACGACACCGTGGGACAGCCCGCGACGCTGCCGCTCTCGCTGACCGGATTCACTGCCGCCTGGAACGTCCTCTAGCCCGGAACAAGACGCTCTTCGAGTCGTTCTAGGGTGCCTGTCCGCGGCGTCAAGCCCGTTCGCCGATGCGCGGGTATCGCTTTCGCGGCCTTTACTGGCGGAACGAATGCCCCAAGACAGACGCAGGCCGTCGTTCTGACGAGAAGTCCGAGCTGGAATGTGCCGTGCCGTCACCGTGGGAATTTGAACCCGGACGGATCTGACGCCATGCTGTCACCGCGGAATAGCGTGGAGACAGGTATGGTGAGCGAACGCATGGCTCCACGGCTAAATCTAATGGCCGTTGGTAAAAACCTGATCCTGGTATTTCTTCTGGGGACGGCGCCGGCTTCTGGGGACGGCGCCGGCGCCGGCTTCGGATAGCTACGATCTTGGGACCGCCGCGCGCGAGAGGGGCTACGGTCTTGCACTGGCGACGCTGACCACGGCCCTTGCGCAGGGTGACGCCCGCGCCGCGATGGTGTTGGGTGACATGTATACCAATGGCGAAGACGTGAACGCCAACACGGTTCGGGGTTGCGACTATTATCGCGAGGCCGGTGAGCCGGTATTGCCGAGGCCCAGTTCAAAACGTGGTGCTGAGGCGGGCGACATTGAGGCGATGGACACCGTGGCGGACTGGTGTCAGCGCAGGGTCGGTACGGAGTAAGATCTGGAAAAGGCGAACTACTGGCTGGCTGCGGCCGCCGATGGCGGGCACGCCTTTGCGGCCATGCTTGTGGGCCTTGATTACAAGAATGCGAACAACGGCAGGGAGTTCGGTCCGGCGAAGGCCAACACCTACCTCAGGATTGCCTTTGAGGGCGGAGAGGTGCGCGCGGCGGCGATGCTCGCCCAGCTGCTGTCTTCGATCGCCGAGCGGGACGACGGCAGTCTCGCCGAACGCATTGCCGCGGCCGCCATGTTCTGGGCCGGTTTGTCGGCCGAGATCGACGGCAGCCCGGAAATCCGCGCGCGTTCAAAGTTCATCCATGACGAGCTTGCCCGCCTGGCGCCTGACCTTGCGGTTGTGATCGACGCGAAGGTTGCAAATTGGATCAGCCGGAACCCGGACTATGGCGATGGCTGAGCCCGAAACCCGTCTTCGCTTGCCGGGCGCTCATGGGCGCGCGGTACGCCTCCGTCGGGGCGATTGCCTGCGCATCGTCAACACACACGGCACGCAGTTCGTCGATACCTGGGCGTTCGCAGACGACGGCAAGGACGATCTGCTTTCGATGGAGCACCGCCGCGAGGTGCTCCAGAAAATCACCTTCGATCCCGGCGACACGCTGATCGCCGCCTGCAGTCCGGGCATGTACGAACGGGCCGGTGCGGACGCCGGGCACGCCAACTGCTCGGACAATCTGGCCCATGCCCTGGCCGGGGAGGGCAGGTCCTGCTCCTTCACGCCGGCGACCTGGAACCTACTTCATGCTGGCCCCGGTCAGCACGGCAAGGCGATCGACTATGTGCGTCCGGTCGTCCGCCGGGCAGTTACGTTCAAGTGAAGGCGCTGATTCCCTGTCTGATGGTGTTTTCGGCCTATCCCGACAATGTCTATCCGACAAATGGCGGCGACGACTCGCCCCGCGACGTGTCGCTCGAAGTGCCGCGGGCGCGTTCGACGGATTGACGGTCCACGGGGGCGATCCCATACTCATTTCGCACTTGCGAGATGGATGGTTAAAAGCCGATGAGCGGATTTTCCGATAAAGCGCCGGAATCCTGGCGCGCCCTGGCGCAGAAAGAGCTAAAGGATAAGCCGCTGGACGATCTCGTCTGGCAGACGCCCGAGGGTCTGGCGATCAACCCGCTCTATACGCAGGAAGACCTCGCGCAGGTCGACGAGGCCTATACGTTGCCCGGTATCGCGCCCTACAGGCGCGGCGTGCGCGCGACGATGTATGCCAACCGGCCCTGGACCATCCGCCAGTATGCCGGGTTCTCCACGGCCGAGGAGTCCAACGCGTTCTACCGTCAGGCGCTGGCCGGAGGGCAGAAGGGTCTTTCCGTCGCCTTCGATCTGGCCACCCACCGCGGCTACGACAGCGACCATGAACGGGTTGTGGGCGATGTCGGCAAGGCCGGTGTCGCGATCGACAGCGTGGAGGACATGAAGATCCTCTTCGATGCCATCCCGCTCGACAAGATGTCGGTCTCTATGACCATGAACGGGGCCGTGTTGCCCGTGCTGGCCATGTTCGTGGTCGCGGGCGAGGAACAGGGCGTGGGCCAGGATCGGCTTTCGGGCACCATCCAGAACGACATCCTTAAAGAATTCATGGTGCGCAACACCTATATATATCCGCCAGAGCCCAGCATGCGCATCGTGGCCGACGTGATCGCGCACATGGCCGGATACATGCCGAGCTTCAACAGCATCTCGATCAGCGGCTATCACATGCAGGAAGCCGGTGCGACGGCGGTGCAGGAACTGGCCTTCACGATCGCCGATGGCGTCGATTATGTCCGCGCGGCGACATCGCGTGGCCTGGATGCCGACCAGTTCGCGCCACGTCTCTCGTTTTTCTTCGCCATCGGCATGAACTTCTTCATGGAGGTCGCCAAGCTGCGCGCTGCGCGTGTGTTGTGGGCGCGCCTGATGGAGCCGTTCGGGCCGAAGAATCCGCAGTCTTCCATGCTGCGCACGCACTGCCAGACGTCGGGCGTGTCGCTGACCGAGCAGGATCCCTACAATAACATCGTGCGCACGGCCTACGAGGCGATGGCCGCGGTGCTGGGCGGCACGCAGAGTCTCCACACCAACAGCTTCGATGAGGCGCTGGCCCTGCCCAGCGATTTTGCCGCACGCATCGCGCGCAATACCCAGTTCATCCTCTCCGAGGAGACCGGCATCGCGAATGTCGTCGATCCGCTGGGCGGCAGCTACTACATCGAATCCCTGACTGATGCGCTGGTCGAGGAAGCCCAGGCGCTGATCGACGAGGTCGAGGGCATGGGCGGCATGACCCGGGCTATCGAAGCCGGCATGCCGAAACTGCGCATCGAGGAAAGCGCGGCGCGCCGCCAGGCCCGCATCGACCGGGGCGAGGAGGTGATCGTGGGCGTCAACAAATACGTCGCCGACGATCTCCAGCAGGTCGATGTGCGCGATATCGACAATTCCGCCGTGCGCGAAGCCCAGATCGCTAGATTGAAGCGTGTCCGCTCTGAACGCGACGAGGATGCCTGCCGGAAGGCGCTGCGGGCGCTCACCGAAGGCGCGAAGGGCGACGGAAACCTGCTCGCACTCTCCATCGAGGCGGCACGGGTGCGCGCCACGGTGGGCGAGATTACCAATGCCATGGAAAGCGTCTTTACCCGCCACCGCGCCGTCAACCGCTCGATCTCGGGAGTCTATGGCGCGGCCTGGGAAGGTAACGAGGCGTTTGAGACGATCCGCGGCAAAGTCGATGGGTTCGCCGAGCGGAACGGGCGACGCCCGCGCATGCTAGTGGTCAAACTGGGCCAGGACGGCCACGACCGCGGCGCCAAGGTGATCGCCACCGCTTTCGCCGACATCGGTTTCGATGTCGATGTCGGCCCGCTCTTCCAGACGCCCGAGGAGGCCGCGCGCCAGGCGATCGAAAACGATGTTCACATCATCGGCGTATCGACCCAGGCAGCCGGCCACAAGACGCTGGTGCCCCAACTGATCGCCGCGCTCGCCGATCAGGGCGCGCAGGATATTGAGGTTGTCGTCGGCGGCGTCGTGCCACCCCAGGATTATGCCATGCTGAAAAAGGTCGGCGTTGCGGCGGTCTATGGCCCCGGCACCAACATCCCCCAGGCCGCAGCCGAGATCATCGGCATTCTGGAGGATGGGCGGCAGGCCGCCTGACACTCGCCATGACCGACATCGCAGCGATCCGTTCCGGCGACCGGCGTGCTCTTGCCCGTGCGATCACGCTGGTCGAGTCCTCGCGTGCGCAAGATGAGAAAAAAGCCGCATCGTTAATCGAGGCGCTGGGCAAGTCGAGTAAACAGAGCTGGCGCCTAGGCATCTCCGGCGCGCCCGGCGTGGGCAAATCGACCTTTGTCGAGGCCTTCGGGCTCCACGCGCTGAAAAAGGGAAAAAAGGTCGCTGTGCTGGCGGTCGATCCTTCCTCCAGCCTGGGCGGGGGCTCGATCCTGGGTGACAAGACCCGCATGGAGCGCCTGTCGCACGACGCCAGGGCCTTCATCCGGCCTTCGCCTTCGGGCGGCGAACTGGGTGGGGTGGCGCGGTGCACGCGCGATGTCGTCACGCTGGTCGAGGCGGCAGGATACGATCTGGTCATCGTCGAGACCGTTGGTGTGGGCCAGTCGGAAACCGCCGTTGCCGCGCTGACCGACATGTTCCTACTGCTGCTCGCACCCGGCGCCGGAGATAGCCTGCAGGGCGTCAAACGCGGCATCATGGAGCTGGCCGACCTGATCCTGGTCAACAAGGCCGACGGCGCGCTGGCCGACACCGCGCGCCATGTCGTGTCAGACCACCGCGCCGCCCTTTCCCTAGTACGGTCCCATGAACCTTTCTGGCAGCCGAGGGTCGAAGCCTGTTCGGCGCTGACCGGCGCGGGCGTGGACGCGGTGTGGTCGACCGTGGATGCCTATTTCGAGGCCGCATCGGATCATTTGCCCGGAAAACGTGAGGCCCAGGCCGTCTCCGCGCTGCGGGAGGAGGTCATTCGTCTGGCCACCGCACGGCTGCGCGCCGACCCCGAACGCAAGGCCCTGCTCAAACTCTTGGAGAGCGAGGTCGCGGCGGGAAACCTCTCCCTGCGCAACGCGGCGCGGTGCGCCCTGGACGGTGGGTGAGGCCATGCGCGACGATACGCTGGATCAACTGCGCGGCATCTGTCTTGCACTGCCCGAGGCGGAAGAGCGTGAAACTTGGGAAAGACCGAACTTCCGTGTGCGCGACAAGATTTTTGCCATTTTTTGGGAAGAGGACGGCCGCATCGCGGTCTCCTGCAAGGCCCCGCCGGGCAGCCAGACCATCCTGATCGGCGCAGACCCTGATCGGTTTTTCTCGCCGCCTTATGTCGGGCCCAAGGGCTGGGTGGGGATGTGGCTGGACGGCGATGTCGACTGGAACGAGGTCGCGTTCATTGTGAAGCGCAGCTACCGTATGACCGCGCCGAAGAAACTAGTGGCGCTGGTTCCCGAGCCTTCCAACAGTTGACCCCGGAAGGGGTCGAGCGTATAGAAACCGCCGGATTCGCGTGGTGCGCTGGGAACGGCTGCGCCACATGATGTTTTTCTTAGGAGCATCCCATGTCGCGCACCTGCGAACTGACAGGCAAGACAGTCATGTCCGGCAACAACCGGAGCCACGCCGAGAACAAGTCCAAGCGTGTTTTCCGCCCGAATCTGATCCAGACCAGCCTCTTTTCGGAGACCTTGGGCCAGACGGTGCGCCTGCGCGTGTCGGCCAGCGGCCTGCGCACGGTGGAAAAGCGCGGTGGCATCGACGCCTACCTGATGTCCTCGCGCGACAACCGCCTGCCCGAGGGCGCCCTGTGCCTGAAGCGCCGCGTGGAGAAGGCCGCCGCTCGCAAGGCCGCCCGGGAAGCCTGAATCCAGGCCGTCTCCACATCGCTGACGGGAGCTGACGGGCCATGAGCACCGGCCGTCTGACGCTTGCCTTGCCCATTGCCGCCATGTCGTTCGTCGTCGTGGCCTCCAACATTCTGGTTCGTTTCCCCATCGGGGACTGGCTGACCTGGGGTGCGTTCACGTTTCCCTTCGCTTTTCTGGTGACCGACCTTTCCAACCGCGCCTTCGGGCCGGCTGGGGCGGCCAAGGTTGTGTTTGTCGGGTTTGTTGTCGGCATCCTGATGTCGGCGGTGTTCTCCGACTGGGTGCCCTTTGAAGCGCCCAACGTCCTCTCTCCGGTCGCTATCTTGACGGCCGTTGCCTCGGGCAGCGCGTTCCTGTCGGGCCAGCTTCTCGACATCGCGATCTTCCAGCGCCTGCGCAGGGGCGCGTGGTGGAAGGCGCCGCTGGTCTCCTCGGCCGTCGCCTCGGTCATCGATACGGTGATCTTCTTCTACCTCCTCTTCGGCGTGTTCTTTCCCGAATGGGGCCTCAATTGGGTCCAGTACGCCCTAGGCGATTATGGCGTGAAGGCGGTGACGGCCCTGAGTCTTCTCTTCCCCTACCGCCTGCTCATGGGCTTCTTCGCACCGCAGTTTTTCGCGAAAAATCCGCAAGGCTGAGTTCCCCACCGGGTGTCATCCCGGAAACCGCAGAGCGGTTATCCGGGATCTTGTCATGACGCGTTTCCGAAGCAGTCTGCGGAACGAAATCCCGGCTCAAGGCCGGGATGACACGCCTGAGATGGTTGTGATGACGTTCGGCGGCGCGAGCGAAGCGGCCGCCGACCGGTGCGACCGTACCGGCGGCGCCCCTGTGACGGAGGCCAAGTGAGCGGGGCGAACGCTCGGCGTCTGAAGGAACAAACATAAACCGCGAGGCGACACCCTTGATCAGACAGCGTCCAGCATGGTTCTGGCGTGCGCGCGGTGAAGCCGGCGGCCTCGAACGCCATTGCGGCACCCTCGTTGAACGACCAGACCTCCAGGCCCAGATCGGCGATGCCCTGTTGCGCGGCGACCTGGCGCACCAGGGAGATCAGCGCGGTAGCGATGCCTTTGTGGCGCATGTGCGAAGCCACGGCGATCGACTCGATCCAGATCATCGGCCGGTCGATCAGGTAGATCCCGGTGGGGTCCGGTGACTTTGTAATGCACCGCGCCGACCGCGTTCCCGCCCAGCCAGGCGATGATGATCTCCTTGTGCGGCCACGGCGTCGGCGAAATGGCGCTCGAATGCCTCCGACTTCTCCGGCGGCTGGAAGAGGTCGGGCCGTTCGGCGACGTGCAGCGCCTGGACCTCCCGGAAGAGTACGAAATAGGCGTTGAGATCCTCCGGCCTGACAGCACGCAGATTGAGCGTGGCGCGGGCGCCACTCATGGGAGCAGGAGGAACTGGTAGAGATAGGTCGCCTGGAGATCGTTGAAGTTGTCGTCGGAGACCATGTAGAGATAAATCTCGCCGTTGGGACCGATGCGGTGGTCCAGACCCTCGAAGTTGTCGATCACGAGGTTCTGCTTCAGCAGCGAAATAGGTGTGCCGTCCAGCGGGCCGCCGCCGTCGAGCATCTCGGGCGTGAGTTCGCGCAAGCGGATGCGCAGGGAGATCGGTGCGGCGAACCAGCGTTCCAGTACAATGACGCGGCCGTCGGGCAACGCGGTGGCGTCGACCACGCTGAAACCGTCGTTCATCTGGTAGCCGATCCAGCGCCACTCCATATTGTCTTCCAGAATCCAGGCATCGATGATCCTGCCGGTTCCGACTGGCTCCTCGGCGATCATCAGTAGGCGCCCATCGGGCAGAAATTCCAGGGCTTCGATGCCGCCGTTGCTGGCCAGGCGCACGATGTTCTCGGGCACATCGAGTTCCAGCGGATTGTCGCGCGTGGCGAGGTCGTCATAGACCCAGACCCGGTGGCGGCGCTCGAACGCCACCATCACGCGTCCGCCGGGCATCACCGTCATCGCTTCGGCGTCGCGCTCCTTGGGTTCCAGGATGGTGTCGATATCGTCGGCCTCCAACCCGATCAGCGGGTGAATGGAAATGCCGCTGATCCCGGTCAAGCGGCCTTGTAAGTCGTGGCTCATGCTGGCATCGACCCAGTCGCCGTGGTCGGTGATGGCGGTCAGGTCCCTACCGTCCTCGGAGATGATGAGTCCTGAGAGCCCGCCGAAGAACCGCGCGCCGTATTCCAGCTTGTAGCCCGTGACGAACTGCAGTTCGCCGATTACGACCTCGCCGGGATGGCGCGGATCGATGTCGACCCGGGTGACGTCCTCCACGCCGGTCTCGCGCGTGTAGGTGTTGCAGCCGGTCAGCAACGCTGCTGCCAGCAGCAGGACACACGGCAAGTTGAAAAGCGCCGGCATTGTGATCGCCGAGCGCTGGGGTAGCCTGACCGCAGTCAGAAATGCATGAAAGGTAAGTGCCATGTTCGGGCGTCGTGAGGTTCTGGGACAGTTGATGACTGCACCTGTTGCCGCCGGAAGCCTGGCTGCGATCCTGGCCGACCCTGCGGCGGCACGTGCGGTTGCATCCTCACTCGAAACGGTTGAGATTACCACCGCGTCGGGCCTCCAGGTTTCGGCGGCCTGGGGAGCATCGCAATCTGCGCCCGCGCCCAGCGTCCTGCTGGTGCACGAATGGTGGGGCCTCAACGACAACATCAAGGCCGTGGCGGCCGATTTTGTCGAACAAGGTTACGGCGCGCTCGCGGTCGATCTGTACGGTGGCAAGGTCGCCGACGATCCCGATGACGCGCGCACCTACATGAATCAGGTCGATAATGCGGAGGCGTCGGAAACCCTAGCCGCCTGGATCGACTGGCTGCGGGCACGTGACGACACGACCGATGCCGCCGGCACGGTCGGCTGGTGTTTCGGCGGCGGCTGGTCGCTCGACGCCTCGCTCGTCCGTTCCGTGGACGCCACCGTCGTCTATTACGGCAATGTCGATCGCACGCCTGAACAACTCGAAGCGCTCGAAGGCCCGGTTCTGGGCCACTTCGCGACGCGCGACCAGTGGATTGACGAACCCATGGTCGATGGTTTCGTCGCGGCCATGATGCAGGCCGAAAAGCCTGTCACCGTCTTCTGGTACGACGCCGACCATGCCTTCGCCAACCCGACCAGCGCCCGCTACGATGAAGCCGACGCCGCGCTCGCCTGGCAGCGCACCACGGCCTTCTTGGACGAGAACCTAGGGTAGTCGCGGGGCCATCGCCGTCGAACCATCACGCTTTCGCCTCGATGCGGACAATCTTACCCGGCACCACACCTCACGGAAATTGGAGCGGAAGCGCAATCGGTAACCCGCGACCGGCGCACGCCGGTCGCGGGCTCGCCCAAAACACGCCGCATGGTAGACAAATGGGACAATCAGATCATCCCGGATTTGGCGTTGCACGAGCGGCCGGCCGCTCCCAATACTGCATCCGGCACGGCTCAGAGGTTTCGACCTATGAGAGGTGGACCTCTTTTCTGGCTCATGCTCCTGATGATCCTGGGGGCGCCGCTGTACTGGGGGCGCGGGTTTGACCTCCTACGGGTGGGCGCCCGTCTACCCGGAATGTATAAGCAGAAAAGGTTTGGAAGCCTATGAGGGGCCCATGGATCCTCTGTTCGCCGACAAAACTATGAACTTGAGCTGCGCTTCGAATATGGCGACGCCGCGGTACGTAGGGCTGAGCCCGACCGAGATTGCGGTAAAGGTGCCAATCGCGGCATTCGACGATCATGGCTTACAGGCGAACATCACCGCCGGCATCATCCATGCCATCGCACGCACGTTCTGGCCTGCGGAAGACGTGGTTTGGAGAAACTTGATCGGCTGCTCCTGCACGGCTGTTCTGGCCGTACCGGATTCCGAGTTCCATACGCTTGTCAATAGCATGAGGTATCCGTTTTTCGGTTTCTGGCCCGACCGCCTCATTGATCGGCGCTTCCGCCTCTCTCCAACGTCTCTCAAGGGAGGAAAACAATCCGGGAGATCGGCGAGCCCAGGGCCGAACGCTGTTGACGACTCCCGTCCAATCGGAGGAGCGGACACATTCGGTGTTTGGCAAGGCGGCTCCAAACCAAGGGGAACAGGTCGAGGCGGGTAAGCCCAATGCCGGCGAAATCAACGAAGAGCAGCTCACCTTGCTTCGACGGTTCGCCGTTGTGTGGACACGGCAGCCGGCGAAGGATGGAGAGACCAGCCATTCGGCCCGACCGACAAGGAATTGAACACTTTGTATCTGGAGGCACTAGAGCGACCCGCGCTATTTCGCACTGAGTGAGGATCTATGGCACATGGGAATAGTGGCGTAAAAACCGGCAGATAGCTGTTTCCAGTCCGAAATGAAGTGGGTCAGTGAGTCCGCAATCGTGTTTGTCGTGTATTCACGCACTTAACGGCGGGCCGCTTGCGATTGCGGATCCTGTTGAGGACCTATTGCGGACCCTCACTGCAAGACCCTTTAAAGGCCCGTTTATGCCGCCTTCAACGGCGGTTCAACGTGTCAGAATGCGCCCGGAGGATGTCGTAGACAGGATAGTCCGACGCGGGCCGGGGCCGCCACCAGCTCGACATGCCCTCCAGCGCGCCGCCAGGGCGCGCTTGGTGCGGCCTCGGAGTCCCGGCCGGCCTGTTGACGGTCCGCCAGCTCGACCAGGCGCACCAGAGGCAGCCTGTGGCGCCCTCAACGCACGAGATGCCGTCGCGACCGCCCTTTCAGGCCGCCACAGGCACCGCTGCGCGGCCTTTCTTCAGGTTGCAACGGGGATGCGTCAACTGGCGGTGCCGGGCGGCGCGCGCTCTGGCTTGGGCGCAAGAACGTCCATGATCGCGGCGTCAGTCTCGTCGCTGATGCCCTTGACCTCGCCGGCCGGCTCTGGCCCGCCCTCTATGACGTGCCGGAACGCGTCGATGACCACGGCACTGACACCGTGTTTCCTTCCGTCAGCCGACATCCTGCGTTCCGCTTCATGCCGGGCCTGCTGGCGCGCCGTTTCGTCCTTTTCGGAACGGATCGCCGCCACGGCGCGCAGGCTGTCGTTGAGCGAGCGCACGATGCCCTGGAGGGTCTTGGCGTCGATGTCTTCCCTGGTCGCGATCTCGTAAATCCGTGCTATGACGACCTCGGCCGCCTGTTCCGAAATGGCCAGGGGATCGTCGCCGGAGGCCTGGCGCAGCGCACGCGCCATCTCGGCGCTGTGACGGATGCGGGCGATGGCGGCCGCCGTCGCTGCACTCTGTAGCGAGGCGTCCGCGTCGACCCTCTTTCGCAAGTTCCGGCCGTAACGCTGGAGGGCCGCCACGCTTACCGCCTGGCCCCGTCCGGCAAGCCAGGCGGCATGGTCCGCATAGCGGCCGAACCCGCTGGCTACGATACGAAAGTCCAGATCCTCGCGCGTCTCCTGGCTCAGATTGTAGATGGTGCTGCGCGGCGGCATAAGAGTGGAAGGCTGGCTCCCTGTGGCGGCCTTCGCCGCTGCTGTCGGAATATCACATCGAAATGCCCGCAAGGCCCTTTCCCGCGCCCTCGACGGCAAGCCCTGGCGCGGCCGTGCGCTGCTTGCCCGGCGGGTCCCCTCGCCCGGCGGCAAGGCAGGCTGGGCCTTCGAGGTCCACCAGTCCAGCCTTCCCGACGCTTCGCCCGCAGCCCTCCCGGCGCTTCCGGCGCCGGCATCCGCTGCGCCGTCGGTGCCGGACCTTGCGGCGGCGGGTTCCGTCATTGCCTGGCGCATGGAGATCATCCGCCCGGCCCTGCAACATCCGCTTGGTTCCGCCGCGCGCCGCCTGGCCGTTGACGATGCCGCGCGGCAGGTCCGCCTCCACCCGAGCGGGCGGCGCGGCCGTGTCTCCAGACGCACGATCTATGAGTGGATAGCCGCTCACGAGGCCGGCGGCCTCGGTGCCGTGGGCCGCAAGCGGCGAGCGGACGCGGGCCGCCGCCGCCACCATGTCAGCGCCGCCTGGGACGCCGCCATGACGGCGCACTTGGACGCCGCCGCCATGGCGGAGATCGCGACCGGCATGGATCGCCATGTGCGCTCGCTCTGGGCCGCCACGACCGAGCCGGGCTGGCGCTGGATCGCGCGGCTGGCATCCGACGAGCTTATGGAGCGCACCCGCGCGGCGGGCTACGAGGGCAGCGACCGCGAGCTGCGCGAGATCTGCAAGCTGGGTCAGCGCTTCGTCGAGCGCGGCCGCGCCTGGCGCGCCGTCGCGATCCACGACCAGGACGCCAAGCAATGGCACGACAAGCACATGCCGCGCATCCGGCGCACCCGCGCCAGCCGTCTTCCCATGGAGATCGTCGTCTGCGACGTGCATCCGATGGACGTGCTGTTGCCGCGCGCCGATGGCGGCACGTTCACGGCCCGCCTGGTCTGCTTCCAGGACTGGGCGGCCAATCGCGTCTTCATTCATCCGGTGTTCCCGGAGAAGGGCCGGGACGTGCGCCAGGAGCATGTTGCCGAGGCGTTTATCGCGATGACGCTGGACCCCGAATGGGGCCTGCCCCAGACGCTCTACCTCGACCACGGCAACGAGTACGGCCACATGGAGCTGTTGTCCGGGGCGCTGCAGCTCGCCACGGAGACGCGCCTGCTGTCGGACGATCCGGCGGTTCACCACGAGCTGACGGCGCACCGCGGCGCCATCGTGAGGGCACAGCCCTACAACGCCCCTGCAAAGGCGGTTGAAGGGTTGTTCAGCGTCCTTGAACGGGGCGTCTTCTCAATGCTTCCGGGCTGGATCGGCGGCGACCGCATGACCAAGAAGACCGCCAACGTGGGCCGCGAGCCGGCGCCCTATCCGCATGGCAGGGCGGCGTTCCTGGCGGACCTCGCGAACGCGGTTGCCGCCTACGAGACGCACCCGCAATCGGGCGCCCTGGAGGGCCGCTCGCCGCGCCAGGCATACGCCGATGCGGTGGCGGCCGGCTGGCGGCGCATGGACGTGACGCGCGGTGCCCTGCTGGCCGCCTTCGCCCGCGACAAGTCCCGCACCGTGCACCAGGGCGGGTTCTCCTATGACGGCCGGCGCTATACCGCGCCCGAGATACAGGCGCTCCCGGCCGGGTCGTATCTTCACCTGCGCGTACCGATCTGGGGCGACCTTCCGGAGATCCCCGTCATGGACGCCGCCGGGCGTCTGCTTTGCATGGTGGCCGAGGACCGGCCCTATGACGCGCTTGATCCCGAGGGTGCGCGGGAGGCCGCACGGCGCCGCGCAACGGCCCGCGCGGGCATCAGGTCCCTGCGGGCCGACACCGATGCGGTGGACCTTCGCGAGGCCCTGGCGAGGACCGCCGCGAGCGCCGCGGATGCCCAGGTGCCGGCGAACGCCGTGCGGCCGATCCAGCCCAGCGACGACATGGCGGCCGTGGCGGCCGCCTTCGAGTTCACGCCGGCCGAGCGCCGCGCCAGGCAGGCCGAAGACGACGAGATTTCGAGGGAGGAATGGCGGCGGCACGCCGATCTGATCCTCGGAAAGGCGAGGGCGGCAGGATGAGCGAAACATCCCGCCGCCCTCATATCGCAACCCCTAAAACCACTTAGGAGAGACGACGATGATACTCTACACCATGCCACGCACGCCGGAAGGCCCAGCGGACTTCTGCCGCACGCCGTCGGCCGGCGACATGCTCCGGGTGATCGACATGACCTGCCAAACGCGGACCATCGGCGCGATCATCGGAGTGCCCGATTGACAATGCCAGCTTCTCCGAGCCGATAGGCAAGGACGACTACGACAAGCTGGCCGGCGTCCTGATGCTGGCGAAGGCCGGCACACAACATGCCTTCAAGGTGGGCGACTATCTGTCACGCCGCTCGGCGCGCTCAATGGCGCGGCGGGACGGCGAGGCATAGGCACTCGCACATGGGCGGCGCCTTTCGGGGCGCCGCCCGTCTTTTTCTCGCACCGTTCCATGCGCTCCAAGCGCACCATAAACATCTATCGGGACCGCCGCTACAGGCGCGCCCGTCGCCGCGCCATCAAGCGCGCCGGGCGGCAGTGTGAACGCTGCGACCGGGCCGGCAAACTCACCGCCCACCACAAGACGCCGTTGGCCGCCGGCGGCGCACCCTTCGATATCGACAACCTGATCGTGCTGTGTCGGCCGTGCCACGACGCGGCGCATGGCCGTTAGTGCGCTTCCCGACATACCAGACGCCGGCATCGACACGCGATCCGCCGCGTCGAACAGTCCGCGAAGATCGGCGGCGCCCGGATCGCGTGTCGGATTTGGGATAAAGCGGATCGGCCTCGCGTTGCAACGCTACCAGCGTCGGAAAAACTCGGATCGGCAGACGGTCGAGTCCGGATTAAATCGGGTCAGTGCGGATTAACACAATACAGTGTAGCACTCATCAGCGAAAAGACGGTGCAGAGACGCAGGGTCTCCGGCACGGGCGTTCGTTTTCGGCCCCGGCGGTCAGCGGGACCGACAGGAAGCCGGACGGAGAGCCGGCGGCCTTTCCGGCGCGCGCCAGGATCCCGCGCGCTGGTCGGGGACAACTCTTGACGTCCGACCAAGTTCCGGCGACAAGCGCGGCGGACTGAGGAGAGAGCGATGAGTGACGCCATCCCTGCCGATCTGAAAGCGGTTTTTGAGGACACGTCCGATCCTGAGGCGCTGTTCGAGAAGCTGATGCCCGTCTATGGCGGGGCGGTCAGTGCGGACCGTTGCCTGCTGTTCCTCTATGAGTCTGAGAAAAAGATGTCGCGTTGTGTCGCTGCTTGGCAGGCTAGGCCGGAATGGGCGATGGAGCATGACATGAAAACCTGGGAAGTCATGTCCGACGACCTGCCCGGGCAGGATCCCATGTTCGCCGAGGCCATGGTCAATCCCGAAGCGCTCTATATCGACGACGTTCTGAACGCGCCGCCCGAGGTGCTGAACGGTCCCTTCGAGGTTGAGAACTTCAGGCATCTGGCATTGATCCACGCGCCGCTGCTGGAGGACGGCAAGCTCCATGGTATCCTGGAGCCCTGCACCATGGCGGCGCCGCGCACCTGGACCGATCACGACAGGACGGTGACCGCCTGGACCCAGGCGCAGTTGCTACCGCTCGCCAGACGCTACATTGCCCGGGAATTTTCCTGATCCCACAACCCGAACGCTCTTTACGGAGAACGACCCCATGAATACCGACGTCATCATCAGTTGCGCCGTGACCGGCGCGGGCGACACCACGGGAAAAAGCGACAAGGTGCCCGTGACACCCCGCCAGATCGCCGGGGCCGCCATCGAGGCGGCCCATGCGGGCGCGGCCATCACCCACATCCACGTGCGCGATCCCGAAACCGGCAAGGGTTCGCGCGATCCCGACCTGTTCGAAGAGACCGTCAACCTGATCAGGCAGGACGGCGTGAATGTGGTCCTGAACCTGACCGCGGGAATGGGCGGCGACTTCAACCCCGCTGACGACGGCACGGCCGGACCGGGCAGCGACCTGATCGGGCCCAAGGAGCGGCTGGAGCACGTGCGCCGCATCGAGCCGGAGATCTGCACGCTCGACTGCGGTTCGATCAACTTCGGCAACGGCAACGAGACCTACATCAATCCCGCATCCTGGTGCCGCGCGATGGCTGCCGAGATCAAGGACCTGGGCGTGAAGCCCGAGATCGAGGTGTTCGATCTGGGCCAGGTGCGTCTGGCGAGCGCCATGTACGACGAAGGCCTGCTGGAAGACCCGGCGCTGTTCCAAGTCTGCCTGGGCATTCCCTGGGGGGCCGGCGCCGATACCCGCTCCATGATGGCGATGGCCGATGGCCTGCCCCGGGATGCCAACTGGGCCGGATTCGGCATCAGCCGCATGCAGATGCCGATGGTCGCCCAGGCCATGCTGTTGGGCGGCAACGTCCGCGTCGGTCTGGAAGACAACATCTACCTCGATCGCGGCGTGCTGGCCACGAACGGCGATCTGGTCGAGCGTGCGATCCAGATCATCGAGCGCATGGGCGGCCGCGTGGTCGGCCCCGATGAAGCCCGCGAAAAGCTGGGCCTGAACTAGAAGGACATCGGCAACACGGCGTATCGAACGGTCCCGCCGGGACGATCCGGCGGGGCCGTTCCCGTTTCGCGTGATGTGATTGTTACGTGAGGGTGAGAATTTTTCGGCTTTACGGTGCGCGCCGCCAGGCAGCTAATAGGCCGACGTGGCATTCCCTGGAGATTCCCGATGAAGTTCAGTCTTTCCATCGACCTGACGCGCGCCGATCCGTCCATCGACATGCGCGAAGTCGCGCGCAACACCATGGAACTGGTGCAGATGGCCGACGAGGGCGGCTTCGAAATGGTCTGGGCGGCCGAACATCACGCCATCGAAATGACCATCGCGCCCAATCCGTTCCAGCTTCTGGCCTGGTTCGGCGGCAACACCGACAACATCCGCCTGGGCGTCGCCGTGGTGCAGGCGCCCTACTGGCACCCCATCAAGGTCGCGGGCGAGACCGGTCTGCTGGACCTGATGTCGGGCGGACGTGTCGAACTGGGCCTCGGGCGCGGCGCCTATCAGCGCGAATTCGACCGCATGATGGGCGGCATGGACCAGCACAAGGGCGTTGCCTACATGCAGGAAATGCTGCCGGTGCTCAAAGGTCTCTGGGCGGGAGACTACGAACACGACGGTGAGTTCTGGCAGTTTCCCGCTTCGACCGCCTGCCCGAAGCCGCTGCAGAAGCCGCATCCTCCGCTGTGGGTCGCGGCACGCCATCCCTCGACCTATGACTGGGCGCTCAGGCACGGCTGCAACATCATGTCCTGGGCGCTGACCCGTCCGTTCAGCGAGGTCGTGAAATACAAGGAACAGTTCGATGAGGCGCTGAAGCGTTCGCCCGGCATGGAGCGTCCGCGCTTCCTGACCATGCGTCACAGCGCCGTTTATGCCGATGCCGAGGAAGGCTGGAAGCCGTTCACCGACGCCATGCAGCGCTCGGGCCTGCAGTTCGAGAGCTTGTTCAAGCAGCTTGGCGAGATCAGGAACGGTTTCGTGGAGGTCCCCGAATCGAACGAGCTGGAAAACCGCTCCGAATACGATCCCAGGATGCTGCGCGACAACCTGGTGTTCGGCACGCCCGACGAGGTGATCGGGAAGTTGCGCCCCTATGAAGCGCTGGGCGTCGACAACTTCCTCTACCGCTGCTGCACGGGGCTCGACTGGAAGGACCAGAAAGAGTCGCTGCGCCTCTTCATCAACGAAGTCATGCCGGCGTTCCGTGACTCCCGCTACATGCAGAGGCCGCCGAGTGGCTCTGGCTTGCCTGATCCCGGGGCTGACCGGCAGGGCATGCGCCAGTGAAGCGGTACGATTACGTCATCGTCGGGGCGGGTTCGGCGGGCTGCGTGCTTGCCGGCAGGCTGACGGCCGACGGTAGGAATTCGGTTCTGATCCTCGAAGCCGGGCCGATGGATCGCCATCTCATGATCCATATGCCCGCCGGCGTCTATCACGCCCACAAGAATCCGCGCATCAACTGGAATTACGAGACCGAGGCCGAGGGCGAACTCCATGGCCGTCAGGTCGGCATGCCGCGCGGTAAGGTCGTGGGTGGATCGTCCTCGATCAACTCCATGGTCTACATGCGCGGCCAACCCCAGGATTACGACCGTTGGGCCGACGAGCTTGGCCTGACCGACTGGCGCTACGCCAACTGCCTGCCCTATTTCAAGGCTGGCGAAACGAGCGATCGTGGCCCCAACGACTGGCGCGGCGGCGACGGCCCTCTGGGCGTGACCAGGGGCTGCTACGAGAACCCCCTTTACGACGCCTTTCTGGAAGCCGGCGAACAGGCGGGCCAGGGGCGCACGGACGATCCCAACGGCTACCAGCCCGAAGGCGTCACACGGCTGGATGCGACCAAAAGGAACGGCAGACGCTGCAGTGCCGCCGTCGCCCACCTCAAACCCGCCTTGTCGCGCGACAACCTGACGCTCATGACCGGCGCGATGGTCCGGAACGTCGTGGTCGACGGCAATCGCGCCTCGGGCATCGTCTTCGAGCATCGCGGTGAACGCCATACGGTCGAAGCGGAGAAGGAGGTGATCCTCTCGGGCGGGGCGATCAACTCGCCCCAGGTATTGATGCTTTCCGGGATCGGGCCCGCCGATCACCTCCGCGCCATGGGCATTGAAACGCGGCTCGACCTGGCGGGCGTGGGGCAGAACCTGCAGGACCATGCCTCGGTCGACATGCAGTTCACCTGCAGGAAGTCGTTTCCCATGCACCGCGTCAACCAGCCGTTCAACAAGCTGATGGCAGGCATGCTGTGGATGGCGAACCGCACGGGCCCGGCCTCCTCGAACATCTGGGAAGCCGGAGGTCTCATCCGCGGCAACGATCAGGTCGACTATCCCAACCTGCAGTACCATTTCGGACCCACGGGTTACGCTTACCAGGGCCAGAAGATCACCCTGCTGCAGGCCTTCACCATTCAAGTGGATCAGCTCCGGCCCAGGAGCAGCGGGCACATCGCGCTGAAGTCCGCCGACCCCGGCGACAAACCCGCGATGTTCTTCCAGTATCTGTCGGACCCGTTCGACCTCCAGGAACTGGTCGAGGGCGTGAAGAAGATCCGTGAACTCGTCGCCCAGCCCGCCTTCGAAGGCCTCTACGGCAGGGAACTGGGCGAGCATGCCGATGCCGGAACCGACGAGGAGATCGAGGAACTGGTGCGCGCCACGATGTCGACCGACTACCATCCCTGCGGCACCTGCCGCATGGGCCATGACGGCGGTGCGGTGGTCGATGCCGAACTGCGCGTCCATGGAATGGAAAGCCTGCGCGTGGTCGACGCCTCGGTCATGCCGCGCGTGATCAGCGCCAACCTCAACGCACCCACCCAGATGATTGCCTCGCGCGCGGCCGATTACATCCTGGGCAAGTCGCAACTGGAACCCTTCGAGGCTTCGTTCGCGTTCCAGACCCGGGACCCCGCATCGCGTCCCTGACCATGTTGCGCTGGGCCGATACCGGGGAAAGCGCAGGATTCGCCCGTTCCGGCCGCTTCCGCATGGATCGCGTCGACAATGTCGTCGCGCGTCGTCACGTTCATCGGGACGACCGGCGGCTCTGCGCCGTTCATCTCCCTCGGATACCCCATGGCAAGTGCCTCATCCCGGCGGCGGCGAAACAATGGCGGTGTAGCGCGCGCCTCGATGGACCGTTAATCTCTCGGCGACCAATTGTGGGAGATCATCCATGAACGACACCTGGCGCTGGCCAATCGGGCATGTGCATCACATTTCCGGTACGGCGGGACCGCTGACCTTTGTCGGAGGCGGCGGAGATTTCGACAGCGCGGGGGCGATCCGCAATCCCGGCGATCTCGACGCTCAGGTCGAGGGGTCGGTCGCGAACATCTCCGAGGGTCTGGTGGCCGAAAGCTGTTCGCTGGCCGATGTCGTGCGCCTGAAGGCGTTCCACACGACCGATCGGGACAACTGGGAAATCATTGCCCGCATCGCCCGGCACTTTCCCGATGAGCCGATGCCTGTAATCAGCGTCGTGCCCGAACCCCTGCAGCCCTTCGAAGGGCAGGTGATCCAGATTCAGGCGATTGCCCAGCGCCGCTGGCGCCAGGGCAGCGACAACCGGGTGGCGACGTGCCCTGTGCCCCCGGCCAGGCGCGACCTGTTCGACGGGCGCGCGGTGACGGGCGGCCTGCGCGCCGGCGAATTCATCGCCGTGGCGAGCCGCACGGCAGAGGATGCCGACGGCAACATCGCCGATCCCGGCGACGGCGTCGCGCAGAGCCACACGATTATGGGTTACCACGAGGAAACGCTCGCCCAACTCGGGGCGACGACCCAGGATAGCGTGAAGATGGAGGGTTACTACTTCGGCGCAACCCATGACCACTGGGCGCCGCTTGCCCAGGCGCGCGCCAGCCATTTCGCGGAGCCCGGCCCGCCGGCCACCGTCGTGCCCTGCCAGCGTCTGGACCCGGAAGGGGCGGTGACCAAGATCGAGGTGATGGCGATGCGCGAGGAATGGAACGGTTTCGACAAATACATTCCGCGCGGCGATTCCTGGCCCAAGCGCGTCTGGGACTGGTCGATTCCGCTGCCCTACCGTCAGGGCATCCTGCTGCGCGACATGATCTGGCTGGGCGGTCAGGTGCCGTCCGAGCCGTTTTCCAACACGCGCGCGCGCATGCTGCCGGGCGATCTGGTCGGCCAGACGCGCATGACGATGTCCTATGTCGAAGACATCATGCGCGGCTTCAACCGGACGCCCGCCGACCTGAAGCTGATGGTCTGCTACTTCACCTGCCCGGACGGCGAACGCACGACCCGCACGTTTCTCGACACCGTCGCCGGCTGCATCGGCGGCGCGCTGCCGCCCACGACGCTGGTTGCCAAGCCGCAGATGCATTCGGTCGAAAACACGGTCGAAATCTGGGGTGTCGCCCAGGCATGAGTGCGTATCGGGGGCATTTTCCCGCCGCGAGGGCGATCGTCGGGGTAATCCATTTGCCGGCCCTTCCGGGCTGTCCAAATTCGCCGGGGACCGGCGCCTGTGATCGGGAAGGCATTCGCCGATCCCGACGCGCTGGAAACCGGGGGCGCGGATGGCGTGCCGGTCGGCAGCGGACTCGATGCCGCCAACGCCGGCGATCTGCCCGATCCTTAGCAACGGGCGGTGGTCGGCGCCGGTCTGATAAGATGGTGAAACAATCGTGGCAGACAGGGTCGAAGCGCCCGTCAAGGTCGAACGGTGAGAGTGACGGCGGCGGGCGGCTGCGGTGTGGATCGCTGTGTCGATATCCGCGCGTACCGTCCCGGCGGCATCCCGCTCGACTTTGCGTCAAACGCGCGGCGGTGTTTCCCGCCCGACGATTGTTTCCCTCCCGACGATAAGATCGGGATCCTGACGGTGCCGGGCGACGATCCCGAGGGCCGCGTTCGTTGCCGCCGCCATTGCCGATCGGAATGTGGAAGCCCGGATTGTCCATGGCAGTGGCCACACGCCGGTGCAGTACATCGACCGTGACGAAGAACGGCGGGCGCGACCTCTTTCGTTACGAGGCAGGTGCCTTGGCCGAACACCGCATGAATGCAGATGACCGCGCACTGCCGGCGCGCAGCGACGTGATGATCACGACGGTCTTCAACGGTGTCGTCGAATACTTCGAGTCCGTCATATGTACTTCCTGTCACTACCGTATGGCTACATCCAGTACCACCAGGCTGTCCCGCGTGTGCACCGATCCGGTCAACAACGCGCAGTAGGAGCTTGGATCTATAGAGGAGAAAATTAACTTGAAAAACCACTCAAACCGAACATGTTGACGTCGTCGCCAGATAACGTCAATTCAACTTATCGTCAACTCAACCTATCAAAGGAGCAAGTGATGCCAAACAGGCCAATAAAGCGGGAACCGGAGTACGGTACCGCGTACTTGTCGAAGGTGCTCGGCAAAGACCCAAAAACCTGGATCCGGCCTCGTCTGCGCGCCCTCGGGCTGGGCGTCGGGAGTGGCAAGCGATACGACTTCCACACGAAGGAGAAAGCGGACGAGATCGCCCGGAGGATTAAGTACATGCCATCGCCAAGATGATCTAAGTCCCTGCCGTAACGGAAGAAGGCGTCGCGGAAGACCGCGCGAAGAAGGGCGACTAAGAAGGCGCATACCGGAGCCGACGGGCGGGGAGTTCGGCAACATCGAGGACGATGACGAACTCGGCTTCGACGACGAAGACTAATCCTCTTCCTCTTCGCCGGCTCGCCATCCGGGCGAGACAGGATGAAGATGCAGGCGGGACACGATCCTGCCTGCATTTTCTACGCCCACAGGTTCGAGCAAGTGACCCATCGGTTCGGGGTCAACGAACGACCTTTCAAGCAAAGCGATAGTTTCTTCCCGAGTGATCCGATTGAACTGCCTGCTCAAAATCCGGGCACCAACTTCTGATGCCACGAAGCGGGGCGACACAACGCCACGCACGACGGCGTCGGCGGGGCCTTCGTTGTGGCCGTGGGCGAGCCCGTCTCAGGGTATCGCGCGCATGTGGCGCTGCAGGAACGTTAGTCCCCGGGCGATCCCGTCCTTAAGGCGTTCGCGGCGGTCGAGTGTGTCGCTGACGGTGTAGCGGTCGGCGGCAAGCCCGGTCAGTTTCATGATCGTCGGCAGGGCGCATCTGGCGACCGTACCGCAACCGGGAAACACGATGCGGCCGGAAAACGGAGACTCAGGACGACATGAAAGGCAACGATCCATCAGCGGCGATGGAACGTATAGCTTAACGTGCAATCGCGTTTGCGTCCATGTACCTTGCAGAAATGTGCAGAAGTCAAAAGATCGCGAAATTTCGGCTGTTTATGGATCGGCACGGCACTTGGCAGGTTACATATCCGGCATCAACGAGGAGGTTCCGAGCGCATGGCAAAGTACCCGTCGAAAAAGCTGACACTCGAACGATTCATGGAGGGACTGGAGAAACGCAATCCCGGCCAGACCGAGTTCGTGCAGGCCGTGCATGAGGTCGCCGGTTCGATCATTCCGTTCATCCGGGAAAATCCAGTCTATCGGGAAATGCAGATTCTCGAGCGCATGGCCGAGCCCGAGCGGGTGATCTCCTTTCGCGTTCCCTGGACGGATGCGGACGGCAACATCCGCACACAGCGGGGTTGGCGCGTGCAGTGCAACAGCGCCATCGGCCCCTACAAGGGCGGCATCCGGTTCCATCCGTCGGTCAACCAGAGCGTGCTGAAGTTCCTGGCCTTCGAGCAGACCTTCAAGAACAGCCTGACCGGGCTTTCCATGGGCGGTGCGAAAGGCGGCGCGAACTTCAACCCCAAGGGCAAGTCCGACCTGGAAATCATGCGCTTCTGCCAGAGCTACATGACCGAACTCTACCGTTATATCGGTGAGGACACCGATGTGCCCGCCGGCGATATCGGCGTCGGTGAGCGGGAAATCGGATACATGTTCGGTCAGTACAAACGCATCATCAACCGCTTCGCCGGCGTCCTGACCGGTAAGGGGATCGCGTTCGGCGGCTCGCAAATGCGCACCGAGGCGACGGGCTATGGCGCGGTGTTTTTCGTGCAGAACATGCTGGAGCGCTACGACCGGACGCTGGAAGGCAAGAAGATTCTGGTGTCGGGCTCGGGCAATGTCGCCATGCATGCCGCCGAAAAGCTGGTCGAGCTTGACGCAAAGGTCCTCACGCTTTCCGATTCGGATGGATTTGTGCACTGCCGCGGCGGGTTCGACGCCGAACAGATTGCCTGGATCAAACATCTCAAGATGGAAAAGGGCGGGCGCATCAGCGAAGCAGCCGAGAGGTACGACGGCGTGGTTTTTCACAGGGGCAGGACGCCCTGGGGTCTCAAGGCCGATCTGGCGCTTCCCTGTGCGACCCAGAACGAGATCGGCCTGGATGACGCCAGGGATCTGATCGAGAGCGGCGTTGGGCTGGTCGCCGAAGGGGCGAACATGCCCTGTGAACTGGAGGCCGTCGAGGCATTTATGGATGCCGGCGTGCTGTTTGGACCCGCCAAGGCGGTCAATGCCGGAGGTGTGGGAGTCTCCGGGTTGGAAATGGCCCAGAACAGCGCCCGGCTGAGCTGGGACAGCGAACACGTGACCGGGCGCCTCGAGACGATGATGCGGGACATTCACGAGCGCTGCGTGGCATGCGGCGAAGACGGCGACGGAAAGGTGAATTATCGTGACGGCGCCAACATTGCCGGGTTCGTCAAGGTCGCCGATGCCATGTTGGCCTATGGTCACGTTTAGAAAAGTTCATCAGTTTCAAACCTCGGGAAATCCGCCGTGAAAGCATCCGATCTTTTTGTCCGTTGTCTCGAAGCCGAAGGCGTCGAACGTATCTATGGCGTGCCCGGCGAGGAAAACGCCGATTTCATGATGTCGCTCCAGGACAGCGACATCGAATTCGTGCTGTGCCGGCACGAACAGGCTGCGGCCTTCATGGCCGACGGCTATGGACGTCTCACGGGCAAGGCTGGCGTGTGCCTCTCGACGCTGGGACCAGGCGCGACCAATCTGGTGACCGGGCTGGCCGATGCCAACATGGACCGCTCGCCGGTAGTGGCGATCGTGGGCCAGGGCAGCACGCGGCGGCTGCACAAGGAAAGCCACCAGAACATGAACGCCATCGACATGCTGCAGCCGATCAGCAAATGGGCCTTTTCGGTCCACCGTGGCGCGGCGATCCCGGAGATGGTGCGCAAGGCGTTCAAGCTTGCCGAGCAGGAAAAGCCCGGCGTGACGGTGCTGGAACTGCCCGAGGATATTGCCAAGGAAAATGTCGACAACAGTCCGATCGATCCGCACAGGACCCGGCGGGCCGCAGCCGACCACAAGGCCGTCCGGCAGGCCGTGGATCTCATCGCCGCCGCCAGGAAGCCGATCATCCTTTCGGGCAACGGCGCCATCCGCAAACGTGCGGCCGCGCAGCTCCGCCGTCTGGCGCGCAAGACCGGCATCCCCGTCGTCAACACCTTCATGGGCAAAGGTGCGATGCCGCGCGATTTCGAACATTGCCTGTTCACTATCGGCCTGCAGCAGCGCGACTATGCGAACATGGCGCTCGATGCCTCCGATCTCGTCATTGCCGTGGGTTACGATCTGGTCGAATACGCGCCCTCGCATTGGAACGGGAAGGGCGGCAAGACGATCATTCATATCGACTTCACTCCGGCCGAGGTCGATGAGGACTATGACGTGAAGGTCGAGGTCGTTTCCGATGTCGCCGATGCGCTCTGGCAGATCAACGAACGCCTGAACGACGAGTTCGGCGACCGGCTGCCGCTGTTCGATATCGCTGAGCGCCAGAAACTGCGCCAGATCATTCTGGACGATCTCAACGCGGAAAACGACGACGACGGATTTCCGATGAAACCCCAGACAATTCTGCATGTCGTGCGGGAGTTCATGGGTCCAGAAGACATTCTTCTTTCCGATGTCGGTGCCCACAAGATGTGGGTCTCGCGCTACTACCAGTGCGACGAGGCCAACACCTGCCTCATTTCCAACGGTTTCTGCTCCATGGGTTTTGCCTTTCCCGCGGGCATGGGTGCGAAACACGCCTGTCCCGACCGGCGTATTCTGGCGGTCTGCGGCGATGCCGCCTTCATGATGAACGTGCAGGATTTCGAGACCGCGGTGCGCAAGAAGCTCAACGTCGTCGCGCTCGTCTGGATGGATGGCGAATACGGCCTGATTAAGTGGAAGCAGGAGAACCAGTTCGACGGCCGGCACAGCGATCTTGCCTTCGACAATCCCGATTTCGGGATGCTTGCGCGCTCGTTCGGCGGCTGGGGATGCACGCTGACCGCACCCGACCAGCTTGCCGGTGCGCTGGAGGAGGCCTTTTCCCAGGAAGGACCCGCGATCATCGCGCTGCCGGTCGATTACCGGGAAAACAGAAAATTGACCAAGCGTTTGGGCGATCTGCAGTTCACGATCTAGCCTTGCAGTGTGATCGCGGATAGGAAGGGCCCCGTTCTTTCCGGAGTACGCCGTTGATCGCCGAAATCGGTCATTTTGCCCTGATTCTGGCGTTCTGTGTCGCCCTCGTGCAGGGCACGCTGCCGCTCTGGGGCGCATGGCGCGGCAACGGCGCGATGATGGCGCTCGCTCCCGGTGCGGCGCTCGGCCAGGCTGTGCTGATCGCCATCGCGTTTTTCGCGATGACGTATGCCTATGTCGTGTCGGATTTTTCGGTCGCGAACGTCTACGAGAACTCGCATTCCCTCAAACCGATGCTCTACAAGGTTTCGGGCGTGTGGGGAAACCACGAGGGTTCGCTGCTGCTATGGGTGCTCATCCTGGCGCTCTTCGGGCTTGCCGTAGCGTTTTTGGGTGCGAACCTGCCGGTGACGCTGCGTTCGCGGGTGCTTGCGATCCAGGGCCTGATCGCCGCCGGCTTTCTGGCGTTTTCGCTTTTCACCTCCAATCCGTTCCTGCGCCTCGACCCGGCGCCTCTGGACGGGCGCGACCTCAATCCGTTGCTGCAGGACCCGGGTCTGGCGTTCCATCCGCCGTTTCTCTACCTGGGTTATGTCGGCTTCTCGATGGCATTCTCCTTTGCCGTCGCCGCGCTGTTGGAGGGCCGCGTCGATGCTGCATGGGCACGCTGGGTGCGCCCCTGGACGCTGGCCGCCTGGACCAGCCTGACCCTGGGTATCGCCATGGGAAGCTGGTGGGCCTATTACGAGCTGGGCTGGGGCGGCTGGTGGTTCTGGATCCCGTCGAGAACGCCTCGTTCATGCCCTGGCTGGCGGGCACCGCACTGCTGCACTCGGCCATCGTCACGGAGAAGCGCGGAGCGCTCAAGAGCTGGACCGTGCTGTTGGCGATCATCGCCTTTTCGCTCAGTCTTCTGGGCACTTTCCTGGTACGTTCGGGCGCGCTTACGTCCGTCCATGCCTTCGCGACCGATCCCACGCGCGGCATCTTCATTCTGCTCCTGCTCGTGGTGGCGGTTGGGGGTTCGCTGGCGCTGTACGCCTGGCGCGCACCGACGCTGAAAGCCGACGGCCTGTTCGCGCCGATCAGCCGGGAAGGCGCGCTGGTGCTGAACAATCTGCTGCTCGCCACGGCCTGTTTCACGGTGTTGATCGGCACGCTCTATCCCCTGCTGCTCGATGTCATGGGCGGGCGCAGGATCTCGGTCGGTCCGCCGTTCTTCGAGCTGACCTTCGTGCCGCTCATGGTGCCGCTGCTGCTGGCGATGGCGGCGGGGCCGCTGATGCCCTGGAAGCGGGGTGACCTGAAAGGCGTGCTTTCGCGCATGAAGGCGATCGGTCTTGCATGCCTCGTCCTGTGTGGTGTGGTGTGGTGGTACGCCACCGATCTTTCGCCGATACCGGCCTTCGGCATTGCGCTGGCAACCTGGATCGCCGCGGGCGTGGTGCTGAAATTCGCCGAACACATCCAGCTCTTCCGTCTTTCGCCGGGGCAGAGCCGGCGTCGCGCGGCGGGCCTGCCGCGTTCGGCCTATGGCATGAGCCTCTCCCATCTGGGCGTGGCGGTGCTGGTTGCGGGAGTCACGGCCTCTTCGGCCTGGCAGACCGAGATCATCCGCGCCATGGCGCCCGGCGACAGCCAGGAGATAGCCGGTTACACGCTTGTTTTCGAGAGTGTGGTGCCGGGTGAAGGGCCCAACTACAGCTACGAGCGCGGTCTCTTTCGGGTGCTGGCCGATGGGGAGGAAATCGCCCTGATGACGCCCGAGAAGCGGCAGTTTTTCGTCCAGACGATGGAAACCACCGAAGCGGCCATCCGCACGACGCTGCTGGCCGATCTCTATGTCGTGCTGGGCGATCCGGCGGCCGATGGCGGCTGGGCTGTGCGGCTCTACTACAATCCGCTCGTACCCTGGATCTGGGGCGGCTGCCTGCTGATGGTCTTCGGCGGGCTGGTGAGCCTGACCGACCGGCGCCTGCGTCTTGCCATCCCGTCGCGGCGCAGGATTCCCACCGGAACCCGGCCGCAGGCTGCATGATGCCGCGGTTTCTCGTCATGGCTCTGCTGACCGGATGGCTTGCGCTGCCTGCGTTTGCCGTGCAGCCCGCCGAGATGCTTGCCGATCCGGAACTGGAGGCCCGTGCGCGCGCGATCAGTGCGGACCTGCGCTGCCTGGTCTGCCAGAACCAGTCGATCGACGATTCCGATGCCCCGCTTGCCCGCGATCTGCGCGTGCTGGTGCGCGAGCGTCTTCTGGCCGGCGACGGCAACGAGGAAGCGGTTGCCTATATCGTCGAACGCTATGGTGATTACGTGCTGCTGAAACCACCGTTTAACGCGGCTACAATGCTGTTGTGGGTTGCTCCATTCGCCGTGCCGGTGATCGTGTGGATGGTCATGCGGCGGCGGGTCGGCGAACCGGCGAGCGCGGAAGTCAACCTGACGCCCGAAGAGAAGGCGCGCCTGCAGGAACTTACCCGGGACCGTCCGTCATGACGTTTGTCGTGCTGGGTCTGCTGGCGCTTCTGACCATCGCGCTGCTGGTGCTGCCGGTCGCGCGACGCGGCGGCTCGGGGGCGGATGCGGGCATCAAGGTCTACCGCGATCAGCTCGATGAGCTCGAACGCGACATAGAGGCCGGCTTGATCGACGCCGGGGCCGGAGCGGCCGCACGGCGCGAGATCGAACGCCGCCTGCTGCGTGAGGATGCCCACCGGCGCATGGTGAGCGAGGGGCAGCGGAAATCCGGTGCGGGCCTTGTGGCGGTCATCTGTGTGGCGGTGGTCGCACTTGCGGTCCTGGTCTATGGCGTTCTTGGCTCGCCGTACCTGCCGGACCAACCGCTGGCCGCGCGTCTGGAGGGACCGACGCAGGACGGTGGAGACGGTGTCGAACTCCGGCCGCTGGTCGCGCGTGCCGAGGCGCGTGCCCAGAACGATCCCTTTGACCGCGAAAGCTGGGTGCTGCTGGCCAACGCCTATGCCTTCGCCAACCGCTACGACGATGCCGCCAATGCCATGGCCGAAGCGGTGGCGCTTGACCCCGAGGATGCCGGCACGCTCTCGGCCCTGGGCGAATTCGTGACCCTCTCGCGCGGCGGTGTGGTGACGCCGGCGGCCCGCATGGCGTTTGCCCGCGCGCTTGCGTTCGACCCCACCGAGCCGGTCGCACGCTATTACGAAGGTGTCGCGCGTGCCCAGGACGGGGACATCACCGGGGCGCTGCGTGTGTGGCGTGAACTGCTTGCCGATTCAGCACCCGATGCATCTTGGATCGCGCAGTTGCAACGCCATATCGCCGACGCCGAAACCATGACCGGCAGCATCACCGGACTGACGTCGGACGAGGACGGCCTTTCAGGTTCCACGCAGGAGGACATCGAGGTTGCCGCGGAGATGACCGAGGACGGGCAGGTGGCCATGATCCGCAGCATGGTCGACGGCCTTGCCGAACGTCTCCAGGACGAGCCGGACAACCTGGAAGGCTGGTTGAGGCTGGCCCAGGCCTATGGTGTGTTGGGCGACTGGCGTCTGGCGCGCGATGCCTACGATCATGCGCTCACCCTGGAACCTGGAGATTCCGGTCTGATGGCGGGGCTCTCCAATGCGGTCGCCGGGTCTGTGCAGGGGGAAGCGATGGTGCCCGACTGGGCCGTCACGGACATGGAGCGCGTGCTGGCCGTCCTGCCCGACAATGCCGAAGCGCTCTATTTCACGGGACTGGCGGCGGCTCAGCGCGTTGACAACGCCACGGCGCGCGAGCGTTGGACCACGCTGCGCGATCTCTTCGCGCAGGACAGCGCCGAATACCGGCAGGCCGGCGAACTGATCGAAGCGCTGCCCTGAGAGCCGCAACCATGGCCTCGCCGCGCGGCGCGCACTCCAGGGCCTGTGCGGGGCGGCAGGCGCGCTGCCGAATGCTCTGGCCGCTTTACAATTCGCTGATGCCCGGACCGGTATACCCGCGAACCTCTGGCCCTGCATCGTCGCCGCCTGTCTCGCACTGAGCGCCTGATGCTGGCGACAGGATCCCCGCTTGCGCGTTCGCTAGGACCGCGCAGTCCCGACTAGCCTGTCGTCGCGACCCAGTCCGGATCTTCCTGGGCGTTGCGCTCGAAGGTCAGGAAGTCGTAGTAGCCGCAGCGCCCCTCGCCGGGGAATTCGCGGCAGATCGCCGGGCGGGCCTCATAGACCGTGCAGCCGCGGGTCCCGGGATCGATGAACTGGCAGATCGTCGTGTAATGCTCGTCCTTCTGGTGACGCAGGATGCGTTCGCCTTTTTCCTCGCCTTTCCTGGTGAAACGTTTGCGCGTTTCCCTGGGCTTGAGGCCAAAATGGTCGGACAGCCGTTCGATGTCGGCATCCTCGACGATGATGCGGGTATAGGAGCAGCAATAGGCTGGACATTTGCTGCAGTCGTACTTGCGGGCCATGGTCCGGCGGTCCTTACTTTTCGTGGCGGTTCGACCAGACGTCCCACGCGATCCGGGCGGGCATGCTCAGCTTCAGAAGGGCCTTGTGGGGCAGAAGGTCGGGCACGCCCAGGGACTCCATGAACCCCATCAGTTCGTTGTCGCGCTCGCAGGCCATGTCGACCGCGAGAATGCCGCCGATCGTGCCCTTGGTCACGCCCACGGCGTTCTGGCACACGCTGGCCCAGACGTTCGAAGCAACCTTGCCGAAGCCCGGTGCGTCGTTGCGCGACAGGCAGATGATGCCGGTCCAGGTGTGGTCGAAGGTGACGTCGGGCAGCATGGGAAAGCGCTCGCGGAAGCACTGCATGTGCCGGACGCGGGCCTGCGTCCTGTCGGCATCGGATACCCGGAAGCCGGGTTTGTACTGGAACCCCTGGCGGATCAGGATGCGGTGGTCCCGGGTAAAACGCATGGTCACGCCCGCGATGGCGTTGGCCGGTGTGAGGCCCCAGTCGTCATGGCCGCCCAGCGCGGCGCGTTGCTCGGCGCTCAGCGGTCGGGTCAGGCTGGCATAGGCGGCGATGGGGATGAGGCGGTTGGTGAAATACCCGAACTGTTCGGCAAAGCCGTTGGTCGTCAATATCATGCGCGGTGCGAAGATGCTGCCCCGGGGCGTGGCGAGCGTGATGCCGTTGCCCTGCTCCAGGCGCGTCACCGGCGTGTTCTCATAGAGCGTGACGTTGGAAGGCAGACTGTCGGCGAGGCCGCGGCACAGGGCGGCGGGGTTCATCAGGACGCAGCCCGGCGTATGGATGGCGGCGTGGTAATAGGGCGTGCCGATCTCGGCGCGGAGTTCCTCCTTGTCGAGCCAGCGGAACGGTTCGCCCAGCGCTTCGAGCTCCTTGGCGAAGGGTTCGAGCACCTCTCCCCTGCCGCGCGCCGAATGCGAGGCGTGATACTTGCCGCATCGGCTCCAGTTGCACGCGATGCCGTGCTCGTCCACCGCACCCTCGAGATGCTCGATGGCCGCGCGCGCCAGGGCCATGAAGCGGTGGCTGCCCTCCAGCTCCTCCATGGAACTGCCGATGTTGTGGGGAAGATCGATGGCAAAGCCGCTGTTGCGCCCCGACGCGTTCTCGCCGGCCTGACCGGCGTCGACCAGAACGATGCTGTCGTCGGGCCGGTTCTCGGAGAGACGGCGCGCGGCCGCCAGCCCGGCCCAGCCGGCACCCAGCACGACCCAGTCGGCGCGCACCCCGCCCTCAAGCGGCGGTTTGGGCATGCGCGGGGGCAGGATGCGGCTCCACCCGTTGGTGTTGTCGTCGCTGGGAAGAATTTCGACGTTGATGGTTTCGGACATGACGCCGCCCCGGTCGCTGATGGCCGTTTCCTAGCACAGGATGCCCGGTGAGACATCACCCGCGTCTTGCAATCGCGGGCATGGCGCGCAAGCCTGCGGTGACGACGATGACGAGGACACCAGGCGATGTACGATCCCGACGGCGATCCCCTTCTGCAGCCTTATCGGCTCATACATCTCACGCTGAAGAACCGCATCATGTCGACCGCGCATGAGCCGGGCTATACCGAGGACGGCCTCGCGGGCGACCGTTACATCCGCTACCACCACGAGAAGGCCAAGGGCGGCATCGCCATGACGATGATCGCCGGGTCCACCGTGGTCGCCAGGGATTCGGCCCAGGCGTTCATGAACATGCAGGCCTGGAAGGACGAGGTGATCCCCGGCCTCAAACGTCTGACCGATCTCTGCCACGACGAAGGCACGGCAGTGATGATCCAGCTCACGCACCTGGGCCGCCGCACCAACTGGAACAAGGAACACTGGCTGCCCGTCCTGGCGCCTTCCATGGTGCGCGAGCCTGCCCACCGCGCCTTCCCGAAGGAAATGGAGGACTGGGACATCGAACGTGTCGTGAAGGATTACGGCACGGCGGCTGCCCGCATGAAAGAGGCGGGCATGGACGGCATCGAGTTCGAGGCCTACGGCCATCTCATGGACCAGTTCTGGTCGCCCGCCACCAACAGGCGCAGCGACAACTACGGCGGCAGCCTGGAGAACCGCATGCGTTTTGCCCTGCGCGTGCTCGACAGCGTGCGCGAAAACGTGGGCCCTGACTTCATCGTCGGCATCCGCATGTCCTGCGACGAAGCCTGGCAAAAGGGCTATGGCCGTGACGAAGGCGTGGAAATCGCCCGGCGTTTCATCGCCACGGGCAAGGTCGATTTCTTGAATGTCATCAAGGGCCATATCGATCATGACCGCGCGCTGACCGACATCATTCCCGTCGCGGGCATGAAGGCCTCACCCCATCTCGACTTTGCCGGCGAGGTGCGTGCCGAGACGAAGTTCCCCGTGTTCCACGCCAACAGGATCGCCGATATCGCCACCGCCCGGCACGCCATCGCCGAGGGCAAGCTCGACATGGTCGGCATGACGCGCGCCCACATTGCCGATCCCCATATCGTGAAAAAGGTGCGTGAGGGGCGCGAGGAGGAAATCCGGCCCTGCGTGGGCGCGACCTATTGCCTGGAAAGCGTCTATGCGGGCACCGGCGCGCTGTGCGTGCACAACCCCTCCACGGGACGCGAGGCGACCATGCCCCAGATCGTCGCCGACAACGCAGGGGAAAAGCGGAAGTTCGTCATCGTCGGTGCGGGCCCCGCAGGTCTCGAGGCGGCGCGGGTCGCTGGAGAACGCGGGCACGATGTGACGGTGTTCGAAGCCTCCGATCAGCCCGGTGGCCAGGTGCGCCTGGCGGCACGAACGCCCAATCGCAGGGATATCATCGGCGTCGTCGACTGGCGCGTCGCGCGTCTGGAAAAGCTCGGCATCGACCTCCGGCTCAACACCTATGCCGCGGCCGACGACGTGCGCGCGCTCGATCCCGATATCGTGCTGGTCTGCACCGGCGGCTTGCCCAACAAGGACATCGTGGAGGAGGGCGCGGATCTTGCCGTGAGCTCCTGGGATATCCTCTCGGGCGAGGTCGCGCCTGCCGAGGATGTGCTGGTGTTCGACGACAACGGCCACCAGCCCGGCATGCAGGCCGCGTGGCTTGCCGTCGACAAGGGCGCGAAGGTGGAGATCGTCTCGCCCGAGCGGACCTTCGCCCCGGAACTGGGCGCGCTCACCCACGCGCCCTACGCCGAGTTCTTCCAGACCCATGGCGTGACGATCACCATTCTCAGCCGCGTCAGCGGCATCGCGCGGGAAGGCAACAAACTCAGGGTCACGCTCTACAGCGATTTCTCCGGGACGGCCCATGACGAGCGCCTGGTCGATCAGGTCGTCGTGGAACACGCCACCCTGCCGCTGGATGAACTCTACTTTGAACTCAAGGAAGAGTCCGTGAACCGCGGCGGGGTCGATTACGACGCGCTGATCGAGAACCGGCCCCAGGAGATCCGCGCCCACCCCGACGGCGCCTTCCAACTCTTCCGCCTGGGTGATGCCGTCGAAAGCCGCAACATCCACGCCTCCATCTACGACGCCCTGCGGCTGGTGCATGTGATGTAATGATGTAAGGGGAGGTACATCTCTCTTACTCCGTCATGGCCCGGTCAAGCCGGGCCATGACGGGAAGAATTCGGGAATTACATACGATAGTGCCCAATCGTATGGACTCTCTTGTTGGGCTGGTATCCCCGGTCCGTGACTTTCGTGTAATAATCAGATTTCCGTTTTTCCATTTTTTCCTCCAATACACTCAGGTGTGATTCCAATCGCCAGCACAGGGCAACCGCCGTTGCGCCCGGCCTCAAGCCTGTAAAGCAATTTCCCCATCCATGTGGTTGATGCCCCAAACTTCTTGTACACTTCTTCGGTGCCTTCGGTTCCGTCTTTGTTTAGAACCTTCCCGAGACTCTGAAAGAACGCATTATCCAAGGATGAACCACGTGTCAGTATGATTCCAACGTCTATTGCGCCAGCGTCGTAGAAGGCCGAAAACGCATACAAGTCCCGATCGTATGTTTGATCTTTGCTGTTCCACTCTAGATCAAGCGCGACTTTTCCAGAAACGAAATCTATCCTGTGACCATCCAAAAACCCTTTTCTGACATATTCATGAAGGATGTGTCCGCTTTGCTTCGCATGTTCGAGTCGAACCATCAGATCGGCGGAAATCCGGGTTTCAATCCAATTTGGTGACGGGAACAGCGTGTCCACGTATCGGGCGATTTCGCCTTTGCTGCCGCCGGGCCGCCTGATCATCTCCGTGGTGATCTCGAACCTCTCCAAGGCGCCAACCACATGCGAGAACCGGTTAGGAAAGCTGTTGGCCAGAATGGACGCCGCGTTCCGGTAGCTGTGAATCTCAAACTTCCGCTTGATGTTTTCAGAAAACAGATTTATCTCACTGTCAGACATGCGCGTTCATTCTGCCGCCACCGCAGAATTGTACTTGTACGTGTCCCAGGTTGGTTTGTAATCGTCGGACGCCTGGTTTCCCCAGACCGTCCAGTTGTCCCGGCGACCACGCCCGAACAGTTCCAGATATGGCCCCCAACTGCAACTCTCGATGATGTCATATTGTTCGTCGGGCTTGCGAGAATGTTCCCGCTTTCGCGTCCCAAACAGGTTGATCTGCCGCCGCCCCGGTTGAAGCGTTCTGACATTCTTGCCGCGTATTCCGAACAGAAGAACTTCCGTGACGTTGCGGAAATAGAACCCGACGCCCCTCCCGTCCGATCCGCCATCTTTCCTTATCTTGTGCCAAATGATGTTTGATTTGTATGTGAAGCCCCATTCGGACATGACCCGCAACCCTTCGGGAAGAAGCGCATTCGGTACCCAAAGATAACAATGCGCACGATCTTCCATGAAGTCGGCGACTGGAAGGGCGCAAATGTCTTCAAGCGTCATGGTCGGGTATCTGGCAAGCCGCTTGTGCTCTGGTGCCATCTTCCCGGTTCGGTTGGTAAAGCGCCATGGCGGATCGGCCATGACCGTTGAGAACTTTTGAGAACCGAGAAATCTGGATAGACCGGTTGCGGCGTCGTTGTGGCTCATGACCGCGCTCCGCTGGGCAATCCGTCAGGTGCAATCGGATTCTCAGAGATTGCGTCGTCGGGGAACATTTGAAACAGTTTCTTCGGACTTATGCCCTTGCGGTGCGATTTTCCGGGTGCTTTCTGCGCCATTTCAAACCTCCATCTTGGGCACGATCGTATATAATTCCCGAATTTTTGGGAGTCCCGGTTGCCCCCGCCACAGCCCGCCCGTCACGTTGAGGGAGGTGCCGCTGATCCAGCGGCCGCTGTCGTCGGGCAGGTAAACGGACGACGTCGGCCACCATGGCACGTGCGCTCGCGGGGTCGCGCCGATATCGACCGGACCGTGTGCCACGCCCAGGTTCGGATGCCGTGCCGGTGACAACGCCATGCAGACCCTCAAGCGCCACGGGCCGGGTCGGCGTTGAGTTCGGTGCGGATGTGTTCGGCCATGCGGTCGGCGATCAGGGCAATGAGTTGCGCGCCCGCTTCCGCGTTGGCGCCGTTGGAGGTGGCAAGCGAGCCGGTCTCGTTGGCGCGTGCCGGGTCCTGCGGAAACACGTCGTAGGGCGGGAACACCTTGAAGCCGTGCCGGGGGAACCTGTCGGTGGCGACGAGGTCCGGGCGCATCGCCATCATGATCGAGGTTTCCAGCAGCGCGCCGTGTTCGTATTCGATGCTTTCGGGCGGGTTGGGGAAGATGGCCGAGAGATCGTCGTCGCCCACCATGTCCCACCAGGAGGCAGTCTGGATGACGAGCTCGCCGCCGGGCTGCGCATTGAGATCGCGCACGGCCAGCTCGCAGCCTTCGGTGATAAACCAGACGTTCTCGTAATGGCCGTTGACGATGGCGATCTTCGTCATGCCCTTGATCGCCACCTCGCGGACCGTCGCGCGCACCAGACCGACCAGAACCTCGGCATCAAGCCCGATGTTGCCTACCCAGTGGCTGCCGCCGCCCGTCCTGATCTGGGAACGGAAGCCCCAGGGGATTTCCGGTGCAATGACGGCATCGATGCGTCCGGCGACCTCCTTGGCGAAACCGCAGGCACAGATGCGGTCGGTGCCCAACGGCAGGTGGGGTCCGTGGCTTTCGTTCGCGCCGACCGGGAGCAGCACGACCGCGCCACCCGCGATGCGTTCCTCCAGCCCCGTCCAGCTCAGTTCCGCCATCTGGTTTGTCATGGTCGTTTTTCCCGCATTTCCAGCCATGGTACGGCGCGGCGAAGCGGTGGGAAACCGCTGTTCGTGTTGACTCGTTTCCTGACGCATGCAAGCGTTACGGCAACCGGGAGACAGCAGCAGAACGTCGGCCCGGATTGCGACAAATCGGGGGAAGACTTCATGTGCAAGACAGGATTGTTGGCTTCGGTTGCCCTGGCTCTGGCCTTGGTGGCCGGACAGGCGGCCGCTGATGGCGAAGTGCGGGTGCTGAACTGGCAGGGCTACGGTACGGATGAGCCCTGGGCCCTGGAGGCGTTCGAAGCCGCCACCGGCTATACGGTGGTTCACGACAACTTCAATTCCGAGCAGGAAATGCTCACCAAGCTGCGTACCAGTCCCGGCGCTTATGACGTCGTGCTGATCAACAGCGCGTTCACCGGCCAGGCTGCCGAAGAAGGGCTGATCCAGCCCATTGATCCGCAGGCCATTTCCAACTTCGATGATCTTTCTCCGGGACTGCGCGACGCGGTGGAGTTCACTTATGAAGGCAATCTCTACGGAATTGCGTGGACCTGGGGCCTGACCTCCATCGCCTATGACATGAACGAGGTGGAACCGGGCAACACGGTAGAGATTCTGTGGGATCCCAAGTACGCCGGCAATGTCGGGCTGCGTGACGACTCGGTCGAGAACGTCTCGTTCGCCGCTCTGGCAACCGGCCAGGACATGAACAATCCTCACGATCTCGACGCCATCCGCGAGAAGCTGCGTGCCTTGAAGCCTCAGGTTCGCACCTATTGGTCGTCCGAAGACGAATGGAACAAGGAGTTCACCGCCGACACCTTCGACGTTTCGACCTATTGGTCGGGTTCGGCCTCGCGCAGCGCCAAGTCGTTCGACATGCCGGTCGGCTTCATGATCCCGCAGGAGGGCGCCATCGCCTGGCTCGACGGTCTTTCCATCGCGGCCGATGCGCCCAATCCGGACGGCGCCCGGAAGTTCATCGACTACATGGTAAGTCCCGAGCATTACGTGCGCTGGGACATGGAAGTCGGCGCGCCGGCATCGGCCAACAACGAGGCGATCAACCAGCTGCCGGAAGACTTCTTCAACCGTGCCGTGATGGGCGATCCCGAGGCCACGGCCAACCTCCAGTTCATGGCGCCGCTCACCGACGAGCAGCGTGAGACCTTCCTGGAGATCTGGACCGAGACCAAGGCGTATTTCGCCGAGTAATCGGACGTTTTCGTGAAATCGGGCCTCTTTCTCCCTTCGAGAGAGAGGCCCGTTTCGTATCGGGGCCAACAGGACCATGCGGGTTGAAGCCAGACGGCGCTGGGCGGTCGCGGGGCTGACGGGGCCGGCCTATATCTGGCTTACCGTCACGATCTTCCTGCCGCTTTCGGCCATGCTCTACTTCAGCTTCCAGAAGAAGGGCCCGTTCGGCAAACACACAAGCGAATTCACGCTGAAACACTACGAAGCGTTCCTGGACAAGGACTATCTCCAGGCGCTGACCTGGCGTTCGCTGGAGATGGGCTTTCACACCACGGCCCTGTGCCTGCTGATCGGCTTTCCCGCGGCCTATGTGCTGGCCAAACGGATCAAGGGGCGCTGGCGCGAGGCGCTGTTCCTTCTGGTCGTCCTGCCGTTCTGGTCGAACGCGCTGGTGCGCATCTTCTCCTGGACCATCGTGCTGCGCCCCGAAGGGTTTCTCGACAAGGCGGTACATCTCGTGCTGCCCGGTATTCCGCCCATCGATCTCACCGATTCCTATACGGCCATCATCATCGGTCTCACCCACTCCTATCTGCCCTACATGATCCTGACCTGCTACCTCTCGCTCCAAGCGATCGACGACTCGGTGATCGAGGCGGCGCGCAGCCTGGGCGCGCGGGCACATACCATTCTGTGGCGCATCGTTCTGCCGCTCTCCATTGCGGGCATTGCGGCCGGTGCGGTGCTTATCTTCGTGCCGGTGATAGGTTCCTTCTTCGAGCCTAGGCTGCTGGGTGGCACGCAGGGTGCAATGATCGGCACGGTGATCGAGGAGCAGTTCACCGTGGTCTCCAACTGGCCGCTGGGCGGCGCGCTTTCGTTCATTCTGCTGGCCATCGTGCTGGTGATCCTGGGCGTATCCTCGCCCTTGCTGAAACGGCACATGCGCAACGCATGAACACGCACCGCATCCTGTGCCGCATGGGCGACGGCTTCGGGAGGTTTTTCCTCTTCCTGGTGCTGTTCTTCCTTTACGTGCCTATCTTCGTTCTGGCTCTGATGAGCTTCAACGATTCCATGCACTACCAATTGCCGTTCGCGTTTTCGACGCGCTGGTATGTCGATCTCGCAAGCAACGAACGGCTGCTGACGGCAAGCGTCAATTCGGTGCTGCTCGCGCTCGTCAACACGGTGATTGCGACCACGCTGGGCACCATGGCGGCCTATGCCTTCGCACGCTTCCGCTTCCGCGGGCGCAACCTGATGCAGCTTCTGCTGTTGCCGCCCATCACGATCCCCTGGCTGATCATCGGCGTTTCGATGCTGGTGCTGTTCTTCTGGACCGGCGTGGGGCGGGGCCTGCATGCCATGCTGCTGGGCCACGTCGCGCTCTCGCTCCCCTATGTCGTGATCGTCGTGGGCGCGCGGCTGGCGAGCTTCGGGCCCGAGCTTGAGGAAGCCGCGGCCAGCCTGGGTGCGCCGCCGCTGCAGACGTTCCTGCGCGTTTCCGTGCCGGTCATGGCGCCGGGCATCGTGGCCGCCTCGCTTTTTGCCTTTGCCGTCTCGTTTGATCAGTTCGTCATTTCCTATTTCCTGGCGGCTCCGGGTATCTCGGTCCTGCCGGTGGAGATCTTCTCGGCGATCCGCAAGGGATTCACGCCGGAGGTCAACGCCATCTCCACCATCATGATCGTCGTTTCCATGACGGCGTTCTTGGTGTTCGCGCGTATTTCGAAGTTCGGAGGCGAACGATGAGCGAAGTCTCCGCACGCAACGTCACCAAGCGGTACGGCGACCTCAAGGCGCTCGATAACGTCTCGCTCGATTTCCCCGACGGTTCGTTTTTCGCCCTGCTGGGCCCCAGCGGCAGCGGCAAGACGACCTTGCTGCGTTCCATCGCCGGGTTCGTCGAGCCCGAGGAGGGCGAGATCCTGATCGACGGCGTCGATGTCGCCCACATTCCCGCGCACAAGCGCGATATCGGCATGGTCTTCCAGAACTATGCGCTTTTTCCGCACATGACCGTGTTCGACAACATTGCGTTCGGTCTTTCGGTGCGCGGGGTCTCGAAGTCGGACGCGCGCAAAAAAGTCGGCGAACTGCTCGACCTCGTACGTCTTTCGGGGCTGGACCGGCGCAAGCCCAGGCAGCTTTCGGGCGGCCAGCAGCAGCGCGTGGCGCTCGCCCGGGCGCTCGTCACCGAGCCCAGGGTGCTGCTGCTCGACGAGCCGCTGGGTGCACTCGACAAGCGTCTGCGCCAGGAGATGCAGATCGAGCTCAAACAGATCCAGCGTACGGTGGGAATCACGGCGATCTTCGTCACGCATGATCAGGAAGAGGCGCTCACGCTGTCCGACCAGATCGCGATCATCGACGAGGGCAGGCTGATCCAGATCGGTGCGCCGGGTGAGGTTTACGAACATCCGCGAACGCGCTTTGCCGCCGGTTTCCTGGGCGATGCCAACTTCATGGAAGGCACGGTCGAGGGCGACCGCGTCACGGTCGAGCGCCTGGGCGCCCTGAAGACGACATCACCGCTGGCGGGCGCGCGCGCGACGCTGGCGGTGCGACCTGAAAAGATGCGCCTGGCGGCAAAGGACGACATTTCAGACGGCAACCGCGTCGAGGGCACGGTGACCCAGCGCGTGTTCTCGGGCACCAGCGTCACCTACATCGTCGAGACCGCCGCGGGGCCCATGCGCACGTTCCAGCAGAACGCGGGTGACCGTATGTTCGATGCAGGTGAGGCAGTTGCGATCACCTGGTTGCCCGAACACACGGTCGTGATGGAGGGCTGAATGCAGGAAATCCAGCCCATCGGCCCCGATGCCGTCCATGTCTGCGTCGATATGCAGCGACTGTTTGCCGACAGGACCGACTGGCACACGCCGTCCATTCCTGAAATCCTGCCCAACATCCTGCGCCTGACCGAACATGCGCCCGCGCGCACGGTGTTCACCCAGTTCACGACGCCGGAGCATGCGGAGGATGCGCTGGGTCACTGGAAGGTCTACTACCGGCGCTGGCAGAGCGTGACGACGGCCGTGATGGATCCCGCCGTGATCGAGCTCATGGATGAGCTGAAGGGCTTCGTACCGCCCGCGCGTGTCGCCAGCAAACCGACCTATTCGGCGTTCGAAAGCCCCGGGTTCCGCGCCATCATTGACGAACTCGACTGCTCCACGGTGATCTGCACGGGCGTGGAGACCAATGTCTGCGTGCTGGGCACGGTCATGACCGCCATGGACCGGGGCTACCGCGTGATCGTGGTGAGCGATGCCTGCCACGGCTCGAACCCGGCCTCGCACGAGGCGACGCTCGCCCATATCTACCGATGCTTCGAAGACCAGATCGAGATTGGCACGACTGACGAGGTGCTCGGCCACTGGACTGTCGGCTGACGATGGAGGACCTGCGTCCCGGCCGTCGTGAGAAAGCGCCGGTCACCCGCCGCGCCGCCTCCACCATCGCCCCCCGGTGTTGCCGATGATGATCCCGGGCTGCTTCATGGCAGGAGGAAGAACGCCGTCGAACACGCTGACCGCACAGGTCAGGATGCCGCCTTGGGCCATCCTCAGTTCGGCAGGTCCCACCACTGCCGATTTCGTTTCGCAGTCCTCGCGGTAAACGATCACCGCGTTGGGAGGACCGGCGGCGAAACTGTTCTCGCCTTCGCTCCAGACCGTCTCGGCAAAGGCCTGCGTATCGACGTGCGTGACCATCCGCTGCGGGCGGTTCGTGAAGGCCAGGGTTACCGGGTTCACCCCTTCCAGGGTCAGGATGCCGTCCGAAACGGTGGCTCCGGCGGCACACTGCAAGGAACAGCCAGGCCAGCGCCTCCGATTGCGCCGCGGCCGGGCCGGTGTGCGCCGTCGTGGCGTGCGGCCGGTGTGGAAAAGTCTCGCGGAGCCGTGGAGCGTTCCCACGGCCATCTGCCTGAGATCGGCATGGCCGGACAAGCCGTCGACGCCGTTGTTAGTTGGCCCATGCGACCCCCGCGGTTTCAGCGATCCCGGTTTCAGGTTTTCGACCAGCACGTCGGAGCGCTTCATCACGGCTGGCACCAGATCGCGGTCGGTCGGCGACTTCAGATCCAGCGTCACGGACTCCTTGCCACGGTTGAGCCAGACGAAACAGGCGCTCTCGCCCTCCACGACGCTGTCGCAGCTCCGCGCGAAGTCGCCTTCTGCGCACTCGATCCTGATCACGCGCATGCCCGTGTCGGTCGATCTGCAGGTGCAGACCGGCCCACGACGGCCTGCTCGATAGCGACCACCGGAAGCCCCCCAGCGGCAGTGTCATCAGTAGGACCGCGGCAGGCCGAGCACGTGCTCGGCAAGGTAGGCCAGGATCAGGTTGGTCGAGATCGGCGCGGTGCGGTAGAGACGTGCCTCGCGCCACTTGCGTTCGATGTCGTATTCGCGCGCGAAACCGAAGCCGCCATGGGTTTGGAGGCACATTTCGGCCGCCTCCCAGGAGGCGTCGGCGGCCAGCATCTTGGCCATGTTGGCTTGCGCGCCGGGCTGTTCACCAGCCTCATAGCGCCGTGCCGCATCGGCGACCATCAGGGCCGCGGCCTCGGTATGGGCATAAGCCTGGGCAATGGGAAACTGAATGCCCTGGTTTTGCCCGATGGCCCGGCCGAAGACCTGGCGTTCGCCCGCATAGGCCGTGGCGCGGTCGATGAAGAACCGGGCATCCCCGATGCATTCGGACGCAATCAGGATGCGCTCGGCGTTCATACCCGAAAGGATGTAGCGGAAGCCCTTGCCCTCCTCGCCGATCAGGCTGGACGCGGGGATGACCATGGCGTCGAAGAAAACTTCGGTCGTGGCGTGGTTCAGCATGGCGGGCAGCGGCCGGATAATGAGGCCCTTGCCCAGGACCTCACGCATGTCGATCAGGAAGACCGAAAGACCGTCGGTTTTTTTCACGGTCTCTTCGTTTGGCGTCGTGCGTGCCAGCAGGAGCATCAGATCGGAATGCTCGGCCCGCGACGTCCAGACCTTCTGTCCGTTGACGATGTAACGCTCACCGTCGCGGCGCGCGGTGGTGCGCAGTGCGGTGGTGTCGGTGCCGCTGGTCGGTTCGGTAACGCCGAAGGCCTGGAGGCGCAGTTCGCCCGACGCAATGGCGGGCAGATAGATCTGTTTCTGCGCGTCCGAGCCGTGCCGCAGCACCGTACCCATGGTGTACATCTGGGCATGACAGGCCCCGCCGTTGCCGCCCGACCGCTGGATTTCCTCCAGGATCGCGCAGCCGGCCGAAAGCGGTAGGCCGCTGCCGCCGAATTCCTCGGGGATGAGTGCTGCCAGCAGCCCGGCTTCGGTCAGGGCAGAGACGAACTCGGCGGGATAGGCGTCTTCTGCATCCTTCCCGCGCCAGTACGCGCCGTCATACCTTTCGCAAAGACGCCGCACGGCGTCGCGGATGTCGCGGTGATCGTCGGGTTCGCCTGCGGCGCGCGCCTGGGTCATACCGTCCTCCCGAGCCGACCATAGCCGCGCTGGCCCGGCCCTGTCGCCCCTCAGGCCGGGAAATGAGGTTTCGACATACCCGCAGGGTTGCCTGCGTGAAAACCGTTGATGTCTTCTGATCGATGAACAGTGCTGCTTCGAGATCGATTCCGTGCGCACCGCGGCTTTTCCCGGTCTGCCCTGCGGTCCACCCTGCCCGTATCCCACAGACTTTCTGGCCGGTTCGATCTATCGCGCCTCACCGGATCAGAGCAGGGCGATGCGCCTTCACTACTTCACGGCGGCCGCCATGAAGTAGTGAAGGGCTGGGAATTTCTTGACCAGGTCATGCGTCTCATCTTTGACGGCATGACGGAGAACCGGCAACACGACGAGAAGCCGGGTCCGGCTGTTGCCAGGGTCGGTCTGAATCCGGTCGCACTGGATGAGCGTACCCAAACCGCGTCCGCTGATTCTGATTGGGGACCCGAATTTCGTGCCGACCATGCCGTGGCGTTCGGGGACGCCGCCAACTCGGGCCTGCGGTTCAACGTCGGATCGACGGTGCTGGATGTTGCCCTCGATCTGCTGTGCGCGATCGTGCGGGGAGCCGGCCACATCCGCCTGTCGCGGTGACGATGCTCTAGACGGCCAACGCCATGCCGTCGCCATAGGGAATGTCGGCGCCGCCGCTGGGATTGCCTGCCGCGTCGAAGCCGATCGCGTGAACCGAGGCGATGGCATAGCTGTAGATGCTGCGCTGGACGGTATAACCCTTCTCTTCCAGCTCGGCGCAGAGATAGCGCGGGATGCGGGCGGTGACCGTTATGGCATCGCTGGTCGCAGAGAAACGCGGCGCCAGGATGGCTTCCTGGGGCGTCATGCCGAAATCGATGACATTCATCATGACCTGCAGCACGCCCATCGCGATCTGGGTGCCGCCGGGAGCGCCGAGCGCCAGGATGGGTCGTTCGCCGTCGAAGACGATGGTGGGGCAGAGCGAACTGAAGCGCGATTTGCCCGGCGCCAGCGAGCCCGCCCTGCCCGGACGGGGATCGAAGACCGCCATCGCGCCGTTGTACATGAAGCCGAGCCCATCGGTGATGACACCCGACATCATGCCCAGCGTGTGGGTCATGGTGACGATGTTGCCCTGACTGTCGGCGGTGACGACATGGGTGGTCCCGGGTGATTCGATCCCGCCCAGGCGCTTGACATGGGCCTTCTCGCCGCGTGCGATCGCCTCGGCGTGGCCGACGGCATAGGCCTTGTCCATCAGCCGGTCGAGCGGCACGTCGACAAAACGGGGATCGCCGACATGCGCGTCCTTGTCGGCGGTGGCGATCTTCATGGCTTCGGAAACCGTGCGGATGTAGTCGGACGTGTTGTGCCCCATGGCCGCCAGATCGAAGTTCTCCAGGATGTTCAGCATCTCGATCAGCATGATCCCGCCGCCGGGCGGCCGGTTGGTCGAGAACGTCAGGCCGCGATAGCTGCCCCACAGCGGCGCATCGGTCCGGGTTTCGTAGTGGGCGAGATCGCGGGCCGAGAGCAGGCCGCCGCCTGCCTTCATGTCGGCATCGATCTTCTCGGCGATCGCGCCGGCATAGAAGACGTCCGGTCCTTCTCCCGCGATCTGTTCCAGCGATGAGGCCATGCCGGGATTGCGGATCGTCTCGCCTATCTGGCGCACGCTGCCGTCTTCATTGAAGTAGACGGCGCGCCCCTCGGCGGAATAGCCCAGGCGGTCCAGCACGCGCACCCGGCCCGGCGAATCCGGTGCGGTCCAGTAGCCGTGCACCCCGGGCGTCAGCACATATCCATCGCGTGCATAGTGAATGGCCCGTTCCAGAAGATCGCCCCACGGCATGCTGCCGTAGCGCTCGCTGGCCTGGGCGAAGGCCTTCAGGGTTCCCGGCGTCGTGATCGCCTGATAGCCCAGATCGTTGACCGCACCCTTCAGGATGAAGCCGAAGCCGTCCTCGGTTTCGCCCAGGATCAGGTCTTTCCACATGTCGGGCGTAGCGGCGGCGGGCACGCAGCCATGAAAGTCGATGATCTCGTGGACGCCTTTGTCCGGCAGCAGCACATGCATGGCGCCGAAACCGGCGATGCCGCACATCATGGGATCGACCACGGTCTGGACGAAGGCGCAGGCCAGTGCCGCATCGACCGCATTGCCGCCCGCCCGCAACACCTCCGCCCCGGCTTCGACGGCATCCGGCTGGGGACCTGTGATCATTCCCTTGGGCATGACGTTTCCTTCTTGTCGGTCCCAGCCACGGATAATACCCGCCTCCTGCCGAGAGAGCGACCGCCGTGGCAGAGCAACATTCCTGGAACGCCAGGGGTTATCGGGATCACGCCGGATTCGTCCCGGTTCCGGGGCGTCCCGTTCTGGCGCTGCTTCATCCGCGCACGGTTTTGATGCCTATGTCATGGATGCCACCGCGCTCGCGTTCGATACCGGGTTCGACGCGGTGCCGGGCCGGTACGGTGTGGATGTGACCGCTGTCAACCCGTGGTTCCATCCCACGCCGGAGGCCTATCGTGCACGCCTGGAAAGGGCGGCTTCGAGGTGACGGGCATCGGGCTCATCCCCCGTCCGATGCCGCTGCCCACGAGCATGTCGGGCTGCATCCAGACGTTTGCCGGGCTGTTCTTCGACGCCTTTCCGGCGGATGAACGCCAGGGGGCCGCCCATGACGAGGCGCTCGACCTGCTGCATCGCAGCCTGTGCGGCAGCTCGGGAAACTGGAGCGCCGATTACGTGCGTTTGAGGATTTCTGCCAAACGCGCACAATAGATCTCATGTGACGTCGAATGCGCTCAGCTTGGCGGCTTTGTACGGAAGTTGTACGATGGTTCAACAACACGCCAAAGCCGGAGTTTTTCGTCATGGCCAGCAGCAATGTTCTGAACGTTGCGTTTCCCAAACCGCTCGGCAGCGATCCCGAGCGCTCCTACACGCTACCCTCGCGCTACTACACCGATCCTGCGTTCTTTGAGCTGGAAAAGGAGAAAATCTTCGCCAGGTCGTGGACCTTCCATTGTCATGTCAGCCAGCTCGTCGAACCGGGCGCCTATGTCGCCGGCGACGTGGCGGGTCAGCCGGTGTTCGTCGTGCGCGATCGCAAGGGCGAATTGCGCGGTTTCCACAATGTCTGCCAGCACCGCGCCCACGAACTGGTGCAGGGCTCGGGCACGCTCAAAGCGACCGTCACCTGCCCCTATCACGCCTGGGCCTATGGTCTGGACGGCGAACTGCGCGCGGCGCGCAACTGCGAGAAAATCAAGGGATTCGACAAGGCCGACTTCGCCTTGAACCCCATCCGGGTCGAGGTGCTGGCCGGTCTGGTGTTTGTCAATCTGGACGACGACGCAACGCCGCTGGCCGACCAGGCGCCCAATCTGGAAGCCGATATGCGCTCCAGGGTCCCGTACTGGGACGATCTCGAACTCACCGACGTCTATGACTTCGGCGGGCGGCCCATCGAAGCGGGCTGGAAAGTCGTGGTCGACAATTATGTCGAGTGTTACCACTGCGCCGGCGCGCATCCGGCCTTTGCCGACCTCATCGAACTGGGCGCCTACGAACACACGATCGACGGCATCACGGCCTGCCAGCTTGGACCGAAGACCCGGTCGCGGAACAGCGCCTACGAGTTCGCCGAAGACGCGGTCATGCCGCGTTCGATGTTCTGGTATCTCTGGCCCACGACCACGATCAACGTCCTGCCCGGCAACGGTGACCTGATGGTGACAAAGGTGATCCCCGACGGCCCGGCGCGCACGGCGTTCCGCAACCATCGCTTCGCGCCGGCCGGCGCTACCGATTCACCGGAACGGCGCAACTATATTGAGAACATCCTGGGCAAGGAGGACATGGCCCTCTGTGAGTCCGTCCAGCGCGGGCTGCACTCCAAGGGGTACGACCAGGGACGCATCATGGTCGATCCCGAGCGCAGTGGCGAAGGCGAACACGTCATCCATTTCTTCCACAAGATGGTTCACGACGCGCTCGACGGATAGTCACTCAACCCCTGCACCTCGTCCCCGGTGGAAAGGTCCGAAGACGGCGCTTGTGGCGGGTGTTGGAATTTGAGCTTGGGAAATGGGCTGAAAGGGGTGGGTTGCGGTTTTTGGATTGTTTCACCCCCGTTTTGCAAGGGTTTGAGCTGGTTTTTCATTCACCCGTCAATACCCGCAAATCTCACGCTTGACTGTAACCGTGCCAACCTCGGTTCCATCGCTCCGTAAATAAAGATGTTCGATTGTTGCTCCCGCCTCGATTACGGGCTTCAAAGCTTCATGGGTGCAGTTTTGCTTGACCAGCCCCGTGCGCATTGAAATGCTTAGTCCATCAGGATTGGAAGAAAGCTCATAGACGTACCGTAAAGTGTGTTCGTCAGTTTCCATGCGAACCAAAGTGGTCACTTCATCTACAGTCATGGGAGTCGCGAGTTCTGCGGCCATTTGCTCCAATGTCTGATCAAGAAACCATTCGTTGAAGCGGCCCTCTGCAACGGCTTTCTCTATAGCTCGCTCTACTTCAACATAATACTCTATTATAACTCGCTCTGCTTCGATCTCATAATAGGCCGAAATAGCTGCCCTGCTATAAGCATCACTAATCCAGAAACCACACCCAAACCACCGCTTAGAAGCGGGATCGTCGGCACCCTGTTTGCGGAAATCTTATTCTTCGATGGAGTGAACAAAAGCCATAGATTTGCCAGAGGCACGAACGCTAAAACCGCCATACCGCTATGCCCATAAGCATCGCGTGACCGAGCCATCGCAACGCGACCAAAGAAGAACCCAAAAACCAAAATGATGAGAATCTCTAGACCGGCAATTACCCAGGAGAACCCTCCGACAATCGCCTGAACAAGCAGCAAAGTCATCGTTCCCACAGAAATAAAGGTCATCAGCAGAAAAAACATCCCCGAAAAGGCGAAAGTCATCGTTCCCACAGAAACAAAGATCATCAGCAGGAAAAGCATCCCCGAAAAGGCGAAGTAACCCGCACGCTGTAATTCAGACGCTGACCTGGTTGTGAAGGCGGCAACAATCGCGCCTATCACCGTAATTACCCAAAGCACCAACCCTCGGTCGCTTTCGCTCAGTGTCGCATATTGAAACGCCAACTCTTCCATATCTGCCCCCTATGCGGTTAATCTCTCGACCGTCAGGCAGGAAACACCGCGCAATCGTGCGCCCGTATTTGTCGCGGTCGATCTGACGATATGTGATCTTCTGGCCTTCGGCAATCGACCGCAGGAACGCGGTAGCAGGCTGATAACCTGCCGCGCCGCGCTCTGGTGCATCAACGCCCCAAAGCCGCACCTGTGGCTTGTGGCCGGTCATATACAGGCTGTCACCGTCCACCACTTGCAGGCGACCGTGCCAGGGCTCGACAACCCGTTCCAGAACCTCCACAAGCAACGCAACCGGGGCCGCGCCCGCACACCTCTGGACAATTACAGGGGGTTCGGGCGCACGGACGAATATATCGACAACTACTTCGGCGCCGAGTACTTGGCGAGCGTCGAGACGGTGCCTCCCGGTTCGGTGAACTTGACCACGTTGGAAAGCAGATTGAAAAGAACCTGACGCACCGATCTTTCTTCAGCGTGCAGCATAGGCAGGTTCTCCTCCAGATTGACTTCTCCCTTCTGCGCCATGGGATCCATCAGACGGATGGTCGCCGCGGTCATTTCGCCGATGTCGCCGTCGTCGTCTGTCAGCTGCAGCTCGCCCTGTTCGATCTTGGCGATATCCAGGACTTCGTTGATCAGCCCCAGCAGGTAGTTGCCGCTGAAATGGATGTCGTTGATGTATTCCTTGTAACGGTCGTTGCCGATAGGATCCGGGCTCTCGGCCTGCATGGTTTCCGAAAAACCGATGATCGCGTTGAGTTGCGTCCGCAGTTCGTGACTCATGCTCGACATGAAGCGGAATTTTGCCTGGTTTGTGTGCTCCAGCTTCAGATTTGCGGCGACCAGTTCCTGTTCGGTGCGTTTTCTCTGCGAGATGTCGACCACGATCTACTGAAGCGCGTAGCCGGTTAGGCCCTCCAGCAGATCGGTGCCAATTTCGGCGTTCTCCTAGGTGAACAGCACGGTGCCGTCGTCGTCCAGCACCATTGCCGAACCCAGCCGACCAGCACTGATGGGCGCGACGAATTCCCCGAACTTGGTTGCCCGATCGTTGATCGTGACCAGCATGCCCACGACGCGCGATCCTGACAGGAACGGACAGTGGAGCAGCATGGCGTAGCCGTCCTCACAGGGCGCGATAGTCAGGCGGGTCTGCGGGTTGCTCGCCAGGGTCCGGCGCGTTCAGCAGACGCTGGGCGATTTCACCCGCGACCGCGAGATCATCGGCCCCGCTGAAGGGGACATAGATGCGTTCGCCGACCAGCTCGGTGCGCCGGATACAAGGTTTCGTTGAGGCTGTCGCCCAATGCCCGGGCGGCGATGTTGGTGATCGTCGTCCGCTCCTGGTTGAAGTTCGAGCGATGGCGTTCCACCGCGAGACTGTCGAGCCAAGTCACCGCGCCGATCAGCATCAGCAAGGCGGCTGCGCCGATCAACCCGACAGCCCACATGGTAGCTTTCAGACTTCGCACCAGTGCGGCAAGAGGCGTTGGATTGGCCACGGCTGTCCTTACGCTCCGACCAGAATGATGGGCATGGTCCGGTGTCGGCCATCGGATTGGCACCATAGAACGAAATTGGGCAGGGAAGCCATGGCCGCCGTTCCCATTTTCCCCGTTAGATGCTCTGGCCCCTGACTGCACAGAGCAAATAATTGACCGAAGCGTCACGACCCAGTTTCCAGCGGGCGTTGAATGGGTCGTATGCCATTCCGGTCACGTCCTCAACCTCCGCACCACCTCGGCGCAGGTCGCGCGCGAACTCGGAAGGTTTCACGAACTTCGACCATGAATGGGTTCCGCGCGGCACCCAGCCAAGGAGATATTCGGCGCCCACGATGGCCAGCGCGAAGGACCTGCGCGTGCGGTTCAGCGTCGAGAACAGCGCCAGGCCACCGGGTCGCACGCACGTACAGCAGGCCTTGACGAAGGTGGCACGGTCCGCGACATGTTCGACGATCTCCATGGCGACCAGCGCATCGAACCTGAAGCCTTTCTCGGACAGCGTCTCGACCGTGCTGCACCGGTAATCGATGGAGAGCCCCGTGGCGCCGGCATGCTCGCGTGCGACGATAATGGCTTCCTGAGAGGCGTCGATGCCGGTCATCGCCGCCCCCAGCCGCGCCAGCGGCTCGCTGATCAGGCCGCCGCCGCAGCCGACATCGGCGATCTTCAGGCCACGCAATGGCCGCTCGGCGGCCCCGTCCCTGCCAAAGTGGTCCGTGATGCTGTCACGCAGGTAACCAAGCCGAAGAGGGTTCAGACGGTGCAGGGGTTTGAAGGGACCGTCCTGATCCCACCAGCGGTCCGCGACAGCGGAAAATGTCTCGACCTCCTGCGCGTCCACGGTGTTCGCGCGTCCGGTTCGGGTCGTGTTGGCTTGCGTCGTCATGATCGCGAGAGTATGTAGGCGCCGCGCCGCGCCGGGAAGGCCCTGCCGGGACGGTTTCCGATAACTTTTTGCGAAACGTGCGGGATTAGGCGGCGTCCATGTCTCTCATTGTCCAGAAATTCGGCGGTACGTCCGTAGGCGATCTCGAACGCATTGCGAAGGCCGCGGGGCGAGTGCAGCATACGCTGAAGGGTGGGCACAGCGTTGTCGTCGTAGTTTCGGCCATGGCGGGCGAGACCGACAAGCTGGTCGGTTACGTGCGCGATATCCAACCCGATCTCGACCAGCGCGAATACGATGCGGTGGTGGCCAGCGGGGAGCAGGTGACGGCCGGCCTGATGGCGCTCACGCTTCAGAAGATAGGCGTCCCCGCGCGTTCCTGGCATGGCTGGCAAGTACCGGTCATCACCGATGCCAGCCACGGCCGCGCGCATGTCCTGGAGGTGCGGCCCGAAGCGCTGCACGCCTGTATCGGCGAGAACGTGGTTCCCGTCGTTACGGGGTTCCAGGGGGTCACCGAAAGCGGACGTGTGACGACCATGGGCCGGGGCGGTTCCGATCTCAGCGCGGTCGTGCTCGCCGCGGCTTTGGGGGCGGAGCGCTGCGACATCTTTACCGATGTCGATGGCGTCTATACCTGCGATCCGCGCATCGTTGCCAAGGCGTGCAAGCTCGATAAGATCACATACGAGGAAATGCTCGAAATGGCGTCGCAGGGTGCCAAGGTCCTGCACACGCGCTCGGTCGCCACGGCCATGAACCATCGGGTCAGGCTGCAGGTGCTCTCGACCTTCACCGGCGCGCCTGGAACCCTAGTTGTGGATGAGGACGAAATCGTGGAACAGCAGGTCGTCAGCGGCATCGCCTACAGCAGGGACGATGCGAAGATCACCATGGTGGGCCTGCCCGACCGGCCCGGTATCGCAGCCTCTCTGTTCGGTCCCCTGGCCGCTGCCGAGATCAACGTCGACATGATCGTCCAGAACATCTCGGCTGACGGCGAAACGACCGATCTGACATTTACCGTGGCCGAAGGCGATCTGGGCCGCGCCCTGGCGGTGCTGGAGGCCAACAACGGTGGGCTTCAGGCCCGGCGGGTCGAACCCGACACGCGCGTCGTGAAGGTCTCGGTCATCGGGGTCGGCATGCGCAGCCATGCCGGCGTCGCGGGCAAGATGTTCGAGGCGCTTGCCGAAAAGGGCATCAACATCCAGCTTATCTCCACATCTGAGATCAAGATAAGCGTCCTGATATCCGCGGACTACCTGGAGCTTGCGCTGCGTGCTCTCCACACTGCCTATGACCTAGACGCGGCGGAGTAGGGTTTCGCATGGCACGGGAAGCGGGGCGCAAGCGGCTACAATCGCTGTGGTCGCGCGGCTGCGCGCTTCTGGATGTCGAACACGCCATCATGGGCGGGGCGATGACCTGGGTTTCCGAGCGGAACCTGGTTGCGGCCATCTCGAACGCGGGGGGCTTCGGCGTGCTGGCCTGCGGCGCCATGACGCCCGAACTGCTCTCGACGGAGATCGAGGAAACTCGGGCGCGGACGCCGAAGCCGTTCGGTGTCAACCTGATCACCATGCATCCAGAACTCGACCGCCTGATCGACATCTGCGGCGATCATGGGGTCAGACATGTCGTTCTGGCCGGCGGGTTGCCGACCAGCGCGTCGCTCAAGCGGATCAAGGATCTCGGCGCCAAGGTTCTCGCGTTTTCCCCCGCACTTGCCTTCGCCAAGCGGCTGGCACGCAGCGGTGTTGACGGCATCATCGTCGAAGGCATGGAGGCTGGTGGCCATATCGGCCCAGTTTCGACCAGTATCCTGGCCCAGGAAATCCTGCTCGAACTGGTCGACACGCCCGTTTTTGTCGCCGGCGGCATCGGCCGGGGCGAGGCGATCGCGGCTTACCTGCGCATGGGTGCGGCGGGCGTCCAGCTCGGTACGCGGTTCGTCTGTGCGCGTGAATCCATCGCCCACCCAAATTTCAAACGCACCTTCATCAAGGCCAGCGCGCGCGATGCTCAGCCTTCGGTCCAACTCGATCCACGTTTCCCGGTCATTCCGGTACGCGCCATCACCAACGCGGCGACTCGCGAGTTTGCCGAGACGCAGCGCGAGGTGATCGTGCGCTTTTACAGCGGGGAACTCGATCAGAAGGCCGCCCAACTTGAAATTGAGCACTATTGGGCCGGCGCGCTGCGGCGGGCGGTGGTCGAGGGTGATGTCGAGCGCGGTTCGGTTATGGCCGGGCAGAGCGTGGGCATGGTGACCTGTGAACAGCCTACCCGGGAGATCATCGCCGACCTGATCGACGCGGCGGTGGCGACGCTCGATGCGGCACCTTGAGCCCAATTTACCGCCGCTGGGAGGCGTTTGCCACCACGCCGTCAGCAGTGATAGGCTCAAAGGCCGATTGCGGGACGTTTTCGTTCCGGGAACCACGGACCAGCCATGACAACCCAGGATTCCAACAACCAGGGTTCGGGCGACCCCACGGCAACGCCTTTCTGGGACGTCAATGCCGAGACCATGCAGCGCAGGATCGCCGACGACTTGCGTCAGGCCCGCCTTTCGCGGGGTATTGAGATCCGCGAAGCCGCCGACGCCTTGCGCATCCGCGCGGTTTACCTTGAAGCCCTAGAGGAGGGGCGGTTCAGCAATCTGCCCGGTCCGACCTATGTCGCGGGGTTCCTGCGGACCTATGGCGCCTCGCTGGGCATGGACGGCGAAGAACTGGTGCGCCGCTACAAGGACGATACCGGTGGCGTTCTGACCTACCAGCAGCTCAATTTCCCAGTTCCCGCGTCCGAGGCCCGTCAGCCCACCGCCACGATCATTCTGATCACGCTGATCCTGGGCCTTGCGATTTTTGCCGCCTGGTATGTCTACAAGGAAGGTATGCTGATCGGCTTGGAACGCGTGCCCGAGGTTCCCGAATCGATCGAAATGGGCGGCACGGGCGTGGCCGATGCCGGTCTGGACGAACCCGACGAGACGGCGGTCGCCGAGATCCTCCCGCCAAAAGAAGGTAACGAAGAAACGGCCGACGGCGATGCTGTCATGACCGGGGATGGCGATTCGTTGACCGGGCCGGACACGGCTGAGGATGAGGCCATGTTCGCGGCGGCCGAATCCGAAACGATGTCGGCGATCTCCGCGCAAGAACCGGCAGCGGACGAGGGCGTGGTAGGTGCGGCCGCCGCTGAAGAGGCCATGGCTAAGGAAACGATGGTCGAAGAGAATGGCGAAAGCGCGCCGTTGGCGGAGGTCGCCGCCACCGCTGCGGCTGTGTCCGAATCGGCCGGGGGCGAGAGCGGCAATGCCTTGGCCGAGACCGAGGCGGCGTTGAATGCCGAGAGCGGTTATATACCGCGCATCTATGGCCGGACGAACACCGATTTCCGTGTCGAGCTTCGGGCAATCGAGGAAACCTGGATCCAGGTCGAGGTGGCCGATGACGAAATCCTGCTCACCCGTGTCCTGTTGCCCGGCGATGTCTACCGCGTTCCCAACCGTTCAGACGTCATGCTTGATACGGGCAACGCCGGCGGTCTGGAGGTCAAAGTCGACGGCCAGGCGATCAGTCCCTTGGGCGAAAGCGGTATTGTGGTGCGCAACATCTCGCTTTCTGCCGACAATTTGCTCTCCCGCTAGCGGCGCATGAGCGTGCCCGGCGGGGCGTTTTCCTTTACCGGCCTCCTCGGGTGCGTTATCTCTCCGCCGAACATCGGAACCCGCTGAAATGACCGCTCCAGAAATCGAACGACCGGCACGCCGCATCAGCCGTCAGGTGATGGTCGGCAACGTGCCCGTTGGCGGCGATGCGCCCATCAGCGTGCAGTCGATGACCAATACGCTGACCAGGGATGCCCATGCGACCTCGGCCCAGATCAGTGCGCTTGCCGTGGCCGGCGCCGATATCGTGCGTGTGTCCTGCCCCGATGAGGAGTCCACGGCCGCGCTGAAGGCGATCGTCTATGAATCGCCCGTGCCCATCGTAGCCGACATTCATTTTCACTATCGCCGCGGCATCGAAGCGGCGCAGGCGGGTGCGGCCTGTTTGCGCATCAACCCCGGCAACATCGGATCGGCCGACCGTGTACGCGAAGTGGTTCAGGCCGCGCGGAGTCACGGCTGTTCCATACGCATCGGCGTCAATGCCGGATCGTTGGAAAAACACCTGCTGGAGAAACACGGCGGGCCCACGCCCGAGGCAATGGTCGAAAGCGCCATGAGCCATGCGCGCATCCTGGAAGACCACGACTTCTTCGATTTCAAGATCAGCGTGAAGGCGTCTAATGTGGCGCTCGCCGTGGGTGCCTATCGTGGACTCGCGGCGGCCTGCGACTATCCCTTGCATCTTGGCATCACCGAAGCCGGCGGCCTGATCGGCGGTACGGTGAAGTCGTCGGTGGGTCTGGGCATGCTGTTGTGGGACGGCATCGGCGATACCATCCGCGTTTCGCTTGCGACCGATCCGGTCGAAGAGGTGCGCGTCGGCTGGGAAATCCTCAAATCGCTCAACCTGCGGCAGCGCGGTGTCAACATCATCGCCTGTCCGTCCTGCGCGCGTCAGCAGTTCAATGTGACCGAAACGGTGGGCGAACTCGAAAAACGCCTGGCCCATGTCGACGTACCCATGACCGTTTCGATCATCGGCTGCGTGGTGAACGGGCCCGGCGAGGCCATGATGACCGATATCGGTCTCACCGGCGGCGGCAAGGGCAACCATCTCGTCTACATGTCGGGCAGCGCGGACCACAAAGTGTCGTCGGGCGACATCATCGAGCATATCGTCGAACTGGCCGAGGCGCGCGCCGCAGCCCTGAAGGCTGAGACGCACGAACACGTCGACGCTGCCCAATAGTGCCAGCGGAGCATGTGACGTGGCCAGCAAACTGCAACCGATTCGTGGTACCCGCGATCTTCTCCCTGAAGACTGTCGGGCGCATGCGCGGGTCGAAAGCACCTGCCGCAGCGTGGCGGAACGCTACGGCTATGGCGAGATTCGCACGCCCATCCTGGAATTGACGCCGGTGTTTTCTCGCAGCCTGGGCGATGCCACTGATGTCGTGCAAAAGGAGATGTACACCTTCGAGGACCGCTGCGGCGAAAGCGTCACCATGCGGCCGGAAAATACGGCGAGCGTCGCGCGCGCGGTGCTGAGCAACGGGCTCCTGAACGAGATGCCGCTGAAGCTGCACTATGCCGGACCGATGTTCCGCTACGAACGCCCGCAGAAGGGCCGGTATCGGCAGTTTCACCAGATCGGCGTGGAACTTTACGGCGTGGCCGAGCCGGCAGGCGATGTCGAGGTCATCGCGTTGGGCGCGGATGTGCTCCATGAGTTGGGGTTGCTCGACCAGACCCGATTGGAGATCAACACGCTGGGCGATTCGACAAGCCGTCAGAACTATCGCGATGCGTTGGTCGCCTATCTCACGAAACGCCGCGACGGCCTGAGCGAGGACAGCAGAGGTCGCCTGGAACGCAATCCCATGCGTGTGCTCGATTCCAAGGACAAGAACGACCAGGCCCTGGTCACTGATGCGCCTTCGATCTTCGATCACCTGACCGGCAATGCGCGCGCGTTTTTCGATGCTGTGTTGGCGAGGCTGGATGCCCTCGGTATCGCCTATCAGGTCAACCCGCGCATCGTGCGCGGTCTCGACTATTACAGCCATACCGCGTTCGAATTCATCACCGAGAACTTGGGCGCCCAAGGCACGGTGATCGGCGGTGGCCGCTACGACGGTCTGATGGAACGGATGGGCGGCCCGGCACTTCCCGGCGTCGGCTGGGCGGGAGGTATCGAGCGGCTCGCCATGCTCGCGGCCGGTGACACGGCAGCGCCCCGTCCGGTTGCGCTGGTGCCTCTGGGCGAGGAGGCTGAGCGCCGCGCGCTCGTCATGGCCCACGACCTGCGCAAACAGGGGTTCGTGGTGGAACTGGGCTATCGCGGCAACCTGAAACGCAGGATGGCGCGCGCCAACAAGGTCAACGCCAGTCACGCCGTCATCATCGGCGAGGACGAACTGGCCCGGGGCGTAGTGACCTTGCGTGACCTCGACAGTGGGGAACAGGCCGAACTCTCGATCGATTCCGTGAGCGAGGGTCTGCCGGTCCACGGGTAGCGGCCGTGTCCGTCCCCATCCATATCGCCGTCGGCGCCAACCACAAATCTGCTCCCCTGGACCTGCGCGAGCGGATGTTTGTGCCGCGCGATGAAACCCCGGTCTTCTATGAAGTTCTGAAAAGCCGGGGCTTCACCGATGCGCTCCTACTTTCGACCTGCGACCGGGTTGAGGTGCATGCGGCCCACGAAAGTCCTGCGGTGGCGATCGGAATTCTGCGCGAACTCTTGACTTCGCGCGTCGGCGTCGGCGACCTTGGCGAACGTCTCTATGCCCTGGTAGATCGTGCGGCGATGCGCCAGCTTTTCGCGATCGGTGCGTCGCTGGACAGTCTGGTGTTGGGCGAACCCCAGGTTCTGGGCCAGCTCAAGGAAAGCCATCGCCGTGCGGTGAGCACGGGTATGATGGGGCGTACGCTCGAACGCCGATTGCAGACCGTCTATGGCGCGGCAAAGCGGGTGCGCAACGAGACGAGGATCGGAGAGAGGCCGGTATCGCTTGCCTCCGCCGCTGTTGAGGTGGCGCGCGATGTCCACGGCGATCTCAAACGCGTGTGCGGGCTAGTGATCGGTCCGGGCGAAGCCGGTGAGATGATCGCCGGACGGCTCAAGAGCAACGGTCTCAAAAAGCTGGGCCTGATGCATCAACGCCCCGCGCTGGCCCAGGCGGTCGCCGAGCGACTTGGGCTCCGGATGGCCTCGATGGAGGACCGTGAAGCCGAACTGGCGGCGGCCGACATCCTCGTGCTTTCCGTGGGTGCCGGCCATCATGCCGTCACGCATCGCGAAATGGAAGCCGCTCTCAGGGCGCGGCGGCGGCGTCCGATCTTTGTCATTGATGCCGGCGTGCCGCCCGATGCCGACCCGGAGATCGACCGGCTGGACGATGTCTTTCTCTATAACCTCGATCATCTCGAACGCATCGCGGTCACAGGCCGGGTGGGACGAGAGGATGAGGCTGCGGCGGCCTGGGCCATTGTCGATGAGGCCCTGAATGCCTTCTTCTCCGACGGCGCTCAGCGCGACGCCGCGTCTGTGGTCACGGCCCTGCGCGCCCATTTCGAAACGGTCCGCCAGGATGTTCTCTCGGGAAAGGCGGGCGTGCAGCCCGATGAGGCGACACGACGTCTGGTCAAACGCCTGCTGCATGAACCCAGTGAGGCGCTGCGTTTCCTCGCCGAATCCGATCCCGACACGGCGCGGGAGGCGGAGAAGCTGCTGGAACGCCTGTTCAACCTGCAACCCGGAGACGGCGCATGAGCCTTGAAGAAAGCCTGCACCGCGTCGTCCTGCGGCATGAGGAACTGGGCGCGCGCCTGGCCCAGGAAGCCGGTGGCGGGGAGGAATTCGTCAAGATGTCGCGCGAGTATGCCGAGCTTTCGCCTATCGTCGAAGCGATCGGCAACTTGAAGCAGGCGCAAGCCGACCTTGCCGATCTCGAACAGATGATCGCCGATGAAGACGATGTCGACATGCGCGCGCTCGCTCAAGTGGAAAGTGATGAGATTACCGGGCAGATTCCGGACTTGGAGCACGAGATCAAGCTTCAGCTCATTCCGCGCGACGAGGCTGATGCGCGTAACGCCATTCTGGAAGTCCGGGCGGGCACTGGCGGCGATGAGGCAGCCCTGTTCGCGGGCGATCTCCTGCGCATGTATCAGCGTTATGCCGAGACGAAGAGATGGAAGGTCGAACTGCTTTCATCGAGCGAAAGCGAAATCGGCGGCGTGAAGGAAGCGCAGATTCTGGTTTCCGGGCGCGATGTGTTCTCGCGCCTGAAATTCGAATCGGGTGTGCACCGCGTGCAGCGCGTTCCGGTGACGGAATCGGGCGGGCGCATCCATACCTCTGCCGCGACCGTGGCGGTGCTGCCCGAGGCTGAAGAAGTCGATATCCGCATCAATGACGAGGATTTGCGCATCGATACCTATCGTGCATCGGGTGCGGGCGGCCAGCACGTCAACAAGACCGACAGTGCGGTGCGCATAACGCATCTTCCCACGGGTGTTGTCGTGGCCCAGCAGGACGAGAAGTCCCAGCACAAGAACCGCACCAAGGCCATGAAGATCCTGATGGCCCGCCTCTATGACGAGGAACGCCGGCAGCTGGACGAAGAACGCGCGGCAGACCGCAGGTCCCAGGTCGGCAGCGGGGACCGCTCCGAGCGCATCCGCACCTACAACTTCCCGCAAGGACGCGTCACCGACCATCGCATCAATCTGACGCTCTACAAGCTCGATGAGGTGATCAGCGGCGCTGCACTCGACGAAGTGATCGAACCGCTCATCGCCGAGGGTCAGGCCGCACGCCTGGCGGAATTGGAGTGAGCGGACCGACCATCGCCGAATTTTTGCGCTCGGTAACAGATATCCTGGCCACCGCCGGCATCAAGGATGCCAGGTGCGATGCGCAGGTTCTTGTCGGCCATGTTCTCGAACGCGACCGTGCTTATCTCCACGGCTTTCCCGAAACTTGTCTTTCGAGGGATCAACGGGACAGACTGGCAGTGCTTGTGGAGCGCCGGGCGAAGCGCGTGCCTATGTCCCAGGTGCTCGGCATCCAGGAATTCTGGAGCCTCGAATTCCTGGTCACGGACGAAACGCTCACACCCAGGCCCGACAGCGAAACCCTGGTCGAGGCCGCCATCGCACAATTTTCCGAAACGCCAGGCCCACGAAGAATTGCCGATCTTGGAACCGGGAACGGCTGCCTGCTGATCAGCCTTTTGACCATTTGGCCCGAGAGCTTGGGCTTTGCCATCGATTGTTCGCGAGAGGCGCTGGCGGTGGCGCGACGGAATGCCCAAGTCTGCGATGTTGCGGCGCGCGCCGTCTTTGTGCCAGGCAATTGGCTGGACGGAATCTCGGAGCGCTTCGAATTGATCGTTGCCAACCCGCCCTATATTCCAAGCAATGATCTTGCGGATCTCGAACCAGAAGTGTCGGACCATGAGCCACATCTGGCGCTTGATGGCGGTGATGACGGTCTGGAGGCTTATCGCGCCATTCTTCCGGCGCTCGGGGGTCATCTCGCCGAAATGGGTGTTGCGGTGCTCGAACACGGTGCGGGTCAGGGTTCTGATCTGGAGGTTCTGGCCTCTGATCACGGTCTGAAAACCGTGTCGCGGCCCCGCGATTTGGCCGGATTGCGCCGTTGTCTTGTTTTGCGCACGGATTAGCTTTCTTGGATAAAGTGCAAAATATCGCTTGGAAAGCGGCAATGGCTTCATTACGGTCTTTCTTGCGCACACCGGCAGCGGAGAGAGGATCTCCGAAGCAGTCCAGATGAGGACTTGCTTGCGCCGGGCCAGATGGCATCAGCATTCGGATTGAATACCTCGGACGTTTTCGTTCGTGATGTTCGCCTTGTTGTTGTGCGCCCCATTCAACGAGCAACATACGAGAGCAGCAATCTATGAGACCAGGTGGTTCCGGCAGAAGGTCCCGCAACAACCGCAACAATCCCCGCCGTGGCGGTGGCGGCGGACGCAACCAGTCGTTCGACAGTGCGGGTCCCGACGTCAAGGTGCGCGGCACGGCGCAACAGGTGGCCGACAAATACATGGCCTTGGCGCGCGACGCCTCTTCTTCCAGCGACCTTGTCGCCGCGGAAAACTATCTTCAGCACGCCGAACACTACCAACGCATCGTGAACGTGCATGCCGAACGCGCTGCCGAGCAGCAGCGCGACCGCGGAGACCGCAGCGAAGACCGCGATGAACGCTCGCGCCGGGATGACCGGCACGGCCGTTACGGTCGGGATGAAAACGATAACGACACCGCCGACGACAGCGGAGAAGCCCAAGTCGAGAGCTGCCAGCCCAAGCCGGCGGTCAATGCCGATGAATCGCAGGATCGTGACGACAGCAGGGATGACCGTCGGGGGGTTGCGGAGGCCGAAGACTCAGGTTCGAAGAAGTCGGCCAACGCCGATGATGCGAACGAGAAACCGGCGCGCAGGCCGCGTCGGCGTTCGAGCCAGGCGCCGAAATCCGAGGATTCCGAAGATTCCTCCAAGGAAGAGGATCAGCAGGCGGCCGTCTGATTGCGCGGTGGGAGCAGATTCTTTCCGCATACCCCTTTTGTTGCATAAATATCACACCATATATCGTTCGAACATCCGTTCCCGAAAGGTGACGCATTATGGAATTCGAACGCTATACCGACCGCTCGCGCGGTTTTGTGCAGGCCGCCCAGAATTTTGCGCTGGCCCGTGGCCATCAGAGGCTCACGACCGAGCATTTGCTTGAGGTCCTGTTGGCCGACGAGCAGGGTCTGGCCGCTGGTCTGATGCGGGCTGCAGGGGCCGATCCCAAGCAGGCCCTGGTCTCGACCGAAGCCGAACTCAAGAAACTGCCGGTCGTCGAAGGCGCGGGCGCCGGACAGGTGCATCTTTCCCCCGATCTGGCGCGCGTGTTTGAATCCGCGCAGTCCCTGGCGGAAAAAGCCGGTGACAGTTTTGTCACGGCCGAGCGTCTGTTCCTGGCGCTCGCGACCGCTGAAGGCACGGCCGCGGCCGACATTCTGAGCTCTGCGGGTCTTTCCCCTCGGACCCTGGAATCGGCGATCGCCGATATGCGCAAGGGCCGCACGGCCGACAGCGCTTCGGCCGAGGAAGGCTACGACGCGCTCAAGAAATATGCGCGCGACCTGACCGAGGCCGCGCGCAAGGGCGATCTCGATCCGGTCATCGGACGCGATGAGGAAATCCGCCGCACGATGCAGGTGCTTTCGCGCCGCACGAAGAACAACCCCGTGCTGATCGGCGAACCCGGCGTGGGCAAGACCGCCATCGTGGAAGGTCTCGCCCTGCGCATCGTCAACGGCGACGTGCCCGAATCCCTCAAGAACAAGATCCTCATGTCGCTCGATCTGGGCTCCATGGTCGCGGGCGCGAAGTTCCGCGGCGAGTTCGAGGAGCGCATGAAGGCCGTGCTCGAGGAAGTCGAGACGGCCGCGGACGAGATTGTCGTTTTCATTGACGAACTCCACACGCTGATTGGCGCCGGTGCGGCGGAAGGCTCGATGGACGCATCCAATCTGCTCAAACCGCTGCTGGCGCGGGGCAAGCTGCACTGCGTGGGCGCGACGACGCTGGACGAATACCGCAAGCACATCGAAAAGGACGCCGCGCTGGCGCGCCGCTTCCAGGCCGTGTTCATTGCCGAGCCTGCGGTGCCCGACACCATCTCCATCCTGCGCGGTCTGAAGGAGAAGTATGAGCTGCACCATGGCGTGCGCATCACCGATGCCGCGATCGTGGCCGCCGCGACGTTGTCCAACCGCTACATCACCGACCGCTTCCTGCCCGATAAGGCGATCGACCTGGTCGACGAGGCCGCGAGCCGGCTGAAGATGGAGGTGGATTCCAAGCCTGAAGAGATCGACGAACTCGACCGACGCATCATCCAGCTCAAAATCGAGCGCGAGGCGTTGAAGAAGGAAGACGACGCGGGTTCGCGCGACCGTCTGGGCAAGCTGGAAAGCGAGCTGGCGGACCTGGAAGGCCGCTCCTACGAGCTCACCATCGAATGGGAGAGGGAAAAGGAACAGCTTGCCGGCGCCCAGAAGCTGAAGGAGGAGCTGGACCATGGCCGCCAGGAGCTGGAGCAGGCCCAGCGCCAGGGCAATCTGGCGCGTGCGGGCGAGCTTGCCTATGGAGTCATCCCCGACATCGAAGCCAAGTTGAAGGCCGCCGAAGAAGCAGAGGAGTCCGATCCCGGCCGGATGCTTGATGAAGCGGTCACGGACGATCACATCGCAGGCGTCGTCTCGCGCTGGACCGGCATTCCCGTCGACAAGATGCTCGAAAGCGAGCGCGAGAAGCTGCTCGCCATGGAAGAAGGCCTCGCCCAGCGCGTGGTCGGGCAGCGCGACGCGCTGGTCGCGGTTTCCAATGCCGTGCGCCGTGCACGTACGGGATTGCAGGATCCCAACCGGCCCATCGGCAGCTTCATGTTCCTTGGGCCCACGGGCGTGGGCAAGACCGAGCTCGTCAAGGCACTGGCCGCCTTCCTGTTCGACGATGAACACGCGATGCAGCGCATCGACATGTCGGAGTTCATGGAGAAGCACGCGGTCTCGCGGCTGATCGGCGCGCCTCCGGGTTATGTCGGCTATGAGGAAGGCGGCGCGCTGACCGAGGCGGTACGGCGGCGGCCCTATCAGGTGATCCTGTTCGACGAGATCGAAAAGGCCCATGCGGATGTCTTCAACGTGCTGCTGCAGGTGCTCGACGACGGCCGCCTGACGGACGGTCAGGGCCGCACGGTCGACTTCAAGAACACGCTGATCGTCATGACGTCGAACATCGGCGCCGACTTCCTGGCCAACCTGGGCGAGGATGAGGACGTCGACAGCGTTCGCGAGATGGTCATGGGCGCGGTCAAGGGTCACTTCCGGCCCGAATTCCTGAACCGGCTCGACGAGATCATTCTGTTCCACCGCCTGAAACGCGAGCAGATGGCTGCGATCGTCGACATTCAGCTCGGTTACCTGCGCAAGCTCCTGGAGGACCACAAGATCACCCTGGATCTCGACGATGGCGCGCGCGACTGGCTGGGCAACGAGGGCTACGACCCCGTCTACGGTGCCCGCCCGCTCAAGCGTGTCATCCAGCGCGCGCTGCAGAACGAACTCGCCGAGAAGATCCTGAAAGGCGAGATCAGGGACGGCGACACGGTGCAGGTCTCGAACAGCGCCCTGGGCCTCGTCATCTCCAACAGCCCGGTCGCCTCCGAACAGGCGGCATGATCCCTCAGCAGTACAGGGTGCGCATGTGGCCCTGCGCCGCGTAGTCGAGAAGCCTTGCATCGCGCGTGATCACGACGAGATCGTGGTTACGCGCGCCGGATGACACGATCTGATCGGCCGGGTCCGTGAGGCTGGACCCAGGAAGCTGTGTCGAGGCAATCGGAAGGTCGGCGTTCAGATCCAGTTCGCGCACGCCGTCCTTTGTGACGAATTTCTTCCACCATGTGCCGACATTGATCGAGTGCGTGAGTCGGCCTTTCTTAACGAGAATGCCCACTTCCCATGCTGAGATGGGCGATGCGTAGACGCCAACATGCGCCTGGTGTGCCCCGGAAATCATGTCGAGCGCAGTTTCATCCATTTGTGAGCCTTCGCTAGCCCAGATGATCGCGCAGGTATCGAGCAGAACCGGATCAGGCATCGGCCGACCAGATTTCTCCAGTCGGTTTGGTGAGATCGGTTCCCTCGGCGATGGTCACGGTTCCCTTCGACGATCCCCGAAGCGGCTCGAACTGGTTGTCAAGTGGCACAATTGCAGCGCCAGCCTTGTTGTGTTTGGTTAACACGATGGGTTCTTCCGGCCTCTTGCGACATCATCGATGATCGCGAGGCACTTCGCCTTGAAATCGGTGACCGAAACCGTATCCGTCCGGTCGCTCGTCGGAGGCATCAGCCTTGCTCCAATGATGGACCACTTAAAATGGTCATTTTGATCAAGATTCAAGAATTCCCGATTGGCTTTCCGGCAGGATCTGGCCGCCGTCGACAACGATGGTCTGGCCGGTGACGTAGCGCGCCTCGTCGCTGGCGAGGTAGAGTGCGGCGTAGGCGATGTCTTCGGGCGTACCGAGAAAACCCATGGGAATGGCCTGTTTCATGTTGTCCTCGTGGGCCTTGGCCTCCCTGGAGCCCGTGGGGCGGATCTGGATGTTGCCCGGCTCGACGGCGTTGATCGTGACACCCTTCTTGGTGACCTCCAGCGCGGCCGATTTCAGGAAGCCGTTCACGCCCGCCTTTGACGCGCAATAATGGCTCCAGCCCGGCATGCCAACGCGCGGGCCCGAAATCGAGGACGTGACGACGATGCGCCCGTACTTGCGCCGCGTCATGTGCGGCAGCACGGCCTTGCACACCAGGAATAGACTCTTGAGATTGGTGTCGAGCACCTGGTCCCACTCGCTCTCCTTCATTCTCGTGATGGTGGAGGAGGGAAAGATGCCGGCGTTGTGGGCCATGATGTCGATGGCGCCATGGTGCTTGCACGCGTGATCGATCATGGCGCCGACCTGACCGGCATCCGAAACGTCGGTCGCGATGGCCGAGGCTTCGCCGCCCGTCTTGTTGATCGCCGCGGCGACCTGCTGGCCGCGCTTGAGCGTGCGTGTGGCGATCAGCACCCGCGCGCCCTCACTCGCGAAGACCCGTGCAATGCCTGCACCGATGCCGCGCCCGCCGCCGGTGACGATCGCCGTTCTGCCGTTCAGTCTTCCTGTCATGTCTTAAACTCCCCCGCTGGTCCGACAGGGAGTCTGGGCCATGGCGAGGTTTAGGCCAAGCGTGCAATCAAACGGTTAATGCCAGGAGGTCAGCTGGTCTGGTGGTCGTTGCGCCATTCCATGCGCTGTTCGCCGTGACTGTTGCCGCCATCGACGGTGAGGCATCCGGTCAGCATCAGGCCGGCGGTGGCGACGATGATCAGCTTGGTTATGAGCTTGCGGGTCATGCCTGGCTCCTCTTGTGGTGAAGCCGTCAAGGCTGCGCCCGGCTTGCCGCATTGAGAAATCAAGGTGGTGGAAACCGGCTTGACCGCCGACACCGAAACGGCCCGCCCTGGCATCGGACAGGACGTCCGCGGGATCAGAGCAAACCCGGCCGTGATGGTTGGGTGCCGGAAGCCTGTTCGCTGTCGTGAACAGGTTCAGGGCTCCAGCGGCGCGCTGGGCGTGACGCCGGCGACCCGGATGCCGCCGCGCACCTTAGCCTTTTTCGACCGTGCCATAGCGCTCGGCAAAGCCTGCAGGCAAATCACGTCCATTGTGCGCGGAGAGCCAGAGGCGGAGCAGATGCCGCTTGTGCTCGGGCTCGGGCCAGTCTTCTTAGGGCGTGCGCGCGTGCAGAATCTGGTGGTTGTGCAGGAACTGCATGTCGCCGGGCTGGAAATCCATGTCGAGGCGAATGGCGTCGTCATGCGCCAGACGATCGAGGAGATCGAGCGCTTCGGTCTGTTCGTCGGTGATCCGAGGCGTCTCCGGCCTGATTTGCGCCGCGGCAATGAACGCACGGGCATAGATCGCCGTAATGGCGCCCCCGTGATCATGAAAGACGGGAAGCCAGTAGGTCACCTGCTTGCCCGGCGGCACCTCGCCCTTGCGGTCGACGATGAAGGGTTCGGTGAGGATGCGCGCGAGGTCGGGCCGTCGTGCCACGATCTCGTTCCACACCGTGGTCGAACTCGTGATTGCGCTCGCGCCGCCGGATTTTGCCGGGTGGAGACAAAGCAGACCGACGATGTCGAAGGAATTCGGTGTGGTATTCTTGGCGCGCATTGGTGATGTAGCGCGTCATGGGATTGGTCGGATCGTGGCCCAGATCGCGGACATGGCCCAGCACATGACCCTGTGCGTTCTGGGCAACGGCAACACCCAGACGCGTGCCAATGATCCAGTAGGCAAGGGCCGAGGTTGCGCGGTCCCAGCGCTCGACCGGTAAACCACGCAGAAGCACGAAGCCGCGGCCCCGGACGACCTCATCGGCGATGCTGGCGAGCAGAGGATCGATGGTGGGAAGCGTGGCGTCTTCCGCCTTGACCCCGGCGATGTCGCGGCTCGCGTCCAGCAAGGCGCCAGCGGCCGCCTCCAACTCGGCGAGATGGCCGGTATCGAGTCCGTGCAGCCAGTCGGTGCGGCCGGCCATGTCGGGCCCGTACCAGACCGCCTGCCCGGCGGCGGTGCGCGGCGCGGCGTCAGCCATCGACGAGATGCCCCGATTTGAGGTAGAAGACCGCGCCCTCCCGGCTTTCCACCGCGACCGCCTCGCCGTCGGGCAGGCGCAGCCAGCCGCCTGGTTCGAGCCTGCGGCCATTGGTGATGATACTGCCGTCCGTCACGAACAGCTCATGATCGCCCGATTGCCGCAGATGCGTCACGCTGTCCGGCGCAAGCTGGCGCAGCACGACACGTTCGGGGTAGCGCCCTTCGTCATAGAGCGTCTTTTCCTCCACGCCCGTTTCGCCCGCCTCGTGCCAGGCAAGCGTATCGGTCTTGAGCAGGACATGGCTGCGGTTTGTGCCGAGGTACTGGCGCAGCTTCACGAACAGCAGGCAGCCCTCCCTGGAAAAAGGTGCATGCTCGAACCCTTCCGGATTGAGGAGATAGCTGCCGGCGGGATAGTCGCCGGTGTGATCGGAAAAGACGCCGTCCAGCACCAGGATTTCCTCGCCGTCTGGATGGGGATGGGCGGCAAAGCGGCTTTCGGGGTCGTAGCGCACGACCGACGTGACGCGACCCGCCTCGGCGGGACCATGGTGGTCGAGCCGTTTGCGCAAGACGGTCGGGCTGGGGCTGACCTGCCATTCCATGGCGGCGGTGTCTGCCGATGCCGATTGCCTGAGATCGTTGTTGAGACCTTCTGTCATGATGTTTCCCGTCTTCCAGATTCCATATGGAGTCGCTGCGTGGCGATGTCGAGATCACGGGCAGCTGAAGTTTCCTTCACGCCCTTGGCAGGTGCGCCATTGTGCTGCAGTGTGTACCCGCGATTTCTTGGGGCGGTTAATGTTTGCGGTAGAAGAATATCAGGCGCGTTGGTCGAAGATCGAAGAGAAGATGAAGGGCAGGGGTCATGCGGTGGGAGTTATGATCGCTGCAACGATGTGTTCTGTCTTTCCAACTACTATTCCTGTGCCTCCGGCTAGGAGGTCGACAACCCGCTGAACACGGCCCGCTCGTTCTCCGCCGTGCTGCTGCAGCCTGGAGAGGCGCCCGAACTCATCATTGATGAGTCCGATCCGCGCCACGAACCGCTGAGCGTCAGTGGGTGAGCGGACACAGCGACCCGGTCACGGCGGCAGGCAGAGCGCTTGCCGCACACAAGATCGGCGGGCCGGTTACTCTGGTGGGCGCGGACTTTCTTCCTCTGAAATACTGGCGTCTTCTGGATGCCGCCGCGTCCGGTACGTCCTGGGTCGAGGACGAAACGCTGGTCCAGCGCACCCGGCGCATCAAGAGCACGGCCGAGATGGAGGTCTTCCGCAAGGCCGGCGTGATCGCCACGCGCGCGCTTGGCCTGTTGATGGAAGGTCTGGTCGCGGTGTTTCCGAGGCCGAGGCGGTGGCCGAAGCGATCCGCGAAATCCGTCGTTCTGGCGGCGTGTGTCAGATGATCCCTGTGGCCCATGGCGAACATATCTCCCGCTGGGCCAGCAATCCGTTCATCGGGACGGGTGCCGGCATTCCCAAATAGGGTGATCTGGTACGCGGCTGGCTCGACAGCATCATCTATCAGGGCTACTGGCTCGATCCCGGCCGTACGGTGGTGGCAGGCGGCAAGCCCAACGGCGACCAGAAGGCGCTGATCGAGAACTGCATCGCCATCGTTGACGGTGTGATCGAAGTGACTAGGCCCGGCGCGAACGTGCACGATGTCGCGCGCATCGACGATGCTCTGGCCGCCCGGTTCCAGGAAGGCGAAAGCCAGATGAGCTACCAGTGGCCGCTCTACGGCCACGGCACCGGACTTATATTGGGAGAATCCTTAATATCGGCGTGAGGATGTCCAAGCCTGATGACTGTTTCGAGGCGGGCATGGTGCTGAGCATCGAAGCGTTCCTGCATATCGACGGCGTGGGCACGGCCGCCCACGAGCAGAACCTGATCGTGCATGCCGACGGCAGCGAAATCCGGACCGATTCGCCGATCACCTGGTGATCGGCCAGATTGGCGATGAGTCGTGGCGCAGGGTTGGGCGCGAACCCTTCGGCAACGCCTTCAATTTTCTGGTGCAGTTGGAGGTCGAGAACGGCAAGCCGCGTAACCTGATGATAAACGCTGGCGCCCTGATAGTGAGCGACGTTCTGCTGACCCGCTTCCGCGACGCCAAGCAGACCGTGTTGGACTACATGCACAAATCGAAACCGGATACGGCAACCTGGAAAACGAGTCGGCAGATGTGTTGGATCTCTGGAGATGATCTGGTCGGCACGGCACGGCCGAAGCGCGTCAGCAGCATCTGGAGATGGGTTTCGAGCAGGGATGGAACGCTGCTGCCGAACAGCTAAACGATCTGGCGCAATCACTTTCCACGGCAGAAGCCTGAGCCATGCGCGAAAGGCCGTAGGTCCATACCTGTCTGTGGTTCGACGGCTAAGGCGAGGAAGCTGCGGACTTCTACGTCTCGCTGCTGCCCGAAAGCTATATCGAAAGCAGGGTCTGTCCGTCCTGCTCAACGCCGAAGACAAGGTCGCTGCCGGGCGTGTCCGGGAAGCCATGATGACCATGCAGAAGCTCGATATCGCCGCTCTGGAAGCGGCGCTCCGCAGGCCGTCATGACGAACACGTCAGACGCCGCGGACCGGCAGGTCATCGTCGAGGTGCTCGCCCGGCTGCAGGAAGGACATGTGCGCAAGGACGCGGCAAAAATCCTGGCCTGCTATGCGTCCGGTGCCTTGATCTATTCGCTGGCGCCGCCGCTTGCTTAGCAGGGCAAGGATCCCCAGGACCTGTAGGCATGGCTCGACACTTGGGAGGGAGCGACCCTGATCGAGGCCGCGGAAGCAGAGACCGTCGTGGGGGGCGGCCTCGCCTATCACGTGGCACTAAGGAAGGCGGCGAAGCTGTCGACCTGTGGTTCCGCAACACGCTCTGTCTGAAACGGACGTCCGACGGCTGGCGCATCGTGCGTGAACACGCGTCCGTGCCGTTCTACATGGACGGTTCGCTGCGCGCCGCTGTCGACCTTACACCCAATTCCGACCTTGCCTGGAACGCGGCGCCGCGCTGAACGCAGTCAACCCAGGCTTTCGTCGATGGCCTGGTTGACCTCATCGGAGTTGGGTTCGACCTTGGAAGGCCAGAGGGCGGCGAGTTCGCCGTCGGGACCTATCAGGATTTTGTGGAAGTTCCATTTGGGCGCGGCGTCCTCGCCCGCCTGCTCCACGACCCAGCGGTAGAAGGGATGGGCTTGCGCACCGAGGACCTGCTGCTTGGCGGTCATGGGGAAGTCGGCACCGTACTTGGTCTCGCAGAAGGTCTTGATCTCCGCTTCCGAGCCTGGCTCCTGGGCGCCGAACTCGTTGCTGGGTACGCCCAGCACCACGACGCCGTGGTCCCTGCGTTTCTGCCAAAGTGCCTGCATGTCCTTGTACTGGGGCGTGCAGCCGCATTCAGATGCGACGTTGACGACCAGCACGGCCTTGCCCTTGTAGTCGCCGAGATCAATGGTGCCGCCGTCGCGGGCGGGAAAGCCGAACCGGTGCGCGGACATGAGAGCCTCCTGTTTTGTCCGCCATGTTGGCGCGATCGGGTGCGGCTGTCCATAATGCGCCCGCAGATGGGAGACAACGCCATGGAGGTTCGGGTTCCGGTCGAGCCGTTCGGTTTCTCGTGCAATGGCTCGATGAAGGCGCGCGACAGTGCGCTGGTGATCGTCGACATGCAGCATGATTTCTGTTCGCCGGGCGACTACTGGAGCGCGATCGGCGGCGACCCGACCGTGCACGAGGCCGGCGCTGGCGAGCTTCATGCTGGAGGACGGCGTGTTTGCGGCGGTGACGCGGACGGAGGCGTTCGTCCGCGCATTTAAAGTCTGAAAGATTAACGGCCGGGCAGCCTGGCGGGGAGCGCCTGTTTGAGGGCGCGAATGTGGTCGGGACTCAGCCCGCAACAGCCGCCGATGGCCTGCACGCCACCCGTGAGATATCCCTGCGCCTCGGTCACGTAATCCTGCGGGCCGATGACGCTGTCGAACTGCCAGTTCGGCATCTTGAAATGGCCCGAGTGCGGGTAGGCGAAGCGCGGCCCGGACCACTTGGCCTCAAGCGCCTCGAGCGCGGGCGGCGTGTCGGCGATGTCGGTGTGCATGATGCCCGCGGCCTGGATACCCGGCTGCAGACAGGCGTCGAGCACGGTGTCGAAGGGATCGTCGGTGTAGCGGTGGAACCCCATGACCGCGCCGTCTTCGGCAAGACGCGCGCTCAAGCCGATCCAGACCGGCAGGCCGGTGGCGAGAGCCGCCTCGATGGCGCGGGGCGAGACGACGGGATCGAGCATCATCTCGGCGATGATGAGGTCGCAGCCCGCATCGGCCAGCGCGCGGGCCTGTGGGCCATAGCTGGCGCGGGCCTCGTCGTCATCGGGCAGAGTGTCGAGGTGGAGTCCTGCGCGGAAGCTCGACATGGAACCCGCCACCAGCACGGCGCGCCCTGCCTCGCGCGAGGCTTCGCGGGCGACTTCGCAGGAGATGCGATTGAGTGCGCAGGCCTCGGCCTCGCCGATCCCGGCATGGCGCAGGACGTGCGGTGCCGCGGCATAGGTGTTGGCGATGACGATATCGGCGCCGGCTTCGATGAAGTCACGGTGGATCGCGCGAATGACGTCTGGATGCTCGCGTGCGGCCGCACCGGCCCAGGCCGCGCCGTCCATTTCGACCCCGCGCCTCTCCAGCTCGGTCCCCATGCCGCCGTCGATGACGAGGACCTCGTCCCGGTCGAGGCGTTCCTGGAGTGTAGTCATGTCCCGTATTCCCTTGGTCGCGTCGGTATTTTCGGACGATCGCGCGGCGCTGTCACCCTTGAGTGAGACCGGCGGCGAAGGCCGGGTAGGTTTCGGCGATGAGATCGCGCACGGGGCCGGCGATGAGATCGCGCATAACGGCGTCGGGTTCGGGCGTTTGCGGGCAGTCGTCGGGCATGTGGAAGGCAAAGCCGGTCTGGTCGCGGACTTCCTCAGGGCTGCTCCAGGGGTGCACGCTGGCGAGCGTGAAGCGGCCGGTTCCTGCATCGAAGGAGAAGACGCAGCGGCCCGTGACCAATGCGACGGGGCCGCCCCGCCGGTAGACGTTGGTGGGTGACGTGCCCGGCGCGGAGATGAAGTCGACCGCCTCGACCAGGGTGCGGGGTGTGTGCTCCTCGCGGAACAGGATGACCTTGGGGATTAGGAAATAGAGATAGCTGGAGCCGAAGGAGCCGGGGAAGCGGATTTTGCCGTTCGGATAGTCGCCGATACCGACGAGGTTGATGTTGGCCGCGCCGTCGATCTGGCCTCCACCCAGGAAGAAGGCGTCGATGCGGCCCTGGGCGGCGCGGTCGAAGAGTTCGCGTCCGCCCTCGCTGAAATCGTTGTGGGCGCGGCTGCCCAGCACCGTGACCTGCTTTGGCCCCAGCCCCATCGCCTGAGCGAGAAACGCCGCCGAGCCCGGAATGGGCGACTGCGCGCCTACGGCGACGCGGCGCGATCCGACGAGCAGGCGCGCCAGGGCCGCGATCAGGAGTTGGGTGCGTCCGGGATCGCTCACGCAGCGTCCGCATGTTCTAGGTGGTCGGCGAGCCAGGCAGAGAAACCCTCGGCAGTGGCCGCCGCGCTGCAATAAGCATCGAGCGTTTCGGCGTCGGCGGCCTGGTAGCCCGGCATGGCGAGCGGCCAGGCGCCGCCGGGCACGTGGCAGACGGTGTCGACATAGGCGGCGGGAAGCACGCCGGCGGCCAGCGCATCGTCCTCGAAGAGATTGCCGTCGTAACGCTCCTCGACGGTGGCGATGGTCGCTGCCGAAGCATGCGCCATGGTCGCGAACTCGCGGCACCGGCCGATCCAGAGGTTACCGTGGGCATCGACCATCTCGCAGTGGAAGAGCGCGACATCGGGGCGGATGGCGGGCAGCGCGACGATGGGGTCGTCGTTGCCAAAGGGATTGTCGATGATGCGCCAGTCGGGTCGGTTAACGAGGATGCCGGTGCCCAGGATGCCGCGCAGGGGCAGGAACGGCAGGCCCTTTTCGGACGCCTGCAGGGCGGCGTGGATGGCCGGGCAGGTGGCGTCCATCATGGCGATCGTGCCTGATAGCACGGCATCGGCAAAGCGCGGTGCGGGGCCGCGCTCGCCCATGGTGATCGCCGCGGCTTCCAGCGTCGTGACAAGGCCCGCACCGATCAGCATGTCAGCCTGAAGCCCGCTCTGGGGCACGGCGACAAGGTGAAGGTCGCCGATGCCCGCACGGATCAGCGCCCGCGTCGCCGCCATCGCCACGCCACAGTATTCCGGCGGGACCGCCACGGTCATGCCGGGCCTGATGAGGCGGATGGCCTCGTCGAGGGGAAGGAGCGTCTTCATAGATGGAGCCTAGATCGGATCACGATCAGACGGAACTGACCCAGAGCACGGTGGCGTCGCCCGCGCCGGTGGAGATGCAGGCGTGGCCCATGCGGCCGTCGTAGTAGATACTGTCGCCGGTTTTCAGCGTAACCGGTTCGTAGAATTCCGTGTAGAGCACCATGGTGCCTTTGAGGACGTAGCAGAAGTCTTCCGTGTCGTGACGGTCCCAGTCGGCGAAGGCGTCGAGGGAGCGTGCGTGCACGATGAACTCGAAGGGGAGCATGGCCTTGTGCGCCAGAGCCTCAGCGAGCGGACGGTAGGTGTAGTGCTGGATTGCGTAGTCGGGTTTGCTGTCGGCCCTTGTGATGGCGCGGCGTCCGGCTGCGCGCATGCCTGAGGGTGAACCCAGAAGGCGCTGGAGGTCGAGGCCGAAGCCTTCGGAGAGTTTGCGCAGGGCCTCGAAGGTGGGCGACATCTTGCCCTTCTCGATCTTGTAAAGGGAGGAGCGCGAAAGGCCTATCATCAGGGCGGCCTCGTCCAGGCTCCAGCCCCGCTCAGTGCGCAGCTCGCGCAGGCGTGCACCAAGATCCAGCTGCATGAGGGCCGGCGGGGGCGTGTCGAGGTCCGATGGGACGATCCGGAGGGGATGAACCGGCATGAGGGTGCTGTATTCTCTTGCGACTTTCTGTGATATTATAGTATCATATTGCTAATCGCAACACAGACCGTCACGCCACAACCTGGAGACATCCATGATCGAACCCATCAAGGTCGCCGACCGCATGGCCGCGCTCAGCCCGATCAGGAACCGCGGGGAGCACACGACCGAGGAGGAAGTGATGCAGGCCTTCGCCACGCTGGGCGAAGGGGACTTCTTGGACTGCGGGGTGTTCCTGGGCAGTTTCAATGGCAACGCGGGCTGGGAACGCCACATGAAAGGGGACGAACTGGTTCATGTCATGGCCGGTGCAACGCAGTTCGACATCATCGTCGATGACGAGAAACAGACCCTGGATCTGGAAGCCGGCATGCTGGTCGTGGTGCCGCGCGCCTGCTGGCACCGTTTCCGTTCAGACGACGGCGTGACGGTGCTGACGGCTACGCCGCAAAACGATGAGACCCACACCTTTGTCGAGGACCCCAGAACGACGGAATGAGGGCGGCCTTCGATCTTAGAGAGTGGACACGGGGTCTGGTCGTGCATCGCCATCGATCGCGTGTTGACAAGACAAGACGAGAGGGGAACCCAACCTGGAGGGCGGTGTTGGAAATAGAGAGGTTAATCAGCCGAGAAGGCTTTCATGCTTTCCAAAGCCCTGTTTATTTCCACCCTATCGGCCGCATTGCTGCTTTCCGTCGAATCCAAGGCGCAAACCGGCGACGGGATCCTGAAAGAGACGGAGATCGTTTCTCTCGATACCTGGGATTACGAGCCGCTCTACAGTTCCGGTTGGAGCGTGGCACGGTTTCTCTATTGATTACGACGTTTACGGCCCCGATGGCGATGAAATCGGCAATGTGAAAAACCTCGTCATCAGCCCGGACGGCAAGGTTGTCTCGGTCATCGTCGAAGTGGGCGGATTCTGGGGTATCGGCGATACCCATGCCAGCGTTCCCTGTGACCGCGTGGAAGTCCTCGAAGAGGAAGAAGCCATCCAGATTCCGGTGACAGAGAAGACGCTCGAAGACTACTCGGTCTTCAAGGATGTCGCGCTGAGCGACAGCGAGGCCTCCAGCGGAACCTTCAAGGCTGAAGAGGACGTGCTGGCGATCCGTGCATGGAAGGCAATGGAGTTGCTGGGCTATTATGTCCTGCTCAACAACGGCGCGGCCTATGGCTATGTCGAGGATCTGATTTTCGATCAGGTTTCTCAACTGCAGGCGGTAATCATTCACAGCGAAGCCACCCAATGGTCCCGGCCCCTTCGCCTATCCGTTCTATGGTGCGGGTTCGGGCAATCATCCCGCGCGCGGATACTACATGCTGCCATGCACCTCCGAGCAGGCAGGGTATCTGGCGCCGTTCGACGTCTACCGCCTCAACAACCGCAATTGGAGCACATCGTTCGGACCGGAGACCCCCGTGGTCGATCCGCCCTAACGCTGCACCGGTTGCCCCTGGGGCGATTACCGGAAGAAGAGCTGGACGAAGCGGCCGTTGTCGATGCTGTCGCCGAAGTCGCGCCCGCCCGCGTGCCACATCAGGGCACGGAACAAGACCAGCCAGTTGAACTTCATGGGTACGAAGATGGTACGCTCCCAATCTTCCACGCCCGTGGACCCGTCGAACGGTCGTTTTTGCGCGCCCTCATAGGGGATGAGCGATTCCTGATGGGGCTCGCAAAGATGTCCTGGGCCTCCTGATCGTTGAGCGGCGCGCGGTCCGTACCGTAGTTACGGTGCCGGTGGAAACCTAGGCCGTCCTGGCAGTGTTCATCGAGCGTGAGAAAGATGATGCCTGCCCAGGTGCAGCCTGGATCGACATGAACGCCGCAACCGGTCCGCGTGTTGCCTTCGAGTGAAATGCGGCAGAAGCTGTGGGCCAGATTGCCGCGCCGTTCTAGCGGTTCGCCGACGATTTGGCTGGACATCTGATCCATCTGCGGCCAGGCCATGGATTGTTTGGAGTTGCGGCCGGGGTAATGCACATCCGGGCCGGGATCGGGATATTCCATGTTCCTGGCGAATTCGCGGGCCTTCATGGGTTGCCGTAGAAATCGTCGATGACAATCAGGTTCTTCAGCATGGTTCGACCGCGGTTGGAGTTGGGCGGCTTATCACTGGCGGATTCCAAGTGTCAAAGGCGGACGCTGCGGCGACACACAATCTCACCCGGCAACCTTGAACATGAAGGCTGTCGTTGCCTCGTCCGCGGCGGCAATGGCTTCGTCGTGGTTCCAGCCGTTTGCCTTGCGCGGTTTGAGGTTGTGGTCGCCATCCTCGATCCAGTGCAGCGCGATGGCTGGCGAAAGGTCGTAGCTCTCGACCTCGTCGCGGTTGCCCAGCGCGTCCCGTGTGCCTTGGAGGAAGAGGGAGGGGGTCTTGAGGGAGGCGAGGTGGTCGATCCGGGTTCCGGGCGGTTTGCCCGGTGCGTGAAACGGGAAACCGAAGGCTACCAGTCCGGCAACGCCGGCTTCATCGGCGAGGAGGCTTGCCATGCGCCCGCCCATGGACTTGCCGCCGATGACAAGCTGCTCGGGCCAGCCCAGGTCAGCAATGACCCGATGCCAGGTCTCCAGCAGGACGGGCTGACGGTCGGGCGGGCGGCGTTTCCCGTCCTCCCGGCGTTTGGCCATATAGGGGAACTCGAACCGCACGACGCGGATACCGTGACCGGCAAGCCCCCGGGCGGCGGCGTTCATGAAGTCGCTGTCGGCAGGCGCGCCGGCACCGTGCGCGAAAGCAAAGGTGACCGCCGCGTCCTGTGGACCGTCGATCAGGAGATCAGTCACCGCTGGCGATATACTGTTCGCTGATGAGATCGGCGAAGGCGGCGTCGAGCGCGTCGCGTTCGACATAAAAACGCTCGAGTTCGGCGCCGGTCAGGATTTCGCCCGACGGCAGGCGCACATCAAGCGGATTGATCTGCTCGTCGTGAACCAGGACCTCGTAGTGGAGATGTGGGCCGGTCGAGTTGCCGGTGCTGCCGACATAACCGATGACCTCGCCCTGGCGCACCCGGTCGCCCCCGCCAAGCCCGCTGGCATAGGCGCTCATGTGCGCATAGGCGGTTTTGTAGGTGTCGTTGTGGCGGATGCGCACATAGTTGCCGTAGCCGCCGAACCAGCCGAGCTGGTCGATGACGCCGTCACCGGCCGCGACGATGGGCGTGCCCGTGACCGCGCCGAAGTCCGTACCCTTGTGCATGCGCGTGTAACCGCCCAGAGTGCGCATGCCGTAGTTGGAGGTGACCTGCGCGCCGTCGATTGGGGTACGCAGCAGCGCCTTGCGCACGCTTTCACCCTTGTCGTTGAAATAGTCGATGAAGCCCGATGCCGGGGTAAACTGGTAGATTGGCAGCGTGACGCCCGAGACGTTGAGCGTGGCGTAAAGCGGCGGGTCGTAACGCACGGTGTTGCCGTCCTCGTCCACGAACTCCTCATAGATCAATTCGAAGCTGTCGCCCTGGCGGATTTCGCGCTGGAAGTCGACGTCGAAGCTGTAGGCGCGGATCATGTCTGCCAGAACGTTGGGCGGAACCCCGCCGTCGAGTGCGGCCTGATAGAGGCTGCTTTCGATCCTGCCGACCGCCGCGCGAACGATGCGGTCTGTGGGCAGGACGACCAGACGCGAGAGGAAACCCTCATCGTTACGCGCGACCTCGACACGTTCGCCGGGGCGCACGCGCATGATGAAACTGCGAAGCCCCCCGGCATCGGTGGCGATCTCGACGATCTGACCGGCGCGGATGCTGCGAGGGTTAAAGACCTCGCGCAGGGAGTCCATGGCCTCGTCGGCCTGGATTGTGTCGACGCCAAGGTCGATGAGCCCGTTCATGAGAGTTCCGCCCGGAGCAATTTCCAGCGATGCGTAGGTCAGGTTGTCGCCCGCCAGGGGCCAGCCGGGAACAGGCTCGGGATCGGCGATTATTTCCTCAGGCGCCGCCAGGAAAAAGTCAGAGAGATCGACGTGGCTGGTTGCCCGGCGCGCCCTGAAACCGCCGTCACGCTGCTGCACCACCGCGACGGTCTCCTGATCGGACACCGAAAGCGAGAGCGCGACGATCTGAACACCGGCGCCGTTCTCGTCGGTGATGACGATCAGTTGGCGCCCGGCTTCGGTGGTCGTGAGATCGGTCTTCTGGGAAAGGGCGTTGATGACCTTGGTGATCTCCGCGCCGTTGGCCGTGAGCCCGCGAAGCAGTCCGGCGATGGAGTCATCGTCGTTGAGTTCGAACCAGACTTGTTCGGCAAGGGCCGAGAGTTCGATCTCGCTCTCGATTTCGGTCACGGGAAGTTTCGGCTCGACCGGCTCCCCGGGGTCGACTGCGACGACCTCGATGACCTCTTCGACCGTGTCGTCTTCAACGACCTCGGACGGGATGAGAGGTTCGATGTCGGCTGCGGGAGGAATCGAGGCAACGATGGGTGCGAACGCCGGGTTGACCGGTGCGCTGGTGCGACCGGCAACGAAAAATTCGCCGCGTTTGTCGGCCTGAGCGAAGAGCTTGTCCTTGACCCTGACACTGACGGTCACGAGATCCTCGCCGCCGTCAGCGTTCTTTTCGAAGGCGACGCGGACCTGCTGATCGATCTGGAGGCGCGTGAGATCGCAGTGGGGACGCAGCGCGCTGATCGCCTTGTCGGCCTCCTCGCGGTCGGCGCCCGAGCGCAGCAACAGCGACATCAGCGTGTCGCCGGCCTGGATATGGAGCGTCTCGATGCTTATGTGCTGGCCGAAATTCGTCGCGGGCAGGAGTTCTGCCACTTCCTCGAACTCTTCGATCTCCTCGGTCGGCACGGGTTCGGTGAGCGCGATTTCGGAGACGTCGGTAATGCGCTTGCCTTCGTACCCACCATCCTGGGGAAGGCGCGTCACCACGATCACGCCCTCGTCGCCGGCATCTAGAATCACCATACCCAGGACCGTCAGGCCCGAGCGCGCCGGCCCCAGCGACTGCACCACATATACACGCTGGCCGATCTGGAGGCGTCGCGGATCGAAGTGACGGCCCAGGATACGCGCAGCTTCGTGGGCTTCGGTGATGGTGGCGCCGGCATCGACGATGAGATCCATCAGGGTGTCGCCCTGGGAGATCGTCATGCGCTCGATCTGGGCTCCGGACGCACGCAGGGTTTCCAGGGCCGCGGCAACGTCCATGTCGCTGCTGGCCGGAGCGGGCGTGAGGGCGGTGAAGGCCTGGTCGCTGCGGTAGGCGTCGAACGTGCCCGAGGCCAGCCGCTCGGCGATGACATATTGATTGTCATCGACCGCAAGGCTGAGCGCGGCCAGCGCCTTTTGCGCACCCGCCCCGGAAAAGGTGACGAGCAGGATCTGGCCGACCTGGAGGGAGGTCGGATCGATGAGTTCGGTGAGCACGCGGATGGCCTGGTCGGCCTCGTTGCGCGTCGCACCCGCACGCACCGCCAGACGCATGAGCGTGTCGCCGCGGCGGATTTCCATTTCGCTGGTGGCGTAACCGTCGTTGCCCGGATCGACCGCCGTGCTGGCGGGGATGGGCGTGAGCAGCGCATCGCTCAAGGGCTTCTCGGTGCGCTCGGCTTCGAAGCCGCCGGTCTCCGCCCGGCTCGCGACGATGTAATAGGTATCGTCAAGCGCGATGCTGATCGCTGCCAGGGCGCGTTCATCGTCTGTGTTGGTCTGGAAGACCGCCGTCACGACCTGGCCGATCTGCAGGCGGCGCGCATCGTAGATGTGGTCGACCGCATCGATCACGCCGTCGGTATCGTTGGCGTTGCTGCCGGCCTCCGCGAGAAGATCGATCAGGGTGTCGCCCCGGC